>CAZTNA010000004.1:0-232959 GCA_964615305.1 uncultured Chitinophaga sp.
TTGTTCAGCCCGTTACATGTAACGTTCGTATGGGAACTCGTAGCGGTGAGGGCAGATGCCGGAGCATATACTGTATCTCTGCCTAACACACTACAACCATATGCATCTGTAACTGTATAAATGTAAATACCGGCAGCTAGATTGGTTGGAGCATTTCCGCTTACAGAACCCGGGTTCCATGCATAAGTGTATGGTGCAGTACCACCGGCAGGCGTTACTGTAATACTACCGTTGGTATTCCCAAAGCAGAGAATGTCTTGTGTAACATGAGGAGCTGAAAGTTGTGCCGCAGGTCCTGTGATGGTTGCACTTGCGCTTGCAGAGCAACCACTGTTGTCAGTAACTGTAAGAGTGTAGTTGCCCTGGTTAACACCAAACAAAGCAGTATCGGTAGTGAGATTGCTCCAGTCGTAACTATAGGGTTGTGAACCCCCGTTTACATCAGCAAGTATTTTTCCTTTACCACTGTAATAGCAGCTATCCATAAAAGGGGTAAGCGATATTGTTAAGGAAGGTACAGACGATACTGAACCAGTAGCCACCGCAGTACAACCATTTGCATCGGTAATTGTAACTGTTACAGCACCAGCCCCTAAGCCGGTTCGGACCGGGCTGTTAGCTCCGGCAGGATTCCACGCATAATTATATGGTGAAACTCCTCCTGACACAACTGAGGCAATAGCTTGACCATCGGTAGCCCCGGCACAGGTAATGCCTACAGTATTTAGCTGTGCGTTCATTGGTGCTGTGGGTCCAGTAATAGTAACCGTACCACTAAATGCGTGAGCAGCATTTGCATCCGAATAATTGTATGTATAGGTGCCGGGGGCAAGTCCAGTAACTGTAGCACCGCTACCAGATCCGCCATTCCACGTTATATTTACGGGCGGTGTACTACCGGTTACTGTAAGTGTAGCGGTGCCATTGTTTCCACCAAAACAACTTACATTGGTAACAGATGTGCTTGAAGTTATACCACACGGTAATCCGATAATAGTTTCAGAATATTGAAGTAATGCTGAACAACCATTGGCATCTACAAAGTTGGCAATGTAGGTTCCAGGACTAAACCCGCCCACAGTGAACCCCGGTTGACCAGCCCACGAGACGTTGGAGTAAGGTGGAGTGCCTCCTGAAATAGCAATGGTAGCTGTGCCGTCATTATTGCCACAGGTAGCATTTGTGTGTGACGTAACAGCAGAAAGGGCAGTTGGCTGATTCAAAGTGTATTGAGCAGTTGTGTTACAAGAACCATCGGTTACTGAAACAGTATAAGTTCCTGCAGGCACACCTGCGTAAGTTGCATTTGGATTTGCCCCCGGATTCCACAAGTAGTTGTAGTTGCCGAAACCACCTGAAGCGGTAACAGCTACCGTACCGTTGCCGCCACCGTTGCAAGGTGGTTGAGTAAGTGTTGGAGATAAGGTTATTGGGTTTCGAACTTCAACTGTATGTGATGCTGTTTCTGTACATCCATTGTTGTCGGTAACTGTAACGGTAGCATTATAAGTGCCGGCAGCGGTATAAGTGTGCGCCACATTAGCAGTAGCATTGGTTGGATTGTTTACAGTTGCTGTTTGGCCATCGCCAAAGTTCCATACTATACTTTGATACTGACTTATGGGCAGTGTTACACATGGATGTACAAACTCGAAAGTTGTGGAGTTGCCTAAGCAAACGTTGGTTTGGCTAATGGTGAAGTCAACAAACAAATCGTACTGGAAGTTTTCATAGTCGCAATCTTGCTGCGAAAGGTTATAGAAACCGAAACGGCCGGGTTGATAACAATCGTAGTGGTCGAACACTAAGGCTCCATCTACATAGATGGTGGCGCGAGAGTAGGTTAAGTAAATATCGAAGTCGTGCCAGTTGAGCCACTGCCAGCCGGCACTACCAAAATTGTTTTGAACTACGGTAAATTCAGGAGAGTTGTTATGTAGCCAAAACACGTTGTCGTATTGTGCTGGTGGTATTAATCCATTAGCCCGGCAAAGAGCCATACCTTGTGGTGCAGTACCACCACCTACACCTTGTGGTGATTGCTTCCAGTCAAAAAGCCAACAGTCGAATTGGTCGGTAGCACCCATGGGATTTAGAAAGCTAAACACAAACCCCATATAATCATTGTCAGTATCAGTACTGCGGAAGCGACCACTGACATGCACGTTCATTAAGTCGTAAGGTGTAATGAAAAAAGTAGGGTTTCCGTTTACGTTTTGGTGCACTTGCGATCCTCCACCTTGAACTTGCCACTGTCCGTTAGCTGGTTGACCGGCTTGTTGCCACGTATTAAAGTTTACGTTAGTTACGCACTGCGCTTTCACAATGGTGGCCGATACAAAAAATGATACAACTAGTAAAAATTTTTTCATCATGTTTTATTAATGGAGTTAGTCAGGGTTTTGCTAATCTATTCAAATCTTTGTCTTTGTAAAATTTACGCTCAATAGAAAGAGTATCTATTATTAACAATTGGTTGCTTTTTAAGCGATAAATAATTTTCAACGTTTTGTCAGCAGGAATGACAGAAATGGTTTTAAACTGCTTTTTTATTTTCACACGCTATGAGTTACAAACGAATTCTTTTAAAACTAAGTGGCGAGTCGCTGATGGGTAGTAAGCAGTTTGGTATAGATGCAGATATGGTAATGCAATATGCTGCAGAAATAAAGCAGGCGGTTGATGCCAAAGTTCAGGTAGCTGTAGTTATTGGTGGTGGAAATATTTTCAGGGGTATTCAAGCAACTGCCAACGGTATAGATCGAGTTCAAGGTGACTATATGGGTATGCTGGCCACAGTTATTAACAGTATGGCTCTTCAGAGCGGTCTCGAAAAAATAGGTGTGAACACTCGTTTGCTTTCAGCAATTGAAATGAAAGAAATAGCTGAACCTTTTATTAAGCGAAGAGCAGTTCGTCATCTCGAAAAAGGCCGTGTTGTAATTTTTGGAGCAGGAACCGGTAATCCATATTTTACAACCGATACAGCAGCAGCTTTGAGAGCTACAGAAATTGAATGTGATGTAATATTGAAAGGTACCCGTGTTGACGGAATTTACGATTCAGACCCTGAGAAAAACCCGAAAGCGAAAAAATTTGAACGTATTACGTATAGTGATGCAATAAAGAAAAAACTCAGCGTAATGGACTTAACTGCATTTACGCTTTGCCAAGAAAATCACTTGCCTATAATAGTGTTTGATGTAAATAAACAAGGAAACTTAAAAAAACTACTCCAAGGTAAAAAAGTTGGTACAGTAGTTACAGATAAGTAATATTAATAAAACAACTATAAAAATCCATGACCGACCTAGATGTAAAAAGTCTTTTATCAGACACAAAAACACAAATGGCAAAAGCCCTCGACCATTTTGAATTTGAGCTTAGCAAGATTCGTGCGGGCAGAGCCAGTGCTACTATGCTTGATGGCATAGAAGTAAATGCTTATGGTGCTATGTCTCCATTATTTCAGGTAGGTAATATATCTACCCCAGATGCAAGAACACTCAGTATTCAACCTTGGGATGTTTCGCTGTTGGCTGAAATCGAGAAAGCAATTTTAAAGGCAAATATTGGTGTTACCCCACAAAACGATGGTAAGATTATTCGGCTAAACATTCCACCAATGACAGAAGAGCGTAGAAAAGATTTAGTAAAGCATTGCAAAGCTGAAGCTGAAAAATGCCGTATTTCATTACGTACTATTCGTAAAGATTCGAACGAAAAAGTGAAGAAATATTTGAAGGACGGTTTAACAGAAGATGCCGCCAAGAATGCCGAAACCGATATCCAAAACATTACTAACGATTTTTCAGCCAAAGTGGAAAAACATTTGGAAGTGAAGGAAAAGGAAATTATGACAGTTTAGTAGCAAGTGATCCTTGTAAAAAAGCCAATCCTAAGTTTCTAACAAAAAGATACACTAGGTCTATAGGTGACTATCTAATTTTGACGCATATAAACAGTTTGAACTTACAAACTACACCAATTTGTGTTTTGTGGCAGAAGTCATGAATACATCATAGCCATGTTTGGTAGCGTGTAATTAGTATCGTTGCATTAATAGAGATTCACGCATTTCTTAAAATTCATTTGGATTTCTCAAATCTGCGCTTATTTTTGCCGTCCCTTTTAAAAAACCGCACGGTTGGGAATCGTGCAAAAACTAATTTAATGAGCAACACAAAATACACTCCGCGTCTCGCGAAGCGCTATCAGGACGAAATAACTCCAGCGCTCAAAACCAAGTTCAACTTCACCTCTGTAATGCAGGTGCCCCGGTTAACCAAAATCTGTTTAAATCAGGGCGTTAATGGTGCTACTTCCGACAAAAAGTTAGTGGACATTGCCCTTCAGGAAATGACCGCTATTGCCGGACAAAAAGCCGTAGCTTCGCATGCTCGTAAAGCCATATCAAACTTCAAATTACGTGAAGGCATGCCAATTGGTGCACGCGTAACCCTTCGTGGCGAAAGAATGTTTGAATTCCTCGATCGCTTGGTTTCTGTTTCTCTGCCACGCGTTCGCGACTTTAAAGGAGTAAACAACAAAGGCTTCGATGGTCGCGGTAACTATACGCTAGGGGTAAAAGAACAAATTATTTTCCCCGAAATGGAAATTGATAAAGTGACCAAGATACAAGGTATGGATATTACCTTTGTAACTACAGCTAAAAATGATGAAGAAGCATATGCCCTTCTCGAAGCGTTGGGAATGCCTTTCAAAAAAGATTCTAAACCACAATAATCAACTAACTACTCAATACCCGAACAATGGCAAAAAAATCAGTAGAAGCCCGTCAGCGCAAAAGAGAACGATTGGTGGCAAAGTTTGCTGCTAAACGTGAAGCATTAAAGGCAGCAGGTGAATGGAGTTTACTTGACAAACTTCCTAAGAACTCATCGAAAGTTCGTTTGCGTAACCGTTGCGCACTAACAGGTCGTGGTCGTGGACACGTTCGTATGTTTGGTGTATCACGTATTCAGTTTAAAAAGCTGGCCACCGAAGGCAAAATTCCGGGTGTAACTAAATCATCATGGTAAAACCCTAAATACCCTAAACGGGACTTAAACACAAGAACAACTAAAAGAAAATAAAATGACAGATCCAATCTCCGACTTTTTGACCCGCGTTAGAAACGCTCAGCAGGCAGGTCACCGTATTGTTGAAATACCTGCCTCAAAAATCAAGAAGAGAATTACAGAAATTCTGTACGAGCACGGCTATATTCTTAAGTATAAATTTGAAGATACTACCGATAACCAAGGTGTAATCAAAATAGCATTGAAGTACGATAGCGCTACAAAAACACCGGTGATTAAAAGTTTAGAGAGAATCTCTACCCCGGGTTTACGTCAATACCGCGCCAAAACAGAATTGCCGCGCGTATTAAGCGGGTTGGGAATAGCCATTGTTTCTACTTCTAAAGGTGTAATGACAGAAAAGCAGGCAAAAGCGTTGGGTGTAGGCGGTGAAGTTCTTTGCGAAGTATTCTAATCAACCATTAACTAATAACAACTAACTCATTAAGATATGTCACGTATAGGTAAAGCTCCCATTACACTTCCGAAAAATGTTTCGGTGGAAGTTATGAGCGGAAATGTAGTGAAAGTAAAAGGCCCTAAAGGCGAAATGTTTCAGCAGGTTGACCGCGATATTACCGTTAAGGTAGAAGGTGGAACATTAACTGTTGAGAGACCAACCGACCAGAAAAGACACAAAGCGCTACACGGCACTTACCGAGCTTTGCTTAGCAACCTGGTTACCGGTGTTTCTGATGGTTATAAAGCTGAGTTGGAACTGGTAGGGGTAGGTTACCGTGCCGATGTTGCCAAACAAGTGCTTACGCTTTCTGTGGGTTACTCTCACCCGGTAGTTGTATTACTTCCAACCGAAATGAAAGCAACAGCAAAACAGGATAAAGGTCAAAACCCGATAGTAACTTTAGAGTGTAATGATAAAGACCTTTTAGGATTGGTTTGTGCTAAACTGCGCACTATCCGTAAGCCGGAGCCATACAAAGGAAAAGGTATCAAGTTTGTTGGCGAAGTGTTGAGACGTAAAGCCGGTAAATCAGCAGCTAAGAAGTAGTAGGTAGATAAATTAATTCAAACACTCATCTTAAAAACGAATAAAGATGGCAGCAACTAAGTTAGAAAAGAGGAAAAAAATACGCACTAGAATACGTGGTAAAATCAGTGGTACAGCAGAGCGTCCGCGTTTGGCTGTGTTCCGTAGCAATAAAGAAATTTATGTGCAGTTGATTAACGATACAAACGGCACTACACTAGCTGCCGCTTCTACCCGCGATAAAGATTTTACACGTAGTGGCAACAAAACAGAGCAAAGCAAGAATGTTGGTTTAGCTATCGCTAAAAAAGCTGCTGACAAAGGTCTCTCTATAGTAGTGTTCGACCGCGGTGGATTTTTATATCACGGTCGTATTAAAGCCGTTGCCGAAGGTGCACGTGAAGGAGGTCTTAAATTCTAATTCAAAAATCAATCATCAATCAAAATAAAAACATGGCAAGATTGAATGTTCAAAAGCTCAAAGCGAGCGAACTGGAACTGAAAGAAAAAGTGGTAAACATCCGCAGAGTAACAAAGGTTACCAAAGGGGGGCGCACATTCACATTCTCGGCAACTGTAGTAGTTGGTAACGGTAACGGCATTGTAGGCGAAGGCCTTGGCAAAGCCCGTGAAGTGCAAGAAGCTATCCAAAAGGGCATTGACGATGCTAAGAAAAACTTAGTAAGCGTTCCTGTGTTCAAAGGCACTATACCTCACGTTCAGTTTGGCAAGTTTGGTGCTGCAAAAGTTATGCTTCGCCCGGCATCACACGGAACAGGTGTACTTGCCGGAGGTTCTATGCGTGCTGTATTAGAGAGTGTAGGTATTAAAGACGTATTGGCAAAATCACAAGGTGGTGCCAACCCTACCAACGTAATTAAAGCTACCCTTGATGCACTCAGTAAACTGCGTGACCCTTATACTGTTTCTAAAAACAGAGGCGTTGGAATGGAAAAAGTATTTAAAGGATAAGTATTAGTACTCAGCATAGATAAAACCAAATACAATGGCAAAAATCAGAGTTACAAAAACAGGCAGCACCATCGAAAAAGATGAGCGCCAAAAAAGAACCGTAAAAGCTTTGGGCTTAAACAAAATCGGTTCAACCAACGAATTGGAAAACACTCCGGCAATTGCAGGAATGATTCGTAAAGTACAGCACTTGGTGAAAGTAGAACAACTATAAATTCAAACTTAAAACTTCGAAAGAAATGGAATTACATAATCTAACACCGGCAAAGGGCGCCATAGGCAGAACAAAAAAGCGTTTAGGACGTGGTCAGGGTTCTACGGATGGAGGAACTTCATCGCGTGGTCATAAAGGGGCAAAGTCTCGCTCTGGCTATAAACAAAAGCTTGGGTTTGAAGGCGGACAGATGCCTCTTCAAAGAAGAATGCCGAAAGTAGGTTTCAAGAATTTTACCCGCATAGAATACACAGCCCTTAACTTAGGTAAGATTCAGCATCTAATTGATAATCGCGGTTTAAAAGACATAACAGTTGAGTCGCTTCGCGCTAACCATCTGTTAGGCAAGTCGGAACTGATAAAAGTGTTGGGTGCTGGCGAGTTAACCAGCAAGGTTAATGTTTCAGTTCATGCTATCAGCGAATCAGCTAAAACAAAAATTGAATCGCTGGGCGGCACTGTTACCATTGTTAAAAAGTAATCACCAATCATAAAGAGTCCCGATAAGCTATCGGGATTTTTACTTAGAAATAAACCATGAAACTATTTCAGAAATTAAAAGAGATATGGAGCATAGAAGAGTTGCGTCAGCGCATTCTGCTTACTATGGGCCTTATTCTTATTTATCGTTTAGGTACTTATATAACGCTTCCGGGAATTAACCCAATGGCATTAGATAATGTGTCTAACCAGGGCAGTAGCGGAATCTTAGGGTTGGTAAACTTGTTTGCAGGGGGGGCGTTTTCGAGGGCATCAATTTTTGCGTTGGGTATCATGCCTTATATATCAGCTTCGATTGCGGTGCAGTTGTTAACGCTGGCTATTCCTTACTTTCAGAAATTGCAGAAAGAAGGTGAAAGCGGCCGTAGAGAGCTAAACCAATACACCCGTTTACTCACTATTGCTGTTACAGCTTTCCAGGGAGCAGGTTATGTGGTGTATTTGCGCAATGCCGATGCCGCAGCTATGGTTTCATCGCTTTCGCCTTTTCTTTTTTCGGTATCAACAGTAGTAGTACTTTCAGCCGGAACTCTTTTTGTAATGTGGATGGGGGAGAAGATTACAGATAAAGGGATTGGCAATGGTATATCACTTATTATCATGGTTGGTATCTTGGCTCGTTTCCCAAGTTCTATTTTAGAAGAGTTTACTGCACGGATTACAAAAGGCGGTTTAATCGCTTTTGTGATAGAAATGGCGTTTTTAGTTGTGGTAATTGGCGCGTGTATTCTATTGATTCAAGGTACCCGTAGAATTCCGGTGCAGTATGCTAAACGCAATATTATTCAAGGTGGTAAAATGATGCAGGCTGGTGGAGTTCGTCAGTATTTACCATTAAAGTTAAATGCGTCTGGAGTTATGCCAATTATCTTTGCTCAGGCAATAATGTTTTTGCCAGCTACAGTTGCTCAGTTTATTCCGGGTTTCGACCAAAACAGCAGTTTCCTTATTGCCTTTAATGATATTACATCATGGGCATATAACCTTACCTACTTTATTTTAATCGTAGCCTTTACATATTTCTACACCGCCTTGATAGTAAACCCTACTCAAATTGCCGATGATCTTAAACGTAACAGTGGGTTTATTCCGGGAGTTAAACCCGGTAAGAAAACCGAAGAGTTTATTGATTCAGTAATTTCTCGTATTACTTTACCCGGTGCAGTATTTTTGGGAATAGTTGCGGTTCTACCGGCCATAGTAATGTTATTTGATGTAAACCGCGGTTTCGCTCTTTTCTTTGGCGGTAGCTCTATTTTGATTATGGTAGGTGTAGTTTTAGATACTTTGGCAACCATAGAAACTTATTTACTAAACCGCCACTACGATGGGCTTACCTCGTCTGGTAGAATAAAAGGAAGACAAGGATTAGCAACAGCTAGTATGTAAACAGTGGAAGAAATTTTTCAGAAACCCCAGTAGATTCGCTCTATTGGGGTTTTTTATTGGCGCTTATTGCTGATTGGTAATAGATGGGGTGAACCAAATTAAGTATTAGATAACTGAGTGCTTTATTATTTTTTCAAAAATATGCATCGGGTATATGCTTAATGTTTATTCCTTTCTCTGAAATAATCACAGATAAAATATCGAACCGAACTTCGGTTTCTAAACGGTTTTGATAAAGAAACTCCTCAGCAACTTCTTTCATTAATCTTACTTTCTCTTTAGTTACAAACTCTTCAGGAAATCCGAAACGGCTAGTGCTGCGAGTTTTTACCTCGCTAAAAATTATAATTCCACTCTCACGAGAAATCACATCAATTTCAGCATGACTATGACGAAAATTACGCGCCAGAATTTCGTGCCCGGCTTTTTGTAAAAACTCAACAGCTGCATCCTCGCCCTGTTTACCTAAATCGTTGTGAGAAGCCATGGGAGTAAAGCTAAAAATTACACTCTGGCTTTAATGGCGCATGTTAATCTTGAAACACAGATTAGTTTTTTTTGATCGTCAGTTATTTCTATGTTCCAAACATGAATACTTTTACCAATGTAAACTGGTTTGGCTGTTCCGTGTACAAAGCCCTGCCGTGCGCCACGTAGATGGTTAGCATTTATCTCGATACCTACAGCCATTTCTTTGGTAACATCAATACAAAATGTAGAAGCAATGCTACCTATTGTTTCTGCCAACACACAACTTGCGCCACCGTGTAACAAACCGAAGGGCTGAATAGTTCGTTCATTTACAGGCATTCTGGCTGTCAAAAAATCATCACCAATTTCGGTAACCTCGATTTCCAAGAAATCACCCATGTTTTTTTGTTCAACACTTTTTATGTAATCATGAGTGGGTTTTACTTTCCAAATCATTGCGTTTATTTTAGTTGCAATTATAGAACGTAGATTTTCATAATTGCAAATTGTTGTCATGATTTTATGCTGGGTTGCCTAAGTTGTGATGTAGGAAGCAGTATAGATTTAGCGGTAGGAGACTTTTGACGATGCCCCAACATTAATCTTAGTAACAATGGTGATAAGCATTTCATCTTTCCTATACTTGTAGCGCAATGCGTAACATTCTCATTTTAGGAGCAGGCAAATCGTCAGGCGTGTTAATAGACTACCTGGTACAACGAGCTGCACACCAAAACTGGCAGGTAACAGTTGCCGACATTTCACAAAATCATGCATTGCAAAAAACTAAAGGCAGAGATTTCACAAATGCGGTAGCATTTGATTTTTACAATGAAGCAAGCCGCAAACAACTGATAACAGGGGCTGACATAGTAATTTCTATGCTGCCTGCCACCATGCACTTGCCCGTAGCTGAAGATTGTATTGAACTCAAAAAAAACTTGGTTACACCTTCTTACATCAGCGATGCTATGCGCAATCTTCACGAAAAGGTACAGAAGAAGAAGCTGATTTTTATGAATGAAGTAGGGCTTGACCCGGGCATAGACCACATGAGTTCTATGCAGATGATTGATAAACTGAAAGCTGAAGGCAAAGTGATAACAGGGTACAAATCGCACTGTGGTGGTTTAGTAGCCCCCGATAGTGATGATAACCTGTGGCATTACAAGTTTACATGGAACCCACGCAATGTAATTTTGGCGGGTCAGGGCGAGGGCGAAATTCAGTGGCTGCAAAGTGGTAAAAAGAAACTGGTTACTTACGAAAAACTCTTCACCTATACATCTGAAGTTAAACTTCACCGTTTTGGAAAGTTTGAGAGCTACCCTAACCGAGACTCGTTAAAATACATAACTGAGTACGGTTTGAAAGGGGTGAAGACTATGTATAGGGGTACACTACGCAAGCCTCCGTTTTGCAAAGGTTGGAACGCACTTGTTCAACTTGGTTTTACTAACCGCAAGGAACGACTTACACACAAACTGATGGAGGAAGTAAAGGAATTAATGATGGGCAAAGAAATAATTGCTGATAAGCAGATTCACCAAATGCTACTGAGTACAGCTGTTATTCCTATGCTGTCTCTGTATAAAGATAAATGGATTACTCCATCAGATTTTCTTCAACACGTGCTAGAGCATACTTGGACCATGCAGCAGAACGATAAAGATATGGTGGTAATGATTCACGAAATAGAGTATTCGGGTAAAAGTGGGCGAGGAAAAAAAACATTGCAGTCATCGTTAGTTTGTATAGGCAAAGATGCAGAACATACTGCTATGTCTATGACAGTTGGTTTGCCGGTTGGCATGGTAGCCAAAATGATTTTAAATGGAGATATAAAAACGAAAGGTGTATTAATGCCTAAGTTTAAAGAAGTGTATGATCCCGTTCTGAATGAGCTAAAAGATTATGGTATTGTTTTTACAGAAAAAACAGTTTGATTCCACAGCCCTAAGCACTACACATGTACAGAACAATTATAGATTTTGTGAACGATTGGAGCTACGAAAGCGAGAACACACTTAAGCTTTTTAAGAATCTTACCAATGAGTCGCTTGATAAGAAACTGCACAATAAAGTACGTACTATTGGCTTTTTGTCATGGCATATTACGCATACTATTAAAGAAATGATGGAGCGAACCGGCTTAAATATTGGAGGTAAGCCGCAGGAAAATTACAACGGAGAAACAGTTGTTGAAATTTGTAACACGTACAAACTTTCATCAGAAAGCTTACTGCACGAGATACAACAGAATTGGACTGATGCATCGCTGAACGAAGAAGATGAAATGTATGGCAGCAAATGGAAGCGCGGAGTTACACTGCATATTCTCATCACACATCAGGCACATCACCGGGGCGAGTTGATTGTGCTAATGCGATTAAATGAATTACCAGTTGCCGGCATGTATGGTCCGAGTTATGAAGAGTGGAAAACATACGGTATGGAACCGTTGAAATAGAAAAATCTATATAAAGGTATGAAAGAACAGTTGCAAAGATTGAACAATAAACAAGTGCAAGCACTACTTGGTGGTGGACAAAAGCGTATTGATGACCAACATAAAAAAGGGAAACTTACAGCACGTGAGCGGATAGGTTTATTGCTCGATGAAGGAAGCTTTGAAGAAATAGGTATGATGGTGGAACATCGGGCAAAAGATTTTGGCATTGATAAAGAAGTGTACCTGGGAGATGGTGTAGTAACAGGTTATGGAACTATTAACGGAAGGTTAGTGTATGTGTTTTCTCAAGATTTTACTGTGTTTGGCGGATCTCTTTCAGAAACACACGCTGAAAAAATATGTAAGATCATGGATCTTGCTATGAAGAATGGCGCCCCCGTAATTGGCCTAAATGATTCAGGAGGCGCGCGGATTCAGGAAGGTGTAGTTTCATTGGGCGGTTATGCCGATATTTTTTACCGTAACACAATTGCCAGCGGAGTAGTACCTCAAATATCTGCCATATTAGGACCGTGTGCAGGAGGTGCAGTTTACTCACCGGCCATTACAGATTTTATTATGATGGTGGAGCATACGAGTTATATGTTTGTAACCGGTCCAAACGTGGTAAAAACGGTAACGCACGAAGATGTTACCAGTGAAGAATTGGGCGGGGCCTCAGCGCATGGAGCTAAAAGCGGAGTTACTCATTTTACATACCCTAATGAGGTAGAGTGTATAAATTCAATAAAAAAACTGCTCAGCTACATTCCACAAAATTGCGATGAGCAAGTTGCGCTGCTTGATTACGAATTAGGCGATGAAACTCGGATAAAGCTAAACTCAATTATTCCTGCCAATCCCAATCAGCCGTATGATATTCGAGAAATTATTTTCGAACTAGCAGATATTGATTCTTTTTTTGAAGTGCATAAAGATTATGCAGAGAATATTGTGGTTGGTTTTGCGCGCATTGGCGGTAGAAGTATAGGTGTAGTTGCTAACCAGCCTGCTGTGTTAGCCGGTGTGTTAGATATTAATTCTTCTAAGAAAGGCGCACGCTTTGTTCGTTTTTGTGATTGCTTCAATATACCTCTGCTTACTTTGGTAGATGTTCCCGGTTTTTTGCCAGGCACAGATCAAGAGTGGCATGGCATTATTTCAAACGGTGCTAAATTATTGTACGCATTTAGCGAAGCCACAGTGCCCAAAATTACAGTGATAGTCCGCAAAGCTTACGGAGGTGCGTATGATGTTATGAACAGTAAGCATATTGGTGCCGATATGAATTATGCATGGCCCAACGCAGAAATTGCTGTTATGGGAGCAAAGGGTGCTGCTGAAATTATTTTTAAGAAAGAAATTTCTGCAGCGGCTGATAAGGATGAAAAACTTAAAGAAGTGGTGGAAGTATATGCAGAAAACTTTGCCAATCCATACAAGGCAGCGGCAAGAGGATTTGTAGATGAGGTAATTGAGCCTTCACAAACTCGCGCAAAACTCATTCGTGCATTTGCTATGACGGAGAATAAAGCAGTAAAACTTCCACGCAAAAAACACGGAAACATTCCTCTTTGAAGCAGCTTACTTAAATCTAAGCGTTAGAAGCGTAATGTCGTCATCAAAATCAGTATCCTGCATAAAAGCCATTACATGGTCGAGAAGTTTGGTGTTAAAATCAGTTAGTGAGAGTGCAGAGTTTTGGTTGGTAAATCCTACCAATCCTTCAATTTCATATAGTTTGCCATCGTTGTTGGTGGCTTCACTTAACCCATCGGTATAGTTTACTAGTATGGAACCGGGTTCGGTTTTTACCTCGCCATAATTGATGTATGGCAACGAATCGAACATGCCAAGAATGGTGCATCCCTTATCAAGCAATTGTATTTCGCCATTGGTATGAAGTATAGAAGGGTTGTGGCCGGCATTTACATACGTAAGCACCCTTGTTTTTTGGTTGTAGGTAGCAATAAACAAGGTAATAAATTTTTCCCCTTTTGTAATTTCTAGCACCTTGCTGTTGAGCACTTCAATAAATTGTTGCAACGAATACCTGCGGGTTAGAAGTATGCGCATGTTTGCCTGAAAATTGGCCATTAGAATTGCCGCAGGAATACCTTTACCTGAAATATCGCTTATACAGAAAGCAATTTCATTTTCGTTAATCTGAACAAAGTCGTAGTAATCGCCCCCAATATTTTTATGAGGCTTATAGAATGCCGAAGCTTCGATATGTTCATTGTTAGGCAATTTAGATGGAACTAATAGGTTCTGCATGTCAGCAGCCAGTTTCAACTCCTTTTGCATCACTAACTGATCAATCTGACTTTTGAAGAGTTTTTTGTTTTCGTTCGCCACCACTATTACGTTAGTAATGGTTTGAATAAACTTTAGCTTTTCTTCTTTTGTGTCGCTGCTGTCGTTACCAAATGCACCCATGAGTGCGAAACCTATTGGCTCTTTTTTGTGGGTTACAGGTATAAGAAACTCAAAACCGCTCAGCACCTCATCTTTTATAGCTGCCACCGGAGTGGTGTAGCTAAACGGGGTAAACTTGGTTTGCACTTCATAGTTTAACACGCTTCCAGGCAATTCTCCGGGTGTTATGCAAATCCATTTGTCATCTACTTCTTTAATAAACAATGCAATTTGTTTAACCCCTAACTGCGCATGTAATATATTTTCGTAAATGCGTGCTAATGCAGTTATAGGCATATTATTGTTAACCGCACGCGTAATTTCAAGCAGCGAATCTATCTGTTGTTGCTTAATGGCCAGTAAACGTTCAGTGCCGCTCAGTCTTTTCTTAAAAAAGTCAAGTTCCGAAAATTGTTGTTCGCTCATCAGTAGTGCTTACTGCTTTATTAGTGGTATGAATGTATGAATTCCCGTTTATGAAGCATATCAAATTTGAGTTTTTGGTTTTTGAAAAATAAGCCAAGGCGGAAATTCCTTTTGAAATAGCATATTCGCCTGAAAAACATCTACGTTATGCGTTATCAACCTGAGTCATCTGAATTGTTTAAACTGAACAGGAAAAACTTTGTTCGCCAGATGAAGAAAAATTCTTTAGCTGTTTTTATAAGTAATGACACACCAACAAGAAGTGCAGATTCATCTTATAAATGGAGGCAGAACCCCGATTTGTTTTACATGAGTGGTATTGATCAGGAAGAAACCTACCTCATTTTATTTCCTGATGCACCTGAAGAAAAGTATCGTGAGATACTTTTTGTACGAAAGACAAGCGAACTCATTATGGTTTGGGAAGGCAAAAAACATACTATTGTAGAAGCACGTAATTTATCAGGTGTAAATGAAGTCTATTGGAACGATTCATTTTATGATGTTTTTAATATGCTTATGCATTATGCCAATACTGTTTATTTGAATACAAATGAGCACGACCGAAGCATTAGTATGGGCGAAGCTTGTGAAGTTAAGTTTGCTCGTAGCATTGTCAATGATTTTCCGTTACACCGCTACGAACGAAGCGCTCCCATTATGCATGAGTTACGCACTATTAAGTCAACAGCAGAAGTTAAGCTGCTGAGCAAAGCAATTGACATCACTAATAAAGGATTTTTACGAGCTCTCAAGTTCATTAAGCCAGGAGTGTGGGAATATGAAGTGGAAGCTGAACTTACGCATGAGTACATTGTGAACCGAGGCACCGGACACGCCTATGAGCCAATTGTTGCAACTGGGGAAAATGCTTGTGTACTGCATTATGTAAGTAACAATGCTCAGTGCAAAGCAGGTGACTTGTTGCTGATGGACTGTGCCGCGGAGTATGGTAACTACAATGCCGACCTTACACGTACAGTGCCAGTGAGTGGTAAGTTCACAGCACGACAAAAGAAAGTTTACAATGCTGTTTTGAGAGTTCACCGGCAGGCAGCAGCCTTGATGCGTCCTGGCATTACGCTTACCGAGTTAAATGATGAAGTGCGTTTAATTATGGAAAGTGAACTTATTGACTTGCGTTTGATACGTAAGAGCGAAGTAGCCAAGCAAGACAAGAGCAATCCACTTTATAAGAAGTATTTTCCACATGGCACTGCGCACTTTTTAGGGTTAGATGTACACGATGTGGGCAACAGATTCGCCAAGCTAAAAGCCGGTGCGGTACTCACTTGCGAACCGGGGATATATATACGGGAAGAGAAATTGGGCATACGTATTGAGAATAACTTGTTGGTTACAAAAGATAAACCTGTTGATCTTATGGCATATATTGCCATTGAAGCAGAAGAGATTGAATCAATAATGAATAGCAAATAATCAGCCACTTGAGTATTCTGCCACTCTTTAACCTTGCTAATATGCTTACGCTGCTAAACTTGTTTAGCGGCTGCGCAGCAGTGGTATTTTTGTTTACTTATCGAATGGAGTGGGTACCACTTTGTGTATTCATATCGCTGATAGCTGATTTTTTTGATGGTTTTGCAGCTCGGTTCACAAAATCATCCACTGAACTTGGTAAGCAACTCGACTCGTTAGCCGATGTGGTAAGTTTTGGTTTTGTGCCGGGGGCTATTCTCTTTCAACTCTTGCTCATGAAAAACGAATCTGCCGAAGCAGTAGTAACTGCCAACAGAATATACGCTTATAGTGCGCCTGCATTTGTAGTAACACTGTTTGCTGCTCTTCGGTTGGCAAAATTCAATATTGATACTCGCCAAACTACTGGTTTTATAGGATTGGCTACACCAGCCGCCACCATGTTTGTTGTAGGCTTGCTTTTGATTATACAACACAATTCATTTGGATTAGCCGCACAACTTATGTCAAACGTTGTATTGTACAGCACTATTGCTGGTTTATCGTTGCTGATGGTAGCAGAGCTGCCTATGTTTGGCTTTAAGTTTAAAAACTTTGGTTGGCCGGGAAACGAAATCCGCTACCTGTTTATAATTGTATCGCTAGGTTTGGTGCTTGCTTTTAAATTCGCAGCGGTTTCTCTAATAATAATACTTTATGTTATTGTTTCTATAACCCAAAAAATATTTAACCGATGAATTTCCGAGCTGAAATAGATGTAATGCCTCTAAAAGAACTGCTAGACCCTCAAGGCAAAGCCGTAGCACACGGCCTACAAAAAATGAGTTTCGATGGAGTGGCGGACGTGCGTGTTGGTAAGCACATAACCATTAAGCTAAAAGCTGCCAGTAAGGAGGATGCCAGTGCGCAGGTTGAAAACGCTTGCAGAAAGGTACTTGCCAACCCAATTATGGAGGGCTACAAGTTTGAGATTGTTGCTGAGTAACAACTATTTTAATTTCTAAACCGGGTTTTAAAATGCCGAAACTCTTCATAGTTCCTACACCTGTAGGAAATCTCGAAGATATTACGCTTCGGGCGCTGCGTATTTTAAAAGAGGTAGATTTAATATTGGCAGAAGACACAAGGCAAACGAAAAAATTGCTCGGTCATTTTCAGATCGAGAAACAATTAATAGCCTATCACAAATTCAACGAGTACAAAACAGTTGAATCAATTGTTCAAAAAATAAAATCAGGTAAAAGCGTAGCGTTGGTGAGTGATGGAGGAACTCCCGGCATTTCAGATCCCGGTCAAATTCTTATAGCAGCTTGTGTTGCACAGAAAGTTGATGTAGAAACTTTACCTGGTGCTACTGCATTTGTTCCTGCTCTGATAAACTCAGGTTTTGCCACCAATGAATTTGTGTTTATCGGTTTTTTGCCGCACAAAAAGGGCAGGCAAACTAAGCTCAAAGAAATTGCTTCTATTGGCAAAACAGTGCTTTTGTACGAATCTCCTTTTCGAATTTTAAAATTGCTCGAAGAGCTAAGGCAACATACCGGTGATGGTCGCAAAATTTCATGCAGTCGAGAGATTTCAAAGATGTTTGAGGAAACTGTTCGGGGAACAGCCGATGAATTGATTCAACACTTTACCAGAAAAGAGCCTAAAGGCGAGTTTGTAGTGGTAATTGAAAGTAAGCCGGAAAAACGTAAATCTTTGGAAGCAGAGTAACTGCCTATCTTCGCAACTCCAGTACTTCTGACCAGCTTTTTCTTATCAAGTCAACACTCCATTTTAATATGACCAGTGCACCGAGTAGTGCAAGCGTTGAGTCTAGTATTTTTAACTCCAAATATTTTACAGCTAACAATGAAATGATAGCAAACACACTAAGCACTACATCACTTATCACATGTAAGTAGGCAGCACGTAAGTTAACATCCGCAGTTTCTTCTTCGCGGTGTAGTAAGAATGCGCTTACTCCGTTTACAATTACAGCAATTACGGCAACTACCAGTGCTTCTATACTCACATCTATTTTTTTTTCTTCGAAAAGAGCAGATGCCGATTCGTAAATCATACTACATGTAATAAGAAGCATAATAACCGCACCGGCAAAACCACTCAGTGATATCACTTTGTGTTGTTGGGTATGTGTAATATTACTGCGTTTTTGTTTGATGTAAAAATATGCGCTCCAGGCAAGCAGCAATACAAGCACATGACTAAGCATGTGCCAACCATCCATCATAAGTGTTTTTGAGTTGGTGGCATAACCAAAGTAAAGCTCAAGAATCATGGTGCAAAAAGAAATAAGCACTACTATGCGCGTGCTGCGCTCATTTGCATGTATATGATAGTGCGAGTGGTCGTGATGGTGGTGGCTCATAGAAATTGTATAAAACTCATTACTACTTATGTAACGGCCTTCGTTTAATCATTCCGCCATGTGTGTCTTTTACACTTGCCATTACAACAAAAGCGTTCGGGTCAATAGCATTTACTTCTGTTTTTAAATCAGAAATTTCTAACCGAGTTATTACAGTAAACAGAATTTCCGTGTCTTCGTTAAGCTCTCCTTGTTTTCCGAAACCTCGTTTGCCGGTATATACAGTTACACCTCTTCGCATATTTTGAATAATGGCCTGTTTTATTTCATCGCTCTTTCGCGATATAATGGTAACACCGGTGTATTCTTCAATACCCTCAATAATAAAATCAATTGTTTTTGATGCAGATAGGTAAGCGAGTATGGAATATAACGCTGCTTCCAGCCCTAACACAAATGCAGCCATACTAAAAATTAGAATGTTGATGATGAGAATAAAATCTCCGATAGTGAGCCCGGTGTTTTTACTTACATACAGTGCCAGAATTTCAGTGCCATCTAACACTGCACCTCCTCGCATAGCCAAACCTATTCCAGCCCCCAAAAAAAATCCACCAAACACGGCCACCAAAAGCTTATCGCTGGTAACTACCGGATAATGAACCACAGCAATACATAGCGCAAGCAGTGCAATTGCCCCTGTAGCTTTATATGCCAACTGTTTCCCAAACTGTTGGTAGGCCATAATCATAAACGGAAAGTTAATGACAACTAACAGCACGGAGAGATGCCAGCCGCTCACTTCAGCTACCAACAACGATATACCCGTTACTCCCCCGTCAATAAAGCCATTGGGTAATAAAAAGCCCTCTAAACCAAAACCGGCACTTAGCACACCAATCAGCATCATTACAAACCCTCGTAATTCACTTTTTAGAAAAACCTTAGTACGATAAAGCATTTTAGCTTTATGAAAACTACCCTTTCGAATAGGGGTAATAGCCCCTTCGCCTGTGTGTATCCATTTGTTTAGAATCTGTTGTAATATACTATTCATGAAGTTCGCAAAATAGTATTTTCAATTAACGCTCTTCGATTATTTATCATATTCACAACTATAAAAAAATGAGTTATGAAGAAAGCTTTAACCGCAGTTTGCATTTGCTTGTTACTATTTACTTTTCTAAATGCTCAGTTTACAGTAAGTAGAACATTTATAAGAAGTTTCACCAAAGCCCAGTTAGATTCTACTCTCAACGCTAACGGAATTCCGGCTGCGTTGGTAGGTACAGCGTACGATATTGACGTGTATAAACTGATTTACAATACGGTCAACTACGACAGCACTCCCATAACCGCTTCAGGGCTTTTTATTGTACCTAAAAATTCTGCATGCAAACATCCACTCATGAGTTATGCTCACGGCAGCATGAGCAGTAAAGAAGATGCCCCTTCTAGATTTAGCGGAATAGAACCTATCGTGAGCGCCATTACAGCCTCTAATGGTATAGTAGCCGTTGCGCCCGATTATCTTGGCTTAGGCGATGGACCGGGTCTTCATCGATATCAACATGCCGCCACAGAAGCAACCGCTACTATTGATCTGATTCGTGCAGCACGCGAAAACTGCGACTCTTTAGGGCTGCAACTTAACGGGCAAATTTTCCTTACGGGGTATTCACAGGGAGGGCACGCGGCTATGGCAACACACAAAATGATTCAGGAAAAAATTGATAATGAAATGCACGTTACCGCTAGTGTGCCTATGAGCGGTGCATACGATATGAGCGGAGTAATGGTAGATGTAATGTTGAGTGATAGTGTTTACCCTTCACCATCTTATTTGGCTTTTCTTGTGTATAGTTGGAACCAGATGTATAACTTGTACGATACACTTTCCAAGCCGTTGCTTTATCCTTACGATTCATTGATGCCTATATGGTTCGATGGAACACACGGCCTTGGTTGGATAGACGGACAAATGCCCGGTGTCCCCAAACATATTTTTAAGCCAGATTCCGTAGCAGCTTTCCAAGCAGACACAAACCATCCGTTCAGATTAGCACTCAAAGAAAATGACGTAACCAACTGGGTACCCACCTCGCCTGTAAGAATGCTTTTCTGCCGTGCAGATTCTTATGTGCCTTGGCAAAATGCTTTGGTGTGTTACAATAAAATGAAAGCACTTGGCTGCACAGTTTGCGATACCTTCAATATCAACGAAAATCTCGAACATCAGGCTTGTGCCCAGTTCGCCATATTCAACATGAAATCTTATTTTGATGGATTTAAGAATATTGATTGCAGCAGCGGAGTAAGTGATGAACAATTCGATAGAGTAAGAATCTTTCCGAATCCCGCTGCTGATTATGTTACTGTATCGAGTAAAGGTAATGTCATAGAAAGAGTAGAGTTGGCAAATGCGTTAGGTGAAATAGTGCGGAGCCAAAATGTGTTCAGCAATTTAGAAATAAACATAGATGTATCGTTACTTTCACCGGCAGTGTATTCCGTCCGATTAATAACTGCGGATAAAAAAGTAATGGTAAAACGTTTAGTAAAGCAATAAACTGCGCTTGGTTTTTAGTACCGGAAATTTATGTTTGCGCCCCGTTCCTGATTCTGTAGCTCAGCTGGTAGAGCAAATGACTCTTAATCATTGGGTCGTGGGTTCGATCCCCACCGGAATCACAATCCCCGGATACTATTCGGGGATTTTTCATTTTAGCCCCGCATGCAATTTCAGTTAAAAGTTACAGATACACTTACCAAAGCCAGAGCTGGTGTAGTTACCACTGGCCACGGCAAAATCGAAACTCCCATTTTTATGCCCGTAGGTACACTCGGTGCTGTAAAAGCAGTTCACATGCAAGAACTGGAACGCGATGTAGAGGCACAAATTATTTTAGGCAACACATACCATTTGTATCTGCGCCCCGGTACAGATGTTATAGAAAAAGCGGGTGGCTTGCATAAGTTCAATAACTGGCACAAACCTATACTTACTGATAGTGGGGGGTTTCAGGTGCACTCACTATCAGATATACGCAAAATCAAAGAAGAAGGAGTGGAGTTTCGAAGTCACATTGACGGATCTAAACATTTTTTTTCTCCGGAGAGCGTAATGGACATTCAGCGTAAAATAGGAGCTGATATAATAATGGCATTTGACGAGTGTACCCCATATCCTTGCGAATATGAGTACGCTAAAAAGTCTATGCACCTGACTCATCGTTGGCTCCAACGTTGCATTCAACGATTTTCTGAAACACAAAACATGTATGGCTACGAGCAAACCCTTTTTCCCATTGTGCAGGGCAGTGTGTTTAAAGATCTTCGAAAGCAGAGCGCAGAATTTATTGCCTCGATGGGTGCTGAAGGCAATGCTATTGGAGGGCTCAGTGTAGGTGAGCCGGATGAGGACATGTATGAAATGACAGAACTTGTATGCGACATTTTACCAAAAAATAAACCGCGCTATTTAATGGGTGTGGGGACCCCCGCAAATATTTTAGAAGGTATTGCGTTGGGAATAGACATGTTTGATTGTGTAATGCCCACCAGAAATGCTCGCAACGGAATGTTATTTACACGCCAAGGTATTATCAATATCAAAAACGAAAAGTGGAAAGACGATTTTTCGCCTATTGATGCCGAAAGCAATTGTGCGCTTATGAGAAATCACAGCAAAGCATTTCTTCGTCACTTGGTACACACCGGAGAAATGTTAGGGGCACAAATTTCTTCCATTAACAATTTAAGCACTTACCTGTGGTTGGTAAAAGAAGCTCGCCAACATATAATAGATGGCAGCTTTGCTTCGTGGAAAAAAGAAATGGTGATTAAATTGATGCAACGCTTGTAAGTATTTTTATAAATGAAAAAACTCGATTGGTACATACTTCGCAAGTTCCTCGGCACATTCGTGTTTATTATGGCGTTGCTACTGGGGGTTACTGTAGTTATAGACCTCAGCGAAAAAATTGATGCCTTTGTAGACAATCACGTAACAGCAAGCATTGCCATACG
The DNA here is from genome assembly GCA_964615305.1 of uncultured Chitinophaga sp. GTDB lineage: Bacteria > Bacteroidota > Bacteroidia > Chitinophagales > LD1 > Bog-950. The sequence goes on from CAZTNA010000004.1 coordinate 22,696, forward strand.
AGAGTACTTCATTTTTTTTATACCTTACATTACTTCACTTATTGGCCCCTTCTTTGTTTTAGTAGCGGTTATCTTCTTCACATCACAACTGGCCGAACGCTCAGAAATAGTTGCCATTTTAAATAGCGGAACTAGTTTTTACCGAATGCTTCGAGGGTACTGGGTAGGCGCTACCTTACTCGTTTTAGTTTTTTATATGGGCAACCATTACTATGTACCATTCAGTAATAAAAAGCGAATAGAGTTTGAGCACAAATATGTTAGCCGTCCGCCCGATGGCATCAGAATTAATTTTCATCGAACAATTGATACAGGCACTATTGTTTATTTCGAAAATTTTAAGCCAAGCGATGGCAGTGGTTTTAAATTTTCGATAGATAAATTTCAAAATGGTAAACTGGTATATAAACTAAGATCCGAAAAAATAGACTGGGATAGCACCACCCAACGCTGGCGTGTTTACAATTACTACATAAGGCAACTGCGCGATAGCCGCGACATAATCACAAAGGGCGAAGTGCTCGACACAATTTTTCCGTTTGTGCCTTCCGATTTTTCGTTTACTGCTCACTTAAAAGAAGAAATGACCACCCCACAGTTAAAAAACTATATTCAAGAAATGCGAGCCGCTGGCCAACCTGATATCGAATTCTATGAAGTGGAGCTTTACAGAAGAACATCTTCTGCTTTTAGCATATACATACTCACTTTAATTGGTGTTAGTGTAGCTTCGCGAAAGGTAAGGGGTGGCTTAGGCTGGCACATAGTGTTGGGTATTGGGCTTAGCGCGCTTTACGAAATTGTGATGAAGTTTTCAATTACTTTTTCTACCAACTCTAACCTTCCGCCTGTAATAGGCGTTTGGCTTCCCAACCTGCTTTTTGCCTTACTGGCAGTATATTTGGTTCGGAAAGCACCCAAGTAACCACATACCTTACTGCCCCATCGTCAAATCGTCACATCATCCCTTTCTAACCTTGCTCCTGCCTCTTCCACCATGGCTTATGTCCCGCCATCATCCGCTGCCTGAATCTTTATCCAATTCACATTCTTATTCTCCCGTTTTTTACACTTCTGTTTAAAGTTTCAAGGGCTACTAAACCTCCTGTATTAAAAAAACTTATGTATCAGGAGAGGTGCAACTCTTGTTAGAAATTGTTCATCTGTAGAACTGTACTCAATTTTTATACCTTATTTCAAACCCTTTAGCAAGCTAATTACCAATATTTAAAAAAACTAAACCGTTGAATTCTTCCTTTTTTGCGATTTACGGTTACTTTTGGCGTCCTTTTAAATCCCAGACACACAATGACAAAGAAATTACTCGTACTGGCGGCTCTTTTTAATTTTATTGCTATTGCCGCACATGCACAAAACATCACCACAGCAGGTGTGGCTAGCAATGCAGCTAACGCAAATACATTGGCGCAAATTCTTGCTGGCAGTGGTGTAACAGTAACCAATTCAACTCTAACGGGTGCAAACAATAGTTGTGGAACCTACGGAAGTGGAACTACACTTGGTCTAAATACCGGTATAATACTTACAACCGGCCAGGTGGCCAATGCTTTAGCTCCAAACGATGGCCCCGGTATTGGCACCGACAATGGTACAGCCGGTGACGCTGACCTTAATAACGTATTAGGCAGCTCTTCAACACAAGATGCCGCTGTGTTGGAATTTGACGTAGTAGCCATAGGTAATAGCTTAAGTTTCAATTACGTTTTTGCGTCAGATGAATATCCGGAGTATGTGTGTTCTAACTTCAACGATGTATTTGCTTTCTTCATTACCGGACCTAACCCCGGAGGTGGTAACTATACCAGCCAAAACATTGCTTTAATTCCGGGTAGTGGTGGTTTGCCGGTGGCCATTAATACAGTAAACCCGGGCACCCCCGGATCAAGTTCTGGAGGGGGCACTTGTACTTCATTAGCTTATTCTACCTATTATAATACAAATAACACCGGCACACACGAGTATGACGGATTTACAGACGTATTCACAGCATTTGCACAAGTTTACCCTTGCTCTACATACCACTTAAAATTAGCCATAGCAGATGTTGGTGACGGTTCTTTCGATTCAGGCGTATTTTTAGAAGGAAACTCATTCGTTTCTCAGGGAACCACAGTTACTGCATCATATCCTGCTCCGTTTAGCACCACATACGAAGGTTGCGTAAATGGAACATTTACTTTCACCTTACCGGCTGTTGCTACTTCAAACACTACAGTCAACTACACAATCACAGGTACAGCAACCAATGGAACAGACTATACTTCTATACCTGGTAGTATTCTAATACCTACAGGTAGCCAAACCGGTACGGTAAATATCACGCCTACAAATGACGGTCTTGCAGAAGGGCAAGAAACTGTAACTGTTTCTATTTTGAATGTTTGTGATGGCACGGTGTATTCTACTGCCACCATAAATATTAATGATCAACCAACTACAGCGGCTTCTGCAAACCCTACGCCTATTTGCCCTAATGGAACTACTACATTAAGCGTTTCAGGTACCGTTAATGGAATGACTTATTCATGGTCACCTTCAACTGGTGTAGCAAGTCCTACTTCAGCCACTACAACAGCCACTGTGTCGGCTACACAAACTTATACTGTAACACTTGGTTTAGGAACTTGTACCACTACTAATTCTGCGTTAGTAACCGTTCTTCCCAACCCTACTGTAATAGCAACTGTTGACTCAAGTGTTATATGCAATGGAGAAACAGTTCAGCTGAACGCAAATGCGTCAGGCGGTACACCGGGTTACGGATATTCTTGGAGTGCCGGAGTATCTAATAGCACCATTCAGAACCCAACAGCTACTCCAACATCAAACACTACCTACACAGTAACTGCAACAGATCAAACTTCTTGTACAGCTACAGGTTCAGTATCTGTAACTGTACAAAACCCTCCTGTGGTTTCAATTGGAAACAATTTAAATCTGTGCTACAATCAGGTTCCAACTACACTCTCAACTACTGGCGGTCCTTACATTTCGTACAATTGGTCAACTTCAGAAACTACTTCCACAATTTCAGTAAGCACTCCGGGAAATTACAGTGTAACTGTATATGATGGTGTTTGTTCCGCTACTTCCAACACTATCTTGCTAACCGTTTTTCAGGAAACAGAACCAACCTTGTTAGTTGATACCGGTATGTGCCCTGGCGAAACAATTATTCTCACAGCAGATCCGGGTTATACCAATGTTATATGGAACACCGGAGCTACTACTAATACTATTCCGGTAAATAGCAATGGAACTTTTTACTACTCAGCGCTTGATGTGAATGGATGCCCTACAACTTCTGATACAGTAGATGTTATTCTGGCTACACCACCTACCGTAAATGCTTCTACCAGCCCCGATACTATATGTGCAGGCGGCACAGCATTACTTACATGTGGAGCAGCATCCGGGTTGACTTATTTATGGATGCCCGGTGGACAAATCACTTGTGATATTTCGGTAACTGTACCTGGTCTTTACATTGTTCAGGTAACAGATGCTTTCTGCTCTACACTTGACTCTGTTACCGTTTACCAATATGCACATGCTCCCGTATTATTAAATAATGATACTAGCGTTTGCATCGGTGAGTCTGTAACCATCGGCCCAGACGGAGGCCCTTACGTTAGCTATACTTGGAGCACAGGTGAAAACACACCAACCATTACAACTAATGTGCCGGGCAATTATACGGTTACCGTTAATGATGGTAACTGTAATTATGTTTCTGACGTGTTTGTTCTATCAAACTTCTCAGTAACCAATGGCTTGGCGCTGAGTGACACTATACTATGTATAGGGCAGTCGTTTACAATAACTGCAAGCCCGGCAGGTATGTCTAATTTCTTATGGAGCGATGGCTCCACAAGTTCGAGTGTTACAATTAACTCAGATGGTTCTTACTCATTTACTGCAGTAGATGCAAACGGCTGTCCGGTAACATCAGACACTGCGGATGTTTCGTTTGTTACACCTCCTATCATTGATGCACAGGCAAGTCCTGATACAATTTGCTTAGGTGGTTCTTCGCAACTAAACTCAGGTGCAGGTGCGGGGTACTATTATGAGTGGAGTAATGGAACTACTACAGATACAATCACAGTAAACTCTCCCGGACAGTATATTGTTACTGTTACCGCAGGAGCTTGTACAAGCGTTGATACAGTTAATGTTTTCCAATACCCTCATGCTCCTGTAGAACTTACATACGACCAATCTTTATGTGTTGGTGACTCTGTTGTGTTAATACCAAGTGATGCACCATACTTAACATATGTGTGGAACACGGGTGCCACTACCGATTCAATTATAGTTTACACTCCGGGTGATTACTGGGTAACTGTAACAGATACACTTTGCACTTACGTGTCTGATACATTTACTTTAACTAACTACCCGGTTTCCTCGTCATTAGCACTTAATGATACTACATTGTGCCAGGGTCAATCGTTTGAAGTAACCAGCGATCATGCATATTCTAACTTCATATGGAACACTGGGGCAACTACACCCAGCATTACAGTAACTACAGCGGGCGACTATTCATATACTGCTACTGATTACAACGGATGCCCTACTCAGTCTGATACAGCTACGGTAACTTTTACAGGTCCTCCTGTAGCTAACATAACAGCATCACCCGATTCAATTTGCGAAGGAGGAAGTTCTGTGCTGAACTCCGGTGCCGGATCAGGATTGAGTTATGTGTGGTCGCCAAATGGAGAATTGACTGAAACAATTACCATTAACACTGCAGGAACCTATTCAGTGGTTGTTAGCTCTGGAAACTGTGTAAGCAGCGATACCATTACTATCTACCAACACACACATGCTCCAGTTGTATTAAACAGCGATACAGTTGTTTGTCCCGGTGCTTCCGTTGTAGTTGTGCCAAGTGGTGCGCCTTATGTTACTTACAATTGGAGTAGTTCTCAATCTACACCAACCATAACTGTTTCTAATGTTGGCAGTTATTGGGTAACTGTAAACGATGGAAATTGTGCGTATGTGTCTGATACATTCTCACTTACTAACTTTACGGTCGTAAATCCAACTGCATACAGCGACACTTCAGTTTGCGCAGGTGAGCCGGTTATACTTACCGGTGACGGAGGCTATGTGAACTACACATGGAATGGAACTCAAAATGGCCAAAGCATTACGGTAACCACACCTGGCGACTATACATTTACAGCAGTAGATAGAAATGGCTGTAGCGTTCAATCAAATGAGGTAACCGTAACAAATATCGCCTTGCCGGTTGTAAATCTTACTGCCACTCCTCAGTCAATATGCGTAGGTGCGGGTAGTAGCACACTAAATGCTGGTAGCCAAACTGGTGTTACTTATACATGGTCAACTACCGAAACTACTGCTACTATTCAAGTTTCTCAGGTTGGATCTTATTCTGTAACTGCCGATAATGCCGGTTGCACGGCTACAGGAACTATTAGAATTGACGCGGCTGCACCTCCGGTAGTTTCGCTACAGGATGTTACATCTTGTTGTCAGTCAGTTGTGCTTGATCCTGCTAACGGACAAACACTTACCTACTTATGGAGCGATCAAAGTACCGATAGCACGTTAACCATAAATACTACCGAAAATGCTTTTGAGAGCTATTCTGTAACAGTAACTAATGCAGATGGTTGTTCAGCTACTGCCCAAAGTAATGTGATGATTCGCTGTATTGAAGCAAATGCATTTGCTACACCGGATACTATACTTTTTGGAGATTCATCGCAGTTGAACGTTACTACTGCCTACTCAGATTATTTCTTGTATAACTGGTCCCCTGCAACCGGCTTAAATAACACCACAATCCAGACCCCTTCAGCATCACCCGAAGAAACAACTACGTACACGGTGGTAGTAACAGATGAACAATACGAATGTACCGACACCGCACAAGTAACTGTGTTTGTTATTTATCCGGATATTGTTGCTATACCGAATGCATTTACTCCTAACCGCGATGGCAAGAACGATGTATTTTACCCGGTATTGTTAGGAGGATACCAAACTGTTACAGACTTTAGAGTTTATAACCGTTGGGGCCAGTTAGTGCATAACAGCACTGAACCATGGGACGGTACTTTTGCATCTAAAGATCAACCAGCAGGTACGTTTATATACTACGTGATAATTCGTACACCAGATCCTGATAATTTAGGATCTACAAAGGATTTAAAGTTTGAAGGTTCGTTTAGTTTGTTGAGATAAAAAAACAGATAAGAAAGAGTAGAGCCCTCGCAAAATTGCGGGGGCTTTTTTTTAGCAGCCTTGTGCTGATGGGTCGAAAGACCAACATACAATGTTAATTTTTGACATTCAGCATTCTCCAAATAATTTCGAACGTTGCATAACGTTATAACAGTAATGAATACCGAACTATACAAAAAGACACCCCTGATAAAACTTCTTGCCAAAGTCATCGGTTGGGTGCTACTTACAACATTTGTTTTGTTTGTTATAGCCGTTATCGCTGCCTTTCTGCTTGAAGAAAAAATTACTACACGGATTGTAGCTGAAGTAAACACGAAAATTACCGTACCGGTGAGGGTAGATGGTGGCATCTCTCTCTCGCTGATTAAACATTTTCCCTACGCATCTCTTACATTTTCTAATGTAAGTATTGAAGATCGCCTACGCAAAGGCAATAAAAAACTACTTAGCGTTAGTGAGTTTTCTTTTCTCTGCAATATCTATTCGCTGTTTAGTAACGAAATAGAGTTTACTAAAGTTGAGTTAAAGAAGGGGGAATTGAATTTGTTTACGGATGGCTTCGGAAAAACAAACTTCGAAATCTTTAAAGAACAAAACTCGGGAAGCAAAGAATTATCAATACAACTAAAACGCGCGCTAATTAAGAATGTGCATTTTACGTTCATTGACAAAACGCAAGCCACCAATGTTGACTTAACTCTTGAGGAGGTGTCTCTAGATGGCAACTTTAAGGATGAGTATTTTCTTCTTTTTTCACGTAGTAAGTTGGGTGTAAACAAAGTAGTTGCCAACGGTGAGCAGTTACTAGCAGATAAACATATAAAGACTGAAATTACATTAGATGTCAATAAGCCCAAGAAGAAGTATCAGTTCCGTAAGGGCAGAGTAAGTGTTGAAGAAACTGAATTTAATGTTACAGGTTTTTTTGCCTCCACCAAGAATGGAACACAACTCAGTTTTAAGTTATTGAACAGCGGCAAAGATATTCAGCAACTGTTTGCGCTTTTTCCTCAGAAGTATAAAACGGGTTTCGAACATGCAACCGGTAAAGGGCAATATGCCATTGAGGCAAGTGTAAACGGTACGCTTGGAAAAAACATTTTTCCTGAAGTGAAGCTGAGGGCTGATTTGAAGAATAGCGAAATTAGACTTGGTAAGTTGAATAAGCTGCTACAAAATGTTAATGCGTCAGCTCACTATGAATTGATGAAGACAGGAGACAGTAAACTTGTTATCAGTAATTTTAACTGCATACTTAATAATCTGCCATTCAGGTTTCAGTTAACGCTAGACAGGTTTAGCAACCCACGTTTTAAATTTTTAGCCGATGGCGTATTACATCTCGAAGAGCTTAGCTCGTTTATTCCCGATTCAGTAGTTAAAGAGTTAGGAGGTACTATCACATTTCACAATTTTCAGTTGCATGGGCAGCAAAGCGATTTTTTAGATGTAGAAAATTCAACACTTGCCGGTAAAGGAAAGTTTGAACTACACGAAGTAGAGTTTCAACAAAATGGAGTTACTTATGGTAACATCAACGGCATTTTGAACTACGAAAATCAGATTGTTGAAGCTCAAAACTTTTCTTTGAATTTCCTGAGCACTGACTTTAATTTTACAGGCAGTATACACAACCTGTTTCCGTTTGTTTATAATCTCAGCGCTAAAAGAAAGTCAAATGAAGTAGTGCTAGGTGTAAACGGAAAGGTTAAGACAAAAACATTTGCACTAACATCTATAATTGATGCCTACGACAAAAGGAACCGACCTAAAACTCAACAACGGGAGAAAATAAATATTCGCGACATCCTTAGCATGCGGGGAAATTTGCAAATTGAAATGGAACGGTTTCTGTTTCGAGAAATGCAATTCAAAAATTTGAAAACAGATTTACAACTAGCTCCCGGATTTATTCAAATCAATTCGCTACAAGCCGAAGGTATGGACGGAGAGCTGCGGTCTCATGGACTAATTAGTTTCACACCTCAAAATAGCCTCAACCTAGATCTCAATATTACTGCTATTGGGTTAAGCATTCCACAAATTTTCAGAGAATGTGAAAATTTTGGCCAAACTACTCTCACTGACAAGCACTTGAAGGGTACAATTTCTACTTCTATAAGTTTAGATGCAAGCTGGTTGAACTATAAAGACCTCGACATGAATACCCTGAATGCCATAGTGGATTTTAAAATTACAAATGGGGAACTGAACAATTTTGAGCCATTGAGGGCAGCATCTAAGTTTATAAAAATTGAAGAACTAGCACGTATCCGATTTGCCGATTTAGAGAACACGATAAAGATTGCCGAAAAACGCATAGATATCCCAGAGTTTGAAATAAAAAGTTCAGCACTCAACCTTGTGTTTTTTGGTTGCCACTTCTTTAATAACGACATTGACTATCATTTTAAAATCAATCTGCATAAGCTGTTGGCTCAAAAGTTCACACGGTTCAACAGCGATAAAGATTTTGTAGAGGAAGATCCCTACCAGGGAATAAACTTGTATCTGACAATGAAAGGAAATCTAAGTAACCCATCCATAAAACTTGATAGGCCAACACTAAGGAAAAAAATTCAAGCTGAGTTTAAGAATGAGAAAGAAGTATTGAAGGGCCTGCTTAACAATACGCCAAAGAAAATTGATGAACAAGAACAAAAACGCGAAGACAAATATTTTGACGTTAAAGATGAGCCCCAGTTTTTAGATTTTGAGGAAGATAATTAGCAAAGCATACTAATTTTTTCTCCACATCCATACTACTATTAAAGCTATCAATACCTGACCTACACAAGTTTCTATTGTGGGGTAAATACCGAGTAACTCAACACGCATTACTTGCATAGAATGTATTGTAAGATTTCCGGTTTCCTGAAATGCATGAATTGCTTTACCGGTTAAAATTACAGCTAACACGCCCATAATAATGCTGGAGAATTTAAACAGCTTGGTAACCGGAAGTTTAGTTGAAAATTGTAACATCAATGTTGCTAATGCAAGCACAACAATAAAAGCAACAACAACTCCTACTATTATCGCATTGCCGTATTTTGCTCCACTCTCTACGTGTAATGCCGATAGAAACAGCACTGATTCAAACACCTCTCTAAACACAACTAAAAAGGATAAGCCGGCTAACCCTATCATACTTCCTGACTTGGAAACATCTTTTACTTGCTTGTTTACATAATCTTTCCACTTCCCTATTTCGTTTTTACCGTGTAACCAAAAACCAACATATAACAACATGCCAACAGCAATACACGATACTACCCCTTCTAACATCTCGGCATATTGAATGTTAGCAGATAAAAAACTGCCACCTATTGCCCATAGAACTAACCCGAATAAAACTGCAGAAACCCATCCTGCATGTATCCATCGTTTGTAACCGTTTATACCTGTAGCTTTTAACACTGAAAGTATAACCATAATGACTAAAAACGCTTCTAACCCTTCACGTAACAAAATAGATGCTGATAACAACAGAGCCATCCAGAAAGAATACTGTTGCTTATTCATTGTTTTGCTGATGCTGCCAATGGTAACACGCACTTCGTTCAAAGAGTCTTTTACTTGCATGGCAGGATTTTGTGCCGACATCATTTTTCGCAAAGCCAACATTTGTTTTTCCAGCCTTTCAAGTAATTCTGGGTCAGTAGATTTTAGTTGATTCTCGATTGGCTCAATTCCTTCCAAATAGCTGAGCGCAGCCAACTGCGAAGCTTCTGAGTACTTACCTTGCTGATACAAGTCCATGGCGCTGGCTAAGTATTTTAATGCTGTATTGATGTAATCGCTTTCATCGGTTTTAGGTTGGTTAAGCCTTATAGCGGCAAGCGCTTTATGTTGGTTAACAGGGTCGGGTATTTGAAGCAGTGGTATTAATTCCTCATCTGCACTTACTGCTATCTTACTTAATGGTAATCCGGCTATTATTTTTTTGGCATCGTCCGTTTGTATATAAGCATCCTTTACCAACGTTTGATAACGAAGTGAGATAATGTAAAAAGCAACATCCCAAACATCTTTATCATCTAATTGAGGGTGTGATTTCATACCTGTACCCTCAACACCTAAGCGTATTGCATTAAAGGCCGTAAAAGGAGAAATGGTTTTCATGTGATCGTTATCCATAAAATTGCGGGGCTTCGGATTTAGCCCTGCACCTTCCGGTCCGTCTCCTTGGCCGGCATCACCATGGCATTTAGAGCAGTCGGTTTTAAAAACAATTTTTCCGTTCTGTAAATTGGGGCTAGCTGTTGGTGTAATCACCAAACCTGAAGCTGCTATAACTTTGTTCTTGGCTAAACTGGCTAAAGGCGATACTACTTCAAAAGCTGCTCGCTTACCTATTAAACTGTCAATACTATAAACCAATGAACGTATTTCAACCGAGTCCTTCACGCTCCACCCGTTCGAAAGCTGATTGAAGTACTTTACAGCTGCTTCTCCAAATTCTTCAGCTTCTTCATACTCTTCGTCATCTATTACTTTACCGTTTGCCACAGCAAACTGGTAGTCGTGACTTATATAATTAAGCGTGTGAACCAATACACGACTTTGCTCTCCGTTTGAAGCAAAGGCAAAATTTATTAGTAAAAGGGCTACAATAGCTGTAAGATTGTTTTTCAATGGAAGTAGTTTTAAATTTAGAACGATTCTAAACAGCGCGAATGTAAAAGGATACTTGACACTAGAAAGGTGATATCCATCAACGTGAAAATGTTCTTTTCTCAGAAATTCAGATAGAAGGTACATCTATTAAGTACCTATTGGTTAACGCTTTCTATTACAGTACATATATTGGCTTGTTCACCGGTAAGTTTTCAAGGTGTGTTTAGACACTTTGTTTTGTGGAATATAAATCTATTTTTGCCGTCCCAAAATTTAAAGAGGAATGCCTACAATTCAACAGTTAGTTAGAAAATCACGCTCAATTATCCGTGCAAAATCAAAAAGCCGTGCGCTTGATTCTTGTCCGCAAAAACGAGGTGTTTGCACACGTGTTTACACCACTACCCCTAAAAAACCAAACTCTGCTTTGCGCAAGGTTGCAAAAGTTCGTTTGACTAACGCAGTGGAGATTATCGCTTATATACCGGGCGAAGGCCATAACTTGCAGGAACACTCGATCGTACTTATTCGCGGTGGTCGTGTTAAAGATTTACCGGGAGTTCGTTATCACATAGTGCGTGGTTCTTTAGACACTGCCGGTGTAGAGAACAGAAAGAAGAGCCGCTCTAAGTATGGAACTAAACGTCCGAAAGCCGGTGCCGTAGCTCCTTCTAAAAAGTAATTCAATTAACTATTAACTATTTATAGATAAACAATGAGAAAGAAAAAAGCGCCCAAACGTTACGTTCAACCTGATCCAAAGTTTGGTGAAGTAATGGTTTCACAGTTTGTAAACCGTATTATGTATGAAGGCAAAAAGTCTGTAGCATATAGCGTGTTTTACGGAGCGTTAGATTTAGTTTCTGAAAGAACCAAAGAAGATGGTCTCGAAACATGGAAAAAAGCTATCCAGAACGTAGGGCCATCGGTTGAAGTAAAGTCACGCAGAATTGGTGGAGCTAACTTCCAGATTCCTACTGAGGTTCGTGGCGAAAGAAAAACTTCTATGGCTATGAAATGGATTATTCAATATAGTCGTGAGCGTAATGGCAAATCAATGGCCGATAAACTTGCTTCTGAAATTATAGCCGCAGCTAAAGGTGAAGGTGGGGCTTTCAAAAAGAAAGAAGATACACAACGTATGGCTGAAGCTAACAAGGCGTTTGCTCACTTTAAGTTCTAATAAACACTATTACTAAAACAAGAAAACACAAACGGTTACACCGAATACAAAATGGGAAAGGATTTAAGTTACACGAGAAATATTGGGATTGCTGCACACATTGATGCCGGTAAAACAACAACTACCGAGCGTATTCTTTACTATACTGGTGTAAACTATAAGATTGGTGAAGTGCACGAAGGTGCGGCTACCATGGACTGGATGGAACAAGAGCAAGAGCGTGGTATTACTATCACATCTGCTGCCACTCGTTGCGCTTGGACTTGGAAAGACAAAAAATACGACATCAACATTATTGATACTCCCGGTCACGTTGACTTTACAGTTGAAGTGAATCGTTCGCTGCGCGTGTTAGACGGGTTGGTGTTTTTGTTCTCAGCGGTGGATGGTGTAGAGCCACAGTCTGAAACCAACTGGCGCCTGGCTGACAACTATAACGTAGCACGTTTGGGTTTTGTAAATAAAATGGACCGCCAGGGAGCAGACTTTTTTAACGTAGTTAACCAGGTTAAAACCATGCTGGGATCTACTCCAATGGTTATGCAGATACCTATTGGCAGTGAAGAAAATTTTAAAGGGGTTGTTGACTTAATTACTAACGATGCTCTTATCTGGAACGAAAGCGACAAAGGTATGACATCTACAACTGTTCCAGTTCCTGATGATTTGGTAGAAGATGTTAAGATGTACCGCGAGAAAATGCTTGAGCAAGTAGCAGAGTTTGATGACCATTTAATGGAGAAATACTTTGCTGACCCTAATTCAATTTCACCGGAAGAAATTCGTGCTGCTGTTCGTAAAGCAGTAATTGCACAAAAGGTAGTTCCAATGTATTGCGGTTCAGCGTTTAAGAACAAAGGAGTTCAGGCTGTTTTAGATGCCGTGTGCGCCATACTTCCTTCTCCACAAGACAAACAGAACATTAAAGCAACAAATCCAAATACTGAAGAAGAGGTTACACTTAAACCTGATACTGACGGTCCATTTTGTGCATTAGCATTTAAAATCGCTACTGATCCGTATGTAGGTCGTCTGTGCTATTTCCGCGTTTACTCAGGAGGATTAGATAAAGGTTCTTATGTTCTAAATACCAGAACCGGTGCAAAAGAGCGTATTTCTCGTTTGTTTCAAATGCATGCAAATAAGCAAAACCCTGTTGAGCGTGTAGAAGCTGGAGATATTGCTGCTGGTGTAGGTTTTAAAGATATACGCACAGGAGATACTCTTTGTAGTGAAGCACATCCGGTGGTTCTTGAAAGTATGAAGTTCCCAGAGCCGGTAATTTCATTAGCTATAGAACCAAAGGCACAAAAAGACTTAGATAGATTGGGTATGGCATTGGGCAAGTTGGCTGAAGAAGATCCTACTTTTAAAGTGTCTTTCGATGATCAAACAGGGCAAACCATTATTGCCGGAATGGGAGAGTTACACTTAGAGATTCTTGTTGATCGCTTAAAAAGAGAGTTTAACGTAGAGTGCAACCAAGGTGCACCACAAGTTAACTACAAAGAGTGCTTAACTAAAACTATCGAGCACCGGGAGCAATATAAAAAGCAATCAGGAGGCCGTGGTAAGTTTGCTGATATTAAAATTGAAATTGGCCCTGCCGATGAAGGACAAATAGGCCTTCAGTTTATTAACGATATTTTCGGAGGTTCGGTGCCGCGTGAGTTTATTCCACCGGTAGAAAAAGGCTTCAAAGAAGCTATGAAGACAGGTGTATTAGCAGGGTATGAGTTAGACAGTTTAAAGGTTCGCTTGTTTGATGGTTCATTCCACGCAGTTGACTCTGATGCATTGTCGTTTGAGTTATGTGCAAAGATGGCGTTCAGAAATGCAGCTAAAAACTGCAAGCCCGTTCTTCTTGAGCCAATCATGAAAGTAGAAGTTATTACTCCAGACGAAAATACCGGAGATGTTGTAGGTGACCTTAACCGCAGGAGGGGATTGCTCGAAGGAATGGAAGCGAAAGTAAATGCACAGGTTGTAAAAGCTAAAGTTCCATTGAGTGAAATGTTTGGATACGTTACTCAGCTAAGAACCTTAACTTCAGGTCGTGCAACCTCTACAATGGAATTTCACAGTTTCCAACCGGCTCCAGAAAACGTAGCTGCTGCTGTTATTGCAAAGAACCAGGGTAAAACACGGTCAAGTGCTGTAGGCGAGTAATTCTAAAAATCAAGTAACAACTAAATATTAAATCACAAAAACAACGTTCTTTTTATGAGCCAACGAATCAGAATTAAACTTAAAAGCTACGACCACAACTTGGTTGACAAAAGTGCTGAGAAAATTGTAAAAACAGTAAAAAACACTGGCGCGGTAGTAAGTGGTCCTGTGCCTTTACCAACTAATAAAAAGGTGTTTACCGTATTGCGTTCTCCACACGTGAACGCAAATAGTAAAGAGCAATTTCAACTTTGTACCTATAAGCGGTTGCTTGACATCTACTCATCTACATCAAAAACTGTTGATGCTCTGATGAAACTGGAGTTACCTAGTGGTGTTGAAGTTGAAATTAAGGCGTAACAATGGTTCGTTTCGCATTCTTATCTGCACTTTTTTTAGCCTTTACATTTAGTGCCGCAAATGCGGCTGATCTTAAGTGTGGCAAATACAAAAAGCGTCAATTGTATTTAGGCGAAAAGGGTGGTTGCTATTACCGAGTAAAAGGTAAAGATGGGAAAATGGACAAGGTGTACATTGACAAGGAAAACTGTAAAAACTGCAAATAATATTTAATCATTATGAGCCACGACTAAAAGGGCTCCTCTAAAACCAAACAAAATGAAAGGAATAATCGGAAAAAAAATAGGCATGACCAGCGTGTTTGACAACGGAAAAAGCGTTGGCGTAACAGTAATAGAAGCTGGCCCATGCGTTATTACTCAAATTAAAACTGTAGAAACAGACGGTTACTATGCTACACAGTTAGCGTTTGATGAAAAGAAGGAAAAGAATACTTCGAAAGGTGCGTTGGGCCACTTTAAAAAAGCAGGAACTACGGCAAAACGCAAAGTGGTAGAGTTCCGTGACTATGATTTTGGAAAGCAAGTGGGTGATACAGTAGTAGCAACTACATTTGAAGAAGGAGATTTTATTAATGTAATAGGAACTTCAAAAGGTAAGGGTTTTCAAGGTGTTGTAAAACGCCACGGATTCTCTGGAGTTGGAATGGGTTCTCATGGTCAGCACGACCGTCAACGTGCTCCGGGTTCATTAGGTGCATCTTCAGATCCAGCGCGGGTTATGAAAGGTATGCGTATGGCTGGCAGAATGGGCGGAAAACGAGTTGAAACACTTAACCTTGCCATAGTTAAAATTCTGGCAGACCAAAACCTTATTTTGGTTAAAGGTTCTGTGCCTGGTTCAATAGGCTCGTATGTAGTATTAGAAGGGTAGGTTTTGCTGAAAAGCAGGATTCCCGATAAAGGAAAGTGAAAGGTCCCTCCGCTTGCGGGGGGATTTTTTTTGTGTAAATTGATAAAGCGAAAGGGTAAAACATTGTGGTTTTTGAGCAAAAAATTAGTGTTTTATGGTGTTTCAGTATGGAGTGTAAAAAGAAATAGTTAAATCTAATTTTCAGGACGGGTAAAAATTAGGAAAATGGGAAATTAGCCAATACGTTTGCCCTCGAAGAAATAATACTCTACCCCACTAAAAATACTGTTGGATGTTGCCATGGTTACACCATAGGTGACAGTCCCGTCCACCGCAAGTGAGACGGGACATTTTTTTAGAAAAGGTTTATTGAACGTTTGTAAGAGATTTATTCTCGTAAATATTCTTTAGCACATTTATTACAAAATCTACATCGTCTTTAGTATTGAACTTGCTAAATGAAAAGCGTACCGCCTTTCGATGCACATCAGCGTTTATTGCCTCAAGCACGTGCGAACCTTTTTCTGAACCACTGCTGCAGGCGCTACCACCACTAGCTGCAATGCCCGCCATATCTAAATTAAAAAGCGTTAGTTCTGCTTTCTCGTGAGGTGGCATAGAAACACTTAGTACTTTGTAGTTGCTTCCTTGTTCCGATATATCCCCATTAAATAATACACCCTTTAAGCATTCATTTAACTGCATAATCATGTATTGTTTAAGTTCAAGAATATGTGCTTTGTTCTGTTCCATTTTTTCTGTGCTTAACTCAAGTGCCTTCCCTAATCCAACAATGCCGTAAACATTTTCGGTGCCGGCTCGCATGTTGCGTTCCTGTGCGCCACCGTCTATAAGTGGTTTAATATGACAAGCACTGTTTATGTATACAAATCCAATTCCTTTTGGCCCATGAAATTTATGTGCGGAGCCGCTCAAAAAATGAATCTTAGTTTTCTGAAGATTAAAAGGGAAATAACCTATAGTTTGAACTGTATCGGAATGAAAGTACGCACCGTACTTTGCACACAAGTCTGAAACTGATGAAATGTTTAACAGAGTGCCAATTTCGTTGTTAGCGTGCATTAAACTTACTAATGTTTTATGATTTCTGTTGCAGAGCAAAGACTCTAAGTTTACTAAATCAACTCTTCCACAATTATCTAACTGTACATAATCAACAACTACACCTTGAGAGTTTACGGTTTCTACAGAATGCAAAACACAGTGATGTTCTGTTTTTGATGAAATGATACGGGTAACACCTAGGTCGCGAACAGCACACTTAATAATCATGTTGCTTGCCTCGGTACCTGAACCCGTAAAAAAAATTTCGGAAGTAGATGCGTTTAGATACTTCGCAACAATTTTACGTGCCTTTTCAACTGCCGCTTTAGTTTTACGTCCATAAGCGTGTATCGAGGACGGGTTTCCGAAGTGTTCTGTGAGATAGGGGAGCATTTCATCTAGCACCTGTTTATCGAGCGGTGTAGTAGCTGCATTGTCGAGGTAAACTTTCATTGGCGTAAAAATAAAAATAGGTAGTAGAGTGATGATGCCTTCAGGCAGTTTAGTAGAGAGTACAACTTAGCTTTTCATATAACACGAAAATATATTTGACTGATATAGAAAGCTAAACTATCTTGCGTTCAACTCACATTAAAATGAAGCATTTTATTGCTGTTTTGTTTATTCTGCTCACCAGTAATACTGCTAACGCACAGTGGGAAATGCTGCTTTGTACAGGGACTGATTCATCGGCTACTTGTAAGCTATCCGGTGATACAATTAAATGGAGTGGTGATAAGGTTACTCGTTACTTGGTGCTTTCTAACAAAAACGGTGTAGGTTCAGAGAAACTGCGGTTCATGCTGTTTTTTATGAAAACTGATAAGGAAGCCGACTTGTATGCAGACTTGTCTCTTTATATTCAAGATCCTAAGGTGCTGGTTGCGGTAAAAAAGGTAATGTTTCATAAAAAAGGGACTTTTAGAATAGACGTGTTGGATGCAGTCAGTAATAACCCTCTTACTAGTGGAACCATAAGCGTGTTTGACTGAGGTTACAGCTTTATTATTTTTTTTATGACTGTTTTTTCTCCAATTACAGTTTCTACCAAGTAAGTGCCATTTTCTTCGGGTAATTGAAGTAGGAGGGGAGTGGAACTAAGCGGATGACTTAATACCAATTGACCTTGCAGAGTGTATATTTTTACGCTGACAGGTTCATTGTTTTCAGAATTGACCAAAATACTACCAGCAGAGCAAGGGTTTGGATAAATCAAAACAGAATTTCCTATAAAATTACTGATGCCGTTTACAAATGGTTGATCATAAACAGCTACGAACAAATCATTTGCATCTGCATACTGAACTGCTATTGTACCAAAAGTGCAGTTAATGAGATAATAGCCACAGACAGCAATTTTATCGCTCATCGGGTGCGATGCAATTCCTAAGCCACAGTCAGTGCCGGTGTTTCCAGCTTTATGTGCCCAACGTAGGCCTCCCTGCTTATTGTAACTAACTACAAAAATTTCACGATCAGGACCGGTGAGAATCTGCCCATCAAAATCTATTTGTCTTTGAAACATGCCGGTAGCGTAAATGTTGCCCGCGGCATCTGACGTAATTCCATAGCCAATATCTAGCTGTTGACCTTTCCCAGCATGTACCCACTGATTGTTACCATTGACATCATAATGGGCTACAAATACATCGTTGTAATCTATATTGGTTACTGTGTTATTGTCAAAATATGCAGTGCCGAAAAAGTAGCCAACCAATGAAGGGTTGCCGTCATCATCAGCAGTAATTCCATGAGCCGCATCTTCATAAGGGCCTCCGGCTTTTTTCAGCCACAATAAATTTCCATTCACATCAAGTTTTCCAATAAAAATGTCTTGACTGGGGGTAGAAGAAGAGATAGTGTTTCCTTCTAAAGTAAAATCATTTCTAAAAAAGCCGCAGATATAAATGGATTGATTATGACCGTAAGCTATCCCCGTAATCAGGTTAGAGTTAGTCCCCGAACATGTTTTTGCCCACCTAAGATTGCCAGATACGTCATAAGATGCATAAAATGATTCGTTATAAATGTTTGATGTTGTCAATTGGATGTTGCCGAGGTAAATGGAGGTTTCGTATTTGCCTGAAATAAAAATATTGCTGTTATCATCTACATCTAAAGCAGATCCGAAATCACTATTGGTGCTTCCCATTTGTTGTACCCAATTCAAATTGCCGTTTATATCGTACTTCGCAACAAACCCATCTGTTTCGCCTCTACCAATAAGTGTGGTATTTTCAAAATAAGCAGTATCGGTAAAGTACCCAGTAAGGAACAGAGACCCGTTCTTGTATTTTATAGAGTTGCCGAGGTCATTTTTATTTCCTCCGGCAGTTTTTATCCAAATAAGTGTTCCTGTTGAACTGTATTTAGCAATAAAGATATCGTAAACACCTTTACCTTGATAATTAGCTCCGGAAAACTCTGCTTCACCTGCAATATTTCCTGTAATGTAAGTATTTCCTAATTCATCTACAGTTACGCTACTTGCTGCGTCATTACCAATTCCCCCTTCGCCTTTGGCCCAAACATAATTTTGTGCATTTAGACAAATGTAATCTGTGAAAAACAAAGCTGTAAAGAGGGCAACTGTAAAAACATGTAAAGGGCTTTTGTATGGCTTCATTTCATTTCAAAACAAGTAAAACTTTTTAAAATGTGATTTACCCGAAAGCGAACAAATAAAGGGGATATCTCATTATTGCTCAGATATGCTTTTTAAATTAATTCACCGGTGTTTAAAAAATCTTACCTTTTCTTGCAACTTTGCCCCCTTTGGTCATAGTCTTATATACTAAGATTACAAACACACTTTAGGTTATACATAATGATTAAAAAGTTACTTCAGGTTGTTAGTATGTTAATGTGGCTTTCTAGTAAAGTTGTGGCACAGGCACCAGCTAATGATGATCCCTGCAATGCTATACCTCTTACAGTTGGAACTACTTGCAACTTTTCGCCATATACCAATGCAAACGCAACCGCCACAACGGGAGTTCCTGCTCCCGGGTGCGCCAGTTATGGCGGTGGTGATGTATGGTTTTCTGTTACAGTTCCATCTTCAGGAAGTTTAACTTTTAACTCAAATACCGGAGTGATAACTGATGGAGGAATGGCAATTTATTATGCCACATCATGCAATGGAACTTTTACTCTGATAGAGTGTGATGATGATGATAGCCCCAATGGATTGATGCCTTTTATAACCAGTGTTGGTTTAACCCCGGGCTCAACTGTTTATATACGATTCTGGGAGTATGGTAATAATGGTAACGGCACATTTCGCTTGTGTGTTTTCGATAACTCGCCCCCCCCACCGGTACCCTCCACTACGTGTTTAACTCCCACTCCGGATATTTGCATAAATGCCTGTGATATGGGAACATTGCCTGCTCCTCCGCCATGCAGTGGCACTGCTAATCAGGTTGGGGCAGCAGTAGCTTTTAGTTTGAGTAATATTGGGGCTACTTCCGCAAACCCGTACAGTACTATTGCGCCATGCGCAATACCTGCAGCCGATGTGTGGTACAGATTCCGAGCAACAGGCACGCAATTGCTTCTTTCTCTAACTAGCACCACCGATGTTTTGAATCAGCCAAATGTAAGTCTGTATAATGGGAGTAATTGCAATGCTTTACTTCCTGTTCAGTGTTTTGTGGGAACAGTTGCAGGACTAGCTGTTACCTACGCCCCGTTAACTCCCAATGATTATTACTACATACAAATTTCAGGTGCTGATCCAGCTGACGTAGGCAACTTTAATCTACAACTTTCTAACAACACACTTTGTGCCACATGTT
The DNA here is from genome assembly GCA_964615305.1 of uncultured Chitinophaga sp. Lineage (GTDB taxonomy): Bacteria > Bacteroidota > Bacteroidia > Chitinophagales > LD1 > Bog-950. The sequence goes on from CAZTNA010000004.1 coordinate 42,997, forward strand.
TGTTGGGCAGCGATTTAACTGTAACACCTGCTCCGGTAAACGGCACTTATAACGCTGGACAAACGGTTGACTTTTGCTTTACTGTTACTAATTATAACCAAACAGCTGTTAACTGGCTACATGGTGTAGATTTGAATTTTGGACCAGGCTGGGATGTAGCAACGCTTACACCGACTTCGATACCTGGATCGTGTAATGTAACGGCTGGAGCCAATTGGGGATTTTACAATAGTGTAACCGGTACAGCCCTTGGTGTAACATACGGACCAGGTTTTTTTTATGAAACTTCTTCCGGTGGCCCCGGACTTGACGGAAACCCCGGAAACAACTTTGGTGATGCGGGAGTTGGAACCACATGCCCACGTACATTTTGCTGGCGTATAACTACAAATCAGACCGGATCTTGTATAGATGGAGCCAGTTTAAATGTTGCAATAAACACAACTGGCGATTATGAGTCAGGTTCATGGACAAGTTCTGGCTGTACTCAAGACCCTATTGTAAATTTTAATGCGGCCCTATCTTGCTGCCCACAGGCGTTAATTTCTACGGTGCCATGCACTTGCGGCTCAACCAATGGATCAGCAACTGCTACGGGGCAAGGTTTAAACCCTCCGTTTGATTACACATGGTCCGATGCTTTGGGAACAACTTTACAAACGGTAGTAAACGTGGCGGGATCGAACACTTTGAGTGGCTTATTGCCCGGTCAATATTTTGTAACTGTTGTTGATGCCAATAACTGTACATCCATACAAACAGCCACAGTTGCTTCTACTGGTAGCATAACTGCTACCGCAAACAATACCGGACCATACTGCCCTGGAGGAACTATTAGCCTGAGTTCTACCGCAGGCGCAACTTCTTATGCTTGGAGCGGCCCATCAGGATTTACAGCGACTACTCAAAACGCTACCCAATCTTCTGCTACCGTTGCTATGAGCGGTACATACACTGTAACTATTACAGATGCTGGTGGTTGCACCGCCACAGCTACCACAAATGTGATGGTTAATCCTAACCCAACTGCGTCAATTACACCTGTATCAGGTGCCATTTGCAGCGGACAAATTACTACACTAACAGCCAGTGGAGGGGGAACTTATTTATGGAGCAATGCAGCATCTTCAGCTGCAGTTTCGGTTTCCCCTGTTGGTACTACCACCTACACAGTTACGGTTACCAATAACGGGTGCTCAGACACGGCTACAGCCACAGTAAATGTAAATGCAAACCCAATTGCCAGCATAAGCCCGGCTACATCTACTATTTGTAACGGGCAAAGTACATCACTTACCGCTAGCGGTGGAGTCAGCTATATGTGGAGCAATTTTACTAACACAGCATCTATTACAGTTTCACCATCCATTACAACTTCTTTCACAGTAACAGTAACCGATGCAAACGCTTGTACTGCCACAGCAACAGGGAGTGTAGTAGTAAATAGTAATCCGATGGCGGTTGTTAATCCGGCAAGTGATACTGTTTGCATTGGGGTTAGCACTACGCTTACAGCTAGTGGGGGTAATTCATACTTGTGGAGCAATGGAGCTAACACATCATCCATTACAGTTACACCCATTGCCAATATTACATTTACGGTTACCGTAACGGATGCCAATACATGCACTTCTACAACATCAGCATCGGTAAATGTTAACGGCCTGCCAATACCAACAATTTCACCGGCTAACGTAACTATTTGTAACGGACAGAGCACTACTCTTACAGCAAATGGAGGAATAAGTTATTTGTGGAGCAATACTGCTACTACATCGGGCATTACTGTTTCTCCGTTAATCACCACCACTTATACAATAACCGTTACAGATGCTAATAATTGTTCCTCAAGCACCAGCAGAACAGTTAATGTAAATCCGAACCCAATTCCGGCAATAAATCCCGCAAGTGTAACTATATGTAATGGAAACAGTACTACATTAACTGCCACTGGTGGAACAAATTACTTATGGAGCAATGCTGCCAACACGGTATCTATTACCGTTACACCTAGCATAACTACAACATATACTGTTTCTGTAATTGATGTAAATACATGTAGCGCTTCAACGTCTGCTACGGTGATAGTAAATAGCAATCCTATTGCGGCTGTTAACCCTGCAACAATTGCCATTTGTAACGGAAACAACACAACTCTAACCGCCAGTGGAGGAGTAAGTTATTTGTGGAGTAATTCAGCAAATTCAGCTAACATTTCAGTTTCGCCCACCGTTACAACAACTTATACTGTTACTGTTACAGATGCCAATGCCTGTACTGCATCAACTACTGCAACAGTTACAGTGAACAGTTTGCCCGTAGCGAGTGTTTCACCAGCAACCGTTGCCATTTGCAGCGGCAACAATACAACAGTAACTGCAAGTGGAGGGACAAGTTACCTATGGAGCAATACCGCCAACACGGCAAACATTATAGTTTCTCCAGTTGCAACTACAACATACACTGTAACTGTAACTGATGTTAACTCATGTTCTGCCACTTCATCGGTTACTGTAACTGTAAACAATAACCCGGTTGGTGCTATTAATCCTTCGGCTATTTCTATTTGCAGTGGAAATAACACCACATTAACCGCCAGTGGAGGCACCAGCTATTTATGGAGCAATGCGGCCAACACTGTTTCCATTTCTGTTAACCCATTAGCTAGTACAACTTACAATGTTACAGTTACTGATGTTAATAGTTGTACAGGTACTGCATCAGCCGTAGTTACTGTAGTGCCGGCCATTTTGCTTTCTTATACTCAAACCAATGTAATTTGCAATGGACAAAGTAATGGCTCAATAAACCTGACCGTATCAGGTGGGCAAGCTCCTTTTAGTTTCGTATGGAGTAACGGTGCAGCTACAGAAGATGTTTTGAATTTAACCGTAGGTACTTATTCAGTTGGAGTTGGTGATGCCGTTGGCTGCCTTGCTTTTGAAACAGTAAATATTACACAACCCACAGCGCTACTGGCAACTGAGACGCATACCAATGTAAGTTGCAACGGAACTGCAACGGGAAGTATAGATGTTTCTGTAAACGGTGGAACATCTCCCTATAACTATACATGGAATGACTCAAATACTAACGAGGATAGAAGTTCTTTGAGCGCGGGGCTTTATTTGGTAACTATTACAGATGCACTTAATTGTTCTACTACTCTTAGTGTTTCCATTACTCAACCTACTGTGCTTAATGTTACCGAATCGCATGTAATGGTTTCTTGTAATGGAGGAAACACCGGCAGTATAAATGTAAGCGTAACAGGCGCTACTAGCCCTTATACATTTGTTTGGAATGATGCTGTAAATTTAGAAGACAGATCTGGGTTAGCAGCGGGCAGCTATTCGGTAACTGTTACTGATGATAATTTTTGCTCTGTATCAGTTAACGTTGGTATTACACAGCCTTCAGCATTTTTACTGTCAGAAACGCATACTGTTGTTTCGTGCAGCGGAGGTAACAACGGCAGCATTGACATAACCGTAGCAGGAGCTACACCAGCTTACACATATTTATGGAACGATGCTGCGACTGCCGAAGACCGTAACATGTTGCCATCAGGTGCTTATACCATTACAGTTACCGATAATAATTCATGCACATCATCGCTTACAGTCAATGTGGGTAGTGTATCCGGTTTAAGCATTTCGGATACTCATACTGCAGTTTCATGTAATGGAGTAAGTGATGCTTCAATAAACATTACAGTTAGCGGTAGTGCGCCTCCGTATAACTATTTGTGGAGTGATGCTGATACCAGTGAAGACAGAAACAATTTGCCGGCCGGAACTTATGGTGTAACAGCAACCGATGCTAACACCTGTCAGATTTCGCTTTCAGTTATTGTCAATGAACCTACGGCTTTGGTACTGACTGAAACACATTCAAATGTGTTGTGTAATGGAGGAAGTTCGGGGGGTATAGATCTAAACGTTACTGGAGCAACAGCCCCATACAGCTATATATGGAATGACGCTGTAATTACCGAAGACAGAACACAGCTTTCAGCTAACAACTACACAGTTACTGTAGCTGATTTCAATATGTGTTCAGCTACTATGAGCATTGTAGTTTTAGAACCTACTGTTATAGTTGTTGCTGAAACACATTCGAATGCTTCGTGCAATCAATTTTCTGACGGCAGTATAAATGTAACTTTAAGCGGAGGCGTAAGCCCGTTTTCGTATATGTGGAGTGATGGACCTACTACTGAAGATAGATTTGGCGTGGCTGCAAGCACTTATGTTTTAACTGCAACGGATTTTAATCAATGCACTTCAACAGTTTCTGTTACCATCTCTGAACCTTCAGCGGTAAATGTTGTAGAGACGCATGCCGATGTATTTTGCAACAGTGGTAATGATGCCACCATAGACATTACACCCGGAGGAGGTTCTTCTCCATATACGTTTAGTTGGAGTGATGCAGTAAATACCGAGGACAGAACCGGCATTTCGGCAGGTGTATATTCAGTAGTTGTAAATGATGTGAATTTGTGTTCTGCTTCATTGAGCATTATTATTAGTGAGCCAACGCAGATAGTAGTGGTTGAAGCCATAACAAATGCAAGTTGCGCTACGTATTCTGATGGTTCTATTGTAGTAAATGTAGCCGGTGGAATTCCTCCTTACAACTATACTTGGTTGGGTAGTACAAACCAATCAGCAGTAATGTCGGGTGTTGGTGAAGGTTCTTATTCTGTAACCGTAACTGACAATAATGGGTGTTCTCTGTCTGAAACGTACGTTGTAGTTGAACCAAACGGGATGACATTTTCTGATTCGTACGTTAACCCTACCTGCGTTACCAATCCGAACGATGGCAGTATTTCTATTCAGGTGAGTGGTGGGCTGCAGCCATATACGTTTCAGTGGAGTAACGCGGCAGCACAAACAAATCCGAGTGCACTGGGTCCGGGTGTTTACTCAGTAACTATGACAGATGCCAATAATTGTTCCCTCAGTTCAACATATGTGTTGAGCTATCAATATGTCTTTACGGTGGAAGCCACACCTGATGTAACCATAAATTTCGGAGAAAGCACAACACTTGGGTTTACAGTAACAGGGGCTCCCGGTAGTTTTGAAAATGTATGGTCGCCTTCAGGCTCGCTTAGTTGTTCAGATTGTGTTTCACCGGTTTCATCGCCACAGGTATCTACCACTTATCAGGTAGAGGTTACGAACAATGCTGGATGCGTAGCAACTGATTTAGTTAAAGTAACAGTAGTGCCGAACTATGATGTGTTTGTTCCGAATGCGTTTACACCCAATGGTGACGGTAACAATGACGTGTTTACAATTTTTGGAAATATTAAGGCACTCGCTTTATTGAACATTCAGATTTTTAACCGATGGGGCGAAAAAGTGTATGAAAGCAGCGATCACAGATTTGAGTGGGATGGCTCATACAAGGGCGAGCTACAAAATCCACAAGTGTTTACCTGGCAGTTAAGACTTACTTTTTTGGATGGGCATATGGATGAATTGAGAGTAGGAACCATTACATTGGTAAGATAAGTTGTGCTGATTCTACTTTTGTATTAGCTTTATAAGAACGATCAATATATTTCCTCATTTTATCGACCGCGTAACAAGTGATCAACAAGTGCATTCATTAGTAGTATTCTCACACAGATTTTATTGCCGATAGTTAATCCGTATGGCAAACGTTGCATTTATATTTCACGGAAAAATTGAAAACCGGAGCAAAATATTTTTGAATCTGAAAGAAACATTCGGAGCAGCACACCAGTTAACAAGTTATGTAACTAAAAGCGTGGGTCATTCAATAGTGTTAGCTGAACAGGCTGTAAGAGAAGGTAGTACACATGTAATATGTGTAGGTGGGGATGGCAGTCTGAACGAAGTAGCAAACGGCCTAATGAATGTAAAAAAAACTCAAAGCAGTGAAGGTTTCAGGAAAGTGAGATTAGGCGTTTTACCTATGGGTACAGGCAACGACTTTGTTAAAAGTGTAAGTGTCCCCAAACATGCTGAGGGATTGAAGCGAGTTATTGAGGCAGATTCGTATAAAACTATTGATCTTGGATTAGTAGAGTTTAAAAATAAGTTTGGCGAAGAGCAAAAGCGATATTTCGTCAACATAACTGATATAGGAATGGGCGGTGTTGTGGCTCAGCGCCTAAGCGGCTATTCCAAGTGGATGGGGTCCACTCTTACTTATCAGCGGGCCATTCTAACAACCTTGCTTACATATAAGCACCAACCTGTTATTGCTAAGGCGGATAGCTTTTCATTTGAAGGTAAGATCATGAACTTAATTATTGCCAATGGTAAATACTTTGGTAGCGGGTTAGGAATTGCTCCGGACGCTATTACAGATGATGGAGTTTTCTCGATTGTAATTCTAGGTGAAATTTCCTTCTTAGATTACATTAAAAATTTGGGAAGTGTTCGAAACTGTCAAAGAGTTTCTCATCCCGAACTTCACTACAAAACCGCCAAAGAAATGTCTATTTTCTCACAATCTGGACCTTTGCCCATTGATATGGATGGTGAGTTCATTGGGTTTTCACCCATGAAAGTTACAGTGACTCACCAAGCAATAAAGTTTTTAACCGGTGAATGAAATTGCACAGCAAAAATTAAAATGTCACGGAATTGTCATTTTTTAGTTAATCCGGCAATTCCAGCTATCATATATAGCTATAACTGATATTCTTGTAGTACAAAATTTTGTTACTTAGTATGGATGGAGGTTTTATTGCCCATGTACTGACAAAATATAAAGGCAGTATTTTAGTAGTGCTGCTTGTTATCAGTAGCGTACTTTTACTATTTGATATTGCACTAAACTTTTTTAAGCATTAACGCACAAGTTGCTTTGTTTTAAGAATTAGCCTAACGGCTATTGTTTTTAAGTAAAACAAGCGTGTGTTTTTCCTATTTGATTCCCTTGTTTGAAATCTATTATCGTTTATGTGTTGTTGCCATAGCTGAAGCCGGGTAAATCATATCTCATAGAAAACACAATGCAACAGTAAAATTTAGTAAGGTGTTACAATTATTCTGTTTTGGTTGAGTAAAATGCGGCAATACCAATAGCTACCCACACTAATCCTTTTATTAGGAAAAATAAGAACCCCAATACACCTATACGTTTAAGCCACTTTACAATCCTTAGTTCAGTTTTGCTTTTTGGTGATTCCATTGTCAGTTACAATATGTTTGTATTTGGCAGCAGGCCTGATTCGTAATTTGTTAAGTGAATGTTTCTCATCACAATAAACGGTTTTGTTCGGTATGCAAAGTGGTAACTATCGTTTCGGACATTTTTTACAACGTTTCCCATCTTTGTAGCTTTTACAACATTTGTTCTTTTTAGTGCAAGAAAACTTTGAATTTACAGGTTTTAAAATTTCTGTAAATACCTTTAACCCATTGCCTGGTTTCCAATCTATCATCGCTCTAGTTTTGAAAAAAATATTGTAGCTAAAAACAAAACGGCAAAAATTAAGGCTACTAAAACCAATTCTTTATTTGCCATTATCCATTCGTAGATGTTCTTCAATTTCATTTGGTGCAGTTTAAAATGTATTGAATTTATTCTCTTTAATCTTCTCGTTCAGTTTAATGCCTAAGGTAAAGTAGAAAGTGAGTGGTTCTGCAGGAATAATTCCAGGTCCGGGATAACTAACTGCTCTGCGCGTAAAGTATTTATTGTTAGATAAATTATTGATGCCTGCCTGTAGTTGTATGCATTTTATAGAATACTTAGCGCTCCAATCAAGTATGTAGTAAGCAGGTATAGCTCCGTTTACTGCAGTAGATGTAAACTCAGCATTAGTTGCATCAGTAAATTGCTTTGATGTAAATGCTCCTTGAATAGTTGTACTGAATTTCTTGTAACGATAAGTTATACCCGCGCGTATGCTAAGTTGAGGAGCAAACTCGAGATAATTACCAATCACGTTGATATAAGGAGATTTTACATACACGGCATTCGTGTAGCCCCCACTTACAAAAAGAGATAAGTTACCCGTACGTTTCGAAATTTTAGCCGCTGCAAAAAAATCTGCTTCAACATAAAGTTCTATACCTAAACTGCGGGTGGTTCCAACATTCGTTGTGTATCGGAAAATATTGTAAGCACTGTCAACTATTTGAATTTGCCCAATGCGGTTGTTGTACTGCAGCCAATAGCCGCTAGCATCAAAACTAAACCAGTTCCCAATTTCGCCCCGGTAACCTAAATCGAGATTAAACCCATTTTCATCTTTCAAATTTGGGTTTACCATTTGACTTATACGTATTACACGCATATCTGTAAACGTTATGCCACGGTAGTTTTGTGAAAAGTTGGAGTAGAGTTCGGTTTCTTTCCAGATGTTATAACTAATGCCTAATCCCAACAACACAAAATTTCTGCTGAATTTACGAGATTCATTTATGTTTTGTGTTGATACAATTTCATTCTGAACTTGCCTGTAAAACCCATTTGCCTTTGTTTGAATATGCTCATAACGAATGCCAGGAGTTATTTTTACGCGGTTAGAAATATTGAAAACATTTTCTGCAAACAAGGCTACATTTAACCCCGGAAACTTGTAATCGCTGCTTTGTAAGCTATCAGCAGCGAATTCAAAATCAGCATCGTTGCCGTTGTCTGCAAAGCCTTGCTGCTTGCGGGTTTCTCCGGTGTAAAAACGTCCTCCAATAAGCAGTGAACTCAAGCTTTTCTTGATGTAATATTTCCATAAATATCTTAGTTCTGCTCCCAGGTTTCTGTAATTGTCTGAAATTAAGTCGCGATTCTTGCTCTCGTCATCTATGCGGTTAGCAGGACCGAGATAACCAACGGCATTGCGTGAACCGAGAAAACCCCAAACCCTTATGTTGAGTTGATGAAATGCGCTGTGCTTGTAGGTGAGAGAAAGTGCCAGAATGTTCCATTGTGTAGCAAACCAGTTTCGGTTTCGTAACGAAATTTTTGCGTTGTTGTTGAACTGTGCATCCGTTAACCCTCCGCTTTGCTGCGCTATATATTTGCTAAAAGTATACTCTGCGTGTAGCGATAGTTTTTCGGTGCATTGGTAGCCAATGTTTGCAAATGCATTGTGAAGTGTATAACCACCATTTGGTCTCCAACTTTCGCCTTGCTTGTAATTGTAATAGCCATAATAGTTAAAACACTTTACTGTTCCTCCAATGCTGTTAAACGTGTTCACCAGTTTATAAGCACCGGCTGTAGTAAACGATGTCCACTCAAATATTTTATCGGCAGCTGCACGTTGTAAAACATAGTTTAACATGCCGCCAAACTGTGGGCCGTATTGTAAAGATGCCGCACCGCGCACTACTTCAATTCTTTCAGTGGCTTCAGAGGGTGGCACGTAATAAGCGTCCGGATAGCCGAGGGCATCGGCACTCATGTCGTAACCATTTTGACGCATATTGAAATTAGAAGTGCGGTTAGGGTCAAGTCCACGAGCTGCAATACCAATCTGCAAACCGGCTGCATCGCTTTCCCAAATGTTAATGCCCGGCACTTTAGAAAATATTTGGCGCGAACAATTTACTGCAAGGTTGGCATTCATACTCTTCAGCAATATCACTTCGTTCTTTTTTCCATCATATACCGCTACTCCGTCTACACTTTTTAACCTTGTAATGCCAAATGTGTTTTGTTTTTCTTCGACAGTAACTGCAGGAAGTTGATTGACAAAAGGGATTACCGCCACTGAATCAAGTATTACATGGTCATCTATAATTGTAACTTGAACAACTTTGCGTTCAAATGTTAAGCTCTTAAACACTACTCTGTATTTGCCCGGATATAAATTGTTGAATGAAAAATTTCCGATACTATCCGTTCTTGTTTTAGTTTCGTTAGGTTCTAATTCAACCAGTAAGTTGCAAACCGGATCTCCTGTTTGTGTATTGAATACTCTTCCTGAGATTGATAAATATTTAGCCTGTATTGGCATACACAGTAAGATGAAAGTGCAGCAAAGCAAGTGTTTCATCTGGCAGCAAGAACCCAGTTTTTATTCGCAAAGCTTTCATCTATTACAGCTAAATTTTGTTTGGGATCTAATAGTATTTTACTGCTTCTGCCGTTCAAACACACATATGCTTCGGCAAAAACTTCATTAGTGTTGTAAACTTTCTGTAGATGATGAGCAAACTGCAATATCATGTCGGGTTGAGTACTCATTTGCTTTTCCTGCTGCATGGTCAGAAAATTGCTACCATTAACTTCCATGAGTTTGCCTTCTGAGTTTCTGATATGGAAAAAAACTAGGCCTGCTTTTTCCATCAGCATTACCCGCCAACTAAAACGAAAACCTTGTTCATGGTAAAATAAGTTATCGGGATAAAGATGAGAGCGAAGCGGTAGTAGAATTTGAATGATGAAATGAACGAACAAAGCAGTTAACACCAACTTTGAATTGCGCCCGTCTGAATGACAAAGTTGGTCAGGGATTGTCAATTGCGAATGCAAAAAAGCAACCGGGAGTTTAGCGTTAGTAAGTATTAGTTCATGAAAGGTTGGCGGTAGAAAAATAGTGGCGCAAACAATCATAATAAAAGGGAAAACCCCAATCATAGGAAATAGAACGGCTGTGAGTACATGAAAAATTACAACTACAGCGTAGGCAAGCCATACTGTTTTTCTGTTGAATAGAAAAAACGCAATACACACGTCAAACAGCATACCACACCAGCTAAACGAAAATGCTATCCAATCCTGCGTCAGTAAATTGCCCACTAAAGGATAATTTGACCTGGTGGCCAGCCAAATTTTTAATGGCATTGCCTGAAACAACCAGTCACTATTTATTTTGGCTATTCCTGCAAAAAAATAGACAATAGCCATTTGCAGTTGCAGAGTTAGAATTGCCCACCGAGGGACTGCCTTTCTATTAGAAGGAAGCAAGCAAAGTAAAAAACTTACAATGCTTATAAAGTAGTAGTGATTAAGATAGTTTGACTTATCAATAAGCTCTACATAAGTAAAAAGCAAAAAGAAAACAACAATGCTTGCTCGATAAAAAATGTTGAAGGCAACAAAAAGCGAAGCCAGCATCATCACTATAAATACCGCATACATGCCCATTGCGTTTAATGGTTTTACCCATTCAAACCCGTAGTAAGTGAAAAAGAAGTTTGGTTGAATATAGAGTGCATCTATCCAGCCGTTTGAAGCAAAACGTACCAGCGATAAAAACATCATTATGCCAAATGCAAAGCGAAAAACAATCAGCGGAGCGGCTGAGGTTTCTTTAAACAGAAAAGACCTTATTCTGCTAGTCACCATCATTATCGCTAAAAGTTATAACCACTCCAAGGTTCGATGCCATATCTGTTTTGGTAAGCACCGTTAATTTTTTCAGTTCTAAATAAAGCTCAGCCACCTGTGTGGGCTGTTGGGTGACCGCCTGATGAAGCGGCATGGTAATTTCGCTTGCCTTCGTTATACAAACATCTAACTGTTCCGAGATACTAGTAGAAAGCGAAGTTCCACTGTATTGTGCCCCTACATGGTCGAGGTAATCATCTAAGCCAACGCCTGCCTTTCCCGTATAAATATCTTTCCACGACTGAATATTTTCGAGAATGTTTTCATTGGAACGGGGAGCGAGAATGTATTCACAGGTAGAACCGTCAACTACGCCTCCGTTATCAATACCTGCTGGTTTGCCAATTTTTGATTTACGCACCAACTCAATATGTGCTGTTAGCGCATTCACCAAAATATTCAGCGAGCCACTTACATCCAATTGTGTTTGTGAAACAAAATTGTTGTAGGAGTTTCCGTTGTTCCAATCGCTGTAAACTGCTGTTGTATTTGTACGAATGTGTTGGCACAACAAGGTTAGATACTGTTTTCTTTTTGAAGCAAAAGCAGAAGAAGTAAAACTATCAAGCACGGCCTGTTGTGAAGTTCCGTTGCCATAAAGCAGATATTCAACTGAGGCAAACCCTTTGCGGCTGGTGCCTGTGGCGGCTATGTAGTTTGCATCAAGAGTATTCGCTCCATGGATTTCATCTTCAATTACCGGAAAGTTAGCGGGGGTAAAACCTATTTGAGAGTTCAACGAATTGTCGTACGCATAACCAAAGGAAAATACCTCGCAGCGTTCCCATTTTGTTACTGCAATATTCCATGAAGTTTTAAGTGCGTCAAGGTTTGTTACATCGGGAGAATTTGCAAAAGCAATTGCTGCTGTTTCCAAATTAATTGCAGAACTATTGAGTTCATTATAAGAAGGGGTAATTACATTGTCAGCAGCGTTCTTCAATAATGTAGAACGGTCATAGTTTTCCAGCGCGTTTGGCTTTGGTTTGCATGAATTAAACAGAACGCTGATTATGCTGATTGTTAAGATTAACGCTGATTTTGTTTTTCTTCTCATTCTGTGATTGTCCTTTTACCTGCTTAATGTGCGTTATCCGCGTTCCAATGTTGTTATAAGGAGTTCAAGAATTTAATCAATGCATCACGATCACTTGCCTTCATCTTTCTGAAATTCTCTTTCGAGCTTTCCGCTTCGCCACCATGCCACAAAATGGCTTCCTGTAAATTGTTAGCTCTGCCATCATGTAGGTAATTGGTGTGGTTGTTCACCGTAATAAACATTCCAATGCCCCATAATGGCGGAGTGCGCCATTCATTTCCGTTTGCTAAATAGTCGGAACGGTTATCTGCTAATTCATTGCCCATATCATGCAAAAGCAAATCGGTATAGGGGTAAATTTTCTGATTGCTCAACTCAGGGATATCTGAATTGTTGCCTGTGGTGTATGAAGCTACATGGCATTTTGCGCAACCGGCATCAGTAAATAATTTTTTTCCGTGTAAAACGGTTTCATCTTTTGCATTTCTTCTACCGGGCACAGCCAGAGTTGATGAATAGTAAGCTACTCTCTCTAACTGGTAATCGCTCAGTTCGTAATTGAAAGAAGAATCATTTCCATTTATGGCATTCATGCAGTCAAGTTGCGATGAAGTGCAGTGGTCGCTCGGGAAAAGCGAAGAAGTAATTCCTATATCACCGTTAAAAGCTCCTGCAGTTTGTTGAGTAAGGTTAGGCTGATTGGCTTTCCATCCGAATCTGCCAAGTGTGGTAACATTGTTTTTATAATCCCACACATAATTCGCTTTACCCGAAATGCCATCAGCATTTGCATCGCTTTCATCAACGCGTGAAGTAATTTCGCTTTCGCTGATACTTGCCAGCAAACCAAGTCCGCACATTTGAGGCGCTACACGCGGAGAAGTTTGTAAACCTGCCAGCGAGCCGTAATTGCCATTCAGCGAGTAAACCGGTTTTTGTAAAGTGTAAGCAGTGCCATCACCAAAATTTCCGGTAATGGTTTGGTGTGAAATAGAAAAATAACCTTCGTGTTGCACCCCGGGAATGGAAATATTTTGAAACTGCCCGCCATAAACTGCATCTGCTGCAGGCCCTCCATGTGCATCGGTTCCACCGTTGCTTAGGCGAAACAGAAATCCTGTTACACCTTCATTACCTATTGGCGCTCGGCCTCTGCCATCTTTAAAATGGCAGCCCGAACAACTTAGTGCATTGTACAAAGGGCCAAGTCCATCTCTTCCGGTAGTTGAAGAAGGAGCAATGACCCAGTTTTGGCGAAAGAAAGAATTACCTACTACAAATTTGGTTTCACCATCGCTACTAAGGTTAGGGGCTGAGTGATTAAAAGCATTCTCTGAAAAATCGAAAATAGTTGTTGCCCCGCCCGAATTTTCTTCGCCTGCTTCATAACCATCATTTCCTTTTTCAGGTTTACAACCCTGGAAAAAAGAAGCACAGGCGAAAATAAAGAGTAGAGCAGCAACTGTAATTCTATTCATAAATTGATTTACTCAATTACAACAGTCAATCCTAGAGCATTAGCGCCTTCGGCAATTTTATCACCAGCAACTTTCAATGATTGAATTGCTTCATGAACCGCATCGCGTCCTGTTGGATTACCAGCAATGATTTGCTGGTCGAAAGGATTTCCGATTAAGTATGCATCGTCTTTGGCTGTCTGTATAGCTGTTTTTGCAGCATCTGCTTTAGTACCGTCTTTGGCTTTAACAACATCATAAATGCTTGTTCCGCTTACCACACTGTTATCGCTGCGGGTGTAAGTGCCATTATAAACATTGTAGATGGCTAATGCGTTCATACGAACATCTGTTTGAGTGTTATCGCTGAAGCAAGAGTGTTCATCTTCCTGTAATTGCGAATCGAAAGCTACTTCCAAACGCTCACCGGCTAATTCGCCCTTTGCTAAAAAGCCCATACCTTGTATGATTTTTGCCAAAGCAGCATCCGCATCGCCATTTACAAAGCTATTGCGATAGTTACCGGTAGAAGATGGCGACCATTCGTCCACCAACTCCTGCAAATGATCAACAATTAACTCAGCACAAATTTTCAGGTAATTTCCTCTGCGTGCCTGATTGAGCGCAGTTCCTCCAATAGTCAGATAGTCTGTGTAAGGTCGTGTGCCAGCTGAAACAGCGCTCAGGTCTTGTCCCCATAACAAAAACTCAACTGTATGGAAACCGCAACTGATATTGGTTTCGCCTCCATTTTCGTTTTGGGCTTCAATTACAGATTTGGAAAGAGTCGGAAACCCTATTAAATCGTTAATGATACCTGAAGTAGCATTACCTTGTACATAATCAACAAATGCTTCATCCATCGGCCATGCATTTAGTAAACCTTCCGGGCCATCAGCATCATCAATAGGGCCATCGCCAAAACGGTACACTTCAGTTTGTCCGTAAGGAACACGGGCATCTAACCAAGCTTGTTTAGCTGCATCTAAAGTAGATTGCGAAGGAGAAGCTACAAAAGCATCTACGGCTGTTTTAAGCGCTTGCGCTTTAGAAAGGGCATCGCTATAGTTAGCGTAAACAATAGCAGCGTAGTTGGTAATAACGGCTTTTTTCAGTTCCGCGGAAGGGCCTTCATCTTTGGGTTTGCAACTACTAAGTGTAAGCGAAAGAAAAGTAATTGCAGTAACGTAAACGAAAAGTTTTCTCATTGGGATGGTTAGGTTTGTTTAGATTTGTTCTAAATAGAATTTCTCTGCGAATCTAAAGTCTAAACGCAAGTTTCCAAATTATTTAGATGAAATCTAAATGACTTTCGTCAGCCCATTGCGTAAACATTTCTGTAATCTTTTCTGTCAGTTGCATTTATTATCTGCTCAA
The DNA here is from genome assembly GCA_964615305.1 of uncultured Chitinophaga sp. Classification (GTDB taxonomy): domain Bacteria; phylum Bacteroidota; class Bacteroidia; order Chitinophagales; family LD1; genus Bog-950. The sequence goes on from CAZTNA010000004.1 coordinate 58,204, forward strand.
ACCTGCGCTATCACCTGAGGTAATATTTGTTTTTCACTCCCGTAAGTCTGTGTCCCGATTTATTCATGACTTAGGTTCTTAAAAATAAAATTTTAGATAGCTCTAAAATTTTATTTTATATTTGCCTTTCAATACTCAGCAGATGAAGAGGTTTTACATCGTGTTTCTTTCATTTTTCTTTTTGTGGGTGGGTTGCACAAAAACTCCTTCCGATAATGAATTGCTGGATGGCCCAGTAGAGGGTCTTACCGGTGAGCAATCTTTGCGTTTCATTGCAGGCGATGAGGCTTTTAATCACCAAATCTTTACAAGTGAAACAGGACTTGGGCCTGTTTTCGTAGCTACCTCCTGTGGCTCTTGCCATGCAGGTGATGGCAAAGGCCATCCTTTTAGTACGCTTACCCGTTTCGGGCAAACTGATGGTACTGGAAATCAGTTTCTCCATTTAGGTGGTCCTCAGTTGCAAAATCACGCTCTGCCGGGTATTGCTCCGGAGCAAATTCCTTCCGGTGCTACACACTCAAAATTCACTCCGCCTGCCAACACCGGTTTAGGTTTTATAGAGCTGGTTTCCGATGCCGATATTATCGCCATGAGCGACCCGAACGATGCTAACGGTGATGGAATATCGGGTGTGCCGCATTGGAAAACTATCTCGCCATACTTAATCGAGTTGCCCAATGCCACTGAGCAAAACGGAAAATACATTTGCCGCTTCGGCAAAAAAGCAGGGACTTACAACTTGCTGCACCAAACTGTGAATGCTTATAACCAGGATATGGGTATTAACTCTCTCTTTGAGCCGATTGATGTTTACACCGGCCTTGAAGTTGACCCGGAAGTTTCAGTTCAAACAGTGAATGACGTTGTGTTTTATTTGCAAACACTTAAGGCGCCAATCCCGCGCAACGAAAACGATGCACAAGTGCAAGCCGGTAAAAGCATTTTTATGCAAACCGGTTGCGAAAACTGCCACAAACAAACCTTGCACGCGGGCCCTTCACTTGTAGCGGCTCTTTCGAATAAAGAGTTTCATCCTTATACCGATTTGCTTTTGCACGACATGGGTTCGGGTCTCGATGATGGCTATACAGAGGGAAATGCCTTAACCAGCGAGTGGCGCACACCGGCACTGTGGGGTTTGGGTTTGTCTCCAAAATCGCAGGGCGGAGGTTACTTCTTATTGCATGATGGTCGTGCGCACAGTATTCGCGAAGCCATAGAACTTCACGGTGGCGAAGCAGAAGGCAGCAAAAACAATTTCAATAGCCTCTCTCAGTCCGATAAAGATGCGCTCATTAAATTTTTAGAAAGCCTCTAAAATGAAACGCAAAAATTTTCTCATTGCGTGTGGTGGATCTTCGGCTTTGGCGTTTTTGGCAGGTTGCAATAAGGTGTATTATGCAGCGAATACAGAAGCCGGTAAAGACATTGCAGTTGACCTTTCAGAGTTTGATGCAGTGAAAGATGGCTTTACTGTAAAGCGTGATTTTGTTCTTGTAAAAAACGACTGGTTGCGATTTCCGATAGCGGTTTACCGCAACAGTGATGAGCACTACACAGCTTTGTATCTTGAGTGTACACATAGAGGTTGTGAGTTGCGTCCGGCACCTACTATTTTGCAGTGCCCCTGCCATGGCAGCGAGTTTTCAACGACCGGTAAAGTAGTCCATTCACCTGCCGAAAGAGACCTGCTTCAGTTTCCTGTAACAGTTAATCGCCATCAGCTTTTGATACAATTACCCGAACAATAATTTCAGAATGAAAAAAGTCTTACTCATCGTTCTTTTGTTTTTCTCACTTGGAGCATATGCCCAGGAAAAAAAGAAATTCGTTCATCGCATACCGGTAGATACTTCTGCGTCAAAGTTAAATCTCGATGCGGTGTATAACCGTCCTTTTCTTCAATTCGGAAAAATTCCGGTTGCCCTTGGGGGGTATGCTGAAATGCACGGTGGTTATTTTACTACCGATGGTATTCCCGATGGCTTTCATTTTAAAATTCCCCGCGTTACACTTTTCATTTCTTCTACCATTCACAGGCGCATAAAATTTTTGACCGAAATAGAATTTGAAAGCGGTACTAAGGAAATCAATATCGAGTTCGCATCTATTGATGTGGAGTTTCATCCGCTTTGTGTTTTTCGCGGTGGAATTGTAATGAACCCAATTGGTGCATTCAATCAAAATCACGATAGCCCCAAATGGGACTTTATTGAGCGCCCAATTTCGGCCACACAAATGTTGCCCGCTACATTCAGCAATGTAGGTGCGGGGTTTTATGGCAAAGCTTTTACAGGTAACTGGACTTTTGCCTACGAGACATACCTAACTAACGGATTTAACGATGCAATCATTTCTAACAGTGAGAACAAAACCTTTCTTCCGGCTACTAAGGATAATATTCACCGCTTCGAGCAAAGTAGCAATGGTATTCCTTTGCTTTCGGCAAAAGCTGCTATCAAACACCGGCAAATTGGTGAGTTGGGTTTAAGTTACATGGGCGGTATCTATAACACTTTCCGCAAAGACGGAATTATTCTTGATAAAAAAAGGAGGGCAGACGTAGCTGCTGTTGATTACAACGTTACACTTCCAAAAATCAAAACACAGATAAATGCTGAGTGGGCGATGATTTGGGTAAATGTTCCTTCAACTTATACCGAGCAGTTTGGTTCGCGTCAGTATGGAGGTTATTTTGATGTAGTTCAACCCGTTTATACTTTAAAGATGAAGAAGCGTAAGCACCCGGGTGATTTCGTGAATTCTGTTTTTAGTGTGGGCTGCCGTGTTGAATATGTTGACTGGAATGTAGGTAGGTTCGAAAGTACAGCTGGTAATATTGGCGATAATGTAATTGCTCTTACTCCTTCTGTCAGTTGGCGTCCAGGCGGGCAAACTGTATTGCGCGTAAATTATTCCTACAGATGGCAAACAGATTTGTTGGGCAATCCTCCTTCACACACATCGGGTGTTCAGGTAGGTATTGCTTCATATTTCTAGATGGATTAGAGGTGCTAAATCAGTTGAAACGTTTCCGAAAACAACCCTCACGGTTACACCTTTGACCCTAGTTATAGCTATGCACCTTTACAAGGAGTAAAAGGTTATGTTGGCTTACGATACAATTTACAATAAGGCAATACACTTTTTGTAGCAAAGTATGCTTTTGTTTCTTTACTAATACACAATTTACCGGTAACAAAGTTAACTGCTACTATAGTTGAATAAGTAATAATTTGCCTGACTTCAATCGAAGTCTTACAGATCCTCTCCGTATATCTTTACCACGTCCTTATTGGTAACAATACCAACAAGCAATCCGTCTTTAACCACGGGAACAGATTGGAATTTTCCCATTGATAAGATTTCTACAACCTTCGAAAAGTCATCATCAGGGTTAACCGAAACCGGGTTCAGGGTCATTACTTCCTTAATGTTGAATGTAGCATTGAGCGAAGCCAAGTTCATGGCATTTCCTGCCATGAGTTTGGTTGAAAGAAATTTCATGATGTCGTTAATACTAACAATACCTATCAGTTGGTCGTTTTCTGCTACAGGCAGGTGCTGTATTTTATATAGGTCGAAGAACTCAATAATATCACTGAACTTGGTAGTGGTGTTTGCTACAATTACTTTTTGTGTCATCAACTGCGAAACCGGAATTTTCTTTGCCATAATGTTTATTTTTAGTGAGGCAAATATGCTCGATTGTATTCTTTTTTTCTAATGACCATAGTTATTAGTATGGCTGACAAACCTCAGTAGAAGAAAGCCCTCTCTTTAATTCAAAAAGGTGTGTGTGGAAATACTTTTTCTAATGTTCTTTCCCCGTTTATTTTCACCCTTGATAAATTACACAACTTGCTTAAAAAGTATTTCAACAAAGTTCTATTATATAACCTGCTTATAGCTTTAGGCATTTTCATTTTTCTGTTGCTAATTGTTCAGTGGAGTTTAAAATCTTATACACGCCATGGCGAAAGTATTACAGTGCCTGATTTGCGCGGTATGAGTTTCGAGCAAGTAAAATCGGTGCTTTCTGATAACAATTTGGAGTGGCAGGTTATGGATTCTGTGTTCGATATAAGTAAGCCGCCACTCAGTATTGTTGACCAAAACCCTAAACCCAAAGCTAACGTAAAGCAAGGACGAACTATCTATATTACCATTAATGCCACCACAGCACCCGCTACCGAAATTCCTGACTTAATAGGAAGAAGCAGTTTAAAATACGCTAAAATGCAATTAGAGAGCTACGGATTGAAAGTTGGCGAACCAATTTACAAACCCGATCCGCATTTGAACTCTGTTATTGGGTTAATGGTAAACGGAAAGAATGTTACTAAAAAAATGAAAGTGCCTAAAGGAACGGTTGTTACTTTAGTTTTGGGCGATGGTTTGGGCAACAGTAGAATATCAGTTCCTTATTTGATTGGGCTGCGATACGATGAAGCCGAGTTTAAACTAAAGGGGTATTCGCTTAATGTAGGAGCAGCAATTGTAGATGATGGTGTAAGCGATACTACCGGGGCTATAGTATATAAGCAGAATCCTGCTTTTGGTTCGGGCAATACTATTCGTATAGGCGAGCCTATTGATTTGTTTTTAGCTAGAGAACTACCGGAAGGCATTGAAGTTGACCCTTCGTTATACGACCAAATGGATTCGGTAGCAACAGAGCCATAAGAATCCATCCAATAAAATTTCTTTATTCACGTTTTATACGGCAGATTACCGTTTTATGCATAAAATATTCATTCCGATATTGTTTCTCTTGATTTTTGTTTCGGCCTTTGCCCAAGACGAGCAACTATCTGACTTGCCCGCAAATACGAAGTTGTACTACAGCACTAAGCCATTTCAAACAGCAAAGCAACACAAGTATTTAATAGAGAAAGGATCTGTTATTGTACAAACCGATACGCTTTCACTGCCTTTTGTAGATGATTTTTCTTCAAATAATCTTCGCAGCTATCGCTGGATAGAAAACAATATAACTGATACATTTTACAACGTTTTTGGAACCTGCCTTGGGCCTGAAGGTGTTGCTACAGTTAACGGAACTTTTTCAACAGTTAGAGCATGGTACTATTCTTACGATACTCTCACACATACTATTGATTCAACTTCACAAGATTCAATACGGTTTACATTTTTTGGGCCATCTACGTCTGCATGTTTTCAACAAGCCCCTCAAACAATAGTTTATTGGAATCAATATTACACATACACTTTCGATTCTGCAGGCCAAAGAACCGACTCTACTTTGGTTACATCTAACACCACCGGCATAGATTACTCAGCTGTTGTTTATTTTGCTCAGGCAGAATCAGGGAAACTTTGGTTCGACAACTATGCGTACGTTAACAATACATATCCTGTTAACCCGCCTACTATTGGAGTAGCAACGCTCGATGGTTTAAATGAGTTTGGTTTGCCCTACAACGGAAACAGTATTACTACCTACGGCACTGCTGATTACCTTACATCTTTACCTATTGACCTCTCTGCTCTGTACCCTCACGACTCAAGTTTGTATTTAAGTTTTTTCTATCAGGCAATGGGCTTGGGCGATTTTCCGGATAAAGATGATACACTAATTGTAGAGTTCCGCGACAACAGCGGGCAGTGGAACATTGTTTGGAGCGATACCGGTTACTCGAGTATTGCCAACGTGCCGCAGGTTTTTAAACAGGTATTGCTGCATGCCGATTCACTTCCGTTTCCTTTAACCTATTACCATAATGCATTTCAGTTTCGTTTTCGCAATAAAGCATCGCTTTATGGTAACAATGACCATTGGCATATAGATTATGTTGAGTTTGACAAAAACCGAAGTGCCACCGATAGTTCTATACAGGATATAGCTTTCGTTTATCCTTTCACAACCATACTCCGAAATTTTACACAGATGCCTGCCGACCAGTTTAACTATCCGGCTGATTTGTGCGATACAGTTACACTAACCACCCATAACCTTGATCCGAATGCGAATAACAACCCACCAGCTACCAATTTTGTAAGAGGGGCTCAAGAGTTCTATCCCAACACAGCAATAGTAGCAACAGATGTGTTGCAAACGTTTAATGCCGCAAGCGAAAATACTTTAGAAGTTTACCCATCTGCAGATTATAGTTTGTCGTTCACTAACTACCAAATAGATAGCCTGGTGCTTCAAGCGCGCGTATTAGTTACTCCGTTTGATAGCCGACCCGGTAATGATACGGTGTATTGTAATCAGAACTTTAGTTCGGTGATGGCTTACGATGACGGAAGCGCTGAAAAGGCTTATGGAATTTCGGGTGTGGGATTAAAAAAGTTTGGGTATGAGTTTAACTTAAACCAACCAGATACGTTGGCAGGATTTCAGATTCACTTTGCACAGGTTGATGTAAGTGTTGATGACTTGATATTTAATTTTTATGCATGGGATTCCATAAGACTTAACGATTATACTTTTGACGATGCTACAACCCAAATTTATGCACGCGAAAACCAAAAACCTATTTATGTTGATTCAACAAATGGTTTTGCCAGCTACAAATTAGATACTCCCATAGTTGTGCAGAACAAACTTTATTTTGGATGGTCTCAAAATGATGATCGTAGTTTACAAGTTGGATATGACTTAAACAGTACGCTTGGTAAGCCACACATGTTTCGTTTTACCGGCACCACCTGGAAACCATCTAACATAAACCCTGTTGGTTCACCTATGATTCGGTTGATTTTTGACGGCAACTGGTGGGGAGGAAATACAGGAGTTAGGGATAACTTACAGACAAAACTTCCGCTTAAAATCTATCCTAATCCAACCAGCGATTTAGTGTATATCGTTACCTCGAAAAAGGATGCCTCATTTACTGCCGTAATTTATGATATGTGGGGGCAGGTAGTTTCGGAAGCAGAAATTATTGATAATACTGTGTCATTAGGCAACCTGCCTAGCGGAACATATATCTTGCGAATTTTAGACCGCAATACTGGTAACGGGTATCCTTTCAGAGTTATAAAATTGTAAGACTGTGAAAGTTATTCTGTTCGATGGTGTATGTAACCTTTGTAACAGCTCTATAAACTGGGTAATAGACCGCGATTACTCTGATCAATTTAAATTTTCGGCACTTCAGTCGGCTTACGGCAAAACCGTCATTGAAAAATTTCATCTGCAAGGCGATTTTATGGACACAGTTCTGCTGATAGATGACGAAAAAATACAGCAGCGTTCTGATGCTGTAATTGAAATACTGCGTGCGTTGGGTGGTGTATATTCTCTGGCCGTTGTATTTTATACGGTTCCTAGCTTTCTTCGAAATGGATTTTACAATCTTATTGCCAGTAATCGCTACAAATGGTTTGGCAAACAAGACGCTTGCCGCGTGGCTACACCTGATTTGGAGGGCAAATTTTTAGAATAGCCATCCGTTTATCAGTATTCAATTGTACCATCGAACACTTTTACAGCCGAACCAATCAAAAATATATTGCTAAACCCCTCTCCATTCCTTGTAAAGGTTACTTGCAAATGGCCACCAGGCGTTTCAATATTCATGGAAGAAATATCTATGTCGTTATTCAGAGCAGTAGCTAATGCAGACGCAACAACTCCAGTGCCGCAAGAAAGTGTTTCATCTTCAACGCCACGTTCATAAGTGCGAACAAAAATCGAGTTGCTGTTTTTCTTTTCCACAAAGTTTACGTTGATACCTCCTTGCGACACATAAGGTTCTGCATAACGGATAGTGCGTGCTTCTTCTGTAGTATTCACAACTTTAGCATTTTCAGTAAATCGAACAAAGTGGGGTGAGCCTGTGTTCATTACAATTCCATTGTGAAGTTTAGAAATTGTCAGAACGTCACACATTTTAAGCGATACACTGCCGTTAGAAAGTATCTTGCCTTCGTGGCTGCCATCTACAGCCTTAAAAGAACAAGTGTTATCAATCAAGCCCAGGTCATGTGCAAACTGAATAATACACCGGCCACCGTTGCCGCACATGCTGCTTTCGCGCCCATCTCTATTAAAATACACCATCTCAAAATCAAACTTTGACTTTTCTTGTAAAAAAATTAAACCATCTGCGCCTATTCCGAATCTGCGGTTGCATAATTTTTCGATAACAGATACATTTGCGGTTAAACCATATTGCCGGTTATCAATCAAAATAAAATCGTTGCCGGTACCTTGATACTTGTAAAATTTAACGGTCATTATAGGTTGCTGTTAAAACGTTTTAATACAGTTTGGTTTCTATGCTTAAATGCCAATAACTTTGCGGGGCATTCGTTTTCAAAACAAATAAAACTAATGGTTATGAACAGTATGAAAAAAATAGCATTTACCGCTATAGTAGCATTTGTCAGCGCATTTGCTGCGGTTGCTACATTTAATTATTTTGGAGTGTTTAATCAGCAGGTATCTATTGTGCAAGAACAGACACCAGCGCAGTTGGCTAATTTTACAATTAGCAATGCGGCACAGCCAATAGACCTTCGCTATGCTGCAGCCACAGCTACACCTACTGTGGTGCACATAAAATCTACCATGAAAGTGGAGAAAACCTCCATGCGTGGCAATGATCCATTTCAAGATTTTTTCGGAAATGACTTCTTCCGATACTTCCACGGCCCAAACCCATACCAAAACCAACCTCAGGTGGGTACAGGTTCAGGTGTTATTGTTTCATCAGATGGCTATATTGTAACTAACAACCACGTAATAGATAATGCAGATGAAATTGAGGTAATGATGAACAGTAACAAGTCATACAAGGCAAAACTTGTAGGCAAAGATGCTGATACTGACTTGGCGTTGCTTAAAGTAGATGCCAAAGATTTGCCGGCAGTGAGCTTTGCAAACTCAGACTCGGTTCTTATTGGAGAATGGGTAATGGCTGTAGGAAATCCATTTAATTTGGAGTCAACAGTTACAGCAGGTATTGTAAGTGCCAAAGGCAGAAATATCAGCTTATTGGGTAGTGCACAAGAACAAAAGAGCACAGCCATAGAATCATTTATTCAAACCGATGCTGCAGTGAACCCGGGAAATAGCGGTGGTGCGTTGGTAAATGTAAATGGAGAGCTAGTTGGTATCAACACAGCTATAGCTTCGCCTACCGGTTCGTATGCGGGGTATTCGTTTGCGGTGCCTTCTAATATTGTAAAGAAGGTAATTTTCGATTTGCAGAAATATGGGGTTACGCAACGTGGATTTTTAGGAGTAACTATACGCACCATGGATGATAAAACCGCACAAGATCTTGGTTTTGATAAACCCATGGGTGTGTATATTGACGGTGTAAACAAAGGATCTGCTGCCGAAGAAGCAGGTTTGAAAAACAAAGATGTGATTACTAAGATAAACGGAGTAGCGGTAAACTCTTCTCCCGAGTTGCAAGAACAGGTAGCAAAGTATCGCCCTGCCGACAATATTAAAGTAGAGTATATACGCAATGGTAAAAGTGAAACCACAACGGTGCAACTTAAAAACAAGTATAACACAGTTGCCAGGGTAGATAACACAAAGGATATTCTAAACGTATTAGGAGTGAAAGTAGAGAATCTTACACCTCAGGAACTACGAAGTTTTGGCTTGCAGGGTGGTGTTAAAGTAATGGATTTGCAAAATGGCAAGTTGTCTGAGTTTACCGATATCCGCAAGGGTTTTATCATCACTCAAATTGACGATGAGCCGGTGCAGAACGTAGATGACTTTGTAAACATACTAAAGAGTAAAAATGGAAAAGTATTGGTTGAAGGTATTTACCCAAACAAACCGATGAGTTACCTGTATGCGTTTAGAATGTAATGTTAGTTAGGTGTTAACTGGCGCAAAGGGGGTTGAAAGGAATTCAGCCCCTTTTCATTTCGTGAAGTTAGAGCTAACTTAATTTCTACCGGCAAGCAAATATAAAACAGCCATCCGGATAGCTACCCCGTTCTCTACCTGTTGAAGTATCAGTGATTGTTTAGAGTCTGCTACATCGCTGCTTAACTCTATACCTCTATTGATTGGGCCGGGGTGCATTATACTTATTGATTTGCTTACGGAATTGAGCAACTCTTTGTTGATGCCATAAAAGAGGGAGTATTCGCGTAGCGATGGAATAAATCTTGTATCCATACGTTCGAGCTGTATGCGAAGTACGTTGGCAACATCGCACCACTCCAGGGCTTTTTTTAAGTTAGGTTCAAAAGTAACATCAAGATTCTCTATGTATTTAGGAATCAAAGTAGGAGGCCCACATACTTTTACTTTTGCTCCCATTTTTTTCATGAGTGGAATATCGGAACCTGCCACACGGGAGTGTTTAATGTCTCCTACTATCAGGTAGTTGAGTCCTTTCAACTCGCCAAACTTTTCTTTTACAGAGTAGCCGTCTAGTAAACCTTGTGTAGGGTGTTCGTGCGTGCCGTCACCGGCATTTACCACATTGGCATCAATATGCTTCGAAACAAACTCGGCAGCTCCTGAACTGGAATGGCGTATTACCACCATATCTACTTTCATGGCAAGTATGTTGCGCACTGTATCCAGAAGTGTTTCACCTTTCTTAACCGATGACCCGGAAGCGGAAAAATTTATAGTGTCGGCACTCAATCTTTTTTCAGCTAACTCAAACGAAATTCTTGTTCTTGTTGAATCTTCGAAAAACAGATTGGCGATGGTGATGTCTCTCAGCGAAGGAACTTTCTTAATAGGTCGCTGAAGAATATCTTTAAAATTATCAGCGGTTTGAAAAATGAGTTCAATGTCCTGCTTCGTTAAGTTTTTTAAACCCGTAAGATGCTTTTGGCTTAGTGCACTCATTTTATGTTGGTTCTTTTGTCAATTTTCGTCTATCGTCATTGAAACTTTATCGGCTCCATCGGTTTCTTTCCACTCTACTTTTACTTTTTCGGAAGTAATGGAGTCAATCACTTTGCCTACATACTTTGCCTGAATGGGCAGATGGCGTTGTAGTCGTCTGTCAATAAGCACAAGTAATTCTACATCGGCAGGTCTGCCGTAAGCAAGCATAGCATCTAACGCAGCACGAATAGTTCTGCCGGTGTAAAGCACATCATCTACCAGTACAATATTCTTGCCTTCGAGCGAAAACTCAATATCAGTTTCATCGGCAATCATGGGTTTGCTTTTTAGTCGGACATCGTCCCGGTGAAAAGTAATGTCGAGTTTACCGTAAGGTATGTCCTTTGTCTTTAGAATCTCTGACAACTTCTTGTGTATGCGATTAGCCAAAAAAACGCCACGTGGCTGCACCCCAATAATTACAGACTCCGAAAAGTCTTTGTGTTGTTCTATTAATTGATGGCAAAGGCGGGTAATAGTTAGGTCGAGCTTTTTGCTATCGAGTATAACGCGCGGCTGCATCGTTGGTTTAATTGGGCAAATATAAGAGCGTAATTTAAATGGAGAAAGAAAGTATCATTATTCAGTTGGCAGTTGTAACTGTTGTTTGAAAAACTTTTTCAAAAGCGGCAATAAACCTAGTTTTATACTCATGAAACGAAACCACACTCCTTAACTCATTTTGCAGAGATGTGGTGCCTTTGCCCTGTAACCCGCAAGGGGTAATTTTGCCAAAATAACTAAGATCAGTGTTCACGTTAACGGCTATACCATGCATAGTTACATTTCTACTTGCTTTAACTCCAATAGCACCAATTTTTCTATCTTGTGTTCTAACATCTCCTTTTAGCCAAATTCCAGCTGCGCCATCAAGCCTTTCTCCTTTCAGTTTATATGGCTCCAGAGATTGAATAATACATTCTTCCAGCAACAAGATGTATTGCGCTAACCCAATGTGCAGCAAATCCAAATCAAGCACAGGATAAACAACCAACTGTCCCGGGCCATGAAACGTAACATCGCCACCGCGGTTTACATGGTAAAACTCTGCATTCATTTCGTTGTCGCTTACTAAAATGTTTTCTCGTTTGCCACTTTTGCCCAATGTAAACACTGGCGTGTGCTCACAAAGTATCAAATAGTTGGCTGTTTGTGTGGCCTGCAGTTTCGCTTCTATGTTTTTATTGAAAAGCAACTCCTGCACAGAAAGAACTTCGAGATATGGCTTTAAGCCAAGGTCGAGAACTTGAATGTGGTTCATCTTAACTTCTTCAGTTGTTCGCGAAGCCGCTTGCGCTCTTCTTTAGCTGAATCATCCAGTCGGTTATAAGCACGGTGAAGACCATTATTTAATCGTTCAACACCCTTTGAGTAGTTGTCAAGATAAACTGACTGGTAAAATGGGAAGGGTTCTTTTAGCTGTGTTAAAGTAGTATCAGAAATAAAAACCACACTGGTAGATGCGGCCGATGAAGTAGCTTCTGTGTAGTTTACGTTCTTGTAATGGTATTCGTCAGGCCGCATATTACTTGTGATTAATCCGTACTCTGCAATCAGAAAATACTTTTGAGTCAAATGAACGGTAGTGTCAACTCCTAAGGTATCGTTCAAAAAAATATTTTGCTTACCTGCCAGCAAGTTGTCTGTGTTTTTAGCGTAGATGAAATAAACTTTGCAGTAGTCGAAGTAGGTTCTGAAAGCATCCGATAGCTTTTGGTTTTGCTTTCTCCTTTCTTCAGTAAGGCGGTCTGCTAATTCTACCTGTCCCGCTTTACGATACGAATCAATTGATCTATCGTTAGTTTTCAATCGAACAACCAATGCACCTGTTCTTAAACTTTCTAGTTGCTGTATAGCTAAACTACGATTGCTTACGTTGCTTTGGGCATTAACAATAAAGTTTAAGCATACGGCCATTGACAACATCCAAACTTTCACTGTTTGCATCATTTAAAATCCTTTACAATTTCTCTAGGAACGAACTTGCCTATTTTGCCCTTGCCTCTTATAATTTCTCTAACAATAGTGGAAGAGATGGATGACAATTCGGGGCGCGCCAAAATCAAAATTGTTTCTAACTGAGGCAGCATGTCATGGTTCAGGTGAGCAATAGTTTTTTCGTATTCAAAATCAGCTGAGCTACGGATGCCGCGCAACAGATAGTTAGCTTTCTTCTTCTCGCAAAAATTTACCGTCAAGCCTTCATACGCCTCTACTCTCACTTTTTTTGCGTCTTTAAATACTGATTTTATCCAGTCAATTCGCTGATCAAGCGTGAAAAGAGTTTGCTTCTGCGAATTGCTTCCAATAGCAACTATTATTTCATCGAAAAGAGGCAGCGCTCTGCGAACTATATCGGCATGGCCAATTGTAATGGGGTCAAACGATCCTGGAAAAACTGCAATCTTTTTCATGGCCAATACTTTTTGTTACTGTGTTAATTTACGAAAATAGAAAAGATAGTAGTGCCATAGTTTTTGCTCCTGTAAAAATTTGAGTGCTGTTCAAAATTATGGTTTGGATTATGTTCTAATATAAACCAACCTTTGCCGTCTATTAAGTGATGTTGGAAAACTAAATCTGGAATAGTGTTGAGGTTAGGTAGCGGGTAAGGAGGCCCGGCAAAAATTACATCGTATTGCAGTTGAGCGGTTTCAATAAACCTAAACACATCCATCTGCATCACTTTAATAGCCGTTAGATTGTGTTTTTTTATAGTAGTTTTTATAAAATCAGCGCAGCGCGGAAAAATTTCGATGGTAGTTATATCAGTGCAACCTCTCGAAGCAAATTCGTAGCTGATACTGCCCGTGCCGCCAAATAAATCAAGAACCTTTATGTTGTCGAAATTAAAGTTGTTGTTTAGTGTGTTAAACAGACCCTCTTTAGCAAAATCAGTTGTAGGCCGTGTGGGTATATTCTTGGGCGGTTCGAAACGAATGCCTTTTAGGTTTCCTCCAATTACACGCATGGATAATGTTTGGGGTAAGAATAAAAAATATCAGCCGTAACACTTACAACTTACTGATGAATGAATAGATTTTTTCTGCACCTCCCTTTCTGTCATACACATACTTCCTGTTTTGCGATCCAACAGAAACACGAAGGTTTTCTGAAGAAGTTTCGGTAATAGCTTTTCTGAAAGATTCTATATCGGTTACCCAAAAGCGAAGTAAGTCTTTAGCTTCTTCCGATTTTTGGTGATTAGGCCCATACAATACTGGCAAACCATAAACGGCCGCTTCGAGAATATTGTGCACACTGCTGTTAAATCCTCCGCCTACATAAGCCATGTGAGCATACGCATACAAAGAGGAAAGTTGTCCGATACTATCAACAATCACAACATCTGTTTCAGAGGCATTTGTTTCGGTTAATTCCGATAAAAAGTTCACCCGCACTTTTAGCTGTTTCTTTAAATCATTTAGTCTGCCGGAAGCAACCTGGTGGGGTGCTATAATGTATTTGTATTCTTTCAGCCAATCCTGATGTATGCAATGGAGAATAAGAGTTTCATCTTTTGGCCAAGTGCTTCCGGCAATAAAAATTTTTGAACCTGAACAAAATTTTTCAATAACGGGAAAACTTCTTTTGCTTTCTGCAACTTCTATTACCCTATCGAAGCGAGAGTCGTAGCACAATTCTGATTCTATCGAAATGCTGCTGATCAGTTTTTGTGAAGCAGCGTTCTGAACAAAGATTTTAGTGAAACAGGAAAGTATGTTGCGAAAAAATGTTCCGTACCACTTAAAGAAAATTTGATCTTTTCTGAAAACAGAGGAAAAAAGAACCACGGGGATGTTAAGTCGGCTTAACTCACTCAGGTAGTGGTGCCAGAATTCGTACTTAACAAACATGGCAACGTCAGGCTTGTAGCAGTTAATAAAATGACGTGCATTTTTTTCAGAGTCTAACGGCAAATACATAACTACATCAGCATGAGCGTAGTTTTTCTGTATTTCGAAACCCGATGGAGAAAAAAAAGTAAGCAAGATAAAATTGTTGTTTCCGGAAAGTTTCTCTAATACAGGTCTGGCTTGCTCAAACTCACCTAGTGAAGCGCAGTGAAACCAATAGCGTTTACCGGTTTTGTTACTGTTGTTCTCAGTGTTCAACCACCAATTTTTTCTACCAGCTATCCACAATTTTGCTTTGCCATTCACGAACGAAGCGGCATAAATACCGCACCAGTAAACTTTTAATGTAAGGTTGTAAACTATGAGTGAAATGTTGTGAAGCATCGGATGGAACCCGTCTAATAATAGAAATATTCCTTATCGCTAGTTTGAGTAAACACAGGAATTACCCAACCTATTTTTATACCAAGAAACAGGTCAATACGATTTTCTTTAAGTGGTGCCCCCGAATAAAAATCGTAATTCCTGCGCCCTTGTGTAAATGCCGCATCAAATTGCAAACCAGCATAAGCGCTTGCAAATGTTTTACGAGCTAAAAAAATGCCACCAATAAATTGTGAAATCATAGGGCCATTTGCCATACGGTCGTAACCCTTTCGATATGTTTTGTCGAGTTGTGGTAATGAGGTGGCGCGCACGTTTACCGCAATAAAATGTTGTAAAAAACCAACACTGGTCATAAACAGCAAGCCGGCATCGGGATATTTTTCTGACAGAGGAACCACTTTCCCTGCAGTAACTTTAAAGTCAAAACCTTGCTCTTGCAGTCGGGCGCGGATTAAATCGTTGTTCTG
Organism: uncultured Chitinophaga sp.; assembly: GCA_964615305.1. Lineage (GTDB taxonomy): Bacteria > Bacteroidota > Bacteroidia > Chitinophagales > LD1 > Bog-950. The sequence continues at coordinate 73,770 of CAZTNA010000004.1, forward strand.
GCCTATGTGTTGTCCGCTGCTCAACGAAATATTATCAAGCACATAGTTCTCCTTTACGTTTGCACCAAACAAAAAACCGGCTTCACCTCCTATCATCCAGTTTTTTTTCATTTTATAAGCAATGTGAATTCCGAAACGCGAATTGAACCCAAAACGATCGCGCATGTTGCCAAAAGGAAATTGTGCCGTGTATCCGGGGGAAATAAGCACAGCGTTATTGGGTTCAAATTTAGGTTTTTGTTTTTTTACTGGTTGGTTAACCTGAGCTAAAACAGATGTAGAAAAAACTGAGCCTTTTGAGATGAATAGCAGAAGAAAAATAATCCTGGAAAATTTCATGTAAGTTAAAACGCTGTGAGAGCAAATCTATTATTTTCGGGCGCTCAAAAATTCGGCTGCCTTGAAGGAGATTAGAATGGTGGATTTAAGAACGCAGTATCAGCGTTTAAAAATTGAAATAGACTCGGCTATTTCAGAAGTAATGGATTCATGCCAGTTTATTAAGGGGAAGCAAGTTGCAGATTTTGAGCAGAACCTGGCTAAACACATTGGGGCAAAGCATGTTATTGGATGCGCAAACGGTACTGATGCACTTCAAATAGCAATGATGGCACTCGGACTACAGCCGGGTGACGAAGTGATTACTGCCAGCTTTACTTATGTAGCCACTGCCGAGGTAATAGCTCTCTTAAAACTACAGCCTGTTTTAGTTGAAGTAGAGGAAAACAACTTTACCATAGATCCAACCAAAGTCGAAGCAGCTATTACGCCTAAAACAAAAGCAATTGTACCGGTGCACCTATTTGGCCAGTGTGCCAACATGGAAGCTATCATGGAAATAGCTAACAAATACAACTTGTTTGTAATTGAGGACAATGCACAAGCTATTGGCGCTGATTTTATTTACAATAATGGCGTTCGTAAAAAGAGCGGCACCATAGGTAATATAGGAACAACTTCATTTTTTCCATCTAAGAATCTTGGTTGCTTTGGAGATGGTGGCGCGTTACATACAGATGATGTAACGCTGGCCAACAAAATTCGTGTAATTGCCAACCACGGGCAAACTAAACTGTATGTGCATGATGAAATTGGCGTAAACTCACGCTTAGATACAATTCAAGCCGCGGTGCTGAATGCAAAGTTGCAACACTTGACAAATTTTGCTCAACGAAGACAAGCAGTAGCTGATTACTACGACAAAGCATTTGCAGAGTTAAAGCAGGTGGTTACACCATACCGTGCTAAACATTCAACTCATGTGTTTCACCAATACACATTAAGATTAAAAAGCGTTAACCGAGATGACGTAAAAAGTAAGCTTGCCGACATGGGTATTCCGTCTATGATTTATTATCCTATTCCGCTTCATAAACAAACAGCGTATGCACATGAACGCTATGCTATGGCAGATTTTTCTGTAACTGAGCAATTGTGCCGTGAAGTTTTATCATTGCCCATTCATTCAGAAATGGATAAAGAACAGTTGAGTTATATTACACAAAGTTTCGTATCAATAATTAATAGTTAATGAAAATAGCAGTAGTTGGAACTGGGTATGTAGGTTTAGTAACAGGAACCTGTTTTGCAGAAACAGGCAATGAAGTGGTTTGCGTAGATGTAAATGAAGGTAAAGTAAAGTCGCTTCGTGAAGGCATGGTGCCTATTTATGAACCCGAGTTAGATGTATTGTTTGAAAGAAATACGAAAGCTGGGCGGTTGAAATTTACAACATCTCTTTCCGAAGGTATAGAAGGGGCAAAGATTATTTTTCTTGCTTTGCCAACACCGCCAGGTGAAGACGGAAGTGCTGATTTAAAATATGTTTTAGGCGTAGCGGATGAACTTGGCAAAGTAATAAAAGATTACGTGGTAGTGGTGAACAAGTCCACTGTTCCGGTTGGCACAGCAGATTTGGTAAGAGAGAAAATAGCGCCTAATGCAAAGGTGGCATTTGATGTTGTTTCGAACCCCGAATTTTTACGAGAAGGTGTAGCTGTGGAAGATTTTATGAAACCTGAAAGGGTAGTAGTTGGAACGAGAAGCGACCGCGCAAAAAAACTGATGGAGGAGTTGTACGAACCCTTTGTTAGGCAAGGTAACCCAGTACTGTTTATGGACGAGCGTAGCGCTGAAGTAACCAAGTATGCAGCCAACGCTTTTTTAGCTACCAAAATTTCATTTATGAATGAAATTGCCAACCTATGCGAACTGGTAGGTGCTGATGTAGATAATGTTCGCAAAGGCGTTGGCACAGACTCACGTATTGGTAAGAGATTTTTGTTTCCGGGGGTGGGTTATGGAGGTAGCTGTTTTCCTAAAGACGTGCAGGCGCTGTACCACACATCAAAACTTTATAACTACAACTTCAGTATCCTCGACTCTGTAATGAAGGTTAACCAACTTCAGCGCGAGAAATTCTTTCAAACTATTTTTAATCATTTTAAAGGAAATTTGAAGGGCAAAACAATTGCCGTGTGGGGTTTAGCCTTTAAGCCAAATACAGATGATATACGAGAGGCTCCGGCTTTATATTTAGTAGAAGAATTTTTGAAAGCAGGAGCAACCGTGCGCGCTTACGACCCCGAGGCTATGAAAAATGTGCAACAGATTTTTGTTGATAAGGTATATTTTGCAAAAGACAAAGATGATGCTTTGGCGGGGGCTGATTTTTTAACCATAGTTACTGAGTGGAATGAATTTCGATCTCCTGATTTTGATAAAATTTCAAGTTCACTAAAAGAAAAATTGATTTTTGACGGACGAAACTTGTATTCGTTGGCGCACCTAAAAGAGTTGGGTTACACTTATTATTCAATTGGTAGAGAAATAATTAAACAATGAAACGGGTACTAGTTACAGGAGCAGCAGGGTTTTTGGGGTCTCATCTTTGCGATCGGTTTATTAAAGAGGGCTACTACGTAATAGGCATGGATAACCTGATTACAGGTGATTTAAAAAACATTGAACATCTTTTTAAACTTAAAAATTTTGAGTTTTATAATCATGATGTATCTAAGTTTGTACATGTGCCGGGCCATCTCGATTATATTTTGCACTTTGCTTCACCGGCATCACCCATTGATTATTTAAAAATTCCTATTCAAACACTAAAGGTAGGATCGTTAGGTACACACAATTTGTTGGGCTTGGCTAAAGTTAAGAAAGCTTGTATGCTCATTGCTTCTACAAGCGAAGTTTACGGAGATCCACTAGTGCACCCACAGAAAGAAGACTATTGGGGAAACGTGAACCCTGTGGGACCTCGTGGTGTTTACGATGAAGCAAAGCGTTTTCAGGAAGCTATTACAATGGCGTATCATACGTTTCATGGTGTTGATACTAAGATTGTTCGCATATTCAACACGTATGGCCCGCGTATGCGTTTAAACGATGGACGAGTATTGCCTGCATTTATTGGCCAAGCATTACGCGGTGAAGATTTAACCGTGTTTGGCGATGGCTCACAAACGCGTTCGTTTTGTTACGTAGATGATTTAGTAGAGGGAATCTATCGCTTATTGTTAAGCGACTATCACCAACCGGTAAACATCGGCAATCCTTCAGAAATAACCATCTCCCAGTTTGCTGAAGAGATAATTAAACTTACAGGCACACAACAAAAAGTGGTTTACAAAAATTTGCCGATTGACGACCCAAAACAGCGCCAACCCGATATTTCACGAGCAAAAGAAATCTTAGAATGGGAACCGAAAGTGAACAGGGCAGACGGTTTAAAAATTACGTACGAATATTTTAAAGGGCTTAGTAAAGAAGAACTTTACCAAAGCAAACACAGGTTTGAGTAGGTTGAAATGAACAATTATTTCTCTCATGAAACGGCTGTGATAGATGAAGGGTGTAGCATTGGTAGCGGCACTAAAATCTGGCATTTTTGTCATGTAATGACCGGAAGTAAGATAGGAGAGAATTGCAATCTAGGACAGAATGTAGTGATAAGTCCGGAGGTTGTGTTAGGAAATAATGTGAAGGTGCAAAATAACGTATCTGTGTATAGCGGTGTTGTTTGCGAAGATGATGTTTTTTTAGGCCCAGGTTGCGTTTTTACAAATGTTGTAAACCCCCGAAGTGCTGTTAACAGAAGAGGTAAGTTTGCAACAACATTAGTAAAACGAGGAGCAACAATTGGGGCAAACTCTACAATTGTTTGTGGCGTAGAAATAGGAGACTTCGCTTTTATTGGTGCAGGTGCAGTAGTAACAAAAAATGTTTCGGCTTATGCCCTTGTTGTTGGTAACCCGGCAAAGCAAGTTGGATGGATGAGTGAATACGGCTACCGGTTAGTCTTTGATGAAAGTAGTCTTGCTGTTTGCAGAGAGAGTGGGGAGAAATACAAGTTGCAAAATGGAATTGTAAGTAAAGTATAAAAACAGTTTAATATAAAATGGTTGAGCAGTTATTAAAAAAGGAAAAGAAGTTAGCCGTCATAGGTTTAGGCTATGTAGGCCTTCCCATTGCATTGGAGTTTGCAAAAAAAATATCTGTTATAGGTTTTGATATTAATCAGAAGCGGGTTGACTTGATGAAAAACAAAATAGATCCAAGCAACGAGTTAGAGTCTTCCGCCTTTGACGGTACAGATATATTGTTCACCGCAAGCATTGAAGATTTAAAGCAAGCCAGTTTTTTTATAGTTGCGGTTCCAACACCTGTAGATAAGCATAATGTGCCGGATCTGAAACCTGTGTTGTCTGCATCTACTACCATCGGCAAAGCTTTAAAAAAAGGTGATTATGTAGTATTTGAATCTACCGTTTACCCGGGATGTACCGAAGAAGATTGCTTGCCAGTAATGGAACAGATTTCGGGACTTAGTTTGGCAAAAGGCGATTTTAAACTTGGGTATTCTCCTGAACGAATTAATCCGGGCGATAAAGAACACACCATTACAAAAATCAAGAAAGTAGTTTCAGGAAACGATGCTGAATCGTTAGATGTAATAGCACGTACGTACGAAATAATAGTAACTGCGGGTACACACAGAGCATCGTCAATAAAGGTTGCTGAAGCGGCTAAAATTATTGAGAACACTCAGCGTGATTTAAACATTGCACTGATGAATGAGCTTTCACGTATTTTCGATTTAATGGGCATTAATACCTATGAAGTGCTTGAAGCTGCCGGAACAAAATGGAACTTTCTAAAGTTTTTTCCCGGCTTGGTTGGCGGGCACTGCATTGGTGTTGACCCCTACTATCTAACTTATAAATCAAATTCACTTGGCTATAATCCCGAAGTGATATTAGCCGGAAGAAGAATCAATGATGATATGGGCGCTCACGTTGCGCGCAAATTGGTTCAGCAGTTAATAAAACTTCACAAACAAATAGATGCTACCCGCGTGCTTGTAATGGGAGCCACATTTAAAGAAAATGTAAGCGATATACGAAACAGTAAAGTGGTAGATGTAATTGAAGAGTTGAAGCGCTATTCAGTAAATGTAGAAGTAGTTGACCCGCTGGCAGATGCAGAAGAGTTTCATGAGGAATATGGAATTCATTTAGAAAAAGATTACAGCAGAGATTACGATGCGGTTATTGTAGCAGTTAATCACGATCAGTTTACAACACTTGACGATTCTTTCTTTACAAAAATTCTGAAGAGCGATGGTATTGTAGTAGATGTAAAAGGTGATTTAAGAAACCGGATTACAAAGTTTGGCTATTGGAGTTTGTAAAAGCATTAGTAAAAATGAAGAAAATATTAGTTACCGGTGGTGCCGGATTTATTGGTTCACACGTGGTTAGATTGTTTGTTTCTAAATACTCAAACTACCAAATCTACAACCTCGATAAGCTTACTTATGCCGGCAATCTTGAAAATCTGAAGGATGTTGAGCACCAACAGAACTACAAGTTTGTAAAAGGCGATATTGTAGATGCTGCTTTTATTACTAATCTTTTTCAGCAGGAAAAATTTGATGCAGTTGTTCATTTAGCTGCTGAAAGTCATGTGGATAGAAGTATTGCCAATCCGCTTGAGTTTGTAAACACTAACGTGATTGGTACAGTAAACTTGCTGAATGCAGCTAAAGAACTATGGAAAGAGAATTTCGAGGGCAAACGTTTTTACCATGTTTCTACTGATGAAGTGTACGGAGCACTGGGAGAAACAGGCATGTTCACCGAAGAAACATCTTACAACCCTCACAGCCCATATTCTGCATCCAAAGCGGCCAGCGATCATTTTGTCCGAGCCTATCATGATACCTACAAACTACCTGTAGTAATATCAAATTGCAGCAACAATTACGGCCCAAATCACTTTCCTGAGAAACTGATACCACTTTGCATTCACAATATTAAAAACAACAAGCCATTGCCAATTTATGGCAAAGGCGAGAATGTTCGCGATTGGTTGTATGTAGAAGATCATGCACGGGCTATTGATGTAGTGTTTCATAATGCCAAAGATGGCAGTACTTACAACATAGGTGGTCACAACGAATGGACCAACATTGATGTAATTCGTTTGCTCTGCAGAATAATGGATAAGAAGTTGGGAAGGGCAGAAGGCGAAAACGAAAAGCTGATTACATTTGTAAAAGACCGTGCAGGTCACGATTTACGTTACGCTATTGACTCTACAAAACTTCAAAGTGATTTAGGATGGAAACCATCTTTACAGTTTGAAGAGGGGTTAGAGAAAACAGTTGACTGGTATCTGGCTAATGAAGAATGGTTGAGCCATGTTACTAGCGGTGACTACCAAAAATATTATGTAGAACAATATGTAAGCCGTTAGTAATGTTTGTAAAGCAGTACCACTCACAGAACCTTTCCGATTTTACATTTCTTATAACCGGAGGTGCCGGCTTTATTGGTTCTAATATTGTTCAATACCTACTAAAGTATGGAGCAAAGAAAGTCCGTGTGTTTGATAATCTGGCTACCGGACGGTTTTCTAATATCGAAGAATTTATGAGCAACCCTGCTTTTGAATTTATTCAAGGCGACTTGCGCAATTTGGAAGATTGCAGAAAAGCATGTATAGGCATAGACTACGTATCGCATCAGGCTGCTCTTGGCTCTGTTCCACGAAGCATCAATGAGCCGTGGAGTACCAATGATGTAAACGTAGGTGGTTTTGTAAATATGATTTCATCGGCTAAAGATGAGGGAGTGAAAAATTTTGTTTATGCATCTTCTTCTTCCGTTTATGGCGATGAGAAGGGATTGCCGAAAGTTGAAGATAAAATAGGCAAGCAACTTTCACCCTATGCGGTAAGCAAATACTCCAACGAGTTATATGCCGATGTGTTTCATAAAACATATAACATGAAAGTTATTGGGCTGCGCTACTTCAATATTTTCGGACCTAAGCAAGACCCCAATGGACAATACGCAGCGGTTATACCTCTTTTTGTTTCAAAAATTATGAAACGCGAACAAGTGTTTATTGATGGAGATGGTGAGCAAACCCGTGATTTTACATTTGTGGAAAATGCTGTGCAAGCAAATGTTCGCGCTATGCTATGCGAAACCACAGAGGCATTTGGACAAGTTTTTAATATTGCAGTTGGTGAAAATTTTTCTGTTAACCAACTTTATCAAAACATACAACAACTTCTTGGTAGCGAACATGCTGCCACCTACCGCGATACAAGAAAAGGGGATGTGCGCAACTCGTTGGCAGACATTTCTAAGGCACAGAACATGATTAGTTACCAACCTCAGTTTGACTTTAAAAAAGGGTTGGCTTTAACGGTTGATTATTTCAAACATTTGCAATAGCGTTTAACGCTTTGCCGTCTTCTAAATTCATATAGGTTTGCGCCCTCAAAAAAATTTGGTATGGGTTTACAATGTGGCATAGTTGGGCTTCCGAATGTAGGCAAGTCAACACTTTTTAATGCTTTAAGCAGTGCAAAAGCACAAGCAGCTAATTTTCCGTTTTGCACCATAGATCCTAACGTAGGAGTGGTAACAGTGCCTGATAAAAGGCTAAACAAACTCGAAGAATTAGTGAAGCCACAACGCGTAGTGCCAACCACTATAGAGTTTGTTGATATAGCCGGTTTGGTGAAAGGTGCCAGTAAAGGCGAAGGTTTGGGCAACCAGTTTTTGGGTAACATACGAACCGTTGATGCGGTGATTCATGTGGTTCGCTGTTTTGAAAATGAAAACATTATACACGTTGACGGCAACGTTAACCCGGTGCGTGATAAAGAAATAATTGACACTGAGCTTCAACTAAAAGATTTGGAAAGTGTAGATAAGAAACTTGACAAGTTGAAGAAGATGGGCAAAACGGGTGATAAAGAATCATTGCGCGGTGCGGAAGTATTAGATGCTTACAAGAAACATTTAGAGAGCGGACAAAGCGCCCGCACTTTAGCGGTAGTAGAGGAAGACAAACGCTTTATTGAAGATCTTCAGTTGCTTACAGCCAAACCCGTTATTTACTGCTGCAATGTAGATGAAGGCAGCGTTGTAAATGGTAATATGTATGTAGAGCAAGTTCGCAAAGCGGTGGCAAACGAAAACGCAGAAGTGGTGGTAATCAGTGCAGCTATTGAAGCAGACATTGCAGTAATGGAAAGCGCTGAAGAACGCGATATGTTTTTACAAGAACTTGGTTTGCATGAAAGCGGATTAAATCGGTTAATAAGTGCCGCTTATCACCTTTTGAGCTTACAAACCTATTTTACAGCGGGTGAAAAAGAAGTACGCGCATGGACCATACACAAAGGCGACAAAGCACCACAGGCAGCAGGCGTAATACACACCGACTTTGAAAAAGGATTTATAAGAGCACAAGTAATGGCTTACAACGATTTTGTAGAGTATAAATCAGAAGCAGCTTGCCGCGATGCAGGCAAACTGCGCAGCGAAGGAAAAGAATACATTGTACAGGACGGTGACATTATGCACTTTCTGTTCAATGTGTAATCAACCTTTTGATACTTTCGCTCTCATACTTTATTACAGTGTCATCCATTATTAAAGCCATTGAGTATTACCTGCCGCCAACAACTGTTACCAATGCTCAGTTGGCAGAAGAGTTCAATGGAGCAATTTCACCGGTTATTTTTGATAAAACAGGCGTAGATGTTAGGCATATAGTGGAGAAAGATACTGCATGTTCATCTCTGGCATTTCATGCTGCAGAAAAACTCTTCGCAGAAAATAATATTGATAGAAATGCAATTGATGCACTAGTTTATTGTTGCGCGCACCCTGACTACATCACCCCCCCCACATCTTGTGTCCTGCAACATCAGCTTAGATTAAAACAAAGTTTAGCTACTTATGATCTAATGTTTGGCTGTAGCGGTTATACATACAGTTTAAGTTTGGTAAAAAGCATAATGGCAACTCTCGGGTTTAGAAATGTGTTACTACTAACAGCTACGGTACTCACAAAGTATATTCACCCCAAAGATCGAGCTTCACGCATACTTTTTGGTGATGCGGCATCAGCTACATTGTTTACATCGGGTGATGAAGGAACCGGTATTGGTAATTTTGTGTTTGGAACTGATGGAGGCGGAGCCGATAAAATAATAATAAAACATGGTGGTGACTTGCACAAAGTTACACATGAGTCGTTAACCGAGAAGACAGATGATTACGGTAATATTTATTCTGATGCACATTACTTTATGAACTCGCAGGAAGTGTTGTTGTTTTCGCTTAAAAGAGTTCCTGCACTAATTCAGGAAACAATACAAAAAAATAACTTTGTAATGACCGATATTGATTTGTATGTGTTGCATCAGGCAAATAAATTTATGAATGAACAGGTGCGCAATATGACTGGTATTGAGAAAGAAAAATTTTATTTGCACATGAGCACCACAGGCAACACAGTGCAGGCTACTATACCCATTGCTTTAAAAGCAGCAATAGCTGAAGGCAGAATTAAAGATGGCTCTAAAGTTTTAGTTGCTGGGTTTGGAGTGGGTTTAAGTTGGAGCGCAACAGTTATTAATTTTTAGAAACAAATGATAAGTTTAGACGAGTTCACTAAGAAAATTGAAGGTATAATGGAAGATGAGCAACCCGGTTCACTAACCCCTGATACCGATTTTCGTGGTATAGCATCATGGAGTTCCATGTACGCACTGATTATTGTAGCCATGTTTGAAACTGATTTTAAGATAACAGTTAACGGTGAACAGCTCCGCAATTGCAAAACAGTACGCGACTTGTATCAACTGATACCTAAAACATAAGCTATGGCTTTGTTTTCTACTAAGAATGTTGATTTGCGCGGTGTATCAGCAGCCGTGCCTCTTAATATCGAACACAACAAAAATTATGCTCTGTTAAGTGATAAAGAAGTAAAGCTACTGATAAAAACAACGGGTGTAGAGTCAAAGCATAAAGCCCCGGCCGGTACCACATCTTCAGATTACTGTTTGGCGGCTGCCCAAAAACTACTATTAGATCTGGGTTGGAAACCTTCAGAAGTTGAGTTGCTGATTTTTGTTTCACAATCACCCGATTATTTTCTGCCTTCCACAGCAACAGTTCTGCAACACAAGCTTGGACTGCCCGAGTCGGCTATTGCATACAATATTGGATTGGGATGCTCGGGTTTTGTGTATGGTATGTCGCTTGTTACTACCATGATGCAAAGTGGTTTCGTTAGCAAAGGTTTGTTGCTTTGTGGTGATGTAAGCACCACATCAGTTTCTTATCATGATAAAAGCACGTACCCTTTATTTGGCGATGCAGGCACCGCTGCAGCATTTGAATTTAAGGATGGGGCATCGGAAATTAGTTTCAATCTACAGACCGATGGTAAAGGGTTTGAAGCAATCATTATTCCGGATGGAGGGTGTAGAAATCCGTTAAAGAGCGAAAGCGAGGTGATGTTGGAAGTAGAGGTAGGAGTTACTCGCAGGAAAAAAGACTTGTGGCTAAATGGAATGGATGTGTTTAATTTTTCAGTAACTAAAGTGCCTGCAAACATACGCCAACTACTCAGCCATTGTAAAGTTGATGTTTCAGATCCTGATTTTTTTATTATGCATCAGGCAAATCTGTTGATGAATGAAACTATTCGAAGGGGGTTAAACATTGATGCGTCAAAAACCCCTTATTCTTTAAAAGATTATGGCAACACAAGTTCCGCTTCAATTCCACTTACTATGGTAACCCAAATAGCCGAACAGCTAAGAATGAGAGAAAACACATTGCTTCTTGCAGGTTTTGGTGTGGGGCTTTCTTGGGGCAGTGTATTGCTAAAAACCGACAGCATCATCATCTCAGATTTAGTAGAGATGTAGATGTCTGTCGGTTTAAAATCAATACTCTCTCTTATTGCTTCACAAAAGTTTGAGTAATAATGGAAGTATCAGATTTCAGCTTGATGATATAAACACCTCCAGACAATCCTTCCGCTTTAATTCTAAGAGTACCAGCTATTAAATCTCTCTTTGTCAAAATTTCTTCGCCTAATATGTTAGTAAGTTGTAAATCTGTTTCTTCTGATAAGGTTGAAACTTCAATAACCAACTCATCAATAACCGGATTAGGATAAACTTTTATACCCGGCATTGCCGAAGTCCTATTATCCACTCCATTTATCAAACTTGCTGTAACGGTTATTGGTTTTGTAAATGTACTAACACAACCATCAATACTTTCGGCAGTTAGATAAATATTATAGGTGCCTTCATTTGTGTAAGAGTAGCTGATATCTAATGGTGCTGAGGTTAGAATTGTGCCATCTCCCAAGTTCCAAGTAATGTTGGCTGCATTTCTGTTGCTGCATGAAAAATCTATTGTTTCACCAGTTTCGGCAGTTTGTTTAGATGCAGTAATTATTGCTGCGAATGGAGCAGTGCCACCTACTTGAGTTTGTTTGCTAACCTGATATCCGTTAACATCAGTAAGATTTACCGTGTAAACTCCTGGGTCAACGTTTACTGATATTGGTGAATTAGAGCTTAATAAACCGGCTGCTATACTGGTAGATTGCTGATCAGTGATTGAAAACTGCCAAGAATTAGTTCCGCTTTGTTCGACTGTTAACAGTCCTTTACTATTACAGGAAGCTGCCACTACATTCCACTCAGCTTTTGGTGTAAAGTGAAGCACAAAGCGATCTACACTTTCAGTTTCTGACATTGAAAATGTGTATGAATTATTACTACGTAAGTTTTGATATATACCGGTTACCTTGTCTTCGAGGTATATATAACTGGTAGGATCAAAACTGTTTACCCCATTTACTGTGATAGTAAATGAGCCACTATTGCCGGGTATTACACCAAGTTGAACTTGACTGGTTGAAGAAAGGTTATTAAGTGTGTTGATGGCATAAGGAAATTCATGGTTACCACTAAACAAAGTTGGCTGACCTAAATTGCTCCGCTGCTTGCGCAAGTCAAATTCTACATCAAAAAGTTCAGTAGAATGATGGTTGAAGGCCACTCTTGTAGCATCCTTATAGCCATTTCCGGTAATCTCTAAATGAAGCGTTTCTGCGTTATTATTTTGTGAAAAGTTAGAACTATTAGATGTGCTTTGATTTGATTTTAGAAAAGAATACGATGCTGTTCCACCGGGGGTTTTAAAGACCATGAACCCTTGAAATGGAGCTAATACATCTCCGGGAGCTAAGGGTTGATAAGTACCTACAAATGGCCCGCTTGGTAAGTAAACAAATGCCTGTGCGCCAAAGCCCGGTTGTGCTGTATAAACTAAACTACTCGGAAAAGGATTAGCAAGCAAATGCCACCCGCTTTCAAAGGTGTAGTTTGGTGATGATTGTTGAGTAGGCAAATTATAGTTGGTGTTGCCGAGTAATGCAGATGTGTAAGGCGGATTAATATTAGGTACACCAGTTACACTTATTGGGTTGGTTCCTGCAAAGTTTAAATATACAGAGTACCCTCTTCCGGTTTCTGAAACTGCAGAAGCGGGCATTGCTTCCCAACCTTTTAATATACATTGAGGGGCATTAATAGGATTAGTTTCGTCCCATCTAAAAACTCTGCCATAAGGTGATCCGGCACCTTGCTGTATTTCGCTGCAGGTTGGCGTAGGAATAAAATATCCGGATGCAGTATTAGCTCCCAAGTTTCCGAGATTACCAGATACAGGCATGCCCATTTGGTGTTGATCGTCTCCGGGGCCGGAGAAATAACGTTCTGCTGTTATGTTCCCTAGTAAGGTTCCTGCCATACCGGTGGTAAAATTGTTTAATACAGCAGCATGGTTAGTTGCTGAACTTTTCAGGGTAAGTGTTCCTGACGTTACATTTAACTGGCCAGCTTCTAAATCTAGTTGATGAAAAACATCGAAGAAAGAGTTTGGTTGAAGCACAACCCCGGCTGTGTTGTTTATACGTGAACGATAAATGTTTATTCTGCCACTTATAGTTTGCTGTATTGGACCGCTCATATTTAGTAATCCGGTCGGAAACGCACCTACAATTGGGAAAACTGTACTACCTCCAACTATATTTCCGCAAACACTTAAGGTGCTGTTTAGCGTCAAACTACTTGGTACACCGGCATTCATGGTTAGGTTTCTAATACTTGCAGGGCTATTTAACACAGGCCAGTTAAGTCCGAATGTTGAATTGATAACTACATCGTGAAGACCACAGTTGTTCGGAACTCCGTTGGGTGTCCAGTTGGTTGCAGTAAACCAATCATTGCTGGTGGTTCCATTCCATGTATAGGTAACCGAAACACAGTTGATTGCTGTAATGGAATTACTTGTAGCCGTGGTTGGGCTGGCGCAATCATTACTGCTTGTAAGCACGCAGTCAATTACATCGCCAGCTATAAGCGCGGGGTTCAACAATACGTTCGATGTTCCCGACTGAATGGTAGTTCCGTTTTTCCTGAAATCATAGTTAGGAGATAATCCACCGTTTGTAGGTGTAGCTGTAAACGTTACTGCTCCTCCTGCACAAACTACAAGCGGAGAGGATGCGATGGTAATAGCTGGTGTTACAGCAAACATTTCGGTAGAACCAATGGTAGGCCTTGGCGATGTGCCGGTAGCTCGGTTAATGTTGTAGTAGTCAGTTAAAACAGAGTTGGCTACACCGGCATTGTAAGCGGGCACACACCTTAATGTTTTTAAATCACCAGTGGTTGTATTGGCAAAAAGTGATGATGCTGGAAGTGCTAATGCTGTGCTAAAAATAGAGTTTGCATCGCAAGAGCTGGCTGTTTGCCAACCGGCAAAAGTATTTGTGGTTGGGTTCCAGTAACCTACATCAGTGGTAGAGTTTACAAACAGGTTTCTATCAGAAGCACCTACACCCCATCCGGTGGATGGTGAAGCAACGCTGTTTGCAATATTTACATGCGGCCCTGTACCACCAGTACGTTCCATGTAAAAGATGTTGTTTTTTATATCTACCGTTGTAGTTTGCGTTCGGAAATAGCCAATGCTCGAATAAGTGGCTGTCGGTATTTGTGAGCCTCCGATATACACAGAGTTATAATAAGTGTTTACAGCAATAGCTGCATCATCCCAAATACCGTAGAGTGATGTATTTGTTGTGTTAGGAGAGTTGGTAATTGAAATCTGGTTATTCGAGAGAGTATTAATGCCATCATATACAAACAAGCCAGCTGCTCCACCATCTGTGTTTGCCTTTATGTTGTAGATTCTATTGGCATTGATCTTATGAACAATAGCAGGTCCATTGCCTGCCATAATGCCGGTACAAATACGTGCATTACCGTTTGTCGTTAAGTTTCGAACTATATTGTTGCTTATGTCTTCGTTGCCATCACTCTTTAAATTTCTGATACCACAAGTAGCAGGCACATCATAAAATCCACTTCCGCCTTCTGTAATTAGATTTTCTACAAGGTTGTTGATTACCTGATGAGAAAGCCCTGTTCCGGCACCATTTAGTATTATGCCTTGTATGGCAGAAGTGTTTGCGGGGTCTGATGCCAATGTGTTTGATGTTATTCCGCCTACATAGTTCCCGTCAATAGTTACTGCTGCATCGTTGCGGTAATCTATGCCGTTGAGCACTCTGTTGCCGGAACCAGTTGAAGATGCTGGAAGGGAAATACTATTAGTTACTGCACTGCTGCCAATGACATTACCTTTTATAATCAGCGGGGGCGATGCAATAGATGCAGTTGATTCTACTAAAATTCCATTAAAAAGTAACGGCTGCTGATTAAGATTTGCCAATTGAAAACCTCCAACACCATTGTTTTGAATCGAACTTATTATTGATTGTGCATTTAAACACCTGATTCCTGATGCAATATATGTATTAGCTGCTGTGCCCACTACGCCTATTTGTATGGCATCAGTAGCCCCTGTAACATCACCAATAACGTTGCCATCTGCTAATGCGGGACCTCCGATTTGATTTAGTCCTGTGAAAGAGAAAATGCCTGCAAAGTGTGTATTGCCAACAAAGTTGCATGACGAGTTTACATTCAAGTGTGTAATAACGTTGCCGGAAATAGTATTTAATCCACTCGTAGTGGTGCTAGTGTAGATGCCCATGAAATTATATCTGCCTGTAGGGTTAATGTTTTGGTAAGTTACATTTCCCCCAGAACCATCATCACCAATTACATTATCGCGAATTTCGTAGCTGTTGCCAGAAAGAACAGATATGGGAATAAACTGAATTTGTGATGCTGTATTAAAAGTTACTCCTCCCGTAATCCAATTGCCCAAAATTTGCCATCCTGTAGAATTGGTAGCTGCACTTATTCCTCTTTGGGAAATGTTTACCAAAACGTTTTCTTTGATTATGTTGTTAGCGTTCGAGTTGCCTGTAGTTCCGTTTGACAGTATGCCATACGTTGGCAAAGATAATGCTTGAAAGTCTAACACATTAGCTTCAATATTGTTATTGCTATTACCTCCTATTCCTAAAAAAATTACTCGTCCTCCATTAGTTCTCAACAAGCATGACTTCACCTCGTTGTCTTTAGAGCCTCCGGTAAACTGTATGGAAGTGTTGGTAAACGGTGTGGTTGATGCCGCAGCGTTTTGAATATACAGGCGCCTAATGTTGGTAGCTCCTGTTGCACCGGGCCTACCGTCTATTTTTACAAAGTCAGCACTGTTCAGGTTTAATATGTTTCCATTTGGCACATTACCTTGAATGTTCACACCAACCAGAGGAACATCAGTTCTTGGACGTATGGTAGCTGTAGCTGTAACGGTACCTGAGTAGGTAATAGTAATAGGAAAGGTTTCAGGGCCACTTGTGTAGTCGTTTTGTAGTTCTAAAATATAACTGCCTCCTGTGCCTGATAAATTCAGTTGAGTAACAGCAGCAGTAAGTGTTGTAAAATTGCCTGTATAAGCACCGCCTCCGGGCTGAGTATACACAGGGTTAGGTCCTACGGAGTAGATACCTCCAGGCGCCAACTGAGCTTGCACAAATTGTTGAACAACAAGTTGAACAGCAAATAGAATAGCAAACAGTAGCTCCTTTTTGTGAGTGTAGTATAACTTTTTCATAGTCTAACGTTTTGGGTTGTTAGTGTTTATCTGCTGAACAGGTGTTACAGTATGTAGCTGGCGCTTACTTGTAAAATCAGGAATAGTGACATCCTGAATGAATCGTTTTGGTGGATTGGCAGGGTCAACATGAACCTGTTCTTGTAACACCGGCAGTATGGTTGGCCCTGTGGGCAATGGCTCCTGATTGGGTAGTTGCTTTTTAGCACTTGTGTGTTTGGGTTGTACGTTTAGAGATTGTGTTGATTGGGCTACAACACCCTTGTAAAAAATCAGAAAACTGATAAACGGACAAATTAGTAAAGTGTAAAGCTTTCTCATAATCAGTATTATTTTGTGAGGTAATAGTTTGTTTGTATTAAAATTACTAAATATGGTTTACATCAAGCAAATTTTATTCCAAGTTTTAAACAAGTTTGAAACTGTATTAAATGAGTTTATATAGCACGTAATTAAATACTACTTTCCTTGATACTCACATGGTATCCATATCAACTTCAATTCAAGTATCCTTTTCGCATTTTTCATGGAATTCGTACGCATACCAGTGCTGTATTTGTAAAACTTGAGCACAAAGGCTGTGTGGGTTGGGGCGAAGCTACCCTACCACCTTACTTGCCCGAAACGCAGGAATCTGTAATTGAGTTTTGCAAAAATTTCAGTTTGAAAGCAAGCAAAGAAAGTATGGAAAGTTGGACAGAGTTGTTAGCTATATTAGACACAAATATGAGTGCCAAAGCAGCACTTGATGTGGCACTATGGAATTTAAAAGCGTCAGTCAACAATACTTCCATTGGCAAGCTATTGCAGATTGAAAATGATGATTACCCGTTGTGTACTTACACACTTGGAGTTTCTGATTTTACAGAAATGCAGATGAAAGTTGCCGATGCTGAAGTAACAGGATTCAAGATTTTTAAACTTAAACTGAATGGAGATAACGATGAAACTATAGTCAGAAATTTTAAGAAGCTAAGTAGTAGTCCGTTTGCGGTAGATGTAAACCAGGGTTGGCAAACAGAGTATGAAGCATTAAATAAAATAGAGTGGCTTAAAAAAGAAGGGTGCATTTTGGTAGAACAGCCACTGCATAGAAGTAAGTTAAAGGAAATGACAGCGATTAAACAAAAATCTGCTTTGCCTGTGTATGCTGACGAAAGCTGCCAACGCCTGACAGACGTGGAAGTGCTCCAAAACTGTTTTCATGGCATTAACATTAAACTGATGAAATGTGGTGGAATTACGGAAGCGCGCCAAATGATAACCGAGGCACAACAAATTGGTTTAAAAATATTAGTTGGGTGTATGAGCGAGTCAAGTGTAGGTTGTACGGCTGCAGCACAACTTACACCATTAGCCAATTATGCTGATTTAGACGGCCCATACCTTATATCCAACAATCCGTTTAAAGGCATGATAGTTAAGGGTGGAAAAATACAGGCACACCCACTTGAACAAATTAACGCCCTTTAAATTGCTGGCTAACGATTCCTTTGCAAAATACCTTGTAAAGAATACTTTTAACCGCTCTGTATTTTCACCTCTATATTCACCCATTTGCATACGCACATGAATGAGAAAAAAGTTTTGCTTGAAGTCAAAAATCTAGTTACTGAGTTTAAAACCGATGATGGTATTGTAAAAGCTGTAAACGACATTAGTTTTAAACTACACCGTGGCGAGACGATAGGCATTGTAGGTGAATCAGGTTCAGGTAAATCTGTAACCTCACTTTCAGTAATGCGCTTGATACCTAACCCACCCGGGCGAATAGCAAGTGGAGAAATTTTGTTCCATCAAAAAGATGGCTCCGTGGTTGACCTTGCTACAATTAGCGAGGAAGAAATGAGGAAGTACCGTGGCAACGAAGTCAGCATGATATTTCAAGAGCCAATGACTTCACTTAACCCTGTGTTTAAGTGTGGCGAGCAGGTAATGGAGGCAATTATTCTTCATCAAAAAGTATCAAGACAGAAAGCACAGGAAATTACCTTGCAGATGTTCGATAAAGTTCGCCTGCCGAATCCGGAAAGAATTTTGAACGCATATCCGCATCAACTTTCTGGGGGGCAGAAACAACGTGTTATGATAGCTATGGCCATGAGTTGCAACCCAAGCATACTTATAGCCGATGAACCTACTACTGCATTAGATGTTACAGTGCAAGCCACCATATTAGATTTAATGGCGAAGCTAAAAGGCGAAATAGACAGCAGTATTATGTTTATTACACACGACCTGGGAGTAATAGCTGAAATTGCAGACCGAGTGTTAGTAATGTATAAAGGCAAAATTGTAGAGCAGGGAACTGTACTCGAAATTTTCGGTAACCCGCAACACCCTTATACAAAAAGCCTGTTAGCATGCCGCCCTCCGTTAGGTAAACGTCTCAGTAAATTACCTACCGTAGTTGATTTTATGGAAGAGAAGGCAGATGGTACGGTGATCGAAAAACATACATCTGTAGCTGATGCTATTAATGCTGTGGTTATTAGTGATGAAGTAACCCGTGAGCGCAGAGAAAAAGTGTTGAAGGGCAACCCCATTCTTCAGTTGAAGAATGTAAAAACATGGTTTAGCACCAATAAAGATTTTTTTGGAAGAACTACCGACTACGTTAAAGCTGTGGATGATGTAAGTTTTGATGTGCATGAAGGCGAAACTCTGGGGCTGGTTGGCGAGTCGGGGTGTGGTAAAACAACTTTAGGAAGAACTATTCTTCGCTTAGTACCTTGCCATTCGGGCGAGATAATTTTTGAAGGCAGAAACGTACTTGATCTTAATCAGCAAGATATGATGCGCTTGCGCGAACACATGCAGATTATATTTCAAGACCCGTACTCATCATTGAACCCGCGCATAACAATTGGCAATGCTATTATGGAACCTATGACTGTGCACGGAGTTTATGCCAATGAAAAACAACGCAAAGAAAAAGTGATAGATCTGCTCACTAAGGTAAATATGAAGCCGGAGCATTTCAATCGTTACCCGCACGAATTTTCAGGGGGGCAGAGGCAGCGTATTTGCATTGCCCGGGCACTATCACTAAACCCTAAATTCATTATTTGTGATGAATCGGTTTCCGCACTCGATGTATCGGTTCAGGCGCAGGTGTTGAATTTGCTCATTCAACTTAGAGAAGAATTTAAGTTTACCTATATTTTTATATCGCATGACCTTAGTGTTGTAAAGTTTATGAGCGATAGAATGGTAGTAATGAATAAGGGCAAAGTAGAAGAAATGGGTATAAGCGATGATATTTATAACAACCCTCAACGTGAATATACACAGAAATTGATTGCAGCTATTCCTAAAGGCGAACTAAGTGATATTCAAAAACGCATGACAGTGCGTTCCGGAGCGTAAAATTATATGGTTAGAAGCTATATGAGCGCGAAAGCACATAGAACCCTTTGTGCTTTAGCGTTTTTGTATTAATAATGTAAGTATTGAATTGCCGGTAATGAATCACGAGCATTTTATACAACGCTGCTTTCAGTTAGCAGCAAAAGGTTTAGGTGGGGTGGCTCCAAATCCTATGGTTGGTTGTGTGATAGTACACAACGCTGCTATAATAGGTGAGGGTTTTCACAGGCAATACGGTCAGGCCCATGCAGAAGTAAATGCTATTAACTCTGTATTGGATGCAGAATTGTTGAAACAATCAACACTTTATGTGAACTTAGAACCATGTTCACATTTTGGCAAAACACCGCCTTGTGCCGATTTGATATTACAAAAGAAAATTCCACGGGTAGTCATTAGTAGCTATGACCCTAACCCAATAGTGTCAGGCAAAGGTATTGCTCGATTAAGGCAAGCCGGAGTTGAAGTAGTAACCGGAGTTATGAAATCCGAAGCAGACTATTTGAACCGGAGGTTCATTACCTTTCATAGTTGTAATCGCCCATACATAATATTAAAATGGGCGCAGAGTGCTGACGGCTACATGGCATTGAACGAACCTAAGCAGTTTTGGTTAACGAATGATGATGCAAAACTTCTTTCGCACAAATGGCGAACCGAAGAGTCTGGAATTCTTATAGGAAAAAATACAGTAATTGTAGATAACCCTGAACTGACTGCACGACTATGGCAGGGGCAAAACCCAACACGTATTGTTATTGACAAAAACCTAACCATTGACAGCAAGAAAAATGTATTCAACTCATTAGCCAAGACAGTAATTTTTAATGATATAAAAAATGCGACAGAGAAGAATATCAGTTTTATAAAGATTGACTTTAAACAAAATGTGCTACCACAAGTTTTAAAAAATCTATACACCTTACAAGTTCAATCAGTAATTGTAGAAGGCGGGGCTGTAACCCTCCGTTATTTTGTTGCCGAAAATTTATGGGACGAAGCGCGTGTTTTCTATACACCCCACCTGATGTACGCTGGCAAAGCTGCGCCTGTAATGGAGAGGCCAGTACACGAAGAAGTAAGCTTAGGTAACAACCGGCTAAAAATTTTTTTAAACAACCGTACATGATTTACGTCCTGCTTTCAATTTTATGTACTGCCATGCTTGTGTTGGCGTTCAAGCTGTTTGATCGTTTACAAATTCCGGTCTTTCAAGCAATAGTTTACAACTACCTTGCAGCTACAATCTGTGCGTTTTTGTTTTTGCCTGATAAATCAACGGTCGTTAATGGTGTTATATTAAGTGAGCCATGGGTTCCCTTTGCACTGTTTTTAGGAAGTATGTTCATAGGAGTATTTAATCTTACTGCCGTTACCACACAACTCTATGGTGTATCTACTGCCTCGGTGGCTATGAAGTTAGGCCTGGTGTTTCCTGTGTTGCTGGCTTTTGTTTGGTATGGCGAACCTTTTGATGGATTGAAGCTGACGGGTATTTTGTTTGCTTTTGTTGCTGTGGTGCTTTGTTCTATAAAAGATGACGATGTTTACAGTGAAAGCAGAGAATTGAAGAAACAGACACAATCTTCATTTGCCATTTTACCTATCATAGTATTTATTGGCAGCGGTGTTTGCGATAGTTTAACACAATTTGCCAGTAAGAAATATGTAAGTGCAGATGGCATGGAAGCATTTTCGTTTTTTCTTTTTGCGGCTGCTGCAATAGCAGGTAGCATAATACTGGTAAGCCAGTTGGCAAGAGGTACAACAAAGTTTCACGTTAAAAGTTTAGTTGCAGGCTCATTGTTGGGAGTCGTGAATTATTTTTCATTTCTGTTTCTACTGAAGGCATTGTCGCTTGTACATTGGGGCAGTTCGGTTGTTTTTCCAGTTAGTAATTTAGGTACGGTTGCTTTGGCTACAGTTGCAGGAATTGTATTTTTTAAAGAAAGAGTATCTAAACTCAATTTGCTTGGGTTGGTATTTGCGGCTGCAAGTATAAGTTTGATTGTTTGGGCGAGCGTTTAAACTCGCCTTAGCTAATTACTTATTTTCACGGTATGAAATACTCACTTTTTATTTTTAGCATTCTTCAAAGTTTGGGATTAATCTCGCAAAAAATAAGTAGTGAGTTAGCTGTGCAGCAGTACAAAACAAATGTCTGCGTTTCTGAGTACTCTATAAAACAAACTCCGAGAATAACAACGGTAAGTGAAGCTGCTGAGTGGCTTACCAACAACCTTTCCAACCTAAAGTCTTTTGACGTGCATTTGAAGCTAAACTATGTAAATGAAAGCCCCGGAGGAGTTCATTATTCTTTTCATCAAGTATTTAATGGAGTGGAGATTTACCAAACGGAAGTAAAGTTGAATCTTGATAAACAGCACAATTTACGTTCGGTTTTAGATAACTCTGAAAACACCGATACATGGAAGTTGAATACTAGTAGTTGTGATGGTAGGCACATGATTGCAGTAATAAATGGTCAACCGGTACTTTGTACACGCAGCATAGAAAACGGACATACAGAGGTATTGCGTGCCGGGGGTGAGGTAGTTTACAGCCGTGATTTACACATGTATGCAGCAGCGCCAGATTCGCTGGTTAGCGGTAAAGTATTTAATCCTGATCCCCTAACAACCGCACAACAAAACTATGCATCTCCATACAACGACAATGGCGATGCTACCAATGCCCAACTCGATGCTGAGTTAAAAACTGTAAACTTTAAAGCAGAATTTAACGGCACGCACTTTAGTTTACAAAACCAGTACGTGCGAGTAGTTGACAATGACGCACCGAACATTGCCCCGGTTACTTCTACAACCCCGCAATTTTATTATAACCGTTCGCAGCCAGGGTTTGAAGATGTAAATGCTTTTTACCACATCAATATGCAACGCGATAGAGTTAACTCTTTAGGTTTTACAACGGCCAATTTTTTGGTAGATGTAGATGTGCACGCTTTTGGCGGTGCCGACAATTCGGCATTCAGTTTTTTTAGTAGCCCACCCAACATAAAGTTTGGCACCGGTGGTGTAGATGATGCAGAAGATGCCGATGTTTTGGTGCATGAATACGGTCATTTTATTTCATACAACGCAGCTAATGGAAGCAATGTAGGTAGTGAGCGCAATTCGTTAGATGAAGGATTTAGCGATTATCTGGCGGGTACCTATTCAGATAACATCAGCAGTTTTAAACGCAATGAAATATTTAGTTGGGATGGGCATAACGAGTATTGGAATGGTCGTGTATTGAATACATCACGTAAATATCCTGCTGATTTGCAGTCGAGTATTTATAAAAACGCTGAAATGTGGTCTGCTGCGTTATGGGATATCTACAATGAAATTGGAAGAAATGCAACCGACAGTTTAATTCTTCAAGCACATTATTCGTATGCGCAGAACATGTCAATGGCTGATGGAGCAGTACTTTTACTTGATGCCGATTCGCTGCTGACCAATGGATATTATCATTGCCCGGTTTATAAACACTTGTACTTACACGGCTTTGTAGCATTTGAGCCTAACAACCCTTGTGGTGTTTCATCGTTATCAAATGAAAATAAGTTACCAGTTAGTTTTCTGCAAAGTAGAAATGAATTTACTTTGTTGAATCCAGAAGAATACACACTTAAGGTTGAGGTGCTCACTGTGAGTGGTCAGGTGGTATATACATTCAGCACATCTTCTGTTCAACATAACTTTAATAACCTACAAGCGTCAAGTGGTTTATATTTAGTTCGGGTAATTGCTGAAAACTCATCACGTACATTCAAATGGGCTAAAATTCAATAGTTATGGCTAATAGCATTCCATCATCAGAATTGATATTAAATGCAGACAATAGCGTATATCATTTGCATCTACAGCCACACCAAATTGCTGATACAATTATTACAGTAGGTGACCCAAATCGGGTAAAAGAAGTGAGTAAACATTTCGATAGTATTCAACACCAGGTGGAGTACAGAGAGTTTGTTACGCATACGGGCTACTTGAATAACAAACAGTTAACTGTAATTTCTACGGGCATAGGAACCGATAACATAGACATTGTTCTAAATGAACTTGACGCACTAGTAAATATTGATTTTAGTACACGTACTGTAAAGCAAGAACTTACAACACTCGATATAATTCGTGTTGGCACTTCAGGTTCTGTATGCGAAGAAGTACCAATCGATTCGATTTTGATTTCAGAAATTGCCATTGGCATGGATGGACTGATGAATTTTTATCTGGCTGATAATACTATTCAAGAAACTGTTTATCTCGAAGCATTTGCTGCTTTTTTTAAACACAGTTTAAAAGATGTAAAACCATATATAAGTAGTGCTGCAGAAAATCTGTTGAGGAAATTTGATGGCTACACAAGAGGAACAACCGTTACTGCATGTGGGTTCTATGCGCCACAAGGGCGTTCTTTACGGCTACAACAAGAGTTTCCAGGTTTTGTAGAAGCGCTCAATAAATTCAGGCATAAACATTTTCGGGTTACCAATCTGGAAATGGAAACTGCTGCAATTTATAGCTTAGGGAAGTTATTAGGACACAATTGTATCTCGGTAAACGCCATTTTAGCCAACCGAATTAACTATCAGTTCAGCAGCCATCCGGCAAAAATTGTAAGCAAAATGATTGAAGATGTGCTGGAAGTTGTTACTAGATAAAGCCTACAACTTATCTTTTGCTACAGCAAATTGCTCCCACCAGTAAAAATGGAGTGGCAACTATTCGATAGTGTACTATAGCCCCAACTATTGGTGCGGTAATTCCAATCACTAAAAGATTAGTGACAGCAAATGCCAAACAAAAAACCAATAATGAACGTTGGCTACCAGTCGGTTTTTTGAATTTTGACAAGATAAAAGCAATAGAGCCTGCAAATAGAAAATTCTCTAGTGCAAACACAAGTTGAAGAAAGTTTTCTCCACTAAATACAAAAGGGCTAAATAGAGCATCAATAAAAGCCAAAGGCAATAAAGTAAAAAAGGTTATACCATCTGTACGCACAATTTCAGAATGCAACAAACTGCCGGAGTTTACTTCTAATGCCAAACTTACAAACTCATTTCGTTTGGTTAATATGGTTTCAATAACAACATGAATTATTTCGGGTTTAACTATTGCTGTTAGCCCAACAATAACAAATGGGGCAGACAACAACAACCATTTTAGGTGCCCGCTTTTCTCTGCTGTAAAATACCAGTAAGCCGCTATAAGTAAAAGAATAAATACCTGTGCTTTTACAGAAAGAATAATGAAAGAGAAAATAAGTAAAGCTGTAAAGTGCTTTACAGTGAACTTGTTTTTTTGTATTCTAACATACGATAGAAACCAAAAGCCAAAAGCACCATAAAACAAACTTTCTTTCAACAGTCCGCTGCTCCAAAATATTAAGGAGGGGAAAAGAAAAAATGGCAACAACAAAAGCTGCCTGTTTAAATGAAATTCATGGGTAAGTGTTTTGTACAATGCTACAAGACCGCAGAAAGAAAAAAAGGTAAAGAATAATGTGTTTATGAATATATTTTGAAACGATAAGTAGTTAAGCAACACATTTGCCCGTATAATAAAGGTGTTGTTTGTAGCAAAATCATCAGCAGGGTGGCTGAAGTTTTGTGTTTTAACCAGGTAGCCGAATGTTTCCGGATCATTCAAATTTATACCCAACATAATGTTCAGCCATGCTTTCGGGTTTTGCCAGAGTATATCAGCTATAATGCGGCTGTCGTTGAAGTACCGGTATATGTCAACTCGATTATGGCTGGTATAGTAAAAGGTGTATGTCAGCGTTAGCACAACACCTGCTATTACTTTCAATAAGAAAAAAAACTCCCACTGCCTATCGGCTGTTTTTACTGTGTTGAAGAAGGCCAACTTCTTTATGAGCCACAGAAACCCTACAAGATATACAGCATAAAGTACGCACTGAACAATTTCAAGCATTGGCTCTAAAATCTGAAAATCTTTCAAACAGTTTATTTTTCGGCTTATACAGAGCAGAGATACTGTGCTTTAGATTGAAACAGATTATACATACCATATTTACAAGAGGGGTTTCAACTGCTATCAATTTTGCAATTGCGGTGTTGATAGCCCGAGAAGCAGGGGCTATTGTAAAAGGTGATGTTACTTTGCTTATTACCATTACTTACTTCTTTATTTTTTTTAGCAACATACTTGGAGGGCAAGCACTCGTCTATTTAATACCACGCAATAAAATTGAACTTCTAGTAGTGCCGGCTTATATCTGGACCATCATTGTTTCACTGCTCGGGCTTCTGTTATTGAAAACCACTTTCGTAATTAAAGCTCAGCATGTAACCAGTATCACAGCGCTTAGTTTCTTATCGTCCGTTGTTAGTATTCATCAAACTGTGTTGTTGGCAAAAAGAGAGATACAACGCTCCAACAGGCTTACGGTCATTTCGCTGATTCTTCAACTGGCAGGTATTTCTATTTGCTTCTTTATGCTGAACATTAGTAATGCATTTGCGTACATTTACTCATCGTTCATTGCGTATTTCATTACAGCTGTTTACAGCTTTGCGTTAGCACATACACATATTCGTTTCAAAAATTTTAGTAAGGATTTTTCGTGGCAGGAACTTAAAGAATCATTTAAGTATGGTTTGCTTTTTCAGCTTACAGAGATTCTTCAACTGCTTAATTTACGGTATTATTTCTTTCAATTAGGAATTCAACAGGGGCCGCAGTACCTGGGGGTTTACTCTGTTGGTATTGCCTTGCTGGAAGCTGTATGGATAATACCCCGAAGCATTTCTTCGGTTCATTATGTTTCCACTTCTAATAGTGATGAACTGCAGAAAGAGCTACAACGCACTATCAGTTTGGTTAAGTTAAGTTTTGCTATTAGTGCAGTTGGCTTGTTTGTTGTTTTTTGCGTGCCATCATCACTTATCGTTTATGTGTTTGGAGAAGAGTTTAAACAAGTAAAACACAGTATCCGTTTTCTGTTTCCTGGCATATGGGTGTATAATTTTATGATAGTTGTAAGCAGTTTTTATTTTGGTATAGGCCGGTACTTGCCGCTAATTGTATCAAATGCCATAGGGTCTCTTGTTCTTATGGTTCTTAGTTATTTTTTATTGCCGCCTTACGTTATAAGTGGTGCCGGACTTGCAGCTAGTGTTTCGTTTGGAGCTGCATCGTTGGTTTTATTTTTGCAGTTCATTGTTACCAACAAAATTCCTTTACGGCAGTTTCTGTACAATGCTGAAGATTGGCAGCGATTCAAAAATTTGATAAACAGATTTTAATAACTCAATTAAGTGAACAGTAACAAAAAGTATTTGATTGTAGTTTGCGGACCTACTGCTGTAGGTAAAACACGGTTGGCCATTGAAGTGGCTAAAGCATTTCATACAGAAATTGTATCTGCTGACAGCCGCCAATTTTACAAGGAAATGAACATAGGAACAGCAAAGCCCACAACTCATGAACTTCAGGAAGTTCCCCATCACTTTATTAACAACATCTCTATTCACACAAAAAACTACAGTGCCGGAAAATACGAAGCAGAAGTGCTTGAGTTTTTTCAGTCGTTTTTTGTTTCACGAAGTGTAGCGATTATGGTGGGGGGCTCAGGGTTGTTTATTAATGCTGTTTGCAGCGGCTTCGATAAGTTTGAGAAGGAAGAGAGCAAACAGCTTTATGAAACCCGCAAATTTTTAAACCAAAAAGACTTAACATGGCTGAAGCAAGAAGTGGAACGCCTTGACCCGGAGTATTTTTCGATAGTGGATAAACAAAACCCTGTTCGGCTTACAAGAGCACTGGAAATTATTTACACCACCGGTAAAAAGTACTCTGAACAACGAATTGGGAAAAAAGCTGAACGCCCTTTTAGCATTATTAAAATTGGGCTTACAATGCCGCGTGAGCTTTTATATGAACGGATTAACACAAGGGTAGATGAAATGATAGATGCGGGCTTGCTTGATGAAGTAAAGCAGCTATATCTGCACAAGAAGCTCAATGCCCTTAATACAGTAGGATACTCAGAACTTTTCGATTTTATAGATGATAAAATTTTGCTGCCCGATGCTATTGCTCTCATAAAACAAAATACACGCAACTACGCCAAAAGACAAATGACATGGTTTAAGAAAGATGACGGTATAGCGTGGTTTCAACCTAACCAAACAGAAGATATTTTGAATTTTGTGAGTGCAAGAATTAAAAAACACTCATCTACATAAGTTTAATTGAAGGCAGCATTCACAAAGTACCTTACTATTCCCAAAGTAGTAATCCATCTTATGATGGCTGACGTGTTTCTGCAACTTATCAACTCAGCCTTCACCATGTTGCTCAATTACCTCATGCTTGATTATGGCTTTCATGATTTTGAAATTGCCAGCATGATAGGAAATAGGTACCTTATGGTGTTGCTCTGTTCGGTGCCGTTAGCTCTTTTTGTAAAAGGTAAGCGATTGAAACCTTTTATGCTGGCCGGTTCAGCTTTATCTCCTTTAGTTGCTCTGCTGTTAATTTTTGCCATACATACCCACAACGCTGAGCTGATACGTATTTTAATGTCGCTATGGGGTATTACGTTTTCGCTGTTGCAGATTTTAGTTATGCCGTACATTCTATTAAATGGAAGCAGAGAACACGAAACAGAAAGTATAGCGCTCTTCTTTTCAGCAGGAAACTTTACTACCATTTTTGTAGGCTTGCTCAGCTTTTTTCTCCCGTTTATCAGCCCTTTTTTTACTACAGAAATATTGCTTGTGTTTTACTCAGCACTTGGGTTTCTTGGTATTTACTTTGTAAAACAGTTGCCGGATGAGGAGAACCTTGGAACTCGAATTCCTGTGCGGAGCATTCATAGTGATTATGACTGGATATTAATTACACGGTCAGTAGTCCCTTCTTTTTTAATTGCTTTGGGTGCGGGGTTTACCATTCCGGTAATTAATTTGTTTTTTAACGATGTGCATGGTATGGAAGCACCCGCATTTTCTGTTATGAACTCGGTGGCGTTTACGCTGGTAGTTGTTACGGCTTTGGCAATACCGGAAGTAAAAAGACGCTTTGGCTATCAGGTTGCGATTACGCTCATGCAGTCTTTAGCTATTGTGTTTTTGTTTTTAATGGCAACTACAGAGTGGTACAACCATACATCTGTTGGAATAGGGGTGGCAGTAGTTACATTTGTTTTACGGCAACCGTTAATGAATATGGCAGGTCCGCTTACCAGTGAACTAACCTTAAATTATGTGGGGGAGAGAAACCGCGAAATGATGTCTGCTATCAACGCCTCAATTTGGAGTGGTTGTTGGTTTGTGAGCGCTAAAATCTTTTCTGTGCTTCGCGAAGCTTCGGTTACTTACTCCAATATCATTTTTATTACAGTTGCCCTCTACATTGTAGGGGTTCTTTGGTATTACTGGCTAATAAAAGAACACGAAATGGCAGGAGAGGAGTAGGGTTAGTGCTTTTTCTTAAAGTCGCCACGTTTCCATGCCCGAATAAATTCTGCCCATGCCAGCGGATTAAAAATATTTTGAGGGGGTGTTTGTCCGTAGTAATACGTTCTGGCTGAACTGGTGCGTAGTGCCAAATTGGTAGCTTCGCCTCCATCGCGCTCTAAGCGTTCTCCTAATTCTGCCAAACGTTCTCTATCCATATTTCTCTTAGCGCGTTCTAAATCATCGTCAGGCAAGCGTAAGTCTTTAAATGCCTGCGGAAACTGTTCTCGGCTGCCCCATGGATAAATAATGGTGTTAGGTAAATAAATTTCACTCTTGGTCATTACCTGTATCATCGAAAATTTATCATTCTCTAGGTTCGATGGCATAATGTACATTACCGGAGAAAATCCAACACTGGTAAAGTAAAGTGTATCACCTTGCTGCGCAGCAAATGAAAAAAAACCATCCGGCCCTGCGGTAGCCACCCTTCCTCTATTTATTATGGTTATGTGCGCAAACGGAACACCCATTAAACTGTCAGCAGTTAATGCATAGCCCGAAAACTGAATCAGGCGAACTTCGCCCTGTGCCTGTAAGTTAGGCAGAATCGAGAAGAAAGCGAATATGGCTAACACAAATTCTTTCACGTGCCGAATTTATGAATCACAGTCTTTTTTTGACGTTTATGTTGCATACAGTTTTTGCTATTGGGAAGTTTTAACGAACCTTTTTCAATTGCTTAGTTTCAAAACAGGTTTTTATCATTGCGTTCCCAAATTATTTAACACTTAAAAAAATTACAGATGGCATTATCAGTAGGAACAAAGGCACCGGACTTTAAACTGTTTAACCAGGATAAAAAAGAAGTAGCGCTTAGCGACTTTGCCGGAAAAAATTTAGTAATACATTTTTTTCCTGCAGCGTTTACCGGTGTTTGCACAGCACAAATGTGCAGTAGCCGCGATGATTTAGCTTTTTACAATAGCCACAGCGCAGCGGTAGTAGGCGTATCAGTTGATGCTCCTTTTTCGCTCGGTGTTTTTAAAACACAGAACAATATCAATTTTGATTTGCTCTCTGATTTCAATAAGCGCATGATTCATGATTACGACATGTATCACACCAATTTTGCTGCAGGTATGAAGGGTGTGGCAAAACGCGGAGTAGTTGTAGTAGATAAAGAAGGTGTGGTGCAATATGTAGAAGTTACTGCTGCTCCGGGCGAACAAGTAAATTTTACAGCATTAAATGCGGCAGTTGACAAGTTGAGCTAGTTTACATGACATATTTTAATAGCAGGCGGTTGCGTTGCTAACCTCCTGCTATTATATGTTTAAATATTCAGCATCATCATTTACCGGATAGCGCATCAGCAGTTTAACTGCCCTATCCATGGTTAGTTCTTCAAAAACCACTTTATAAATTGTTTGTAACAATGGAGCGCTTACTCCGGTATGTTCTACTATCAGTTTTCCTATTTTAAGCGTACGCACTCCTTCAGCTACCTCCCCCAGTGTAGCTATTATGTCTTCTAACTTTTCTCCTTTGGCAATACGATATCCCACAGTAAAATTACGGCTCTTGGGCGATGAACAGGTGGCTATCAAATCGCCAATGCCGGCCATGCCTAAAAAAGAGCGTTTATCGGCTCCCAATGCATGACCTATATAAATCATTTCTGCCATGCCTCGTGTTATTAGCAGAGCACGTGCATTCTCGCCATACCCTAAACCAGCCATGGCACCCGATGCAAGAGCCACATAATTTTTCAATACTCCGGTTAGTTCAATGCCCAAAATATCGCGGGTGCCATATACTTGAAAACGGTCACTGCGCAAGGCCGAAGTTCCTTCGCTTATCACCTCATCGAACCGGCTGGCCACTACAGTAGCGGCAGGTTGCTGCTCCATTAGTTCAAGGGAGAGGTTGGGGCCGGCAATACTACCCACCCGCACAATTCCAGTTTCCTGCAAAATAAGTTCGCTCATTGTTTTAATATCTTTCAGGCGAATAGATTTTGCATTAGCCTTCTCTATATCAAATTCGCAGTGAAGCCCCTTTGTGGTATGAATCATGATATGGTCAGGACGCAGATAAGGCGAAAAATCAATAATCATGTTTTTGAAAAACTGCGATGGAACTGCCGGAAAAAGCAAATAACACTCCCTGGCAATTTGCTCTAACGATTCAGCTAATTGAACATTAGGGTGCAAATCGAAACCCCTTACTTTGCGTGTAGAAGAAATTTGCCGAGCTGTTTCTTTGTTACGCTCATATAAGAGCACCTGTCTGTTTTCTGCTAATAAATTAGCTACAGCAGAGCCGAAACTTCCAGCACCAATAACACCAACCGGTTTTTCATTACCCATGATTAAATTACTTTTTGCAAGTTATAACCCTCTAATCTGTTATGGTAGTAATACAATAGTTTCAAATCTTCGCTGCCCATATTATCGCCACGTTTTGTCAAAGGCGAAGCAGTGTGATACATGTTAATGTTTCGCATTCCGTGATCAATAATTTTGTCAACATTCCACCTTAGTTCAGGTGACATAAGTACTTCGCCACGGTCGTACATATCTTTTAATTCTTCTTTTACACGGTTCACCGCCTCTGCTACTTCTGAGTAAGGTAGCGCAATATCTTCAGCGGGAGTGCGCAGAATGGTAAACAGGTCGTGGCCGGTAAACCGTTTCTTTAGAAGTTCGAAAAGGGTAAAGCAAACAACATGGCTGGTAAGTACAACATTATACCGGTGATAGTTCTCTACTATCCGCTCGCCCAAAATTTTTGTGTATTCCGCATCGCGCTGAGGGTCATCACGCAGTTCGCCATTTGTAATAAAATAGTTCTTCACGATTATTTTTTGCCCCAAATGGTTGTAACTGTTACCTTCATCATCTACTTTGTTGCCAAGCACGTCCATTACATCTCCAAATGAAACAGAGAGCGATGAGGAGGCAGAAAGAAATTTGTAGATAAAGCGCAACAACTTAAAAGATGTGGAGTATTGATCATTTTCTCTGTAAAAACGTTCTTTGCCGGTTTCTTTCAGGTAATCATTTATCAGCCCTTCGGCTTCGAGTACAAAGTGATAATTAATGATACAGGGTACTACATATATTTTGGGAGCTGTGGCTTCATTAAAATTTTTGTAATGCAGTTTTTGTGCTTCAAGAGCAGTGCCTAGTAGTCCAAGTTTTAGTTTGGTTTCTAACTGCCCCGAACGTGAACGAGTACCACCGGGAAAAAAAATACTATGTGCCCCCCGTTGTATGGCCACAGTGCTGTAAGTTTTTAAAGTTTCAAGATAAACAGCATTCTTTTT
The DNA here is from genome assembly GCA_964615305.1 of uncultured Chitinophaga sp. Lineage (GTDB taxonomy): Bacteria > Bacteroidota > Bacteroidia > Chitinophagales > LD1 > Bog-950. The sequence goes on from CAZTNA010000004.1 coordinate 106,363, forward strand.
TCTACGGTCAAGTTTATACGCCCCCAACCGACTCATAAAAAAGGAAAGTATGCCAATACTAAACAGATTTAAACCTGCACCATAAGTAAATGCCGGCAGACCAAGTTCATTTAACAACCAGCCCACCATGATACTGTCCATGTTGCTAAAGTGGGTAGGAACCACCACTACAGTTCCTTTCGTGGCCATCTTTCTTATCTTTTCAATGTCGCCTGTAATTGGAATTTTTTCATGAATGGTGCGTACGTTTCCAGCCAATGTTTTAAACCATTTGCCGGGCGCAGCACTTAAAACTCTTCCAAAAAACTGTGGTAAAATGGCTTTGGCAAAACCGAATGCACGGGCATCAAACTCTCCTACTATTTCGTTGACGTACCGATCAATTATTTCATCGAGCAATTCTTGCTCGCTGAGGTGCGAAACCGAATCGGGCTGTTCAATTTTTATTAGCTTACTTTTAATGCTATTCCAGAATTTACGCTCATCGGGGGGGTCGGCTTTCCATGGTTTTTCGGTCAGGCGTATTCGTTCTTGATAAAGTACTCGTGCTAGTTCTTCACGCAGGGCTTTTGAAGTAGTAAACTTTTGTCTGACACTTTCTGATACACGTTTCTTAACCTCTGCAATAAAATCTTCCTTGTGTTCGGTTAACTTACTGATAGGCCACTCGTTTACATTTTCTATTATGTACGGCAGGGGGTAGTCGGTTGGCTTATATTCTCTTCCACTCATGGCGCGGTGTATCGGCTAAATATAGATTTTTATTTGACGGTTGGCGGCAGTTCAACTCTTTACCAGATATTGTTCGCACTGACACTTTTTTATTTTTACCCAATTACACACTCATCATGAAAAAAAGTATTGCCTTTGTTTTTGGGGCTCTTGTATTTTCTGCTGTCAGCGGCCAGCTAACGGTTACTCCTGATACTACCATCTGCACAGGCAGGTATGTTCAAATCAGTGCCAGTGGAGGTGGGGCTTCTTATTCCTGGTCGCCCATTACAGGGCTCAACAACCCTAACAGTGCAACCACTATTGCCGACCCTGCTACTACTACTACATATGTGGTTACATCTCAAACGCAGTTGCCTAATCAATTTGTAAACGGTGATTTTTCGCAAGGCAATACAGGGTTTACTTCAGGTTATACCTACATTACTCCTCCTAACAATTCAGGTAATGCATATTATTGGGTGGGTGCTACACCCAGCTTATTCAGTGGTGGAATGAGTAATTGCAGTGGCGACCATACAGCAGGCGTGGATACTAACCAACTGATTGCAGATGGTGCTATAACGGCCAACACACCGGTGTGGTGCCAAACAGTTTCCGTTTTACCTAACGTTAACTATTCGCTTTCCGGTTACATACACGCATTAAATAACACCAATATGCCCGGTGGACGATGGAGTGTGAACGGTACGCTGCTTACTGGCAATAATCCTTTTATTCTGTTTCCGTGTGTGTGGTATAATTTTACGGCTACTTGGAATTCGGGAAGTAGTACATCGGCCACGTTTTGCGTTTTGAGCGACCACCTGCAAGCTAACGGAAACGATTTTGCCATTGATGACCTCTCGCTCACTGCTAATGCAACCCTCACCGATACGGTGGTCATAACGGTTGTTTCGGCACCTGTGGTTAATTTGGGGTCCGACACCTTAGCCTGCACCAATCAAGCAATAATGCTTGATGCCGCTAATGCAGGTGCAACCTATATATGGAGCGATGGTACTATGTTACAAACCATGACCACTACACAAGCCGGCAGTATTTCGGTAACTGTTACAGATGCTAACCAATGCACCGCTTCTGATACAGTTTCTGTTGCGCGCTATGATTTGTCTGTTACTGCTAATTCATCGAGCACTACGTGCGGGCAAAACAACGGCACTGCCACTGTTAGTGCAAGTAACGGATATTCTCCCTATGGATATTTGTGGAGCAATTCGGAAACCACTTCAGGAATTTCATCATTAACGGCTGGTATTTACGAAGTTACTGTTACCGATGCCACCGGATGTTCAGCTACGGCTGCCACTACAGTTAACTCATCCAGCACGGGTAGCGTAACCATTACAACCAATACAACGCAAATTTGCGCCAGCGACAGTGCTGAAATTTGTGCTCCATCGGGTTACGTTAGTTACTTATGGAACACCGGAGCTGTAACGGAGTGTATAGCTGCTTCGTTGGCGGGTAATTACTATGTAACAGTTACTGATAACGCGGCATGTTCTGCTACTTCTAATGGAGTGGCGTTGAGTGTTTATCAGCAGCCATCTGTTTCAGTCAGCGTAAATGGCGATACACTAACGGCTTTTAACGCTACTTCCTATCAATGGTTTTTTAATGGTGTAGAGATTCCTAATGCTACTAACGCAGTTTATGTGGCTACACAATCGGGTAATTATTCGGTGCAAATTACCGATGCTAACGGTTGCTATGCGGTATCGAACGTAATACCTGTGGCTACCGGAATTGCCCGCGTAGAGTCGTTTAAAGAAATTGGAGTATTCCCCAATCCTGCTACTGATGGCAAATGGCATGTTAAGGTATCCTCATTTTTAGTTGGTGCAACAGCAGAAGTTTTTAATGCAGAAGGCAAAATGGTATTTAGTACAACTTTAAAAAGCACTCAATGGCCAGTTAACCTGAATGTGCAAAGCGGGGTTTACATGCTTAAAATACAAGACGGGGAACAAGTTTACTGGCGGAAGCTGGTAAAGCAATAACGTTGCTTTATTTCAGTTTCTCTAAGGCTACTTTCAACATTTTGTCGTCATCATTCAGCACGTAGTAGAAGCCATCGGTGCGCCAAATCTGCTTGGCTAAAAATGCCTTTAGCAGGGTACTTAGTTTAGCGGCAATGTGTTTTTCTTTTTCAGCGTTTCGTTTCATGCCGGCAGCCTGCGCATACTTATAAAATTCGTTCAGCAGGTCTTCGTTTACGGTAAATGAAGACTTAAACTCTTCTTTTGAATTATACTTGTCAAACATGTTGCTGTGCAACGAGGTGTATTTGTAAACGAACTCAGGTACATGGGCACGTACGCTGTATAGGAAATCATCATCGGCCGATGTATCTATAGGCACAAACACATCGGGGCGTATGCCGCCACCGCCATAAACTATTCTTCCGTTTTTGGTTTTGTAAACAGTGGTGTCTTTGCTTTGAATTGAATCTTGATGAATAAATTCTCCGCTCATGTAACGTTCAATCAAGTTGTTGTCATAAGCGTCTTTACCGTGATTATAAGGCCGCTGAATACATCGGCCCGAAGGTGTATAGTAACGGGCTACGGTTAGGCGCATGGCCGAGCCGTCACGCAAATCGTATTGCTCCTGCACTAACCCTTTACCAAATGATGTTCGGCCAATCACCGTTCCTCTATCCCAATCTTGCACAGCGCCTGAAAGTATTTCACTTGCCGAAGCGGAGTGCTGGTCTATCAGCACAATTAAATCTCCGGATTCAAATAAGCCGTCTTTGTTAGCTAAGTAGTCTTGCCGTTCGTACGCTTTGCCAAGTGTGTACACCAAAAGTTTTTTTCCGGAAATTAATTCATCGGCAATATCTGTGGCTGCCTGCAGGTATCCACCCGGGTTGCTGCGCACATCAATAATCAGTTTTTTCATTCCGTTTTCGGTAAGCTGACGAAGATGGTCAGCAAACTCGCGGTGAGTAGTAGAGCTAAATGTGTTGATGCGTATGTAGCCAACCTCTTTATTTACCAAGTAGGAGGCATCTATACTATACAAAGGAATTTTACCTCGTTGTATATTAAAATCTATTGGTGTTTTGGAGCCGCTACGCAAAATGCTCACTTTTACCTGTGTGCCTTTGGGGCCTCTGAGTTTTTTCTTTACATCTGTATCTTTAATTTTTATACCGGCTACCAAGGTGTCGTTTATTTTCAGGATACGGTCACCTGCTTTAATGCCTGCTGTTTCTGAGGGCCCTCCGCTAATAGCGTTTACCACGGTTATTGTGTCTTGCACAACAAAAAACTCAATACCTACTCCTTCAAAATTACCTTCCAGCGACTCGTTGGTTTCACTTAAATCTGATGCCGGTATGTAAACGGAGTGGGGGTCAAGATTAGCCATTAAGCCGTCAATGGTTTTATCGAGCAGTTGCTCGCGATTGACAGTGTCCACATACTTGGCGTCTACATAATTCAGTATGTCATCTACTTTGTCATAATGGTTGGTAACAAAACTGTTTTTGCCGGCAGTAATTGAATTTATTACGTACCCTAACATTATTCCGGAGGCAAGTATTAAAGCATAAACAAACGGTGCGTAAGGGTTAGCGGTAGTTTTTTGTCGAAACGAGAGAGGAGGTAATTTCTCTTCCTGATTATCCATTCTGAAAATTGAGGCGGCTAAAATAAAATTTACTTTTGCCGGTGCTATGAAGATAACAGAGTCGCCTTCGCACTATCGCCACCTAGAAACCATGAGCACCAGTGAGTTGCTCACCAACATAAATACCGAAGACCAAAAAGTGGCAAAAGCCATTCAATTGGTTCTTCCTCAAGTTGAAAAATTGGTGGAAGCAGCTGCCGACAAAATGTTGGCAGGGGGTAGGTTGTTTTATATAGGCGCAGGAACCAGTGGTAGGTTAGGTATTGTGGATGCCAGTGAATGCCCGCCTACTTATGGGGTGCCACAGGGGTTGGTTATTGGGCTTATTGCCGGTGGCGATTCTGCCATCCGCCAAGCAGTAGAGTTTGCTGAAGATGATATGGAGCAGGGTTGGAAAGATTTACAACAACATCATATTCATTTCAACGATGTGGTAGTGGGCATTGCTGCATCGGGCAGAACACCTTATGTAATAGGTGCATTAAAGAAATGCCGCGAACAAAAAATTACAACCGGCTGTATTGCCTGCAACCCCGATTCCGAAGTAGCTAAACATGCCGACTTTCCGGTAGAAGTAATTACAGGACCTGAGTTTGTAACCGGCAGCACGCGCATGAAAGCAGGTACCGCGCAAAAGTTAGTGCTCAATATGATTAGCACCTGTATAATGATAAAACTAGGACGTGTGCAAGACAACAAAATGGTGCACATGCACCTTTCGAATAATAAACTGATTGAGCGCGGTACACAAATGGTGATGCACAGCAGCGGCTTGAGCCATGAACAAAGCCACACGTTGCTTTTGAAACACGGCAGTGTGAGTAAAGCATTGGAAAGTTTACATGCTAAGAGCTGAGAGTGGTAAGATAGGTATATTGTTTACCGGACTTTAGCCTGTTTGAACTGAGGCGTTCTGCTGGCGAGGGCTTTAGCAGCAGTTTTTAACTGGAGGCATGAAAGTTTTATTGCAAAACTAATTTGTTCAATATGGTTTCGTATGCTTTTTGAATTTCGCGAAAACGGATAGACGCTTCTTCTTCTGTAATTTTTGTTTCGCGTTTATCAGGGTGGTATTTTAAAACCATTTTCCGGTAAGCAGATTTTACTTCTGCTATATCTGCATCTTCTTCAATACCCAACACAGCATACGGACTGTTGGCGCTTAAAAACACCCGCTTAACATCTTTAAAATCTTTTTCGTTAACCCCCAAGTAACCCGCCATTCGGTGTATGATTCGTGTTTCTTTAGGGTTCAGAAAATCATCGCTGGCGGCCACACCTAACAGAAAGCCAACTAGGGTTATCCTCGACTGGTGCGTGGTAAGCAGTGTTAATTCTTTGCAGGCAATTTTGGTGAAGGGTTCTGTGCCCGTTTCGATATGCGAATAAATAGTTTTTAACCTTTCCTGCTTTGGGCGGCTGCCAAATTGTTTGTATAAAAAATCGAGAATAAAATTTTCTGTAGTGGAGGTAAAGTTTTTGTCACAGCGTATTACTTCTGCGGCTAAAACCAGAATGGAGTTTTCTATTTCCTGCTGATGTGCTTTTTGCTGTGGGCTAAGTTTTTGTGCAGAGGATTCACTTTCTGAAACAATCTTCGAAAACGAATCCATTAACCTGCCAAATATAAACCGGGGGCCTGCCATGTGTACGGTTATTTTTGCTCAGCCATTATTAACACTTCTTCCCATTCTGCTTCTGTAACGGGCTGCACACTGAGGCGCGAAATACGCACCAGTGCCATTTGCGCCAGTTTTTTGTTCTTTTTTATTTCGGCAAGTGTAACCGCACGCTTCATGGCTTTTACATATTCTACATCTACACAAACCCAAGCTGTATCATCTGTTGTAGGATCCTGATAAAACTCTTTGACCAGTTTTACTATGCCTACAATGCTCGGCTCACCGTTCATGCTTTCGTAGAAAAAAAGCAGGTCGCCTTTTTTCATGGCCTTCATGTGATTGCGGGCAGCGTAATTGCGCACGCCATTCCAAAAAGTTCTCTTTTCTTTTTTCATTAATTCAAACGAGTAGGTCTCAGGGTCCGATTTAATCAGCCAGTAATTCATGTGTTGTGTTTGTGTTTTCAAATGTAGCAGCCCTTGGCAGAAAAATTAGTTTCACTTCAAATTTCAGCTATGGCACAGGTAATTTTGTATGTCGTTATAGGGTTTATGCTGTTTGAGTTTCTGCTTTCAAAAACCCTGTCGTGGCTGAACATGAAAACATGGGACACACCACTGCCGGAGGAAGTAAAAGATTTTTACACCGCAGAAAAATACAACGAGGCCAAACAGTATTTCATAGCTAACAACAAACTATCTACCGTTTCTTCGCTGCTCACGCTGGTAATAAGTATTGCGTTTCTGTATTTCGGTGGCTTTGCATGGGCCGATGAATGGGCGCGGAGTATTTCTGCTTCTCTCGTAGTGCAGGCGCTTTTATTTTTTGGTTTGCTGTCACTTGCTTCGGGTGTTATATCACTTCCTTTCAAGTTGTACAGCACATTTGTAATAGAAGAAAAATTCGGATTCAATAAAATTACCCCGCTGCTTTATGTTACCGACAAACTGAAAGGCCTTGCCCTGGGTGCAGTATTAGGTGGCGGTATTTTAGCCTTGCTTACCTGGCTGTTTACATTGCTGGGCAACAATTTTTGGTGGGCAGCATGGGCAGTAGTATCGGCAGTCAGTATATTTTTTGCCATGTTTTACACCGACCTGCTGTTGCCGGTGTTTAATAAACTTACTCCGTTGCAGAGCGGTGAGTTGCGCCAGAGCATAGAAAAGTATGCCGCGCAAGTGCAGTTTCCGCTTACCAATATTATGGTGATGGACGGCAGCAAACGTTCGTCAAAAGCAAACGCATTTTTCAGTGGCTTAGGCAGCAAGAAGAATATTGTATTGTTCGATACGCTGATAAACGAAATGACCACCGAAGAAATTACGGCTGTGCTGGCGCATGAAGTAGGGCATTACAAACGTAAGCATGTGTTGCAAACCATGTTTATTGGTTTGCTGCAAATGGGTTTGTTGTTTTTTCTTTTCGGGTGGCTGGCACGGTTTCCGTTGTTAGCGGAAGCGCTGGGCGCTAAACAGAATTCTTTTCATCTGGCACTGGTATCGTTCTCGTTGTTGTATTCTCCGGTTTCGCTTATTACCGGTTTGCTCATGAATTTATTCAGCCGCAAAAATGAGTACGAAGCAGATGCTTACGCCAAAGAAACTTACAGCGCTGCGCCACTTATATCGGCACTCAAAAAATTAACCATTCACCAGTTGGCTAATTTGCAGCCGCATCCTGCTTATGTTTTTTTTAACTATTCGCACCCTACTTTTTTGCAGCGCATGAGTGCTATGCAAGGCAACTAGCTTCTGAGTAAAGAACTTGTTTAAACTAAAAGCGCCCCCGCCTGTGGCGGGAGCGTTCTGTTTTGCGGCTTAGTGCCGCTTACCCGTTGGCGGGTATCTCTCTTTAGTTAGTGTGAAAAAGCACGTTGGCTATTCAACAATTTTGACAATAACATCGCTCCAAGCACTAGTGAGGATAGTGTTACAAAGAGAGTTGTGAAGGAGTAAAACAGCTTTTAGCTTGAAGCGTTAGCGGTTAGTTCTCATCATTTCCCTGCCTTATCCAAAACAGTTGCAAGGTTTTTGTTTTCGTATATGTTTGCACACCTTTTAACCAAAACCATTTTAACAATGAAAATTACCGTAGTAGGAGCAGGAGCCGTAGGCGCTACCGTTGCCGACAATATTGTGCGCAAGGAACTTTGCCACGAATTAGTATTAGTAGATATTAAAGAAGGCATTGCCGAAGGCAAAGCCATGGACATGAGCCAGACAGCCACTTTGCTTGGCTTCGACACAAGAATTACCGGCTCTACCAACGACTATACAAAAACTGCCGGTACCGATGTGGCAGTTATTACTTCAGGTATTCCGCGCAAACCGGGTATGACGCGTGAGGAACTGATTGGCACTAATGCTTCTATTGTAAAAGGAGTAACAGAAAACATTTTGAAACATTCACCTAATGCCATCATAGTAGTTATCAGCAATCCGATGGATACTATGACTTACCTCGCTTTAAAATCAAGCGGCCTGCCTAAAAACAGAATTATAGGTATGGGAGGAATTCTGGATAGCTCTCGTTTTAAGTATTACCTCACACAAGCATTAGGTTGCTCTGCATCTGACTTACATGCAGTGGTAATTGGTGGCCACGGAGATACTACCATGATACCACTTACCCGTTTAGCTACATTGAACGGAAACCCTGTGAGCAATACTTTAGATACTGCCACACTTCAAAAAATAGCAGCCGACACTATGGTGGGCGGTGCTACTCTTACTAAACTGATTGGCACATCTGCCTGGTATGCTCCGGGTGCGGCTGGTGCTGCACTGGTAGAGAGCATTGTTCGTGACGAAAAGAAAGTTTTCACTTGCTGCGTTTCTCTTGAGGGCGAATACGGACAAAAAGATATTTGCCTCGGTGTGCCGGTAGTAATTGGCAAAAACGGCTGGGAAAAAATTATTGACTACAAACTAACTGCCGATGAGCAGGATGCATTTAACAAGAGTGCAGAAGCCGTTCGCAGTATGAACAGTGTATTGAGCACGCTTACACTGTAATCAAAAAACGTTTCAGTATTAAGCCCTCTGGATTTTTTCAGGGGGCTTTTTGTTTGGACTGATTAAGTCCCCTTCAGGGGTTTTAGGGGTAAAAAAGAAAGTCCGCGCAGGACGCACGGACTTTCGACACACTAACTAAGACGCCCCGTTACGAGGCAAGGGAAAGCATTTTACTTACACGATATTTTAGAATAAAAACAGCCTTTTCAGTTCTCAAAATTCTGTCGCGTAAGCGATTGTTTTCTATTAAATCTGCTAAAGTCAGCAGTTGGTTACCTTCTTGGTGTAAAGATCGCTGTTGTCTAGTAATTATTTCATGACTTAGTTCACCTACAACATTTTTTTGCAAAATAAGTTCGGTTCTTAACGCGTGTAAATCGCGTTGAAAATGTAAATCATACACGGTAGATTGCAACTGACGGGTAATACTGTCCATATTTTGCAGATGCTCGGTATAAGCATGCAGCGAACTAAGCCAATCGCTGTGCAATTTTTCAACTCCTGTTTCTGTAATTTTTACGGTATCCATAACGCTTCTACTCTAATACGCCATGAAAACGTTTGGCACTCACAATTAGTGTGTCGAGTTAAGTTTTTTTTAGAAAAATGACAATTCTGTGACAATTGTATTTGTTAGAGAATCCACTAAGCAGATTTTCACCCGGCTATCCGTCCTGATTTGTTGTGATTATAGTGTTAAAAACTGCCGCAAAAATATTTTGAAAAATGGAAACTAAAGATGTAGCTTCCGTTACTGTAAAAGAAAACACCTGACCATGAAAAATATTTTACGCTTTGCATTTGCTTTAGGTGTATTGTTTTTTTTGGGAAAAGAAACTTATAGCCAGTGCCCGCAGGCGGTAACACTTTCGGTGCAAAATCCATCATTTGAAGGACCCGCACAGGCACACGTTACACCCTCTCCTTGGACCAACTGCTTATCTAACCAAACTCCCGATACACAACCCGGCAATTGGGGAGTAACCATGCCGCCTACCAATGGTAGTACCTACTTAGGTTTGGTACACGAAATTTCATCGGGGTGGCAGGAAGGTGCAGCACAACTGCTAAGTTCACCCATGATAGCAGGCACCACTTATAACTTTACCATTGATTTAGCCAATTCATCAGCCACAGGCGGAGGGTTAGTGCCAGGATGCATTGAGTTGCAGATATGGGGGTCAAACAGTGCCTGCGATCAGGCGCAGCTTCTTTGGTCTTCAGGTAACATTACCCCATTTGATGTTTGGCAAACACATACCGTATCTATAACACCTACCAGCAACTGGACATACATTAACCTTCTATCACACAGTCTGGGTTGCACTGCTGACCCATATATCTTGGTTGATAACATGAGCCCTATTGTGCCTACCAACGTTTCGGTAACTACACAGCTGCTAAACAATGTTTCATGTTTAGGTGGTAATACAGGTCAGGCTTCAGCAACAGCCACCGGGCAAAACACCCCGTTTACTTACGCCTGGAGTTCGTCACCGCCACAAACCGGCTCTATGCTTAACAATGTAGGTGCCGGAACATATACCGTTACAGCTACAGACGCTTCAGGGTGTACGGCTACTGCTTCGGTAGTTATTGGCCCCGGCAATGTATTAACGCTAACACCCACTGTAACCCATGTCTCATGTTTTGGTGGTAGTAATGGAGCCGTAAATATTGCGGTAAGTGGTGGAACCGGTACTGTTAACTATGCTTGGAATCCGGCAGCGGGCAACGTGCAAAATCGTACTAATGCGGTGGCTGGCAGTTATTCGGTTACAGCTACAGATGGTGGTGGTTGTACAGCTTCAGTAAGCGCTACAGTAACACAGCCCGCGCAACTTACTGTAACCGGAAACGTAACACACGCTACTTGTACTTCTACCGGGTCAGTAACTTCCGGCACCGGTGGCGGCACCCCCGGCTATACTTACACTTGGAACACAACACCTGTTCAGTCAACAGCCAGTGCAGGTAATTTGAGTGGTGGTACATACACCCTTACCGTAACTGATGCCAATTCGTGTACGGCATCAGCTGCATTTGTTGTCAATCCGGCACCCAATGCTCCAACGGTTACACTTACCCCCAATCAGGTCTTGTGCTTCGGGCAAAGCAACGGTAGTATTACTTCTTCAGTAAGCAATGGAACACCTGGTTTTAGTTACCAATGGAGTACCGTTCCCACTCAAACAAATGCAACTGCATCTAACCTTACAACAGGTGCTTACTCCGTTACTGTGCGCGATGCCAACAATTGCACCACAAGTGCTTCTGCCACCATTTCGCAACCTAACCAACTAGCAGTTTCTGCTACATCTACCCAGGTGATGTGTTTTGGTCAAAGCACAGGTTCTGCATCTGCCATAGTTACTGGCGGAACCGGTAATGCTACATTTAGTTGGAACACCACACCTGTCCAAAGCACTGCCACGGCAAGTAATTTACCGGCCGGTAGTTACACCGTAACAGTAACAGATGCGAATAGCTGCACGGCCACGGCTTCTACATCAGTCTCTCAACCAACTACAGCCGTAACGGCAACAGCTACTTCTACCAATGTGATGTGTTTTGGCGCAGCCACAGGAACTACCACAGTAGCTGCCAGCGGAGGTACGGCCGGTTACACCTATCTATGGAACACAAACCCAACACAAACCTCATCAACACTGGTAAACAGAGTTGCCGGTGTTTATACAATAACAGTAACAGATAACAACGGATGCACCGCCACCGCAAGCACCACCATTTCGCAACCGGCCTCACCGGTTACTGTAAGCATTACCTTAAGTGCACCGCTTTGCTTTGGTCAACCATCCGCCACGGCCACAGCTGTAGCTACTGGCGGAACAGGTAGCCATAACTTTGTGTGGAATTCAACTCCGCCACAGAACACGGCCACAGCCACCAATTTACCGGCAGGTAATTACACAGTAACTGCTACCGATGCCAATAACTGCTCGTCATCAGCATCGGTGAGCATAGCGCCTGCACCAACCGCACTTACCACTACCATTTCTCATAACGATGTTTTGTGTTTTGGCGCTAGTACCGGCAGCGTAACTGTAGTTGCATCTGGCAGTTACGGCAGCTATACCTACTTGTGGAACTCTACACCACAACAAACTTCTGCATCAGCTTCACAACTACCAGCAGCAACTTACACCGTTACGGTTACTGATTTGCAAGGCTGCACAGCTACTGCCAGCGATGTAGTTACTCAGCCGGCTACTCCGATTTCAGTTTCAGCTACAGCCGTTGACGTGCTGTGTTTTGGCGATGCTACGGGTAGTGCCACAGCCGTAGGGGTAGGTGGTACCGGAACCATCAATTATGTTTGGAGTACTACACCTGCTCAAAATACAGCTACTGCTGTAGCGCTGGTTGCAGGCTCTTATACAGTAACCGCTACCGATGTTAACACTTGTTCGCAAACAGCGCAGGTAACAATTAATCAACCGGCAGCACCTTTACTGGCTAGCCAAGTTACAACAAACGTTTTATGCCATGGAAACAGCACAGGCGCCATTCAGGTAATCGCTTCAGGAGGCACAGCAGCATACAATTATCAATGGAGTGTAACTCCAACGGTTAATGCGGCAAATGCCATAGGATTGGTGGCCGGTATGTATTCCGTAACTGTTACTGATGCCAACGGCTGTAGTGTGGGTATTCAAAACATGGTAGTGGCAGAACCAACGGCATTAAACATTGCTACATTAGCAACAAACGTTTCATGTCCTAATCACGGTGATGGACGTGTTATGGCTACAGTTACCGGAGGTGTGAATCCATACACATACAGTTGGAACAATGGCCATACATTACCGGATAACAACAATTTGAATGGAGGTGTATATTCATTGCAGTTGACAGATGCAAACGGGTGCACAGCGTCAGCCTCGGATGTAGTCATTGAACTACCGGGAGTATCCCTTACAGGAAACGCCACAAATGTTCTTTGCTTTCCGCTAAAAAACGGGGCAGTAGATGTTACGGCAACGTCTTCATTTATGCCGTTACAATTTGAATGGAGCAATTATGCTGCTTCTGAAGACATTTCAGCATTAGACACAGGCAGCTACACAGTAACTGTTACCGATGCGCACAATTGCAAGGCCGAACAAAGTTTTCAGATAAGTAATGACGAAGTGTTTTCGATGAACGCATCACCGGATACCGTTACTATTGATTTGGGGCAAACTGTTCAATTGAATGTAGCTGCTACATCAAGTAGCTTAGGGTCTGTTCAGTGGTTGCCTTCAAACGGGCTAAACTGCAACGATTGTTTTAACCCCGTCTCATCAGCCATTGACGATATTACTTACACGGTGAATGGTGTAGATATAAACGGCTGCACCGCTACTGACGAGATTGTAGTGAAAGTAATACCTAAGTATGTGCTGTTTGTTCCCAATGCTTTTACTCCCAACGGAGATGGCAATAATGATTTTTTTGAAGTGTTTGGAAATAAAGAAGCATGGAAACAGTTTCATGTGGCACTGTTTAACAGGTGGGGCGAAAAAGTGTATGAAAGCGAGAACATGAACTTTAAATGGGATGGAAGTTTCAAATCGGGTATTGTTCCCGGGGTTTATATTTATACTGTGAAGGTGGTTTATCTCGACAACTATACCGACAAAATGTATAAAGGCTCCGTTACTTTGCTTCGATAGTTCAAGCTACTCAGCCTTACAGTTTAGTGAAAACTATCCGTTCGGTTGTAGAGGCAATTTGTAATTTCGTAAGTGCAAATTGCTTCTTATGACTGCCCCTAAAACTTTTAAAACTGCACCGGAACCCAGAGAAAAACATTGGCTGTTTGGCAGTGGTTATCAATTGCGTGAAAACGCCCACGAAGTTATACCCTTAATAGCTAAAAAGTATGGCGATATTTTCAGTTTGTCGCTTCCATTTACGCGCATTCTTATAGCAGGTACACCGGAGTGTGCTCGGTATGTTTTGGTTGACAACAATAAAAACTACCACAAAAGTTTGGCGTACGAAATGCTTGGGGTATTACTTGGTAACGGTTTGCTTACCAGTGAAGGTGATTTTTGGAGAAAGCAAAGACGCCTGATTCAACCATCGTTTCACAAACAAAAACTAGCGGAACTTACACAGATGATGGTAAAGAGGGTAGAACAGGAAGTAAGTGAAATGGGGGAGAGGGCCGCCACCGGAAATTACTTTGATGTATCACTGACTATGACTAGGCTTACGTTAGAAGTAATATCGCAAGCACTTTTCAGCGATGGGGTAGAAGATAAGGCAGAGTTGATAGGTGAACAAATTACTTTGCTTAATCAATATGCTACTGATAAGCTAAACTCCCCTATCCGTTTGCCGGCATTGTTTCCTACGCCAACCAACATTAAAGAACGAAGAGCAGTAAAACTTCTGGATGACATTATCTATGATATTATAAATACACGGAGAAACGGAGGGGAATCTAAGAGCGACTTGCTTTCTATGCTTCTTGATGCACGGGACGAAGATACTGGCGAGTCAATGGACAACCGACAATTACGTGATGAGGTAATGACCATTTTTATAGCAGGCAACGAAACTACTGCTAATGCCATGTCGTGGATTTTGTATTTGCTTTCGCAACACCCTGATAAGGAAGCAAAGATGATGAAGGAAATTGACGAAAAGCTAGATGACGGTACAGAGTTGAACTTTCAAAACATACTCGGGTTTCAATATGTAAGGCAGGTGATAGATGAAAGTTTACGATTGTTTCCACCGGCATGGGTAGTTGGCAGAAGAAACTACGAAGACGATGAAATAGGAGGATACTATGTAAAGAAAGGCACAAACGTGCTGCTGCCTATTTACTATTTGCACCGCAGCGAAAAATATTGGAATGACCCGCTTGCATTTAAGCCGGAAAGATTTGTGCCCGAATTGAAAAATAATATAGATCGCTATGTGTATTTTCCATTTGGTGGCGGGCCGCGTTTATGTATTGGCAACAACTTTTCCATTATGGAGATGCAGATAATACTGATAAAACTCTACAGAGAATTTACTTTCCGTTTAAAGGAAAACTTTGTTGTAGAACCCGAGCCCCTGATAACACTAAGACCCAAGTACGGTATGATGATGAAGGCGGTGCGAAGAGTCCGATAAGCTACTTCAGCACATTACGGGCAATTAACTCTTTCATTATTTCGTTAGTGCCGGCATAAATACGTTGCACACGAGCATCTGCCCAGGCGCGTGCTACATGATACTCCCAAATATAGCCATAGCCCCCGTGCAATTGAAGACATTCGTCAGCCACACTGCTTTGTAAATCGGTAAGCCAGTACTTAGCCATAGAAGCAGTTGCTTGGTCTAACTTCTTTTCACAATGAAGTTCAACACAGCGATCAATAAATGTTCTGCCTATGGTTACCTGTGTAGCTAGTTCTGCAAGTTTAAACCGCGTGTTTTGCAACTCTGAAATTGGCTTGCCAAACGCTATACGATCCTTGGTGTATTGCACTGTTTTTTCTAATGCACCTTCGGCAGCGCCAATGGCAGCTAATGAAACAACCAATCTTTCCTGCGAAAGTTCTGTCATCATATACTTAAAACCTTCACCTTCGTTACCCAACAGGTTTTCTTTAGGTACTTCCACATTTTCGAAAAACAGTTCGCACGTATCTTGTGCGTGCAATCCAATTTTTTCAAACGGACGGCCTTTGGTAAAACCCTTCATGGTAGAATCCATTACAAGTAAAGAAGTCCCTTTGGCTCCTTTTGTTGGGTCGGTCTTTACGGCCACTACACAAACATCGCTCAGGTATCCATTTGTAATAAAAGTTTTTGAACCATTTACTAAATAGAAGTCACCTTTATCTACGGCCGTAGTTTTAATGTTTTGAAGATCACTCCCGGCACCAGGCTCGGTCATGGCTATAGCGGCAATCCATTCGCCCGATACAAGTTTTGGTAAATACTTTTGTTTGGTAGCTTCTTTTCCGTAGTGTTCAATGTATGGCGCTACAATATCTGAATGTAACGGGTAACCAACAGCCGGTCCGGCACATCCGGTTTTCGAAAGCTCCTCAGTAACAATTGCATTGTATCTAAAATCGCTTATGCCAACTCCACCATACTTTTCATCTACTTGCATGCACAAGAAGCCCGCTTCGCCAAACTTTAACCAACTTTCACGGCTTACCATTTGTGCTTTTTCCCACTTTGCATTGTTGGGGGTTATTTCTTTGGCTATAAAATCACGCACGCTTTGTGCAAACATTTTATGCTCCTCGTTGTAAATGTTGCGTTCCATGTATAAAATTTAAGGAGGCAATGATAACCAAAATCACAAGTTCGTTTTTAGCTTGCAGCACGTAAGAAGTTAAGGTGAATTTCGATATAACAATCATTGAAAAATTGAAAAAGCAACTGCATTTGCCGTTGCCGGGTGAAGTGGCGCAATATCGCATGGCGCCATCGTACCGTCCTAATTTAACTCGTGAACACATTCTTCAAAACAACCCTCGAAGCAGCGGTGTTATGCTGCTGCTATACAGTAAAGCAAGTACTCTTTATATAGCGTTTACCGAACGGAAAAAATATGCCGGAGTGCACAGCGGCCAAATGAGTTTTCCGGGGGGCAAAAAAGAAGAGAAGGATATTGACTTAACAGATACAGCATTTCGTGAAACCTTCGAAGAAATTGGAATTGCTAAACACCAGATTCAGGTATTGGGCAAACTTAGCGAGTTATATATACCACCCAGCAACTACCTTGTTTACCCAACAGTTGGGTATCTTCACTCGCCTTCACCATTTATTCCGCAGCCCGAGGAAGTAGAGAAATTAGTAGAAATACCACTTGACTTTTTCTTTGATGATAGCCACGTTAATCTGCATACCGAAATTCGACTGTTCGATTCACAAGTTGTAAAAGTACCTGCTTACGTTTTTGGCGAACATATAATATGGGGCGCTACCGCTATTATGCTTAGCGAGTTTACTTTTGTAGTACAACAGGCACTTAAAAAAGAAGGTTAATTTTTTGGCAATGTTGTTGCATGGATATGCATGATTCATAAATTTGTTCAGTAAAAAAATAATAAACATGAAATTTTTATTCGCTACCGTTTTAGCTGTATTAACCTTTTGGGTTTCTGCACAAACAACACTCCCCGAAAAAACCCAAGTGCAAATGATAGTTACATCTGACATTAGAGAAGCAAAAAACAAAGTAGGAGAAGCAGCATCGTTTGTAGTGTTTGAAGACGTAAAAGTAGATGGCACCGTGGTGATTTCTAAAGGCACTGCAGTAAGAGCTACCATCACTATTTCAAAAAACCGCGAATTGAAAGTGGACATTTCTGATGTTAAAGCTGTTGATGGCACAGCTATTAAACTAAACGACTGCTCGGTGTTTACTACGGCAGCACAAAACTATAATGGAAAAGGAGCGCTGATTGCAAAAGGAACACGCAAAAGTTGCTTTACAGCTAAAGAAGAAAAAATAGGATCATCTAACAAACAGTATTAATTAATAGTATCTCACTTAAAGCAAATATTCATGAAACTAAATTCATTGCTTGTTTTTATCTCTTTAGTATTCTGTAGTAATTTTGCCTATGCAGAAGATAAATACGATTTGGCAGTTGCTAGCTACCAATACGACACACCTAAGTCGCACATTGTTGTTTCAGTTAATGGCGATAAGTTCGAAGTTTTTGATGTGGAAAAAGATGAACTACAAGGAAAAATATGGGGCATAAGTGTAAACCCTCTGATTAAGCATGTAAATAAAATGCAGAATGAGGGGTGGGAAGTAGTAGGAGGGTTAACCAGCAGTTATAATTCAAGTACGGGAGTTTCGTTGCTTTATTACAGCCTTCGGAAAAAACGCTAACCAAACGCGCTACAATAAAATGCAAAGCCGCCTCGTCATAGTGGCGGCTTTTGTTTATTTCGGCAAACAAATTCAATTTACCCTCACAATTAAAAGTTATGAATATTAAAGAAGCTCAGGATTTTAAAAACTATGCTGTAAAACACCACGGCATTAGTAGCATGCATCTGGAAAACTACGCCAACAAAGTGTACAGCGGTGGCGCTGTTAAAAATTTAACTCGTACGGTTATTGAGGAACGTCAAATGCCTTTCCGCGAAGTAGATGTGTTTTCGCGCTTAATGATGGACAGGATTATTTTCCTGGGAACACCAGTTGATGACTATATTGCTGCCATTATACAGGCGCAACTTTTGTTTCTGGAGAGCAGTGATTCGCGGAGCGATGTACAGATATACATCAACAGCCCCGGTGGCGAAGTATATTCGGGCATGGGTATTTACGATACAATGCAGTATGTAACTATGGACGTAGCAACAATTTGCACAGGTATGGCGGCTTCAATGGCTGCTGTGTTATTATGTGCAGGCGAAAAGGGGAAACGTACTGCCTTACGACATGCCAGAGTTATGATTCACCAGCCCTTGGGCGGTATTGGCGGCAAAGCCAGTGAAATTGAAATATCTGTTAACGAAATTCGTAAAATTAAAGATGAGCTGTATTCTATCATTAGCGAACACAGCGGACAACCCATTGACAAAGTTGCAAAAGACAGCGACCGCGATTACTGGATGCGCGCACAAGAAGCTAAAGACTACGGAATGATTGATGAGGTGCTTGTTCGTAGTGGCAAGAAAGATTAAGCTAAAGCAAACCTTTCTGGTTAATTTTGCATCTATTTAAACTGATATGAAAAAAGAAACAGAACCTAATTGCTCATTTTGCGGTCGTAAAAAGAAAGAAACTCAGATTCTTATATCAGGAATTGAGGGGCATATTTGCGAAAATTGTGTGCACCAGGCACAACAAATAATAGATGAAGAACTTTTCCAAAAGAGCAAAAAGTTTCAGTTCAATCTGCCTGCACATGTTAAGCCCAAGGACATCAAATCTTTTTTAGATGGCTATGTTATTGGGCAGGACGAGGCGAAGAAGTATATCTCTGTAGCCGTTTATAATCATTATAAGCGACTCAATCAGTTAAAAACTGATGAAGTTGAAATTGAGAAGAGCAATATTTTGTTGGTAGGGCAAACCGGTACGGGAAAAACTTTGTTGGCGCGCACCATTGCCAAATTTCTAAATGTTCCATTTGCAATAGTTGATGCTACCGTATTTACAGAAGCCGGTTACGTAGGTGAAGATGTGGAAAGTATTTTGTCTCGGTTATTACAAGCTTGTAATTACGATATACAAGCAGCACAGCACGGTATTATTTACATAGATGAAATTGATAAAATTGCACGTAAAGGAGATAACCCATCTATTACCAGAGATGTTAGTGGTGAAGGAGTACAACAAGGAATGTTGAAACTATTGGAAGGTAGTGAAGTATTAGTTCCACCACAAGGCGGTAGAAAGCACCCCGAACAGAAGCTGGTTAAAATTGATACCAGCAACATTCTTTTTATTTGTGGAGGAGCTTTTGAAGGGTTAGATAAGTTGATAGCATCACGCATGAATCAATCTAAAGTTGGTTTCAAGAAAGGGAAAGAACGAGAGAACATTGATAACGATAATTTCTTTAAGTATGTTTCGCCAATGGATATACGCAGCTTTGGTTTAATTCCCGAGCTGATTGGTCGCTTACCGGTATTGGTTCATCTTGATCCGCTCGATAGAAATGCCTTACGCTCAATTTTAACTGAACCCAAAAACGCATTACTAAAACAATACAAGAAAATATTTAAGGCAGATGGTATTCAATTGTTATTCGATGACGATGCAATAGATTATGTGGTAGAAAAAGCAATGGAATATAAATTAGGGGCTAGAGGTTTGCGATCTATATGTGAAGCTCTGATGACTGACGCTATGTTTGACTTTCCATCAAACGGCAGCATAAAAGAGTTTACTGTTACCCGTGAGTTTGTAGAGGAAAAAATGGAGGAAACCCATATTGGAAAACTGCGCGCAGCGTAAACGGAACAATTTGACTACTACTCGCTGCTAACGCATAATATTCGAACGTAAACTTCACGAGGCAATACAGCTTTTCTTATCTCTCGACCCTCAAAAATCAATACATTGAAGCCATCTGGATGCTCTGAGTTTTTAAGCATGAATATGTTTTTATCCCCTACGCCAACTTCAGTTTTACCAGCAGGGTTGTAAACAAACCCGGGGGTACTGATTTTAAACTCTTCTATTGTAGCTTGTTGTTTGCTAAAGGCTATTAAGTCTTCTGCTTGTTCATCAGTGGGAACACTAAAACTGGTTGGGCATACATTTTTCGAATAATAAACCGGTGAGGCAAAATTAAAGGAATCTCTGTTTAAAGAAATCCAGTTATAATAGACTTTACCATCGGTTTTTGTAGATACTTTTTCATCATTTATGAAGTTGCCAAGAGGTTCAGTCATCCAGATATTTTTTCCGGTTGAAAAAACTGTAAACGCGTACTTGCTTTCTGCTATTGTAGCGGTAGGGGCACCATTCGAAAATACAATAAAAGTATCAGCTACCGGTCTTCGGTAACATAAATCATTCAGATTCGAGATAAATAGCCGGTGTTTTTTGTTAGCTGTGGCTGACACCGGTTTATCTATCACCATTTTTTTTGTTCTAGCTACAACTATATCTGAATCAGGCAAAAGCAATGCTTGATAGTAGCCCGTGTCAGCTAACTCAATTTCGATACCATTTAGAAGCGGGGTTATTTTCTTGATAACAGGCTTGCTAAACTGCGGAATACAATTTCCACATGCTTCATTCCAAAGTCCGTTATAGAAATAATTCAAGCATCCGGTGCTGATATTAAATACTGTAGTTCCGTCAGCTACACTGGTAAGTTTACTAATTTCTTCAGTTGTTAAACTTGTAGTATGTTTAATGATAGATTGCGAACATGCCGACACAACACCAAAGCACAACAGAGTAGCGGTAAATAAGTAATGGAATACACAATTCATAGAATTATTAATTAAGGCACTACAATGCCGTAATAAGCACCACCTATATTAGTGATTGAGCTGCCCCCGGTGTTACCGTTAATGGCCCTGCCGGCTACCCCTCCTAAACCAAAAGCACCACCTGATGAAATGATACTACCACATGTGTTACCGTTCCCATTTGCACCGGCAGTTCCAAGTCCACCCCCATTTCCGCCACAGCCACCATTGTATCCGCTATAAAAGCAACCACCACCGGAGTTACCTGTGCCGCATCCTCCTAAACCAAAAGCTAACGTAGTACCTGCCGTACCATTAGTGGCACTGGCTCCGGAGCTTGTACAACTCGTGCAAATACCTCCCGAAGCTTTGCTTCCACCTGTAGTGGCTCCAGGTCCTGCTAAACCACCAGGTAGCCCTCTGCCACCACCACCTCCACCACCGCGGGCACGACAACCGCCTGAACCGCCACCGCCACCACCACCACCTCCAGCAACGGTTCCATAGTTATAAACTGTAACTTTTACAGTAGCGCTTGATGTAATAGCATCGCCTCCGGTTCCTCCATCACCGGCATTGCCATCGCTAGCGCAAAAAGCATCGCTTTCATGAGCACCATAAGCACCATTGCCGCCTCCGGCCATAATTGTTCCTGAGTTGTATAAAACAACTTCTGAGCCTCCGGGCAAAGTACCAAAGTTCAACGCGGTGCCGCCTTGTGTGCTTGCTCCTAAAGTAACCCCGGCATTTACGTACACACACCATTTTTTAGCAGCTGTGGGGTTTCCGGCTTGTGATTGAAAGTTGTTTCCGTTGCTGTTGACAGAATAAATATATACATCCTGGCACCATTCGCATAAGCTATTCCAAAAGCCGGCTCCACCGTTGTATGTTGGGCGTGTATCAAACCATTCAAAGCAATCGTTATCTGTATTGTAAATTAATAAACCTTCTCTGGCAGCGTTCACAACAATACTGTTTCGTTGTGCGGTGGTCATACGGGGAACAAACATCCCTTTACTTGTAGATTGTATATCTAAAACTGCAGAAGCATCAGGCGTAGCGTTTGTTGCGCCAGTGGTATTTGCACCAATTGCTACTCCACCACCGTTGGCGTTATCCATGGCAACTAAAGCATTAGTTCCTGCACTGTTTCCACCACCCTGGTCAGTAAAAAATTTAATGGGAGCATTATTTGCCGCTATCCGTATCCAATTGCCTGGTGTCTGTTGGTAGAGTCCTAAATCACTGGTAGCAGTAATGGCTGTAGTTCCTCGTTGTATTACACCATTAGCAACATTTACTCTGCCGTTAATATCTAAATTTTGTATTGGGGTAGTTGTAAGGTTTATACCTACGAAATTTCCCTGACTATTTATTAAAAGTGGTTTTGCATTCCAGGTTTGCATATAGGTAAATGCTGCTGCATTTCCTATAGTAAAATCTTGTGTGCCTGTAGTATTGTTTATGGCAAATGCGTACGAGTTGTTAGTTGTGGGTATAGTAAATACGGATGGCTGAATGGTTAGTCTGTTTGACGGAGTGGCTGTTCCAATACCTAAATGACCAATGGTTTGTTTCAGTCGCATCCGTTCAATATTATCGGTTCCCCAAACTATATCATTAGCATCCGTTGTTCCCATCCAATGCTCGGTGGGTGCTATGGTATTGGTGCCGTAAATTACAGGTATAGCTGGGTCGTTGATGCCGGTGTTACCTCTCAGCCGCCAGTAAATAGATGATGGATTCATAACTTCTGCTTGTGCTACAGCCAATTCCGGATATAAGCTTACTGCTGCTATCAGCACTTTTAAGACTCTATTCATACATTCCCTTTAATTTCAAAAGGTCGGGAATGTGAATGTAACTTTATGCTTTTAATTATTGAAACGGCTTCTGAATTTATTACGTAAACACCAGCTGGCTTATTCAAATGATTTTAACTGATCAGCACTCATGCGGGTGCCATCTTTGAACCCAACTATGTAGGCAGCTGTGTAGCCTGCTGCTTTCGAAGACTCTAATTTCTTTTTGGCATCAACATAGTTTTTAAAACTGCCACCATAGTAACGTGTAAAGCCTGATGGCAATTCTTCAGCTGATAGCTCTGTGAAGAGTTTAGATATTTTATCATAATCTTTCAACTCACCTTTTAATGCAAATAGCTGTATTTTAAACACATTGCCACTTTCTGTTTTGTGAGAAGGCACCAAGCTCGATTTGTTGCTTTCTGTTTTGGGTTCATTAGAAGTAGGGTTAGTTTCAGCAAACGGTTTTTTTGTTTCGGATACAGTAGCTTCTGTTTTTGATTCAGTTGGTTTTTTAGTTTCTGTTTTTGATTTGTTCATGGCACTGCTCATAGACGTTGTGTCAAACGGATTCAAATTGCTGGCAGTTACGTAAATGGGGGTTACTCCATCGTTTTTTGCAACAGCATTACCTGACTTTCCTCCTCCGCTTGTGTTTTCTATGGGCTTGCGAATATTTTTTCCATTATTTATTGTGGTAAAATCTTTGTTGTCCGCTGTATTGTTTTTGGGTTCCGTAACAACTGGCTTATTCTGCGCCACCGGTTTTGGTTCTTCTTTTACTACGGGTTTAGTTTCAGATTTTGGTTCAGCCTTGTTTTCGGTTTTTACCGCTACCGGGGTCTCAACTTTTGGCTCTAATTGTATTACAGGTTTAGGTTCAGTAACCGGTTCTACTGTAATGGCTTCGCCACCACTGCCTTCCATTTCTCGCTTGTAGTCTTTAAATGCGTTAAACAAACTTGAAGCAATATAGTCTTGACCTTTTACGGAGTTCAAAAATCTTTCTTCATCTGGGTTAGATATAAAACCAATTTCGGCTAACAAACTCGGCATGGCTGTTTTGTACAGTACATAAAACCCAGCCTGTTTCACCCCTAAGCTTTTGCGTTTAGCATAGTTCTCCAACTGGTTTTCAATTTTAGAGGCAAAATCTATACTCTGGTCAAGAAATGCATTTTGCTTCATGCTCATTACAATGTGACCTTCCGGAGAGTTAGGGTCAAACTCGTAGTTTTTATCGCGATTTTCTTCGAGCATGATAACGGCATTTTCTCGTTTGGCAACTTCAAGGTTGGCTTCGGTTCGGTGCAGTCCTAAAACATAGGTGCTTGTTCCAAAAGCTTCTGAGTTTGTTGATGAGTTGCAGTGAACAGCAATAAACAAGTCTGCTTTGTTTTTGTTGGCAATTTCAGCGCGTTCATGCAATTCTAGAAACACATCATTTTTGCGGGTATAAATTACATGTACATCCGGAAAATTTCGTTGTATATAATCACCTAACTTGAGGGCAACTACTAATGCAATATCTTTTTCGTTTGTTTTGTTGGCGCCAATGGCTCCCGGATCTTTACCACCGTGTCCGGCATCAATCACCACAGTTTTTAACGAAAAGTTATTATTGGCATTTGCTACTGTTAACAGTAAAAATGCGGCTGCAAACAATATGGTTTTAATTCTCACGTTTTGGATTTTTTAATTTTGACGCTACTGATGCATTTTACCATTAACAACAATCGTGTCAGTTTTTGAATTAACCCTTCAACCATTGAAGTTTCTCCCTCAAATATATTTCTGTAACAGGCAAGCAAGCCACGTTGGGGCCTTGTTTTTAGCCACAGTGCTGCTATTGTTGTCTATTTTTCTGAATTGTAAGGCAACCACAGCGGCTTACCATGTTACATGGCAAAGTGTAACAACCGACAGCCTGACGCCAAAAACATCCGGAAGATTAAGAGCCGGTGGCGCTAAAGTTACAATTGATTCAACCGTTACCAAGGATAGCAGCTACGTTACTTTAACGGACACCATTAGCTTGAACGATACAGTAGATGTGGCTAACCAAAGTGAGATAGAAGATGTGATAACTTATAAGGCTAGTGATAGTATTGTATATGATATGAATACCAAGAAAATGTTTTTGTATAACGGAAGCGATGTGAAGTATCAGAAAATAAAACTTAAAGCCGATCTCATAGACTTTGACTGGAACACATACACTCTTACATCGCAAGGGGTTACTGATAGTGCCGGCAATTTAAAAGGAACACCAGTGTTTGAGGATGATGGAAAAGAGTATAAGGCAAAGAAGATGAAGTACAATTTTAAGACGAAAAAGGGAATTGTGTTTGAAGTTGTAACCAAAGAAGGCGATGCTTATGTGCACAGCGAGACAGTGAAAAAGAACGAGCACGATGAGTGGTTTGGTCTGGCATCTAAATACACTACTTGCGAACTGGATCATCCACATTTTTACTTTAAAGCAAAGAAGGTAAAGATAGTGCCTAACAAAGTGATGGTAAGCGGACCGGCAAACCTTTGGGTGGGTGATGTGCCCACCCCTTTAGTGTTACCTTTTGGTTTGTTTCCGGTAAAGCAGGGTAAGCGATCCGGAATTGTGTTGCCCGAGTATGGTCAGGATGCAGTGCTCGGATTTTTTCTTCGTAATGGAGGATATTATTGGGCAGTGAACGACTACCTGGGCTTAAAGTTTTTAGCCATGGTATCCACCAACGGAACCTTTGGTGCGGGGTTAAATTCGCAATATGCCCTACGCTACAGATTTACCGGTAATGTAGCATTTAACTATTTACGCTCACGCCCATACGACCCCGATTTGCCCGGAGCTAAAGCAAGTAACAGTTATAGTTTTAGCTGGACTCACAACCAAGATCCGCGCTCAATTCCTAACAGTACATTCGGTGCTTCGGTGCAGGTGCAAAGTGCAGATTACTATGATGCTAACCGAACCACCAGTACTGAGAGATTAAACACCACCTTTCAGTCGTCAGTAAATTTTTCGAGGGTTTTCCCCGGCACACCCATATCTCTTTCGGTAAATCTAAGGCATACACAAAATTTGTTGAACCGCACTATCAGCTTTGGTTTGCCAACTATTCGACTGAGTGTGTCGCGGGTAGCACCCTTTAAACCAAAAGTAAAAACCGAGAAACCTAAGTGGTACGAATCTATTGGCTTTGCCTATTCACTTGAATTTCAGAACAGCATTAATACTTACGATTCGATACTTTTTAATGCCTCAACGGCCGATAAATTTCGCTTTGGTATTAATCAGAATTTTTCGGTGGACGCTCCGTTGCGAGTGTTGAAATACTTAAATATTACTCCGGCATTTCAGTATCAAGAGCGCACTTACTTTAAAGGGATAGACAAATACTGGAACGCTGACACTACTTACATTTTTAATAGTAATGGAACGGTAGATACATTAAACGGCAGAATAGAAACAGATACCGTTTGGCGATTTAACTCGGCAAGAAATTTTTCAGCATCTATTTCATTCGGAACAAAGCTGGTGGGTATTTTTAAGTTCAAAAGCAAATATCTGAAAGCTATAAGACACATTTTTACTCCCGGTATTTCGTTCTCTTATAGCCCTGACTTTGCATCAGACAGATTTAAGTATTACCGTTACGTGCAGGGAAATTCGGAAGGCACACTTACCAAATATTCAGTGTTTGAGCCTGATGCGGTGTATGGTTTACCAGGTAGCGGACAGGTAGCACTGTTAAGTTGGTCGCTCAACAATAATTTTGAAGCAAAAACGTATTCTAAAAAAGATACGGTTAATCACGAGCAGAAAATAGGTTTGCTTGATCAGGTTAACTTAAGTGGTGGGTATAATTTTATTGCCGATTCACTAAGGTTACAACCGTTTAACCTGACTGTAGTAGCAGCCCGAATTTTTAATTTAATAAATCTGAACTTCAATGCTGTATTTGATCCATACACCGTTGACAGCAACAACCGTAGGATTAACACGTTTGAGTATTCAAAGAGTAAACAACTTTTAAGATTTTCTACGGCTAACATCAACGCCAGCATATCATTGCATGGTAAGCAAAAAACACCTCAGCCCGATCCATCACCGCCACCTAATTTTATGGCCGATTATGTTTCGTATAGCCCTGATCAGGTTTATAATTTTGATATACCATGGAACCTTTCCCTAGGTTACAACTTCAATATTACCAAAGGAACTTTCGAAAACCCCGATACGGTAGTTACTGTGCAAACCATACGAGCCAGTGCCGATATTAACATTACCCGCCACTGGAAAATGGCAGTAAGCACAGGATTTGATATTAGCCGAAGGCAAATGAGTTTAACCAATGTAACAGTTGTGCGTGATTTACATTGCTGGGAGCTTTCATTTAACTGGACACCGGCACTGCCCACTTTTGATAGGCAACAGTTTACCATCATACTTCAACCTAAGTCAACTACACTGAAAGATCTAAAGCTGCAAAAGAAAAACTCTCTGCGCGATTTGTAGTAATGCAACTCAATTTCAAAATATACGGTGAAGGGTTTCCGGTAGTAATTTTGCACGGTTTGTTAGGGTCGTTAGATAACTGGCAAACAATGGCTAAAAAATTGTCAGAACAAGGTTTTGCGGTTTACGCCATAGATCAGCGTAACCATGGTCGGTCGCCACAGTCTTTAGCTTTTAGTTATCAGTTAATGGTCAGTGACTTAAAAGAGTTTTTTATACAACAGAAAATTTCAAAAGCTCACATAATTGGCCATTCAATGGGAGGCAAAACTGCCATGCAATTTGCGTTGCAAAACTCTGATATGGTAGCCAAGTTGATTGTAGTGGATATAATGCCATCAGCCTATAACGATAAGCACAGCGATGTGTTTAAAGCTCTTTTTAAAGCAGATGCTGGTTATGCAAAGTCGCGGCAGCAGATTGAAGCAGTATTACGAAACGAATTGCAGAATGACGAATCGGTTGTGCAGTTTTTAATGAAAGGGCTAACCAGAGGTGAAATAGGTAGTTCAGACACTTTTGTTTGGAGATTTAATTTGCCGGTGCTGCACAGCAACTATTCAGAGATATCGAAAGAAATTAACGGAGGTAAAGCGTTTATGGGCGATACTCTGTTTATAAAAGGAGAGAAGTCGAACTATATAAATGCCGATAATTTTTCAGTGGCCAACGAATGGTTTCCGAACAACCAGTTAACAGAGATTAAAAATGCCGGACATTGGGTTCATGCAGAGCAACCGACTGAATTTTTAAAATCTGTAACCGATTTTTTGCGGCAATAAAAAAAGCCCCGCAAAATGCAGGGCTTTGGGTGGCTAATGGGATTCGAACCCACGACCAACGGAACCACAATCCGCTACTCTAACCAACTGAGCTATAGCCACCGTTTTTGAAACGGGCGGCTAAAATAATTATTGAACAGAATTTTTGTAATGTAGATTGAGCCGCATAGAAAATTATCTATCATTGCCACTAAACATTTGCCGTTTTTAGCCCAACTTTATGCATTCACCGCAATATCTGCTTTCACTTTTCGAAGAAAAATTCAGTTCCAGTAATTTTAACGAAAGTCCCACCAACCTATATAAGCCTGTTAGTCATATTATGAGCATCAAAGGCAAGCGAATTCGCCCGTTGTTGGTGCTGGCGAGTTGCGATATGTTTGGGGGTAATGTTCAACACGCGCTAAATCCGGCATTTGCGGTGGAGGTGTTTCATAATTTTACGTTAGTGCATGACGATATTATGGATCAAGCCGATGTGCGCAGAGGAATACCCACAGTGCATAAAGTTTTTGGTGTTAATGCAGGCATATTGGCAGGCGATGTAATGCTCGCTTACGCCTACAAATACCTAACCGATGTGCCTGCACAACATGTTTCGGCATTACTGTCAGTGTTTAACAAAACTGCCATCGAAATTTTTGAGGGCCAGCAAATGGATGTTGACTTTGAAACACGGAACGATGTAACAGAGCAGGAATATTTGAAAATGATAGAGTATAAAACATCTGTGCTGTTAGGGTGCTGCTTACAATTAGGCGCAGTACTTGCCGGTGCAGAGGATGCAAATCAAAAAGCTTTGTACGATTTTGGCTTGAACCTGGGGCTTTCTTTTCAAATAAAGGACGATTACCTCGATGCATTTGGCGAAGCTGAAAAAGTAGGCAAGAGGATTGGGGGCGATATTTTGCAAAACAAAAAGACGCTTCTGTACATTACCTGTCTTAAAAACTGTAACACACAGCAGCAAAAAGATTTTAGCTTACTAATGAGTGAGAGTGACGAACAGAAGAAAATTGACGGGGTGAAACGCTTGTTTGATATTACAGGAGCTAAAGAAAAGGTATTGAGTATTTCCGACAATTTTTACCGCGCATCGCTGGAGGCACTAAAATCAGTGAATATTGCAGAAGAAAAGAAAAAGGTATTAGCTGCATTTGCCGACAAAATCAACAACAGAGATTACTAAACAACGTGGCAAAAAACAAAAACAGCCAACCGTTGTTGCGTTGGCTGTTTTTGTTTTTATTCTAAGACCACAGGCTAATACTTAAACCCAAGGCTGCTTCGTTTGCCTTCAGCAATTTTGAATTCTTTCAAGTCTTCGAGTGTCATTGTTTCTAACATTTCTTTTGTGCGATCTTCTTTTTTCATAGAAGCCAATCGCAGGTTTTGATTTTGCACTGCCTCAATAACCAACTTGCGTATTTCACGGGCATTACCAAAATACTTATCGCGGTAATGATAAATTGAAGTAATGTATTTTTGAAGGTAGTCGTAGGCTTCATTATCTAACCGCATATTTTCGGCACGTAACAATTGAATAGCAATGCGGAAAAGCTCTTGCTCATTATAGTCGCCAAACAAAAACGTACGGTCAAAGCGTGAGCGCACGCCCGGATTAGATTCCAGGAAGCGGTTCATTGGCTCTGTATAACCCGCCACAATTACGGCAAACTCACCGCGTTGGTCTTCCATTCGTTTGAGCAGCGTTTCTATAGCTTCTTTGCCAAAGTCATTTGACTCGCCAAGAGCATACGCCTCATCTATGAATAAAACACCTCCTTTGGCTTCTTTAATACGTTCATCGGTTTTAATAGCCGTTTGACCGATAAAGCCGGCTACTAATCCTTGTTTATCCAACTCTACCATGTGGCCGCGTTCCAGCAAACCAAGCGCTTTATAAATTTTGCCTATGATTCGGGCTACGGTAGTTTTACCTGTGCCGGGGTTGCCCAAAAAAACTGTGTGCAGTGAAAACTTGTTGAGCACATCCTTACCTATGTCGTGATAAAAACGAACGAGCTTTACCAACTCGTTTACTTCGTTTTTTATATTGGCAATACCCACCAGTTCGTTCAATTCGTCTAAAGCACTTTGTAACAGACGCTCGTTAATATTTATGTTGAATTTGCGTTTGCCGCGTTGCTTAAAAACTAATTGCACGTCTTCTTTTTCAATGGTAGAAAGCACATCGCCATCTAAATCGCGGAGGTCGGTGCGTTTCATGAGGCGTAATCCGAGGTTCATTTTGGCTTCATCTATTATAGAGATGGCGTAACGTGCGTTACCAAAACTTTTGTCGCGGTTTCGAAAACCTTCTGTAAGCTGTTCTTCCAGATAATGATTGGCATCTTCGGTTAATCGCACATTTTTCTGTAGTGTGTATCTCACTGCAATAGCGTGCAGTTCATCAGGCAAATAGTCTTCGAAATGAAAGTAGTTAGCAAAGCGCGATTTCATGCCTGGGTTAGATTTTAAGAAAACCTCCATTTCATGTGGGTAGCCGGCTACCATTATAGCTAAGTCCTTTGCGCCATCACTCATTTCTTTAATCAATACTTCTATGGCTTCCTTGCCAAAGTCTTTTGAGTCGTCAGCTTCGCGGGCAAGGGCATAAGCTTCGTCAATGAACAAGATACCGCCTTTAGCTTCTTCAATAGCCTTTTTTACTTTGGGGGCAGTTTGGCCTATGTATTCGCCAATTAACTGCGAGCGATCTACTTCTTTTACGTGTCCTTTGGTAAGCAGCCCCATACTTTTATAAATCTGACCAAGCAATTTTACAACGGTAGTTTTACCGGTGCCCGGGTTGCCTGTAAACACCGAGTGCAGGTTTATGCGCTCAGAGTCTTTAAACCCTTTCTCTTGACGAAGTTTCAGAAAGTTAAGGTAGTCAATGTGATTTTTTACTTCTTTTTTCAATTCTTCGAGGCCAATCAGTTCATCCAGTTTTTTTACGTTGGCATCTAATGATTGATCGGGAGTTACGTCCGGTGTTACGGCATTTACCGCAGCTACATTGCCGCTTTGGGTTGTAATTTCTACCTCGCCTTCTTCGTCTTCCAAACCGGTATCGAGGTGTGCAACGGCTATAACCGTATCCATAAAAATTACTTCTAAGCGGTAGTGGTTATCTTTCCAGGTGCCGGGAATATCGTTCCCCCAGCCTTCGTTAAACGTGATGGTTTCGCCCATTTTTCCGGCTTCAATTTTTCTGAAACGTTCAATGCGGGCTTTCAACAGCCCCGAAGCATTATACCAGTTGAAATACACTTCGCAATTCCACTCGGCCGGTATTTTGTTTTTGAAACGAAACTCGGCATACAAATACTGTGTATCGTTACGGCTAATTACTTTGAGGTAGCTTTTGTTTTCATCGTTTACTGCATTGTAGTCGCCTGAAAAGAAACGCAACGATTCGATATCGAAGTATGGATTGCTGCCCGGTGCAACTTTGCCAATGTCTTCTACATAAAAACGTTTGGTGCCTATCAGTTCGTTGTCAATGTAGGCTTCCCAACTGTATTCTCCCTTTGTCCAGAAAGCGGCCGGTGTAGCCATGCCCCAACCTTTATTGATATACACTACGTTTTCATCTAAGCGAATCTTTCTTTTTTCATCTTGCGAACTCAACTCTTTTTTCTTTCCATCAGCGTGCGAAAATGCCTTGAGGGTAACAGTGGTTTCCCAGTCCTGCTCATCGAACATTTTATTGTAAAAAGCAATTTCGGCACTGATGTAAGTTGTTTCGCTACGGTCGAAAACAGTTCGGTACTCCCGGCTGCGGTTAGCCAGCCATTCATCGCTGGCAAATACCCGCAAGGTTTTAAATTTATAATTCTTGTAAGCCATATTTTCTTGTGTTGAAGTTTTGTGTTTTCTATGCTTAGGTTTTACTTTCGTTTATATTCTGACAACTATGGTTGCTCACCAATATTGTGCCATTGCCAAAATAAAAATATGAAGCAGCGCATAAACGTAAAATTATAAACAACTGTATTTAATAGACGATGAATTTGTTGTAAAAGATTGTCATGGAATTGTAAAAAAGCAAGAAGCCCTTCCGCGTGAGCGAAAGGGCTTCTTGTTTGAAACGTGTTGACAACCTGTCAACGTTGCTTATTACTTATGGTTTACAGTTAACTGCTTAACTGCAGTAGCATTGCTGCTTTGTATTTTAACCATATAAAGACCACTGGCTACGTGGCTGAGGTTTAGCTCAACTTGAGCCACACCTGCTTTCATTTTAGAAGTGGTAAACACGGTTTCTCCTAAGATGTTGTAAACCGTAACGGTGTAGTCGCTGTTGATGTTGTTGTTGAAACGCAACATGGCTTTACCGGTAGTTGGGTTAGGGAACATAGAGATGTTGGCAGAGAAAGTTAAATCTTCTATACCTACACCTGAAGCCACTACATCTTTACATTGTTGGTCGCTACCGAAACTGTTGCTGGCAGTTAAACAAACGTTGTAGGTGCCGTTAGAGGTATATGTTTTTAAAGGATTTTGAACGGTAGATGCGGTTGCATCGCCAAAATTCCAGAACCATGTTGTAGGGAAATTAGTTGACTGGTCGAGGAACTGAACTTTGTAAGGCGACTGAGGGAAAGAGAACGCAAAGTCAGCTACCGGAATATCGCCTACAATAACGGTGCGTACTACCGTATCAGCGTTTCCTGCCGCATCAGTAGCTATATACAATACTTCATATAGACCCACCACAGCGGTATCAGGTGAACCTACTACTGTAGGTGTAATGTTGCCTGAGGTGCAGTCGAATGCAGTGGCTCCGTCTTCGGTGTAAGTGGTGTTTACCAGAATTACCACAGTGTCTTGGCCTAAGAGAGTAACTGTAGGTGGAGTTTGGTCAATGTTTTGGCTAAAATCACCTGTTGTGTAGTTGATGTTATTGATATACCAGAAGGCAGCCGGATTAGCATCTGAGCCTAAATCGTGGTTAGGGCCCGGATCGTGACCGTAATCAATTTGAGTCATTACCAAAGGAATATTGAACGTGTTACCGTTGATGAGGCAAGTAGGGCTAACCATAGGGAAAATAGAACCATAGAAAACTCCACCGGCCGTGTTGGCGGTTTCGCCACCCCATAGTGTATCGCCTTCGGTAAAGTTCATAAGGTCGGTAATTCTGCCTGATACTACATCAATAGCACGGCCGAATAAGTTAGGTGTAATGTTATCAGATGAACCTACAAAGTTGAAGTCAGTTTCGTTCCAGAAGAAGAATAATTTGCGGCCGTCATTGGTGCGTGAAATAAGCGGACGGTTAGCCTGAGTTTGTGGTTGTGCACCGTTAGTCATATCGCCACTGTAAGTGAAAATGTCCATTAAGTGGATACCTTTCCACTGGCAGCCGGCTGAAGCGTTTGCATCAAAAGTAATGTCCCACATATCGTAACCGGCAG
The DNA here is from genome assembly GCA_964615305.1 of uncultured Chitinophaga sp. Classification (GTDB taxonomy): domain Bacteria; phylum Bacteroidota; class Bacteroidia; order Chitinophagales; family LD1; genus Bog-950. The sequence continues at coordinate 139,824 of CAZTNA010000004.1, forward strand.
GTTCAAGTGACCAATCGGTACCGTTACCAATGTTTACGAGCATGTGTGGGTTGCCGAATGTGTCAACTTCTAAGTCACATTCAAACGCGGTGGTGGGGTTCATAGATGAAGCAGTAGCGCCATCTAACCAAAGTGGGTTTAACTCGTCAGTAATACCCTGAATAGATTCGAGGTCAACAACTATAGGTTGTCCCCAGGTAGCGCCCCCATCGGTTGATTTCCAGAAAATGGGTGTGTAAACGCTATCAGTAGCCGGGTCTAAGTCACCTACGCAGGCAATCCAACCTATTTGGCCGGTAGGGTCAAAGGCAATACGGAAGCCTGTAGCCACCGAAAGCAAAGTGCCGCTGGCATCTTGTTCAGCAAATGTTGTAGCAATAGTTTGGTCGGTCCATACAACATTTTTGGTGTTGTTGTCCCAAACTCCTTTTTCTACAATAATGCCTTCCGTGATGGCGGGGTCTCCGGTAGCAAAAGTACCTGTATAGTCGAGGTTAATGTTCCAGAAAGTGCCGGGAGTGCTTTGGCATAAGCTGGTGGCCACGGCTACTTTACCACCGTTTATTTGGTTGGTAGTAACATTAAAAGTTGACGTATCGCCAGAGAGTTTTCCTCTTCCGCGCATTTCGCCTTGCCAAGTACCGCTTGATGCATTAGGCGGCACGTTATGGTAAGTGCCTGAGTAAACCAATACTGCGCTGTCGGTAACGGTATTGCCGGCAGGGTTATAGATTACCGCCTGAGGGAAACGGCCGTTTTTTGAAATGTTGTCAATGGTAGGGTCATTGGTTATAGGGCCAATGTTCGACTGCCATGTTGCTCCACCGTCTCTTGACACATCGAAGCGGTATTGGGCAATGTTAGTGCCGGGGGCACCGGTAGGGTCGTTACGGTGAATAAAGGTAACTGCATTCAGTGAATCGTTTACATCCATTGACTGGCAACCTTCGTTGATGATAGAGAGCAGGTTACCGGCTGTGCCTATGGGTTGTGAGTTAAGCAATGCGCTTAAACCACGGCTGCCTTTGTGGTTGAGGTTAGAATGAGCTGGCGATACCGGAGTTTGAGCCGACTGCCCGTTCATAATTGGTTTTTCGATGTAAAGGCGCTGGTGGCTGTTGTCGCGGGCAACACGGTATTGCGCGCTTAACATTAAACCGGCTACTAACAGCGAAGAAAAGAGTAATGACTTTTTCATTTTTGGTTAGCGGTTAATTAAGTGATTGAAATTTTTAGAGCGCCAAATGTATAAGGAATTTCGAATCGTGCTCAGTTTTGTTTGTCATAGATTTGTCAAATTTTCAGAGTAGATTTTACCTGTATTTGTTAAAACACTGCTCTTAGCTCTGCCCTGCCTGTGTGCACGGGTTTAAGGGTTGACTTATCGTTTGCCGAGAACCCCGTCATGCGGCCATCGTAGCTGAGGGTAAGTTGAATGTTGTTGCCTAAACTTTGTGCGTAGCCCACGCTCCATACCAAGTTGTTTCCGTTGCGCAGCCCTTCGAGCATGGCATATTCAAGTTGTTCGTTTTTTAAACCCTTATCGTTGTAAGCTATGCGCGAGTATTCGAGGGTGGCGTCAATGGTGTTTTTTTCTTGCCGGTTGTAGCGCAGGTTAAATGTGCCTTTATGTACCTGTGCGGTTTGGTTGCCCACGGTATCGGTAGGGTTTAGCTTGTGGCTAAAGTCGTATTTGGTGCTTATGCGCAGGAAGGTTTTAAACTGGTAGCTTACATCGAGCTGTGCATCGTTGTAGGTAAAGCGGTATTGCAGGTGGTTGTAGTAGTCAGATTCGTTGGCTTTAAGCCCGTTGGTGTAAGCGGCTTGGGCATTGAACTGTTTAAATACATTCCAGCGAACTATTATACCCTGCGATTGTAGTATGCGGTTTTCGAAGCCGGTGGTAAGCAAGGTGCGGTTGCGCGAGTAGTTGAAATCTATTTGTGCCCCGTATTTAGGGTCCAGGCGGTTAAAGAAAAGAGAGTTTCGGCTGCTCATGGTGGTGGCCACTAAGAAGCTGTCTTGCTTTACCAACGGAAAAGGGTTAAAGTATTCGCCTGCATTTTTTCGCTTGTCGGCAAAAGTTTTTTTGGTTACCGATACGCTGGTAAAAATGCTGAACATGGAAATGACTTTGCGGATGCCTTTTTTGTTTTTCCAGACGGCAGCGGGGTTAATGTTGAGTACCTGGTTAAACTGTGTGGTGTTAACGGATATAAATTCGGGGGTGGTAATGAACATGCGCAGGTAGGTGGCAGTATCGGTAATGTTTGAGGCGCGAAACTCGTTTACATCCTGAATGCCGTTTTCGTTCAGGTCGCCAAGCCAGGCAAATTCGCCTTGGTTAACCGGTGAGCGTTGGTAGGTTAACTGAATTTTTTGCTGCCGGCCGCTGCCCACTTCATACAGTGTAGTGGAGCGGAAAACACCTTTGAGCAATACGAAATTGTAATCTATGCGGCCCAGGTAAAAATGCTCGGGCTGCGATGTAGATACTGAGTCGCGCTCTTTGGCATGGCGGTAGGTGAGTGAGTAGTTGAGGGTTTGGTTTTTGAGTGAATTAATTTGCCCTGTAAAGTTGATGGTTTGCCCGCTGAAGTGGGCACGGCCGAAACTGTTGCCTTGAGCGTGGTGTTCGTAACGCATGGCAAATTCGAAGGTGTAACGGTTTACAGCCGTGTCGGCATTGGCTACATATATTCTGTGGTTTTGCCAAAGGCTGCTTACCGGGTTTAGGGTGTCGGCAGTTTTGTTTTGAGTCATGTTTAGCCCGTAACCGCTAAACGCGCCAATTTTCCAGCCTTTAGTTTTTTGCGAGGTATAAAAATATTCTGCGCGGGGGCGGAAAAAGTGGGTAGTTTGTTGTGTTGTTTTGGCGTGCAAGTAGCTGTTGGTAAAAGAAAAGTTGGAACCATTTTTAGATACGGCACCGTTGAAGCTGTTTTCGAAGCCCCGGTAAACAGAGTCCTGAATAAGTGTTTTGAAACGGTAGTTGATGTTGCCGATGTTGTTCCACAGGTACGTAAAGTTGGCGGTAACGAGGTGTTCGTTGTAGCGCAGGGGTTGAGCAGTAATGTTCCAGTCGCGGTTAAACTCAATATTGCGGTAGCGTTCAATGGTGTTGAAACGGTTTTGCAGAAATTCGTAATTAAAATCGTACACAAAATTTTGTGTTTGTTTTTGTGTAGAGTCGTTTTTGGTCATGACGGTTCCTTTTAAGGAAGCACGTACGGCCACCCCCAGGTTGTCGTTATCGTTTTTTTTGGAATACATGTTTACATCGGTATTGCTCAAAGCGGCTTCTACTGAAACAGTATTTGTGTTGTTGATACGTATGTCGGTACCTACGGTGTATAGTTGCTGGTATTTGGGAGTAACCAAAAGAATGAGCGGAACATAATTGCCCTGGCGGTAAATTTTTCCGGTGCTGTCAATAATCGGAGCCACCCATTGATATACGCGGCCGTTGGCTGTAGAGGAAGCGGCTATATAGTCGCCTTTGCCAAAAGGTACCTGTGAAAAGTTGACGGTATATTTTGCCACAGCGGTGTCAATGCTGTAAACAAATACAGAATCGAAGCCGAGCGAATCGGGTATCAGGCGATACATAATTCGGTGGGCATCGAAGGCTACACTGTCCCACCCGTGGTAGAGAGCCTGATTCAGGCTATCGCCTATGGTGGTGAGGAAATATTTTTTATCGGCATTTAAGCTTTGCTGTACGTTTTGCCCTTTGCTGTCTTGTTCACTATAGAGATTGAAATGCAGGTTGGCTATTTTGCTTTGATATTCGGTGTTTAAAAAAGCGGTAGAGCGCAGGTAGTTTCTTTCGGAATATTCAAATTCAATGAGTACGCGCAAATCTTTGGTAATAATTTTGCGGGGCATAAAAGTTATTTCGCCCAGGTTGTAGTCAATTACATAGTCGCGGTCGGCACCGCGTTCGAGTTTTTGGCCGTTTACAAAAACTTCTTCGGTGTTGGCCAGAATAATGATGTAAGTTTCGCCATTGGCGCCTTGTAGTTTATAAGGCCCCTGGTTGCCTTCGCTTACGGCCAGGGTATTGCGCGAAAATTTGCCGCGTGAAATACCCCCGGCAGCACCGAGTTTGAGGGCTCCCTTTTTTTTAAAGTCGAGCAGGGTGCGGTAGTAGCCGCCCTGATATTTTTTGCTGAAGCGCATAAAGTAGTCGGGCTCGGGGTTAAAGAGGTCGAAGTCGCCTACTATGAGTTGGTGGTGGCCCTGCTTGAGCTGAATAAATATTTTATCGAACTCTTGAATTTGCTGGGTGTTGCCTTCGGGCTGTATGGGTATGCTGTTGTCGGTAACTGCAGCGGTAAGTTCCAGGTCTTTGGTAATGTAGCCGCTTACCTGCAAATTAAAAACGGAGTTGAGTACCACACTTTGGTTGCTGCCAAAGGCTATGCCGCGGGCAAATACTCCGTTGTAGTCTAAGTTGCCAAAGTCAATGAGTTTGCTGCCAATGGCATCGGGGCTGTAAACAAATGGGCGGGCCAGTGAATTGGCGTTGGCGGCTAAGTAATCTGAGTAGCTTTTGTTATAGGTGGGGCGGGCCAGGGCAAATGGGTAAACGCGGAAGAAAATTTTTACCGAATCGGCAGGGGGTTTGTTTTTCCAGATCAGTTGCGATTCAAAGGCGCGGAGGGTGTAGGTGTTGGTGTCCACCAGTTCTCCGTGAGTATTTCTAATGGCTATGGTGCCCGGCACTATGCTTAAGCTATCGAGCAGCAGTGTGTCGGCTTTTAGTGAGTACGTTTGATAGCGTATGTTGGACTGGGCCCAAGAGCCGGCAGTAATGAACAAAAAGCATAGAACAAAGTGCAAAGACCGCAGCAGGTAATTGGTTGGCCGCTGTTGGCCAAAGGGTGGTGGGGGAACAGGTGTTTTGCCCGATAGCCATAGGATACGCTCAGCAGAATGTAGCTGAGATAGTTTTGGCTTATGAGTATTGTTTTTGTTCACCGCGTAAATAAAATGCAATGTATGATAATGCGGTAAGCTATAATTTATTGTGCAGTAGCGGTTGAACTTCTGTTCTATGGCTTACCGGCTAAAGCCGGTGGGCGTAACACTGAGTAAGCGGAGTACATACGGTTGTTTGGAAGCGGGCTAAAGCCCTCGGTTTGCCCCCTGAACAAGTAAAAATCTTAGGATACCGGATGCTTGGAAATATCTTAAAATAAAAGCAAATTTGTGTTCAACCAAAAACTATGAAAAACTTTACTCTGGTTATTAGCGGTGTTGAAATTACCGCCTGTGAGCTGCAACTATTGCCGCTTGAAGTAAAAGGTTTGCCCCGCAAACTGATAGCACACGCGTTAAACAAAAAGCTATCAACTATAAATAGTCAGTTGCGCATTTTGTTTGCCAAGCTGCATATACATAAAGATAATGAGCTGGTGGCCTGGGCGGTTCGAAACGGCTTAGACACTGAAAAAAACATTCAGGCAGCGGTACGTAAACAGCGGCAGGAGAGAAGAGAGCGGGGTAAAAAGGTATAGCCGACTTAGATATTGAGCTACGTGCCTTACCTGTATGGCACAAATGTAAAAGTTGCCTGCTGAACGGCCGGTATTTGTTTATTCCCCCAACTCATAGGTGGTTTACCCATACCCCTGTTTTGTTTCTTAAAACAGCCACGCTATGGCCGTGTATGACCAACTAATTTTCAGCAGTTTTTAACCCCGTTTCATTTTTTTCATAGGGCACATTCATTGTTTAATACTAGCACGTACGCGCTAGCAGCAAATTGATTTCTGTTTCACCGGCAAGCCTGCCACCTTTATACCCTTGTTCTTTGACATACTGGTTATAGAAACACGCTGCTTCTGTTTTTAAAACAACTGCTTAACACCTGTTTCTTTTTTACTGCCACCGGCTTTGGCTCCCTACATGTCCGATGAACCTCTCTACCTGTCCGCAGTAATTCCGGACATGCAGTAAGCCCCTCCCTACCTGTCCGAAGCAATTCCGAACATGCAGTAAGCCCCTGCCTACCTGCCCGAAGTAATTCCGGACATGCAGTAAGCCCCTGCCTACCTGTCCGCAGTAATACCGAACATGCAGTAAGCTACTGCCTACATGTAGTGAGTTTACCTTCGGCTGTATAAGCCCACATTTTTTCACTTACCATTCATTTTTAACCTTCTAAATTATACTCACATGGCAACAAGAGATCTAATACCCTCGCGTGACGAGGACTTCAACAGCTTTCAAAGCAACCTGCTTTTACAGGTAACCGGCAATGCCGTTGCGTGGCAAATACCGGCTGCCGTTATTACCGACCTGGCTACCCACCAAACCGCCTGGCAAGCCGCCTGGGCCAACTATATTGATGAAACCAAGCGCACCAAAGGGGTAACACAAACCAAAAACACCGTGCGCCTAACCTACGAATCTAGCCTGCGCAAGTTTATTCAGAAATGGATTTATGATAACAACACCATGACCAGCGCCAACATAGTGGACTGCGGCCTTAAACCCCGCGACACTACCCGCACCCCGGTACCCGTGCCCGACACAGTGCCCGTGGTAGAGTTTAGCGTTATGAGCGGCCACCGACTGAAAGCCCGCGTTACCCAGCAGCCCAATGCCGAAGGCGTAACCAAACGCGCCAAACCCAAAGGCGTAGCCAATATTGAACTGGTGTATATACTCAATGCCGAAGGCAGCATACAACCCCACGACTGCACCCACCAGCGGTTTAGCACCAAACCCCTGTTCGAACTGGCTTTTGAGCTCAAAGAAGCCGGAGCGCGGTTACAAGGCTTTGCCCGTTGGCTGAACACCAAAAACCAACCCGGCCCCTGGGGCGATGTGTTTAACGCTATAGTGCCGTAGCTCAACAAGCCGCTTACCCAACAGCCGCAAAACAGCCATTTCGAAAGAAGTGGCTGTTTTTATTTGGGGGCTACTATAGCCGCATACACATAAAAACAGGCGGCTGATAAAAACCGGCCGCAGGTTATTACCGGCATGGCGGCAGGCTCCGGTACTTCCGTAGTTTTCCACCGCCCGGTAGGGGCGCCTTGCTCGGTTCTTTGAAAAAATTGTTTACTTGCAATAACCAAAACACACCCTATGCAGTTAAAAAATTTACTCATTGCAGTATTCACCTTTTTTACCGCTGCCCTCATAGCACAGGATATTACCATTAGCGGCAATGTGCAAGACGAAAACAAACAGCCCATGCCGGGCGCTACCCTGTTGGTAAAAGGCACCACCATAGGCGCCCATACCGATGATGCCGGTAACTACACCCTGCAAGTGCCCGCCACCGCCAAAACACTGGTAGTAAGTTTTGTGGGCTACACCTCACAGGAAATAGCCATAAAAACCAACCAGGGTAACTATGTGCTGAATGTAGATATGCAAAACAACGATGTAGGGCTCAATCAAGTAGTGGTTTCGGCCAGTAAGAAAAAAGAAAAAATACTCGATGCCCCCGCTTCGGTATCGGTCATAGGGCAAGAAAAACTCGAACGTATAGTAACCACCACCCCCGTAGAGCAGCTAAAAACCACCCCGGGCGTAGATGTTATGCGCACCGGACTGGTATCAAGCAATGTGGTAGTGCGCGGATTCAACAACATATTTTCGGGTTCGGTGCTCAACGTTATTGACAACCGCATAGGCTCGGTGCCATCGCTGCGCATAAACGCCTACCAACTAACCCCCGTTAGCAATACCGACTACGAGCGCATAGAAGTAGTACGCGGCCCTGCCTCTGCCCTCTACGGCCCCAACGCCAGCAGCGGAGTAGTGCATATTATTACCCGATCGCCACTTGACCAGGAAAAAAAATTTATGACCACCGTAGCCATGACCAGCGGCTTTACCGTGCTCGATAAATCGTACCGCCAGTATAACCAGGGCAAAATAGCTTCGGGCAATATTATTAACCCCGAAATACGCCACAGCGGCAAACTGTTTAACGGCAAATTTGGTTACAAAATTTCGGGCAGCTACTTTCAGGGCACCGACTACCCCGTGTACGACACCCGCGAACCCTACGACAATAAGTTTCACCCGGGTATCAGCGGCCCTTATGATGGCGATAGTGTAATTTTTGGCTCGGCCCGTAACGGTCAGGTATTTACCCCTGATACCCTTCAAAAATTTACCCATACCGATAGCTCAGGCAACCTGGTGCTCGATTCGGCCCAACTCGATATTCGCAGATTCCATAAAAATTTTGCTATCCGCAAATACTCGGTTGATGCCCGTATTGACATTCGCCCCATAGAAGACATTACCCTTACCATTAATGGCGGCCTGGCCAGCACCAAAAACGTAGAACTTACCGGCCTGGGTGCCGCCCAGGGCGGTGCCGGTGGCCCCGGCTGGATTTACTGGTACCTGCAAGCCCGCTTCCGCTGGAAAAACCTCTACATACAATACTTTATCAACAGCAGCGATGCCGGCAGCACTTACCTTATACCACAGCTCTCTACTTCTACACGCAACAGCTACTACGCCTCATCGCCACCCGACCCCTACCAGGTACAATTGCTCATTGATAAATCTAAACTGCACGGCATACAGGCACAACACAGCTTTACCCCTATCCAGAAACTCAACTTTATTTATGGTATAGATGCCCTGCTCACCCGCCCCGACACCAAAGGCAGCATCAACGGCCGTTTCGAAAACATAGACAACCTCAACCAGGTAGGGGCATACATACAGGGCGAATACGAACCCCTTAAATGGATGAAATTAGTAGCCGCCTGCCGCGTTGACTACAACAGCATAATTAAAGGCGTGGCCGTAAGCCCCCGTGCGGCTGTGGTTTTTAAACCCAAAACCGGCCACAACATTCGCCTTACCTTTAACCGCTCGTTCGACTCGCCCAACACCCTCAACCAATTCCTAGATTTGTCCAACGGGCTTATACCCAACGGTATAAACGTGCGCGGTATAGGCAACCCTTACGGCTGGTCATACAAATATGACGATGCCACACAAATGGTACAATACAAAACAGCCCCCTGGCGCGGACAAACCGGCACCTGGCAAACCTTTGGCGATAAGAACTACAACGTACAAGGCTTCGACTCACTCATGCAATACATGTTCGGCCGCTTTGTAGGGGCTGTTAACGACCCGGTTATTGCCAACGGGCTGGTTAACTCTATATTCAGCGGCATAAAAGGCCCGGCCGGTACAGTAGCCAATGCCGACCAAATGTCTATTGCCTACGATATTTTTGCCACCAAAAAAGACCTGGGGGCCAGTGTGCAAAATGTAGCCAATTTCAAAAACCTGAAAAAAATAAACAACTCTACCACCCAAACCTTAGAGTTGGGTTACAAAGGCCTCATTGCCTCTAAACTTTCACTCTCACTTGACCTCTACTGGACCCGTATCAGCAACTATGTAAGCTCACTTCGCTCCGCCTCGGGGGCCGTAGTGTTTGACCACAACAGCTACCTGGGCGGTTACGATTACGCCAACAACGCTATTGACACCAGCGGCCGGTTGTATAAAAACCTAAAACAGTATGCTGCCCTCGATGGCTTGCTTATACCGCTCTTAGACAATAACCCCGCCTTGCAAAACCCAACCATAGTGCCGTCTATCAGCGGCACCGTGTGGGACGAACTCATAGTCATGACCTACCAGTTTCCGGTAGGCACCATTACCCCTAACGACAGCACCTATGTGGGCTCCGACTATATAGTAACCTACCAAAACCTGGGCCGCTTAGATGTGTTTGGTATTGACTTCGGCTTTCAGTACAATGCCTTAGAAAATGCCGCACACTCCATCATACTTACCGGCAGCATGAGTTGGGTAAATAAAGATCAGCTTACCCTTTCTTCGGGCGAAAACGTACCGCTCAATGCCCCTAAACTTAAAGCCAGCCTCGGCTTTGACCATACCCTGCAAAAAACCGGTTTTGGCTATGGGCTAAACTTCCGCTATCAAATGGGCTACGAAGCCAACTCGGCCGTGTATGCCGGCACCGTTAAGCCCGCCTACATTCTCGATGCCCGCGTTAGTTACAAACCCAACTTTTACAAAGGCCTGCTGCTTTCAATCAATGTAAACAACGTAAACAACTACCAGTGGCAGAGTTTTCCGGGGGTAGCCATTATGGGCACCCAGTTTTACGCCAAAGCACAGGTTACTTTTTAATACCACCCCTGCCACCCAAATTACCCTTTATGCCTCTGCTGCACAGCAGGGGCGTTTTTTTGTAGCGCTAAGCCATGTGAGGTATATTCATAAGTTTAACCCATGAACACCACCGAACAAAAACTACAGGCCTTTGCCCGCATACTAAAAATTATGGACCAACTGCGCGAACAGTGCCCCTGGGACAAAGAACAAACCATGGAAACCCTGCGCCCGCTCACCATCGAAGAAACCTATGAACTGGGCCATGCCATTTTAAAAAACGATATAACCAGTATAAAAGAAGAACTGGGCGACCTGCTGCTGCACATAGTTTTCTACGCCAAAATAGCCGAAGAAAAAAATGAGTTCAACATAGCCGAAGTCATTCACCACCTTTCCGAAAAACTTATTTACCGCCATCCGCATATTTATGGCAACGTACAAGTGCAGAACCAAGATGACGTAAAGAAAAACTGGGAACAACTGAAAATGCGCGAAGGCAAAAAATCAGTGCTGGGCGGTGTGCCTGATTCGTTACCTGCACTCATTAAAGCATACCGCATACAAGACAAAGCAGCACAGGTAAAATTTGAATGGGAAAAAACCGAAGACGTACTGCTGAAAGTAGAAGAAGAATTAGCCGAACTGCAACAAGAAATAAAGCAACCCAAGTCAGCCCTTTCAGTAGAAGAAGAATTTGGCGATTTGCTGTTTGCGCTCGTCAACTATGCCCGCTTTATTAAAGTAGATCCCGAATCGGCACTTGAGCGCACCAACCTTAAATTTATTCGCAGATTCAAATACATAGAAGCCAGGGCCGAAGCCCAAGGCAAAAATCTCAGCGATATGTCGCTACAGCAAATGGATGCCTACTGGAACGAAGCCAAGCAACAAGAGTAACCCCTAAAGTACAAGCGTTACACTGCCTTTTATTTTGCGGTCGGTGTTGTCGTCAAACACAATTTTGGCTACATAAACATATACACCCGGTTGCGCTGTTTTGCCTTGGTAAGTGCCATCCCACCCGGCCAGATAGTTTAACCCTTCGTACACTTTTTCGCCCCAGCGGTTAAACACCGTCAACTCAAAGTATCTGATACCCTTGCCGTACACCTGCCATACATCATTTTGCCCGTCACCATTTGGGGTAAATATGTTAGGTATAAAAATTTCAGGCCGCTGGTAAATAGTCACGTAGTTTTCTTTATAAGCCGTATCGCTGCAGCCATATTGATTGCCGCTGATAAGCGTAACCGAATAAGTGCCCGGCTGTTCGTACACATGTGCCGGATTTTGAGTGGTAGAAACTGTCTGGTCGCCAAAGTTCCACTGCCATTGATGGCTGTTAGTGCTAAGGTTGGTAAATACAACAGGCGAAGCAGCATCGTTGTAAGTAACTAATGGCGCAGCCGAAAAATCAGCCGTAGCCACCGGGTGCACGGTAGCGGTGCTGCTGGCGCTATCTACACAGTTGCCGGTAGTAGCTATGAGGGTAACGGTAAAGGTATCGGCTGAAGCGTAAATGTGCAGTGGGTTGTCGAGTGTAGAAGTGGTGCCATCGCCAAAATACCAAACGTAGGTGGTTCCGCTTACCGGTGTGGTGTTGTTTACAAATACGGTGCTTAGGCCTTCGCAAACTTCGGTAGTGGTAAAGCCTGCCACAGGGTTGGCATGTACATTCACTTGTGTAGTGGCTGTGTTGCTGCAGTTATTGGCATCGGTACCGGTTACTGTATAAAGCGTACTGTTAGCTGGCGTGGCTATAGGGTTGGCTATATTGCCCGCATTCAAATCAGCGGTGGGGCTCCAACTGTACGTTACAGCGCCACCGGCATTCAACTGGGCGCTTTGGCCATCGCAAATATCAAGGGCAGCGGTGGTGGCTAAAACCGGTAAAGCATGTACGGTAAACACAATGCTGTCAAGCCCGGCACATCCGGTTACCGCATCGGTATAAGCGTAAACCAGTGAGTGTGCCCCCGCTGTAGCAGTGGCAGGTTCAAATACTCCCGAAGGGTCAGTAATGCCGTTGCCGCTCCAAACCCCACCGGCCGGTGAAAAACCCGCCAGTGTTTGAGTAGCCGCATCGGCACATGCCGCCTGATTAGCCCCCGCATCTACTATAGGTGCCGGCTGCACCGTGGTAACTATGCTGGTAGCAGGGGCACTTACACACCCTAAGTCAGTGGCCACTACAGTTATGCTGTTAGGGTTAGTCAGCAAATTAGTGGTAAACACTTCAGAAGCCCCGTTTTGAACAGAGCTGCCGTTATTCATAAAGTTATAATTATCGTAGCCTGCCGGTGAAGCCGTAAACGTAACCGACACGCCCTGGCAAATAGAATTATCGGCATCGCTGCTGGTGAGCGTTACGGTGGGTATGGGGTTAACAGTCATAGTAACATTGTTGGCCGCTATGCCTGCACAGCCATTCAGCATACCAGCAATGGTTACCACATCGCCATTGGCAAACGCAGTGCTGCTGTAAGTGTCGGCTGCGGTATTTTGTACAGATATACCGTTGACCATAAAATCGTAATTGTCTAACCCGGCAGGAGTAGCCGTTATGGTAGCGTTATCGCCTGTGCAGATAGTAGAGGCAGGTGCTACAGTTAAGTTGATAGTGGGGGTAGGGTTTACCGTAGTTACAATAGGTGCGGTGGCGGTGCTGGAGCATCCGTTATCGGTAGCTATTACGGTAATGCTGTTAGGCGAAGTAAGTGCCGAAGTAGTGTACAACTCGCTCGCTGAGTTTTGCACCGAAGTGCCATTATTGAAAAACTCGTAGCTATTGTAACCCGTAGGTGCAGCAGTAAATGTAATAGCATCACCACTGCATATAGTGTTATCGGCATCGCTGCTGGTGAGGGTTACCGTGGGTATTGGGTTTACTGTCGGAAACAAAGTAGCGCTCGGGTTACTGTAACATACGCCATCAAAGCCCAGCACTTTTACACTATCGCCCGCTGCCAAAGCGGTTGTGGTAAATGTATTGGCGGCACTGCTCTGTACCGGGTTGTTGTTTACCAAAAAAGTATAGTTCAGGTAGTTAGCCGGTGTAGCGGTATAAGTAATCGGCTGGCCGGCACATATACTGTTAGCTGAAGCTGCCAAATTAATAACCAGCGTATTGGGGTTTACTGTTACTAACAGGGTGTCGCGCACTCTTCCGCAACACGCAGTAGTTACCCATACTTCTACCGTAAAAGTTCCTGTGGCGGTAAATGCCATGGGCGCACTGGGTGTAGGGCCGGTAGCCGTAGGCGGTATGGCCGATGGTCCAAAATTCCATTCATATAAAGTTCCCGGAATGGTAGTGGTAAACGTATCGGGGCAGCCTGTTATGGCGGGGTTGTTGCTATGGGTAATTGTATTGGTAAAACCGGTAGTGCTGAATATATCTACAAAGTCAGTAAAGGCAGTACCATTCAGCGTAATTGTTTTTCTACCCACCGAGGTATAGAATACAGAAACCGGTCCTGCCCCTGTTGACGTAGCAGGTGACGAGCCTGCCCCAAAACTCCAGTTGCCCGATACCGGTGCAGTAAACACAACTTCAGCATTCGTGCAGCCACGGTTTAACACTTGTATCACCGGTGGGTTTCCGGGCACCGTTGGGTTGGTTTGTGTAACCGGTGTTCCTCCATTTTGCGAAAGTGCGGCACTGCTACCCTGCGCTCCGTTACCACCGCTGCCACCCGCGCCACCCGCGCCACCCGCACCACCGTTGCCGCCAGGGTTGGGCCCACAGCCGGCCGCGCCACCCGCACCACCCGCACCGCCTGCGCCACCAGTACCACCCGTGCCGCCAATACCGCCTGCGCCTCCATTACCTGCCGTTAACAAGCAGTCAGTAATATTACCACCGGTACCGTTGTTATAAAGAAAAACAGCAAAAGAACCGCCACCGCCTGTACCGCCCGTTCCTCCATTGCCACCAAACCCGCCACCGCCACCGCCACCACCGGCTCCTCCCACATCATCTGATCCGCTGTTTTGGCGTCCACCACCACCACCACCACCGCCACCGCCACTGCCACCACCACCGGCATTTCCGTTAGCACCTGCCAGCCCCGGTACAAAATATCCGGGCAAAGTTACCATACCGGCAGGGCCGTTAGCACCTGCGGTGCCAATAGTACCTGCACAGCCGCTGCCTCCGGGTTGTCCTGGGGTGGCTTGCCCGCAACTAGGGCTGCCAAATGCACAACCTAAGTTGCACTGTGGGCCTGTACCGGTTGCTCCGGCTGTACCGCCACAAACCCCCGCGCCAACAACACTCGCTATATTGGAACTACCGGAGTGCCCTCCGTTACCTGCACCGTTACCACCGTTGTTGGCACCAATGCCCCCGGGTGTTGGTGTAAATCGCCCCGCCTCGTTCGGGTTACCGGCAGCGCCATTTTGCCCGGCACCTCCTGCAGCCCCCGCAGTGCCCGGCATGCCGGCTGTTCCGGGTGTGCCGTCAGCAGCCGTTACAAAACAACGTACTATGTTATAGTTACTGCATCCGTTTAAATATATACCATAAGCGGTAGCAGCCGTACCGTTAGGGGCATCCATGGTAAGGGTTAAATCCTGCAATCGAAAACCCGAAACGTTTACCCCCGCTATGATGGCTGTGCCGTTGGCCGGTGGCGGCAACACAATTACATTGGTTCTGTGAATGACTGTGGCCGGTGTATTGGATTTCTGCCAGCCGCTGCCGGGGTCAAAGCCGCCTTCTATGGTCAGGTTATTGGCTAACATTATCTCACTGGCTATGGTATAGCTGCCGTTGGCCAGCCACATACGGTTGTTGGCTCCGGTTGCTAATGTTAATCCATAAGTAAGATTAGCGGGGTTGGCTCGTGTACCGGCTGCCCCTGATGAGGCACCGGCAGGTGTTACATAAACCACCTGACATTCCTGTGCAAAAGTAAAGGTTAAAAAAAATGCAGCCACGCAAGCTGCAAAAAGGTTTTTCTGGATGGGTAGCATAGTGTATCTGATGTGCTTTTTCAGCAAACGGTTGCGAATTAAGTTATTCTTTTTAGAACTTGTTACAGAGCATAACCAAAATCATGGTATTGGTTTTTTGCTACGTTTGCCACCTCAAAACACATGATATGAACGACAATTTAAAGCTGCGTATGGAAGATATGTTTATGGAAGCCGACCGATTAATAACCGATCAGAAAATAGGCGAAGCATTTTCGAAACTTACCGCCATTACTCAAGAAATGCCCGCATTCGGAAAAGCGCACAACCATTTGGGCTGGATTTATGAAACCAAATACAAGGACTTTCCCAATGCAGAGAAGCATTACAAACTGGCTATCGAAAACATGCCCGATTATCTGGCCGCCTATTATAACTACGCCATTGTGCTTTCGACCCTGCAAAAGTGGGACGAGCTAACTGCATTACTCACCAAAGCGCTTACCGTTCCGGGCATCAACAAGTCAACTATTCAAAACGAGTTTGCTATTATGTACGAAGCCCAAGGCAAATACAAAGAAGCCATAGACGCTTACAAGGCGTATGCTGCCGCTACCTTCGACAATAAGCAATTAGACACAGCTAAAGATTCTATAGAACGGTGCAAGAAAAAGATGGAAATGTTGGGGTAAAACCAAACATTTTGATTTCAGAATTCAAAATCTATATTTGCGCTCCCTAAAAACAGGATTATGAAAAAAGATATTCACCCCACTAACTACCGCACCGTAATATTTAAAGATATTTCATTGGATAAAGCCTGGTTAGGTAAAAGTGCTGCCAACAGCAAAGAAACTCTTAAATGGGAAGACGGTAACGAGTATCCGCTTATTAAGCTCGAGATATCAAATGAAAGCCACCCTTTCTTTACCGGCAAAATGAAATTGGTTGATACGGCCGGCCGTATTGATAAATTTAAGAAACGTTACGCTAAGTAGTTTAACACTGCTTTTTATAAATAAAAATGCTCCGCTATAAACGGAGCATTTTTATTTACAGGGGTTCTTTGCCTAAGCCCCGGCACTTAGCGTAGGTGTTTTTATTTTCTCTTGGCCGCTTAGCCCATCTAATACTTCTATTTGAATACCATCCGAAAGACCGGTCTTAATTTCCTTTTTTTGAATGGTGCCGGTAGCTGTCTGAATTTCTACAAACGGTTTTGTGCCTTCAAACAGCAAAACACTTTCGGGTATAGATAACACGCTGTCTTTTCGTTGCAGAATAATATCGGCATTGGCGCTGTAGCCCGCACGTAAGAACTTTCCTTCGAGCAGTTGTATGGCTGCTTTTATTTCGAATTGTATAGCACCGTTTTCGGTTACACCTTTAGGGCTTATGTATTCCAACTTAGCGTCAAACTTATCTTCCTGCAATGCACCAATAGTAAGTATAAGCGGCATGCCTACGTGTATCTTTCCTACTTCCGATTCATCTACCTTGCCTACAAAAATCATTTCGCCCATATCGGCTACCGATGCAATGGTAGTGCCTTCGTTAAACGTGTTGCTCTCAATAACTGAGTTACCTTCTTTAACCGGCACATCGAGTACCATACCACTAATGGTAGATTTTATGAGTGTGTTAGAAACTTGTCCGGCTTTGGCGGTGGTTCCTTCTTTTATCAATTGAAGATTGTTTTCAGCAGCATCCTGTTCTTCGAGAGTTGTTTTATAGCGGTTATCAATCTGTTGAAACTCTGATTGTGCAATTACTTTATCGCTGAGTAATTGTTTAGAGCGGTCGTATTCAATCTTCGCATTCTCAACAGCAATCTTTGCCTGATTCAAGCGGTTTTCTGCATTGCTCAGGTTTAGCATGTTCGGTATAATTTTTATCCGCGCTATCACATCGCCTTGCTTTACCTTATCGCCTGCTTTAATGAATAACTTATCTACTATGCCGCTTACCTGGCTTTTCATAGCTACTTCTTTGCGCGGATTTATGGCACCTGTGGCTACTGTTTTCTGAATAATGTTTTGAACCGATGGCTCTACGGTGCTAATCTTTTCAGGCTCTTTTTTCGATTTGTTGTAAAGAAAATAAAATGTCCAGCCGAAGATGCCTAACACGGCTAATGCCACTAATACCTTAACTGCTTTACCTATCATAAATGTTTCTTTTTATTCTGTTCTTAATGCTTCTACCGGTGAAATTTCTAAAGCCCTTTGTGCAGGTATAAGCCCCGCCAATGCTCCCGAAAAAATTAAAATGCCCAATGCTTTCAGCGCTACGGCTAAGTCAACACCCGGGTGCAAGAACATAACGCCCTCACCGGCAGGTATATTTTGGCTTACCAATTCTAGTAACCCCACACCCGCCACCAAACCGGCATAGCCCGCTATAGAAGTAAGCGTAACTGCTTCTAACATCAACTGGCTTACTATAGATGCAGGCGTAGCGCCAATGGCTCTGCGCACGCCTATTTCGCGGGTGCGTTCTTTCACTACTATCAGCATAATGTTGCTTACACCAATAACCCCCGCCAGTAATGTTCCTATGCCTACAAACCACACCAGCATTTCTATACCTAAAAACAATCCGCTTAGTTTGTTGAACTCCTCTGCCATGTTCCAATGGCCTATGGCACGCTTATCATCCGGAGCAATTTTGTGACGCTCTTTTAGTAGTGCCATCGCTTTTTTCTCTGCTATAGAAGCTGATACATTATCAGCACTTTTTACCGAGAACCAACCCACTTTATTGCCCATATTAAATGCTTGCCCGAAAGCAGTAAACGGCAGATAGATAGATGCTGCCTGTTCGCGCGCTTCGTGACCTTTGCCGCTGCCGCGCAGCAGGCCTGTTACCATAAAATTTACTCCGTTTATTTTTATGTATTGCCCAATGGGGTTTTCAGCAGTAGAAAAAAGTTTCTCTACTACGGTTTCGCCTATCACCGCTACTTTTCGTTTATCATCCATATCGTTTGTATTGATAAAGCGCCCGCCTGTAAGTTTGAACTGTTGTATCTCAGTTACCTGCGGGTGCACACCGTAAACCGAAAAAGCAGCCGATTTTAATCCGCGTACCACGTTGTTGTTACTGTTATAGCCGCCCAGTTGGTTCATAGGTGCTACTATCTTCAACTCGCTGATATTTTGTTGCAGCGCTACCGCATCTTCGGTAGTAAAATTGTACTGCCTGTTGGGTTGTAAACCTTTGTAAGGTTTACTGGTGGCCTGAGTCCACATAAAAAAACTGTTGGTGGCCGTGCCGCTGAATTCTTCGAGCACACCGTTGCGTAAACCATTACCCGAACCAAGCATAATAACCAGCATAAAAATTCCCCAGAACACACCGAAGGCGGTTAAGAAGGTGCGCAATTTATTTTTGCGCATAGCGGCTGCTATCTCCTGCCAGTTGTCTAAATCAAAAATCATACTTCGTCTTTTAAAGCAGTTACCGGATTAATACTTGCTGCGCGCACAGCCGGAAAAAAGCCCGCAATTAAACCTGCTGTAATAAGCACCAGTGTAGCGGTGATGGCAACTTTAAAATCTACTTCAGGGTTCTTAAAAAAATCGCTGTTGGGCACATACTTTTTAAACAACTCCAGCACCACTACACCCAGCACCATACCTGTGTAACCCGCAAGGGCCGTAATAATGAGCGACTCCTGCAAGATTAAACTCACAATAGAAAACGGATTTGCGCCCAGCGCTTTCCGTATGCCTATTTCCTTCGTTCTTTCCTTTACCGAAATCATAAGAATGTTGCTTACACCTACCACTCCGGCAATAATAGTTCCTATACCAATAATCCAGATAAAAATGCGGATACCGGTAAGCATGCCCATAATGCGCTCAAAGTTTTCGCGGTTGTTGTAGGCGCTTGCTGCGTTTTTGTCTGCCGGGTTAAAGCCATGACGCGCTGCAAGCAGGCGTGTAATTTCTGCGGCTAAGGCAGTGCCCGCATCTACTGACATATCACCCGTGCCCAGCCATATTACATCTAAGTAATTTTTGCCGTTAAATACTTTTTGCGAAGTGGTATAAGGAATATAGATTCTATCCATATCGCCACGGCCGGGGTCGTAGAAAGTGCCCACCACCAAAAACGGAATGCCTTGCACATCTATATACTTGCCCACGGCTTCTTCATTCTTAAAAAACATCTCGTTTACCGGTTGCCCTATTACACATACTTTCCTGAACTGCTGTACATCGTTTTCATTCAGGAAACGCCCCTTTGTTACCTGCAAATTCTCCAGATAGTCGTGGTCGGCAGAACCCGAGCGCGTCATAAAGCTTGCCTTCTTATTTCCATAGCGCATGTTCTTCATCATATAGCCCTGCGCTGTGCCCGATTCCTTCTCCACCCCCTTCGTCTTCTTCAGAATCATTTCCTTGTCTTCGTTGGTCAATATAATGGCTCTGCCCGGCTGATAGCCGTTGTGTGCCATAGAAGTTTTTCCTCCGTTTATCCAAATTGTATTGGTAGCATCAGAGGCAAACTGCTGCTCGGCACCGTTTCGCAAACCTCTGCCCGCACCTAAAAGTATAATGAGAATAAATATGCCCCACGCCACGCTGAATGCCGTTAGGAAAGTGCGCAGCTTGTTATTGCGCACCACAAAGTATATCTCTATTAAACTATCGTAGTTCATAGTTTATGCGGTGGCAGGGTTTACTATCAGGCCGTCTTTCAGGCGTATGATGCGTTGAGTGGTATCTGCCACATCCTGCTCGTGCGTTACTATTATAATGGTCATTCCTTGCTTATTCATCTCCTTAAATATCTCCATTATCTCGTGGCTGGTTTGCGAATCGAGCGCACCGGTAGGTTCATCGGCAAGTATCACTTTGGGTTTTGCAATAAGCGAACGCGCTATAGCCACGCGTTGTTTTTGTCCGCCCGAAAGTTCACCGGGTAAATGGTCTGCCCAATCTTTTAAGCCCACGCGCTCTAAATATTCCATAGCTATGCGCGTGCGTTCTTTGCGCCCCACACCCTGATAGTAAAGCGGCAGAGCTACATTATCTACCGCGTTTTTAAACGCTATAAGGTTGAAACTCTGAAACACAAAACCCAGAAACCTGTTGCGCAGTTGCGCGGCTTTGGTTGGCGATAGCTTTTTAATCAACTGCCCGTTTAGCTGATAGCTGCCTTCATCGTAATCATCGAGTATGCCTAGAATATTCAGCAGTGTAGATTTGCCGGAACCCGAAGAACCCATAATAGATACAAACTCGCCTTCGGCTATATGCATGTCAATGCCCTTTAGCACCTGTAGTTTGTTGCTGCCCATCTGGTAGGCTTTGCGCACATCGTGCAACTGTATCATGGTGTGAAGAAAAACATATTGCGAACAAACAGTAGGCAGTAACTGCTGTAAATGGAGTGCTGAGTGTTAATTGATGTAAATGATGAGAGTCTCAAATTTATTTCAATAGCTGCGTACAATGTTATCCGTCTGCATTTTACTCGCTTTGCAATCTGGCTTTTTACCCTACTTAATAAGGGTAACGCTTCCCTTACGGAAAATGGCGTTGTCATCACCAAACAAGCCCAGCTTGAATACATAAACATAAACGCCCGGAGGGGCAGGTTTGGTTTTATATTTACCATCCCACGGGTAAGCGCCTTCGTGCATTTTTTCGCCCCAGCGATTAAACACCTGAAACAAAATAACTTTCACCCCGCCCTGAGCCATGATGTAGAAGTTATCGTTATTGCCATCGCCATTTGGAGTAAAGGCATTAGGTATATAAAAGTTATTCGGGAAAATAACGCGGATAAGAGAGGAATCAGTAGCTGTGCAGCCGCCTGAGTAAATATTTACACCGTAATACTGCGCCTCATCTTCCGGATGAACCACCGGGTTGGTGCAGGTATTGCAAGCCACATTTACGGTAGGAAACCAGTTGAACGAATCAATAGATGCAGCGCCCAGGTTAATATCGGTGTAAAGCATTACGCTATCTCCATACATAATCAAGGTATCGGGGTAAACAGTAACATTTGGTACAGCTACTGACGATACGCTAATAATATTGCTGGCGGCAGTGCAGCCGTTGGCATCGGTAATGGTAACGGAGTATGAGCCGGTTTGGTTAACGGTAATGCTTTGCGTGTTGTCGCCCGTATTCCATGAATAGGAGTTAAAACTGCCAATAGTAGAAAGTGTAACCGTTTGATTGGTGCAAATACGTGTAGTGCCGCTGGAGTCAATAGTAACAGTTGGGTTAGCGGCAGAATAAACCATCAGGGTATCGGTGCGTGCGCAAAGAGGGTCGCTGGCGGTGGCTACGTAATAGAAAGTGTCCACCGTGCCTGCCGGAACATTTATCTGCGGGTTAGAAGCGGTGTTGCTGCTGAGCCATGATTCAGCTAAAGGAGTTTCGGCAGTCCACGTAACATTAGAGCCTGCAGTGCCCGTAGGGTTGCCGCCAATAGTAGCGGTGCCGCCTTCGCAAAAACGCACATCGCCACCGGCATCGGCCACAGGCGATGGGTTACTGAACACCCGCATGGTATCAGATTCGAAACATCCGGCAGTGGTGGCATCGAGAACATAAAAGAAAGTGTCCACCGTGCCTACAGGAATATTTGCCTGCGGGTTGAAGGCAGCAGTGCTGCTTAGCCAACTTGTAACTGTAGGGGTTTCGCCTGTCCAAGTAACATTGGCTGCATTGCTCGAAGGTGTGCCGCCTAAAGTAATAGTGCCGCCTCCGCATAAAGTAGCATCAGGCCCTGCATTAGCAGTAGGGCCGGGGCTGCTGAAAACATATACCGTATCTGTTCTAAAACAGGTGAAATCCTGCGTTCGCACAACATAAAAGAAAGTATCAACCGTACCGGCAGGCACAGTAGCAAACGGATTTTGAATTCCTGTGCCATTCAGCCAACCTTGCACTTGCGGTGTAGATCCTGTCCACGTTACAGTAGGCCCTATAGTGGTGGTGGGGTTTCCGCCAAGAAATGCATTACCGCCTTCGCAAAGGTTTACATCAGGCCCTGCATCGGCCGGTGGCGAAGCGGTAACTATTACACTCAGGTCGTTAGAAACAGCCGAGTCAACACTACAAGTATCGTAAATAATGCAGGTCATGTTTACATCTTGTTGAGGGTAAATGGTAATCTGGTCAGAGCCATAAACAACTGTTCTTGTGTTTCCATACAGCCACACATAGTGGTATGGCGGTACTCCACAGTTAGGGTGTGCGGTAAAGGTTACGGGTTCACCTGCACAAATCTGTGTTTTGTCTTGAGTAATGTTTCCTTCTACACGGCAGGCCTCTACGGTCATTTGCCACATATTGCCGCGGGCACAGAGATAAAAGCAGTTATCTAAACAAATAGAGTCGCGGTTTTTTAAGGTAAAGTCTAAAAGGTAGTCGGCACATTGTGGTGTAATACAAGTAAGGTAGTTAGGCACAAAGCTGTTTATTTTCAGTGCATTTGCACCGGGCACTAAGTTAGAATCCGTAGTACAGGTACCCGTGTAGGGTGGTTGTGCGGGGTTGCATGAAAGTAAACCGGTGGTGGTGTTGCATTCATCACTTTGTACTTCCATAGTTACTTGGCTAAAAGTGCAAAATGGAGCCGGCAGGGGAGGAGTGCCGCAAAATGGGTCATAGGTAAGTGTGTATTCTACATCTACATACGAGTTGGTCAATTTGCTTCTACCGGGTACCGGCACTTGCATGTGATAATCACAACTGCCTAACGACATAGTAGTAAAACCCAGATTGGCAGAAATACCCGACAATCTGAAATCACCCATTTTGGTTCTGCCAAAAACCGTAGGGTCAATCATGATGGGGTAAGTGTGGTCGGTTTTAGTTATCCAATCAACGGGCACCAGTGTTTGAAGTGTGTAATCGTTTCCGTTTTTTGTAAGACGATAGCTGCCGTGCGTACCAAATGCTTTGGCGTCTAAGTAAACCGGCTTTTCAATAACTATCAGTGAATCTCCTTGCGCATTACGGATAATGTAATCACCTTTATACCCCGCGCCCGGTATAAAACCTCCGTCAACCGACTCGTCAATAGTAAAACCCGAAGGCAACGTAAAGTGGTCTTCTATGACCATGTAGCCACTCGAAATGGGTAACTGCAAAGGGGCAGGAATTACAAAGTTGGTTTTTATTTCGCCCTTCGTAAAAATCTGTTCCATGTCAATACCACTCCACATATTTTTTACGCTCAGCCCTTCCTCGCCAATGGTGTATGTGCTATAATCGGCATTTTGCTTTTGTGTGTAAACACTCGCTTCATCAAAAAAGAAAATCTGCAGGTTTTTGTTGAACTCAAATTCAAAACCGCTTTCAGTTATTGAACTGGTGTGGCTGTTCATATCGCATTTGGTAGGCACCGGTTGGTTGAGCGCGCTATAAACTCCGGGCTTCATCGCATCAGGTCTCAAACGGCTATCAATAGTGTTCCATACATCGCCTTCAAACTTTTTGTAGTGAAGAGGGAAATATGATTTCTGTGAAAACATGCGCCCTGCGTTATCGGGCTTTATGAGTAGGCGCGAATCAATAGTGCGCTTGTCTAGCAATTCGATACACTCTTCACATTCAGCGTTGTAAGGCAACACTCCGTATTCGGGGTGTTGCTGCGCTTTGGCCGATGAATTTTGCTGAAGCGTTGCCGTAAGAAAAACTTTATCGGTATTAAACGAAGTAAAGTTGGGTTTCTTTACATGCATCTGTGCGAAACACGCAACAGTAACTGAGTAAACAACAACAGTAAGGAAGGCTTTTTTCATGATGGGTGAGCGAATATAGAATATTAGGATAGACGCAAAACCCGCTCGTTCAGGTTGCCCGTAAGGGCAGGTTACCTAAGCACTAAAGTCTTGAAAACACGCATTGCATACTCCTTCAATTTTAAATTGAATTCAATGGCGTAAGTAGGGTCTTTGTATTGGTAGGTAACAGTGAGCATGTAAGATGTTTTTCTTTTTTCTGAAAAAGCAATCAAGTCATATCGGGTAAAATTGCTGGCTTTGCTTCTGCGGTAATAGCGTGTGGTAATGAGCAATGCGGTTTCTCCACTGGCTATTTTTATACTATCGGTTTGGTAGTCTTGTCCGGCAGGTGTTACTCTGTCGGGGTATGAGCTAAACTCAGTGGTAACAAAATTTACACCGTGATTTATGTTTTCGCTTTCTGTTTTACGCAACACAAAAAACGCTGTAACAGGCGCGTTATTGATAATGTGTGGTAAAGCTACATCAGTAAATTCAAACTTTTGATCGCGGCTACTGGCATCTATCTGAGGTATATTATGCCATTTTTCAGGAACTCTGAAAGTGTATTCATTAGTTTCTACCGTGGTGGTGCTGTTAAAAACAGAAGTATCTGTTTGTGCAATTGAAACAAAATATAGCAAAACAAAAACTATCGTTTTAAGATACTTCATAGGGTAAGTTGTTTCGGGTAAAATTAATCACATAATACACAAATTATATGCTTTAATAAATAAAATATCAGCCAAAGAAAAATATGTGAAGTAAATTGTAAGAACACAAAAGTGAACTACAACTTTGTAAATGATATGCGAAAGATAGTGCCCTTTACCTTGTTATCAAACACCGAAATGTTGCCCTTGTATATTTCTACGAAGCGTTTTACAATGTATAAGCCCAAACCGGTGCCTTTAGCTTTTCGAGTGTTCTCATTTCCGGCACGGTAAAATTTGTCAAAAATCCGTGCTTTATCTTCATCATTTATACCAACACCCTCATCTGCTACCGATAACAGTATTTCAGACTCTGATTCGCTTAGCGAAACTATAATACTGGTTTCGGGCTCAGAATATTTCACCGCATTTTCAACCAGGTTGGTAATTACCGATGTAAAGCCCAACACATCTACATTCATGTAAATTCCGTCAGAAATTTGTGTGTCTATTTTTATTTTCTTTTTGTTGTTGGCAAAGCGTTCAGCAGTTTGTGTAACTACTTCTGATACATTTATCTCTTCATTGTTAAAGCCGGTTTCGTTTCGTTCAATTTTTGCGGCAAACAGTATGTTGTCCACTAACTCTTCCAATCGCTCCAAATCAACCAATGAGTTATCAATCAACTTGTCAGTTTGCTCGGGCTCAAGTTTTCTTTTAGCCAGTGTTTGTAACGATAGCTTGACAGTAGAAAGCGGTGATTTTAACTCGTGAGTTATAGACAGCAAAAAATTACGCTGCTGACTGGCTAACTGCATTTCGCTCAAAAAAACTTTGCGTACCCTCAGCAACCCTAATAGCAGTAAAAGAATAAACACTGACCCTTCAGTTACTATCATTAACTTTTGCCGTTGATACTTAGAGTAAAATTTTTGATATTCTACGGTGGCAGAATAGTTGCCATCCGGGTATACTTGCTCGTAGCGAAGTTGATGCGCTTGTATAGTTTCTGAATAAGCTGTTTCGTTTTTAGCATAAAGCAGATAAGCCCACCAAAGCGAAAATGCCATGATGTATGTAAACACAACATAAAATGTGGTAAACGGGCTGGCCGTCAAAAGTTTTTTAAACATGGTCAGGTGTTTTTCGAACGCTATTTAACTATAAAAAATCGCGAGTGCGTTTTCCTCTATCGGCTTTAAGTACCGATCGTTTTTTCTTTTTATTCAGTATCTCATTTTTTACTGATTCGGGCAAGGTGGTGGCTATACGTTTCTTTTCTTTTTTCAAGCCTTTTTCCAGTAAAGCAAAAAATTTTTTTAGCGCATGATCTTTGTTCCCGGCTTGAGACCTGTGTTGGCTGCTGCTTACAGAAATAACACCATCTTCATTTATACGGGTTCTTAACCGTTTACCTATTTGTTCCTTTTCATCATGGGTTAACAATTTGGTATCACGCACATTAAACAATAACTCCACTTTTGTTTCTGTAGTGTTTACATGCTGCCCGCCAGCACCCGAACTTCTGCTGGTGCGAAATCTCAATTCTTTCTCAATTTTTTTCTGGTTCAAAGCCATGTTCTGAGTTAACTTCTGTTTATTGTTCTTGTTTTATACAAATTCGCCCCGCAAATATGTGTAACATGAATTCATTTTCCAGAAAATATATATTGACTGGTTTCCTCCTACTATTATTGAGTTGTATGATAGGGTGCCATTTAAAGCCATCGGCTAATGTAGTTCTTGATGTGGCTGCGCAACCGTTCGAAAAACTTTCACAGTATAATTTTTTTAGTGGAGCTATGAATGAACTGCAGCCTAACGCTCGTGTAGTGCCGTACGATTTAATTACTCCACTCTTTACAGATTACGCACACAAAGCTCGTTTTATTTACATGCCTGATGGAAAAACTGTGAAGTATGATACCACACAGGTGTTGCAATTTCCGGTAGGTTCATGTCTCATAAAAAATTTTTATTACCCCGAAGATTTTCGTCAGCCTCAGGGCAAACGCAGAATTATCGAAACCCGACTACTGGTACACCGTTCAACCGGTTGGGAAGCCCTTGGATACATCTGGAACAGTGAACAAACTGATGCTACGTTAGAGAACTCAGGTGATATAAAAGAAGTAAGTTGGACTCACTATGATGGCACTAAAAGAACTATAGAATATCTGGTGCCAAACAAAAACCAATGCAAAAGTTGCCACTGGAATAACGGAGTAAATATAGTGCCCATAGGCCCTAAAGTACGCAACTTAAACCGCAACTACACTTATGTCGGAGGAGAAGAAAACCAACTAATACATTTACAAAAAGCAGGTTTTTTAATAGGATTTACGCAACCCGAAGTGGCGCCTCATATAGCTAACTATTTAGACTCCACACACTATAACATAGATACACGGGCTCGCGCTTATCTCGAAGCTAATTGTGGCCATTGTCACAATCCACAAGGACCGGCTTACACTTCAGGCTTGTATTTAAATATTGAAAACGCAAACATCGAAAACATGGGCGTTTGTAAAACACCGGTGGCAGCCGGTAAAGCAGCCGGAGATTTCTTTTTTGATATTGTACCAGGCAAACCGGAGGAGAGTATCCTTACCTTTCGTATGCGCAGCAACGACCCCGGAATTAGAATGCCTGAAGTTGGCCGCAATACATTACATGTTGAAGGCACTGAGCTAATTGAACGGTGGATTAAAGAAATGAAGCCGGTTAACTGCCGATAGTAATTTCTAAGAAATACGTCATCTTTATTGTCATGCAATTGTCATTTTTTTGTTAAGTAAAAAATGCTGCATACTAAAAACATACCACCTGCGTTTATTCACCATTCAGTTGCGGTTAAAGTTCCGGAATTTCTGTTTTCTCCAATGAAGATAGCGCATTTTGGAAAGCAGAAATAAAAGATACTTTTACCGCCCACTGACTTAAAAATTAAAACTTTTTCAATCACTTAAAAACAAAATTAAAATGAGTAAGGCAAAACCACAGGCTCAGAAAAAAAGCGATTTCCCTTGGGCATTAGTAGTTATCTTAACCGGCTTGGCCGTTTCAGAAGTTCTGTTCCACTTTGTGTTTGGCGCGCGCCAACACTTCTTGGATGATATGAGAAAAGAACCTGTTCCGGGTGATTACTTCGGTATCATCTACAAAGGAGGTTTCATTGTTCCTTTGCTTATGACCATGTTTATTGTTGTTGTTACATTCTCTATCGAACGCTTTTTAACTATTCGCAAAGCTCAAGGTAATGGCTCTTTAGAGTCGTTTTTGCAAACTGTAAAAACCAAACTTCATAACAACGATATTAACGGAGCAATTGCAGAGTGCAATCGCCAAAAAGGATCTGTGGCTAATGTAGTTGTTGAAGGATTACATAAATACCAGGCTATGGAAGGCAACAACTCCTTTACGCTAGAGCAAAAAGTAACTCATATTCAACAGGAAATAGAAGAAGCTACTTCATTAGAGTTGCCAAGCTTAGAGCAAAACCTGCCAATACTTGCAACTATTGCATCAGTAGCTACACTTGTGGCTCTTCTCGGAACCGTTATCGGTATGATTAAGGCGTTTGCCGCCCTTGCTACCACCGGTAACCCTGACCCTGCTGCACTTGCTGCCGGTATCTCTGAGGCCCTTATCAATACCGCTATCGGTATCGGTACATCAGCTATCGCTATCATTATGTATAACATGTTTACAGGTATGATTGATAAGTTGACTTACGGTATCGATGAAATCGGTTACTCTATTTCTCAAACATTTGCTTCTACACACAAGTAGTCATATTTAAACTGAAAGCAGATGCCTAAAGTTAAAGTACCACGGAAAAGCACCATAGTTGACATGACCGCCATGTGTGATGTGTCATTCCTGTTGCTTACCTTCTTTATCCTTACGGCAAAGTTTAAGCCCAATAGTGTAGTGGCGGTAGATGTTCCTACGGCTCGCTCTACCAAGGCGGTTGACAATGCCATTGTTATTACTGTAAACACCGAAGGCAAAGCATATATTTCTTTAAAAGAAAAAGCTACCCGGTACGCCATGCTTGAAAAGCTGGATGAAATGTTTGGTGCAAATTTTCCTGGTATTCAGGGTTTATCGCAAAATCAGAAAGAGTTTTTCTCGCTTTGCGACACTTGGGGTACTCCAATTGAAGATACCAAGCGCGTAACCAACTTTAATGGAATTGAGTTCAAAGAATATCAGGAAAAACAAATGCCGGGTATTCCGTTCGACTCTACCAATAACCAGTTAGGGGCATGGGTAACTGCCGCACGTTACGCTACCGGTGGCGATATTAAAATTGCTATTAAGGGAGATAAAGATTCAAACGTTGACTACATAAAGCAGGTTATCAGACGCCTGACCGAAAAAGATATTCACCGGTTTGTTCTCATTACCTCATTAGCAGGAGGAGGCGGTGGAGAAGCTGAAGCAGAAACACCTGCAGAAGGCGAAACTCCAGCCAAGTAATTCAATTTGTAAACTTTAAAAACAGAAGAGTTTTATGGCACAAATGGAAACCGGAGGCGGAGGCAATGGAAAACACGAAGGTGGTGTCCGCTCCAAAAAAATGTCAACGCGAGTTGACTTAACTCCCATGGTTGACCTTGCGTTTCTTCTTATATCTTTCTTCATGCTCACCACCACTTTGAATAAACCCAAAGCTATGGAGTTGAACATGCCTAAGAAAACCAATGTAGAAGATGAAAAGCAAGACGTGGGCGAATGTCAGGTAATGAACATACTGCTCGATACGCTCGATCAAGTTTGGTATTATGATGGATTAAAAGTGGCCGGCTTACAGAAAACAACCTTTGCCGGTGACGAGGGAATACGCAAAGAAATTTTACGCAAACTCACAGTAGTGCCGAAAGAATGTCCTCCCGGAAAAAAGTGGCAGGATGCTAATAAGGATGGAGTAAAACAACCCGAAGAAATTTCAATGGGACCTCGTGATGCTATTGTACTTATAAAGATGCTGAAAGGAGCTCGTTATAAAAACATGGTAGATATACTAGATGAAATGGACATTACAGGGTGCAAGATTTACGCCATTCAAGATGCTGACCCCATTGAAATAGAAGCTGTGCTAAATGGAGGTGTTGTAAAAGAATTTGCAAAAGAAGTTGTTAGTCAGTAAAAAAAATTTTGTGGAATAATTCAGTTCGTGCATCATAAACACAAACAAGAAAATTAAGCATGGAATCAACAAAAAATTATATGACCTGGTCAATGGACGATATTGTCTTCGACAATCGTAACAAAGACTACGGTGCATACCAGCTAAGAATACTTACTAAGAAAAACGTACGCACAGGGTTAATATTTGCTGTAGTAGGTTTTTCGGCATTCATTGCATTATCGTTGGTTGACTGGGGGTTTCTTTCTCGCGAAAAGGAAAAAGAAGTTGTTGAAACTTCTGTAACTCTTGCAGAACCACCACCATTAGATAAAGCAGCACCACCACCGCCACCACCGCCACCACCGCCACCACCGCAACGTCCTACGGTTCGTTTCGTGGAGATGGTTGTAAAGAAGCAGGAGGAAGTGCGTGAAGAAGAGCCCATGGAAATACCTAAAGATGAGAAGGCGGAAATATCTACCAAAACACAAGAAGGCGACCCCGAAGCAGAGTTAACAGAACCGGTAGTTACAGAAGCACCGGTAGTAGAAGAGCCCAAGATTTTCACCTTTGTTGAACAAAATCCTGAGTTCCCTGGCGGAGATGGAGAACTGATTAAATTCTTGCAAAAGAATATTCAGTATCCGCAAATGGAGCGCGATAATGATATTCAGGGAAAAGTTCTTTTGCGTTTTGTGGTAATGGAAGACGGCTCTGTGCAGGATGTAAACGTTGTGCGCAGTGTTAGCCCCGGCCTAGATAAAGAAGCCGTACGTGTAGTAAAACTGTTGCCTAAGTTTAAACCCGGCAAGCAACAAGGTAAACCGGTTCGCGTTTACTTCAACCTGCCTGTGGTATTTAAATTGCAATAAGCAGTATAGAAACACTTTTAATCAAAATCATAATCGTTCAATACCGAATGATTATGATTTTGTTGTTTTAGAAAGGTAAGTGATAAATAGAAAATGAACCGCAATAGCTTTGTACAAAAAATTTTCAACAGCCCCGCTTTGATATGGAAAGCAGGTGCAGGGCTAATGTTTGTAGGTCTGGCCATTGCTATTGCTTTTGTTCCCTCGCTTACTGACGGGTTAGATAAAACAACTCGCTACAGTTTTGGTGGTTTGCTTACTGTCTATGGTTTGTTTCGCTTGGGAACTTTTTACGCGGAGTATAAACGTATGGGCAATGAGTAAACATTTTTATATAGTATCTCTCGCGGTGCTTGCAGCGTTATTGGTGGTTTCATGTTCTCATAAGAAAGATGAAGCAAAGAAACAAAACAAAGCAACGCGTTACACTTCTTATGCAGGCGCACTGAACGTTTCTGCTGATTCGGGCTTGGAAAACATACTAAAACAACAGGAGCAAATCTTTGAGTTTACCTACGACAGTGTGCTGGTAAACATTCAATACAAAAACGAGAAAGAGATTTTTGAAGATTTCAGAACGAAGAAATCTACTGCCATTCTATTAGCCCGTAGTTTGGAGCAAACGGAGGTAAATGATTTTAAGAATTTCGACACCATCTATACGCGCGAAATACCTGTGGCTTACGATGCTGTGGCGTTAATCGGTCATCCGAAATTTGACGATAAGCAATTGGATGTAGAAGTGTTGAAGAAATACTTCTCTCCGCAAACCGGTAAAGATGGTTCGCCTAAACTGGTTTTCGAAA
This sequence comes from uncultured Chitinophaga sp., assembly GCA_964615305.1. Lineage (GTDB taxonomy): Bacteria > Bacteroidota > Bacteroidia > Chitinophagales > LD1 > Bog-950. The sequence goes on from CAZTNA010000004.1 coordinate 171,113, forward strand.
GCCAGCAATCGAGTGTGGTGAAATATGTGTTGGGTGTACTTGGTTATAAGGACAAAGTATCGTCTAACGTATATGCGTTGCAATCGGCACAGGAAGTGATTGACTATGTTTCTAAAACAGAGAACGCCATTGGTTTTGTTCCATACAACTTATTGAGCGATGCGGATGATAGCCGTGTGAAAGAAATTCTTAAGCAGGTAAAAATTTTAAGTTTACGCGTTAAAAATAGCGAGGGCATAGAGAGAATAGTGAGTGCAAACCAAAGCGATATAGCGGCAAGTGATTATCCGTTAATCAGAACATGGAATGCTATAACGCGATACACTTACAGCGATAATCTGGAGATGTTGTTTCTCACGTTTTTGAGTAAGGAGCGAGCCGCCAAGATATTTTTGAAGGCAGGTCTTGTACCGGTAAAAACTCCCGAACGTGAAATAATTGTTAACAACAAGCCTATAGAAACGTCTAAGTAAAAATTGGCACGTAACTTTAATAAACAGAACATATCAAATAAGAAAACCGATAATGAGAAAAGTATTTTCAACCGCAGTTGCCCTTTTTTTAATAGCTACCGCATTTGCTCAAACACTGCAAGATGCACAGCGCGAAATTGACAACGAAAATTATTTCAAAGCAAAACAGATTTTGTTTAAACTGATGAAAGAAGGCACTGTTGCCAAACAGGATGCAGCGTACTACTTAGGTAATGCTTACTTGAAAAGCGATGACGCAGATTCAGCAAAAGTGTTTTACCAAATGGTGTGGAACCCGGAAACAAAATCTGCCTTGGGTTATGTAGCTAACGGAAGGTTGGCTTTGTTAGCTAAAAACTCAACAGACGCCAAAGCAAGTTTCGACCGCGCTTTGCAGACAACAAAAATGAAGAACGCCAGTATTTATTACGAAATTGGTGACGCGTATTTTCGCCCGAGTGTTAGCAGTTTAAGCAGCGCTATTTCTAATTTAGAAGCAGCTTATAACCTCGACAACAAAAGCGCAAGTATTATGTTGGCTTTAGGTGATGCCTACTTGGCAAATTCAGCTACCGATAATACCATGGGGGGTAAAGCGATGAATAAGTATGAAGCTGCCGCTGCACAAGACGCTAAGAATCCACTTGCCCAGATTAAGATTGGACGCTTAGCTGTAAATGGCAGAATTTGGGAGCAAGCCATTGACGCGTTTAACAAAGCGTTGAGTATTGATCAGAGTTTTCCTATAGTTTACAAAGAGTTAGCTGAAGCATACTACCTGAGCAAACAGTACGATAAGGTTAAACCTAACTACGAGAAGTATATTGCCTTAAGCCCTGGCGACAATCAGGCCAAGACAAGTTTGATTACGCTTTACTACCAAAGCAAAGAATATGACAAGGCGATTGAAGAAGCAACTAAAGGTTTAAAGAACGACCCTTCTAACTATGTTTTTCAGCGTGTAATTGCTTTTAGTAACTTTGAAATGAAGCGTTACAAAGAAGCTGCCGAGGCTAGCAAGTTGTTTTGGGATAACCCGGCAAAGAAGGTGAAAGATATTGACTACATCTATAGCGCACGTATTGCAGCGCAAACCGGTGACACCACTGCCGCAATGAATTATTTTAAAGTAGCGTTGGCTAACGATTCATCTAACTGCGATTTGATAGGTGAATTTGGCAAGGTGTTGTATTTGGCCAAACATTATAATGAGGCAGTAGCTCAGTATGCCTATAAAAAAGACAAGTGTGGTAAACTCGGATCTTTAGAGTTGTTTTACCTTGGTAAAAGCTACTCAAGTCTGGGTGATTCTGTCATGGCTGATACAACCTTTGGTGAGTTTATTGTCCGTAATCCTACATCGCCTGACGGTTACCTGCAACGTGCATTCGTAAATTTGAAAATGGGCAAACCTGCTGACTATATGGCGTATCCCTACTACTTAAAATACATTGAACTTACTCAAGCCACACCCTCAAAATATAAGAGAGACTTGCCAGACGCATATGCATACGTAGGTTTGTATTATTTTGAGAAGTTGAAAAATAAAGAACAAGCCAAGGATTACTTCATGAAAGCCCTTGAAATTGATCCGGCCAACGAAATGGCTGTGGAGCTAATGAAACAATACTAATACTAAACGTAGGACAAAAACCTCTCGCAAACCGGGAGGTTTTTTGTTTGAGGTAATTTAGTTCAGGTCGTATTGAATTCTCAATGTATCTAGTTCTTTAAACAAATCGTTACTCAGATCAACTGATTTTATCGAAGAACGTACACCTACAATTATGTTTTCTATAGGATCGTTAAACTTAATTCGTAAACGAACTTTGCCCGGATGTTTTTCGATGGCAGCTTGTATATCATTAATCAGCTTATCATTTACAGTAGATGGATCAACTTCAATAGTCAGAAACTTGGTGAGTTTAGTGCGTATATCGCTTAGCAAATCAATTTTGCTTATTTTAAATTCAAACTCAGCTTCGTTTTTCCACCGCGGTTGATACCGTCCTGAAATGTGAAGCATAGCATTAGGGGTTTCGGTGAAGGTTTTAAAGTTTAAGTAATCTTTACCAAACAGTGCAAAGTTGTATGTGCCGTTGAAATCTTCCACCGTAAAACGGCAGTAAAGATTTCCAGTTTTAGATATTTTAGTTTCAGTGCTTGTAACAATACCGGCAAGTTTTAATTCCTTGTTTTTCGAATTCTCAATATCGTTTAAGAAACAATTAGTGAATTTTTTTATTTCTAAACGGTAATCGTCTAACGGATGACCGCTTATATAGATGCCGGTTACTTCTTTTTCCTTTTTTAGTTTTTCCAACAGGCTCCATTCATCACTGCCAAATGATGTAGGCTCTGATAGGTTCACTCCGCCACCTATTTCGCCAAACAACGAGTTTTGCTGTGTAGCTCCAGATCCTTGAACATTGCTTCCATATTTAACCGCCTTTTCAATAAGGTTAAGGCCATCTTTTTTGTCAGGTAAAAAATATTGTGCACGGTGGTAGCCCTGAAACGAATCAAAAGCCCCCGCGTAGCCCAATGCTTCTAATGCTTTTTTGTTTACCGCGCGTAGGTTGGCTCTACGGGTTAAATCGTAAATGGTTTTGTATGTGCCATTTGCTTTGCGTTCATCTACCAAAGACTCTACAGCGGCTTCTCCCACACCTTTAATGGCAGAAAGTGCGTATCGTATTTCTCCGTATTTATTTACTGTAAATTTTACATCGCTTTCGTTTACGTCCGGGCCTTTTACCGGAATACCCATTCGCCTGCATTCCTCCATAAAGAAGGTAATCTTATCAATGTTGCCCTGGTTGTTTGTTAATAGAGCACTCATGTACTCGGCAGGGTAGTTTGCTTTTAGATATGCTGTTTGAAAAGCTACAAACGCATAACAGGTGCTATGCGATTTGTTGAAGGCGTATTGCGCGAATGCTTCCCAGTCGGTCCAAATTTTATCAAGTTTCTTTGCATCTAATTTTTTTGCCTGAGCGCCTTCCATAAACTTATCCTTCATTTTATCGAGGGTCTTACGATCTTTTTTCCCCATTGCCTTACGCAGTACATCCGCATCGCCTTTTGTAAAGCCAGCTAGCTTTTGCGACAGTAACATTACTTGCTCTTGATATACGGTAATGCCATACGTTTCTTTCAAATACTCTTCCATTTCTGGAAGATCGTAACTGATTTTCTGCTTGCCGTGTTTGCGTAAAATGTAATCGGGAATATATGCTATGGGGCCAGGGCGGTAAAGGGCGTTCATGGCAATTAGGTCGTCAAACTTATCGGGCTTTAACTCCTTCAGATATTTTTGCATACCGGCCGACTCGAACTGGAATGTGCCGTTGGTTTCGGCTCTTTGGTACAGTTCTAAAGTTTTACGATCGTTAAGCGGTATGGAGTCTATATCTATTTTTATACCTCTATTTTGTTCTATAAGTTGCAGCGCATCTCGAATAATAGTTAGGGTTTTTAAACCCAGAAAGTCCATTTTTATTACACCCGCTTCTTCAATTACTTTGCCTTCATATTGAGTGAGCCACAACTCTGTATCTTTAGAAGTAGCCACCGGAATAATTTCTGTAAGGTCTTTGGGAGCTATAATTATTCCTGCGGCATGTACTCCTGTGCCACGCATTCCACCTTCCAGTTTTTCTGCTTCGTGCAACACTTTACTTTCAAGCGAGTCGCTTTCGTATATCGTTCGTAGCTTTTTAGCATCTTCAATTTCTTCGCTGGTGTAGTTTTCTTTTTCCTTCAAGCTGTCTTTGCCTTCTAAAGGAGCATGAAGTAATCGCTCAAGTTCTGTTCCAGGTCTGTCGGAAACAAGCTTGGTAAGTGCTATAGAGTCGCTAAGAGGTAAGTCGAGCACACGAGCAACGTCTTTTATGCTGACTTTAGCGGCCATGGTGCTGTATGTTACAATTTGCGCAACCTGCTGCTTGCCGTATTTTTTAACTACATAGTCAATTACTTTGTCTCTACCTATGTCATCAAAGTCGGTATCTATATCCGGCATTGACTTTCGGTCGGGGTTTAAGAAACGTTCAAAAAGCAAATTGTATGCGATGGGGTCAATATTTGTAATGCCAATACAGTATGCTACAACGCTTCCCGCAGCTGAACCACGACCGGGACCGATAAGGACCCCCATTTCTCTTCCGGCTTTTATGAAATCAGCTACAATAAGAAAGTAACCGGGGAAACCCATTGTTTTAATGGTGTGTAACTCGAAGTTTATACGCTCCTCAATTTCGGCAGTTAGCTCTTTGTAGCGTTTGTGCGCACCTTCAAAAGTTATGTGTTTAAGATACTCCCATTGATTGAACACATCATCGGCATGTATCTGAAATTCTTTTGGTATAGGGAAATTGGGAAGAAGAATGTCGTTCTTTAGGTTCAAGTGTTCAATCTTGTGATATATGTCGAACGTGTTTTCAACTGACTGTGGTACATCTTTAAACAACTCGTTCATTTCAGCCTGTGTTTTGAAATAGAACTGATCGTTGAAAAAGGCGAACCGTTTTCCCTTTACACTTACATCGTCATCACTAAACTCTTTGTTTGTAGGGGTGCTTTGTTTTTCACCGGTGTTAATACAAAGAAGAATGTCGTGAGCATTGGCGTCTTGTTGGTCAACATAATGCGAATCATTTGTGCAAATAACTTTTACATCATATTCTTTGCTCCATTTAAGCAGCACTTGATTTACTTTCTCCTGCTCTTCCATGCCGTGGCGTTGCAGTTCTATATAGTAATCATCACCAAACAAATTTAGCCACCACTCAAATTCTTTACGGGCATTCTCTTCTCCTTTCTTTAATATAGTTTGAGGAACCAAAGCTCCTATGCAGCAGGTGGAGGCTATAAGGTTGTGGTGATATTTTTCGATAAGTGCTTTGTCAATGCGCGGGTATTTACCATACAAGCCATCGGTGTAGCCCAACGAACACAACTTCATCAAATTTTTATAACCATCGGCATTTTTTGCAATGAGCAATTGATGATATCGTTTGTCTTTTTTATCTTTTGTAAACGACCGCACCGTATGATCATCTACTACATAAAATTCGCAACCAACTATGGGTTTTACCTGATAGGTACCATCAGCATTTTTGTATTTACCTGCCTGTGCTACAAAGTCGAAAACCCCAAACATGTTGCCGTGGTCGGTTATGGTAAGTGCTTTCATACCATCTGCCGCTGCTTTTTTATACATGCCGCTAATGCTGGCAGCACCGTCAAGCAAAGAATACTGTGTGTGTGAATGTAGATGTATAAACTCGGGCATAGTTCAAAAATTACTATCACGAATTTCGAATTACTACTTAAACCAGCGCTTTATTTAACTGAAAAGTTATTCGTGATTTTTGAACAGAAAAAATGGATGACAAATCTGAATTCCGATGGTTGCTATCCATCAGATTATCAAGCAGTAGCTCTAACTTAATATAGGTGACGGCAATTTTTTGTGTGCAATCCAGAATGTGTAGAAGTAAATGTCTGTGTTTGGTAAAATAGGCAACTATAACCGTTACCAAACATCCATTGTTTTTGTTTTCCCATTTACTGAAACCGATATTTTACGATCACAGTGTTCGTTATTGTCAGGATCGTAGTTTACGGTGAATGTATTGCCTCCGCTGCTTAATTGCCATTCTCCTTTTACAAACGTTTCAAGACAACTCAAAGAGATAACTTTTTTGAGCGGACTAACAGTTTCGGCAGTAAAAGAAACGCCATTTTTATTGGTGCCGCTTGAAGTTCCAATTATTTCCATTTCATCGCCCCACACGCCCCCCGGTGAGTTAAGGGTAATTGCAGCCGTTCGGTTACATTCCCATTTAGCGGTGCCGTTGTCGCGCTGAAAGGTGGCATTACTGATGTCAATTGTAAAAGCAGTTTCACTCGATCTTGAAACGGTAGTTAACCCTGAAAGCTGATACATGTTTACTCCATTACCTACAAAATAGTTATCAGCAGTAGAAATGCTTATGGTAACTATACATGGGAAACTAGTCCAACGCTTAGTCATACCCACATGAATTTTCCCTGCGCGGTAGCGCCCGTCTTTACAGATAATGCCTTTTGTTAAACCGCCATTATTTAGCAATCCATAGTCAATTGTAAATACTATCCCATCGCTATCGCTTAACAGGGAGTCGGTGAAAAAAACTCGCGCTGCACCAGGTAATATAAGCTCGCCTGTTTTGCCTGTATTTCCGTTGTTGGCGGAAAAGTCAGCTACGGCATCGTATATTGCTGCAAACTCTGTTTCAAATGCTGCGTTGTCTTGCGCACTATCAATATTATCATCTGTCTGTTTTTTACAGGAATTGATGTTCAACAGAACTATGAAACCAAGTATAGAAATCAGGATTTTTTGCATGGTATTTTTTTTGCCAAAGTGAAAATAAACAAGCACTGCAATTTAATACGAGGTGTAAGAACAGTCAATAACCCAAGGTGGGAGAGTTATTTCTTCAACAGCCAAAAACTTGAATCTTCTTGTTGAGCTTCCTGTAATTTATCAAGGGCTACCGAAAATTTACTACCTACTGAGTATCCAAGTTTGGTTAAGCGTTTTCCCCTTTCAATAAGTATTACGGAATCAGGGTAACGCTGCTGTAAGCGGGCAACAGCGGCTTCAATATTTTTTTCTTCGGCAAATGCACCAACCATTACGTAGTAGTTGTAGTCTGTGCCCGAAGTAGAAAGTACAGGGGCTGTTTTTATGTCTTCTGCCTTAGGGTTGTTGGGCGAAATAACTTCGGTGTACGTTGTAACAGTTTCTGCTATTAAACTGCTATCAACTTCAACAGATGCGGCTTCAGTGGCTGTGTCAGTAGTAATAGAGCTATTATTTTCGATTTCAATGAACAGAGGTTGAAATTCAGGTTCAGGAGTTTTGAATACACGGTTTAAAAAACTGAATACGCTGGCTTCATTTAAATTAAGCTGTTTTATTTCAACGCCCATCCACATTAACTCGGCAATACCTAAAAGAGATACAAGAAGTAACAGTATAGCAGCTACTTTTCCAATATTTCTGCTTCTAACATTTTGTTTTGTTTCCTGTTTAAACTTTTCGGTAAACTCAATCACCTTGCCTCTAATAACCGGTTCGGCTGTTAGTGTTCGTAATCCAAATGAGGTTTTTAGATAGTTGACTGTAATGTCTGGAGTAAACTGCAGATTGCTTTCTACATCGTTAAATAGTTTACCAACTTTGCTGATAATAACTTCTTCATTTTTGTTTAGTAGCAAATTAGATGCGTTTACCCATGTGCTTACCAAATCTGTAGCATGATCAAATGATATCTGCATTCTGTTAGCTAAATAATTGGTCAGCAAACCATCATTGGATCTTAGGTTTCTGTTAAACAATATCGCTTTAGAGGGGGGAGATACAGTGTGGTGTATCGGATGAATTTCTGCGGGTTTATAATTACATACAAAACCTCCAAAGCCGGGCACAATTACACAATCGTGCTCGAACAACAATTGGCTTATGTGGGTGGAGATATCCATTTATCAGATAAAAAAAGTTGGCTTTAGCTACCAACTTGTGTACAACGGTTGAACGGTTGCAAAATATGATTTTCGCTTAACCTTAAAACTAGACGTTAAAAAATGTGGAGAAAAAAAGTTTAATGTGGTTGACAACTAAAGATTGGTATTTGCTAAATGTCGCGATTTACGTCAAATCCTTCAAGGTAATCGGCCACTCTGCGAACAAAAGAACCACCCAACGCTCCGTCAATAATTCTATGATCGTAGCTATGTGAAAGAAACATCATGTGACGTATGCCAATTGTATCGCCCTGTTCTGTTTCAATTACCACCGGTTTTTTCTTTACAGCACCGGTAGCCAAAATAGCAACCTGAGGTTGTAAAATTACCGGTGTGCCCATTACGTTTCCAAAAGTACCGACATTAGACACTGTGTATGTTCCACCTTCAATTTCATCGGGCTTTAGTTTGCCTTCGCGTGCGCGGCCGGCCAAATCGTTTACCTTTTTAGCAAGACCAACCATGTTGAGCATATCAGCGTTCTTTATCACCGGTACAATTAAGTTACCGGACGGTAATGCTGCAGCCATACCTACGTTAATGTCTTTCTTTACAACAATATTGGTTCCATCAACCGAAGAGTTTACAAGAGGAAAATCGCGCAAGGCTTTAACTATAGCTTCGATAAATATTGGAGTAAAAGTAAGGTTCTCGCCATACAGGTCGTTGAATTTTTTCTTCATTTTGTTTCTCCACAAAACAATATTTGTAACATCAGCCTCTACAAAACTGGTAACGTGTGCTGAGGTGTGTTTGCTCTTTACCATATTATCGGCAATGAGCCTGCGCATGCGATCCATTTCAATAATCTCAACATGGCCACTATAAGATTTGGCTACAGTTGATACTTCAGGTGTAGAATTTTGTTGAGCTGGAGCCTGCGTAACTTCCTGCACCTGCTGGACAGGAACTTTCATCTTATCTTGAATATAAGCCAGAATATCTTTCTTAGTCACTCGACCTTCGGATCCGGTGCCGGGCAATGTTTCCAGTTCACTCATTGAGACGCCCTCCTGTCGGGCTATATTTAAAACCAAAGGGGAGTAGAATCGGTTAGCAGATACATTAGCTGGGGCTGATGCACTCTCTACTTTAGTGTTTTGAGCTACAGATTTTACGGGTTGTGGTGGAGTTTTTATTGTTTGAACTTTACGTGCTTCGTTTTGTGCTTTTCCTGATTCTGTTTCGAGCAACGCAACCGGTTTACCAACGGCTACTATGTCGCCTTCTTTATAAAGTAATTTTTGAAGAATACCCGCTACAGGTGATGGTACCTCTGAGTCAACCTTATCAGTAGCTATTTCCAACACAGCTTCATCAAGCGCTACGGCATCGCCTTCTTTCTTCATCCACTTTAATATAGTTGCCTCGGTAATGCTTTCGCCCATTTTGGGCATTATCAGTTCAAATTGAGCCATGCTGAAACTATTTACGCAGCTAAAATAAATTCATTGAGCAGAAAAAAGAGTAGCGCAGAAGTTTGTGGAAAAACGAGAGCAGAACTATATAGGCTTATTGCTTCTTCTTTTTTTTCTTCCTTTTAACCAGTAGTTCCGAAGGCTTATCAAACTCTTGTTTGTAACTGATACCAATACCAGTTTTGTTTGTATTGCGCGAATTGTAATAGTCGTAATTGGTTCTATTAAACGCTTTAGCGCTCCATCTGCCATCCGGAGTAAGAGCATATTGAATCTGGAAATCGCCTGTTGGTATTACGCTTCGGCTACCGCTTTGCCCGCTTTGGCTGGCGCTGTTATCTACTACTGTTGAATTGCCAAAATCTAAATTACCCCCAGCATTGATAGTAAGGCGGTTATTTAGCAAACGTTGCTGCAAAGCAAGTTTTACCTCCCTACGTGTATCGTTCGAAGGGTTAACTGGTGATCCATTTGCATCATACTGTAGGGTTGATTGATCGTATTGTGAATAGCCTATATTAATATCGAAATTTTTTAGCGCATCGCTACCACCGTAGTCAATTAAGTTGTTTAAATAGTTGTTTAACTGAGAAGACACAAACTCACTCACTGTATTAGCTGCTGTACCACCTACATAATTACCTACTGATGTAGATGCACCAGAAGTTGGTGCCGGAATAAAGCGATTCATCACCAGCAAACCGAACACTTGTTTGTTCATCTCATTGTCATTCTGTTTTAACAGCGCCAGCTTTTGTTCAACGTAACCCTTTATAGTTGGGTCAACATCAATTGCTTTTATGTCGAAGCCAATAGTTGGTTTTTCGAGAACTCCGGTAAGGTTAAGTGTAAGTTGAACGGGTACACGGCTTCTGGCGGCTGACTGCAAAAGGTTTTGGTTTGACGATACAGGGGCTTGTGCATCAGTAATCAGGTCTACAATCAAATCGTTTACTGAGCTTCGCAATTCATAAATGGCATCAATGTTTAAGCCCGCTTTGTAAATTTCACCATTAAAACTAACAGTGCCTCCTTTCTTAATTTCAAATTTTTTATTCACTATGTTTTGCAATGTAAACAGATAGCTACCGCGCTCTATCTCGTAGTTGCCATACATTACTGTATTTCCATTTCTTGGAATTTCAATTTTTAAATTGCCACTGCCGTAACCTGTCAACACATCACCAGTTGTAGGGTCAAGTATTATGTCCATGCGGGCATCTGATGTTGCATCTAATTCCAATACAAAGTTTACACCATTCAACTTCAACTGTGGTACTACGTTGGCAATTGATACTTTTTCGTTCTTATCCACAAACTTGTAAAAGCTATACTTGTTAGTTTCAAAGGTAGATCTGATAGGAAGCCGACAATACGTTCCGGGTTTTGTTTGTGCATAAGCTCGTATTACAGGATTGTTTATGGGGCCACTGAAAGTTACGTTACCTTTTCCGTAGGCAATGCCATAAAACCCCGGGCTTTGTTTTTCAGTGGTATTAATAAACTGCCCGTTTGGAGTAACGGCTTGCAGGTCAAGCGAAAAAAACTTAAAACTCTCATGGTTTATTCGCCCACTGGCATAGATTACACTGTCGCGCATATCATAGAGCGAAAAACTACCAAAGTCGAATCCATGTTCATCTAATTTTGCTTTAAAATTATGAATGTGGTATGTAGTATTTAAGAATGAAACAGTAACCGTATCATTCATCAATGTTACATCGCCTAACAACAATGGTTTTTTGAGTGTGCCTAATATTTGCGCATTTATCTTCGCATAGCCACGGCAGTTTTTTACGTACTTATCGAAGAAGCGGTAGTTCAAAAAGTTGAGCCCGAGTTTTTCGGCATTTAAGTCAATTTTCATTCCGGGCTTAGCCGGATCAATAGATATATACCCCTTTGCTTCTAAAAAATTTCTATAGTCAGAATTAGGGTGCGCGCTTTTTACAGAAGCATACAAAAGAATATTTTTCCCTGATTCATCTAGCTTAGACTCTATGTTTACATCACCAACAAGTTCACCTCCAATTGTAAACTCATCGGCAACTATATCAGCAAAAACTTGCGGCTTGTAAAAAACATCTTCAACAATCAATTTTCCATTTAATGCACCATGCATATCTTTAATCTTCTCTGTAAAAATACCGGTAAAGTCACTAATGTCGGTATTCGCAAGTGTCATTTTTACACAAGTGGATGTGTCGTTTTTTAAATAGCTGCTTATATAAATTGTTTGGTCTTTTGTTCTGAATGCCAAATTATTGGTTACAATTTTTTTGCCTTCAATAAAAATTGAATTGTTTTTGTCGAAACTCCAGTGGTAATTGGCCAGTTTTACATCACTGGGTTCTAAACGAACAACAGCTTGCCCTTTTAATGGGGTTAAAAAGGCGGTAACGTTAGCGTAATTATATTTTTGTTTGTCAGCAACAGAGATGTCGAAGCGTACATCCTTGTTTTCGAGCGTGCGGGACGTAAAATCTAGCGTGTCGAGCATCAAGCTGTCGCTTTTGTAAACTTTGTCAACTGTAGTTCTGAAGTCAAAGAAACCGTTCTCAAAATTTGTATTTAGGTTTATGCGTTTGGCGTTGTAGTCGGCAAACTCTACTTCCGGTACAAAGGCAGTTACATCTACGTGATGATCAACACTATTAAAACTTCCACTAACATGTGAGTTTCTAATGAGTGTAAACTTCGGGTGAATAATTTGAGTTAGTTTGCCGGGTTCGTAAATCCGAATATCTGCTTTAAAGTTTTGTGGCGAAGTTTTAGAAGTGTCTAAGTAATCTTTTGTAAACGTAAGTTTGGCAAAAGATATGAGGGATCTAGGTAACTCTTTAACAGTAAAATTTCCCTCGAGTTCTGCTTCAGCAAAGTCTGAGTTTAAGCGAATTTCTTTTTTCTGATTTTCACGAAGTATGGCATCCAGGTGCAACTGACGTATTTTGGCAGTAATAGTATCTCGGCTTAATGCAATATCTCGTAAATCTAATGCGCCTATAAAATCATCTACTTTTGTACCCGCAAAGTCAGCCCGCACTTTTCCGGCTACACGAAAATCTGCAAGTGATAAGTGTAAAGGTTTAAGCAGCGCCCGTTGTATATCAGCATCGAACTTAAATTCGGGTACAGTTTTCGATAAATCTGCACGTCCGTTAAAATCAACATCTAAATAGGGGTCATGCACTTTCACAAGCCCGTTGAACGATTTTCTTAAAACATAACCATCTACTTTTACATTTTTGTATTCGTAGCCCTTGAGTGTTATGCTGGTGACTGTGCCGTCAATTTCTGCCCGTAAACTTTCTAAGGTTAGCCCACCGCCATTTATTTTAGTGTTCAACGATATCTTACCCAGATTTTTTTCATCATTAAAAAATTTAGCCAGGTCAAACTCATTTAATGCTAATTCTCCTTTGTACGAAGCTTTGTTGGTTTGCTTATCGTATTTAAAGTTTACATCGGTGGTAGCAGAGCCCAGAGCAGTTACAAATTTTCCATCACTCACAAAATCGGTTAAGAAACCATCAAGCGCCCCGGTGTAGTAAATGATTCCAAGGTTATTAAGGTTTGCAGGAAACTTAATGCCCGGATAAATAAGCTGTACATCTTTTACAGTGGTAGCAAGACGCTTAACCCTCAGGTTTAGTGATGTTTCATAAATATTAGGCAAACCACGCGTGGCAAAATCACCTTTAAACACGGTGTTTTGTGCGGTGCGAATATCAATATTGTTGCCTTTTAGGTTATTTACCTTGCCATTTATTTTCCCGCTTACTATAAACTTATTGTGTTGTAGCTTGTCAAGTTTTCTTACAAAGTGGTTTAAATCGTTTAGAGCTATTTTCGAATTCTTCAAATTAGCATTTATGTAAACCCCATTTAAAAAATCTTTGAAATAGTGAAACGCATCAAATCGAAAATTTAGATAGTCTTTAATGTCGCTATGCGGAGTTACTATGTGCAGGTTTTGTAAGTCAATGTCATTTACTGACACCCGGGCATCAGCAGTAAATGAGTTTAATATAAAGCCGCATCTTTCTTTAGCCGAAAGGTTTTTTATATGCCCAACAATGCTATCGCCTACAATGGTTCCGTTCTCAGCAAATAGGTTTATCTCTCTAACCCCAATGTGTTTAAAATCCATCCCTTTGGGTTGAAGAGAATCTCTATTAAAATCTTCTAAACGAAATGTGGTGTTGGTTAACGCAAACTTCTCGAAAGTAACCGTGAGCCCACCCAGCATAAATTGCACATGCATTATTGAATCATCACTAGGGGTAGGAGCGTGTTTCAGCAAATCTACTTCTACGTCTGCGCTGTCAAGCAGGGCTGTTTCTACGGCTATTAATTTTTTATCCAGGGCAAGTTTATCCAGTTCAATTTCGCAGAACGGTAGCCACACTTTTACATCTACGTTTCCCTTTACATCCCAGTAACGGAAATCCGTATGATGAAGTGCTACTTCGGATAAATCTAACTTCCAATCAAATTTTTTCTTGGTTGTATCAACGGTTGATGGTTGAGTTGCTAGTTTTTTAAAAACCTCGGTGATATTTGTTAGACCTATTGAGTCGCGATGAATATGAACAACAGCTTGGTTAAGATTTATAGCACTTACATTGATAGTTTTATGAATTAGGTCGAATACGCTAAAGCTTACATCTAGAGATCCGGCACTTATCAGCGTGTCTTTGTTTAAATCCTCAAGATAAAAATTGACAAACCGAGCTTTATTGAAAAAAACCACTTCAACCTTTTCAATATTTACTTTAGTATCAAGTTTTTTTGACAGAAAGTAAGTAGCTTGTTTGGCAAAATATGTTTGCACTTTTGGGTAGCGCAAAGAAAACAATAGGCCAAACGCCAATATCCCTAATAACAGAAATGCAGTAAGAGAGATTTTTAAAATGCGTTTTGTCAGAAAAAAAAATTTAATACGCTTTTGCGTAACAACATTGTGCCAATCTAAAAACTTTGATTGTGTTTATACTTCAAAGGTCTGCACTTTACAAAAGATTAGCATTGAACTGTCTTTTTAAACAAACAAAAAACCCTTCCAAAACCGGAAGGGCTTTTTGTTTTTAGTTGGTTATTGCTTACTGTTTTATAAAACGTAGTGTTTTGGAGTTGCCATCCAATTGTACACGAACAATATAAACTCCAGGGGCAAGAGTATTTACATCTATAGTTTGTATTCCTTGCTTAAAGTTGTTTTGCTTGTCATTAAAAACTAACTGACCAAGGTTATTGTAAAGATTAATTTCCAGCGTTTGTTCTTTTGAAGATTCAATCTGAACGTAGCAAACCTCTTTAGCCGGATTGGGATAAAGTTTAACAACCATTGAAGCCTCAATATCTAACATACCCGTTGGAGTAGCTATTGTTGTGCTAGAAACTTTAGTGCATCCGGTATTGTCTGTTATGGTAACCGTGTATGTTCCGGCAGGCAGGTTGCTGATGGTTTGTGTTTGCGCTCCGTTATTCCACACATAAGTGTAAGGTTGCGTACCGCCCGTTCCGTTGGCTGTAATACTACCATCGCTGTTTCCTTGAGTAGGGTTAGTACTTGTAAAACTAACACTGATACTTGAAGCATCGGTAACCGAAGTGTTGTTTACGTTTATGCATCCGTTCGCATCGGTTATAGTTACAGAATATGAGCCTGCATTGATGTTCGAAAGATCTTCTGTAGTTGCTCCGTTGCTCCATGCAAAGGTGTATGGAACCTGACCACCAGTTACTGTAAGGTTAACTTGTGGGCTAACCTGGCAAGTACCGTTGATTGGATTGATAACTGATGCAGGGGCAACAGTATTTGTTATGGTAGCAGAAGCAGTAGCTGAACATTGATTGGCATCGTGAGCGGTAACATGGTAGGTTCCTGCTGCAAGAGCTGCAATATTTTGAGCTACAGACCCGGTGTTCCATGTGTAGCTGTATGCACCTGTGCCTCCGGTAACAATAGCAGTGGCAGTTCCATTGGGTTGTCCGCAAAGCGCGTTTGATGATGTAACACTTACGTTCAATTGTGCCGGGTTGCTTATGGTAACAGACTGTACTGCTAAACATTGAGCTGCATCAGTAACAGTAAGTACGTAGGTGTTGCCACCGGCAAGGTTGCTAGCTGATGAGTTACTTGACCCACTGCTCCAGCTATAAGTGTACGGCTGTGTGCCGCCAGAGATGGTAGAAGTAGCACTTCCGTTGGTGCCATTAAAGCAAGATGGTGCAGTGCTGTTTATAGTTACAACCGGACCGTTCGCGTTGCTTATAGTTCCAACAAAGGTTACTGAACAGTTAGAGTTGTCGGTAATAGTAATAGTGTAAGATCCGGCAGGTTTGTTTGAAATACCCTGAGTTGTGCCGCCACCGCTCCAGTTATAGGTGTATCCTCCATTACCACCTGTTACGTTAGCGGTAATGCTACCTGTTGATTGACCGCATGCAGATGGTGTGCTTGTGAAGGTTACATTCATAGTTGAAGCCACGTTAGTAATTGTAGCACTGGCAGATGCTGTACATCCGTTACTTGCTGTAATGGTTACAGTATAGGTACCCGGAGCTAAACCACTTATCGTGCCCGCGTTACCTCCATTACTCCAGCTATATGTACCGTTGAAATTAGGGCTGTTAGCAATAGCTGCTGCAGATCCGTTTTGCAAACCACAACTTGCGTTTGTTCCCTGAACAGTTACTGATAAGTTGCTGGTAGAGTTGTTTATAGTCATTACTGTAACAGCAGAACATTGGTTAGCATCTAAAACTGTTACAGAATAGTTACCTGCAGCCACATTATTTAAAGTTTGTGTATTGCCCCCTGTATTCCATAAGTAAGTGTAGCCACCTGCACCGCCAGTTGCTGTAACTGAGGCAGTACCATTACTTTGTCCACATACAGCGTCACTTGGGTTTGCTGTTAGGGTAAGTGCAGCTAATGGTTGCGTAATACTTACTGAAGCAGTAGCTGAGCATCCAAAGTTGTTGGTTACCGTAACGGTGTATGTACCTGCCGGTTTACCGGTTATAGAAGCTGAACTTCCACCACCACTCCAACTGTAGGTAAAGGTGTTGCCTCCCGTAGCAGTTACAGAAGCAGACCCTGTTGAACCGTTATAACATAACACCGGATTGCTACTAGTGCCTAGCGTGGGTTTGGCGTTAACAGTAATGAAAGCATTTTGCGTAGATGTGTTATTGCCGTTAGCATTTGAAACAGTTAGTGACACCGCATAAGTGCCTGGTGTGTTATAAGTAACGGTAGGGTTTTGCAAAGATGATCCCGCAGGACTTCCTCCGGTAAATGTCCAACTATGAGATGTAGGGCTGCCTGTAGAAGTACTAGTAAACGCTACAGATGCACCTGCACACACTGAAGTTGGTGTTCCGGTAAAAGAAGCTGTAGGTGCTTGACCTGACGAGGTGCACAGGAATGGGAACACAACATTATCAAGACCGACACCGTACGATGAATCATAACTATGCCATGTGTTGTCACTCCATTGCTCCCAACCGTAATCAGGATTTGGTGAATTGACAGTAGATGTAAACAACACAACTGTATCACCGGCAATAGTTGGTAATTGAATTCCGAAATAAAAATTACCTGTTACGGTTGGTGGTGAAGAAAATGTTACGGAGGTTGGATCCTGATTGGTAACATCAGTTATAATGCTGCTGATAGTAATAGGTTGAGTAGCCAGAACAGTTCCAGGGGAGCCGTTGGTTCCGTTAGCATTCCAAACTGTAGCTAAGCAAGTGTTTGTAGCTGGTAATAGAGATTTAGCCAATGCAAAGTACAACCAGCCACCAGTTACCTGTGCTGTAGTGCTATTTACAAAATATTCAGCTTTTGCTTTATCAGCATAAGCATTGTTTCCAGACAAATATCCTGTAGCGCCTGGTACCAGGTAAGCGGTTAATGTATCAGTAGTGAACAGATTACTTAGTGTGTCGCAGTTAGTGCTGCCACCGCCTTGTTGTAAAACTGTAATGTAGTTTGTTTTAGTAACCGGTGAACTGGCTCCGTTGCCATTGCTCGATGTGAGCGTTACAGAATAAGATCCTGGTGTATTGTAAGTAATACTTGGATATTGACTTGTTGAAGAAGCAGGTGTGCCGCCTGTTGTAGTCCAGTTCCATGCGGTTGGTGCATTAGTAGAAAGATCGGTAAAAGTTACTGCATTGCCGGCTACTATGGTTGTTGGTGTTCCTATAAAATCAGCTACCGGTGCTGAGCCTTGCTGCGCT
The DNA here is from genome assembly GCA_964615305.1 of uncultured Chitinophaga sp. GTDB lineage: Bacteria > Bacteroidota > Bacteroidia > Chitinophagales > LD1 > Bog-950. Next base: position 188,835 of record CAZTNA010000004.1, read on the forward strand.
GAAGCATTGAAAACATTCACATTATCGAGAAAGATATTGTTTCCATAGTCGTTTACGTTTTTAAATGCAAATCTTACGTTGGCCTGGCCATTAAGCGAAGTAAGAGATGCGGAGTCGGTTTTCCACTGTGATGATGAAGTAGGAGTAAAATTATTTCCTGTAGCTGTGGCTGTTCCTAAAGCTGTACCGCCTTTTTTCCATAATGATGTCCATGTAGTTCCACAATTGAGGGAGTAGAGTACCTCTAATGAGTCAACATAGCCGGCTTGTGTATAAGGTGCATAGGAGTAGTCCCATTTGATTCTGCCGTTGGTTACACCGGTAAAATTGTAAGAAGGTGTAATTAGCCAATCTTGCTGACCTGTAGAACTGTAGCTGTAATTATTTACATAAGCTGATGCAGTGGGAGATCCGTTGCCGGCTGAAGTGGTTCTCACCCAAGTAACGCTTTGATCACTGTTTAGAAGCGACCAACCGGTAGGAGGGAAGGTAGCACCTGTAAATGCTTCAGATAATGGGAGTGTATTTGCTCCGGCAACTGTTATCAAATTTGTTTGTGTACTTGTATTGTTGCCGTTTGAGTTGGTGGCCTGCAACGAAACTGTATAAGTTCCTGCGGTATTGTAAGTAACTGTTGGGTTAGTTGCTGTACTGGAAGAAGGAGTGCCGCCTGTAAAAGTCCATAAGTAGGTGTTGCCTGAACCTGTACTTGTATTTGTAAAAGATACTGTTTGGCCGGTACAAATACTTGTTGGGTTTGCTGTAAATGAGGCAGTAGGTGCACCAGTAGTTGTACAACGGTTGTTATTTGTAACTAAACTTGAACGAACATTGGTCAAAATAGTGTTCATATAGTTAGCTTGCTGTGTGGTAAACATTACCGTACAATCGCTGTAGTCCATGTAGTTTTCAATCTGATCGCCATATGCTGAGTTACCTGAGCAGGATGTTACATAGCTGCAACCAAAGTTCGCCTCTTTAGAGTCAGGAGTATCACTAAAGCCATCGTCTAACGTAGGAAACGTAGAACCGCAGGCGTTGCTGCTATTATCGCCCCAGATATGGTGTAAGCCCATATAATGACCAATTTCGTGAGTAGCTGTGCGGTTGCCGGTTCCCAAGCCAATAGAGTAGTCAATAACAAGTCCATCGTAGTCCTGACCATGTAGTCCATTACCTTGGGCTGCCAGATAAGCATATCCACCTATACCTCCGGTTTGAGGTGAACTGCCGCAAATAGACACAATCCAAATGTTCAAATATTTTGTAGGATCCCATGCGTTATCTCCTCCTGATGACGCATATTTCATATCATCAGTTTCAGTGTTACTGTCGAAACAACTTTTTGTTGTAGTAACCCTGCGTATGCCGGTGGTAGTAGCTCCGTTCGGATCAATGGTAGCTAGGCAAAATTCAATTTGAGGATCTGCTGCTACAGCCTGCACAGCAGCTCGTGCTGTGTTAAAATCGCTGTTCAGTTTACGAAAATCGGCATTTAACTGAGCTATGGTTTGTGTAATGAGCGTTGTACTTACATTTTGTGCCGGTATGCTGCTTTTGTAAATTACGTGTACTACTACAGGTATAGTTCTTACTGCCCGTGCGCTGAAATACTCATCTTGTTGGCCGGTTGCCAATTGTTTAATGAGCGACTGCTCCTGTTCAATTAGCCCTTGGTTATAAGCCGGGTTTACAGACCTTAACTTGTTAGTTGCCTCAACACTAAAACAAGTACGGTGTTGCTGTGCAAAACTGCTAAGGCTTAATGCTGTAATCAATAGTGCGGAAAAAATTTGTTTCATGAGTAAATTGGTTTGATAAAAGTTCTGTTTTTTGAGAGGTGCAAAAGTAGGTTTTAACCCCAAAGTGAAAAACAAACCTTACAGACCGATTGGGCATTATGTTTCATTACAATACCTGTGGGTTTGAAGTAAAGAATATAGCAGATATGGCGACTCTTAGTCAACTACTTGCCGTTGTATAGATTTTGCTGCGCACTGTTATCAAGCAACCAGTTAAGTTTTATTCGCGAGAACACCATCTCGCCATTGTTGTCTTTTTCAAAAAGTACACCGATTTCGCCATTTTGTAGAACGGTTAACGCAGAGTAGGCTGAACTTCCTGAGTAAATTGTTTTTCCGTGGGTCCAGCTTTTACCATCATTTAAACTTACTCTTAAGGTGAGGTTTTTGCGTTTTGTTTTATGACTCGGGTTTGCAAAAACTAGCACGTTGGTATCAGTTTTGTTACACCTGTTGCTATAAACAATAATGCTTGCATTGCAACCGGGATCTATCAACGAAGTATCAGGGTGTGAACTCCACGTTCTCCCTTCGTCATTTGAAAGATGTACGTATCTGTTACTTACTCGATTTACGCGACTGTTTACCATCCAACTTCCATCTGATAGCTCAATTACTTTCGATTCATCTGCAGGTTCTATTGGGCTGTCAATTAAATTCCAGCTTTCTCCGTGATTGTTGCTTTCAAAAAGATAAACTCCCCTATGCAAATTCACCAAAGTGTGCAACAATTTGCCTTTACTTGTTTGAAACCCTCGCTCAGAGGTAATAAACTTAAAGTCGTTTTGCCATTCCGGCTTTGTAATCTGCGAAGTAATATCTTCCGGTGTTGTCCACGACTTTCCATTGTTACGGCTTTTGATAACTTTTAAGTAGTACACATTTCTTTCTTGTTCCAAGTTCATGTAGTTGAAAAACATAAAAATCTCGCCTGTTGTATGGTCAACTATCATAGAAGGATCTGAAACAGATTGCCCCCATGGATAGTCCACTAGTTTTTCCTCGTCAAGCCATGTATTTCCATTATCGGTACTACGTCTAATAACAATGTTGATATCCTTGTTGTCTTTTAGGTCTTCGCAATTGGGTAATCTTTCGTCAACTGCAGCAATTATGTCTCCATTGGGCGCTGTAACTAACGAGGGTATTCTGTAACAGGCAGCATGTTTAGATTTGCCAGAGTAAAAAAGGCGAACAAAGCTCTCTTCCGGGTTTGCAACATTACCTGTTTGTTGCGAAAATGCATTCAGTGTGATAATAGCAGAGACAATAAACCATACAATCTTGATTTTGTCATTCAAGTTATATTTCTCAACACACATCTTCATTATAACAACCTTTATAGCAGATAACTACAGTAGTTTAACGGTTGAATTAAACAGCCACTGCATGTTCACGCAAAGCATCATTTAGTGATGTCTTTTTATCGGTAGATTCTTTACGCGTACCAATTATTAAAGCACATGGTACGTGAAATTTACCGGCAGAAAAATCTTTTGTATAGCTACCGGGAATTACTACCGATCGAGCGGGCACAAAACCTTTGTATTCTTTTGGCTCTTTTCCGGTTACATCTATTATTTTGGTACTCATGGTTAGCACCACATTTGCACCTAACACGGCTTCTTTTTCTACACGTACACCTTCTACTACTATACACCGTGAACCTATGAAACAGTTATCCTCAATAACCACCGGAGCTGCCTGTACAGGCTCCAGCACTCCGCCTATTCCTACACCTCCGCTTAAATGAACATTTTTACCAATTTGAGCACATGAACCTACTGTTGCCCAAGTATCAACCATTGTGCCTTCATCTACGTAAGCACCAATGTTTACATAACTCGGCATCATTATTACACCCTTAGATACATAACTTCCGTAGCGGGCTATGGCATGGGGTACTACCCGAACCCCCAACTCTTTGTAATTTTTTTTCAAAGGTATTTTGTCATGAAATTCGAATGGACCCACTTCTAAAGTTTCCATTTGCATAATAGGGAAATAAAGTATTACCGCTTTCTTCAGCCATTCATTTACCACCCAGCCATCTTCTTTGGATTCGGCAATTCGGATAATGCCTTTATCAAGTAACTCTATCAGCTTCTTTATCGTATCCTGTACCTCTGTATGTTGTAGCTGCGATCGGTCATTCCAGGCGGTTTCAATCAGTTGTTTATGTGGCTGCAAATTCATATTGAGTATTTTTTAAAACATGGCAAGAATAATCTGTTTGTAAACTATTCATGTGCATGTATGTTGTTTTTGTTTATATCTATACATTTGGCGAAAGAAATTCTGTTTCAATGAAGCATTTAAAGCACTCATTACCCATTGTGGCTACGCTGTTTTTCATATCAGCTAATGCACAAATTTTTATTAACACCGGCAATCCGAATATTGATAAGTATAAGAGTCAAAACCCCAATGCCGTAATTTGGGAGGGCGGTAAAAATGTACCTATGCCTCCTAATACCCCGGATGAACCCAAAGAAGCGGCTAAGAAAGTTGAAAAACACGAACACCATGTGGTGAAAACTCCGGAGCCTGTAAATACGCCCGTTGCAAGCCCCATACAAAACGCTGAAAGTGGAAATCAGTACCCGCCCAATGCTGTACCGGGCAAATGCTATGCCCGTTGCTTGGCTCCCGATCAGTTTGAAATTAAAGAAGAACAGGTAGTTGATAAACCGGCTTCTTTCCGAATAGAAAAAGTGCCTGCCAAGTACGAAACAGTGTACGATACTATAGTTGTAAAACCTGCTTTTCAAAAAACTGTAACCACACCAGCCCAATACGACATAGTAACTGAAGACAAACTGGTAACTACAGCATCTCAACAATGGGTAAAAGGTAAAGCGGATAAAAATTGCCTTTCAAGTAATCCTAAAGACTGCGAAGTATGGTGTCTGAAAGAAATACCCGCTATATATGAAAAAGTTAGCCGTAAGGTTGAAAAAGTAGCTGCAGCTACTAAAACGGTAGATGTTCCCGCTTTAACCAAAGTAACACCTCGTAAAAAATTAGTTGAAGCAGCTCGTGAAAACAAGATAGAGATTCCTGCTACATACAAAACTGTGATGAAAAAGGTGTTGGTTAAAAAAGGGGGCTTTCAGGAATGGAAAGAAGTGGTTTGCGAACAAGACCTTACCAATAACAAGATTGCACAGATTCAACAAGCACTTAAGCGCGAAGGGTACGACCCAGGCCCCGTTGACAACGAAATGGGCGGCAAGACCAAAGATGCTCTCGTAAAGTTTCAAATGGACAAAGGATTGCCAGTGGGCAATCTTAATATGGAAACACTTAAATCTTTGGGAATTCAGTAAAGTATTTTGCTATCAGGGTTAGCACTCTGAGTTACATCTTACAGCTTTTAAACACTCAACCCTATAGAACCTGCCTTAAAAAAACTTCCCGGATGTTTCAAATATCCGGGAAGTTGTGTCTTAATCAATTTTGCCTTGCTCGGTAAGTTAAGCGTCCAACTTTTTTTTATATAGTTGCTTAGACTTTTTCTTAATTGTTTTCATAGCATTAGAGTTCTTGTAAACGGTTCGTATTGAATTGTCGGCATTTAGAATTACCACCGTGTTTTTTAAGTGGTCACAATATTGATTGTCGTGTAGGAAGTAAAGTGATTTTTTGGTAACTACAAAAAATCGCAGACCTTGTTTCCGTATCATTTCTCCATGCTCAATTGTGTCGTCAATCATTTGTTGATTGACAGCACGCTGCTGAGCACGAATACGCGAATGAGTGGTATGTTTTATTTTGGTATTCATGGCTGGTTATATGAAAGGGAATTTATCATGGTTTCCTTTATTCTTACTGCATTGTTCACCAGCACCGGCATGTGCCGATAAGTGAATCAAATGACCATTGTAGTTTAGTTCAAATCCAGATGCTTCATCAGAACCAAACCTTTTTTCGTTCCCCGCACTTACTCCTTGATGTGTTTCGGGGTTTAGGGTTTCAAGTTTATCCAGCATATCAAGCGTTTTAAACGAAACTTCTGCATCTGTCATTTTTTCTTTGTAATTGAGTCCGTAAACGTCTAAAGATGCACCTTTAATCAATTTCGGAAAGTATTCTTCATACACTTCCGTGCGGTTAAACACATCAATATTCTTTAGTTCCTTTTTTATAAAGAAAGCTAAGCCGTTTGCATTCTGATGACATTGAAAAACATTCAAAAACTTTGCGTACGCAGATTGGCGTTGATCAAATACATCTGAAAAATTATTTGATTCTGAAGTAACGTTCATTTGACTTGAATATTGTGCCACCTTGTCCCACACTTCACCTTGGTCGGCACGAAACGATTTTGAGGATCTCATACTGCACATTACCTTGTTTGATTTTGCCGCCCGCATGTTTATGGGAATAACGTAGTCGGTTGATGAAAATTTTTCAGAGGCATAGCTCCATCTGCCTTGTTCTACGCAACTTACCGGCAGTACGGTTTTCGATTCAGGAAGTAGTAGCACTGAAGTGTTCAACACTCGGTTTTGCTTAGCGCCAGACAGTACGTCTCCATCAGTCATAAATACAAAATGTCTCGATTTGTTAATTACATAAACCTCATTCACACTTCCGCTTTGATTTAGTTCCCTAATCTCAATCAGGTTTTGTTTCATTGCCTTTGTAAGTGTGATGTATTCAAAAGTGTTGCAGGGCTGAGTATTCAGCTGCACTACAGTCAGTGCCTCGCACTGCTGTACCGAAAGTATGTTTGCTTTCATGCTTTATGTTTGAGTTAAATAATGACCACAAAAATGCAAGCACACAGCGCAACCTATTTGCGCTTGTTATTTTTTAATAACAAGTCAAACTCAGGCGCTTATATTTATCATGCAGCGCTGCGTATATTGGATCTTCGCCCCCTTTCACCATTTTCAGAAAATCTATTTTCCCTTTCAATACATTATGAAATTGCTCTGGTGTTTGGTTGCCACATGTAGAGCGTTGCACTCCGTACATTTCCAGTTTATGTAACATGGCGCGTATAGACCGGATATACTTTCTATCAACGTTTACTTTCTCATTCACTTTTAAGCCGGTTACCGTCTGCCTACCGGTGTTGCGCTGAATTCGCGTTTTGCTTTCATTTACAAAAAAATTTTCCGATTGTATTATCTCTTCAATTTGTTTTACATGCTGCTTCGTTATTTCTTCATCGGTAGAAAATGTTAGATCATCTGCATACCGGCTAAATCGTAAAGAATTATCATTTGCATATCGCATTAGCTTTCTGTCAAGCAGAAAACACGCAAAGTTTGAAATAACGGGTGAAGTGGGGGCCCCCATGGGCAACCGATCTTTGTAACTGGTTAAAATAGCCAGACAGGATGCAAAGTCGTTACTGAAGTAAAACGGATACGACATAAATGTTCTTTTTACACGCCAAATATCTATGCCATGGAAAAAGTTCAGCAGGTCAATGTTTAACAGTTGTTTTGCACCAATGTGCAATGCCGCATTGGTAACTATGTTTTTCGCCTGTTTTGTTTCCATATTTTTGGCTATAAATCCATGAGCACAATCAGGACGAACGCGGCAGTATTCTATTTGCAGGCATTTATTTAATGCTGCCTGTATTTTCTTCAAATTATCAGTTGGAGCCTCAATTTCTCTTTTGCCACCCTTCCGCTTCGCTATAAAGAAAGATTCATAGCTTACTTCAGTAGAAAAAATAGCTTCTTTAAGCGAATGACTTGAAATTCCCAAGAATTCAGGAAGATCATCAATACTGGTTAACTCTGAAAATTGCATTACCGGTGTTTTCATTTGATTGTTTTTTTTACAAAACCGCTAGGGCAAAAGGCATTTTTTACTATCTCGAAAAGAAAACTATTGAGGTTGCGGAGCAACCTCAATGAATAAGCAAGCATTGATAGCAGGCCGCAGTTAACACAGCCCTAAAGTCCTTGCCGACTCATAGTAGTTTATATGCCTCTCCCCTAAAACGGTGTATCTAAATCGTCTTCGTCTTGCTGTAAAAACACTCGCTTAAACTTTTGGCGAAGTTGTTCATCAGCTATTGGTATATCGTTAGGTCTTAGTTCACCTGTTTGTTCGTCAAAGTCTTTAAATTTCGAGAAGTCGGGTACAAATTCCAGGTTTATTGTGCCAACAGGGCCAAACCTGTTTTTAGCCACAATTACCTCAGCCGTGTTTTTGGTTTTTTTGCCTTCAGCATCATAGTCCAGTCCGTAATATTCTGCACGATATAGAAACAAAACTTTATCGGCATCTTGTTCAATGGCTCCGCTTTCTCTTAGGTCAGAGAGAATTGGCTTCTTGTCACCTCCTCTTGTTTCCACGGCTCTACTTAGCTGCGATAAAACAACTACAGGTATGTTGAGCTCGCGCGCTAAGCGCTTTAGAGCTCGGCACATATTCGAAATTTGCAATTCTCTGGATTCATTACGGTTTCTTTTGTCAGATCCCATCAGTTGTAAGTAATCAACCACTATCATTTTTATCCCTTGCATTTCGTGCAATTTGCGGGCTAAGAGCAATAAACGATGTATTTGAATTCCGGGATCATCTATAACATGCAGTGGTGCAGCTTTTAGCTTAACAATAGCATCACAGACCTTAGCGTAGTCATCCTTGTCAAGATTTCCACTCTGAATTTTTGGGCTTTGCACATGCGCCAGCATACTAACAAGACGTTTAATGAGTTGTTGAGTTGAAATTTCTAACGAAAACCATGCTACCGGAGTTTTTTCTTTCATCAGTAAATGAGCAAGCATGGAAAGTGCAAACCCTGTTTTTCCCATAGTAGGTCGAGCGCCTACAATAATCAGTTCTCCGTTTCCTAAGCCACCAAACTCATTATCCAATAACTCGAAGCCCGTGGATACTAAATCTGGATTATTGTCGCCATTTTGACGGATGTTTAGTTCGTCAAGAAATTCACTTACGCTATGCTTTATGTTTGGCGTAGATTTTACATAAAAACTTGCTTGGGTTTTGTTCATGTCATGAATTGCTGTTTCCCAGTCGTTAGTTGCATCTTCGGTAGGGCAGTTTCCCATACTAATCAGCCGTTCACCCATTTCTATAAGGGCATGTTTCATTCTGTTGTTTCTGATTAACTCAACGTAAGCATCAAATTGTGAAGCAGTACTTATTGGAACTGTTAAAGACTGCAGATACTCTTGTCCACCAGCCGTTTCTAGTTGAGAGGATTTAGTCAAGGCTGATTGAACTAACAAAATGTCTGGGGTAGTTCCCTCTGAATCAACTTGTTGAATGCTATAGAAAATAACTTGATGACGCTTATCGTGAAAAAGATTTGCGCTTAAACTATTTTGCCAAAACAAACCAACCGGTTGACCGTTCAAAATAGAGGAGAGTATTCCTCTCTCAGCCGCTATAGCTGTATTTTCTGTTGTTCCCATTTCCGAAAAAATTTAGTTGAAAAGAAATTACTGAAAGGCAAAAGCAAAATTATGGATAGAAGTATTTAGAAAAAAGTAGTGTGCAGAAATTATGGGTTCTGTATTTTAAAATCAACAGCATTGAAACTCAGTAGCAGTTTAGGTTTGCATATTTTTTGCACAGAAAAATGTGCAGCACCATAAATAGTTTTGCACCTGTTTTTTGTGGAGAATGGCGAGGGGTTTGATTGTTAATAACAGTTTTATCGGGAGTTACATCAACTTGCCCAGTAAGTTGGTTTGTTCTACTTCTGTGACTTGCGGGGTTAACGTTACTATGCACGTTAAATTTCCGCTAAAACAAATCCTACTTTAGCTAATTCGGGCATTAATGCGATAATTGCCTCTCAAACTTGATTATGAAGAAATACGCCTTCCTCTTGGTAGTTGCTTTGATGTTTTCATTTAAAAGCCATAGCCAGCTTATTATTAATGAACTTTCACAAGGCCCATCAGGAGCCAAAGAATACATTGAGTTTTTGGTTACCGGCACACCTGTTTGTGGCAGTAACAATACCGTTGACCTTCGCGGTTGGATTATAGACGACAACAACAGTTGGCATGCTACAGGTGCAGGCACAGGAATAGCCGGTGGACATGCACGGTTTGATAGCATTGCTCAGTGGGCAAACGTAAAACTTGGCTCACTGATATTAATTTATAACGATGCAGATGTTAGCTCAGCAGTAGCTGCTCTTTCTGTTGATACGAACGATGCGGATAACGACTTGGTGTACATAATACCTGTTAGTTCTTCCGTAATTCAAAAAAACATTACGTTACCTGCCAGTAATGGCAGTATGACAACATACGCAGTTCCGGGAACTGTTTACTCTGCAATTGGCACTTATGTAGGTTTAGGAATGGCTAATGGTGATGATGCTTTTCATACAGTTTCACCAGCTAATTATGCGGCTGCATACCATGCAATAGGTTGGGGAAACAATAATACGGCTGTAAATGTGTACTACAACGGTTCACAAAGCGGTATGGTTATTTACATGGCAAACACGGTAAACAATGATCCTTTCAATCAGGCAAATTATATTGACTCGTCTGCAACTACTCAGGAAACACCCGGGGCTCCTAATTCACCGGCTAATGCAGTATGGATTACCTCTTTAAGCAACAACGGGCAGCCTTTTTTGCCCCCCACCATTACATTTAACTCTCCTGCACCAATTACTTGTAACAACTCAAGTTCAATAATTACAGCTTCTACTAATGCTATAGGAGCAAGCTTTGTTTGGAGTAACAATACAATTGGGTCAAACGACACTGTATATACAGCCGGAAGCTATACAGTTACCGTTACAGATGTTGCGGGTGTGTGTTCCGCTTCTGCTTCCATTAATGTTACATCAACAAGCGGCATTACAATATCTACGTCATCAACCAGTACTACTTGTGGTGCAAGTGATGGATCTGCCACGGTAACTGTTACTGGTGGTTCGGCAGTTTCATACAGTTGGAGTAACGGAGGAGCAGATTCAACTATAATCAATGTGCCAGCGGGCAGTTATTCTGTTACTGTAGATGGCGGTGGTGGCTGTTCAGCAACAGCAACAGTAGTGGTAGGTTCAAGCAATGGCACAAACGTTACAATTAACGCAGGTGATACAGTATTTTGCTCGGGTGACAGTACGCAGATTTGTGCACCCAACAGCTTGCAAAGCTACCTGTGGAGCACAGGTGAAACCACCGATTGTATTTACGCCAAACAAGGAGGTAACTACTATGTAACAGTAACAGACACTAATGGCTGCACGGCACTTTCAAATCCGATTGCTGTTTCAATTTTTCCACAACCACCGGTTAGCATAAGCGTTAATGGCAATTCCCTTACGGCATACAGTGCTGAAAGTTATCAGTGGTATTTAAACAATGCTCAAATACAAGGAGCTACAGATAGCACTTATGTGGCAACAGTTACCGGAAGCTACACTGTACTTGTTACTGACACTAACGGCTGTTCTGCGTTATCTAATGCCGTACCGGTTAATGTAACGGCTATTGAAGGCTTAGAAACACCATCTGTAATTAAAATTTTCCCCAATCCATTTACACAAGCGGGCTTTGCAGTTGAAGTTGGCTCTGATTACTTAAATGCAAAAGTTGAGTTGCTAAACGCGAAGGGGCAAGTGGTTTTTGTATCAGTGCTAGAGTCGCGGGTGTTAGTAATTGCACAACCATTAGCTAGTGGAGTTTATTGGCTAAAACTGCAAAACAGAGAAACAACAGCTACTAAAAAGCTGATAAAGTTTTGAACCGGTATTTGTATTCAAACATTTAATGAATGCCTTTTGAGCTGAGCCAACGCTCAGTTTCGAGGGCTGCCATGCAACCTGTTCCGGCAGCTGTTACTGCCTGGCGGTAGGTTTTATCTTGTAAATCGCCACAAGCAAAAACACCTTCTACATTAGTTTTGGTTGATCCGGGAACTGTTACAATGTAGTCTTCACTATCTGTGGTAATATATTCTTTAAAAACAGCTGAGTTGGGCTGGTGGCCAATAGCAACAAAAAATCCGGTAATAGGTATAGTTGTTAACTCACCAGTCTTGTTATTCTTTACTCTTACGGCTTCCACTACAGTTTCACCCAACACTTCATCAGTTTCGGTATTCCAATAAACTTTTATGTTTTTGATATTAACTACCCTCTCCTGCATGATTTTAGAAGCACGCATTTCATCTCTGCGCACCAGCATGTGAACGGTTGTACAAAGTTTTGAAAGGTAAATAGCTTCTTCACAAGCCGTATCTCCTGCGCCCACAATCGCCACTTCTTGTTTTCTGAAAAAGAAGCCATCGCATACTGCACATGCGCTAACACCCGAGCCATTCAATCGTTTTTCACTTGGTAAACCTAACCATTTAGCTTCTGCACCTGTGGCAAGTATTACAGCATCAGCGGTTACTTCTTTTTCTCCGTCTATCCATACTTTTTTGGGCGAAACTGAAAAATCAACCTTGGTAGCCATGCCAAAGCGGATATCGGTGCCAAAACGCTCTGCCTGATTTTTGAAGTCTTCCATCATTTCTGGGCCTAAGATTCCTTTAGGGTAGCCCGGGTAGTTTTCTACATCAGTGGTATTCATTAGTTGCCCGCCTTGCAAAAGCCCCGTGTACATAACCGGTTTTAAACCGGCACGGGCGGCATAAATAGCGGCTGTATAACCAGCAGGGCCAGATCCTATAATTAAGCAATGAAAATGTTCTGTCATAATATATATGTCGATTTTTTTGTTGTAAAACTTGGCGAATGTAATCAAAGCATTGAACCGCAAAGCTTAGCTAATGTCATGTAAAAAGGAGTTAAGTATTTTTATGAAACGGAAACACATCAAAGCCGTATTTGCAGATTTCTATTTTAGCAATAATAAAAGTCTATGCGAGTTATTCCTTTTGTTTTCCTACTTGTAATTGCCTGCTCGTCTTGCAGAATATTACCTCCTACTTTCAGAACAGTTAATAACACACGGTTTGAACGAGCCGGAGATATTGGTATTAAGTTGGGTGCTGATGTTGTTTTTCATAACCCCAATTTTGTTCGTTGCCGTGTAAAAGATATAGCTATTGATGTTTTACTCGATAAAAAAATTTTAGGCACATTGGGTGAAAAGAGTGATATACTGATTAAGCCCAAAAGCGATTTTAGTGTTCCGTTGGGCATAAGTCTTAAACCTGATGGCACATTGCTCGACAACATAAAAAGTCTTTGGGGTATAGTAACCAATAAAGAAGCTGACGTGTCGCTGATTGGTAACGTAAAGATTAAAGTGCTGTGCACTACTCATAAAATTCCAGTTAATTTTCAACAGCGAATAAGTTTAGGATCGCTCAAAAAGTAAACGATAAAACACCTGCATTTTTTTCTGGCGTTATAGCGAAGAACTAAATTTTTGTAAGTTCAAGTTTAGTATAGGTAGTATCTAAAGCCGGATTTATACCGTCATAAATCTTTAAGTGGTTCTTATCACAGGTTAAAATCCGTTTTTTTATTGAAGGCTGTTCAATAACAAATGTGCCGTCAATGAAATCATCTACGTTGATGTAAACTTGCTTGTACTGGGTAACGTACCAGGTACCGCCTTTTACCGAATGTAAGGTGTCATGCGTCAGGTAAAATGTAAGCATGGTTCCGTCTTTCTCAAAATCCATTTTGTATTGGCAGCAATCAACTGATGTGTTGTAATGCGGAAATGCAGTCAGATAATTTACAGTTGATGTATCTATGTTTACAGTGTTTAAAAGCCATAAGCCGTTTATAAGATTGTCCTCTGTTATCTTTTTACAGGATGAAAAGAAACAGCAGAGCGAAAATAGTGAAGCGATAAGAGGCAGTCTAAACTTATTCATAAAACTGTATTTCAGAAATTGTATTTGAATGTTATTTACTATGCGAGTTAGCTTTTGTTGTTTACTGCCGCTAAATAATCTTCCACCAGGTTTGTAGCAATGGTTTTTACCGGTAAAATTTCTTTCACATACTCAATAGATGGTCCTGCGCACCAATAGGTTTGGTAAGTAGCGCCAAAGGCTGCTTTTTCCAATGCTTTCATTCCTTTGTAGTAGGTAATCATTTTAGTCCATTTTTTAATTTTTTTATTGCTATTCAAAAAGCGTTCGAGCCAATTTTGTTCTGTTCCTATGCTCTTGACGTAATCTGTATTAATTACGGTGCAGGGTGTGCCGCTAAGTTTGGTTGTCATTACAATATCTTTGGCCCCATAACGTACACAGGCATTTTTGTAGTCTTGTGTTACAGGGGCTTCGTGGCTGGCAATAAAAGGACTGCCAATCGAAATGCCACAGGCGCCATGGTCTAGCATCTTTTTCATTTGTTGTCCGTTACCTACTCCACCGGCTGATATTACAGGCACTTTGCAGTTTTCTACTAAGGTTTTTATAAGGTCTTTCGGAGAAATTTTTCCTGCATGTCCACCGGCTTCGTTATTTACAGCAATTATAGCATCGCAGCCCATGGCTTCAACCTTTTGCGCATAGGCTAAATCAATTACATCGCAAAACACTTTTATTCCGTGGGGTTTGCATGCATGAATTGTGCTTTCAGGGGAGCCAAGCGATGTGATAATAAAAGGGACTTTAAATTCTACACATGTTTTTAGTTGCTCATCGAAACGAATATTCGATTTGTTGGTAATAAGATTTATACCAAACGCCTTATCGGTAGCAGATTTTATTTCTTCTAATGCCTTTCTGAACTCTGCATCGGTCCTATAATTTAGTGCAGGTATGGCTCCGGTAATTCCCGCTTTACAAGATTCAATTACCATTTTTGTATTACTGACTAAAAACATAGGAGCCATAATAACCGGATAATCTATGTTCAACATTCGGGTAAGCGCTGTATCTACTTTTGGCATAACATCATTTAGGTAGCAAACATAAAAATGAAAATTGCAAAGGCTTACATGTTAATTACCGGTGTGGCGAGTAAGCAAAAATGTTAATCAGTAATTACAAGTTTTGTTGATTGTTGATTACCTGATGCGTAGATTTTCAAAAGATAAAAACCGGCACTTAGTTGCTTAGGCAAAAGGTGTATGGAAGATGAAGTGTAATGACCACACCATATTCCTTGCTGAGTGAAAACATTTACGCTACCTCCAATCGGGAAATTTTTTACAAACAATTGTGTATGTTGTTTTAAGGGATTGGGGTAAATCTGAAAACCCGTTTCAGTAGTTCCTTCAATTCCGTTACAAATATCAATAAACACCACTGCTTCAGCAGTGTCTTTGCAACCGTTAGGGTCGGTATAGTAATAATAAAGTGTGTCAACACCCGGCAAAGCGTTAGATGGTACAAACATATTTCCGTTTACTCCATCTCCGTAATATATGCCCCCAGAGGGTATTCCGTTCAGCGCAATAGCGTTGTTTTGTTTGCAAAATGTGTCTTGGGGTAGTAATAGTTCAGTTACGGGTTTTGGCAATGGTTGAACCATTAAAGTATCAGAGTTTTCGCATCCGAATATCGTATCGGTTACCAGTACCCAATAAGTGCCGGAAGTGTTTACCAATAATGTTTGTTGTGTACTGCTGTTACTCCACAAGTATGTATCGCCTTCATTTCCGGCATTGAGCAAAACAGACCCGCATCCATAGATTGTGTCAGGAAAGTTGAGTTCGGGTGTTGCCACCTTAATTAAAAGAGTATCTGTTTTTGAACACCCGTTACTATCTGTTCCGGTAACTAGTATTTGTGAAGTAAGGTCGGGATAAATGTTAATGGTATCGTTTACTGAGTTTGACGGAAACCATAAATAAGACAGTGCACCGGAAACAGTTAGCTCAGATAAATCGCCAGCACATACTGTGGCGGGGTTTGCATTGGCTGTAACATTGGGCAACGGATTTACAAACAATGAAACATAATCAAACACCAAACAGTTGTAGAGATAAGAAGTTACGTTATACAAGCCTGCAGTACTTACCGTAATAGCTGCATCTGCACTACTTGTGCTCCATGAGTAATAAGTTAATCCGTTTCCGGAAGCATCGAAGGTAGCCAGTTGCCCAAAACAAATGGTTTGATCGGCTCCCAAAAAACCGGGTTGAGGATTTACAGATTCTACACCAACATTGAATAAAGGTGGTGGGTCAATCCACTTACGCACACGTACCCAATCTACCGTCATTGTGCCGCTACTATTGCTTGTGCCACCAATACAAACTTTGAGTGGTTCATTTTTATCTACAAGACTGTCGTTTGTATTTAACGGAGGCAAACCACCCATGGCTACTTGTTGAAATCCTTCGTTGACCCACGCTATATTCCAAATTTTGTTCATTGCGGGGTTGAAGGTTCCGGACACGGCTACTTGCTGTTTGCAATAGCCGCTATCTGTTAGTTGTGTACGTGTAATATGAAAGCTGTTACCATCGTGCTGTAATCCATAGCCCTTTTTCTGTCCCGATTTAATCCAATACAGGCCTGCATTGTTACCGGTAAACGTGTCAACTTTAGCCTCAGCTACCAATGGTTTGTTGAAGTTGAAGTTGCTATCCGAAGCCCACACCCCGTTTTGTTGCCAATTAAAGGTATGCTTCCCCGCCAGTGGTGTTTCAGAAGCATTGATGCCTGAACACTCCAAACTCAACACGCTTCCCGAAAAATTAAACCCTTCGTACCAGTCAAACACGTTTGCTGCATTGCTTTGGTTGCTGGCCGTATCATTACCATAATACATAATAAAAATACCTGGAGCATTTTGAGGCAAGCTGTCGGTACGGAGCCAAATAATAGTGTTTGGCGTATTGATGCCTGCCTCTACATAATACGGAATGTTTTTACAACACTGTGAAAAAGCTACGAAACGAATATCGCTTCCGTTGGGTTGCATTTTGCCTGCGTTGATAAGAGCAGCTGTATTTATCTCAACTTTTACCTGGAATTGAAACAACGGGGCGGGTGCCTGATGATGTATAGTTACTGGCATGGTGTATAACCACCCCGGGTAACAATGCTGTGCAATGTTGAAATTGAACATTAAACAGAAGCCAACAAGAATGTAAACGCGTAACTTCATTTTGGCAAACACGGTTGCAAGAATACTATAACGGAAACTTTTCATTATTGTTCTAACAAATATGTTTTACACAATTTTAGTTGATAATATTCAAAACACAGAACAGAGGTTGTCAGTTAACAAAACAGGGAAAGTAAATTATGTAAACTAGCTTTTTGATGGCCTATTTGTTACTGTTTTACATGCTTTAAAAAAAAGTGCGTGTGGTTTTTAGTTTTGCCTACCTTATTATTGTTTACAAACTATGATCATGAATTACAGCACATCTATCCGCTACGGGCTAATTGGCGGAATTGTAGCATCAATTATAGGTGTGCTCAGCTATATGTTTTATCGCCAGCTTTTTGGTGGTTTTATGTCGCAGATGCTTGTCGGTTTTTTCTATTTGGGCATCATGGTATTTATACCTGTTTGGGGAACAGTTTCGCAGAAACGCGAACAAGGCAATTTAACTTTTCAGCAGGGGTTTATCAGTTGCACAACTATTTTGGCCATCACATTGTTATTCAGCTCTGTGACAGGTTTTTTGATTCCAAACATAATTGACAAAGATTATCCAGCCGAACTGCATAAGTTAGTGCAGCAAACCACAGCCGAGAGTATGGAAAAGTTTGGAGCGCCAGACGAAAAAATTGAGGAAACTCTTGACGGAATAAAGATTGAAGATTTTAAGCCGAGTTTGATGGATACAGTTCAAGGTTACGCTAAAAGTTTAGGTATAGGTGCCATACTTTCAGTACTTGTTGCTCTTTTTGTAAGCCGGCCTAACCGCCACGAACAGCCAAAACCAGTTGAATAATGCAAATAAGCGTAGTTGTACCTTTGTTTAATGAAGAAGAATCTTTACCTGAGTTAACCGCTTGGGTGGAGCGTGTAATGCTGGCTAACAACTTTACTTATGAGATACTGCTGATAGATGATGGTAGTAAGGACAAGAGTTGGCTGGTAGTAGAACAGTTGGCTGAGGGAAACGCGGCTATCAAAGGCATTAGGTTTAGAAGAAACTACGGCAAAAGTGCGGGATTGCAAGTGGGGTTTGCTCAAGCACAAGGCGATGTAGTTATTACCATGGATGCCGATTTACAGGATTCGCCTGATGAGATTCCCGCGTTATACAAAATGATAACAGAAGATGGCTACGACTTGGTAAGTGGGTGGAAACAGAAGCGATACGACCCTATTTCTAAAACAATACCCACGAAGTTTTACAACGGTGCCACACGCGTTATGTCAGGGGTAAAACTACATGACATGAATTGCGGACTTAAGGCATACAAAAGTGAAGTGGTAAAGAGTGTAGAAGTTTATGGTGAAATGCACCGCTATATACCCGTGTTAGCAAAAAAAGCCGGCTACACTAAAATAGGGGAGAAGATAGTGCAACATCAGGCACGTAAGTACGGGGTAACAAAGTTTGGTATGGAACGCTTTTTATACGGGTTTCTCGATTTGCTGTCAGTTACATTCATGACCCGGTTTGCTAACCGACCCATGCATATTTTCGGAGGTTTAGGCGTTTTGAGTTTTTTTGCCGGCTTTTGTATTGTACTCTATCTTACAGTAGGTAAATTTGTTTTTCAGCAGTACCGAATGACAGAGCGCCCTATGTTTTATCTTGGATTGGTATCGCTCATAATAGGAGTTCAGTTGTTTGTTGCCGGATTTTTGGGTGAACTTATTTCACGCAAAGCAGTGGATAGAAACAATTACGACATTGCTAAACGCGTAAACATTGCATAACTATGAAACGATTTTTATTCTCCATCATCATCACTTTTTCTCTCTGCTTGTGTGTAGTAGATGTAAATTCTCAATGCAGCATGTGCCAGGCAACCGCAGAAACCTCGCGCGATGCCGGCTCTACTAATTCGGATGGAATTAACAAGGGTGTTATGTATTTGTTCTTTACACCGTATCTCTTAATAGGCACTGTCGGCTATTTTTGGTGGCGCGCAAAAAAGAAAGCGAACAAGAACTTGTCAGAGTCAGAATAGATTTGCTGTATTACCTTGTCAACCAGTAATTTCTTGTAAATGTCTGATTCTACTCCATATCTCAGTATTGTTTTAGCCGGACGAAACGATAATTACGGTGGTGATTTCGAAGAGAGGTTTTCGCTCTGTGTTTCTTGGTTGTTTAAAATGCTGGGTGAATACAAAATCAGCACTGAATTGCTGATTGTAAATTACAACCCGGTTGATGAACGTCCTTCACTCGAAAAAATAATTCCAACAGATTTCAACCGCCAGTATATTTCTGTTCGGTTTATCACTGTTAGTAATGATGTTCACCAAACAATTGAAAACAGAAACGTATTCAAGCCGCTTCCGTTTTTAGAGTACTTCGCAAAAAACGTTGGCATCTATCGAGCTAGGGGCGAGTTTGTTTTAGTGATGAATCCGGACATTATTATTCACCCATCAGTTTTTAAAGCAATAGCGGAAAAGAAATTGGCTTCGGGAAAGTTTTACCGTGTAGATAGATACGATTATCACAAACCGGCTTCCGTTAATCTGCATGACCCAAAGGAGTTCATTAAATGTCTTAATGCGAATTCATTTAAAATGCACATAGAAGGCAAGTCGGTTGATTTTGCTTTCAGGAATTTTTTCGTGCTGCGTGTTTATCGTAAGTTGAATACCTGGTACAACAAGTGGAAGATTTACCTCAATTACTACAAAAGTGTTTTTAACCCTTGGTATTACCCGCGGTTTCTCCTGCAACCTGAATTAATGTGGCATTGTAACGCAAGTGGCGATTTTATGTTGATGCACCGGCATGATTGGCATGTTCTTAACGGTTACACCGAGCAAAATTATTTACCATTGCACGTGGACGCATTATTGGTGGTAAAAGCTGGTGCAGCGGGTATTTATCAGCAAACTTTCTTGCAGCCGGTGTTTCATCAAGAACATGAGCGGAGATACGAGCACCATAATCGTAACGCGGAAATGAACCGCGCTTATGATAATTATTATCAGGCAGCCAATGATATGATGCGTCACAGTTGGCAAAGTATTTACTATACCAAAAACGAAAACTGGGGAGGGAGCGACATGCAACTACCCGAAATATATTTATAACCAATGTCAGATTTTTATTTATCAGTAGTAGTAGCAGCGCGAAACGATAATCATGGTGGCGATATGCTTAAGCGCATATCGAGTTGCGTAACAAACCTTATCTATCAAGCCAACAGAACCCAGCTTAAAACTGAGTTGGTAGTTGTAGAATGGAATCCGCCTGTGGGAAAGCCTTTACTTAAAGATGTGTTGCCTGCTCCTGCTGCCGGAGATTTTTTGACCATTCGTTATGTAGTTGTACCAGCCGAAATTCATCAACGATTTTTCTATGCATCTAAAATGCCCCTCTATCAAATGATAGCCAAGAATGTAGGCATTCGTAGAGCGCAAGGAAAGTTTGTTGTCTGTACCAACATTGATATAATTTTCAGCGATGAGTGTTTCGATGTTTTTGCCGAAAAGAAATTAGATCCGAAGTTTTTTTACCGCGCTAACCGTTGCGATATTCCTGCAGAAGTAATGGATTTAAAGAGTGAACAGGAAAAGCTGAAGTATGCTGCCGGAAATATTCTGAAACGTTACGGCAATGTTTACATTCTCCGGTTTGTTGGGTGGCTGCCAGCTTTCATGTTCGGATTTAAAAATACAGTTAAACTTCTAAACTATGTCATAGGAATTTTACGAAAACCTGTTCGTGGAGATGAAGATTTTGTTTTGCTCGACACTCACGCTTGCGGAGATTTTACCATGCTTACAAAAGAAGCATGGATTGAAATTCAGGGCTATCCTGAAATAGATATGTATTCTATTCATATAGATAGCATGGGAGTATTTGCGGCACTTGCTGCAGGTTATAAGCAGGAAATATTTCCGCCCAAAGCTTGTATCTATCACATTTTCCACTTAGACGGATGGGATTCTCACTCTAACCCAATTGAACTTTTGCAATTTGCTTGCGAACGCCCATGTGTGGATTGGAATACTGTTGACGCAGCAGCGCGTTATCTTGTAGAAAATAAGTTACGTTGGAACCTGAACAAACCCAGCTGGGGTTTCAGCAATGAAAACTTGCAGGAGTTTCTGGTAAACTGATTTTTGTCATCAATGTTTCAGCCTATGTCCGCCAAACTCAGGACAGTCGCAACGGCTGGCTTTGCAAGAGGGTAAAGTGCTTGATAACATAATTCCTACGGCAAAAATGCACAGGCACTTTATTAATGTATTTAAGTAGTTCTTCATATACTTACAACGTTGAAAGTCGAAAATAAGTATAAGAATTGAACACAAGCAAGCGAATTTTGGTTGCCCCACTCGATTGGGGTTTGGGTCATGCTTCACGCTGTATTCCTATAATTAGATTATTGATCAAGAAGAACTGCACCGTTTATATTGCATCCTCTGGAAGAGCACTAGAGTTACTTAGAAAAGAATTCCCTGAATTACGATGTTTCGAAATAGTTCCCTACGGTCCTGTTTATCCATCAGGTGCTTCTATGGTTTTTTCTATGGCCATACAGGTGCCCAAATTTTTATCCGCTATAAGAAAAGAGCAAATACAGATTGAAAAAATTGTTGAACGCAACCAGATAGATGTGGTTATATCCGATAATCGCTACGGTGCTTACAGCAAACAGGTGAAATCAATTTTTATTACGCATCAGTTGAACATACAGATGCCAGGGTTTATAAAATGGTTTGAGGAAGCTGTTAACCGGCAAAATGAAAAGTATATTCAACAGTTTGCAGAATGTTGGATACCCGCACCGGAGAAAAATTTCATACCTCTTTTGCTGAAGCATAAAGGCAATTTGAATTTACGTTATCTGGGTCTTTTGTCACGTTTCGAAAAGAAGACTTTACCTAAAAAGTTTAAAGTATGTGCCATTTGTTCAGGCCCGGAACCTCAGCGAACTGTTTTTGATAACATGCTTTCCGCACAGTTGAAGAAAATGAATGAACCCACAATAATTATTCGTGGAAAAACGGAAACACCAAACAAATACTTCAATAAATATCAGCAGTTTACTATTGCTAACTACCTTACCTCTGAGGATTTGAATGAAGTGATTGCGCAAAGCGAAGTAGTAATTGCACGCTCAGGTTATAGCACTGTTATGGACATGGCGCGCATGGAAGCTCGAGCTGTTTTTGTGCCTACACCCGGACAGACCGAACAGCAGTATATTTCTGCTGAACTCATGAAAAACAATATTGCATATTCTGTAAAGCAAAGCCAGTTTGACTTAAGGGTGGCTATAGCACAATCAGAAAACTACAGCGGCTTTCATAATTTCGACCGCGATGACTCGTTTTTAGAAAAGGCGATTGATTCAATTTTATGAGGAAGCTTTTGAAAAGTTTTGTGTACGCATTTCAGGGTATATTAACTGCTGTGCGAACGCAGCAAAACATACGCATACATTTATTGGCGGTGGCTGTAGTAACCACAGCAGGATTTTTTCTCGAACTGTCAGCTATTGAATGGAGTATTATTGCGTTAACCTTCGGTTTGGTGTTGGTGGCTGAAATGATGAATACGGCCTTCGAAGGTTTGGTAGATATGGTTTCGCCTGAACATGGCGAGAAAGCGGGAATGGTAAAAGATATTGCTGCAGGCGCTGTGTTGCTGGCAGCCATAATAGCTACTGTGGTAGCGGTTTATATTTTCGGAAATAAAATTTTCAATCTGCTTTTATGAGTAAAAAAATGTTGGCTACTCTTCTCACTTTCTTTTTTTGTGTTACGGCCTTTTCGAAAGAAATTTTCGAAGGCACGTATTCACTGACTTTCAAAAATGGTGCGGGGCAAATTTCAAAGCTCCACATTTCGGTGAAGGATAGTTTGGTGTTAATTAAAAACACTGAGGGAGGGAATCCAAAATACTCGCACTACATTATTGACCTCAGAACAGGTGAGTTGACAACCGTTTCTCAACCTGATAAAAAGGTAGCCATAGTTTATCCGTTATACAAACTAATGGCTCTTTATGAAAAGAACAAACTTAAAGACAACTACAAAATTAATTCAGGAATAACACCGAAGCCAAATGGCCAATTAAAAGAGGAGTATGGCATTAAGATGACCAAATACATGGCAGAAGATAAAGCCGAAAAAATTTCTTTCTGGTACAGTGAAACAGCTTTCAATTTTAATCATCTAATTCCGTTTCTACGGTTAATAGATGCCTGGAGCAGCGCTCAGTTACCCAACGGAACAATCTGGGAAGCAGAAGAGGTGAACAAAGGGAGCAAAAATATGACTACAACTGTCCTTACTTTTGCAAAAGAATTTATTGACAATAAGATTTTTGAAGTACCACAAAGCTATCTCAATAAAAATTTTGTAAAACTTTTCGAAGACGGAGAAAAGAGAAAAGACTTGAACATGATAGTTCAGTCGTTTACTGAATTTTAACTTACTCAAACTTTTTCAGATACACTGTTCTGGATTTCTACTTGCTTGTTTTCTTTAAAAAACACTCCTTGAAAAATAAGGATTATGAAAACCCCAACGGTTATTGCTGAATCGGCAATGTTGAATATAAACGGGAAAAACTCGTAGGTGGCTCCGCCCAAGGTAAATTCGAACAAACGCACGTGAACCATATCTACAACAAGCCCCTGTAAAAATCCGGCATATCCTTGCTCAGGAAGAAAAACAGCAGCACCGTGGTAACTGTCAGAGAAAAGTACTCCATAAAAAGTGCCGTCAATCATATTACCGATAGCACCTGCCAGTATCATACTCGAAGTAGTAATAAAACCCCAATGGGCATTTTGTTTTATCAACCGAAGAATAAACCAAACCCCGCCCACTACTGCCACCAAACGAAACGCGCTTAAAAACAATTTGCCCCAAACACCGGGCAACACCATGCCAAATGCCATGCCCGGATTTTCGGTAAAGTGTAAACTGAGCCATGATGTGAGAGAAATTTCTTGCCCTAAATACATGTTTGTTTTTACCCAAAACTTGGTGATTTGGTCAATAATTAAGATTACAAGAACAAGAAGGAATGGTTTGTATGCTTTCATGTTAGTTAAATACCGTTACGTGTACTTTTAAAATTTCATCGTTAAATTCTATTTCATCAAATTCACTCAGCATATCCACCACTAAAATCTCTTTAGCAAGAATTTCGCTGCTGATATAATCTTTGAAAGTAGTGAGCGTAGATTCCAGAGTTTGGTTTTTTACTACCGCAACCTTAATTCTATCCAGCACCTGAAAATCTTTGTCCTTGCGTAGGTTCTGTACTTTATTTACAAACTCGCGCGCATTGCCTTCGTTGCGCAAATCTTCAGTGATGGTAACATCTAATGCCACTGTCAAACCACTTTCACTCGCCACCAGCCAACCCGGAATATCTTCTGTTTGAATTTCTACATCAGTAAGTAATAACTCAAACACTTCACCATCAAATTGCAATGTGTATTTCTGCTCGCGTTCAATTTTTGAAATGTCGTCAGATGTAAATGCAGTTACTGCATTTTGTATGGCCTTGATTTTTTGCCCTGCTCGCTTGCCTAACTCCTTAAAGTTTGGTTTGATTTTTTTCTTCACAATACCCGAAGCATCATCTACATATTCAATTGCTTTTACGTTCACCTCGTTCAATATGTAAGTTTCTACTTTCTGTAATTGTGTTTTCATTTTTTCATTGAAAACAGGAATCAACACCTTAGAAAGCGGCTGCCGAACTTTAATTTTCTCTTTCTTGCGTAGTGATAAAATAAGTGAGCAAGTACGTTGCGCTAACTCCATTCTTTCCTCTAAATCTTTATCAATCAGATTTTCAGCAACTTTCACCAAATACGAAGTATGCACCGAAGAGTTATTGCATTTCAAATTCTTGTGAAGCCAATCACTAAAGAATGGAGCAATAGGGCTCATTAGCTGTGCAACAACACTCAGGCACTCAAACAAAGTTTCGTAAGCGGCTTTTTTGTCTCCGCTCATTTCGCCTTTCCAAAAACGTCTTCTGTTAAGGCGCACATACCAGTTGCTCAAATCTTCATCCACAAATTTTTCGATAGCGCGTGCCGCTTTTGTTGGCTCGTAAACTTCATAACAAGCCGTTACTTCTTTTATCAGCGACTGCAGTTTTGAAATTATCCAACGATCAAGCTCCGGACGTTTCGCAACCGGAACAATATTCTGTTCGTCAATTTTCCAATCGTCAATATTGGCGTAAAGTGCAAAGAACCCGTAGGTGTTATACAATGTTCCAAAATGTGAACGGATAACATCCTGCAAGCCGTTCATGTCAAATTTCATGTTCTCCCATGGATCACTGTTGCGCATCATATACCAGCGGGTAGCATCGGCTGAATATTTTTCTATGGTATCGAACGGATCAATCACATTGCCCAATCGCTTGCTCATTTTGTTGCCGTTCTTATCAAGCAGCAAACCGTTGCTTACTACATTCTTGTAAGCCACAGAATCGAAAAGTGCAACGGCTAACACGTGCAGCGTAAAAAACCATCCACGTGTTTGGTCAACACCCTCCGCTATAAAATCAGCCGGAAAATTCCTTTTGAAAGTAGCCTCGTTCTCCAACGGGTAATGCCATTGTGCGTAAGGCATAGCGCCAGAATCAAACCAAACATCAATCAAATCAGGAACGCGTGTCATCGGCTTGCCTGAATCGGACACAAGAACTATGTTATCAACGTAGGGTTTATGAAGTTCAATTTCGGATTTCGGATTTCGGATTTCGGATTTTGAATACAATACTCCGGCAGCAATTGCTTTTGCAACCTCGGTTTCCAAGTCTTGAATTGAACCAATGCACTTCGTTTCACTACCATCTTCCGTTGTCCAGATTGGAAGTGGAGTTCCCCAATAACGCGAGCGGGATAAGTTCCAGTCCACTAAGTTTTCTAACCATTGACCAAAGCGACCTTCGCCTGTATGTGCAGGTTTCCAGTTGATGGTTTTGTTCAGTTCAATCAACTTATCTTTTACAGCCGTGGTGCGAATGAACCAGCTATCGAGCGGATAATAAATTACCGGTTTATCGGTGCGCCAGCAATGGGGGTAGTTGTGTTCGTATTTCTCGGTTTTAAAAAGTTTGTTTTCCAATTTCAGCTTTAGCACAATCAAGTCATCTACACTCATGTAGCTTTTTAAATCAGCTATGATGTTGTTTACGCGCATAATTTCATGCTGCAACTTGAATTCCTGTTCTTTTTCTGCTTCGGTGAGGTAAGCTTCTTTTACAAAACGGCCGGCCAACGGAAAAACTGAGTCATTTACATCTCCCGTAAACTTTCCGCTTCTATCCACCAATGTAAGCGAGCCAATGCCGTTTTGCTTCGCCACTTTAAAGTCATCGCTACCAAACGAAGGGGCAATGTGAACAATACCGGTTCCATCGGTAGTAGTTACAAAATCTCCAAGCACTACACGGAAAGCATCTCCATCGGTTGGTTGAGTGTAAGGAAGAAGTTGCTCGTAGCGGATGTCTTCGAGTTCAGAACCTTTGAAATTTTGTAGAACAACAAACGGAATCTTCTTGTCGCCCTTTTTGTATTCATTAAAACTCAGTTCAGCATTTTCGGTAGCGAAGTATTTACCGAGCAAATCTTTTGCGAGAATTACATGCGCCAATTGGTGGGTAAATGCGTTGTAGGTTTTCACTAATACATACTCAATTTCTTTTCCTACTGCTAACGCAGTATTTGAAGGAAGTGTCCACGGAGTTGTCGTCCAAGCCAAAAAGAAAACATCACCATCAGCTTTGAACTTAGATACATCTTTGATTTTAAACTGCGCTATTGCACTTACATCCTTCACATTTCTATAGCAACCGGGCTGGTTCAACTCGTGAGAACTTAAACCTGTTCCCGCAGCTGGCGAATACGGTTGAATGGTATAACCTTCATACAACAAGTTTTTGTCGTATAGTTTTTTCAGCAGAGCCCACAAACTTTCAATGTAGTTGTTTTCATAGGTAATGTATGGGTTGTCCATATCTACCCAGTAACCCATTTTGCGCGTAAGGTCGTTCCAGATATCGGTGAACTTCATCACATCTTCTCGGCACAGTTTGTTGTATTCAGCCACTGTGATTTTTGTTCCTATATCTGCTTTCGTAATTCCTATTTGCTTCTCTACTCCAAGTTCAACCGGTAGGCCGTGAGTATCCCAGCCCGCTTTTCTTTCAACGCGATAACCTTGTAAAGTTTTAAAGCGACAGAACAAATCTTTAATGGTGCGGCTCATTACGTGGTGTATGCCGGGCTTTCCGTTTGCGCTTGGCGGTCCTTCGTAAAACACAAAGCGTTTGTCATCTGGGCGGCTCTCTACACTCTTTTCAAAAACTTTATTCTCCTCCCACCATTTCAAAATTTCTTTTTCAATAGTAGGTAGATGCAGTTGGTCGTATTCGGGATATTGATTCGGCTTGTCGCTATTCTTACGGTTCATTGTTCTGTAAAATGAGGGGCGAATATAATTGTAAAGACCAATTAGGCACCTTTGCGTAAAAAGACATTTTTCCTCTCACAATATACTTCATGTTTTAGCGTTTATGGTGGCATTTAATACATTAGCCACATGAGTTTTTTGAAGAAGTTTTTAGTAGTTGTTGTTTGTGTTTTTGAGTTGACTACTGTTAACTCACAGGGGCGAACGCTAGGCACATGGAAAAGTTTTACCCCTTATGGATCTGCCACTGTGGTTTGTAACGCTGGCGATTTTATCTACTGCGCCTGTACAAACTCTGTTTTTAGTTACGAAAAAAGCTCGGGAGTTATTCAAACCTATGATAAAGCTACAGGGCTAAGCGATGTTGGCATCCGAACTATAGCTTATAGTATAGAATCTAACGTTTTAGTTATTGCTTATATTAATAGCAACATTGATTTGATTTTTAACGGAACCGATGTGTATAATATTCCGGATATAAAAAACGAGTCAACATCCGGAGCAATTGCAGTAAATAGTGTATCGTTTTTTAATGGCAAAGCATACATCTCTACTGATATGGGAGTTTCTGTAATTAATCTGGCCATGAAAGAGATAAGCGCAACATACGTAATAGGCTCAACAGGCGGGCAGGTAAAAACTTACGCTACTTATATAAATAACGATACAATTTATGCAGCTACTGAAGAAGGCTTAAAACGTGCCGCTTACAACTCAACCAACCTGCAAAATTTTAATAGTTGGAAGTTGTATGGCAATGCTGACAGTTTACCACAAAAAAAAGTGAGTTATGTTCAATTAAATGGAAGCAAGGCTTATGCTGTTATTAGTGATTCTCTTTTTGAGCAGCAGAACGGGGTTTGGCGAAAAATATACTTTGAACCTGGTTTTCAGATTACAAGTTTAAGCAAGGTTAATGGTCAAATTTATTTTACCAGCCACGAAATTTCAGGTTATGGCACCCGGCTAGGCAAAGTGGATAGCAACTATACTCTTTCGGTGAATGCCTCACCGTTTGGCGCTCGGTCTCAAAGCTGGTTCGAGAGCAATGGTTTTTCTTGGGTAGCAGATTTGTGGAATGGGTTAGCCAGATTTTCAGGAAGTGATGTTGAGCGAATTGTTCCTGACGGCCCCGGTTCCGCTAAAGTTTTTGGTATGGAAGCTACAGATAATGTTTTACGTGTAGCTTCGGGTGGAGTAGATGACTCTTGGGGCTATACCAATAATTTTGACGGATTCTTTACATTCTCTGATGGGAAATGGAAAATTTATAACGGATCAACCTTTCCAAGTATTTCTGACTATGGCGATGTGCTTTCGGTTGCTACAATTTCGGCCACAGGCAAAACCTATGTGGGTTCGTATCGGTCAGGGCTAATAGAGTTGAACAACACCAATGGAAACTTACAGACATACGATAAGAACAACAGCATTTTAGAAGGTGCAACAGGCGATGCACAACGTACCAAAATAAGCGCGTTGGCTAAAGATAGCTACGGAAACCTGTGGATGGGAAATGCTGGCGCCACCAAACAACTGAAGATGCTTACTGTTACAGGCGAATGGAAACAATTTTCGTTTCCATATGGTTTCGACCAAATAAAAAGAATTATGGTTGACCAAAATGATCAGCTATGGATGCCTATCCGAAGAGGTGGTGATGGAATTTTGGTTTGGAGCCACAACAACACCTTTGACGATGCTTCAGATGATCGCATGCGACAGTTAAAGGTGGGTGACGGGCAAGGAGCATTGCCCAGTGAGTTAGTACATTGTATTGCTGAAGACAAAGAGGGCAATATTTGGGCAGGAACAAACCAAGGGATTGGTATATTTTATTGCGCTGGCAGTGTACTTACTTCAAATGGATGCGATGCCGATCAAATTAAAGTTGAAAGAGATGGATATATTGGGTACTTGTTTGGCACAGAAAGCGTACGTGCCATTGCAGTAGATGCGGCTAACCGCAAATGGATTGGAACCACCAACGGGCTTTGGTTGATTAGCGCTGATGGGAAAAACGAATTACTAAAGTTTACGAAAGACAATAGCCCATTACCCGATAACCAAATTACAGACATAGCCATAGAAGAAACTACCGGTGAAGTATTCATTGGCACTCTAGGTGGTTTAGTTTCGTACCAGGGCGATGCAGTTGGTTTCAGCGGTGAAGAAAAAGCAATGGTTTACCCCAACCCGGTTAAGCATGAGTACGATGGGCCAATTGCTATTAAAGGGCTTACGCAAAATGCATACGTTAAAATTACAGACGTAAGCGGCACTCTGGTTTACCAGGGCAAAGCAAATGGCACACAAATGATCTGGAATGGCAGAGGCTACAAAGGCGACCGGGCAAAAAGCGGTGTATATCTTGTGTTTAGTTCTACTGATTTAGGTAAAGAAAAACAAGTAGCAAAAATTCTTTTGCTCAATTAGCTGCGGTTACTTTTTACCAAAAGAAATATTACTGCCAGCATAAACGATGCAACTGTAAGCCAAAATAAAAATTTGATTTCAGGCCGATTATAGGTGAATGTTACAGTGTGGTCACCTTCCGGCACTTGGCAACTCAATAAGTTTCCATAAGCCATTAACAGCAAAGATGGGCTGTTGTCGGTCTCTACTTTCCAACCTTCATAAAAGTTTTGTTGCAAAATTATATCGGAACTTCTACTACTTGAGTAATGAACTTTAATCTCGGACGGGGAAAATTTCCGGACTTCTAAATTTACATTTCCGTCTCTGGAAAAAATATATGGATTAGCCATTACATCTACAGCTTCCGCAGACGTTTTGAAGTCATCTGCGCCTTGCAGATAAAAACTGTTGAAGCCGTCATGTGATGGGGTTTTTCTATAAAAACTCATGTTATACCAAATGGGTAAAGTGGTGCCGTTACTTATATGCGAAATGCTCGCCATGGGTTGCAGAGGTGGTACTGGAAACCCTTTTGGATACTCATTTAACTTCGATTGCAGTTCGCTAGGTTTAGTTTCACTGATTACAGTTGCCGGCAGATTTAACTGTGCAGCAATAACCATATCAATAACCACTATAACGCAACAACAAATTGATTTTGCAGCTGGGGTAATGTTTCGGTAAAGCAAAACAACGAGAACAAGTAGAGATAAGACAAGTTGGATTGTGCTTTGCAGCAACAAATGAGTATATACAGATTCTGTTTGATTAAACAAAAAAATGTCAGTTGAATTATAAGGCGCTACCATGTTATTGACATGCCCCGTGCTTATAAAGAAAAACACAACAGCTAACAGCAGTAGTATAGAGTAAGTAATCAATAGTCTTTTTGCCAAAGTCAGGTTAGAACCTCGAATGCTGTCAATAAACCATTGAAAACCGTTTGCGCCCACCACCATAAATCCCAAAAGTGCAAACACTCTGAATATAGCCGCGTGGCGAATCATATTCATGCCTGGCAAATAGTGGTATAGTAACGTGCGAACAAAACAGTATTTGCCCAATGACGCTAATAAGCAGATACAGGCAAATGCCAAAAGCCATTTTTGAAAAGGCTTTAAACGTGTTTTAAAAACTCCTAACAGCAAAAATGGAAAGAACATAAATCCCATATACCCATTTGCCATAGAAATATCGGTACCCAAAGAGTATAGTTTGCTTGCAGTAGCAAATGGAAACAGTAACGAAATCATTGCCGATGGAGTAAATGCTACGCTGTTAGCTTCAGCAAGAGTAACCGGTTTACCACGTGCTATATGCGGCATTGCTTCAATAAACGAATACAGATAACCACAACTGAAAACAACAAACAAAACCACAGCTACTATAAAATACTTAGAAACATCTTTAAGTGTATCGGTTCGTTTTTGAAATAAGAGAGAAGCAAATCTACCAGCTACACAAACTCCGAAAAAGTAAATGAGTATGACGTAAAACCCCGGATAACCTCCGGTTAGCCCTAAGTATAAGAACAGCGCAAATTTCAATGCATTCGAAAAATTGGGCTGATACAACATTCTGTTGAATTGGAGTAGAATAAATGGTATCCAGGCCATGGCAGTTATCCATGATAAATGTTGAGCATTGCCTATAAACAAGCCTGACAAACTGTAAGTTAGCCCCCAAGCTACTGAAGTGGTTTTTCCCATCTCAAAGTTTCTAAGCAGTAAATAGAAACCGGCTGCGGCTATTACTACATGAAATACATATTCCAATGCAATGCTATAAACCGTGTAGCCCCCGAGTACAGATAGTAGCCAGGTTACGGGGTAAAAGAAACCACTCTGAGGGTCTCCGGTAAACGGATACCCCAAGTTGATGTAAGGACACCACAAAGGGAAAACTTGTTGCTTCCAGCATTCGCTGATAAAATATCGGCAAGGGAGAAACTGATCCAGAATATCCCATTTCATAGTGTTAGAAAAAAAACTGACCTGCCACAAAGCCAAAACCGGAACAGCCGAAATAATTACTATTGAAACTAAATTGGATTTAAATTTCTCGGTCATTCAGCGGCTAATATATGTTTCATAAAACGCGCGGCATAGTATTGCACTGTATAAAGTATTCTGAAACGAGTGTAATTGCAAAAATTTATACCGAGAAACTTGGATTACAGTCGTATATGGTAAAGGGTGTTAGAACTGCAAAGTCAAAATCAAAAGCCGCTATGTTGCAGCCGCTAACATTACTCAACATGCAGGTATCGCACCGCGAAAACAAAGGGTTGCAGTATATTAAGGAGTATCAGCGCGCTTTCGTTTATCACTCATTGCCATTTAATACAATCAAGTCCACAATTTCAGTTTTTCTTCTCGAAGTAATTTCAAAGTGTATCCGAGAACATGAACCTAATGAAGAGTTGTTTGAATTTGTTTTTGAATCGTTGTGTGTGTTAGATAGCAGCGAGAAGCTAAACCCGGCATTTCATTTGTTATTTCTAATTCAGTTTGCGCGCTATTTAGGTTTTGCTCCTCACCAAAATTACTCGGAACAGAGTTGTTTTTTTGAAATGAGCGAAGGTGTTTTTGTAAAGGAACAAACAGGTTTGTATGTGTTGCCTAAAGCCGAAAGTAAATTGCTTCACCATTTGCTTCAGTTAAATATTTTTGATGGCAAGGAAACAAAGATGAGTAGGACTGAAAGAAAACAGTTGCTCAAAAGTTTTTTGAAATACTATCAGTTGCACATCGAGCATTTTAACTTACGCAGCCCCGAAATTCTGGAACAACTACTCGATTAAGCTACTTCAACTCCAGCATTGCCACGTTTTCTATATGCGTAGTATGAGGAAACATATCCACTGGCTGAACTCGTTTAAGCTCATATTTTTCAGATAGCAGTTGAATATCACGCGCTTGAGTGGCAGCATTACAGCTAACATAAACTATGCGTGGGGCTTGCAATTCGAGTAGTGTTTTAACTACATCTTCATGCATGCCGGCACGGGGTGGGTCGGTAATTACAACATCAGG
The DNA here is from genome assembly GCA_964615305.1 of uncultured Chitinophaga sp. Lineage (GTDB taxonomy): Bacteria > Bacteroidota > Bacteroidia > Chitinophagales > LD1 > Bog-950. The sequence goes on from CAZTNA010000004.1 coordinate 221,554, forward strand.
GTTACCGTTTGCTGAAATAAAGTTTTTATCAAGCACCATGCGCACATCACCAGCATAAAACTTGCAATTAGTTACATTATTTAATATGGCATTTTCTTTAGCGTCTGTTATGGCAGCTTCAATCTGCTCTATGCCAATTACACTTTTACAATGCGAAGAAACATATATAGCTATACTGCCTACACCTGTATATAAATCGTAAACAATATCTGAAGGTTTTAGCTCCGCAAAATCTTTAGCAATTTCATACAGGTGTTTTGCCTGTGCTGAGTTAGTTTGAAAAAAACTTTTAGAGCCAATTTTGAACTTGTAGCCGCCCAACTGCTCTACAATATGGTTTTCTCCTTTAAACACTATTGGTTCTAAATCGAAGATTGTGTCGTTTCGTTTTGCGTTAACTACGTATTGTAATGAGGAAATGGTTGGAAATTTTTCAACAACATAGCTCAATAAAGCATTTATCTTCTGCTCATCGTTTTCAAAAAAAGAAAAAAGTACTAGCAACTGCCCTGTGGATGTAGTGCGCACCATTAGATTGCGCAACAGACCGTGTTGCTGTTTGAGATTAAAAAATGTAAAACCGTTTTTCAGGGCAAAATCCTTAACAGCCATTCTGATTTGGTTGGAAGGGTCAGCTTGTAAGTAACAGTTATCTATATCTATAACACCTGAAAAACTACCGGGTACATGAAAGCCAAGAGCATTACGATGTTCAAATTCTTTACCGCTGTTTATTTCTTCATAGGTTAGCCACCGCCTGTCTGTAAAGGCAAACTCTAATTTATTTCGGTAGTAAAAGTTGTTTTCGCAACCTAGCACCGGAGGTATATCTGTTTTAGTTAATTTTCCAATACGTTCAAAAGCATCTCTTACAATTTGTTGTTTGAATACAAGCTGCTGATGGTAGCTGATGTGTTGCCACTTGCATCCGCCACAAACTCCAAAGTGGGTGCATGATGGCGATACTCTAAGAGAGGAGGCAGTCAGCAAAACACTTACTTTGCCTTCAGCAAAACTTTTTTTATTCTTCAGTATTTCTGCATCCACCACGTCTCCGGGTATTGCTCCATCTATAAAGACCACTTTCCCCTCTAAGCGTGCAATGCCTTTCCCCTCGCTACTAATATCTGTAACGGCTAATCCGTGTAAAATCTTGTTGGGTTTGCGTTTTTTCATAAAAAGCGGCTAATGTAAAATTTTAGGTAGGCGTTGAAGATTCACCCGTTTGGGGGATAAACATTATTTTTTTCTGACGTTTATTTACGTAGGTTTGGAACTAAACTCAAACGTATGTTATCACGCTATTTACTCTTCGGTTTTGGTTTTCTGTTTTTTGTAAGTGGCTGCAACAGCCAGAAGAAAGTTGCCGGTATAAAAGATTGGAATGGTAACTCACTGCAGTTTGGATCAGGTGGTGGTTTTACAGGAACTTCTACGCATTATACGCTACTGGAAAATGGTCAATTGTTTGTTTCTACAGACCCTACCGGAACAGCGGCTAAGGAGTTAGCTTCTGTTGAAGCTAAAAAAGCAAGTGCTGTTTTTTCTCTGGCTAAGAAGTATAACTGGGCATCTGAAAGTGTATCGCGCCCGGGTAATATGACATACCACATTGCTTATAAAACTGCTAACAAACACTATGATTTTACTTGGGGTGAGAGTAATTATTCTCCTCCTGGTGAAATTGCTCAACTTTATAAAGAACTTACATCATTAATTTCATCACCAAAACAATAGTTATGAAACAGTATTTACTCCTTACAGCTTTATTGCCGTTTTGTGCGTTTGCGGGCAATCCATTGAACAGCACAAAACCACAAAAGCAGCTTAGTTCAGCTAAACCAGCAGCTGCTTTTAGCACTATTCAGCACCAACCTCAAAATTTGGTGAGTGCACCGTTTACACCTTCACCGTTTTTGTCGTTGCATAACAATGCAGCGGCATCGGGCCTAAAAGTTCAGCGTGATCCACAAACCGGAATGCCGATTTTTATTGAAGATATTCCGTTTAGCTCTGTAGTTACCATTGGCAACAGTGCCGAAGCTACGCAACAGGTTTTGCAGATTATTTCCTCAACCCTTGGCATCAAAAACGCTAGCGAAGAATTTTCTGTAATACGAACCGAAACTGATAATATAGGAATGACACACGTAAAGCTGCAACAAGTGTACAAAGGGTTGCAGGTGTACGGTGCACAGGGTTGGGTGCATTTCTCCTTAAACGGGAAAACATCATTTAACGGCAGAACAGTTCTAAGCCCCATTGGCACTGCAACATTACCCGCGCTAAGCAACGATGCCGCACAGCAAATTGTAAAAGCAGATGTTAGTCAGGTAAATCCGTTTACTGTGTTTTCTCCTGCCGATGAGGTATTGTTTCGACTTGAGCAGTACGTTACTGAATTGGTGCTTTATCCCGATGTTAATGTTTTCGGTAAATGCAATTTGGTGTGGCATGTGACAGTTCGTCCAAATGTGCTTAACCGGTGGGAATATTTTATTGATGCACAAAACGGAGCAATACTTAACAAGTACGACAACACTTGCACATTAGGACCAACAACGGCCACTGCTGTTGATCTGCAAGGCATTACTCGTACAATTGGAACATTCAACGCCAATAGTACTCACTATCTGATAGATGCCAGTAAAAGTATGTACACCGGCAACAACAACTTTCCGGGTGCCGGAAAAGGAACCATTGTTACACTCGATGCGCAGAATACCAACATGCAAAACCTTCAGTATGTTGATATAACTTCTGCAAGCAATTCGTGGAATAATCCTACAGCCATATCTGCGCATTATAATGCTGAAACAAGTTGGGACTATTTCAAATCTAAGTTTAACCGAAATTCAATAAACGGAAGCGGTGGTGATGTGGTCTCTTTTATAAACGTAGCTGATGATAATGGTGGTGGTTTAGATAATGCTTTTTGGAATGGGCAGTACATGTTTTATGGAAATGGTAATACTCAGTTTAATAAACTGGCAAAAGGTTTAGATGTTGGAGGCCATGAAATGACACACGGGGTGGTGCAGGAAACCGCTAATTTGGAGTATCAAGGAGAGAGTGGTGCAATGAATGAATCGTTTGCCGATGTATTTGGTACTTTGATAGACCGCGATGACTGGAATCTTGGAGAAGATGTTGTGAAATTATCAGCTTTCCCTACAGGTGTTATGCGTAGTATGAGCGACCCACACAACGGAGGAACAAATTTAGCCGACAACGGATGGCAGCCCAACCACATGAACGAAAAATACACCGGCTCTCAGGATAATGGAGGTGTACACATTAACAGTGGTATTGTTAACCATGCTTATTATCTAATTGCGAATACAATAGGGAAAGATGAAGCCGAACAAATTTACTACCGAGCATTGAGCAATTACTTAACTAAAACTTCAAAGTTTATTGATTGCCGCCTAGCTGTAATAAAAGCTGCTGAAGACATACATGGAGTAGGATCAAACCAGGCAAACACAGCTGCTAACTCATTTGCTGCAGTAGGAATAGGTAATGGTACCGGAACTAACACCACACCTACATTGCCCAACAATCCGGGAGGTAACAAGATTTTGGTTATCAGTTTAGATAACTCTGACCCCAATACACTTTACCTTACAGACGATGCGGTTACCAATTTTACTCCCATTTCTACCACACCGGTTAACCGCAAACCATCTGTAACAGACAATGGTAGCTTTGCATTGTTTGTTGGGACCGACCATAACATTTACAGCATCAACCTTACAAACCCCTATACGCAAACTCAGCTAACTAACGATGCATATTGGGACAATGTGGCTGTTTCGAAAGATGGAAACCGCTTAGCAGCTGTTTCACAGTTTCAGGATACATCGGTTTGGGTATATGATATTGCTCTGAATCAATGGGGTAGGTTTTATCTCTACAACCCTACAACTGGGCAAGGGCAAAACGCAGGAGGCGTGTTGTATGCCGATGCATTGGAGTGGGCATTTGATGGCGAGTTTGTAATGTACGATTCTTACAATAAAATAAACGGAACAAACGGTGGTCTCGATTACTGGGATGTGGGATTCATCAGAACCTGGAATTTTGGAACCGATAATTTTGGGGATGGCACTGTTTTCAAAGCATACAGTTCTCTACCAGTAGGGGTAAGCATTGGAAACCCAACGTTTGCCAAAAACTCCCCTTACATTATTGCATTTGATTACATAGATGGAAACAACAGCACATACTATGTGATGGGGGCAAACCTTGAAACAAGCACAACAGGCACCATTTTTCAAAACGACCGCCTGGGATTCCCTTGCTATAACCCACAAGACAGTAAGGTGGCATTTAATTCGAGCGACAACCAAAGCCAGCCTATTGTAGCATTTATCAATGTTGATGGAACAAAAATTGTTGGCAATACAGCTTCTGCGGTATCTGCCATTGTTTGGGGCGGATATGCCCAGTGGTATGGTACAGGTTCGCGACCTCTGCCAAACGCCATTGAAGATGTAAACTACGGTAGCGTATTGGTTTATCCTAATCCGGCCGGTAGTATGCTACAAGTTGTTTTGCCCGAAAACTTCGGAAACGGCAGCATTGAAGTTTATAGTCTGCTTGGCGAAAAAGTAATTTCTCAAAGTAACATGGATGCAAAGTCTGTATCAATAGATGTTTCTGTGTTGAACCATGGGGTTTATCTTCTTCGATTAAACAATGGAGATAAAACTTTTGTACAACGATTTGAGAAACACTAACAAAGTATAAACGAGGTAAATTTTTTTTCAGAGAGGTGCTCTACAACGCACCTCTCTTTTTTTTTTAACGTTACTCCTCGTCTTTTTGATTTATTTGACACTGGTTCCCAATGCGAATGTGTTTACGAGCTATTTCGCATTTGTGTACAACGAATTGATTTCAGCTAAATAAATAAAAACTAATGAGTATGAATAAACTTATCGGATGGTTAATTGTAGTGGTGCTTGCAGGCTGTTCCGGTCAAAAGAAAACAATCAACGCAAGGCAAATTCAAAACGGTGAATGGGCATTAGATACTTTACAGGGTAAACCTGTTTTGTTCCAAGATAAGGAAATAACCATTTCATTTGGTGAGAACAATCTGTTGTCCGGTTTTGCAGGTTGCAACCATCTTTCAGGAACTTACCAACTAAAACCTAATGGTCAATTAGATTTAAGCAAGGTTGGTGTTACCAGAAAACTTTGCCCCGAACCCGAAATGAAACAAGAGGATGAGTTTTTATCTATGCTAAGCGCAGTAAAGTATGCTGCAATACAAAACCAGGAACTTATGCTGAAAGACGAAAAGGAACACATACTTTCAACCTTTAAAAAGAAAGAACCACAACCTGAAATTGTAAACAAGTATTGGAAACTGGTGCAACTGAAAGCAGAAAAAGTTGAGATGAAAGAAAACCAGGAACGCGAACAATACTTTAAGATAAATTCTGACGGCTCATTCACCGGGTTTGCAGGCTGTAATCAGTTTAATGGCACATGTAAAGTTGAAAGTGATACGCTGATTAAATTTGAATCAAATATTGCTGTTACCATGAAAATTTGCCCCAATGCAGAAGTAAACGAGCACGAATTTTTAGAGGTGTTTAGTTTGGTGAAAAATTACAAAATTACAGGTGATACTCTTTTTTTGAACAGCGAAATTCATGCGCCATTGGCAGTGTTTGAAGCAGTTTACTTTTAAAGAATGTTCTTTTTCTTTATTCAGATGCAAGAAGGTAGTATTTCAGGCAAGGTTCTCGTTTTGCCATTGTATTAGGCACTATAACCGCCTATCAATTTTATCTTTTCTAAATTTCATTTTATGATGGTAAACAAAATATCTCTCATTCATATTGGCGACCAAAAGTTTGATATTCATCAGCACGGTCATATCATTCGTCTTGATGCAACTTCTGCAAATGTGAGCACAGGGGTGCGCCCCAAAGCCCTTATCCTTTCATCATTAGCCGGGTGCACAGCTATCGATATGGAAGAACTACTCCGCAAAATGCGTGTAGAGTTTTCTGAGTTCAGAATAGAAGTTAGTGGAGAACTCACCGAAGAACACCCTAAAACTTACCACACCGTTTATCTCACATATTTTATAAAGATTCTGAATAGCGATGATAAGAGTAAAGTAGAACGGGCTGTTTCGCTTTCTCAGGAAACATACTGCGGGGTTAGTGCTATGATTCGCAAATTTGCGGATATAAAAGTGAGTATTGAGTACTTGTAAGTAATTCAGGAGAGTTGAAATAGTGATGTTTGTGTTTTCTAAGAGCATACATAAACTGCTTAACCGCCAAGGAGAATTGGTGCTGCTCATTTCGTAACTCGTTTTATTTTGCCGTGAGCTACTGATTCTGCTTATGTTTTTTTGATTTTTGAAACAGAAAGAGGAGCTATATTCGCCTGTCTAATTTAATGTTATGAAGAAATTCTTTCCTGAGTTACTGACTTTCGCTGTTTTATTATTCGTTGCTATAAACTTACAAGGTCAATGGAGCAACGGTTTTCTTCCACATGGCCGAACCGGCAATTCAGTATGTGTTATTAATCGTTCGCAAGTCGCGTTTGCAGGTGGGCATGAAGCCAATGACTCTTTGCAAGGTCTGTTTTGGAGTAACAACAGATGTGTTACCATAGATATTCAACGCGATAGCTTTAAACCTTGGTTAAAGTCAATTAAATACACCGATTCGTTAAACGCCATAGCGGTAGGTTACCATGGCAGTGTTGTAAAAACAACCAATGCGGGTGTAACTTGGACTGACGTATCAACCCCTGGAAATATGTATTTCAGACATTTCCATTCCCTGTTTTTTGTAACAGATTCTATTGGTTACATAGCCGGAGGATGGCCAGGAAACGATTCAATTCAAACAATTTTGAAAACTGTAGATGCAGGAAATTCTTGGTCAATCCTCCGCGATACATTTGGCTTTCAGTTGCGGAACATATTATTTGTAAATCTTGATACCGGATATGCCGTTGGCGAACATGGAACTATTTTAAAAACTGCTAATGCGGGTAACAATTGGGCCGAAATTACATTAACCGGTAATTTGCTAAACCGAGATTTTTACAACTCGTATTTCTTTGATGCTGATACAGGAATTGTTATTGGAGGAAACATTTCAAACGACTCTATTCAAACCATTATCAAAACGACAGATGGAGGCAGCACGTGGAGTATTTTACTCGATAACTTAGGACCAATGCTTAGGGGTATTGACTTTTCGAACGCAGATTCAGGATTCATAGTAGGAGATAAGGGGGTGTACTTAAAGAGTATTGATGCCGGTAACTCCTGGGCACCCCTTGCACTTCCTTTCAGTATTAATGATTCCACAGATTTGTACGCTGTTGACTACTTAAACCCTGATTTTGGTGTGGCAACGGGTAAGTTTGGTAAGGTGCTTATCTTTGAAACCCCATTAAGTATTCCTGCAGATGTTGTTACAAATACATCTGAAGACATAACCTTAACATCAGCCAAAGTAAGAGGAACCGTAGATCCTAATAATTCACCGGCATCCGTTTATTTTGAGTATGGTATTTCACCGGCATTTGGAACCACTATAGCTGCAACCCCTGATTCGGTGTTTGTTGATACCTTACATGAGGTTTCCGCTAATCTCTCAGGATTGTTATCAAACGTATTGTATTACTACCGTGTAAAAGCTACTAATAGTGGCGGAGAAACGGTTGGTCAAACAAAATCATTTTATACAGCTGATTGTGTAATACCAAACTGCGACTTTGAAGTTTGGGATACGGTTTATACCGATGTACCCGCAGTTTGGAAACACGTTGGCGGTGTTTCAAAAGTTGCATCTTATGATGGTAGCACGGCAGTTGAGTTAACCTATGCAACCATGGAAAATGCCGGGGCGGTAATTTATGGCGAAGTTAGTGAGGGCCCTGAGGGTGGGCACCCCTATACTTCTCGTCCCGACAGTATTGTGTTCTTTGCGCGTTACAACATAGAAGTTGGTGATACAGCTTTAGTATTAAGTATGTTTAAATCTAGTGGCCAGATTATTAATTTTCAAACATATCCCATTGTTGGAAACAGTAACGGCATTTTTCTCCGTCATAGTTTTCCAATTGTTTATTCAAGCGGAAGCACCCCCGATACGATATTGCTGGGGGCAGTAAATACGAATGTTTTTAATGAAAGCAACTTTTTTCCGGCAAGCATTTTAGCAGTGGATAACATTCAGTTAGTTGGGGGAACAGACTCTATTTACAATTGGAATTTTGAACATTGGGTAGTTGATACTACTGACTTTCCACAACATTGGAATACCATTGAAAACAGCGAACCCAGCAACCAAATATTCGATAGAATTAATAAAAGTGCGGATAGAGTTTCAGGGCAATATGCAATAAGGTTGGCAAATGATGGTGGCTCTAGATCAGCTGCTATATCTTCCGGACCTCAGAACGGGCCGCCCCTCCCTAATTTCCCAGTTCAGGTTAAGTATTCAACCTTTAACTGTTTTTTAAAGTTTAGTCCTACAAGTAACGATACTTTAAGAGTAAATGCTACCATGTTTAAAAATGGTGTAGCTCTGGGTGGAGCTTACCTTCAAATTGACACACTTGTATCTGACTATACACCATTTGAATTGCCGGTATATTATAATGATACATCGTCCATACCTGATAGTGCCTCTGTAAACGTGTGGATGGGGAAGATGAACGCCACCGGTTTTTCAATAGCATTTCTTGATAATTTAAGTTTTGATGGGTTTAGACCCACCACAACAGCAATTAGCCGCCTACAACAATTTAGGAATATCTTTTGCCATGTTTATCCCAACCCAACTAGCAATGTATTGCAACTTTCATACATTAACTCTACACATGGAACTGCGCAATACGAGATTTATAACCTAACAGGTGCATGCTTATTAAGCCATAAGCAAGTAGCGCATCCCGGGCTTACAAAACAAGAAATTAATATCGAAGGGCTTTCTGACGGAACTTACATAATTAAAGTAAAATCTTCTTCAACAGAGTTTACTCGAAAATTCATAGTCAAAAAATAATGTTGTGGTAAGCGAAAAATTTGTATCTTGCAGCAAGTAATTGATAAAAAAAATAATATCTCTAATTCTTCTAAATCTTTAGTTATGAAACCAAATTACACTAAACTCTTTTTAAGGGCAAAATTATTTGTTTCTTTCCTGATTGTTTGGCAGGTGAAGTTACAAGCTCAACTTGTAAACCTTACTGTTTTACAAACTGATGGTCAAGCAACTTATACCGGGTCTGGTGTTTTCAGTGGTTCATTTACTGCTGTTAAGTCTGGTACTCCTTCCTCAGGTTGTAACGGAGCTAACGGCACAACTCCTTCAGCAGCTACAATGGGTCGTGCAAGTGGTTTAACCATTACACTTACCCCTTCGTCTGCAAACTCAAACGTAGCTTGGGGGTTAGATTTATCGAAGTTTATTTACTCCTATGCCAATAATACGGCTAATGCTATCAGCACTATTAGTTATAGCAGTCGGATGGATTGTAATGGTGCTGATGATGTTGCCCCATGGGATCCGGAAACAAATATGTTTATTGGTAAGATTGTGTTGAGAGGCAGCAGTAGTGTTACTTACAGTAATGGAGGACCACAAACTGTGCCTTTGCGATATGTAATAACTGTTACCGCGGGCGGTAATCCGCTTGCAGTAAGGCGCAATGGTAACATTGTGTATATTCCTATGGCGCAAACCACTGTAGTTAATATTAAAGCGCAGGTTGATGCAACTTATTTAACTAACCGATCGGCTATATGGATAGCAAGCTGTGCCGGGCATACCGGCTGGCAACCTGCCCTAACCATATTTGATGATTTAGCTACCGGTGCTGGTGGCATAGTTCAGTCGGCATTTCAGGCATCGTGGTACGATGCCAGCACTAACTATCCTGTATCTGTCACATTGCCCTCTGGAGTTACACAAAGTCAATCGCCTGCTAGTGTAGTTTCTCCTTGGGGTGTTACTAATACAGGCATTGAAATTTCAGGTAGGGCAGGAGGGATAACCTATACCCTAACGAATACAAATAACGCATCGGGTTCTACCGCTAATTGCTATGGTTTTGGTTTCGACCCTGCATCTGGGTTAGGTTATTCATTTGCCAATGGCAACAACACTCAAGATGGTTTTATTGCCTCAATCAATAATATTTCTGAAACTAACTTATCTACCGGTTTAGTGTATGCCTATGGTGGAACCAACGTTACCTACGCAAGAACTGCCGGTGGTAACGTAACAGCCACCATTGGTTTCCGTTATATTCTGCAATTTATGAACGGTAGCAATGCTGCCATTCCGGTTAAATGGAGAGACGGAAAAATTTTTGTTGCTATGCCAAATAATGGTGGTAGTGTTGTAAAGGTAAATATTAAGGTAGAAGTCAATGTAAATGATTTGTACAAGGATAGAAATGGCACTGCTGTAACACCTGTGTGGCATGGTGGCGGATACTCAGGTTCATCAGGTTGGCAACCGGCATTAACTGTGTATGACTATTTAGCAACCACGGGTAGTAATGCAATTACGAACGTAAACATACAGTATTATACATTGCCCCTTCCGGATAATACTATAACGGTTACTGAGAACTCAGGTGTTGACAGCGATGACGCAATAACATGCCCTAACTTCACATCAGCGTTAGCTGCTGTTACGGGATACACCTACCTATGGAGCACTACTGAAGCAACCAGAGTTATTTCGCCTGCTCCATCCGTAACTACTGCATATACCGTTACGCTAACAGAATCTACATTTGGTTGCCGGTCAACTGGAGCAAAAACAATTACCGTTACAGCTAAGCCAACATCTACCGGAGTTACTATTAGCCCCAATCCAGTATGTAGTAATAGCACTGCTACCATTAGCGCCAATGCAGCTGCTGGCAGTGGTACAATTTCAAGCTATTTGTGGTCATCAGGTGTTACGCCAAATAATGCCGCTATAGGCTCGGTAAGTGCTGCCGGAACTTATTCTGTTATTGTTACTAATAGTAATGTGTGCACTGCTCAATTCACTTCACCGGTATTAGTAGTTACCCCTGAGCAAACAGTAAATGCCGGCCCAGCCGCAACTTCTATTTGTGGTAACCTCACTTATACTGCCAATTCAGCTACAGCTAGTAACTATACTTCAATACTTTGGTCGCACAATGGCACCGGGTCATTTGACGATAATACTATTTTCAATACAACGTATACTCCTGGTCCGGGAGAAACAGGAGTTGTTACACTAACACTAACGGCTTATGGCAATTCTCCCTGTGTGCCAGCTTCAGACAATATAGCGCTCACAATACATGCGGTACCCGCATTCACCACGTTAATGTCGCCTGTATTATGTTATGGCGGCAATAGTGGTT
>CAZTNA010000005.1:0-40646 GCA_964615305.1 uncultured Chitinophaga sp.
TTTACTACGAGCGGTTTGGTGATATTAATGATGCAATCGCTCGCGAAAAGCAAATCAAAGGCGGAAGCAGGCAAAAGAAAATTGATTTGATAAAGCTGAACAACCCGATGTGGAATGATTTGTATGAAAAGACGATTGCGGATTGGAATAAATGAGATTGTCATTGCGAGGAAGTCCGGCTTTGCGGACTGACGAAGCAAACCTCAATTTTGTGATTGGTTTTAAAACATAAAGACAAAGCGGAAGGTTGCTTCGGAAAATACTTGTTTGATTTTTAAAGGAATTTTGTCAGAGCGGCTAGTGTTTAAAGTAAAATATCTTTTAGAAAAATGAAAGCGTTAGCGATCATATTAATACTATGTAGTAGTTGTCTGAACGCGCTTTCTCAGGCTGGAATGTTGGATACATCCTTTAGTAATGATGGATTCGCAGTTTACAATTTCGGGAACGGTAGCTATAGCTATTCTACTTTCACGACTATTCAAGGCAATGGGAAAATAGTTGCAGGAGGTAGTTCCCAACCCCAAAATCAAAGAAGTATCTGCATAAGCAGATTTTTATCTAATGGTAAAATAGATACGAGTTTTGCTAATAATGGTGGTGTCATTGATACTGCTGCTTATGGTGATGATAACTTAGTTGGGATTGAAACAACTCAAGATGATGGGATACTTGCATTTGGACATGGTGGAGAAGGGTTGTATGCATATTCTTATGTAATAAAATTTGATTCATCTGGCAACCGCGATTTGTCTTTTGGAAATGACGGTTCTGTAGTTTTAGGCGGTATTTACCCTCAATTCGATGTGTGGTCTGCTATAGTTAGGGATGATGGAAAAATTTTTATGGCAGGAACACAGCAGGATTCTTTTTATTTTAAAGTAATCTCCTTAAACAGCGATGGAAGTTTTGATTTGAACTTTGGAAATGGAGGAGAGCAGATAATTTCATTAACCGTCCCGGTCGCCTTACCTCAAATTCATCTATTTGCAAATCAGAAAATATTGTTGGCTGGAAAAAACATGAATAACTCAACTACACTCTATGTTGGACTTGATGTGAATGGAAGTATTGATGCAAGTTTTGGAGTGAACGGTGTTTTAATGACAGATTTTCCAAACACTTATTGTTACTCGCATACAGCGGTTTCTACCACAGATGACATTATTAGTGTGGGATACGAAAAGCCAGACAGTTTAGGAAACGATATAGTAATCATGAAAGTAAATCATAGCGGGGTAATTGATTCTTCGTTTGGGGTTAACGGCATGGCGGGGTTCGATAGTGACTCTTTTGGTCAGGAGAATTATGGTGTCTTAATACAGCCAGATGGTAAAATTTTAATCTCTGGAGGACGATGGCCTAACATAGGAGGTGCTAATGAATACTTTGTTTCGAGATATACTGTCAACGGAATTCTTGACTCTACATGGGGAGAAGATGGGGTGTTTTTTTTGCCACAAAATTTTTCAATTTCTTATCTATCGGGTACTATGAATATGGATCCTGTTGGTAGAGTATTGCTTTCCGGATATGGATTTGGGGTTCCTTACAGTGCAATGACCGTATGCCGATTGATGAATGCTATTCATATACAAACTGGAGTAACACAAGCGAATAATGTTGCATTCAAAATCTACCCAAATCCTAATACAGGTTGTTTCGAGATTGCTACGGAGAGTAATATCCAACAAATAGAGATTTTCGCTGTTACAGGAGAGGTAGTGATGTACAAAAAAATTGAAGCAGAAACAATGAGTATAAAAGTAGGTTCATTACCAAAAGGAATTTACTTCGTTAGGGTATCAAATGGTATTGTCTGGAGCATAAAAAAATTAATTGTAAACTGAATTGTAAAATTGAAATGAACTTATCTCTCTTAATTCTTCTTCCGGTTCTTACCTCGCTGGTGGTGCTTACCTGCAAGGATGCAAAACAGGTGCGGTGGGTTTCGCTCATCGGCTCGGTGCTGCAACTGGCGCTGGTGGGCTGGCTGACGGTGGCGTATGTGAGTGCGCGTAATGCCGGTGCGGATGCACAGTTTTTGTTTGAGCAGCGCATGGTGTGGTTCAGCGCGTTTAATATTCAATACTATGTGGGTGTGGATGGAATTTCGGTGGCGATGATGCTGATGACAGGGCTGGTGGTGGTGGCGGGTGTGCTGGTGAGCTGGAAGGTGGAGCGCATGACGAAGGAGTTTTTCTTTCTGCTGCTATTTCTTTCGGCAGGAGCGTATGGGTTTTTTATGTCGCTCGATTTGTTTGTGATGTTTTTCTTTTTGGAGCTGGCGGTGATACCGAAGTTTTTACTGATAGCCATTTGGGGCAGCGGCCGCAAAGCATACAGCGCCAACAAACTGGCATTGATGCTGATGGGCGGAAGCGCGCTGGTGTTTGTGGGCTTGCTGGGCATTTATTTTTACAACGGCACACCAACATTTGATTTGGTGGCGCTGTCGCACGCGCATATACCGGTGGAGCAACAGCGGTTTTTCTTTCCGTTGTTGTTTGCGGGCTTCGGAATTTTCGGGGCCATGTTTCCGTTCCACACCTGGGTGCCCGATGGACACAGCAGCGCGCCTACTGCGGCTTCTATGTTTCTCGCAGGCATTTCGATGAAGTTGGGCGGCTATGGTTGTTTGCGCGTGGCCACTTACCTGATGCCCGAAGCGGCACACGAGTATCAGTGGGCAATTGTGCTGGTGAGCGCCATTGCTATTCTCTATGGTTCGTTTGCCACGCTCATGCAAAAAGATTTGAAATACATCAACGCATATTCATCGGTGAGCCACTGCGGGTTTGTATTGCTCGGCATTGGTATGTTGACGAAAACCGCCATCACCGGTGCGGTGATGCAGATGGTGAGCCACGGTTTAATGACGGCTCTTTTCTTCGCTGCCATTGGCATGTTGTATGAGCGCACGCACACGCGCATGGTGGAGCAGATGGGCGGCTTGCTGAAGATTACTCCATTCATCGGCACCGTATTTTTTGTGGCAGGGTTTTGCTCACTCGGCTTGCCGGGGTTCAGCGGCTTTGCTGCAGAGATGACGGTATTCATGGGCGCCTGGCAGAATCCTGATTTCTGGTATCGCCTCGCAACGATTGCAGCTTGTGCTTCGATAGTAGTAACAGCGGTTTATATACTTCGCGCTGTTGGTGGCGTTATGTGGGGAGAATTGAAAATGTCGAATAACGAACATCGAATAACGAATATCGAATTTGGAGACGCAGAGTGGAATGAGAAGTTGGCGGCTGTTATTTTGATTGCAGGAATTGTGGTGATTGGTGTGGCTCCGTTTTTATTGCAACAATTGGTAGATGGCGGTTCGCAGAAAATTATTGAACAATTACATAGAGTTGGATTTTAATATGGAAGTACTAAGCATGATTCTGACAATGAAATTTGAAATGGCGTTAACCGTTATTTTGTTTTTTCTATTGCTTTTGAAAATAGATGACAGAGCCAGTAATACGGCTATACTACGAGTAACCAATTTTCTTTTGCTTCTAAATCTAACCGTAGGCTTTATTGGAAATGATGCCACTCAAGTTTTCGGAGGCATGTTCCGCACCTCCCCTTTACTGGCGATTGAAAAAAGTGTGTTGAATCTTGCAGTGCTTTTGATTTCGCTTTTCAGTCACGACTGGCTGAAAAAACACAAACACTTGCCGGAGTTTTTCATTTTGTTGTTTTCAAGTTTGCTGGGTTTCTTTTTTATGCTCAGCAGCGGCAACTTGTTAATGTTTTACCTTGGGCTCGAACTTTCAACTATTCCTCTTGCTGCGCTTTGCAATTTTGATTTAGAGAAAAAAGTTTCCAGTGAAGCAGCTATGAAAATGATTATGAGCAGTGCATTTTCTTCTGCTATAATGTTGTTTGGTATTTCGCTTATTTATGGAACAACAGGCACTCTGCAGTTTTCTGACATACCTTCTATGATTAATGGAAGCCAAGCGCAAGTGCTTGGATTTATATTGTTTTTTACAGGTTTTGCTTTCAAGCTTTCCATAGTGCCGTTTCACCTCTGGACAGCCGATGTGTACGAGGGGTCACCCATTGTAGTTACAGCGTACCTTTCTGTGGTTTCTAAAGGCGCAATGGCGTTTACATTTATCACCAGTTTGTATGCTGTTTTTGGTGCTTTAGCCATGACTTGGTATTATATGCTTGCTATTTCAGCAGCAGTTACCATTACCGTTGGAAATTTGTTCGCAATTCGTCAGCAAAACCTGAAACGATTCTTTGCATTCTCGTCTGTTGCACAAGTAGGATATTTGCTCATTGCCATTTCATCAGCCTCACAGATTGGAGTTGCCAGTGTTATTTATTTTATTCTCATATACGTATTTACAAATCTTGCTGCATTTGCTGTTATATCTGTTATTTCTTCCCATACCGGTAAAGAAACTATAAACGATTACAAAGGGCTGTACACATCTAACCCTACATTGGCTTTAGTGATGTCGTTGGCTCTTTTTTCGTTGGCGGGTGTTCCTCCCACAGCCGGTTTCTTTGGCAAATTGTTTTTACTTACAAGTGGGGCTCAGATTGGCACCTGGTGGTTAATCACCGTTGCTGCGTTGAATTTGATAGTTTCGCTTTACTACTATCTGCGAATTGTAAGAGCCATGTTTGTAGATGAGGCCAGTGAACCTATCGGAAAAATAATATTGACACAAACAGTATTAGTATCAGTTGCTGTGTGTGTAGCCGGAATAGTAATTCTTGGTTTTGCGAGTAGAACCTTTGATGTAATTTTTCAATACGCTGCCAATCTTTGATATCTGATTTTTGAACTTTGAAATTATTCTATGGCTATCAATCAAAATCACCCTTTCGAAGAAATAAACGGAGTGCGCTGTGCCATCGTTGAAAAAAACTGCACACCTGCGCGTGTTGAATTTCTAAAGACGCTTCTGGAGATTAACAATTATGATGTAGTGGTGGTTACTTCTCCACCGCCAAAGCCGGCACCGGCAAAACCGTTAGCAGAAGGCGAAACCCCACCTCCCCCTCTCCCTCCGGCACCCGATACTTTTACAGTAGCGGTTACACAAACAGAGTTTAACGTAACCAACGCCATTTATGGCAGACTCTTGCGATCAAAAGAGGGGAGTGTAGTAACCATGAAATATTGGAAACAACTAGAAGAAAAAAGCAGCGACAATAAGCCCTACTTTGCTAAAACCTGGCGATAATTATAAAGGATCGGGCATTACTATGGCACATGCTATGTAAATAAAAAGCCCGGCACCAAAGCCAAAGAACGCCACCAAAAATCCAATACGTACCAATGTGGGGTCAATGTCGAAATATTCTCCTAATCCACCACATACGCCAAATAACTTCTTATCCTTTGATTTACTAAGTCTTTTTTGCATAAAAATGTTTTTCCGAATGTAAATAATATTTGAATTTTCGCGCCCTGCATGAAAGAGGACAAAAAAGTAGCGGTTGTAATTTTAAGTTGGAACGGCAAGCCCCTTTTGGAAAAATTTCTTCCATCAGTTATTCAGCATACTTCGCCACAGCTTTGTGAAATAATAGTTGCTGACAATTGCTCGTCAGACGATTCAGTAGATTTTGTGCGAAGAAATTACCCTAACATCAGGGTTATAGAAAATATCCGCAACGGTGGATATGCCGGAGGCTACAATGATGCATTGAAGCAGGTAGATGCTGAATACTTCGTTTTATTGAATCAGGATATTGAGGTAACCGATAACTGGGTGGAGAGTGTCATATACGAAATGGATAAGGATAAAAATATAGCCGCTGCTCAGCCAAAGTTGCGTGCTTATAACTTACGTTCACATTTCGAGTATGCCGGGGCAAGCGGTGGATTTTTAGATAAATACAGCTATGCATTTTGCCGGGGAAGGTTGTTTGATACGTTGGAAGAAGATGGTGGGCAATATGATGATGTGAAAGAAATTTTCTGGGCAACGGGCGCATGTTTGTTTGTTCGTTCCGATGCGTACACAAACGCAGGTGGGCTTGACGAAGATTTCTTTGCTCATCAGGAAGAGATTGATTTGTGCTGGAGGATGAACAGTATTGGGTATAAGGTTATCTGCGTGCCAAAGTCTGTTATTTACCATGTAGGCGGTGGTAGTTTATCGTACGGCAACCCGAGAAAAACATTTCTGAATTTCAGGAATAATCTGATGATGATGTTTAAGAATCTTCCGTTGTTTGAGCTTATCTGGAAATTGTTTTTCAGAATGGTGTTAGACGGTCTGGCGGCTATCAACAGTATTGTAAAGACCCAAAAGTTGGATGACTTCTTTGCTATAATAAAAGCACATTTATCCTTTTACTACAACATTCCCTCGCTTATAGGTAAACGAAAAAGAGTTTTGAAGAAATCATCCTCAAAACTCTTTAACCAAAGTGTGGTTTGGCAATATTTTGTAAACCACAAAAAGAAATTCAGCGAGTTAGAATCGCTCTAATCCGCTAAAGTGAAACTTGGCTTCTATCTCAGCATTTTCATCACTATCGCTTCCGTGAATTACGTTACGCTCAATTCCTTGTGCAAAACGTTGACGAATGGTACCTTCAGCCGCCTTCTTAGGATCAGTAGCACCAATTAGCTTTCTGAAATCTTCTACTGCGTTATCTTTTTCAAGAACAGCCGCTACAATCGGGCCTTCCGTCATAAACGCAATTAACTCGCCAAAGAACGAACGCTCTTTATGAATAGAATAAAACTCTTCGGCTTTTTCTTTTGAAAGGCGGGTAAGTTTCATTGCCTGAATTTTGAATCCTGCACCGATAATCTGATCAATAATTTTGCCTGTGTGTCCGTCAGCCACTCCATCGGGCTTTATCATGGTTAAAGTTATTCTACCTGCCATTGCGTTTGTTTTAATTTTTATGATGGTTTTTGAAAATTGCGGGCGAATGTAACGCAGGCGGTGAATTATGCAAGTTTGACGTTACTGCAAGGTGTAACGAATGCCTGCAAACCCCTTAATACCCTCTGTGAATGTAAAACCGTATGTGGTATCGAAACGGTAATTGTTAGGGTTGTCAACTGTTACATTTTTATTGTAAGGATCAAATGGGCGCAGAATAGGGTCTTTCTGTATGAAGTTGAAGAAGTTTTTAAGCCCCAGGTAAATTTCTACCCCGCTACTAAACTTTTTAGTGAGTTGAATGTTTTGAATGGTGTACCATTTTGATTTTGACGGACGAAAATCATCAGGCACAGTGGCCAGCAACATAGGGCTAACCAGATTTCCGGTATAATCTATGGTGAGTTGCGGAGCTGCAAATGTGTAACTTAGAAAGAAATTAGCTACAAAAGGTGGCGAATGGGCTGGTATCTCTTTTTCTTTTTCTCCGTCTTCATTTTCTTCCAGTTCAAAAACATGGGTGTAAGTAAATCCTACACCCACCTTCAGCGGATAGTTGAAAGTAAAATCTGCATTTACACTAAAGCCCGAAGCCATGGCACCTCCTTTGCTGTTTGCATATTCGATATAGCCGGGCTCTTCATCGTAGTCGGGGTTTACCATATTAAAAAAATAGGTATAAAACCCGCCAATTTCAAAATTCAAAATTCCCCCCCGAAGTTTTTGAACACGAGTATAGTTTGCGTTTACACAAATTGTTTGCTCAGGTTTTAACCTTTCTTCTACCTCTATTTTTCTCGATCCGTTCATGGCCCCAAAACCTTCGTTCATCAGGTTAGGAACACGGTAGCCCGAGCCCATACCAACACGTATAGCATTGTTTTTGTCGTTAGAGTTCCATTTATAATTAATTCTTGGGCAAAATATGGGACCGGCAGCAGTGGTATAATCTAACCGGGCACCAATAACAAGTTTATGGTTTTTGGGTAAAGTTAACTCGTCTTCAAGAAAAACACCCGCTAAGTGCTGAAGAGGGGCTAAATCTGAAATTTCCTCAGCTGATAAATCTGTATTGTCGGAGTAAAAGCTAGCGCGATAGTTTACACCGAGTAAAATTTCGTTTACGGCATCGGTTCTTTTGGTGTAAGTAAACTGGAAAAACCCCGTGCGTTGAATACCATCATAAATATTTAGCCCAAAATTGGCGTGTTGATAGTGCTCACTGTAGTCAGCCATGAGCAAAAATTTTTCTTTTACCGGAAGTTGATACTGAAAACCAGCCTGCCACTGATGCGTTCGTATTGCTTCGCTGTAATGCACAGAACTTTTTCTTAAACTGGTAACCGATACTTTTTCGCCACCTATTTTGTCTTCGAACAAATAGCGGGCATATACAAAAGCAGTTCCGTTATCTTTTCTGGCAAAATTCCATTTGTTGTAAACGTTTAAACGATTCGTCAAAGGCACATCCATAAATTTATCGCCATCAATATCCCACGCGAAATTAGATGCCTCTCCACTGGCAGATAAAAACATGTTTGCTTTTTTAAGTTTAGCAGACACTGAAAAATCTGCATTAGCTCCCAACATGCTGTTAAGCATAGCGTTGGCGGTAAATCGAGGAGCGGTAGAGGCGTTTTTTGTTTTAATGTTTATAACCCCTGCAATAGCTTCAGAACCATATAGGGTTGAGGAGGAGCCTTTCAGAATTTCTACTTTATCAATGGCACTCATGCCCAAGGAATTAATAGCGTAAATACCTGCCAATCCGTTCATAGCGGGCACACCATCAATCAAAAACATACTGTAGTTTCCTTCAAGGCCGTTTATCTGTACATCCGTTGTGTTTGAAACCCCATTATCTACATCAGGAAAGATGCCATTGATGTTAACCAACGCATCAAAAATATTGGTAGTTGGGTTGCGTTTAAAAAATTTCTGCGTGTAAACATCAACTGATGTTATGCTCTCCGACTTTCGCACTTCTTTCATGGTGCCTGTAACAACCACCTCTTTAAGTTTTTGAGTGAGAGGTACTAATTCTACATTCAACATAACACTTTTGCCTTCTACAATTTTTACTTCTTGCTGAAAGTTTTCGAAGCCCACACAACTTACTTTCAATTGGTATTTTCCTGAGGGTATTAGGTTAAGCGTAAAACTTCCTAAGCTATCACTTACAGTTTTATGACCTGTTTTTAATATTTCAACGTTGGCTCCAGCTATTGCCTTTCCTTCGCTATTTAATAAACCGCTTACTACACTTATACTTTGAGCAAAAGGGAAATAAACTATCAGGAAAAGGAATAATGAGTAAAGAAATTTCACCTGCTGAATATAAATATATTGTTGTTCAATGAGGTGAACATCTAAAAAAAACTTAACGAAGCCTTTCCGTTTAATCAAATTCGTGCTACATTACTGTCATGCGTGAGATGATAGAACGGTTTCTGAGTTTTACTACAAGTGAAAAGCGGGCAATCATTCTCTTAGTTGTTGCATCAGTGATGGTGTTGATTGTGCCGCGCTTGTATTTGCACTATTGGCAAACTGATGAAGTATATGAATCAGAGTTTCCGAAAGAAGTAGCCGCATTTGAGAAAGAGTGGAATGAACGAAAACACCTGGCTTTATTACGCGATTCACTGCATGACGATTCTGCCAAGTATGTTTTTAACCCTTACGGGCAAGTAGAAATTAGTCCGCGTTTTACGGCCCCAACAAAAGCCCCCATTGAATATTTCTATTTTGATCCTAACAAAATTGGCGTAGAAGAGTGGAAGAAACTCGGCTTTAGTGAGCGCCAGGCAAATGGAATTGAAAATGCAAAACGTAAAGGATTTAAGTTTTATAAACCCGAAGACCTTAAAAGGATTTATGTAGTAGGTGAAGAAAACTATGCTCGTTTAGTGCCATACATTCGTATTGAAATGATACCGAAACCGGAACACGTTAAGACGGTTTATTCTGAAACCAGTAGGCCAAAGTTCGTTATAGACATTAACACAGCCGACTCATCGGTTTTTGAAAGACAGAAAGGTATAGGGCCATCGTTGGCATCAAGAATCATTAGACGAAGAGAGCGATTAGGGGGCTTTATTTCTGTAGACCAGATAAAAGAAGTTTGGGGAATGCCCGATAGTGTTTTTCTAAATCTTAAAGAGACAATGACGGTAAATAACCCTACAGTCAAGAAACTTAACATTAATACATCTGATTTTAATACTATGCGCGCACACCCCTATATAAATTACACCTATGCCCGTGTAATTGAGGCTTATAGAAAAGAACACGGGATGTTTACTACAACCGAAGGACTAAAGAAAATACCGGTTATTACCGATAGTATTTACAAGCAAATGTTGCCGTATATTACTGCCCCATAAAAATATTAGGTAAGGGTTTGCTGAAATGGTTTGTAAATCTATATTTGCCGTCCGTTTTTAAGGGCGCTTCCACTTCTTTAGAAACGGAAAGTTCTTCTTAGCCAAAGTTGCCGATGTGTGTGAGAACATTTGGGCAACTGAAGTTGGAGGAGCAAATTATGGTTTAACACAAAAAAAATTATACAAAATGGCAGATTTAAAAGCATTAGCCGAAACACTGGTAAATTTATCAGTAAAAGACGTACAAGAACTTGCAACTATTCTTAAAGCCGACTACGGTATAGAACCAGCTGCTGCCGCAGTAGCTGTAGCTGCCGGCCCTGCTGCAGGTGGTGGCGCAGCTGCCGCTGAAAAAACAGAATTTGATGTAATTCTGAAAAGCGCAGGCGCTCAGAAACTAAACGTGGTTAAAGTGGTAAAAGATCTTACCGGACTTGGCTTAAAAGAAGCTAAAGACCTGGTAGATGGTGCACCAAAACCAGTTAAAGAAAAATTAGACAAAGCATCTGCTGAAGACTTGAAAAAGAAACTTGAAGAAGCAGGAGCAGAAGTTGAATTGAAATAATTCAATTTTGTTTAAAGCATCTAACGCCTCGCCTTACGCGGGGCGTTTTTGTTTTTGGCCGAATGATGCTGACGCACTTGTTACAAATAATCAAATTTGTATTTTAGCCACATGACGATTACAAAACATGCTTGCTGTTGTTGTTCTCTTATAGGGGCGGTATATCTGTTTTGTGATTAAAAGTAATTCCCAAAAGAATATTTCAGCACCCTTCGCATAAACACGAAGGGTTTTTTATTTCTTAAAACCAACACAATGCATATTAAAACAGCACGCAAGATTGATTTTAGCCAATTACCATCCAGGTCTGTTATTTACAAGTTTACCGATGAACTGATGGAGCTATTGTTCCCTATTGAGTCAACGTTTACGTTTCGGTACGAAGTGGATGGCGAAAAAGAAGAGCGGCTTCACAAAATGCTACTCGAAATTTTGCAACCATTAAGCCACAGACTACAAATGCCACAGGAAGGTATTGTGAGTGCCTTTTTTGCAGAGTTGTCTTCGGTGTACAATACACTGCTTGCCGATGCTGAGTTTTTTTTAGAGTCAGACCCTGCTGCTGAATGTATTGAGGAGATAATAATTGCTTACCCCGGATTTTATGCCATTACCGTGTATCGTTTGGCCAACGTGTTGTATAAATTAAAAGTACCAATACTGCCGCGTGTAATTACTGAGTATGCACACAATAAAACAGGTATTGATATTCACCCTGGAGCTACAATAGGGTCGCCATTTTTTATTGATCATGGAACAGGTGTAGTGGTAGGTCAAACTACCGTTATAGGCAATTTTGTAAAAATTTATCAAGGTGTTACGTTGGGTGCTTTGGCTGTTCGCAAGCAGAGTGAGAGTGATAAAAGGCACCCAACCATTGAAGATAACGTGATAATATACGCTGGTAGTTGCATACTAGGTGGTAACACAAAAGTTGGTCATGATAGCATTATTGGAGGTAACGTTTGGCTGACAGAAACAGTTTCACCTCTTTCTATGGTTTATCATAAAAGCGATGTTACCATTCGCGACAAATCAGAAATGCGGGAGGTAATAGATTTTGTTATATAACGCACAAGATTTTCAACCATACATTTTCTAAACAACAAATCAGATAAATGAAAGCAAACAACATTCTTGAAACAATTGGAAACACACCTCACTTACGTATTAACAAATTGTTTGGCAACAGTCACGAAGTTTGGATAAAGTTAGAGAAACAAAATCCTGGAGGAAGTATTAAAGACCGAATTGCGTTGTGCATGATTGAAGATGCTGAACAAAAAGGGTTGTTGAAAAAGGGGAGTGTGATTATTGAGCCAACATCGGGTAACACAGGAATAGGATTAGCTCTGGTGGCAGCAGTAAAAGGATACAAACTTATTTTAGTAATGCCGGAAAGTATGAGTGTGGAAAGGCGAAGGATAATGAAAGCATATGGTGCTGTGTTTGAGTTAACGCCACGTGAAAAAGGAATGAAAGGGGCAATTGAAAGGGCAACTGAGCTTTCTGTGTCTATGCCCGATAGCTGGATTCCCCAGCAGTTTGATAATCCTGCAAACATTGAAGCTCACGCACGTTATACAGCCGAAGAAATTATGAGCGACTTTCCTGAGGGAATTGATTACCTGATAACCGGAGTAGGAACCGGAGGACACATAACCGGTGTGGGAAGAGTGCTGAAGCAAAAATTTCCTATGCTGAAAATTTTTGCAGTAGAGCCGGCTGCTTCACCGGTTATAAGCGGTGGAAACCCATCACCACATCCCCTGCAAGGTTTAGGCGCAGGTTTTATTCCGCATAATCTAGATACAAGAATACTGGATGGCGTTATACCGATTACTAAAGACGAAGCCTACGATTTTACAATCAGAGCAGCTAAAGAAGAAGCGTTGTTTGGTGGAATTTCATCCGGAGCTACGCTTGCAGCAATAAATAAAAAGCTCGCAGAGATTCCTGCAGGCAAACGAATATTTGGATTTAACTATGATACCGGTGAACGATATTTATCTATTGATGGGTTGTTTGAGCTGTAAGCTTATGACATAAATGCCATTGTTATATTCGCTCTATGCTTCACCGCTTGTCAATTCGTAATTATGCCATCATAGAAAAACTTGAAATAGAGTTTTGCGACCGCATGAACATTATTACCGGAGAAACCGGAGCGGGGAAATCAATTTTGCTCGGAGCTCTTGGTTTAATTCTTGGCGAGCGAGCCGACACAAAAGTGCTTTACAACAAGGAAGAAAAGTGCGTGGTGGAGGCTGATTTCGAGATTGAAGACAAAGGGTTGAAAGATTTTTTTACTCGATACGAACTCGATTTTGACACACATACCATTGTGCGCAGGGAAATAAACCAAAGTGGAAAGACACGCGCATTTGTAAATGATACACCCGTTACTCTTGCTGTGTTAAAACAGTTAGGAGAAAGCCTGGTAAACCTTCACACACAACACGAAACACTGGAGCTTGTAAGTGCCGGCTTTCAAATGGATGTAGTAGACAAAATAGCCAAGAACAGTAAGCTGCTTCATACATATCAAGCTAAATTTTTAGAGTACAGAAAACAGCAAAAAGAACTTGACGATTTGATAGAGCAAAATAATACTGCTTCTGCAGAGTCAGACTATTTGAATTTTCAACTAACAGAGCTTACCGAAGCCGGATTAAAAACAGGCGAACAGGAAGGTTTGGAAGCAGAGCAAAGTACATTGAGCAATGTGGAGGAAATAAAGAAGAGCGTTCAGAATGCAATACAGATACTTGCCAATTCAGAGGTAAATATACTCGATCAAGTAAGCGAAGTGTTGGGAAGCTTGAAGCATATTAAAAACCTGAACAAGGAAGTTAATCTGTTAAGCACTCGCCTATACAGCGTACAAGAAGAACTCAAAGATTTAGCACGAGAGTTGGATAACATTCATGAGGGGGTATCGTTAGATCCTGAAAAGTTAGAGGCAACTAACTTTCGCCTAAATACTATATACCGACTTCAGAAAAAGCATAACGTAAGTTCCATTGAAGAGCTGTTGAAAATTCAAGCGGAATTGGATTTGAAAATAGGTTATGCAGCTGACAACTCAACAGTGATAACAAAGTTGCAACAAAGTCTGAAGCTTCATTTGGAGGAGTTGCAACTGCTGGGAGCACAATTGCATTTATCTCGTGAGAAAGTGTTACGCGAGTTTCAAAACCATGTTGTAGTGCTGCTTGCCAAGGTTGGTATGCCTAACGCTTTGTTCAAGGTTGACATTCATAAAACACAAGTATTAAACGTTGCAGGAATGACAGAATTGAAATTTTTGTTTTCTGGCAATAAAGGCTTTGCGCCACTTGAGTTAAAAGAAGTAGCCAGCGGAGGAGAACTGTCACGTTTAATGCTCTGCATAAAGTCATTATTGGCAGATGCGGGCGCTTTACCTACCTTAATTTTCGATGAAATTGATGCGGGCATTTCGGGGGAAGTAGCTTTGAAAACCGGTGAGATAATGAAAACGCTTTCTAGAAACCACCAACTTATTGCTATCACTCATCTACCCCAAATTGCCCGAACTGCAGATGCACATCTGTACATATATAAAGAGACAAGAGACAACCGCACATATACCCGACTGAAAGAATTGAAAGGTGAAGAGCGTATTTTTGAAATAGCTAAAATGCTGAGTGGTGAAAACCCGACACCTGCATCAGTAGCTAATGCCAGAGAACTAGTAGGCTGAGTTAGGTTTTCTTATCTGCAAGACTATTCATCCACCACATGACCATTAAAAAAATGAACCCATACGTAACTATTACGTACAGGTAATCATGCGCAAAACGAAATAGAGATTTATTGCCTTCGGTCTGAAGTAAAACTAACGCCATCATCCGTACAGCGTTAAGCAAAAAAATTGACATGACACCAAACGGAATAAACCAACACTTAGCTTTTAGATTATTGCCATAAGAAACAATGAACCCCGCGAAAATAACCATAGGAGCCAAGCCCAAACAAAGATCAGCAAAGTAGATACCTGCTGTGCCATCAACAGTAATTACTCGGCCGTGGTAAGATAGTTTGTAGCCTAAAACAAGTAACCCTTTTGCGGCAACAGCCGCAGTAAGGCTTCCTAAAATATCTTTAAAATGCTGCCATCCACCCCACAAAAAGTTATCGTAAACATCGCCCGCATGCTTAAAAGCCCGCCAGCTCGCATACACGATCATCATTTTAATAACAAACTCAGCTGGTTTAACTAGTTTTTTATCCGGAAGGTATTTTTCAAGAAAGTGTTTTATCATATCAGGAAAAGGAGAGATAAATGCCTTTCCATGTTAACACCACAAAACCAATAACGAGTCCTAAAAAAATAATATACCCAAAACTTAAGCTCTGCAATGATTTATACTTCACCACATCATCTTTCATTACTTCTATATAAAACAACGCTAACCATGCTACAACGAGTGCAACCCCTATGGTTAAAAGATATACGGCATGAACAAAGATATTCATTGGAAAAGTAACAGCAGAGGTAATAAGGCATCCAATTATGTACGGTACAATGGCAACTTCTACAAAATATTTTCTTCGTCTGCTCAGCTTATTTACTTTGGTATAGGAATAGGCAAATATCAAGAAGAGCCTGCTATAGTTAACAGCAAAGTAAACCAGCAGAATGGCAAAAGGTAGGGTAAAAAAATATACTCCCGCTTCGGGAATTCGCCACCAGGCATACACCACAGTAAATCCCTGATAGAACGGAGAGTTGTACTGTTTGGCTCCCAGCGATCCAATAACACCTTGCGCACAAAAGGCTGAAGTGCCAATTACAAACCCCCAAAGAAAAAGCACATTGAGCAGTGTGGGGAATTTTTTTAACCGGCTATAAAAGTAAATACAAAAAAAACCGCCCAGCAGAAAAAAGATTGGCCCCGAGGCATAAATCAATGTTACTTTCAAACGAGTCCATTCTTCATTTACCAGCATAAATTTTATTCCGAAGTAATACACGAACGCATCTAATTTAAACACGTTACCAACCAAGGCCATAGCGACCCAATGCAAGTATGTAAGTATGATGTAAGCTATTGAAAAGCAAACAGCAGAATTTACCATTCTGAAGAGTTTGCTGTACCACTGCTCTTTACCTCTTATTTCTAACATTCACTATTCATTTCACTTGTTCTCAAAAATAAAATTATTACAATTTGTTACTCAGACTACAAAAGATTTTGTATTTGAGTAGATAATTCATTAGATGGAAACTAAAAAACAAGTTTCGAAGGACGGTATTTTGCTTTTTGGAGTATGGTGCGTCCATCATATTTCAACATCAAATCGCGCAGTGAAATTTTGTTACCCGTTTCTTTTGCGAATTTGCGCACTACTTGTAGGCCAATCCAACTTCCAATATTACCCGGTGCCTCGGGAGGCATGCCGGTGGTGGTAGGCCCTTCGCCTAAATAACGTTTTTTCTCCATAAAGTCGTTTTTATAGAGTAGGTCTTTATCGTTCAAAAACTTCCAGATTTCATATTCACTGTTTTGACACCAGTCGGTTTGTGTTTGAGTAAAACCCACCAACAAGCTGTCTGGTGCATCGGGAAGCAAGTAGCTTAACAGGTAAATTTTTTTGCCCTTTTCTACCATCGCCTCAATCAGATTTTTATTGCGTTCATTTTCCTCTTCACCGAAGTAGAAATTCACAAGAACTTCCATAGCGTTGCGTGCTATGAAACCACGATTCATTTTATGATGCAGGTACTGATAAATACCTGCGCTGTCGTAGTCAGGATTGTTGTTCCCCAAATACAAATCAAGCCCTATACCGAGCATGTCTTTATCATAGGTAAAAGCACTGATTGAAAAACCTGAATTGATGGTAACTACCTTGGGTGTTTGTGAATCAGGAAAATAATGTTTGAAATATTTTAGTGAGTTTGTCAACTCCTCTTCAATGTCTGTGGTGGTTTTATAATAGTAGTCAATAGAATCTTGCAGTCTGCGTGTGTATGAATCGCTGATAAATTTTTCAATAGCTTGCTTGCGTATATCAGAACTATCGCCCGTAGGGCGAGGGCCAATAACAAATTGCCCCAAATAGAAATTGTAAAATGAGCCGTATTTGGCCTCCATACCTTGTTGCTGCTGTTCAAAGTTTTGCGCAGACATATTCATCAGGTCTTGGTCGAAGCGCAGGAGCTTAGTATCAATTTTTATGGAAGAAACATCCGGTTTTGGGCGGCTTGCCGAGTCGTTACAGCCATTGCAGCCATAAAGGCATATTAATGTAATGAAACAAATGCCGTATTTATAAATTTTCATGATTGAAAATGATGTGGCTAAAATGCGATAAACTTTCGCACTTTCACGCGCAATTGAATTTAAACGCTACACAATGAAGAAAATTATCGTATTACTGATTATGGTCTTGTTTCACCTTTCGGCATTTTCTATTTCTGAAAAGGTACGCGTTGGCTTGCATTTTTCACCGGGCGTTGCGTGGAGCAAACCTTTCGGTAAAGATTTGCAGAAAGGCGCTCCCCGATTTGGAGCAGCTTATGGCTTTACCATTGAATATTGGTTTGCTAAAAATTACGGGTTTGCTTCAGGTATAAATGGAGCATTTGATGGCTGCAACTTAAAAGGGAGAGATGCTTTTCAGAACTATGATACGCTGGGTAATGTTATACATACTGTGAATGAAAAGTACAGCTTTCATTATCTTGAAATTCCTGCTTATCTGAAACTGAAAACTAATGATATAAAGGGCGGCAAATTTAATATTTGGGGGCAGGTAGGTGTAAACTTAAATATTACAGTAAGTGCACGAGCCACATTTAGTGACTCTGTTTATACGACTACAGGAAACGTGATGATTGAAAAGGAAAATATTCTGAAGAAGAAAAATGAAGTAACAGACCTGATTTCCGGGTTTCAATCAAATTTTATTGATGTACGCCTTGGCGGTGGCGCAGGTTTCGAATACAAGTTTGATGACAGAACATCATTGCTGGTAGGTTTGTTCTATCACAACGGATTTATCAATAATATTTTTGACAGAGATCCTAAGAAAGAAGCCAACGTAATGCGCATGTTCAGTTTGCGTGTGGGCGTATTGTTTTAAATACTGTGAAATGAAGATTGCTCTTGCACAACTCAACTACCACGTAGGGAATTTTAAAGCCAATACCGGAAAAATAATTTCAGCTATCAGTTATGCAGAACAACAGCAAGCTGAACTGATTGTTTTCAGCGAGTTGTGTGTGTGTGGCTATCCTGCACGTGATTTTCTGGAGTTCAGTGATTTTATTTCGCAGTGCGAAAATGCTATTGAAGAAATAGCAATACATACCGGCAAGGTTGCAGTATTGGTTGGCTGCCCACGAAGAAACCCAGATATAGACGGCAAGGATTTACTCAACTCGGCATTTTTTATCTATGAAGGCAAAGTGAAGCAGATAATAGACAAAACGCTGTTACCTACCTACGATGTGTTTGACGAATACCGCTACTTCGAACCGAACAAAAAGTTTCAAACTGTAGTTTTCAAGGGTAAAAAATTAGCCGTTACCATTTGCGAAGACATTTGGAATGTGGGAAATGACAATCCACTTTATACAACCTGCCCTTTAGATGAACTGATTAATCAACAACCTGATTTAATCATCAACCTTTCTGCTTCGCCATTTAGTTATGTGCAGCACGAGGAGCGCATGAAAGTGATAAGCGCCAATGTGCAGCGCTATAAAATACCAATGGTGTACGTAAACCAGGTGGGCGCACAAACGGAATTGATATTTGATGGTGGAAGTATTGCTATGGGCAGTAGTGGTTCGGTGGTTAAACAACTTCCGTTTTTTAGTGAAGAAGTTTCCTGTGTACAGTTTCCTGTTTCCGGTGATAGCGCATCAACTGTTAACCGCGAACTGTCAACTGTGAGCTTAATTCACGATGCGCTGGTGCTGGGCATACGCGACTATTTTACCAAACTCGGTTTCAAAAAAGCCATACTTGGCTTAAGCGGTGGTATTGATTCTGCCATTGTTTTATGTCTGGCTGCCGAGGCTCTCGGAAAAGAAAATGTGTTGTCACTGTTGTTGCCTTCGGGTTTTAGTACAGAGCACTCTTTAGCCGATGCAAAGAAGTTATGCGAAAACCTGAGAACGAAGTACGAAACCATTCCTATCGAAAATAATTTTCAGAGTTTCATAGATACGCTGGAGCCCTTCTTTAAAGGCTTGCCTTTTAACGTAGCTGAAGAAAATCTGCAAGCCCGCGTGCGTGGGGTGTTACTGATGGCTTTCAGCAATAAGTTTGGTTATATACTGCTAAATACTACCAACAAAAGCGAAGCAGCTGTGGGCTACGGTACTTTGTATGGCGATATGTGTGGCGGCCTTGCTGTATTGGGCGATGTATATAAAACACAGGTGTATGAGTTGGCGAACTACATTAACCGTAATGGCGAACTAATTCCGCAGAACATAATTACCAAGCCGCCTTCGGCTGAGCTGCGCCCGAACCAAAAAGACAGCGACTCACTGCCCGAATACGATGTGCTGGATAAAATTCTTTATCAGTATATAGAAAAGCGCGAAGGCCCAAAAGAGTTAGTGGCTATGGGTTTCGAGAAACCATTGGTTGACCGTGTGCTGAAAATGGTAAACGGCAACGAGTGGAAACGTTTTCAAACTCCGCCTATTCTCCGCATATCGCCTAAGGCATTTGGTATGGGCCGGAGAATGAATATTGAGGGGAAATACTTAGGGTAAAATTTAAAAAAAACAAAAAAGCCCCGCAACGCAGGGCTTTTACTCATTTATTGGCGTCCCCACCAACACCACCCACAAAAACAAAAAGCCCCGCAATGCAGGGCTTATGTCTTCAATAATGTAGTTATTGACTAGTAAAAATTCAAGGCTACATCAGCCGCTAATTGCTCCAACTGTTTTTCAGTTTCGGCAGTCATTGGTTTGTTAAGGCCTTTCAATGTTTCAGGGAAACGTGTTTCTAATTGAGTAAGGAAATCTTTTTCGAACTCCTTCATTTTGTTTACCGGCACTTTAGAAGCCAGGTTCTTGGTTCCTACATAAAGAATAGCCACTTGCTTTTCTACTGTAAAAGGAGAGAACTGCGCTTGCTTCAAAATTTCCACGTTGCGAGCACCTTTATCCAATACGGCTTTAGTAGCAGCATCCAGGTCAGAACCGAACTTAGAGAATGCTTCTAACTCACGGTATTGTGCCTGGTCAAGTTTTAAGGTGCCAGCCACTTTTTTCATTGACTTAATCTGCGCGTTACCACCCACACGGCTTACCGATATACCCACGTTAATGGCAGGACGGATACCAGAGTTGAACAGGTTCGACTCAAGGAATATCTGACCATCGGTAATAGAAATTACGTTGGTAGGGATATAAGCAGATACGTCACCCGCTTGTGTTTCGATAATTGGCAGAGCGGTTAATGAGCCACCACCTTTTACAAGATGTTTGATTGATTCAGGTAGGTCGTTCATATTAGAAGCCACCTCTTGGTTAGCATTCACCTTAGCGGCTCTTTCCAGCAAACGGCTGTGTAAGTAAAATACATCACCAGGGTAAGCCTCACGTCCCGGAGGGCGTTTCAAAAGAAGAGAAACCTCGCGGTAAGCTACCGCTTGTTTCGAAAGGTCATCATAAACAATCAAAGCAGGACGGCCTGTATCACGGAAATATTCGCCAATAGCGCAACCAGCAAATGGTGCATAGAATTGGAGAGGAGCCGGGTCAGCAGCTGAAGCAGAAACAATGGTAGTGTAAGCCATAGCTCCGTTTTCTTCTAAAGTTTTAGCTACACGGGCTACAGTAGATGCTTTTTGTCCGCAGGCAACATAGATACAGTAAACCGGTTCGCCTTTCGCAAAAAACTCTTTTTGGTTAATGATAGTATCAATAGCCACCGCAGTTTTACCTACCTGGCGGTCGCCAATGATAAGCTCACGCTGTCCGCGTCCAATTGGAATCATGGCATCAATCGCCTTAATACCTGTTTGCAATGGTTCATTTACCGGTTGGCGGTAAATTACACCCGGAGCTTTGCGTTCAAGTGGCATATCGAATAGTTCTCCGCTTATTGGGCCTTTTCCATCTATAGGATCTCCTAAGGTGTTTACCACACGGCCAACTAGTCCTTCTCCTACTTTTATAGAGGCAATAACTCCTGTTCTTTTCACCGTGTCGCCTTCTTTAATTTTGTCAGAAGGGCCCATCAATACCACCCCAACGTTATCTTCTTCCAGGTTCAATACAATGGCTTTAATGCCATTCTGGAACTCTACCAGTTCACCCGCGCGGGCGTTGGTTAAACCATATACACGGGCTATACCGTCACCCACTTGCAATACGGTTCCTACTTCTTCTAATTGTGCGGCACTTTTAAATCCTGAAAGCTGCTCGCGGAGTATGGACGAAATTTCGTCCGGTTTTACATCTGCCATTTTGAAAACTTATTAATTATTAATTGAAATTATTTTGCATTGCTTTTTAAGCGCGCGCAAAAATAGAATAAGGGGTTAAACGTGCAAGGCAGATTTATAGCCCCTAAACGGGTGTGGAAAAGGGGTATTTGAAAAATATTTTAGGACGTACACAATATTTTTTTGAACCAACGTTTTATAGTCACAAAAACATAAAACGATGGATCAAATCTCTACTCAAAACCTTCTTTTACTGCATACTTATGGCGAAACCACCCCGGCTCAAAGGGTGTATATTGAGAAGGAATTAGCCGCCAACCCTGCCTTACAGCAAGAATGGGCCGAACTTCAGGAAACCATGAACATTTTGAACACGAAAATGAAAAGCCCCAGCAACACTTCTGTGCGCATAATTATGGAACACAGCCATAAAACTGAGCACTTGCAAGAGATATAAAGCATAGAATTTTGCTTTTGCAACCTTTTCGGCTTATATAAGCACTTCATATAAATAATGAAGAACGCTTTACTTTTTGTTGCGGTTTTTTTCAGCATAAGTGTTTGGGCGCATACCGAATGCAAAAGTTGTGTCAGTTCGCCCGTGTTTATTCAAAACAAGGGGCAGTGGGGTACTCAACCGCTTTTTAAGGTAGAAATGCCTAATGCCTATACCTACTTCTGTAAAAACAACATTACTTATTTATTGGCCGATACTGCCGATATGAACCGCCAGCGGCACGATTTGCACCGCTTCTACGATTATCAGCCACAGATAAATCCGGTTATTCACCTTCATGCTTTCAGAGCCACTTTTGAAAATGCTAATCAGAACGTTATTGTTTCGGGTGATGAAAAATTGACGGAGTATTTCAATTTCTATTTGGGTAAAGACCCTAAGCGTTGGGCGAGTTATGTAAATGGGTACAACAAAATTGTTTACCAAAACATTTACAACGGTATTGATTTAATGGCCTATGGCGATGGCGGAAATCTGAAATACGATTTTGTAGTGAAGAAATCAGGCGATGCAAAAAATATCAGCATTAAATATGAAGGGGCCGATGGGGTAAAGATTGAGAATGGAGAATTAAGAATTAAAACAAGTGTGGGTGATGTGATTGAAATGAGGCCGTATGCTTATCAAATTGTTAGTGGTAAGAGAAAAGAAGTGAAGTGTTTTTTCGAATTGAACGAACAAGCAGTCTCATTCGGTTTTCCTGATGGGTACGATAAGAAAAACGATTTAGTAATTGACCCTACACTTGTCTTTTCAACTTACAGTGGCAGCGTTGCCGATAATTTTGGCTACAGCGCTACTTACGACAGCAAAGGTGAAGTATATGCGGCAGGAAGTGTTTTTCATTTCGGCTCAGATACTTTTCCTACTACACTCGGAGCATTTCAAACTTTGTGGGCGGGCGGTGTTGGTTACAGCAATCCCGGAAATCAAAGCGGAACGGGCACAGACATTGGTATTACTAAGTACGATTCGGTAGGCTCACAAAGAATTTACTCCACTTTATTGGGCGGTAATGGCGATGATCTGCCACACAGTTTAGTAGTGAACAAAAACGATGAGTTGTTTGTATTTGGCACTACGGGCTCAAACAATTTTCCGGTAACCAATGGTGCTTATGATATGAGTTTTAATGGCGGAGTAAATCCCGGGGTTTTTGGTGGATTGGCGGTTCACTACTTAGCGGGTTCTGATGTTATCATCACACGCTTTAGTCAAAATGGAACGGCTTTGGTGGCTTCTACTTATGTAGGTGGAACAGGAAATGACGGGCTTACTTACCCTGAGTATTCGGGCTTGCATTATAACTATGCCGATGAAGTGCGCGGTGAAATTGATATTGACCAGAACAACAATGTGTATGTGGCCACCTGTTCGCGCTCTACTGATTTTCCTACTACACCCGGTGCATACAAAAGCACCAGTTCGGGTTTAATGGAAGGTGTTGTGTTTAAGATGGACAACAACCTTTCACAACTTATTTGGTCAACTTATATGGGTGGAAGTGATGACGATGCAATTTTCTCTGTAGCGTTTGATGCCAACGAAGATTTGTATCTGACAGGTGGTACACAATCATCTAATTTCCCCGTTACGCCAGGATCAATACAAACTACTATAGGTGGAGGACGAGCAGACGGTTTTATTGCGCACTTAAGCAAAAACGGTTCGCAGCTATTGCATTCTACTTTTTACGGCTCGCCTAAATACGACCAGATTTATTTTGTAGAAACCAGCAAGCAGGGCAATGTGTATGTGTTGGGGCAAACTGAAGCAGGCGGCAATCGTTTTATTTACAACGCTGCTTACAATACTCCGGGTGGCGGACAGTTTATCAGCAAACTGAAACCTACACTTGATTCATTGATTTGGTCAACAGCATTTGGTGTAGGGGACAGCACTCCCGATATTTCTCCTACGGCATTTTTGGTGGACGTGTGCAACAAAATGTATGTAAGCGGATGGGGGTCTTATCCTTTAGTTGGCGACATAAATGAGCCACGACTTTCTACTACAGGGTTGTATATTACTAATGATGCTTTGCAGCCTACTACTGATGGCAACGATTTTTACATAATGGTTTTAGAAGATGATGCATCGGCAGTTTCCTACGCTACATATTTTGGAAGTGCAGTAAGCGAGGAACATGTAGATGGAGGCACTTCACGTTTTGACAGAAAAGGAATAATGTACCAATCGGTGTGTGCGGGTTGCGGAGGTAACGACTCTTTCCCAACAACATTAAATGCTGTGTCGCGCACTAATGGAAGCTACAATTGCAACAACGCAGTTTTCAAATTCGATTTACAGTTGCCTTTGATTGCTGCTGATTTTATTCCACCTGCTACAATTTGCGGTGTTCCTAACACATTATCTTTTACGAACACAAGCAAGTCATTTTTGTCATCTACTTATGTGTGGGATTTTGGCGACAACTCAACTTCTTCTACACAAACAAGTCCTTCGCACACTTACAATCAATCGGGAACTTTTACTGTTACCTTGGTGATAAACGACCCTACTGCCTGCAACCTGACAGATACCATCCGAAAGCAGATTACTATCCTGCAAAATGGAGGAACCGATACCTTGCCTGCTGTAAATATCTGCTATGGGCAGTCTGCTCAAATTGGTTTGCTTGCCGGTGCTGATACATTTTCTACATACCTATGGACACCTCCTGAAAATCTCTCTGCATATAATATTGGCAATCCGGTGGCATCTCCACTAAGCACCATCACATACAACCTTGCGGTTACGTTTGGTATTTGCAGCGCTAATTATGTGCAAACAGTAAACGTGATAGACGACACTATTCATGCTTCGGCAAATACTGTGTTGTGTGTGGGCGATACGTTGCGATTGAATGTAACACACACCAACGCGAATGTGCCGCTTACTTATAGTTGGGTTCCGTCTCCGCCAATTGTGTACGGAGCCAACATCGCTAATCCTGTCGCGCTGCCAACGCAGGTAACAACATTCGTAGTTACTGCAACTAACTCGGTGGGTTGTGTTTATACCGACTCTGTTATTTCTAACATTGTTTCATCGCTGCCGAACGTAAATGTGGTAGCGGTTCCTGATACTATTTACTGGGGCGATACATCACAACTTAATTTGACGCTGAGCGCTAACGTAACTTCGTTTGTTTGGAGGCCCGACCCGACTTTAAGCGAAACGGATATTGTTGACCCGCTGGCATACCCGCATAAGACAAACGCATATTATGTAGAGGTTTCAGACAGTAATGGATGTCGCAAAACAGATACAGTTATTGTGGTAGTGCTGCTGGCACCATGCAAAGAAGCGAACCTGTATATCCCCAATGCATTTTCGCCAAATGGTGACGGCAAGAACGATGTGCTGTATGTGCGCGGCAACTACATTACCAAACTATACTTTACCGTGTACGACCGATGGGGACAAAAAATATTTGAGACTAAAGACATTACAAAAGGTTGGGACGGAACTTTTAAAGGAAAGAGAATTGACCCTGCTGTGTTTGGATACTATTTAGAAGGCGAGTGCGAAGGCGGTGATAAGGTTTTTAAGAAAGGAAATGTGACATTACTGCGATGAGAAATAATTACGAATTACGAATTACAAATTACATTGTAAAAGCAAGCCTTGCTTTTGTTCTTGTCTCTTTGTTCTTTGTTTTTGATTCTTTTTCACAAGACATTCACTTCTCTCATTTCAATTTTTCTCCGCTTAATCAGAATCCGGCCAATACGAATTTGTTTGATGGCGATTTTCGTTTCGTTGGTAATTACAGAAACCAATGGCCTAGTGTTCCGGTTCGCTACAATACATTTTCGGCTTCGGCAGAAATGAATTTTGTAACGCTTAAAAACGGTGACCGTGCGGGCGCTGGCTTGGTTTTCTTTTTCGACCGTGCGGGCGATTCGAGATTTACTTCTCTGAATACTGCCTTGTCTGTTTCTTATATCAAGGCGCTGGACAAAAAACTGCATCACCAATTAAGCGCGGGCTTGCAGTTTGGTTTAGTAAACAGAAATATCAACTACAGCAAATTGAATTTCGATAATCAGTGGAACGGAAATATTTTTGACCCGAATATTTCTGTGGATGAAAATTTTTCGCGCACGCGGTTCAATTATTTCGATTTGGGTGCGGGTATTGCTTACAAGTGGACAAAGAAAGAGCGTACTAATTTTACGATAGGTTTTAGTGCGGTTCACTTAACACAACCCAAGCAGAGTTTTTATAACGATAATTTAGTGCGATTGAACCCGCGGTTTACGGTGCACACGCGCTTTCAGGCGAAGGTGGCTAAGAAATGGGATATAGTTCCTGAGTTGCAGTTTATGAATCAGGATAGCAAGAACGAAGTGGCGTATGGCGCACACGCCAAGTATTATCCATCTGTAAAATCTGGGCATGTAATTGCAGTGAACATGGGCGCGTATGGCCGCAGTGCCGAAGCAGGCTGGTTGTTTGCCGGAATAGATTACGATCAGTTGCAGGTGAACCTAAGCTACGACATTAATTTTTCGAAGCTGAACCGAGCGAGCAGATACAACGGAGGTTTTGAAGTGAGTGTGATTTACATTTTAGCTAAAGTGAAAAAGATAAATAAGCCCGGTGCGGTGTGCCCAACATTCTTATGAAGCTCAAAGCTCAAAGCATAAATTTCAAAGCTAAATACAAGCGATACAGTTTTGTATTGCTGTTGTTTGTTGTCGGTTACCAGTTGTCGGTTGCACAAACCGCCACACAACTTACCAAAGCAGGCGATAAGAAATTTGCGGAAGGAGATTTTTATGCCGCATCGCTTTACTACAAAGACGCGCTGAAGAAAGATGAAGAAAGTAGTGACCTGAATTTTAAGTATGCCGAGTCGTGCAGGATGTTTAATGATTTTGCGGGTGCCAGCTACGGATACCGCGCTACTATAAAACTCGATAAGCAGAATCAATATCCTATGGCTTCGTTTTGGTTGGGCGAGGTGTTGCGCAGCAGTTGCGATTGCAAATGCGAAGAAGCGCAAAAGCAATTTCACCGTTTCCAAACTAAATACAGAATCAAGGATTATTACTACAGCAAAGCACAACAGGAAATACAAGCGTGTAACTGGCTGCGTGACAACACGAGGAAAAATGATTCGGTAAAGATTGAGCATTTAGGAAAAGACATTAACACACCACAGAGTGAGTTTAATGCCATGCATGTGTTTCCTGACAAAATTCAGTTTTCGTCTTTGCGGAATATTTCGAACGATAAAAAGAACGAGAAATACTTAGTGCGCGTTTACAATCAGCTGCCTAATCCTGAAATAATTTACAACCCAAATGGTGCCAATCAAGAGTTGAACATTGGCAATGGTGCTTACTCACCCGATTCAAAGCGTTTCTTTTTTACGCAATGTGAACAGAAAACTAAAACCACTTCGCGCTGCGATATTTATGTAACGAAGTATGAAAATTTTAAATGGACACCTGCTGAAAAACTGAGCGACCATGTTAATAATTCTTCTGCGACCAATACACACCCTGCTGTTGGTTACGATTTATCGGGCAATGAAATTTTGTTTTTTGCCAGCGACCGCGAAGGCGGACATGGGCAAATGGATATATGGATGAGCAAGCGAAATGCTGACGGCAGTTATCAGCAGGCAGTGAATGCGGGCAACACACTCAACAGCCCCGGCAATGAGGTAACTCCGTTTTACGATATAAATAACCGTAATCTTTTTTTTAGCAGCGACTGGCATTACGGTTTTGGCAGCTACGATATTTTTGAAACCAAGGGCGAGTCGGTGAACTGGAGCGAGCCGAAAAACCTGATGCCGCCCATCAATACTCCGCAAAACGATTTGTATTACACCAAGGCCATTGACGATTCGCGCGCTTACATTACTTCGAACAGAAAGGGTTCTTACTACATAGAAGCAGAGACATGCTGCAATGATATTTACGCTTACAACACAGGCCGCAAAATTGAAAGACGCGATACAGTAGTGGTGGTAAAGAAAGATACACCTGTGCCTGTAGTAGTGGAGCCTACACCGGTAACTGAAGTGGAAAAGCCCGTGGGGAAACCGATAGAGCCCGTAAAGTTTATTGATGAAACCATTAAGAAGATAAAACAGTTGCTGCCCGTGCAATTGTATTTTCATAACGATGAGCCCGATGCAAAAACCCTGAATGATACTACACGGCTCGACTACAAAGAAACTTACGAAGCATATTCCGCTTTGCGCAACGAATACACACGCGAATATCCGAAGAGCATAAAAGGTGGCGACAAGAAGAGTGGGGAAAAAGAAATTGCGGCTTTGTTTGATGAGAAGGTGGACAGAGGTTATTACAACTTAGTAGCGTTCAGTTCGCAGATGTTGCAGTTGCTGCAGGAGGGCAATAAACTGGAAGTAACCATTAAAGGTTACTGCTCGCCCCTGAACTTTAACGAGTACAATACTAAGTTGGGTTACCGCAGGGTGGCTTCGCTGCGCAATTACTTTTTCCATTACCGCGATGGAATTTTTATTCCTTACTTAACCAATGGAGCGCTTTCGCTGAAAACAGAATCGCTAGGAGAGGAAACAGCCGATAAAGCCATCAGCGATAACCGCGAAGACAAACCCAACTCGGTTTACAACCCCGCAGCAGCCGTTGAAAGACGCGTAGAAATTATTTCGGTGGAGTTGAAGTAGATTGTGTTGTTCCACTTCGAGCTAATGTTGCAAAACGATATTAAGAGTAAGGGATAATTACATACAACGAGTTATCACCTGTTTTTCTGGAGCTATACAATACCAGCGACACGAAAAATGACCTTAACTCCTGTTTTGCATTTGCTTCAAAGAGATCAAATCTATATGAGGATAACTTTCCAAAACCCTACCTATTGCAATTCATACATTCGCGCATCATAAATTTTTTGTTTGAAGCAATGAAGAGTAAATTCATTTTCCCTTTTATAGCCTTGGGTTTAATATGCTGTATTGGATTGTTTTATAATCCTGTTTCAGTTTCGCTTAGCTCTGAAAATGTTAGTGCTGCCGACATAGCCTGGATGCTCACTGCATCAGGGCTGGTGCTTTTAATGACACCGGGGCTATCATTTTTTTACGGAGGCATGGTGAGTAAGAAAAATATCATTAGCACTATGCTACAAAGCTTTGTAGCACTTGGTGTTATCAGTGTGCTTTATGTGTGTGTAGGGTTTAGCTTGTGTTTTGGTGAAAGTTTCTATGGTTTAGTAGGCAACCCGTTCACCTATTTTATGTTCAACGGAGTTGACCTAAACACTCATTCTGTTCTGTCTCCCACTATACCGCTATTACTCTTTGCTGTGTTCCAGTTAAAATTCGCAATTATTACTCCGGCACTTATAACAGGCAGTTTTGCAGAGCGAGTAAAGTTCAACTCATATCTTGTTTTCATTTGTCTGTTTACCATTTTTATTTACTCACCACTTGCACACTGGACTTGGCACCCTGAAGGCTTTTTACGAAAATGGGGAGTGCTCGATTTTGCTGGTGGAAGTGTGGTGCATATGAGTGCCGGCTATGCCGCTTTAGCAGGCGCCATGATACTTGGCCACAGGACAAGTTTTGGAGATAACAAACATCAGGAGCCGGCTAACATTCCTTTTGTAATTTTGGGAACCGGCATGCTTTGGTTCGGATGGTTTGGTTTCAATGCAGGATCTTCACTTGGTGCAAACTCTACAGCTGTGTTAGCTTTTGCTACAACAGTATTTGCCAGTGCTGCAGCCATGATGACGTGGATTTTTTTTGATGCCATTCGCGGAAAGAAAATTTCAGCCATGGGGGCTTGTATTGGCGCAGTAGTAGGGTTGGTGGCCATAACACCTGCTGCAGGTTTTGTAACTATTCCGCATGCTCTGTTTATTGGCTTTGCTTCATCTATTATCAGTAACTTGGCTGTGCGCGCAAAAAACAAATCGAATCTTGATGATACTTTGGATGTATTTCCTTGTCACGGTATTGGAGGTATTTCAGGAATGATACTCACCGGAGTGTTTGCTAAAGATGTAGGTCTGTTTTATGGCCACACAGAAACCTTTTCGTATCACCTGTTAGCTTTGCTAATTGTAAGTGCATACACCTTTGGAGGGTCTTACATTCTCTATAAAATAACCGATGCGCTGGTTCCGTTGCGCGTTAGTTTACAGGATGAAATAGATGGACTCGACTACACCCAACATGGCGAAACATACAAACTGAAAAGACCGCAAAATATTAGTTCTAACTAAAAAGGACAGATGATACCTTCGGGGTCGCCTGTCCTTTTTTTAGCAACCTCTTTTATCTAATCAATGTTACCGAGCCCTGAATTTTTTCATCATCTTTTCCCGGACGTTCAACTAACAGGTAGTATATGAATGTACCTGCCGGTTGTTCGGTGTTATCTAGTTTTCCGTTCCATCCTGAAGTATTGTTGTGAACTAATTGCCCATAGCGATTGTAAACCCTGAACTCTTTAACTGCAGCAATAGAATT
This sequence comes from uncultured Chitinophaga sp., assembly GCA_964615305.1. Taxonomy (GTDB): domain Bacteria; phylum Bacteroidota; class Bacteroidia; order Chitinophagales; family LD1; genus Bog-950. The sequence continues at coordinate 30,272 of CAZTNA010000005.1, forward strand.
ATTTATTACCGGATAAAACACATCGTTTTTGCCATCGCCATTTGGTGTAAATGCGTTAGGTACAGCTATCGGACTTTCAATTATACGCACCCGCACATTTACTTGAGCGGTATCAACACAACCCGAAGCAGAAACTACTGCGGTATATAACACATCCTGCAATGGTGTGGAAATAGGATTTGCTGAATTTGTATTATTTAAATAAGTGGCAGGTTGCCATAAATAACTAACACTACTATTACTTTGTCCATCCACCACCAGAGTCAACGATGTTCCCTGATCAACTAAAGTATCAGTGAACAATGCGACAGCGTTTACACTCACAATATTTACAAATACAGTATCATTAACCGAGCAGCCGGATGCGCTATCGCTTGCTTGTATGTAGAAGTAGGTTGCCGAATCAGGAGAAGCCACAGGCGATGAGCAGTCAGTGCAACTAAGTTCTGCTGCAGGTGTCCATATATAATCAGTGGCACCCGATACTTGAAGTTGAGCTGTAGTGCCTTGACATATAGATGTGTCATTGCTTACAGAAATAAATACGTTGTTAGGTGTAACCAATACCGAATCAGTTTGGGCACATTTACCTCCAAAGTATGCGGTAATATAGTACATAGTGGGTGATGAAGGAGTTGCAAAGGGTCTAGCGGCTGTATCGCTGGAAAGTGAGCCGGATGGCGACCATTGATAAGTTACCGGAAGTGTAGGTGGCATGCACATGCGCATTCTCATTTCGGGAAGTAGAAAGTAAAGTTCAAACGTTGGTGTTCCGATGTTACATCCAACAGTTTGTGTTTTTCCTAAAGTAGAGTGATACGAAAAATAACTAGAAGAGGCAGCTGAAATAGGATCTTGCCCAAATGAAACTATACCATCCGGATTGTCCCAGCATAATTCAATAACCAGATTTGATACCCCGTCCCAAGAATATGCATTATTTAGGTTCCAGTCGTTCCACCCAAGTACAGTAGCCAAATTTGCATTGCTGTAAACTAGCGTGGTGGGCTCCCAGCCGTTATCATCCAGTGCTACTTTATCTGTACAGCCCATTTTTATATTAAAATTCTGATTGGGCAACAACGAGTTTTTTGTTGTAACACGAACACCAAACTGACTAATAGGACCGGCAGAAAACCCATTGGCTATTAAATCTGAAGCGAGATAAAGAATTTGTGTTCGCTGATCTTCCGTAGGTGAAAACACTCCACCATCGAAAGGAGTTAGTGTGCTGCTATACAGCCCATTTGGAGTAAATGTTTTCTGCACCCCACTTCCTACACCACAAACCGGTCCGCTTAAGCCACAAAAAATTTGTGTGCCTGTAGGCAATGAACCAAATACACTAGCCTGTAATTGTGCCGGATTACCTGCACAAAACGGCACGTCTGGTCCAGCGGTAACTCCAAAGCCCGTATCAATACTTAATGTTACAGATCCTCCTCCGCTGCATGATCCATCATTCGCAGTTAGAAAGTATGTAGTGTTTTCTTGTAATACAACAATGGGGCTTAAACTGTCAGGCGAAAAAATTTGTGTTGTTGGTGACCATTCGTAACTAAGTGTTTTTGGTATAGCTTCACAATACACAAACTGAATATTTGGGCGGTAATAGTCAACTGACGGTGTATTGAGTTGGCATCCTGTGGCGTTGTCTGCAAAGTCAAACGCCACAGACGGGTAACCTGTATTGGTGGCATTTATGTTATCTGTAGCTGTCCAACTATTATTATTAAAACATACGTCAATCACCAAATTGCTCACCCCGTCCCAGTCGTATGGTGTGTTAAGTGTATGATTGTTCATACCGTTAACTACCGAGTAAGAGGGTTCTACCAACACAGTGCTTAATCCTGAAACAAATCCGCCCAATTGATTTATTTCTGTGCACCCCATTCGAACAGAAAGGTCAGTGTAAGGAGTTCCGCTTGCAACTGATGTTACATCAAATCCTATATCAGTAATAGTGCCGGGCATCATACCCACCGCCTGCAGTTCAGATGCGCGAATCAACATTTGCATACGCCCGTCTTCATACAACCCATTATAAGGTGAATGTCCGCCAACGGTACCGTTGCCAATATTGTGCAACCCGAAATTACCGTTGCATGGCACTACGTTTAGTCCGCATGGCAATTGAGCAATGGTAGTATTCAGTTGAATAGTGTCGCCCACACATACTTTGTATTTATCTGCCTCAATGGTTACCGAGGGACCTTGCCCTTCAACCACCACCTTTAGTGTGGTATCACGAATTACGCATCCGGTATCAGAAGTTATTACCAGTGAATAAACAGTAGTATAATCAGGTTGTGCTACAGGATTGTAAATGATGCCGGAATTTAGACTTGCGTCTGGTGTCCATTTGTAGGTGTATGGACCCAAAACCGAATCAGCAGAAGCTACCAAATTTACGTACTCAAAACGGCAAATTGTATCATCACTTTGCGAAAGAGTGTAACTAAAGTCCGGAACCCGAAATACGGTGATAGTGTCTGTGTTTCTGCAATTGCTGCTTAGATTGCTGGAAACAATGTATGTTGTGGTTTGTGCAGGTGATGCCAATGGGTTGCCAATATTTGCATTGTTTAAACCAACCGAAGGAGCCCAAATAAATTGTGAGCCGCCATAGGCTTGTAACTGTACTGGCCCCCCCGTTGGGCAATACGCAACATCAGATCCGGCAATAGTACCTGCCAACACATTTACGGTAATTGCAAAAGCCTGAGCACTTGCCAAAGGACAGTTGTTGTTCTTAATATTAACAATAAAAGTGTTTTGCCCTGTGTCCAGTCCGGTAGGTGTCCAAGAAAAGTATCCGAAAACAGAATCAGGAGAAACATATTGCGTGAGGTACTGAGCCGTAGGAATAGCCTGCGCAATATTGCTTTCTACAAAAATTGAATCATTTCCACTTTCCATGGCCAATGTGCTGAAGGCAAGTGCTGTACCCGGACAAATCTGAACTTCAACCGGAGAAATGTAAATGCCACCTACAACAGTTGGTTGTATGACACCCGAAAAAGTAGGCGTTGGGTTAGCACATCCGGGTAAGTTCACCACTACCATTTGTATATCGCGAATAGTAGAGCCAATCAAAACGCCATTTCTGTATTCTTCTACCAATACGGTAATCACAGCCACCTGAACACCGCTGGGCGTAAAATCCATTTGACCTGTTTGAGTACTAAAGTTGAAAAGCCCTGTGAGATTCATTGGTGATGTTGGCGTAAATGTTCCTGCATACGTAATAGGAACACCGTTAGCACCTAAAGGAGTAATAAGTGAATACACCAGCGAATCGCCATCTGCATCAACTGCACCGTGGTTGTAGAAAAAAGGCTGATTGGCACAAATATACGGCACAGGTAACGTGGTAAACTCAGGCGAGTTGTTACAAATGGCGGCCACATTGTTCAAAGTAGATTCTACATATAAATCTTCTGAATTGGCGTTGATTAGGTTTGTAATTTGATCGTTTCGTGCATTTATGGATACGCTAATCTTCCAATCAGTACATTGTTGTGTAAGAGTTACTTCTGCCGTATAGGTGTATGCTTGTACACCCGGAAGCAACCCACCATTACAAGTGCTTTGAGCAATAGACGCAAAACACAATGGCGATACTTCACAAGGTGAACCTCCATTGGTAACCGGAGGGCATGGCTCTTGGTTAAGTGTAACGTCAAAATTTTGTCCGCAGCTTGCAGAAGCCACATTTAATGTAACTGTGGCTGGTGCTTCAATACCGGCACAGTCGCGGTAAAATTTAAGTGTAATACGGTACGTGTTGTTAGTAGCGTTTATGCATTGGTACGACAGGTCGGCACCCATGGCATGGCTGGCATATACCTGCTTTTGAAAAAAAGTAAACAAAAAAGTAGCCAGGCATAAAATAGTAATACGCAAGTGTGGGTGCTGCATAGTTGAAAATTATGAATTGTATAAAAGTAAAAATTACAAATGGACACAAGACATACCTGCCTAAAAAGAAACAACCCCGTTCATTTTTAGATGATACGGGGTTGTTTAACTAAAATGAAACGAATTTAGAAATCGTCAACACTGGTATTTTTCTTATAGTCTTCACTGGCCTGCCAGCTGCTCTCAATTGTTAGCTCAAAACGTGCTTTAGCAATTTCTTTCAATGTAAAGGTTACATCTTTTACTAACCATTGCATAATATGGCTGTCGTCAACAAAACTTTCGTTACGATAGTCTCCAAACTTATAAGTAAGAATAAATTTCATTTGCTCAGTTTGGTCCATGCTTCCTTGTAAAAACACTTTGTAAAAGCGATCTTCTTCGTTAAAAATATAAAGAACTTTATCCAGCTTTACAGCACCTATCAGCATGTCATCGCCAGAAACGCTGTAGGCATTTTTAATGAGTGAGTTTTTGTCTTTTGTAAATTCAATTTTCTTTCCATCCCGCCAAACAGAATCTATAGGGCTGCCCCAAAATATGTTTCTGAAATCTAGCACAGCCTCGCTTTCTGCACTAAAAGCCGGTATAGCTAATCCGCATACCATCAGAACTAACAATAACTTTTTCATAACTGGTTGTTTTTTGTTTTAGTTTTTAATCGTTGTTGAATTACTAAAAAGAATCGTGCCGAAAATTTCGGCACCTGATTTTTAAGCATGGCGAATATGCAATTTTTTATTTCCCACCATAGCAGTTCTCAAACACTCAACAGGACTGTGGAAAACCGAAACTGTTTACGCAGTTTTGATACTTTCGGAGTTGAACAAGAAATAAATAGAAATGAAAATTGACGATCACAATTGGACTTACAATGAGTTTTTGGCGTTTGTGTTGGTTTTTGGTGCCGAGATGAACACTCCCCTATCGCCCGAAGAACTGGAGTATATAAAGCAACGCACTCAAATAGCCGATATTCAAAAAATAAAAGCTAAGGTTGACAGTGTAAGTGATGTAGAGGGTTTAGAGGTAATAGAGCACTACCGCGAAAAGTACCTAAGTACAAAAGCTGACGAAGATAAAGCGCGTAAAGATTTAGAAGGATTACTGCAAACTGGCGGACAGCACAGTCAGCTTGAAAAAATTGCCGTGCATTTAATTGAGAAGTTGATATAACAATGATTTCCGGTACTAATCTCTGTTATCCGGTCTTGCCAAAAAAAGCTAAACTTGTGTTACTAACCATTGCTGTTGTATGAAGCAAAAGTATATCCTATCTGTTTTTTTGGCTGCCATATTGTTTAGCTCACCGGCACAAGTTACGTCAAAAATTGATTTGCATTTGTACATGCAGCTACAAGAGTCAAACATCAGCGGACAAATTCCGCTGCTGGTAAAAGGTGATGTAATAAAAATAAAAAGCCTTGCCGAACAATTTGGCGGGCATTACAAGTACAGTGCTGGTAATGTTTCATCAATCATTTTGCCTAAACATAGAGTACTAGCTTTTGCAAAGGAGAATGCTGTTGAGCGAATTGAAAATACATTTGCCAGGGGCAGAATGTTGATGGATACTTCGCGTTTACGCAATAATGTTGATAGTATTCATTCAGGTTATGCACCTCTTGTTTCGGTATTAAAAGGCACAGGTGTGGTTATGGGAGTTGTTGACACTAAAATTGATTTCGATCATCAGGATTTTCGGAAGCCCGATGGAACTACACGCTTTAGGTATATATGGGATCAAACTGCCAGTGGCAGCAATGCGCCTTTACCCTACAATTACGGCAACCAATGGAGCTGGACAGATATAAACAGCGGTAACTGCACACATACAGGTGACCCCGCTTTTGGTCATGCATCGTGCGTAGCAGGAATTGCTGCAGGTAATGGTTTGTCTGTTGCCAATACACAGTATGAAGGAATGGTAACAGGCATTGCTCCTGAAACAGATATTGTTTTTGTTAGCCTAGATGAGTCAGATGAAAATTATTTAGTGCATATTGCCGATGCAGTTGATTATATTTTTAAGAAAGCCGATGCGCTTGGCAAACCGTGTGTAATTAACACCAGCACAGGAACCTACTATGGTTCGCACGATGGCAAAGATTTAGCTACTCAGATTATTGAAACACTTTTAACCGAACGCAATGGCCGCAGTTTAGTAGCAGCAGGAGGTAACGGAGGTAACGTGCCACATCACCTTGGTTACAACATACCGGCCGATTCGGCTTACACATTTTTTACCACGGAGTTTAGTGAAGTGTATTTCGATTTTTGGGCAGATACTGCCGGCTTTAAACAAACACAATTTACGGTTGGTTGTAACGATACTTTCGGAAATAATTTAGGGAGGTTGAGATATTTCAATATATCGACAGATTTTAACCCTGCTCCAGGAAACACGGTTTATATATCGCAAAACCTTTTTAGCAACACGAGTTTGCTGGGGCAGGTAAACATGGCAGTTACCTTAGATGGTAGCCGCTACCAGGTTGAATTTTTAATATCGCCATCAAACCCCTCACATCTCTGGCGGTTACAAACAAGCGGTGGGGGCAAACTCGATTTGTGGGCAAGTAGCGCATTAATCGGAACAGCAGATATTACCTCATACATTAAAACAGGCGATACAGCTAATCCGAAGTTATTTATACAGTATCCTAACTATCGACACCCCGATTCGTTAAAAACTATTGTAAGTAGCTGGCAGTGCAGCGATAAAGTAATTACTGTGGCTAACTATAGTAACCGGGCTGGTTATTTAGATCGCGATTCTGTGTACCAGGACATGACTATAGCACCCTTTAATGAAACCGTTGGAAAACGATTTGCAACCTCTAGCCTAGGCCCCACTCGTGACGGACGAATGAAGCCCGACATTTCGGCTACCGGAAGCACCACCATCTGTACAGGTGATGCCGGTTACGTTTACAATCTTTCTTTCAACGCTGTAAACCGCAGAAAAACCTCCATAACTCAAAAACATGTACGTAATGGAGGCACTTCTATGGCAAGCCCCGTAGTTGCGGGTATTGCAGCTTTATATCTGCAGAAAAAACCAACTGCTACCTACGATGAAATTAAAGAAGCCATTATTTGCACGGCCATGCGCGATAATTTTACAGGCAACCAACCCAACTATGAATATGGTAACGGTAAGGTAAACGGGTTTGCTGCACTTACAAGAAGTGAGGGTTGTTTTGTGTATGGCGCAAAAGATACTGCCTGTATTAACTATAATGCGCTTGCTAACGTTGACTCAGGCGGCTGCGTTGCCAAAGTTTACGGATGCACCGACAGTACTGCTGATAACTACAACCCTTTAGCAAATATCAGTACAGGTATTTGTTTTTACACTGCCGTTAAAAATTTAGAAAGCTATGATTTGAAAGTAATGGTTGCACCCAATCCGTTTCATGGAGAAACTACTTTTACGGTTGAAGGGTTGGGTAGCACAGGTGCTATACTGAAATTCATAAACCTATTGGGGGAAACTGTTGACATAGTTAAGTTAACACAAAATGTATTGGTTTATCGAAACAGTAAATTGGCAAAGGGTGTTTATCAGTTTGTGCTTTCTGATGAGCACCAATTTTTAAGCACCGGCAAATTGGTAATAGAGTAATAACTGATTGAAACGAGTATGATCAAGAAAATGCAGATACTTACAAGTGAAGAGATAAATCAGAAAACGCGGAGAATTGCCTATCAGATAGTGGAAGATAATACAGAAGCCGGTGAGTTGATTTTTATTGGAATTAAACCGAATGGTTTCCAGTATGCCGAGCAGTTAAAGAAAGAAGTTGAGAAAATAAATGGTATAAAAGTTACCCTGCTTGAACTACAATTGGACAAGACAAACCCACTCAACAACCCAATTGAACTAAACCACGGAAAACTTTCACTCAATAATAAGTCTGTGATAGTGGTTGACGATGTTGCCAACACCGGTAAAACACTTTACTACGCTTTGAAACCTGTGATGGATTTTTCCCCTAAAAAAGTACAAGCGGCCGTACTGGTTGACCGCCAGCATAAAATGTTTCCTGTTACTCCTGACTTTGTTGGCCTATCACTTTCCACCACACTGAAAGAACATATACGTGTAGAATTTAAAAGCGGAAAAGGGAAAGCATATTTGATGTAACCACGCTAATTTGGGATAAATAAAAAGAATGTCATCGAGAGCCCGAGCATTACAGCGGGCGAAGCATACTTTGATATGCCTTTTGACGGGAACTCATGTTGGTGAAAGCAAACAGCTACTAAAGTGAGCGTGGGCTCTCGTGAAGATATTTTATCATTAAAGAAGCTATGCGTTGAGAAGCACCTTGGCTACCGAGTTTAGTGTTAAGTAGTTCGTAGTCTTTCTGTACTCGCGTTCTGCCTTCTTCGGTCAACAATATTTTAAGCTCGGAAACTAAACGTGTTTTGTTTACATCTTGTTGTATAAGCTCTTCTACCACAAGTTTGCCACAAATTAAGTTTACAATACAAATAAAGCCGATACTCTTATCAATTAACGCACGGATAATAAAATATGAAATCCAACTTCCTTTGTAGCATATTACTTCAGGCACTCCATGAAGTGCAGTTTCTAATGTGGCAGTGCCGGATGTAACAATAGCTGCCCGGCTATTCTGCAACACTTCATACGTTTTATCCATTGCTAATTCAGCCCGACTGTTTTGCAGAATGTAGCGGTAAAAGTTTTCGCCAATGGTGCTCATACCGGTTACCACAAAATGATATTCTGGAAATTCATCTACTACTTTTAAATACTCAGGAAGCAGATACGCAATCTCTTGTTTACGGCTGCCGGCAAGTAGCGCAATTTGTTGTTTCTGTTGATGGTTGGCGGTTGAAGGTTGACGGTTTTTTAACTCATCAAGAAGTGGATGCCCCACAAACTCTGCGTGCACCCCGTTGTCTTCGTAAAACTTTTGCTCGAATGGAAATATGACAAACATACGTTCGACATATTTCTTCACTTGTTTCACTCTTCCCTTTTTCCATGCCCACAATTGCGGACTGATGTAATAGAAAATGCGGATACCGTGCTGATGCAAAAATTTAAACAAACGGAAATTGAAACCGGGATAATCAATCAGTATAACCACATCGGGTTTGTAGTCAAGTATATCCTGCTTGCAAAACGAAATATTGTTGAGAATAGTGGGTAGATGTTTTACAACTTCGAAAAAACCCATAAACGCCAACTCGCTGATATGCTTTACTACCTGACCGCCTGCATGGCGCATTTTATCGCCACCCCAGCAGCGAATATCGGCATGGGTGTCCTGCGCGCGCAACTCTTTTATAAGATTTGCCCCGTGCAAATCGCCACTGGCCTCTCCCGCTATGATGTAGTATTTCATTTCAGCAAACGTGCAGAAAATTTTTGGGGCTGCAATTATTTAAGGAGAAAGAAGTCTTTAATGAACCTGTGTTATATTATTCTACAACACTTGGTCAATTCAATTCTGGTTACAAAGAACGGCTCTATTTTAATTGGGTCGTGGTCAGTCGGGAAAGTCGAGTTGAGTTTATTGTCCCTAATTGGCTCTATCCTTTTTCCATTTTTTTTGTATATCGGAATGAAGCTAAATCTGAATTCATCTTCGTCTTTGTAAATACTGTCTTTTAGCCAATTACCTGAGAGATTTACGTCATGACCATGTAGATGCCCGGTATATTCAATTTTTCTACCCGAAGCAGTATATGGATATGTTTTATCTTGAATGACAAGTTCATCAGAAAGAATGTCCAAAAATAGTTGGACGTTGAAAATTTCAACACATACATCAGCTCCAAACTTTTTCTTCAGTTGTTCAGAAAGTGTTCCGGACGTACAAAATATGTATGCGTCTGGTATGTCTTCATTTCCTTTGAATACCGTGCCCGGAAGAATTTTAACGGTTCCTTTTTCATAAGAAATGTTTGACCCCTTTAAGAAAGGCAATTCCTTATAAAATTCAGTTGCATCTGCTATCGTTTTACCTTCTTTAAATTCGGTTGATTTTTCGAGTTTTCCCTCATTTCTATCAGCTCTTGCTGCATCTTCTATGTCTCGATAGTAAGAAAGAGTTCCCATTTGAATGGTTCCTCTGTTTACCATTTCTTCAGCGTAATCTTGTCTTAGATATTTGTAAAGTTTCATTTGTAAGGTGGTTATAAAGACTTACTACCGATTTGAGTATTGCCGGAGGATTCCAACACTACTGTTGGTTTTGTAGCTAATAGTCACTCCCCCAAATATACCCTCCTCCTCCACCCCGCCAAACCCGCCTCAAAACTTCTCTTGTGATATTTTGCTCATAAAAACAGCATTGGACAATCTTCCAACACTATCTGCACGGTTTAAATGCCTTCGGATAATCTTCCAATGCCATCTGCACCGTTCAAATGCCTTCGGACAATCTTCCAACGCTATCTGCACCGTTCAAAT
>CAZTNA010000005.1:40746-221342 GCA_964615305.1 uncultured Chitinophaga sp.
TGCACCGTTCAAATGCCTTCGGACAATCTTCCAACGCTATCTGCACCGTTCAAATACCTTCGGACAATCTTCCAATGCTATCTGCACGGTTCAAATGCCTTCGGATAATCTTCCAATGCCATCCGCACCGTGCAAATGCCTTCGGACAATCTTCCAACGCTATCTGCACCGTTCAAATGCCGTTGGATAAACTTCCAACGCTATCCGTTTTTACTCCGCAGCCCGCTTTTCCTGCTTTTTTATATTCGCTCGCTTTTATCCGCCATAGCTTTAGCAAAGGCGGCAAAACAAAACAAACAACATTATGGCAGACAATACCATTATATTTTCCATGCAGGGCGTGGGTAAAACTATCCCGCCTCAAAAGCAAATTCTCAAAGACATTTACCTAAGCTTTTTCTACGGTGCCAAAATCGGCATTATAGGCGCCAACGGTTCGGGTAAATCTACCCTGCTTAAAATTATAGCAGGCATAGATGATAACTACCTCGGCAAAATTGAAAAGAGTAAAGATTACTCGGTGGGATACCTGGAGCAGGAACCTAAGTTAGATGACAGCAAAACGGTTATTGAAATTATCCGCGAAGGCAAAAAAGAAATTTTCGGTTTGTTGGACGAGTTCAACAACATCAGCGAAGAGTTTAATGACCCTAATCTGGATGGTGATAGAATGGAGAAACTTTTAGAGCGCCAGGGAGTTTTACAAGATAAAATAGATGCGGCCAACGCATGGGAGATTGACCAGGTGCTGAACCGTGCTATGGATGCGCTGCAATGTCCCGAACGCGAGGCATTGGTAAAAAATTTATCGGGGGGCGAAAAACGCAGGGTAGCGCTTTGCCGTTTGTTGTTACAGGAACCCGATGTGTTGCTACTCGATGAGCCTACTAACCACTTAGACGCTGAATCTGTTTTGTGGCTCGAACACCATTTGGCACAGTACAAGGGAACTGTTATATGCATTACGCACGATCGTTATTTTCTCGACAATGTTGCCGGCTGGATTCTGGAACTGGATGCGGGTAAGGGAATTCCGTGGAAAGGCAACTACTCATCGTGGTTAGAGCAAAAGCAAATACGCATGGAGCAAGAGGAGAAAACAGAAAGCAAGCGCCAGAAAATGCTCGAGCGCGAGTTGGCGTGGGTGCGCATGGGGCAAAAGGCGCGTCAGGCAAAATCGAAAGCACGTATCGAGAACTACGAAAAAATGGCGGCAGAAGAGACAAAGCAAACCGAAGACAAACTGGAAATTTACATTCCACCAGGCCCGCGGTTGGGAGCTAAGGTTATTGCAGCTAACAATGTATCAAAAGCATTTGGCGACCGCCTGCTTTATGAAAATCTGAATTTCTCGCTGCCGCAAGGGGGTATTGTAGGTATTATAGGGCCGAACGGTGCGGGTAAAACTACTTTGTTCCGCATGATAATGGGCGAAGAAAAACCTACCAGTGGAACTTTTGAAGTGGGCGAAACAGTAAAGATTGCCTATGTTGACCAAGCGCACGCTAATATTGACCCCGAGAAAACCGTGTGGGAAGTTATAAGCAGAGGAGGCGAATGGATTGAACTCGGCAAACTGAAAATGAACAGCCGGGGTTATGTATCGCGGTTTAATTTTAATGGTGGCGATCAGCAGAAGAAAATCAAAGTGCTATCGGGTGGAGAAAGAAACCGATTGCATTTAGCACTTACGCTTCGCGATGAAGCCAACGTGTTGCTGCTCGATGAGCCCACCAACGATTTAGATGTTAATACCATACGCGCTTTAGAAGAAGCTCTTGAGAACTATGCCGGCTGTGCAGTAATTATTTCGCACGACCGTTGGTTCCTCGACCGTGTTTGCACACATATACTTGCCTTTGAAGGCGAAGGAAGTGTGTATTGGTTCGAAGGAAGTTTTAGCGATTACGAAGAAAACAAGAAACAACGCCTCGGTATTACTGACACAGAACCAAAGAAGTTTAAGTACAAGAAACTGGTGGTGTAGTGTTTGATTTTAAAACTTTTTCCACGCAAATAGCCCGTAGTAACTAAGTACGGGTAAAACGAAGCACAAAGTTTAAACCGTGCTCGTAGGTGTGCCGCTTCTCAAATATTTATTTTAAACGTGTTTGGTAATTGATTCCCGATTGCTGATTATTGACTACTGTTCATATACTATTAGCCATTTTTCATTACCCACTCACATCTCATGCTCCGCATTTACAAATCTTCGGCCGGCAGCGGCAAAACATATACGCTGGTAAAGGAGTATTTGCGGTTGGCGTTATCTGAACATGCTTCAGCTTCACCTGCTGATTTAAAATACAAACGCATACTCGCCATTACCTTTACCAACAAAGCTGCTGCTGAAATGAAGAGCCGTATTCTTGAAGCGCTTGAAGGAATTGTGAAAGCTGAGAGTAAGTACGGAAAACTGACAACGGAACTTTGTTCAGCTACCGGCAAAAACGAGGCTCAACTAAAGCAAAGCGCTGAGTTTACACTCCAAAGTATGTTGCACAACTACAGCGATATTTCAGTAAGCACCATAGATAGTTTTGTGCATAGGATTGTGCGCGCTTTTGCGCATGACTTGCACCTGCCCATGAACTTTGATGTTGAGATGGATGAGAAAAAACTATTGCATGATGCGGTACAAATGCTTCTAGACCGCCTCAACGAGGCCGATTTACAGGTTACACAAGCTGTATTAGAGTTTGCGGAAGCAAATATTGAAGACGGCAAGAGTTGGAATATTGAATTTGAAATTCAGAAACTCGGTAAGGAACTGTTTGTTGACGAAGCCATACCGTACCTTGAACAGCTGGGGTTAGTTGATTTCAACAAAATGCGGGGAGTAAAGTCGGCCCTTCACGAACAAGCAAAATATTTTGAACAAAAGATTTTTAGTGAAGGCAAAAAATCTTTTCAGTTGATTTTAGGAAATGGACTTACAGCAAAAGACTTTTATCAAGGCAATAAGGGCGTGTTTGGGTTTTTTAAACAATATGCTGAAGAGGATTTTCCTGCCAAACCAGAAGGCAATTCGTTTGTCATTAAATGTTTGGTAGAAAATGATTGGGGTAGTAAAGATGTATTGGACGAGAGTATAAAAAACGAGTTGCAAAAATCTTACCAACGTATATTGCAGTTGTGGGGCACACAAGGCAAAGAGTATCACCTCGTTAATCTTTTACTCAAAAATTTTTACTCGTTCATACTGCTTGCCGATTTACAGAAAACACTCAACGAGCTAAAACAGGATAACAACATACTGCATATTGGCGATTTTCAACACAAAGTTTTTGAAATTGTTAAAGATCAAGATGCGCCAGTTATTTACGAGCGCATTGGTGATCGATACGACAATATTTTGATTGACGAATTTCAAGATACTTCGATTATGCAATGGCGAAATCTTTTGCCGCTGATTGAAAATTCGCAATTCAAGAACGAGGATAGTTTAATTGTAGGAGATGGGAAGCAAGCCATCTACCGTTTTAGAGGCGGTGAGGTGGAACAATTTGCCGCATTGCCCAAAGTATATGGCAGTAATGAAAATGAACTGTTAAAGCAGCGTGAAATAGCAGTGAATAACAATGGCGCCAAAGTAGAGTGTCTGAAAGATAATTACCGCAGCCGAAAGGAGATTATTGATTTCAATAACGAACTCTATAAAACAATGCTCAATTTGCCGGAATTAGGCAACAAAGAAATTTACAAAGACTACTATCAGGAACAAACCGAAAGTAAGCCAGGTGGTTTTGTAGGCATTGAGTTTTTAAAGCCCGATAAAGACAACGGAAAACTATTGGCAGATGTTCGTTGTGAACGAGTTCTTGAAATAATCCGTAACACATTGCTGAGGGGGTATAAATACAAAGATATGGCGGTGCTTACCCGCGACAATACCACTGCCAGCATTATTGCATCGTTCCTGGTTCAACAAGGCATTCGGGTAATTTCACCTGAAAGCTTATTGATTCACCAGTCTAAGAAAGTAAAACTGCTACTGGCTACGTTTAATTACTTCAACAGAAACGACAACCACATTGCCCGTGCAGAGATGTTGTATTACACACAACTATTGCAGGGTAAGTCAACAGCGTTTGAAAAATTTGATTTTTGTGCAAAGAGCTTTGAAGAAGATTTTTGCAACCGAACTGAAATCAATTTCAACTCATTAGAATTTAGCGTTGGCCGCCTGGCTGATTTAACACAACAACTCATCCATGTATTTAAACTGAATGATGATGACCCTTTTCTTCAGTTTTTTTTAGATGAAGTTTTGATTTACAGTTCGCGCTATGGAAACTCTATAGACGATTTCCTTACCTGGTGGGAGAGTGTGAAGCATAAGAAGAGCATCATTTACCCTGAATCAATTGATGCGGTACGTATTATGACTATACATAAGTCAAAAGGATTGCAGTTTCCGGTAGTGATATTAGCCGATGCCTCCGCAGAATTGAAAACTCAGAAGAAATATTTTTGGATTCCACTTCATAAGGAGTATTTGCCCCAGATAAACATTGGAATACTTCCATGTATAAAGCAAGTAGAGTTAACGGAATTTGCGCCACTCTACAAGAAGGAAAAAGATCAGTCATTCCTTGACATGCTTAATCTGCTATATGTGGCTACCACCCGTCCCGAACACGTACTCTATATTCTGTCGGAAGAGCCCGATAATGTTCTATCGGAAAATAACTCGGTTATAGCATTACTTGTTTCTTTTTTGCAGCATACTTCGAAATGGGATGGCTTTCGTCATTATTTGTTTGGTGATAGTGACTTCCAAAACCAGCAATCAGATAAAAAATCTGTTGAAAAAAGAACCGCTTACGAAAAGAAACCTGTGCAGCCATCAAACCTTCTGGTTTCATCTATCAAAGTAAGAATGAAGGCCGGCTTGCTTTGGGGAAATGCAGTAAACGGAAAAATAGATGCCGGCAACTTATTGCACGAAACTTTAAAACAAGTAAAGTATGAAGGTGACGAAACAAGTGTAGTAGAGAAAATGAAAGCAGAGGGGGTAGTTAATGAAACGGAGAAAGAAGAGTTGCTTAGTATGGTGAAGCAAGTAGTTTACCATACTGAGATGAACAAGTATTTTAAAAACGGGTGGCATATTGCCAACGAAAGACCGCTGCTAAAAGCATCGGAGAAAGTTAAAATACCCGATCGTGTGGTTGTTGAAAACAACGAGGCCATATTGATAGACTATAAAACCGGCAAAGAAAGAGCGGAACACAAACAGCAGCAAAA
This sequence comes from uncultured Chitinophaga sp., assembly GCA_964615305.1. Classification (GTDB taxonomy): domain Bacteria; phylum Bacteroidota; class Bacteroidia; order Chitinophagales; family LD1; genus Bog-950. Next base: position 45,997 of record CAZTNA010000005.1, read on the forward strand.
AGAGTATAGTAAACTACTTCAAGAAACAGGGTTAATTGTCAAAAAGGCAATATTGTTTTATACTACAGAGAATAAAGTAGTTGAGGTGGTATAATCACCTTGCCGGTAAAAAGTCTTGTTATTGACAATTTTGGGGTTTTATTCGCGCCCTCATTATGATTACAGTTTCAAATTTATCTCTACGCTATGGTAAGCGTGTATTGTTCGAAGATGTAAACCTGAAATTTACAACCGGCAACTGCTACGGTATTATTGGTGCCAACGGTGCCGGTAAGTCAACCTTTCTGAAAATACTGCAAGGCGATGTGGACCCTACCACCGGGCAAATTGCGTTTAGCAAAGGTATGCGAGTGGCTGTGTTAAAACAAAACCACTACGAATTTGATGAAATACCGGTAATGCAAACAGTGCTGATGGGGCACAAAACTCTTTGGGCTGTAATGCAGGAAAAAGAACAATTGTACGCAAAGGCAGATTTTACCGAGGAAGACGGCATTAGGGCTGGTGAACTTGAGAACGTATTTAACGAAATGGACGGCTGGAATGCCGAAAGTTCAGCAGCTGAGTTGCTGAGTCATTTGGGAATTGAAGAAGCCTTGCATTACAAACTGGTGAAAGAGTTGGATGGAAACCAAAAAGTGCGAGTGCTATTAGCGCAGGCATTGTACGGCAATCCTGATATTTTATTTCTCGATGAGCCAACAAATGATTTGGATGTACAAACCATTAACTGGCTTGAAGATTTTTTAGCTGATTATCAGGGAATAATTTTAGTGGTAAGTCACGACAGACACTTCTTAGATGCTGTTTGCACACACGTAGTAGATATTGACTTTAACAAAATGACTATCTACAGTGGTAACTATTCTTTCTGGTATCAAAGCTCTCAGTTGGTGGCACGCCAAAAAGCCGATGCTAATAAAAAAGCAGAAGACAGAATTAAAGAATTGCAGGAATTTATACGTAGGTTTTCGGCTAATGCTTCAAAGTCAAGGCAGGCAACCAGCCGAAAGAAAGCATTGGATAAAATTAATCTTGAAGAGATTAAGCCTTCGAGCAGAAAGTACCCGGGTATTGTATTTAATAATGTGGTGAGAGAAGCGGGGAATGAAATTCTGGAGGTTCGAAATCTGACTAAAACAGTAAATGGAGAAACCCTGTTCAGCAACGTAAGCTTTACAGTGAATAAGGGCGATAAGATTGTTGTGCTGGGAAACAGTATAGCGGTATCTGCCTTTTTTAATATCCTATCAGGCGATGATGCCGAATACAAAGGCACTATTAACTGGGGTGTAACTATTACTAAGGCCAGCATACCGTGCGATAACTCTTCGTTTTTTGAAAGTAAAGATGAAAACCTGATTGACTGGCTGCGACAATATTCGCCTGAGGAAAAAGACGAAACGTTTATTCGTTCATTCTTAGGTCGAATGTTGTTTTCAGGTGAAGAGGTGTTGAAGAGTTGTAAAGTGCTTTCAGGGGGTGAAAAAATGCGTTGCATGTTTTCGCGGTTAATGCTTATGCGTGCTAATGTTTTATTGTTTGATGAACCTACCAATCACCTCGACCTGGAGTCTATTACAGCCCTCAACAACGGAATGACAGAGTTTCGCGGCACCATACTATTTGCCACACGCGACCACGAGTTAGCCGAAACCGTTGCTAACCGTGTAATTGAAATAGCACCTAAAGGAATGCTGGACAAAGAAATGGATTTTGATACTTATATCAACCGCGAAGATGTGACGGAGTTGAGAATGGCTTTACACAAGTAAATATTAAAGCAAAATAGTTTTGGTTGTGCAGAACTTAGGCAGTATTATTTTTTGTTCTTTTCCAACTTAAAACCAAAACATACGTTAGCAAAGCGGCCATAACAGCGGCTATTACACCTAGCGTAAAACTCCCCACCACATACTGCAACAGATTTTTAGGCATAGCCTCTAAACTCAGGTCACGGCTAAATATTAAATGTTGCGCATTATTGCCAAACCATATTTTACCGCACTCAAAGCTGGCAAAAACAATTACCGGAATCATAGGAGGTATGCTTATGTTGGAGGCCAACACCGCCAGAGCCTTGTTTAACTTCAGTACGTGTGCAAAAAAAATAACGAGCCACATCTGAAACCCCCAAAACGGAGTGATTCCAAAAAAAATTCCCAGTGCAACAGATTGAGCTTTTACTAACGGAGTTTCATGCGACCGAATGAGATAGTCTTCTATAATCTGACTAAAGTTTTTTTTTACCAGAGTGCGAAAAAAATCTCGCGGCTTTATCCAAACAAATGTCCAAAACACCAACACTGTATTTAACACGCTGATGCGCGAAAAATCTTTGAACGGACGAAAATGTGATATGCGCTCCTCGGCAGGCGGGTAGTAAACTTTTACAGGAACGGCAATAACATCTAATCCGCTCCACGCACCTCTTACTATAACTTCAATCTCAAATTCGTACTTGCGTGTAAAAAAATGTGTGTCATACAATTTTTTTATAGGGTACAAGCGATAGCCCGATTGTGTATCAGGTAGATCAATACCCGTCTCCAGCCAAAACCAAAAATTAGAAAACTTATTGCCAAAATTGCTTTTGCCCGGCACAGAACTTTGGTTCATGTTTCGGGCTCCAATCACAATGGCGTTTCTACTTTTTTCAAGCGCATTAAGCATTACCGGCAAATCATCCGGAAAATGCTGGCCATCAGAGTCTATGGTAATGGCATATTCGTAACCTTGCTCAACAGCAAACTTAAATCCCTGGCGCAGCGCCCAACCTTTGCCCACATTTTGGGTGTATGAATGCACTTTTATGTGAGTGAACTGCGCTAAGACCTCGAGCGTATTGTCCGTTGACCCATCGTTTACTATGCAAACGTCATCTGCATAATCAAGTACACCGGATATAACACTTGCTATAGTTGTTGTGTTGTTGTAGGTAGGCACAAGCACACAGCATTTTAAGTCTTTAAATTTTTGTTTGTATTCCGATTTTTGCATTAACAGAGTTCGCCTTTAAATCTGAAAAATGTTTCGGTTGCACTGCTATATACAGCACTTACCCAAAGGTTTTTGCCTTCCTGCTTTTCTATTTTTATTTCCAGGTCAATGCTTTTTTCTTTTGTAGGATTAAGCAGGGCTAAAAATTTTATGTGTTGTGCCAATTTAATTTCCAGCTGACGATTTAGCAAACGGCTAAGTGTTTCAGTCAGCATTTGTGTTTGGCAAACACCAGGCACCACAGGTAAGTCAGGAAAGTGGCCTTTAAAAATCTCATGCGCGGCATTAAAAGCCACTTTTACCCGATAAGTTTGTCCGTCTTGTTCTGATTCTAAAATGGTATAAAAATTTCCGAGTAGCATGAGAAGATTTTAGGCAGCGCAAAATAGATAAGTGCATGTAAACACAAAACTGCCGTGTGTTGCACAAAGCAGCCGCCATGCTAACTACTTTACAGCGAACAAACTGTCGTTAACCTCACCATTTATTACTTTGTTAGAAAATGTAAGGATGGTATTGTCGCCCGAGGTTTCGTTCATTTCAATCCGGGTAGCTGTAAAGTCTTTTTTATCTAGCAGTATTACGATGCTGCTAATAAATTTCTTTAGCATTTTTGCAGTAGGTTTTAACTCGGCTTTTACAAGAGTGCTGTTTTCAAGCAGCTGCACAGAAAATTCTTTAGAAGAAAATAAGCTGCCATTGATAGAACCAATAATAATGCTGTTAAGCTGGCGAAACACACGGCTTTTGTTTACATCCATCTCGGTAATTTTTTTTCCTTCTTTTAATACTAACCGGCTTCCGTCCATCACAATCTGGTTTTTTATTGGCTGTTGGTAATCGAGCATTACTTTGCTTTCTCTCTTGAAATAGAACTTACCTTTTGCTATACTTTTTTCAGTTAACAAGCTAATGTTTTTCTCTTGCGAAAAACTGCATTGAATAGTGGTTGTTTTTTTTGATGCCTCATGCAACTTGTTTTCAAGAGCAGCTATATCCTTTACAAGCAAAAAACTTTGCGCCCATATTGGAGTTGCAGAGAGAAGCAGTGCTACTACCCAGAATAACCTTCCGTTCATAAGTTGTGTTTAATTGCAATAAGCATTTATGTTCAAAAGTTCGTCAACCGTTACAAGGCTAAATCCACGTTTGCGAGCTTCTGTTATAAACTCAGAAATAATGCCAATTGTATGTGCCCCCCAGTCGTGAAACAGAATGATATCACCCCCTTCTAAATTTTTTAAAGATTTTTTTAGAAGCACTTCGGCATTTTTTGATGCGGTATCATAGGTGCGAATACTCCATCCAATGCAGTGATAATTACCTTTTGCAGCAGCTTTTGCCACCATAGGGTTGGTAACTCCGTAAGGCGGGCGAAATAGCTTAGGCTTTTTGCCTGTAACCCGCTCTATCTCTTGGTCGCATTTTATTAAATCATTGTATATGGTTTTGCTATTGTTAAGCGAAAACCAATACGTATGAGAAAAGCTGTGGTTGGCTATAGTATGCCCTTCGTTTGCCATACGCTGAACAAGCAATTCATTGCCCTGAATGTTTTTTCCTATCAGAAAAAAAGTAGCACGAGCATTTTCAACTTTTAATATGTCAAGCAATATTGGTGTAAATTCTACCATTGGTCCATCATCAAAGCTAATCGCAATGGTTTTTTTTGCCCTGTTGCCCTGCCATAAAGTTTTTAAAAAAAATTGCGATTGAATAAAGTAAGAGCCGTACACAAGAGTTACTATGTAAGTTGCCAAAAGTAAAGCATACCAATACCACGAAACATGCCCGGCAAAGTCAATGTACAGTAAGCCCAACAACATCAATAAAAAAGCAGCCCGTGCAATAATGTATTTGGAGCTCATTAACGCGCTTACTTGAAAGTGATTTTCATTTCAACTCTACGGTTTTTCTGTTTGCCTTCTTTGGTGTCGTTATCGGCAATGGGTCTGCTTTCTCCATAGCCATAGTCTTCAAGCACGCCAGCTTTTACACCTTTTTTAATTAAGAAGTTCTTAACCGCGGTGGCTCGTTTCTGCGATAAAACCAAATTGTTTTCATCAGTGCCTACATTATCCGTGTGCCCTTCAATTCGCAGACCGTAATTTGGTTTACTGACCAGCAACTGCGCCAAAGCAGTAAGCGATGGATACGAAATTGTGCGTATTACATCCTTACCGGTTTCAAATTCAAGGTTTTCGAAAGCATATTTTACTGTTTCTATTTCCTTTTTGGATAATGCAGGACAACCGTTGTTTTCAGGTACACCCGGTACAGACGGGCACTGGTCCACCTTGTCTAGCACTCCATCGCCATCACGGTCAGGCCATGGGCAACCATCATTTTCCTTTGGCCCAGGGGTGTTAATGCATTTATCTTCGTGGTCATATAGACCATCACCATCAGTATCGGGACAACCAAAATGATCTTCAGAGCCTGGCACATCTATACACTTATCATCTTTGTCGGGTGTTCCGTCTTTATCTCGGTCAGGACAACCCATAAATTCTGCTATACCCGGCAAATCAGGACATTCGTCTAACTTATCAGGTATGCGGTCGCTATCGCGGTCGGGGCAGCCATAAAACTCAATTAAACCAAACTCTGTAACACACGAATCTTTTTTGTCAATCAAGCCATCGCCATCAGTATCCGGACAACCTCTTAACTCTTTAGGTCCGGGATTATCCGGGCAATCATCTTCATTATCATTTATGCCGTCTTTATCACGGTCAGGGCAGCCATGTGATTCACATTCACCTTTTATTTTTTTGCATTTATCAGCTTTGTTACTTACTGCATCTTTATCGCGGTCACGAGGTTTTCGATAAGGCACAGTAATTTTTAAAGCCACGTGCACATCGGCATTATGAACAAACTTTTTAGCAAAGAAGCCCAGCAAGTCTTGGGTTCCCACAATCAACGGTCCTATACGCATAGTAGCGCCCATGTTTACGTTTCCTTTAAAGTCGTACGACACCGGAAGATAGAAACCAAACCAGGCATGGTCGTAGCGAGGTGTAAATGTAATGGAAGAGCCATGGTTAACCATGTTTCGGTTAGGTGCCATGTTGGGTGAAATGGTTGATGCAAGGTTTAAACCAAAACCGTAGGCAATGTTATAATCAAGAAACATGTTGAAACGAGTAGGCAGCCACATGGTAAAGTGATTTTTATTATTGGCATTTACCTGAAAGCGCGAAGCAATGGTATCATCCATACTTTGCAAGCCATCAGTAAACTTTACTTCGTTTACCGGCCAATCTCGAATGTCGGCTGTAAAACTTCCGCTGTATTCGCCTTTGCGATAGCGGATGGCCCCTAAATCAATAATACTAAAGCCGGCTGATAGTTTGTATTTGTTTTTCTGAAGATACCAGTGGTCTTCGCAATTCATGCGGTATTTGTATTTGCGCTCCGGATTATCTTTGTCAGGTCGCCATTCGTAAACCACACCCAGGTCAACACCAAACGATGGAGGTGCGTACTTAAATTTGAAAAGATCGCCTACGTAGTCAGATATATTATCGGCAGAGTAACCTTTAGACGAAACCATTCCCTCGCTATAGGCGTATTGTGCTTCGGTTTTAAAAATAGAGAGCGTGTCAAAGTTTTCCCAACGGTATTGGAGATCTTTAACATAAACGTAGCCCGCAGCAATACCTTGCAAGAGCTTTAGCGTTCCACCGGCTTTTATAAAATGTTGGTTTTTGTTGTAAACCACCCGCGAGTAGGTTAATCCATAATCGGCCCAAACCATTGTTTTAGCAGATGGGTTGGCGTCTTTCAAATCTTTAAATCTAAAACCAAGTATAGAGTCGGCTTTATAACCTGCACCCAGGTAGGCAATACGAGCAAGCGTTTCGTCAAACTTAGAAGCATTTACCACCGAATTTATGTGGTACGAGAAACCGAACGCATTCATGTTTTTTTCTTCGCCCGGTAACCCGAAGCTGCACATAAATGAAAGAGGGCCTTGTATTTGCATGCCTACGTATGCATTTTTATCACGCCCGTTTATTCTCTCTTTTAAAAATGCTGTCTGAAAATCTTCATCGGAACTGAAAACAGGCGAGTTCTTTTTAAATACATCTCTTGTAATGCCAACATAGTTATTCGAGAAGTTAAACCCAAGCCCAAGCATATTAACATCCACTACAAAACGGTTGTCGGAAATAGCGGGGTTGTAGTTAATGTTGGTTACTCCGCCAAACGCGCTGGCACGAAGACCTTGATAAAACTGAGCGGGAGTATTTTGCAAAAACAAAAAGCAAAACACCGCGAGTAGATATTTTCTCATAAATTTCGATTACAGGCGCAATCTAAACTAAAGACTTTACGTCAGAAAGAAAATACGAAGTAACGGTGATTAGAAATTAGATTACCTATAAGCTAGTGCTTCTTCAATAACACCTCGGCATCAGCAAATCCTTGTTTGTAAGCGCGGTTGCATGTCATTTCAAATTCATCCAGCTCAAGCGCCATGGCACTAGGAAATGGCTGGTCATAAAAACCAATCAGAAAATCGCGTTTTGCTTTGATGTAGTAAAATTCTTTTGCTTCAGAAGTTGCCATGTTGTGGGTTGTTGGTATGCTTTTTACGACTGTTTAACTGAAAAAGTTTCCGAAAATAAAACTGGCAACAATTTACAAATGCTACACAGCCCGTTTTATTGTTGATTTTCCACTTTTATGCATACAACACTTAGCTTTCATTTGAAGTTGAATGAAACAGTTTTTAGTTCTCGTCTTTTGGTCGGCTTTTTCATTGTTGTATGCGCAGAATCATTATTGGGCGCAGCAGTTTGGAGCACACGCCACACTTACCGGAGGTACGGCTGTTAGCGATGTACAGGACAACAGCTGCTTTTATTACAACCCGGGGGCCGCTGGCTTTCTCGATAGCCCAAGAGTAAGTATAAGTGCAAACCTTTACGGTTTCGAATACATAAACTTGAAGAATGGCGCAGGAAACGGCATTAACTTAGATGGACTTCGGTTTAATGTTTATCCGCAAATTGTAGCAGGATGTGTGCCGGTAAAAAATGTTCCTAATCTGAAAATAATTTATGGAACACTTACTCGTTTTCGAACTAATATTCGCATTAACCACGAGCTGCGAACAACTTATGATGTAATTCCCAGTAACCCGGGCGATGAATTTTACAAAGCTCGTGTCGAGTACCAATACAGTAGTTTTGAACAATGGGGCGGCTTAGGTGCAGCTTATAAAGTAAATGAAGTTTTTTCGGCCGGGCTTACAGCGTTTGCGGCTTATACCAATATAGAAACCCGGGCTACGGAGAATTTAAACGCAGATGCATACTATAACAATCAACCTTATACGGCAACTGTAAATGAATTCAATTCACTACGTTTAGACCAGGTTAGTTTGATATTTAAAGTAGGAACCACCGTCAACCTGCCACATCTAAAGCTTGGTCTTGCTATAGCTATGCCCGGTATAAAAATATGGGGCTATGGACGGCTCGACAAATCTTTCGAAGCGTATAATCTGAACTTGAATGCTGCTGATACTACCATGCCGGCTCTTCGCTATTCATCCATAACATTAAGCGATGAACAAAGCAGGTTAAAGACTGACTACCGTCACCCCGCATCGTTTAGCTTTGGTGGCAAACTGGTGTACCCAAAATTTAAGTTTTCACTGTCAGGGGAGTATTTTTTCGGTTACAAAAATGTGAAAGTTGTATCGGGTGCCGACAGAGCATTCATTCGGCCTACGGCAGCTTTTGGAGGCGACACCGTTCGCGGTTTTATGACCTTGGTTACCTCAGCCAAACCGGTTTTTAATTTCGGCCTGGGTATTGAATGGAACATTAGTAAAAAGGTAACCCTGCTCTACGGAATTCGCACAGATTTCGATAACAGGGCCAATTACCTTCCTTCTATTGGTATTATAAAAATAGAGTCGTTCAGATTACCTGTTTGGCATTATTTTCATTTTAGCACAGGTGCTACTTATAGGTTTAGTACCCATCAAATGACGGCAGGTTTCGAGTACGGGCTAGGTGTATCGGCAGACAAAAGGCAAGTGTTTAATCTTTCAGAGCCCCGGCAAGATTTGTTGTTGCGGGGCAACATTAACAGTAATATGAGTGTTCGTGTTCATTCATTAAGTTTTGTTCTCGGTTACACTTATTTTTTCAGAGCACGCGGTGTTGATTATTCATTTAAAAAGTAAAACATGTTTTCTTCGAAGTAGAATGTAGCCAAATTAGGCTTCCGATTTCAATTCTATTTTGTTTCGTTTGTGGTATGTCAAAAAATAAAGTAAACACCGCTTCATCTTCCGGCAATATGGCGGAAGTCAACAAGTGGTTTATTCGTATTGCTTTTTCGTTTTGGGCACTTTTTGCAGTGCTTGACTATTTTACCCATCAGCAGTTTTATGTAAAAGCCTTTTCCGAAAAATGGCATGTAGCGTCATTTGTGTTATTGCTATTTGCACAGGTGGGTTTTTTGTACTTGCATAAAAAAAATGCGCCCGATAAATCAGGCATAACAGTAAGCCGTGTTTCGGGTTGGAAAATACTTCTGTGTCTCCATTTCTTTTTTGTGGTATTGCTTTACTCGTTTGGCAAAATAATGCCTTCGTATGCCGATGCCAACATGGAATTTGCTGTAAAAGGTGTCTTGAACATCCTGATGCCTGAGGCAGGGTTGTTTTTGTTTTTAGCTGCTGTGTTTGCAGCCGGCAGCCTTTCACTAAAGGTTATTCCATTGCCGGTTAAGATCGGGGGCGACTTTCTGTTTGCATTAGTTATTGGTTTTATGGTTTGGTCGGTTGTGTTATTTGGGGCTGCATGGTGTGGTGTGTTAAACTTCTATACGGTTGTTGTGGTGGGCTTAGTGTGGTTAGCTTTTGGCTATAAACACGTCTTCGAGTTTGTTAAGCTGGTTTTTTTACAACCTTTTCAGGAAGTTAAACTAAGTTGGTTTTCGGTGTTACTGCTATTTGTCTTTTTGATTTCGATATCGCTAAACTGGTTAGCTTTTTTTCGCCCATTTCCTACCGGCTTCGATGAGTTACAGTGGTATTTAAACATACCAAACTTAATGAGTCAGTCGGGTTCGTTGTTGCCGGGAAACAGCGCATATTACTGGTCGCTGTTGATGAGTGTTGGGTTTGTAACTGCTGATAGCATACCAATGGTTTCGTGGTTAGCATCTATCCCCGGAATTATTTCCTTTTTGTTGGTTTTTAGAGTAGCGCGTTTTATACTAAATTTTGAGTGGAGCTTAACTTCTGCAGTTATGTTTTACGTATTGCCTACAGTGGTGTGGCATTCTACCGTAGATGCCAAAGTAGATTTGACACTTACCATGTTTTTTCTTGTTGCCGTATGGATGTTACTAGCATTAAATCAAAGAACTAATGAAAAGTCTTTTTTCGTTCACAGAAAAGTAGAAACAACTATCTATTTGAATACAGCTGTTTGGCTGGGGTTTATATGCGGTTTTTGCTTAGGAGTAAAATATACTTCTTTTGTTTTTATACCTGCACTTTTTGCTGCGTACGTGTTTCTTGTATCGCGGCAATGGATGTTATCGGCAGCTATGCTTTTGGTAATGTTAGCGGTGTTATTTGCATCAAATGCGTATAGTATAACAGGTATTGTTTTAGATAGCACAGCGGGTGTTATGCTTACATCTACACTACTGATAACTGTTGCTATTGCTTTGGCAAGTGCAGCAGTTATTAAGAACAGGGCTGGGGTTCTGCAAGCGGGCAAATATTTAATGCCGTTTGCATTGGCTTCTGTGTTAGTTTTTTCTCCTTGGCTGGCCAAAAATTACAACGAAACAAAAACACTTACGTTGTCAGCCTTGCTTACAGGTAATTCTGATAATCCACAGTTGAAAGAGCTAATACTAAAGAGTCAAGATAGCAGTACTTCAGAGTTTAGTGGGTTGAACAACCCTAAATTGATGACTCAAAATTCACCGGGCCCATCAGGAAGAGAACGGTATCAACGCAGGGCAAATTCTGCGAGCTACGAAGAGAAAGAACGATACACCGGATATAAAAAAGGAATTGTAAGATATGTATCCATTTTCAGAGATGTTTGCACTCAATCAAACGTTGCCATGTTTCCAAACGATGCAGGTTTGCTTGCCTTGGTTTTTGTACCACTTCTGCTTTTTAGACAAGGAAGAAATTTAAGCTCTATAGCAATCAACATTACAGGTTTAATATTGTTGCTCTTACTTTCTTCAATAAGCATATTGTCATCTACAAAAGGAGAGTTGCTTTCTGCAGATGAAATTTGCAAGGCTCTAAATGAAAGTTCTGTTGTGAAAGTTTCAGAAAGTATGATGTCTGCCTATGGACTGCTTTTGGCGTTGTTTGCCGGGGCGGCTTCTGTGTTGAAACCACTGTACGATTTTTTACAAACATCCAGTTTTGTGATGGATGTTTTCTTTATGGTTGGTTTTGCATTGTTCCTTGTATTGTTTCATTTTAAAAGATTAAGAACTGAAAATACTACAGTAAAGATGCTCTTGATGGCTACTGGGGTTTCAGTTTGGTTGTGGTGGATGCTAGGTAATGGCATTGTATGGTACGGATTACCGGCAATAGCTGGCATGGTAATTATTTGTTTTTGGTTTATGGAGAAAGTTCACGCTGATAACTTTATCCGGAATATTAGTTATGGTGTTGTAGGCATATTTATGGTTTGTTCTTTGGTTTTACGTTCAGCAAGTTACATGCCAACCTATAATCCTCTGGCACGAATCAATGATGTTTTTATTCGTTATGCAGTGGGCGATATGGACGCGAAAGAAGCATTTGCCGAAAACAATAAACAGTTTTCTGTAGCTCTTGCAGAGATAAATGCACATCCACAAGCAAAAATTTTACGCATAGGAACCTTTGCCAACTATTTTATAACTAAGAATAATGAACGCGTTATTGCCGATAATCAGTTAGAATCTTTTGACAGGGTATATGAGTTTGCAGGAAGTAAAACAGAACTGAACAACATGCTAAAAAATGCCGGTGTTGGCTATATACTTTACGACCTAAATACTAGCGCATTAGACAAAACTGAAGCCAAGTCATTAACCGCAAAAATTCTGAACCTGTATCAGTACTTTTCAGAAAACCCCGGTTTGCAACAAGTAGCAACCGACCGAGTGGTAGCCAGCAACAGCGGTGATATGCAGGTAATGTATGACGGCAAACCGGTAAGGGCTAAGTATTCGGTTTTTGGCAACACAGTAGTTCAGAAAGGTACTATTGTGCTGTTTAAGGTGTTGTAAGCAACTTTACTCTTACTTATACCTTGGATGAAATTGCAGAATTGTGCTGCGCAGGTAGTCGCGGTCGAGGTGAGTGTAAATTTCGGTGGTTGTAATGGAAGCATGACCCAGCATTTCCTGAACTGCGCGTAAATCAGCCCCACCCTCAATTAAGTGTGTAGCAAAAGAGTGACGAAACGTGTGAGGGGAAATAGTTTTTTTCAAACCAATTTTAGCTGCACACTCTTTTATTACCAAAAACACGTACATTCGGGTAAGTCGTTTTCCTCTTCGGTTTAAGAACAAGAAATCTTCCTCCCCTTTTTTTACGGGAACATGTACACGAACATTTTCGCGGTAAATCTTAATGTGTTTCACAGCTTGTGAGCCAATAGGCACCAGTCGTTCTTTATCGCCTTTCCCCAACACTTTTATAAACTCAACATCGGTAAACAAGTTCGAAATTTTAAGTGTGGTTAGTTCGCTAACCCGTAACCCGCAGCCGTACAACACCTCGAGCATTGCCCGGTTTCTGGTGCCTTCAGGAGTACTTTGATCAATACTGTCTAGCAGGGCATTTATTTCAGCAACGGACAGTGTGTCGGGTAATTTGCGTGATAGTTTGGGTGCTGTAAGAAGCTCAGAAGGGTTAACAGCGATCTCATCTTCCATGAGTAAGAAACGGAAAAACGCTCTTATGCCGGCAATAATACGAGCTTGTGATGTGGCATCGAACCCCAGATCATTTATTGCTTTCACAAAACCTTCCAAATGTTTCAGTTCTATGTTAACCGGTGATACTTGTAGTTTCTCGCTATCAACATAACTCGCTAGCTTGCTCACATCACGCAGGTAGGCTTGTACTGAATTGGCAGAAAGTGATTTTTCTAATTGAAGGTAGTGTTTAAACCCATTGATATAACTCTGCCAGCTCATGCACAATGGTACATTTTAGATTTTAGATTTTAGATTGCACCGTTACATTTCTATCCACCCTTTAAGCGCTACTGTACATGAGCCCAAAAAAAATCATCATCATCAATGGACCCAATCTTAACTTGCTGGGCAAGCGTGAGCCCGATATTTATGGCAGTATGAGTTTTGAAGATTTTTTTGACGAAATTAAAGAGCTGTACAGCAGCGAAGTGCAGTTGAGCAGTTTTCAGTCAAATTTGGAGGGGGAATTAATAGATAAGATTCAAAAAGTAGGGTTCAGCTACCACGGAATTATTTTAAACGCAGGCGGATACACACATACCAGTGTAGCGCTACGCGATGTGGTTGCAGCTGTAAAAACACCTGTAGTAGAGGTACATATAAGCAACCCCTATAGCCGAGAAGAATTTAGGCATACATCACTTCTTAGTGGCGTGTGTAAAGGCATTATCGCTGGTTTTGGCTTAGAGAGCTACGTGTTGGCATTGGATTCGTTTCTGTAAGTTTAGATGTTTGAATTCATACGGTTTATACTACGCGCTGCCCTGCAATTTATTTGTTTTACGCACGCAAGTATTACTTGCGCCTCAAACCCTTTTTGATGAAAATTTTTAAAGCTTGTTTTTTTTTATTGCTGATAACTTTTCAGCATACAGCATTTGGAGGCGTAGATGATAACTTCCCAGTTATTCATGCAGCCAACATTACTATTGCACGCGATAGCTTTGGCATACCACATATTTTCGGAAACACCGATGCAGAAGTGGCTTACGGTTTAGCATGGGCAAATGCTGAGGATGCCTTTCATATTACGCAGGATTTGTTGTGCACCGGCAAACAAATGATGGGGCGAAAAGATGGAATTGGCGGTGCTAAAAACGATTTTTTTGTTCATGCCATTGGCGCGCGCGAGTTGGTAATGGCCAAATATGAAACTGACCTTACACCGCCATTCAAAAGGTATTTAAACGGCTATGTGCAGGGCATAAATGCTTATGCTAAAGCACATCCTGAAAAGGTAAAACTCAAAAAACTTTTCCCTGTTACATCATACGATGTTTTGTGTTGCTATGTAACTATTATGTCGGCCTTATCGGGCGTGCAAAATAATGTGGGCGATATTATTGCCGGTAAGTTAGATGGACAAGATGTGGCGTTTCCAACTCACCAGGCACCTAATGTGGGTTCCAACGCTTTTGCTCTTAACAGCACAAAAACTGTTGATGGCAAAACTTATCTCTGTATTAACCCGCACATGGGCATGGAAGGGCTGCTTTCATTTTATGAAGCCCACTTGCACAGCAAGGAAGGCTTAAATATAGAGGGCTGTATGTTTCAAGGAAGCACATCGCTGGCCATGGGGGTAACCCCAAACCTTGGATGGAGCATGACATGGAACACTTTTGACAAAGTGGACGTGTTTAAACTGAACATGCACCCTAAACATAAGCTGCAGTACGAGTTCGATGGAAAATGGCTAACGCTCGAAAAGAAACCCGTTTGGCTGAAAGTTAATCTTAGTAAGAAGGGGAAGTTTGTATTGCCCGTAAAAAAAATAACCTACTGGAGCAAATACGGCACTACTATTAAAAGTGGAAAGAGCACAAATTTTTATTCCATCCGGTTTCCAGGAAACACCAGTATTCGCACCGGTGAGCAATTGTATTTGATGAGCAAGAGCACAAACTTAAATCAGTTTCGTGATGCCATAAGAACACATGCTCTTACGCTTTTCAACATTGTGTATGCCGATAAAGACGATAATATTTTTTACATCCATCATGGTATGATGCCCGACAGGGATACCACCATTGACTGGAGTGGCTTAGTGCCGGGGAACACATCAAAAACTTTGTGGACAAAGCTTATTCCGCTGGATAGCATGCCGCTTACGCTCAATCCATCTTGTGGTTACGTGTTTAATACCAACAACACACCCTTTTTTGCTTCAGGTGAAGAATGTAGTTACCAAAACTACACATATACAAGTCGAAAGTTGATGGATCTGCGTCCAGGTAATAATAACCGGGCAGAGCGTTTTATTGAGCTGATTTCTTCCAAGTCAAAATTTAGTTTGCAGGACATAAAAGACATTAAGTTCGATATTACGGTGTCGCGCAACGGAACAGTAGCCAAATGTCTGGAACCGGTGTTTAACCTCAACACAAAAAAATATCCTGACCTGAAAGAAGCTGTTGAAATTTTACGCAATTGGAATCGTGTGGCAGAGATAAAAGAGATAGCGCCTTCATTGCTTGGCTTATCAATAAAAACACTCTTTGAGAATAAAGGTTTTGACGATGCCAACTTTGTAAATGGCTTTTATGCCAGCGAAGATGAGTGGGCTTCAGCATTACGCTCATCATGCGACTCGTTGAGGAGTAATTATGGAACCATTAAAGTTGAATGGGGAACAATAAACAGAATAGCGCGTGGAAATAAAGATTTGCCATTACAAGGATTCCCAGATGTATTAAGTCCGAGTTACCCCCAAAAGATGAAAGGCAAGTTTGCTTTTAATGTTAGCCATGGCGATACTTATACCATGTTTGCCTCATGGGACAAAAATGGGTTAGATAAACTAAGTGCTTTGCAACCGTTAGGTAATTCACCAAACCCTGATAGCAAACATTACAATGACCAAATTGAAATGTTTACACAGCGTAAAATGCGTGAGCTAAGTTTGCTGAAAGAAGAGGTATTGAAACATGCTGAAGCAATTTATCATCCTCAGTAGTTATTAAAATTAAACGAGTTTCTTGCCAACAACAATTACCACAGATGTATTAATAAGCGGTGCCGGCCCGGCAGGTGCTACTGCCGCTTTGTTTTTGGCTAAACAAGGTATTAGTTGTGTGTTGGTGGATAAAGAAAAATTCCCACGCGATAAAATCTGTGGCGATGCACTAAGCGGCAAAACCGTAGAGGTGCTAAACAAACTCGATAGTAATCTACTGTCAGAGCTAGGTACGCTTCATCAACAGTTTCTTGATTCGTGGGGGGTAACTTTTGTTGCACCCAGCCAGCAGTCGCTGCGTGTACCATTTCATACTAATAAACAGAAGAAATATGCTCCCGGTTTTGTTTCAAAACGAATAGACTTTGACAATTGGTTAGTAGAAAAAGTGAAACAACAAAATACTGTGCAATTTTTTCAGAAAACCGAACTGCGAGAATTCTATAAAAAGGAAACAGGATATCAGGCCGTGTCAAAGGATGGTAAACAGTTTAATGCAAAGCTCATACTAGCCTGCGATGGTGCCTACTCATCTTTTTCAAAAAACATTGCTGGTTTAAAAACTGAACCTGCACACAATTGCTTTGGCCTTCGCGCATACTACAAAAATGTAGAGGGGCTTGATCGGGAGAACTTCATTGAGTTGCATTTTCTGAAAGAATTTTTGCCGGGATATTTTTGGATTTTTCCCCTGCCTAACGGCAACGCAAATGTTGGAGTGGGTATGCGAGCAGATAAAATGAACAACAAGAACGTGAACCTTAAAAAGTCGTTTGAGTCAATACTCGAAAACAATACTCATATAAGAGAGCGGTTTTCCGGAGCCGAAAAAATTGGGGATATAAAACTTTACGGCTTGCCGTTAGGTTCAGTGAAACGGAAAATTTCGGGCAGCAACTATATGCTGTGTGGCGATGCAGCTATGCTAATAGACCCATTTACCGGAGAAGGAATAGGGAATGCAATGATGAGTGGTATGTATGCCGCCCTTCAAACAGAAAAATGTTTGCAGCAAAACAACTTTAGTGAAAAATTTTTAAGCCAATACGATATTGAACTTTACAAACGTTTGTGGCCAGAGTTAGCGCTGTCGTACAGAATGCAGCAGTTGGTAAACTTTCCGTGGTTGTTTAATATGGTAGTAAAAAAAGCTAACAACAATAAGGTTTTAAGCGAAACAATATCGTGCATGTTCGAAGACTTAGACATGCGTGCTCGCCTCAAAAGCCCTTCTTTTTATTTCAAACTTTTATTTTCGGGTTCGTCAAAAAACAATTCATGAAAAAAATATCAGCCCTCTCATTGTTGTTCATGTTTCTACTTACAGTGGTTGCGCAAAACGGGCAAACTTGTGACCCTGCTAAAGAAAAAGTGACCAAAAAAAATTCAAGAGCTAAGCTAGGCGGTAGTTTTGGAGCAAGCATTACAAAAGATGGAGCGGTTGACGTTAAGAAACTTGCCGCAAAGATGGACGGGCAACAAGAGTTAAATATTAAGATTGCCGGTGATGTTGTTACTGCATGCCAGGTTAAGGGCTGCTGGATGACAGCAGATTTAGGGGACGGAAAGTCAATGCGCATCCGTTTTAAAGACTATGCTTTTTTTGTTCCCAAAGATAGCGGTGGTAAAAAGTTTTACGCTCAAGGGGTGGCATCGTGGAAAGAAACATCAGTAGCTGAACTTCAACATTATGCCGAAGATGCCGGAAAAAGCAAGGAAGAAATCGAAAAAATTAAAGAACCTCTGCGCGAAATGGTGTTCTTAGCAGATGGCGTTATTTTGGAAAAGAAATAACTCAATGCTTAACGGTAAATCTACCCAATAGATTTGTTCGCTGTTTTGATCCACAAATCACCGAATAAATACCTTCAGGCAAATCTCTTATGTTAATTTGAAGCACCTTGTTATTTCCGTTGTTAAGATGCGATATTACTTTCTGACCGAGTGAGTTAGTTATTGCTATTGAGAAGTAGTTGCCTTCAACTTCTTCGTTAATATTTTGCATGTCAACGGTTAATATATCCACAGCCGGATTAGGATATAGACGAACATCTGTCAGTTGAGTTTCTTTCACTCCAACTTCCCACATGATTATACAAGTGGTGTCGCACTTGGTGTTTTGCCCAATTGAATTGTAGGCAGTAAGGCAAACAGATAGTTTTTCGTACCACACACAGTTAGGCCAAAGATTTTCCGGAGTCAACGACCATGCATTAGCAGATGAATGAAAGATAGAATCATGACAACCTGTTCCTGTGCCCGAATTTCCGGCTATAGAAACACTCCATATTAAACTATCTGCATTAGTTGAGGTGTTTTGTAACAGTATTGAATCATAGTACGTAAAAAATTGCGAAGAGCATGGCTGCATAAAGTCAGTTGCAGTAAAATCAGCTACAGGCAGCAGCTGCTGTGCTGCGCACGTTTTATTAAAAATTTCAAGGGTTCCGGTTTTGCAAAAACTTGGTGTGTCGTCAGTGCACACAGTATAGGTAATGGTTTCGTTGCCACTTTGTAGCGCCTGATATTGCAGACAGTTGGCTTGCATATTCAGTGTTCCGTTTATAGACAATGTGTGGTTACTTAAAACAAGTGGCGTATTGTTGGGGGCAAAATCATTAGTCAACACACAAATACTTTTTGTGGAGTCGATACATACGGTATCTACGTCATTAACTGCAGCCGGCCGCGGAAATCCATGATAGGTTATTGTATTAGTAGAGGTATTGGGTATTGCAAGTGTATCGCGCAACTGGTTGTAAGATATGTCAGCTGGGTTACTAAGTCCGGCTACTACAAGTAATGGAGTGTTTGCGAAAGCAGAATCAAAGAAGTACGATTTATCTCCACCCCACTCAGCAATATAAAAATTGCCATCCTGATCAATGGTTATACCATCAATATTAGAGAATGATGTAGGCTTTACTGTGCTTATAGTTGAGTCAGTTAAACTAACCGCGCGGATTGGTGCGTTAGCTCCCCAGCAAGCTACTACCAACCGGTTATGAAACGGATCGAATACAATGCCGTTAGGCGTATTAGATGTATTTGCCACAAACGTGTTTACCTGTTGCGTGGTAATGTTCATGCGGTAAATTGTTTTGGCAGAAAAGTCGGTTGCATAAATGTTTCCGGCAAAATCAGTGCAAATGCCGTTTAAAAAAGTGCCACCGGTATTTATACTGCCGGCCGCTGCACCTGTGCTTAGGTTAAATACTTTAATGTAACTGCTTTGATCGCACACATATAAGCTATCGCCAGCAATACAAATACCGTAAGGGTTATTTACTGCCGAAGTAAAGAGTACAGGAGCACTTCCGGGAATTATGCTATACAAATTACCACCTCCACCGGTGCTGGCTACAATGTATCTGTTTCGAGGGGCATCAAACTCTACACTTTCCGGGCTGTTTAGTTGTGCATTAGCGAAAACAGATAAAGCAGACAAAAAGCAGAGCAAAATTAATTTCATAGACAAATGTTTGTAGTTGAAAAGTAAGAATACTGTTTAAAGAAAGATGTGTTACAGCTCTTTCAGCAAATTTTGGAATATGCGTTTGTTCTGAAAGTTTTCAAGAGCAAATCTATGAGCGTTTGCTGCAAGGCGGTTTCTGAAAGCATCATTGTTGCATTTTTCAATTTGTGTAACAAACTCTTCAGGGGTATTGGCAATAAGAATATTCTCCCCGTCCGTAAGACCCAATCCCTCGGCAGCAATATTGGTTGCTATGATTACTTTCCCCAGTGCCATGGCTTCTACAATTTTTATGCGTATGCCGCTACCCGATATCAACGGCACCAACATAATTCCATGTTCTAAAATAAAGTGTTTGCTGTCGGGCACCTCGCCAACAGGTATTACCTGCTCTGATTTTCTCTCATAAATATGTTGTGGCATTTTTTTTCCGGCTATAAACAACTTCATATCCGGGAACCTTGTGCGCACTGTGTTCCAGATATTTTCAAAAAACCAGTCGAGGCCCTGTAGATTAGGCATCCAGTCAAGAGATCCTATAAAAAATAAGTCGTGCTGCAGATATTGAAGCGGCAGTTTTTCTGCAATATCCATTCCGGCAGGCACTATCACCGTTCTTATGCCCGGTGCCAGTGAATTAATAATTTGTTCATCGTCTTTGCTTATGGCCATTATTAAATCGCATTGTTTAAATGCAGATGTTTCAAACTTACTTAGTCTGTCAGCTTGCAATGGCAGATAAAATTTTTTTAAAAAATTTTTCGTCTCTGTAGCAATTCTTTTCCAAATAACATGTTCAACATTGTGTGCCCGCAAAACTATCTTGGCGTTAGAATGTACGCGCACTAACGGAATGTACAAACACGGATAAATACCATCCATGTGAACAACATCAAATTTTTGCTCCGAAAGAGTTTGAATTAACTGTTTTTCGTAGGCGGCAGAAATAAAACGTTCAGCTATGTAGGAGTGGCGCTTAAACAAGTTTAGAAATGCACCTTGGAGGGTTATTCTGTTGTCCACTTTCACGCATTTAGTAGTAGCATATTTGCCAAACTCCTTAAGCACTGTTTCTTCGGGCACATAGTGGCGTGTAGTATTCATAAACAACACGTGTAATCTGCAACCTGCCTCTGAATAACCTTTAATAAAATTATAAGCTCCAATGGCCCCCCCGTCATTGAGCGGGTATGGCACTCGGTTAAGCAGAAGTAAAATATTTATTGATGAACGCGCTTCGCTCATGGGTTCTTTTAGATTTGCGGGCGGAAAATAATCAGTGAACCCAAGATGTATAACAATAAGAAAGTAGTGGTGGTCTTGCCGGCTTATAATGCTGCCAAAACTCTGGAACAAACCTATAACGAAATTCCGTTTGGTTTTGTTGATGAAGTAATACTGGTGGATGATGCCAGTAAAGACAATACAGTTGAAGTAGCCAGAAATCTCGGTATTCATCATGTAATCAAGCATGAGCAGAACAAAGGTTATGGGGGCAACCAAAAAACATGTTATACCAAAGCGCTGGAAATAGGTGCCGATATAGTAGTAATGCTTCATCCAGACTACCAGTACACACCTAAATTACTGACAGCCATGATTAGTATTATTGGCAATGAGGTTTACCCGGTGGTTCTAGGCTCCAGAATTTTAGGTGGTGGAGCTTTAAAAGGAGGGATGCCGCTTTATAAATATGTGTTTAATCGCTTTCTAACATTTTCTCAAAATGTTTTGTTAGGCGAAAAACTTTCAGAGTATCATACCGGTTATAGGGCATTCAACAAAGAAGTTTTAACTTCTATAAAATTTATGAACAATAGCGATGACTTTGTGTTTGATAATCAAATGCTTTCGCAAATTTTCTATAGCGGTTTTCAGATTGCAGAAGTTACCTGTCCCACCAAGTATTTCGAAGAAGCAAGTTCTATCAACTTTAGCAGAAGCTTAACTTATGGTATTGGTTGTTTGCAGGTATCGCTCCTTCACCGTATGTGTAAATGGGGTTGGTTGAAAAGCGATTTGTATTAAATTGCTAAACCCTCTACGAGGCAAATGAAATGTATGGCAAAGCGCAAACGCAAACCCAAAAGTAAGGAGCAACTGGGCACAGAGAATGAACTGATGAAGCTGAAAATGATGGCCGAATTTGGGGGAAACTTTGTGACAAATGAAGAAATACCGCCCGAAATTGAGAATGCATTCTTGAAACAAATACTGCAATTTCATAAGAAGCACGATTCATCAAAGAAAATTACAGTTTATAAGTTTATCGGCTCGCCAGTTTTTGTTGCAGAAAAAGACATTATACACGATAAGAACGCAGAGTATGAACTTGACCGCATAATGGGGCTAATGAAATTGAAGGGAATTGAACTAAGTGCATTAATGGATACTGCTCCCCGTGAACTTTACCGTTTTATTACTACCGAGTTGTTTAAGCAGGAAATAGAAAACATCCGTATGAAAGGGTGGATTACACATTTCGTTTATGAAGAGTTTCACCCTCACCCGCATCAAGCAGTTAAGTCGGCAGCACAAAACACTGTTCAAACAATTTTTAATACCGGAG
The DNA here is from genome assembly GCA_964615305.1 of uncultured Chitinophaga sp. Classification (GTDB taxonomy): domain Bacteria; phylum Bacteroidota; class Bacteroidia; order Chitinophagales; family LD1; genus Bog-950. The sequence goes on from CAZTNA010000005.1 coordinate 67,984, forward strand.
TGCCGATAGCTGATGAAAACTACTCTGAGGTTATGAAAAGTAAAATAGGGTTAAGCAGTGATGCGGAAGAGTTACGTGACCTTATTCATGCTTTTCAGAATAAGTATGAAGCAGTTCGATTAGTATCTGTACAGGTTCCCGAAGTTGTCATTAACGAAGATGAAGAAACTGCGTATTCATTTTACAAAGTAAAGTTTCAGGTTAAACACGAAAAGGGCGAACGTTATAAAAACATGAAGGCAGACGTAGAATTGAACCTAAGAAAACATACTGAAGTAAAATCGTGGTGGCTTGTAGAGCAGGTTATTTGCGATTTACTTTAGCTTTCTATGGTACAGGTACAAATACACGAAAGTTGGAAAACTGTGTTGGCTGACGAGTTTTCAAAATCTTATTTCCCGCTTATAAAACAGTTTATTGTTGAACAGAAGGCAAAAGGAAAAATAATTTACCCGCCCGGAGCTCTTATCTTTAATGCGTTTAACCTAACTTCGTTTAACGAGGTTAAAGTGGTAATACTCGGTCAAGACCCTTATCACAGGGCAGGACAGGCACATGGATTGTGTTTTTCTGTGCAAAACGGTATTGCATCACCCCCGTCATTGGTAAATATTTTCAAAGAGTTAAAATCAGATTTGGGTTTAGAAGTGCCCAAGCACGGAAATTTGGAAGCCTGGGCAAAACAAGGTGTTTTGTTAATGAATGCTTCACTCACAGTTAATGCCGGAGAAGCCAATTCGCACGCTAAATGTGGCTGGCAAGTTTTTACAGATGCAGTAATTAAAAAAGTATCGGACGAAAAAGATGGGGTTGTATTTTTATTATGGGGCAATTTTGCAAAAGCCAAAAAAGTTCTCATTGATGTTTCACGGCATTTAGTGCTTGAAGCAGCGCATCCTTCTCCACTTTCTGGTGGAGCATTTTTTGGTTGCAAACACTTTTCAAAAACCAATATCTATCTTCAGCAAAACAATAAACCGCCAATTCACTGGCAGTTATGAGTGACTTTTGTTTGCTTTTTTTTACACAGCAAGTTACAACATAATGCAAAACAAAATGAGCCGAATATCTCTACTGTTTTTACCCGTTTGTATTTTTTTCTCTGCCAATGCCCAGCATGATTTTATACAACGTTCAACTAACCTCATTGTCCAGAAGCAGTATGCCCAAGCATTCGCGCTGATAGATTCTGTAATAAAAGTTGATTCTCGTAATACAGATGCGTGGATGATGAAAGGAAATGCAATACTCAACTCAGTGCTCGACACAGCAGAGTCCATGCAGTTTATTAATGAGAGTGATGAATCAATTTTTACAAACAATATTGTTTCGAAACCTGTTTTGCTTCCATTGAATACTGCTCTACTGGTAGAAAAATGTTGGCGAAAAGCACTTGAACTTGATGGCAGCCGTACTGATGTACGAAAAGGGCTCTGTACAGTTTACTCACTTTCGCTCATGAAAGATTCTTTGAAAACAGAATTGAGCCGGTTGAGAAAAATGCTTCCGGATAATGATGAAGAAGCTTTTAAAATGTGTGAGTATGCTCGAAAACTTAAAGAGAGAAACCGATTTGATGATGCTATGGAAATTTACAGTTTTGTTGCTGGCCTGTTTCCTTCTACATCCGGTGTTCGTTGCGATATGGCATCAGAGTATTTTTACGAAGGCAAGATAAATGAAGCTCTTCTATGGCTTGACAGTACCTATAGATTTACGTCTGTTGACGAAACATCTTTTCTGAATGGCGCATTTATTTTCAGTCAGCTTGGATATTTTGAAAATGCTCAATCGGTAATAAACGCTTACTCCAGAATTTATAAACGCAGGTTAGACGACTTTTACTTCGGACTTACACTCTTTGCAGACTCTTCAGATAAATGTACTCAGGTGCTGCAAGCGTTTTGCAGCAACATAGACACCAACAGTTATTATGACGAGTACTTACTGGCGCAGAAACTAATAGTTAACCATTCCACATTCAGCATAGAAACATACCGCTCACTTACTACTCAATCAGGCATTCCCGATTATTACAAAGTGCTGATTCATGTTAGAGCTTTAAAACAGTTTAGAAGCCGTTGCGAACCTTACTTTATGTATGGTGTGTATTCGGCTCTCATAAAGAATTATTCTGCTTCAGTTCAGTTTTTAGAAGATGTAGGGCAGTGCAAGCTGCAAGCTGACCAAACTGAGTATTGGAAATTGGTATATGGGTTTGTACTTTTAAAAACAGGTCAACCTGCAGAGGCAAAAAAGTTTTTCACGCAACTCTTTAGTTCTTCGAACAATTTCTACAAACATGCTGCTAAGTATTTTGCAGGCAAAATTTTGCTGGCAGAACAAAACCGAGAAGCAGCAGTTCTGGTTTTTACAGAATTAAAGAATGTTGAAACAAGCAGAACCAAATTTTGCGATTTAGCGGCTGCACAGCTCTCTGAACTCTCTGTTAAAAAAAACTAGTTAGGTTATTTCAGAGAAACTAAAACTACACCAGCTATTATTACAGCAATGCCAATATACTGCCGGGTGGTAAACACTTCGCCAAACCAGAAGTATGCAGAAAGCGATAAGCCAACAATAGTCAATGAAAAAAATATAGCACTGGCTACCTGCATGGGTATTGTCTTTAGTGCTTCTGTAAATAATACTGAGTTGATTAAGCCAAACACTAAACCTAAAGCCAAAAATCCCCACTTTTTGGAGGGCACTGAGTCGTTGAGAGCAGAGTATTTAAAACTCACATTGGTAAGTATGTTGAAAATAATAGAGCCGTAGAGCAAAGTTTCTTTCATGATTAATAGTTGTGTGTTTAAAAATGTGTTTTACCAAAACATAGCATAAAGCGCTACTAACAATCCGCAAATAATCAGGGCACCGGCTAAAAAAGAATTAGAAACCTTGAAAAGCGATGTGTCAACTTCCAGCGCATGGGCTTTGTGGCCGTTTGCATTTTCTATAATGCTGATAGCATACATGCCTGCTACGCAAAACATAAATACAATTCCCATTCTGTCAAGAAAAGGAATTTCAAAAACACCGGCTGAATTTGCCTTTGAAAAACCTATGGCTGCAACAGATGATAAATCTACTATGCCGGGCAAAAATTTAAGAAGCACCGAAAACAAAAAACCACCCACTGTTGCAAACAGTGCTGCATTACTTGTAGTTTTTTTCCAAAAGAAACCCATAATGAACATGGCAAAGATACCAGGTGAAACGAAACCTGTGTATTCCTGAATGTAGTTCAATCCACCTTTGTCAATACCCAGAAAAGGAGCTATGATTACAGCCATAAGCATGGCCGCAACAACAGTTACTTTACCAATAAAAACCTGATTGGCTTCATCAGCATTTTTGTTTAGCACCTTCTTGTAAATGTCAAGGGTAAAAATAGTAGCTATAGAATTTGTCTTTCCTGCGAGCGAGGCAACTATGGCAGCAGTAAGTGCTGCAAAACTCAAACCCTTTAATCCCGCAGGCAGTAAATTTAGCAACACCGGATATGCTCTGTCACCGGCAACCACGCCATCTGCATTAAGCATTTCGGTTTGAAAACCTCCTTGCTGATAAAGTACATAAGCCGCTATGCCCGGTAAAACAACAATAACGGGCATCAACAATTTTAAAAATGCAGCAAACAATATTCCACTGCGGGCAGTTTGCAAATCGGCTCCTAATGCACGCTGAGTTATGTACTGGTTGCATCCCCAGTAACTAAAGTTAGCAATCCACATACCGCCCAACAAAACAGTAAGGCCTGGTAAATCGAGATAATGAGGATTATCGCGTTGAAGAATCATGTGAAAGTGATCTCCGGCATGTTGTGTCATTAAATCAAAACCATTAAGCGCACCACTACTGCCAAATTTTTCTGCTACCAGATTAAGGGCAAGATAGGTAGTTACAAGCCCTCCTAACACTAAAAAGAAAACCTGAATTACATCTGTGTAACCTATCACCTTCATTCCCCCCAGGGTAATCACAATGGCAAAAATGGCCAGGCCATACATGCACATATCTAAGCTTAAACCCGATATGCTGCTTATAGCTAAAGCTCCTAAGAATAAAATAGAAGTAAGGTTTACTACCACGTAAAGTAACAACCAAAATACCGCCATTATCATAGCTACTGTGCCATTGAAACGTGTATGCAGAAACTGTGGCATGGTGTATATTTTGTTTTTCAAATACACCGGCATAAAAAACACAGCAACAATAATGAGAGTAGCAGCAGCCATCCATTCGTAACTCGCTACAGCCAAGCCAAGATTAAATCCGGCACCACTCATGCCTATAAATTGTTCGGCTGAAATGTTTGAAGCAATTAACGATGCGCCTATTGCCCACCAGGTGAGCGAACCCTCGGCTAAAAAATAGTCTTTCGAATCAGCATTTGCAGACTTCTTTTTTGTGTAAATCCAAAAGCCGTAACCGACTACAACTAAAAAATAGAACAGAAAAACAACGTAATCGAGCGTGGCGAGTTGATTCATAAGTTTAAGTTGAAAGTTTGAATTTGAAAGTTTATGGTGGAATTACAAATGCTGTGTTATGGCGGTTGGGTTTTATCAACAAAACAGATTTTGTTTGTTTCCTATTCCCTTATCAAGGATTTGCCGAACCAGTTATATTGCATCATGACAAAAACTAAAATTGCTTTACTGCTTTCTATCATATATGTCGGCTTTGTTGCTGCGTCATACTCTCATTCATCTATGGCAAAACTAATGAAGCAAATGCTGGCTTATATAAAAAACGAAAAAACACGGATTGATAACAACCAACCTATACTTGCTTTTCCTTTTAGTATTCAGAAATTGAACAAAGCAAAAGTGCACAAGGGGAAAAAGATCTCTGAAAACCATCAACAATACATGGATGATTTTTCAAAAGAGTTAAATGTATACGAGTCATCTACAGACCCCACATTACGAAAATCTGCATTTAATTCACTGGTAAGTAGTTGTGTTAGCTGCCACAAGCACGAATGCCCGGGACCAATACCGGTTATAGAGAAACAATTTGTTAGATAGTTACTGAACAATTAGTGAATTTCCTTTTACAGCGTGTGCTGTAAAGTACCCCAATGCAGCAGGTGTAAACACTGGATCTGGGTTAGCGGGAGCTGCCGATGCTCCTAGGTTACCTTGGTTCAAATCTAACTGGCGAAAGTAATTGTAAACGTGTTCATCTAAACTCCACAACTCAGTAACTAGTGTGTCGCCAACTGCCAGGTCATGATCGGGTATATTGAAGTCTCGGATTTTTCCATCCCACAGCAAATCAGAATATATGTTGTAGTTGCCCGAGTTGACATTAAATACACGGTAAAAATTTCTTACGCCTGCAGGGTCGCGCACAAACATCTCGGCTTCTAATTCTGTTTCTCCGCTTAATTTCACTTCCGGTGTTACTATTACAGAGTCAATATCAACCGGTGGGTGCATTTTACAAATGGATGTGTAGGTGTTGCCTTCGGCAGTTACGTCTAACCTGTAGGTTCTGCCTACAGTGCCTTGTATAAAATTAGTTTGGTACACACCCGCCAATCCTGTTTCTGTCAGTGTATCTGTATTCCCGGCATCATCGCTAATAATCACCATGGCAGAAGGCACGCCTTCAAACTGATTGTTCTCAGAATACACACGCGATTTGGTAACACCTACAAAGTAGGGTCCGGGCTTATCGCTTACCCAGCCTTCAATGACTAATTGCGGATCCGAATTTTTCAATTTCAAATCAATTTTTTCGCTGCATGATGTATGTACAAGCGCAGCAAAAATTACCCATGTGGTTATTCTGAAAGTATTTTTCATAGTTATTTAGCTTTCTTTTTCGCAGGTGGAACACTGAACTTGAAATTGTAAGTAATTGAAGGAACTATACGAAACAGATAAGTTTTTTCTGCGTATGTGCTGCCGTTATCGTAATCAACTTTAAAATCTATGCTGTAAGCATTTTTATAAGCATAGGTGTTGTAGATGCTTACGTTTAAGTCGTGTTCCCAAGTCTTTCGCTTTTTTAAAACAAACGTTGCACCTATGTCTAAACGATGGTAAGACGGGAATCGATCTTGATTTCTATCACCATACAAAGGCACTATTTCTCCGTTCAAAACATACTTGCCTATTGGGTACGTTACGGCATTTCCGGTATAATAAATCCAGGTGGCTGATACGTTAATACGCGGAGTTATATCGTACATCAATACTATACTCAAATCGTGCGTGCGGTCGTAGCGTGACGGAAACCATGTATTACGGTTTATATCTGTAAACTTTCTTTCGCTTTTCGAAAATGTATAACTGATCCATCCGGTAAATTTTCCGGCTTTCTTTTTAAAGAAAAACTCGGCACCATAACATCGCCCTATACCAAACAACAACTGATTTTCCACCGTTTCATTTGCCCGTAATGTTGCTCCGTTTTTATAATCAATCTGATTTTGCATCCATTTAAAATAGCCCTCTACAGAAAGCTCAAACATGTCTTTATAGAAATTTACAAAGTAGCCGCCACTCACCTGATCAACTATTTGTGGTTTAACATTATTAGTTGTAAGTATCCAGCGGTCGGTGGGAAACGAAGTGGTAGTGTTAGACAGTTGATGAACATTTTGTACATTTCGCGAATACGCAGCTTTAAAACTCATGCTTGGATAAAAATTGTAACTAAGCGAAACACGCGGCTCCGGGTTTACATAGGTTTTGCCAAACTTGCCTAATGGCAATTGAAAAGTATCTATCTGTTCTTCATTAGGGAAACGGTAGTATTTCCCCGGCCCTGTTTGCGAAAACACAGACAAACGAATACCATAATTAATATTCAGTTTGTTCCAAAGAGACACCTCATGCTGAGCGTACACGGCATTTTCCCAACCATAACTTTTAGAAAGTTTTAGATTGCCAATACGCGCTGTGTCTTGTGAAGTAACTTGCCCGGGTACAATGGTGTGAAATGTGCTTACAAAGCCAAATTTGAATTTGTGTTTCGAGTTCAGGTAAAAATCCAAATCTTCTTTAATCGTAAAATCACGAACTTGTGATCTTACGTCAATGCTGGCTACATTTATACCAATGGTATAGTTAAATTCATTGTAAACAAACGATGCGTTCGAAAAAAGTTTATCGCTAATAATATGATTCCAGCGCAGGGTAGCAGTAGCATTGCCATAGATAATGCTAAACCGATCCTGAAAGCCGAATTTGTCCTGTCCGAAATAACCGGAAAGAAAAATGCGGTCGCGTTTACCAATACGGTAGTTTGCTTTCGCATTTACATCATAAAAAAACAGGATGCTCTTTTTTAGTTGTTCTTTTTTCGACAGTTTTAGAAACAAATCGGCATACGTTCTTCGTCCGGTTACAATAAACGAGCCTTTATCTTTTACAATAGGGCCCTCAATATTTAACCGAGATGAAATTAGTCCGATACCGCCCCCAATTACATACTCCTGATTATTGCCTTCCTTCATTTTTATGTCGAGCACGCTTGCAGCACGTCCACCGTATTCAGCCGGCATGTTGCCTTTATAAAGAGTAGCATCTTTAATGGCATCGTTATTAAAAACTGAAAAAAAACCAAGCATGTGCGATGCGTTGTAAACAGTAGCTTCATCGAGCAATACCAGATTTTGATCATTACTGCTTCCCCGTACATAAAAGCCGCTGTTGCCTTCGGAAGCAGGCTGTACTCCGGGTAACAATTGAATTGTTTTCAGCAAGTCCTTTTCGCCAAACAGTACCGGTATTTTTTCAAGCTGTTTTATATCAAGCTTTACAGCGCTAACTTCTGCACTCGTAATGTTTTCATCTTTTCTTGAGGCTTTTATTTCCACTTCTTTTAATGCTTTGCTGGCAGGCAACAGCGAAACGTTTAAAGTTTGTTTCTTAGCAGAGTCAAGGGTAACGGTATAGTCATTATAACCAACGTAACGAACCGTAATTTGCTTCTTAGTTGTCGGTATAGTAAGTGAAAAAAAACCGTAAGCATTTGTAACAGTGCCTATTCCGGTTGTGTCGGGTAAAAAAATGGTGGCGCCAATAAGTTCTTCTCCGGTTTTAGAGTCTTTAATGGTTCCACTAACAGTAAAACGATCTTGCTTTGATTGAGAGCGAACAAATGCCGAACTAAACACCAGCAGAAGGAACAATAATTTTTTAGGCATTAAATATTTTATGTATTACAAATCAAAGAATTGTTACGTCTTATTAATCTTGCTTAGTAGTAGCAAATACCAATTGAAACGCTTTTTTTGATTCTTATTGTATTTCAAAATCAAATTTCATGAAAAGATTAGTGGCTGTTTTTTTATGTCTGATGTCTATCCAAACATTTTCACAAGCTGATAAATTGTATGTAGGGCCGCCTGTTTTTCATGGAGCAAAAATTACCGGAAATTTCCCCAACACAGATTTTCTGTTTACAGTTCCCGCAACCGGTGAACGTCCAATTACGTTTTTTGCAAAAAACCTGCCCGCAGGGTTAAATCTCGAAGCCACTTCGGGTATAATAAAGGGTGTGGTAAAAACACCAGGTAAATACAAGGTGAAAATTATAGCCAGTAATGCTGCCGGAAAAGCTGAGCAGGATATTACAATTGATATTGGCGATAAACTATGCCTAACCCCCCCAATGGGATGGAACAGTTGGAATGTATTTACAAATACACTTGATGAAAAAATGGTGATAGAAATGGCCGATGCAATGGTAAGCACAGGCATGCGTGATTTAGGTTATCAATACATAAACATGGACGACTTTTGGCATGACTCTACACGAGCTGCTGACGGCAAACCGGTAGCCAACCCTCAAAAGTTTCCACATGGTATTAAGTGGCTTTCAGATTATGTGCACTCCAAAGGCTTAAAGCTTGGTATCTATTCAGATGCTGGCGACAAAACTTGCGGCAGGTGTTTTGGTGGTTTTCAACATGAAGAAATTGACGCTAAACAATACGCTGAATGGGATGTGGATTTACTGAAATACGATTTTTGTTTTGTGCCATGGAAGAAAAAGGAAGCACTTAGCAGGTATAAAAAAATGGGTGATGCATTAAAAGGAAGTGGCAGAAGTATTACCTACAGCTTGTGCAATTGGGGATTGTTTAAACCATGGAAATGGGGCGTTAGCGTAGGTGGGCACTACTGGCGCACAACACCAGATATTATTGATATATGGAAAGGAGGACCAATTTGGTACGGCAGTTTCATGAAAATTTTGAACCGACAAACCAAGTTACATAAATACGCAAGCCCGGGTGGGTGGAATGACCCAGATATGATGATTGTAGGAAACTATGGTACCGGTAAAGCTACCGGGGGCGGAGGCAAGTACAAGGGAATGACTGATGAAGAGTATCAAACCCACATGAGTTTATGGTGTATGCTTAATGCGCCATTGCTTAGTAGTTGCGACCTCAGAAATATGAACGAGGCCACAAAGAATATTTTACTTAATGCTGAAATTATTGCCATCAATCAAGATGTGCTAGGTGCGCAAGCGCAGTTGGTTGCATCTAAAGGGGCAGTTAAAGTGTATAAGAAGAATCTAGAAAGTGGTGATATAGCGGTTGCAATATTCAATTCTTCAAATTCTCAGAAGAAATTTGAAATAAGCTCCTCTGCGCTTGAACTAACCGGCTCTTACACCGTTCGCGATGTTTGGCAACACAAAGATGCAGGTGTAATAGACCGTCTTGTATCGTGTAACCTTTCTCCTCACCAAACAGTTGTTTTAAGGCTGAAACAGAAATAACAACGTGTTTAGAAAGCATGAACAACATCTCCCATTGCCAAGCTACTTGGTAAACAATTTTTGAAGAATAAAAGTTAGACAAACCGATTAACTACAACCTAAAAAAACAGCCGGTATTTCCACCGGCTGCTTTATATCACGTTGTTCAATGGTCACAATTTCGCACCCGCATCATCTCCATCCACCGCCCAATGCTTTGTAGATGTTTATCTCGGCATTGAGTTGCTTCTTTTTTATTTCAATCAACTCCATTTTGCTTTCGAGTGCCTCGCGCTGGGTTAGCAACACCTCTACATAATCAGCACGGGCAGAGTTAAACAAGCTGCCCGAAATATTTACTGACTGATTCAGGATATCAACTTCATTGTTTTTTGTAGAGAAACTTTTTGTGTAGTTGTCAATGCCGGCTAGTTCATTTTGCACTTCCGTAAATGCTTTCAGAATTGTTTGCTCGTATTTAAAAACTGCCTGCACTTGCTTGGCACGCGAAGTTTTGTAAGCTGCCACCAATGCATTGCGGTTAATCAACGGAGCCACCATATCAGCAAACACGTTGTAAACAAGCGACCATGGGTTAAACCATACTGCCGGGTTAAACGCCTGAAAACCTGCTGCTGCTGATAGTTTAAACTGAGGATAAAAATTTGCCTTCGCCACTTTTACATCGAGTTTGTTAGCGGCTAACTCGCGCTCAGCCTGTCTGATATCAGGACGGTTTTCTAACAGTTGGCTGGGCACACCTGTCGCTATAGAATCAAACACAGTGTTATTAAACGAAGCGTCATTGCGCGTAATTGGAGAAGGGAAACGACCCGTAAGAAAATTGATTCTGTTTTCAGTTTCGGTAATCTGTTGCTGAATGTCGTATTGCAGATTTTTGGTGTTTAGCAACTGTGCTTCGAACCGGTTAACTGCTAACTGTGTAACACGTGCAGCATCTTTTTGCTGCTTTACAATGTTGAGCGCGTTTTGCTGTATGTCAATATTCTTTCGGATTATATCTAACTGGTTGTCCAATGCTATTAACTCGTAGTACGAATTGGCGATTTCAGAAATCAGGTTGGTAACCGCAAAATTTCTGCCTTCTATGCTGGCAAGATACCGTGCTACGGCAGCATTCTTGGCGTTTCGTAACTTTTTGTAAACGTCAAGTTCCCACGAAAACACGGCACTAACCATAAAGTCGCCAATGTATTTTGGCTTGCTACCGCTTTCTTTCCAGGCATCTTCACTTTGTCCGTCCCAAGAGTATTTGCTCGAACGATCCGCTCCGGCACCTAATTGAATACCACCGTAGGGAAGATACTCGCCCTTTTTGGCTCTTACTTCACTTCTTGCAATCTCTATCTCTTGCAGCGTAATATTCAATTCCTGATTATTGCGTAATGCAGTGTCAATGAGTGATACAAGGTTCGGATCTGTAAAGTAGTTTCTCCAAACAACTTTTGCGCTGTTAACTGTATCAAGCGAACTATTAAAACTTGCCGGCACCGTTTTGTTTTCGGTGCGTATAGGTTCTTTAAATAGTTTGCAACCGTATGTCTGTAGCAGAATTAAGGCTATGGCTATATGTTTAATGATTGTTCTGATCTCCATTATTTCTTCTTAAAAGGTTAGCTAATATTCTTCTGATAGTTTTAGTAAGCGCTACTTCAGAGGTGCTTGAAACAAAGTCTTCGCTCAACGGGTTAGAGTCTTCATCTCTAATCAACTGTTTGCCTTCTTGCAAACTGCCGAAGATGAAGTAAAGTCCAGGCACAATAAGCACCCCGAAAATGGTTCCAAACAACATGCCCCCTAAGGCTGATGCACCAATTGTTCTATTGCCTACCGCACCGGCACCGGTAGCTATTACAAGTGGAATTAGTCCGGCTATAAATGCAAAAGAAGTCATGAGAATAGGGCGAAAACGTGCTCGCGCTCCTTCAATGGCAGCTTCTAAAACGCTCACACCCTGATTGTGTTTTTGCACGGCAAACTCTACAATCAACACAGCGTTTTTACCGAGCAAACCCGCCAACATTATCAACCCTATTTGTGCGTACACATCGTTGGCCAACCCCATCATTTTTAATAGAAACATAGAGCCGAAAATGCCGGGAGGCAATGACAACAATACCGCAAACGGCAGCAAGAAACTTTCGTATTGAGCGGCAAGTATCAGGTACACAAAAAGTATAACTACCAGGAAAATGTAAAGCGCTTCGTTTCCTCTTCGGGCTTCATCGTATGACAGACCTTCCCACGCTATATCATAACCTTTGGGTAACGATTGTTTCGCCACTTCTTTAATCGCATTAATTGCATCACCCGAGGTATATCCTTTTGCCGGCACCCCGTTGATGAGAGCAGATGTGTAAAGATTATAACGCGAAATTTCGTTCGGCCCTTGCGTTTTGGTAATCTTCATAAATGCGGAGTAAGGAACCATTTCGCCCCTATCGTTTTTTATAAACAGATTTAAAATGTCGGTTGGTTGTTTTCTATAAAGCGGATCGGCCTGAGTATATACTTTGTAGTAATTGTTGAAACGAATAAAACCTTGTTCATACGTACTGCCAATCATAATGTTCAAATTCTCCATGGCTTTGCCAATAGAAACACCTTTCTGCATGGCAAGTTGATTGTCCACAGTTATTTCATATTGCGGATAGTTGGCTGCATAGAATGTAAACAGCCCGTCAAGTTCTTTTCGTTTTCTCAAAGCATCCATAAACTCATGGTTCACTTTATCGAACTCCTGATAATCTACATCGCTGCCCTTGTCAAGCAAGCGCAACGCAAAACCAGATGATGCACCATAACCCGGCACAGCCGGAGGTTCAAAGAATTCAACTACAGCTCCTATGTCCTTTGTTTTTTCTTCCATTTCTTCAATTACTTCCTTAACCGATTGCTTGCGTTCACTCCAGTCTTTCAGATTTATTAAACAAGTGCCGGCATTAGAGCCGCGACCTTCTGATAAAATTTCATAACCCGCCATGGCGGTTACTGATTTTACTCCTTCTACCTGTTTTACAATTTTTTGAAGTTGAAGCGAAACCTCGTTGGTTCTTTCGAGGGTGGTGCCCGGAGGTGTTTGAATGATGGCGTAAATCTGTCCCTGATCTTCGCTGGGTATAAAGCCTGCCGGCAAAATTTTATTTATACCTACAATGCTGAAAGCAAAAATCAGCAGCATACCGTAAGTAACTACTCTTCGGTTTACAATTATTTTCAGCAAACCGGAGTACCGTCCGGTAAGTTTTTCGAATTGTTTGTTGAACCAGTCAATAAAAATATTGATAGGTGTTTTGCGTTTGTGTTGTCCATGTGTGTTTTTCAAAATCATGGCACACAATACAGGCGTAAGTGTTAGTGCCACCACGCCTGACAGCACAATAGATGTGGCCATGGTAATGGAAAATTGTCGGTAGAGAACACCAACGGGTCCGGTCATAAAAGCTACCGGTACAAATACAGCCGTCATAATAAGCGTAATGGCGATAATTGCTCCGCTGATTTCGTCCAGCACTTTTTTCACTGCTTTAAACGGTGAAAGGTTTTCTTCCTCCATTTTTACGTGAACAGCTTCTACCACCACAATGGCATTATCTACCACAATACCAATTGCTAACACTAACGCAAACAACGTTATGAGGTTTATGCTAATGCCAAACAGTTGCATGAAAACAAAAGCGCCAATGAGCGAAACAGGAACAGCCAGTGTGGGAATTAGTGTTGAACGCCAATCGCCCAAAAAGATAAACACAACTAACGCCACTAAAAAAAATGCTTCAACTAACGTGTGAAGTACCTTTTCTATAGAGGCGTTCACAAATGCCGATACATCATAATTGATTTCGTATTCCATTCCCGGAGGAAAATCTTTTTCCATTTCCTTCAGTTTCGCCTTTACATCGGCTATTACCTGATTGGCATTGCTGCCCGGGTTTTGTTTCAACACCATGGAGGCAGTGGGGTATTCGTCTTTATTGGTGTATATATCCACAAACTCGCTGCCAACTTCTACTTCTGCTACATCTTTCAACTTCAGCATTTCTCCATCTGCAGTAGATTTTATGATAATGTCGTTGTACTGTTCAGGTTTGTTGAACCAACCTTTGTAGGTAAACACATACTCTTGCGATTGCGCTACACGCCCCGAACTTAAACCCACTCGCCCGGGGCGTGCTAACACACTTTGTTCGTCAATGGCAGTAAGCACTTCATCAGCAGAGATATTGTAAGCTCTCATTCTATCGGGCTTTAACCACACACGAATGGCGAAAGCACGGCTGCCAACCACATCTGACCTACCCATACCCGGAATACGTTGTAGCTCTGGAACTAAGTAAGTGTTGGCGTAGTTGAATAAAAATTTTTGATCGGTGTTTTTGTCTTTGCTGTAAAGGTTTACATACATCAACATACTTGGCTGAATGGGGGTAATTACTACCCCTTCGCGTTGTACAAGAGGAGGTAAGTTGGCCCACACCTGATCCACTCTTGATTTTACACGCGAAGCAGCAATAGTAGGGTCGGTGCCGGGTTCAAACACTATTTGAACGGTAGCTTCACCGGCACTAGTAGCATCGCTCATCATATATTGCATTCCCTGCACACCATTGATAGCACGCTCCATAATTACCAACGTTGATTTAATCAAAGCATCGGCATTAGAACCCGGGAATGAAATGAAAATGTTGACACGAGGTGGAGCTATTTCAGGAAACTGCGAGATAGGTCGGGTAACAATAGCCAGAGCTCCCATAAAAACTATTCCAAGCGATAGCGCTATGGCAAGAACCGGCCTTTGAATGAATTTGTTAAACATTTGAATTGTTGTTTTAGGTTCCTGCCTTACTCGGCATGTAAATGAATGAGGTCGTTCAGCACTTTGTCGAACGGCACAAAACTGGTTTCTATCTTTTCGTTGTTCTTTACTTTTCTAAGCCCGTCAAACAGAATTTTATCGTTGATGCTTAGTCCGCTTGTAACCACATATAAGTGTGACATTTCCTGCCCCACTTTAATTTCTGTTGAGGTAACTATACCTTTATCATTAATTACATACACAAATTTTTTATCTAACACATCGAACGTAGCACTCTGTGGAATCAGCATGGCGTTTCGTAAATGTGTTGGCATAAGTATGTTACCGGTTTCGCCATGGCGTAGTAACTTATCGGGATTGGGAAAAGTGGCGCGGAAAGCAATGTTTCCGGTTTCGTTATTAAAGTCGGCTTCTATCGTTTCTACAATTCCATCATGCGGAAAAATTTCGTTGTTAGCCATACGCAGTTGCACTTTCTGTTTGCCCTCAGTTTTTGCGCGTGTAGCATAGTCGAGGTATTCGGCTTCGGGCACGTTGAAATACACCCACATTTTACTGTTGTCGGAAAGCGAGGTGAGCAGTTCCCCTTCGTCAACCAAACTACCTAAACGTTGATAAAAACGATCCATATACCCGTCAAACGGAGCACGTATATCAGTAAACGACAGATGCGCCTGCGCTAATGCTAAATCAGCTTTCTCTTTATCTAAGCGTGCCTTAGCCATAGCTAATTCATTCTTCGATACAATATTGCTGTCGGCAAGATTTTTTGTAGTCAGGTATTCAATTTCGGCAACGTTTACTTCCGCCTTTGATTTTTCGAGTTCTGCCTCGTAAAGAACCGGCATAATCTGAAACATCTGCTGCCCTTTTTTTACAAACTGCCCTTCGTCCACATAAATATTTTGCAGGTAACCTTTTTCCTGCGAGCGCATTTCAATATGGCTTGACGAACGAATTTGACACACATAATCTTTGTAGATGATAGTGTCGCGTTGTACCGGACTGGTTACTAAAAATTTTGCTTCCTCGTGCTTTTCGTGTTTTTCGTTATGGCAACTTGCAAGCAACAACGCACTTGCCGTACTTATGAGAACTAATATCCTCTTCATGAATATTTATGGTTTTAAATGGAATAATTACAGAAACAGGTAGTCACCGACCGGTGACTACAAAGCCGCACTGCTTCATTACAGTTGGCCGACTAAAAAATTAAGACAGGTAGCTTTTCCAGGAGTGGTGGAGAACGAAAAGAGGAACCGGCATATAATGCTCGGCAGGTACTCCGGCCAATATTCTCTGACCGGTTAAAGAACCAGTAAATCCAATTTTGAAACTAAGGTTTGCCGTTGCCAAAGAGTTGATGTCATCCGTATCTTCATCAAACTCATTCTCGTCAACAGCATTCTCGTTTTGTGGAGTCGATGCCGGGTTAACGGGCAATTGGTATGGATGTTTGTGCTTGTATTGTCCGTTATTCTCTAGAAAAACAACTCCGTTTCTTAAAACCTCGGGGCAGAGCGCATTCGCATAAGTTTGCTGGTATGCAAACAAAAACACAAACAAAAAACTGAAAAGGTATTTGAAAGACAATTTAAGCCTACACCCGGTTTGGCTAAATGCTGACAAGAAATTATTGTCTTTTTTCATTAACGGGCACAAAGTTAGAATAGCAACTTCAACCTAACAGTAAATAACTTTTTTTAAGAACGTATAGTTTTTACACATCAGTAGTGTATGCCGGCACAAGTCTGATTGTATTATAAGTATGGCTTTTTTGAGAAAAGAAACCAACTACTCTTTCCACTTAGCCACATAATAGCGAACCTCAATTAAGAGTATTATCGCTCTATTACGCAGAAATAATTGATTAAAACTTGTTTTTGGCGAATTAACTGGTATTAAAACAGATATTTATTGAAATATTTTTCATTGGTTCTTTGGTAATTCGAAACCTTTCATAAATTTGAAACAGATTCACTAACTAATCTCTGACATTATGCGTTTTTCTACACTTCTAAACAAGGGAATTTTGTTTGTGGCTGTTACAATGGCAGCACTCCAAACTCAGGCACAAGACCTTCACTTTTCTCAGTATTACACACATGCTTCTTGGTTGAATCCTTCATTAGTAGGTAACTACGATGGAAGTTTTCGTGTAGCAGCAATTTACCGTAACCAGTGGAGCAGTGCTGTAGGTAAAAATGGTTTCAATACCGTAGGAGCCGATGTTGACTTTTGTCTTTTAGAAGGCTATCTGCGCACAGACAAACTAGCTATTGGGGTTGGTTTTTTTCACGACCGTTCAGGTGCGGCAGGATTGTCTATTATGAACGCTAATCTTTCAGTAGCGTACCACAAAGGGTTCGGAAAGTTAGGTCAACACCGCCTTAGCATAGGTTTGCAAGGTGCCTTTATTCAAAAAAGAGTAGAAGACCCATTGTTTGGCGACCAGTTCCTAGGCCACAACTCAACTCCTAAAATTGCTTCTGACGAAAATTTCAGCCGCGGTTTTATACAAGGTGATTTCAATGCAGGACTTTACTGGCGCTCTAACTTTAAAGACAAAGTAAAACTCGGAATCGGTTTCGGTGCCTACCATTTAATAGAGCCGAAACAATCAACTGTTACATCTCAGTCCACTAATGAAAAAGACAAAAAGAGTGTTCTTCCGCGCAAGTTTAATGTTGATTTTAACCTAGAGGCATTTGTTGATAAGAAGAAGAAAGTATCTATCTCTCCTGAGTTATTGTTCATGTATCAAAGCCCGTTTATGGAAATACTCCCTGGGGTTTCGGCTACATACTACTTTAACACAGGTTTCCGCAATAACAACAGTATTAGCTTAGGGGCACGTTTTCGTGTAGGCGGCAACACTCCCGATGCAGTTATTCCAATGCTTAGTGCTGAATTCCGCAATGTTCGTTTAGGTTTTGCTTACGATGTAAACATATCTTCGCTTAAGCAATCAACCACTAATCGTGGCGGATTTGAAATTTCATTGTCGTATGTTGGAGAAACGATTAAGTCATTTAAGGCTAATAAGTCGTTGCCAAGTCGCAGATTCTAATTTCAGACTGTAAAAGCATTTTGTTTCACAGAAAAATTAAAACCTGCATGCACAGTGCAGGTTTTTTTGAATAAACCCTGACACACAAAAATTTTAACCCAATGAAGAAGATTATAGCGCTAACATTTCTCGCTTTAATACTGAGCAGTTCTGTGTTGTTTGCACAGAAAAATAGAGTAAAGTCAAAATCATTTAATACTGAGTTAAAAATAGGCGATAAGTTTTATGCTGAATCGTATTTCTATACAGCTGCTGAATACTATAAAGATGTAGTTCGTCAGGATTCAACTAACCGCTACGCACACTTTTGGCTCGCCATGTCGCTGTTTCAGGCTCGCGACTACGAAAATGCAGAAACATTCTTTGCCAAGTTTTATGCCATGAAGCCTAGCGATAAAACCAATAAGAAAAAGTGGGATTTGGAGAATAAAGTATTATTTAATCAGGGAGGCTATTACTATGGTCAGGTGTTGCACCGCAATGGCAAGTACGATGAAGCAATTGAATACCTTAACAAGTTCCTAAGTTCATACGAACCCAAGAATGATGCTGATAACCTGAAACAGTTAGCATCACTAGAAAAAGCCGGTTGCGAGTTTGCTAAAACAGCTAAGAAAGCTAAAGTTAAAATTTATAATGCCGGATCTGGTGTAAATAAATCATACACAGAGGCATCGCCTTGTGGTGTAGGTGAAACTGGTCTGTATTATTCTTCTATGAAGATAGATGCACTATCTACCGGTGATACGCTTATATTTTTTAAGGGTACAAAATCAAGAAGAAACTACCAGTTGATGTATAGTGAAAAAGAAGGCAACGAATGGGGTAGAGGAAGAGTGGTAAGTAACAAAGACATTAACGAAGAGGGTTATACTGTAGGAAATGGAGCTTTTAATAAAGCAATGACCCGCTTCTATTTTACCAAGTGCTTAGAAGTTGATGATGACCGCCCTCTTTGCAACTTATTTGTGGCTGACCACAACAACGGTACGTTTTCTAATGTTCAGCGCATACCTGAGCCAATCAACGAAAAAGAAAAATACACCTCTACTCAGCCGGCTGTTCGTACCTCTGAAGATGGAATGGATATAGTTTATTTTGTTACCGACCGTCCGGGTGGCGCAGGAGGTACGGATATTTGGTATTTTCTACGTGCGCAAAGTGGCGACTTTAAAGGGCCTAAGCCATTGAAAGGAACCGCCAATACTGCCGGTGATGAATGCACACCATATTTTGATGATAGTACTAAGACACTATACTTTAGCTCCAATGGACACCCTGGTTTTGGAGGTTTTGATGTGTTTAAAACAACTGAAAATGCTGACTTAGGGTGGGGCGAGGTAATCAATTTAGGATTGCCCATTAACAGCGGCACAGATGATTTATACTATAGCCGGAGTACCGACCAAAGTAACGGATTTATGACATCGAACCGTGTAGGTAGTGTGCCGCTCAACGGCATTAAAACTGCTTCGGACGATGTATTTCACTGGACAAACTTTAAGTATGCTGTGCAAGGCATGGCCTTTAAAGAAGGAGAAGATGGTGGCGGTTCATTAAAAAATGCCGTATTTAAACTTTACCGCAAAGCCGATGACGGCAGCAAAGTACTAGTTGGGATTGATTCATCAGCCAAGAGCGGAAAACTCACCGGTAAAAGTGACGGCTATTACTTCTTTAAATTAGCACCGGAAACAGACTATGTGGTAGAGGTAGAAACTGATGGTTTTCAAACAAAGTCAGAAGAAATTACCACCAAAGGATTGCCTGATGAAGACACGCTTCAAAATAACATGAGCGTTAGAAAAGGTATGTATGTTGTAAAAGGTCTGATAACAGAAGAAGGTAAAGGTGATTTGAAAGATGCTAGTGTTACAATTTTGGAAGTGTTTCCTAATGGTATGGAAAAAACTGTTTACTATATGAACAGTAACCCGTTCTATTATTTTGATGTAGAAATGAACCGTACATATAAAATAGTAGCACGCAAAGAGGGCTACTTCGCTAAAACAGTTGATTTCAGCACATTCGGATTGGGTAACATTGATACCGTGCGTAAAGATATTGCTATAGCAAAACTTGAACTAAATAAAACTTACACCCTGCAAAACGTTTTATATGAATTTGGTAAAGCAACGCTTACTGAAAACTCTAAGTTGGTGTTAGATAATCTGTACCAGATTATGGTAGAAAATCCGGGCTTTATCATTGAATTAAGCGCCCACACCGATGCAATAGGTTCCGATGCAGCCAACATGAAACTTTCACAGGCGCGTGCCGAGAGTTGTGTGAGCTACCTAATTGGCAAAGGAATTACAAAAGACAGAATGCAACCAAAGGGTTATGGTGAAAGTAAACCTAAAGTGCCGAATATGACCGAAGATGGAAAAGACGATCCTGCGGGCAGAGCAATTAACCGTAGAACTGAGTTTCAAATTATTGGCTTAAAGAAAGAACAATAACCTGACATTAAACGAAGTAAAAAAGAGGCTGCTTCAAAACTGAGCAGCCTCTTTTTTTTGAGCTTGGGTTTGTAATATGTTGGCCTATTTGTAACAAATTACCAAGCCGAAACCAGGTGCGTTTAGCTTTTTAAGTTCTGTTTTCTTAAACCCTGCTTTATTTGCAAAGTCCTCGATTTCGGCATGCGAGTATGTCATTCCTCCGGCTTCATGAAGTAAGTTTAATGCCATGTATGAGGTGGTAGCCTTTGACATTTGCGAACTACCTCCAATTCCCTTTATCTGATCCAATATTACGTACATACCTCCATCATTAAGCGATCTGTAAACTTTCTTTGCTAGTAGTTCATTTTCGGAAGGGTTAAGTCCGTGAATGATGTTGAACGCAAGAATGACATCTATGTTTTGAGGTATTTCATCTTTCATGAAGTCAGCCGCCAGATAGGATACATTTGTTGCTTTATGCTGTGCTATACACTCGTCTGTATATTTTTTTACGGGGGGCAAATCAACAATTATTGATTTTAACTGAGGATAAAGCCTGCAAAGCTCAATACTGTACAAGCCATGAGAGCCACCCAAATCGAGCATTTTTACATGTGACTTTGTAACTGGTACTTTTTTTCCTACCTCTTTGTTATTTGTTTTTGAAAGATCAATCATAGCCCTTGAAAATAATTCCCATTCGTACTCAGAAAGCCGATCAAGTGAATTGCCTTGAGGTCTTCTACCCAAACGTATGGTTTCATCCAAGTCTAAGTACCCTTTATACAAATTGTTGCAGAATAAAATAAAGTATCGGAAGTTGTCGGGCGATTGAGCGGACAAGTTTTTATATCCTCTTTTTGTAAATGCATATTCAGTGCCTTGTTTCGTCACATACCCTAATGCATCCAGACAGTCCAAAATTATTCCGGTTCCTACTTTGCTGGTGTTTGCTCCATTCGCTATTTGCGCTACATCTTTGTAATCCATGCTGAGGTGGTCAACTATTTTTAACTTCACAGCACTTCCCAATGCAAAGCCAAGCCCTACTGAGGATGATGAATCTGCCAAAGGATGAGGTATGATGTCGTTTGACAACAGTATCTTTTCAATAATTGAAAATTTGTAAATCATGATGTGTTTTTTTTGTTTTATGCACATCAAAATTCGGAGAATAAGAAGTATAGAAATTGTATAAATCGGACATCTATCACTGCAATAAAATATGTCCGGGATACTCAGAGCTTGCCCCTCTGTATTGTCGTGGTGTTAGGTTGGTATATGACTTAAATTCGCGAATAAAATGCGACTGATCGTAATAGCCTGCTTGTAAACCTATTGCTGTTAGATTTTGGGTTGAATGATGAAGTAAATACAAGCTACTTAAATACTTGCTGTAGAGTATAAATTCTTCTGTATTCATTCCTAACCAATCTTGGGAAACTCGCCAGAGTTGACGTTCCGATAAACCTACATTGCTACTGAGTTGTTTTACGGTTAGGTTACTTGCGCAATAGTAACTCAGTAGCTTTTGAGCTCTAATTATGGCGTGTTGAAAGCGATCCCACGTAATTTTTTTTCTAATCCACGATAATATTATCTGAACTTGGTGGTCAAACATTTTCTCATGAAATAACTCATCTGCTAAATGATAAAGATTTGAGCAGACTTCAACTCCATTGCAAACAGTGTTATTAAGCTCTTTAGGCGAAATATTAAAAAGCAACCGGAGCCCAATGCTGTTTAATTGAATTCCTATAAATTTTTGATCTCCGGTTTTTATCAGTTCAAAAGGGGTAAAATTAACTCCGTTTACGAAAACTATAGGCAACTTGATTTCAGTGGTGTAGGCAGGTTTGAAGTAAGTGACGGCTTCAGAGAAGTTAAAAATAACTTCGACTGTTCCTTTGGGTAGAATAATTTCTTTTCGGGTTTGCAAGTCTTCTTCTGATAGCCGCCAAATTTTGTTTATGAAAGTTCTTTCAGTCTCATTGCTCGGGTAATATGTTTCGCTTGACTTTATCATTTCAACTTGAGCAGCCTTTGGTGAGTAGTATCAAGGTAAACTTTTGTTTGTAATGATTTTAGTTTTCGGTGAGTTAACACATACAACCAAGCTATGTATAAAACAATGTTTTATCCCTTGCGTATCACCGCGCCAAGTTCGGTTTCATATTTACTCATCAGGCGATTCATAAGCCTTTCAATCTCCTGATCTGTAAGCGTTTTTTCGTGGTGCTGAAAGGTAAAGCTTACGGCACAGCTCTTCTTTCCCTTTTCCATTTTATCGCCTTTGTAAACATCAAATAAAGCAATACCCTGTAACAACTTCTTCGATTCTACTACAGCAATTTTTTCAATTGCGTTAAAAGCTACTTCTTCACCAAGTATCATAGCCAAATCGCGTTTTACGGACGGAAATTTCGGTAACTCTTGATACTCTGTTTTTGTATACTGCGATTTGTCCAGCAAGTAATCCCAATTTATATCGGCAAAATACACCTCATTTTTAATATCAAACTTTTTAAGCACCGAAGATGCTATGCTCCCTATGCAAGCCACCTCTATGTTGTCTTTATAAAGTTTCAAAGCAAACGCCCAAGGTTGGTTTTCTATTACTTCCTGGTCAAAAGCTGTGTGCCCCATTTTGGTTAGCACATTCGATACAAAACTTTTCAGATGGAAAAAGCCGAAGTTGTTTGCCTTCTGCAACCAGTCATCGGAGTTTGCTTTACCGGTAAGTAATATTTGTAAGTGCTTTTTCTGTGTATAAGAATCACCATTTTTGTGGTAGGTGGTTCCAAATTCAAACAAGCGCAAGTCTGTTGCTTTTCGGTTTTGATTATGAGCTACGGTTTCGAGCCCTGAGTACAGCATGGAAGTTCGTAAAGAATCTAGCTCAGTGGTTTGGCTGTTTAGTAAAAGTATTTGCTCACGCTTAAAATTTTCTTGCTGCTCGAACTTTGATTGTGTTACCGAATTGGTCCAAATTTCATTGAACCCTGCACCACACAGCAAATCAGCTATTGTATTTTCTAATTTTTGCGCATTTACTTTTGCACTGTACGACAAACTTGTTTTAAAATTCTTTGGTAGCGCGAAACTGTTATAGCCCAGTACACGAACTATTTCTTCCACAATATCTGCTTCCCGCTTTACATCTGTTTTAAATGCAGGAACCAATAGTTGCCATCCGTCATTTGTTTCACTTTCTACACTAATCTCCAGATGGCGGAAAATGTCGAGTATTGTCTTTTTCGGAATATCGAAACCGGCTAAAGCAACTATTCTGTTGTACGACACACTAAATCTCCAGCCATCTGATTGATTTGTATAAAGGTCAACAATCTCACTTGAAACTTCTCCTCCACAAATTTCGGTAATGAGTATTGCGGCTCTCTTCAAAACTTCAACAGTAATGTTAGGGTCTGTTCCTTTTTCAAAATGGGTAGCTGCATCGGTACGCAGATTTAGACGAGTGCCGGTTTTTCGAATACTTGTAGAAGAAAAACAGGCGCTTTCTAAAAATATGTTTACTGTAGAGTTGCTAACCCCACTGTGTGCGCCACCGTAAACTCCTGCAATACAAATTGGCTTTACTGAATCGCATATTAACAAGTCGTTTGGCTGCAAAAGCACTTCGTTGCCATCAAGCGTTTTAAATTTCTGAGCAGGCAACTTTTGCACCACTACTTTGTTGCCTTCAATTTTATCTGCATCAAACGCGTGCAGCGGTTGTCCGTACTCATGCATTACGAAATTGGTAATATCTACCACGTTATTAACGCTTTTTACCCCAATTGCCTTTAGTTTGTTTTTTAACCAATCTGGAGAGTCGGCCACCTGAACACCAGAAAGGCAAACACCGGAGTAGCGTGTACAAGCTTCTGTATCTTTTACCTCTACATCAATCTTTATTTTATCGTTGATTTTTTTAAACGAAGAGTTATCTGGCTTAGTAAAACTTACAGTTGATTGGTATGATACGTTTAATGCTGCAGAAATATCGCGAGCTACTCCTATGTGCGAGTTTGCATCGCCTCTGTTGGGGGTTAGCCCAATTTCAAGAACATAATCCTTTTCTACCTTAAAAAAATCGGCCGCTTTAGTTCCCACTGATGTACTAGCCGGCAACACTAAAATGCCCGCATGATTTTCGGCTAACCCAAGTTCATCTTCGGCACAAATCATTCCATAGCTTTCTACACCGCGTATTTTGGCTTTTTTAATTTGAATCTTATCGCCTCCAAAGGGATAAAGCACAGAACCAACTAAAGCTACCATTACTTTTTGGCCTGCTGCTACGTTTGGGGCGCCACAAACTATTTGTAATAATTCGTTAGTGCCAACATCTACTTTTGTTATGGATAATTTATCGGCATCCGGATGTTTAGAGCATTCTTTTACTTCGCCTACTACAACTCCTTCCAGACCACCTTCAATAGTTTCGAACGGAGCAATGCCTTCTACTTCTAAACCAACCCCCGTTAGCACTTCTCCCAAGTCGTTTGGTGAGAGGTTAAAATCTACGTAATTTTTTAGCCAATTGTAACTTACCTTCATGTGCCAAATCTAAAAATTAGCGCATCACCATAATCGGAAAGGTCAAAGAGAGACTATTTAATCTCCATTTTAAACACATCTGTAGTGTTGCTCGTAATTTTATAACGCTCGTCAATTCGGTAACCTGCTACCCAGACAATTTTTTTGTTAGACTCAACTACCACTATTTTTTCTTTCTGATGAACAGCAATTTTCTCATCAGCGAAAAACTTTTTCAGTTTCTTCTTTTTTAGCTTCATGCCAAAAGGGTAGAAGTAGTCTCCCACTTTCCAGTGGCGAACTATCAGCGGAAATTCCAGTTTCGATTTATCTAACATGGCCACCGACTTCGGATTGTTGAATTTTATATTCGGATTCATGCCGGTAGTAGAAAAACTCAGCACCTGCTCATGAACCTTCAACTCACCATTTCCCTCATAAATGTGTTGAATGGAGTCATTCAGTTTCTTTAACTCAGTGAGTATAAAAAACCTTCTATCCTTAATAACTCTTGCTTTAGTTGATAAAAACTGTTTGCCTGCCTCTGCATCGGTAGCTTCATATATATCTTGAGTTTGTGCTGAATTGAAACCATACTGCTTCAAAAGTTCGAATAAAACTTGCTTTGCTCCGGCTGTTTTTTTTAACTTGAGCAAAGGGATATAGATGTCGCTACCACGATGAAGAAAAAGTTGATTTGCTTTTTTCTTTACATCGCTATCGTAGAGATTTTCTAAGTAGCCTAGCAATTCAATTTTATCTGACAAGGTTTCTTCCAAAGACGGATTTATCTCTTTCAGCAACGGAATAATGTTGTTCCTGATTTTGTTTCGGGTGTATTTGTCGCTAGAGTTTGAGCTATCGGTTCTAAAACTGAGTTGATGAGCAGCACAATAAAGTTCAATATCTTCTCTTGACGCAAACAATAAAGGCCTGATAACTTTGTTTTGATTTACCGGTATGCCACGCAACCCTCTAATGCCTGCGCCTTTGGTAAAATTGAAAAGTATGGTTTCAATATTGTCGTTTAAGTGGTGTGCTGTAGCCACCTTGTGCAGTTGCTTTCCGGTTTTTATTTCTGAATTAGTCAATAGCTTAAGAAACCATTCATACCTAAGTTCACGAGCGGCAACTTGTACAGAAATATTTTTTTCAGCGGCATAATTTAAGGTGTCAAACTTTTTTGAAAAAAAATCAACGCTGTAGCTTGCAGCAATACTTTGCACAAATTGTTCGTCTCCCTCTGCTTCTTCGCCACGCAACTGAAAATTTGCATGTGCTATGGCAAATGCCAAACCGGCTTCTTGAAACAGGTGACACATGACCACAGAATCTATACCGCCACTTACAGCTAAGAGTGTTTTTTTTTTGCTGCTGGTTAATTTGTGTTTCTGGTTAAAGTCAAGAAACTTTTCAAAAAGACTTTTATTCCGATTCATCTTGTGTGCCTGAGGCTGGTTGATGTTTATAATAGTATTCTGTTGCGCTGCTTATAAAATCAAGAACTGGCTCGCCACCGGATTTTTTTTCAGAGGATGTAGTAAACATGTGAGGTAACTCGTCCCATGTTTGCAAGAGTGAATTTTTAAATGCCTGAATATTTGATGACACTTCTTTTGTGTGCTTATCAGCTTTGGTAAACAACACAACAAACGGCACATAATTTTTCCCCATCCAATTTACAAACTCCAAGTCAACTTTTTGTGGAGGTATGCGCGCGTCTATTAGTTGGCATACATACATTAACTGTTCGCGTTTAAGAACATAGTTGCGCAGCATGTTATTCCATTTGTTTCTCTGCTCAATAGAAACACGGGCAAAGCTATAGCCGGGTAAGTCAACAAAATGGAGAAGTTCGTTAATCAGAAAGTAGTTAATTGTTTGTGTTTTGCCTGGTGTGCCGGATACTTTAGAAAGCGCTTTACGCCCGCACAAATAGTTGATGAGGGAACTCTTGCCCACATTAGATCTCCCCACAAAAGCAAACTCTGGCAGATTCTGTTTCGGACATTTTTCTACATCTATATAACTTGCCTTGTATTCGGCTGAAATAATTTTCATAGGTGCTAAGATGTCTGATATTTTCTGTTTTCAGGAAAAAATTGCACGTTTGCAGAAGGTGCCAAACCTTTCTTGTGTGCTATGTAAAAGGAGTATGCAGGAAGCGCGGGCAGTTGCGAAAGCTTCTGCCCTTTTTTATTTAAGTATTAGTGACTGTGAATTTTGTTAGCTAAACTCCTAGGGTTAATAGTAAAAACGTATTCATCTTGCCATGATTTGATATGTAAAACCAGCAAAACTTTAACTCAGAAGTTTTTTGTTTCTCCAGCTGAGCGAATGATAGAATTTAGACTTTACAAAAATCAGAAAAACGAGTGTAGATACCGCCACGCCAAGTAAGGAACCAAAATATATGTCGCGAAAAAAATGTTGTAAAAGATACACTCGCGATACGCCTACCAATAATGCAAGAGAAAAATACAAATAACTCCAGTTTTTGTTTTTTGTGAAAATGCTAAGCATAAACCAAATTGCAAAAGCTGTGCTAGTGTGCCCTGATGGTAATGAATTGTCGTGTAGGCTATCAACACCGGGAACCGGTGTAAGACTGATTTTGTCCTGAAAAAAAAGAAGCGGACGCGCCTGATTGGTAAATACCTGTAGTTTTAAAAACTGTGTAAGAATACCATTTGTGAGGTATGTAACCAATAAAACCACCCCTTTACCGAACCCTGTAACGGCACCAACTAAAATAATGAGTGCGAATACAGGCGCTTCGGCCATTTTAGAAATAGCTCTGAAAAATACATTCAATGCAGGTGTATGAAAAGAACTGATGTAGATAATTTCATCGCCTTTTTCATAGTAGTAAATAACAAACGCTCCCGTTATAAAGAATACCAGATAAAGTATGAGAAAGATTTTATTCTGCAGAAAGAAGTTTTTCAAACGGATACTTTTGAAGGAGTTATTTTTCTTAAAATATTTCTGTAGTAGTCAGTGCTATAAAGTTTTGAGTCATTAGCTGCTTTAAGGGTTAAAAAAAGCCCCAGAGGTGTGAGCACAGCGGTTGAAAGCCACATGCCGCCAAATGCTGTCAATACATCATTTTCGGCCAATTTCTCGCCTATCATAGAAGTTACATGATACAGGATGAAGAACAGGACACAGTAAAACAAAGGCCAACCCAACCCGCCTTTGCGAATTATAGAACCCAACGGAGCGCCAATAAAAAATAAAACCAAGCAAGCAGCGCTTAGCGTAAATTTTCTGTAAATTTCAATCATGTGGCGCACCACATCTTTCTCCTTATACTCTAACTGTTTGGTAGTTATGTCACTGTAGTTTTTAATGTTACGCGCTTTTGTAACGGCACGCTCCATTAGCTGAATTCGAGTCTTGCCATCATAAATTTTGAGCAGTTCTGTTGTGTTTGCAAAAACTATGGGCTTAACATTTGGCATTTTAGCAAGGGTATCGAACCCAAATTTCCGAAAATTGTAATACGTACGGTTGTTGGAAGCCAGCCCCAATTTTAAAGACTCTGCTTCTAAATTAATGGTGTCAATTTCAGAACGGAGTTGTTTCAGGTCAAGCATTTGTTTCAAATCCTTAAAAAAGTTTTCATCGCTGCGGGTAAGTTTAAACTCAGAAAGGTCAAAACGTTTTTCCCAACTGCTGAATGTAGTGCTTACCATTTGGTAGTTATTTTCACCACCTTCCTTGGGTTCTATTTCTCGGTACTGTTTTCCATTTTCGAGTTTCAGTTGCAGTGCCACCGCTTGCTCATCTTGTATCATGCTGCCTTTGGTAGCAGTAATTACATGATCATTACCTTTGCCACTGGTGTGGTCGTACACAGTAATATTATATAACGTATTTGTTTCATCGTCTTTGGCTGCGCTTTTAATAAAAAAACCGTTTATGCCACTGTAAAAAATGCCGGGTTTAATGGCCACTGTTGGCTTTTGATGGCGAATGTCGTAGAGCAAAGCACCAAATTTTAAATTTGTATAGGGCATGATATTGTTAGAAAAGTAAAACGCACCAATACTGATTACTACAACAAAAATGATAAGTGGCCGCATAAACCGGTATAATGAAACACCGGCAGATTTGGTGGCAGTGAGTTCATAATGTTCTCCAAAACTTCCGTATGTCATGATAGAAGAGAGTAATACTGCCAGAGGTAACGCCATGGGAACCAAACGGGCAGAAGCGTATAGGAGCAACTCAAGCAGCACGCCAGTGCTCAACCCTTTACCAACCAAATCGTCAATATATTTCCATAAAAACTGCATAACCAGCACAAACTGCGCTATGAAAAAGGTAAGCACCAGCGGACCGATGAAACTTTTAACTACTAACCAATCGAGTTTTTTTATACGAAACACGTAGCGAATGTAAAAGCCAAAACGAGATAACGGAATGCAGAGAAATTATTTTGAGGTATGCGGTTGTCAACTCCGGCATACAGTTTTTGTTAGCGTATTTTGTATAATGATATTCGGTTTGTATTCTAAACTTGCTGTATGAAAAAATGTGTGCCTGTTTTTTTGCTGATGGTATCTGTAACCGCATTTTCTCAATGTATAGTACCTTTCCAAGACATTAACAACTTTGTTTACCTATTTGATGCCGGCCAAAGCAACTACATTGAAAATCTACCACTTAGAAGTGTAAAAGTGGGCAGAAACAATATTGTGGCATATGTGGGGCAAAACAACCGTATGAAAGTGTACTACAAAGGCCGTACATTTCCGATAAGCGATGTAGCCCCCAACTATTACATGACCGATAACTGGTTTTTGTATCAAAACTTTAATGTAATAAAGGTGCTTTACAAAAATGAGTTTCAAACTATCGAGAACTTTTTTCGTGAAGGAATAGATTCACTATACTACAGCGACAGCCTGATTGTTTGGAACAATGTGTTAAACGAGTTGAACCTTTTTTACAATGGTACTACAACTATTTTAGAGCGAACTGAAGTTACAAGAGCAAAAATTGGAGACAATATTTTTGCTTACCTCGATCGCAACGGTAATTTCAAGGTGATTTACCGTGGCGAAATGCAGGTGCTGGAAACCTACGAGCCTGTCAATTTTTGGGTAAACCGAGATATGCTGATGTATATTGATCAGTATAATAATCTCAAATTTTTCGATCACGGTGTGGTGCGTGAAAGTAGTATTCAAACCCCACGAGAGTTTTACACCGGTGAGGGTTTTGCAGCGTATATCACTCTTTTGAAACAATTAGTGGTTTACTATAATGGGGAAGAGACTGTTTTGATGAATGATAGGCCTGTTGATCTAACGGTAAAAGAAAACCTGATGGTATACACCGACAAAGGGAAAAATTTCTGGTGCTGGTATAAAGGAAAAAAGTATTGGTTGGAACGCTACATCCCACTCGATTATGTAGTGGATAACGATATTATAGTGTATCAGGATATTAACGGGCGACTAAAAGCATTTTACTTTGGCGAGCAGGTAGAAGTAAGCGACCAGATAGTTAAAAAATTTACGCTTTGGAACGAAGCGGTAAGTTATTCTATACAGCCGTATCAAACAAAAATATGGTGCAATAAAAAGACTTTTACGTTCGAGTAAATATACGCCCGTTGTGCATGACGTATGCCGCAGCATTAGCACTATTCGGCTTTTATGCTAACCAGTCTTCTTATAGAAATGAGGTGAAGAAGCAATGCCACCGGCACTACAAAGCCCGGCAACCATACAAAAGGAAAATGAAACACTATGTAGTTGGCAGGGTTGTTCGTAAAATAGCGGAAAGGATAAGGTGTGCTGAGGGCAGCTATTACTACAAAGTTCAGCAACAATACAATGCCGGCAATATTCCACCACAAAGCAATATGGGGGCTCCATGTTTTTTTTCGAAAACAGTAATAAGCTACAAATGGAGCAGAAATGCCAACGAACAGATCAAAGTTTAATCCCTGAAAACTCATTTGCACTGGTATTATTTGGTATTTGTAAAGCAACCACAGTATAAACTCCACAACAATACGAAACGATTGCAGATAGGTAAACCAAAAAATGTTTATCTGCTCGGTAAGCTTTAAAAATTCATGGCTGGCAAACAGTACCCCAATTATTACGATAGGAGGAAGAATCACTAATAGCAAGCGTGGAGGCATGGCATCAAAATCGTTGAGTAAACCACTGAAAGAAATAATGGCAGTATAAATGAGCCAGGTGATTATGATAGCTACCGCGCTTAAGAAATTTCTTTTCCTTTGGCCGTAAGTTAGATCAGCTTTGTGGCTGGCCACATAAACAGCAATTAATATTACAAATGCAATAATGAAAACAAGTAAGATGAACAGTGATGAAAGGTGCAGCGGTACAGATAACAACATAGGGGTAGAGCAAATATAAAGAGTGGAAACGGGCTTGTCAAACCAATTTTCAAGAAAGTATTAAGTAACAATCTTTCACCGCTTCTACAAGCATCAAAGTTGAACGGTAAAACCAATATGTTATTACCCGAAACGACACTACCTCGCAGCTTGAATATTGCCCCAGTTCTCTCCTCGCTTTATTCGCAGCATTTGAGTTTCGGTTACCTTAAATGTTTTTGCCAGTGTTCTTAGTGGCACACCTTCGTTTATTTTTTTCTTTATGAGCATTACTTTAGTAGAAGTTAACTTATATGGTTTTGTCCCCTCAAGTCGTTTCCCAAACCTGCTTTTTTTTGCTTCTATTACGTAGGGGCTTAGCTTTTGATGTTCTACATTTTCTTCTCTTGTCATCCATCTCAGATTCGATGCCCGGTTGTTTAGCTTATCGTAATCGAGGTGAGCCACAAGTATGTGTTTGGCAGACGGACAAGTAACAAAATTTTCTGCAACTAATCTATGCACAAGCCCACCATAATTAATTGTTCTGCTAAGTTCAACAGCCCTTAACTCTTTTTTATACTTCGTTTTTAGCTGATCTAATAGTTCGGTTAGGCTTTTTATTTTTTTTTCATACTCGTAATAAGATGTGTCCTTCACGCGCTTAGCTTTGTTTCGGGTTCTCAATTTGCCCGTCTGCTTTACTAACTTTGCCATCTGCTCGCGCAAAAATTCAATCCGCTTACTATCGTTTTGTTCTCTTTGTTTAAAAAACTTAAGGCGTACAATTCGGTAACCGCTTACCATAGCACCTTTTAAAATTGTTTCACCATTTTGTTTGGTTGTGCTACGCACACGCCCGAAACTCGAAACTTCAATCTTAACATTGTTGGTGTATTTAAAATCAAATTTCACTTCCCTCCATATCTCCGTTACGGGTTGTTTGCTCATATCTATCTGTATAATAAATGTATAGTCATCACGATTGAAACATCTCTTCTATTCTTTACTGCTCTGGTAACGATTAGCCTGTTTTACTGTTAGCTGGTTCAGAAAAAATATAATTGAAAAACGGCTCAGTTAGTCACTTTTGTTTTGAGTGATTAACTGTGCTCCAAAGGTATATGCTAATACGAATAGGTAAAACTGAGGACGCGCCTGTTAATTGCCTTCAAATAAGATAGTTTTTACTCTGCCTGATAAATCTTAGTTGTGAACGGTAAATTGATTGAAGAATAAAAATTAGAATACGG
Organism: uncultured Chitinophaga sp.; assembly: GCA_964615305.1. Classification (GTDB taxonomy): domain Bacteria; phylum Bacteroidota; class Bacteroidia; order Chitinophagales; family LD1; genus Bog-950. The sequence continues at coordinate 100,235 of CAZTNA010000005.1, forward strand.
TTTAGTCTATTGTTTTTACGAACCTCCGGGAGCAGACTTTTTCATTATCCCAAATGTTTATAAAGTACATACCCACTGGTAGTGCCGATATATCTATTCTATTCTTGCCACTTGCAAGCGTTTCTGATTTAAACACAGTGCTGCCGGTAAGGTCAGTAATGCTAACATGAAAAAGCGTGCGGCTGCTTTCAATGTTCAATGTGTGAGTAGCCGGGTTGGGGAAAACAGAAACGTTGCTTTCGAAATAATCTTCCGCAAAACCACTCATTTCATTGTCAATTATATACAGCGTGTAGGCACTGGTTAAAATTATTGCACTGTTGGTAGCGTTGATTAAATCAAAATTTACTTGCTCGGTTCCTTCATCTAATGTGTCATCAATAATGGTTACCCAAATCATTTGCGTGTCAATAGTGTTAGGCAAAAACACAACTGTAGTGTCGTTAAAAGTAAAATCAACACCGGTAGTTGCATTACCTTGTGCAAGTTGAACACTAACTTTTGTAGTATCTGCAACGGGTGTTGATATAGTAACCTTCACAGGTACAGTTCCCTCATCTTCCACATGATTAAAAGCAGCACCTAGAAATGATACCTGAAGCACATCGCTGTCAGTAATTGTTAAGGTATAAATAGAGTCGCTGCCCACCGTAATGTTAGGGCCTACATTCAAAAACCTGAGAATCACTTGTTCTGTTGATTCAATTAGCGCATCATCTTTTACTTCCAGGTAAGATGTGTCGTAACTAACACCCGGAGGACCGAAGATCTGCTGGTTTGTATAGATATAATCAGAACCTGCAACTGCTGTTGACGCGGCATCATCGCGAGCCACAAAATAGCTTACAGTTGAGTTGCTCGGGTTTGTAGTTTCTACAATTACTTCCAGCGTAAATGCCCCTTCGGCTACTGTGGTGTCTATAGAAAAAAATCGTATGGTTGAGGCCGGTACAGGTTCAGGCGTGCCGCAGGGTGCTGTATGATGTGCCCCCAGGGAATCAAACATATCTACATGATATACTTTCCATGTTTCAACTGCATTATCCCAGTCGTTATCACCTTCATAATTATAAAAACTGCGCACCAGCGTGTGTTGCGATGTTGAACCGGTATCTACCAGCCAACCGGATGTAGGCTGAATACCGAACTCGCCAATAATATCAATGGTATCGTTCAGATGCAACAGTGCCAAAGCATCATCACCGTTAAAATTAAAGAAACCAGAAAGGGTATCGGCTTGTTGTTTTATCATAGTATCAGCTTGTCCGTTGGCAACCACATAAACATCACCGGCAGCTAGTGTGCCATTTAAACCAAAAACCGAAGTTGTGCTTCCGGCATTAATTGATTTATAAATACGGTATTCGCTCAGGTCAATGACCGAAGATGTAGGGTTAAATATCTCAATTGCTTTGTTGTTAGAGGAGCCTTCTATGTATTCACTAAAAAAAAGATTGGAGCAATTGCCTGCTGGCGCAGGCTCGTCATTCACTATGGTAAGACAAAACGTATCGTTTGCAAATACAGCACCATTTGTTGGGTTCACCAGTCGAAAACGCACTAATTCATTTAACTCGTACAAGTTGTCGTCATTAATTATTACCGGTACTTGCCTTGTTCCTGAACTACCGGCTAACCAAGTAAGTGTGGTGTCTGCAAAAGAAAAATCGTTGCCGTTGGTAGCGGTTGTTCCGGCACTTACCAGTTGTAGTGTAACGCTGGTGTTGTTTGTGCTTGTACTGGTAAGCCGAACAGGCACAAATGCTGTTCCTAAGTTTTCGGCCTGAGTAAATGCCGATGGATGAATGGTAAACTGTAACGTGTCATTATCAAGGATGGTAACAGTGTGTTGATTGTTAGCCCCTATAATAGCACCGTTAGTTGCGTTGTTTAACTGAAACGAAAAGCTTTCAGTTCCTTCAGCTACAACATCATCCACAATATTCACCACCACATTTTGCGGTGCTGATGAGTTAGCAGGAAAGGTTACAGTAAGCGGTGAAAAACTATAATCAACACCACCAGGAGTAGCAGTGCCACCACCCATTACATTAACATCTACTGAAGTAGGGTTTGCGTTAGGGCTCGAAATTACAACTTGTACGTTTACAGCCGCAGACCCTTCAGAAGTTATGGTATTCGCGGTGTTGAAACTGACTGTAGGGTTTGGTGCTACATCGTTATCGGTAATAGTAAGCGTAAACAGGCTATCTGTTTCAAGCGTGCCATTAGCACTCGGGTTTCGCAAAACGAAAACAAGGTTTTCGGTTCCTTCTACAACTGCATCATCGGTAATGGTAAGAGTGAAAGCAAAAGAATCAACACCCCCCGGGTTAAACGTAAACATTTGTTGAAAGAAACCGCTTACATCAGCGCCATTTCCGGTTTTTAAAAACGCTGTTACGTTTTGCGACTGCAAATTCACATTGCTTGCTTTAACATAACCTGCCACCACAGTTCCAGCCGATTCAACAACAGTTATTGATACAGGCTGAAATCTGTAAGATGCAATAGGTGCTCCGCACAAAAACTGATTATTATTGATGGTGTTGTATGTATTAACAGCCGAATTTGTCCAAGTAAACTGTGAGTAAGTAGTGCCTATACCCTGCAACTGTAATGAAGTTCCCACTGCAGCTGATGAAGTTTCTGACACATTAATATTTGTTGAAACAAGTCCGTTCGTTCTTCCACTGGTGGAAGTAATGCTGCCTTCATACGATAGAAACTGAAGAATAGTATCGGTATGATTCACACCGCACTGCGTGGCAATAGGGGCATACTCCAGCACAATTGCATCTGGTCCATTCTGCAAACCACCAGTTGGTTTTTGAAACCAAACTGTGCCATAACCACATCCTGAACTGTTAGGAATAGTTCCTGCAAGTGTGTCTACATCATAAATCGGTGTGCCTATTGTTCCTGACTGTAAAAACACACGAAAACAACCAAGGTCTATACCTGCATCACCAGCAATTTCATATCCTTCTAAAGTATCGTTGCTTATGTTTTCGTAGTGAATTTCGTTTATCCAAACGTTGGGAATTACCACTGCAGGCTGTACAATAATCATCCCTTTCATGCCCATGCTAAAATGGTTGCCACACACATAATAGTGAGTGCCAACTGTAAGCCCTGTGAGCACCCCTCCTCCAAACGGAACTGCAAAGCCACCGCCAAGTGGAGTATTGCCGTTTGCGTTGTATGTAACTTGATCAACTTCTATTGCATTGTGTGATCCACCCAATGAAAATATAACTGTATCGCCAGCAGTAATGGTAACAGATGAGGGCGAAAAGACAAAACCCGAATTGGTAATAGAAGAAGTTGCAGCAAAACTGTTTATGATAAGCCCAAGCAGTGCCAGAAGAGGTAAAAATCTTTTGTTCATAAGAATGTTTAATTGTGATTGGTACAGCAAGTAAATCTGAGAAATTAAACGGGAAACCAAACATTGATTGTTTGCGTATTTACTCAACAAACGTGAATAAGTAATTGTGAAACACTTTAAACACAAAGTTGAAAATCTTTAATATAGCTTTTGAACACAGTTGCCTATGCAAGACGAAAATATTTGGAGCTACGAATTTGAAAAGGAAAAAGAAATAGTGCCGGGTCAGTTACTCCTTTCCGAGCCTTTTATGTATGACGAAAATTTTAGAAGAACTGTGGTGCTTATCTGTGAACACACGCAGGAAAATGGAACAGTTGGTTTGATTTTGAATAAGCCGGTTAACCTTCGGTTAAATGATGTGGTGGCAGGTTTTCCTCCGTTCAAAGGGAAAGTATTTTTAGGAGGTCCGGTTGGTACAGATACTCTACAGTTTGTTCATTGCCTTGGCGAAAAAGTTGAAAATAGTCTGCAACTTGCCGAGAACATATTTTGGGGTGGTAATTTTGAGCAATTGAAAGAAATGATGACTAACGGTGAAGTGCAGCCCGATGAAGTTCGTTTTTTTCTTGGTTACAGCGGCTGGTCGGCTAATCAGTTAGAGGAGGAAATGAAAACCAATTCATGGATTTTGTCTCAGGCCAAATACCGCCATGTTTTTAAAGACGATTTCAATACACTTTGGAAAGATGTAATGCAGCAAATGGGTGGTGTATATAACACTATGGCAAGCTATCCGGAAAGCCCAATTCTGAATTGATTTTTAATTGCAGACTTCTAATTTATTAAAGCGATGGAAAAACTGAACAGAGGGATTACTAGTCTGCTTGCAGTAATCTGCATTCAGTTTTTTGCGCTTCAGATTTATTCCAGCCCGGTTCTTTCTGACTCGTCTCGTATTTCTCTGCTCACCTGCTCGCCCGGTGAAGAGTTATACTCTGCTTTCGGACATACAGGCATTCGAATTACTGATTACAAAAATGATTTCGATGTAGTGTTTAACTACGGCACTTTCGATTTTTCACAGCCCGGATTCTATACCAACTTTGTGAAAGGTAAAATGCGATATATGTTAACTACCGATCGTTTTGACGATTTTACTAATCAATACATTTATGAGAAACGAAGCGTTGTTGAAGACGAAATTAGCTTACCTAACGAAGACAAGCAAAAACTTTTTACCTACCTTTATAACAATGCACTTCCCGAAAACCGCGAATATTTTTACGATTTCTTTTGGGATAACTGTGCCACACGTATCCGTGATGTGTTCGAGAAAATTCTAGGAAACAGAATCCAATACGATGTTTCAAAAGGCAATTTTCAGAAGGGCAAAACCATGCATGATATGCTTCGTGTTTATGTATGGCAACGACCTTGGGTTGATTATGGGTTTGATTTAATTCTCGGTATGCCCTGTGAAGTACCGGCTACTCCGCGAAATCAAACCTTTTTACCCGATTACTTGGCTGAGTATTTAAAATGTGCTGCTGTTGATGATAAGCCGTTGGTAGTTTCTCGCCAAACAATTTTGAAATTTCCTGATGCGCAAGTCGGCTCAGCTTTCAGACCCTTACATTTAAACTTGTTGTTAGTGCTTTTGGCTTTTGTGTTTTGGTTTTTTGAGAGAAAGAACAAAACGCATTACTTTAGTTTCGATGTAGTGTTATTTTTTGTAACAGGTCTATTAGGAACTTTCTTTCTGCTGCTTGGAATGTTGACTGAACACTACGCAGCACCTAAAAACCTGAACATGATCTGGTTGTTACCTACTCATTTGGTTATTGCTTTTATTTTAATGAAGCAGCAAAAACCTCAATGGCTTAAATACTATTTTGGGGTTACATACTTTTTAATGATAGGTATTTTTGTTAGTTGGAGATGGATGCCCCAACCACTGAATACGGCAATAATGCCCCTCGTTTTCTTACTGTCTTTCCGGTCGGCATTGGTAGGTATATATCTGCATGCAAAATCAAAATCATGAATGAACATCATATTTCAGTAAAGAAAACAGCCCGCTATTACTCACTTGGCGGGTTCACCAACAACACAAAAAATATAATCATAGTGCTTCATGGTTTTGGAATGAACGGTAAAGATTTTATTAATTCATTTCAACCGCTGCTCAACGAGTTGAATTACATTATTGCACCTGAAGCACTCAACCGTTACTACCTTAAAAGCGCAAGTGGTGCAGTTGGGGCTACATGGATGACCCGCGAAGACCGCCTCTATGAGATTAACGATTACATCAATTACCTTGATGATTTGTATATGCGCTTAGGCTTGGAAAGTGTATCAGCAAAAATTACTGTGATAGGTTTTTCGCAAGGCGCATCAACAGCTACACGATGGGTAAACGCAGGTAAAAACCGAGTTGATACCATGATAGTTTATGCAGGTGAAGTGGCTCCTGAGTTGCTGCCTTTATCGTTAAATTCGGGCCTGCGGAAAACAAAAAATATTTTCATTTGTGGTGACAGGGACGAAATTTTCACGCCACCTCTTGTTGCAGAAATGAAGTTGAAATACCAAGAACTGAATTTTACTGAGATAGAATTCAAAGGAAAGCATGTAGTTAACACCGAAGTGTTGATCCCCCTATTTCTCTAGTACGCTTTTATTGTCCTCCTGTCAACTGCTGATAAATACCTGCGTAGTATTGAGCTGCATTTTGATCACCTAAGCGTGCCATACACTCAGCCAAAGCTCGGTAAGGAGGTGGGAAATACGGATTCTGTTTCACTGTTTCTGTAAGTACGGTAGCCGCGTTAGTAAAATCTTGTTTGTATAAATATGCTAAGCCCAGCCAATAGGTTGCGTTTGTGTTTTCCTTGCTTAAGGCAAGCGATTGAGTGAGTACGCGCGCTGCATCATCAAAACGCTGTATATTCAGGTAAGCAAGCCCCAGGTTTGCTAGTGCGGCATCGTTCTTTTGATATTTCTGTGTGTAGGGTTCAAGCAAAGAAACGGCACCGGCAAAATCATTTTGTTCCATTTTTTGCTGAGCAAGGTATGGGCTTTTGTCATCCAGCTTTATTACACATGAAAGAGGCACACCATCAGCATAAACAGTGTGAACTGTTTGCTCGGGAGGAAAACAACCGTTTAATAACAAATTTCTATCAATAAAGCGGCAATACATTATTTCATAATCGGCAGCTTTTTCATTGCGCTGGCGATAACTCGCATATCCAACCGGTGCTGTTTGGGCTGTGTCGCCCTTGAAATAAAAACCAACCGGAATCACTGCATTTGAAAAAATAGATGTCTTTCTGCCGTCAGTGCGTTTCAGGTTTTCGTTCTCCTTCATCCATTCGGCACATTGCTTCGCGCTGTTCATGTAATAGTCGGTTTCGTAATTTCCGAAAGCTCCTTTAATACCACCTACCAATTCATTGAAATAAACATACTCGTTTGGATGATTAGCAAACATGAATCGCGCAGGCAGTGCCACTAGTATTACCATCACTGCAACTGGTACATACTTCAAATTCTTCGGCAGGGTGCTGATAAAATAGTTAAACGCTAATGCAGCCAGAATGATGATACTCGGATACACAAAGAAAAAGTGGCGCATCGTATCATACAACACCGCTTTCTGTTGAATAACATACGCTATGGGAAACACCAAGGTAAAATACATAAAACCGAGCAGCAATAATCTTCCGCTCTGCTTCATTTGCGGAATAAGAATAAGCGAAGCTGCTAAGCCGATTAAGCCAAACAGCGGAGTTGAAATTAACAGCCATTGTGGTATATAATTCCACGGCACTTCAGTTGATTTAATGTGTTCGCCTGCAAAAAGAATAGTAATGTTGGCAGGAAATTTCTTTGCAACGTTCAACGCTTCGAGTGGATGGCTGAAAGGCGCTACTAAACCATATGGCCAGAAAATTAAGCTGGTGAAGTAGCCAAGCACGGCAGCTAGTAAAACGAATTTGAAACTTGGCCAGATGTTTTCTTTGAATTTTGAAAAATCGAGCAGGCCCCCGAAACCAAGTTGTTGCCACATAAAGAGACCATAAAACAAAAACAGATAAGGTATCAGCAACAAACCTCCAATACGAATACCCATAGCTACGCCAATGCTTAAGCCTAGGAAGATGCTCGTACGCAAAGTTGGTTTGGGCAATTGTTTCAAAAATTTGAGAATGAAAACATAAGTGAGCATATAGCCGGCAGCCATGGTTATATCCTTCGGGTTGTTCATACTTTCGCCAAAAAATCTGGGTGAAAAAGCCATAAATAACAGCGTAATTAAGCCTGCTTGCCATCCGGCAATTTCTACAGCAACCAAAGCAGCACAAAACATGGCCATGAAACCGAAGATGGAATTCCATGCGTGGCGTATGTCCCATTCGTTTACTGAAGGCATAGCGTTTGAAAGTATGGCGGCTGTGCCATCGAAAAATCCACCATAATAAACCATAAGCGAATCTGGGCCATTGGTGGTTGCCGAAGTGGTGTCTGCGCCAAAGCTGCTATAAAAATTTACAACGTGGTGGCCGTAAACGCGGTGGAAGTCTTCATCGCCCGAAATACCATATTGATGGCTAACGGAAACCATCAACATCAGCAACAGTGCCGCAAGTCCGAAGAATATTTTTTTGCTCAATGGCTCAGGGAGAAGCGGGGTGAGAATTATCTCTTTCAATGCCTCTACCTTCTTCTCAATTTTTGTCTGCGGTTTGCTTTGCTGTTTTGCCATGACGAATATTTATGGACTAACTAATTTATGCCTCTGCTGAAATAAAAATTGACTGAGATACATTCTTCACCAACGGAATTTTTTCGAGTATATCACCAACAACCACTGAAGGAGTAATCAGAAAATCAGGAATGCCGGGCAGTAAAAAATCTTTGAACTCCACCTGTATGTTTTTGTAACCTGCTTTGTTCAGTTTTTCCGCTACAAATGGTTTAGAAAAAGCCATTTCATCAGGTTCGAGGTGTGTAGCTTTACGAAGAAATCCGTAAGAGAAAATAAAGTAAACGTAAGGGTTATAAATGTTGGGTTCGAGAAAAATGATTTTGCCGTTGGGTTTCAACAGACGCTTCATATTCACGAAAACATCATCGAGATGATGATAAAGATGGTGAAGGATGCCGTTGCCAATGATGTAGTCGAACTGCTCGCCTTTAAAATCTTCTGCTTTGTTGAAATCGAGAATATCGAACCGGAGATTGGGCAGTTGAAAATTTTTCTTCGCATCATCTATAAAAGGAACACACAAATCTGTTCCCAAGACATTCAAACCTGTTTTATGCGCCAGCATAAAAGCATTTTTGCCGGTACCGCAGCCAATCTCCATCACTGATTTGTCTTGTCCGGTATTCATTTGCGAAACTATGTAATCGCACCTTCGTTCAGCACGCACACGAGTTGCTTTGCTATCGCCCCATACCTGATTAAACCCTCTGTCGTCTTTTATATTTTCCATTTACTTCTTTACAATAATAGTGTAGCCCAGCGGATCTTCATCGCTCCCGAAATTGAGAACGAGCGATAAATGTGCGAGGGCAACAACGGTGATAAGAATTGGCGAAAGCGCTACCCATACAGGAACAAAAATCCATCTCCAAGTTTGTTGCGGAAGAAGATTTCTGAACCAAAGCACGATTAGTTTATTGGTTATGTTGGCAATATCTGTTCCTCTGTTTGTAATCTTTGCTTCGCTAAATTTTGAAAACATAGTTTTTAGACTACTAGGGGTGTATCTAAAAAAATCGTAGGGTATATAATGATACCTCGCACTCCACGGAATGGTAACAATACCGATTCCTCCGCTTTTCATTACGCGGTGCATTTCGTCAATCAGCTTTTGATAATGCTGTACATGTTCTAATACTTCGGTGCAAATTAAGCCGTCAAACTTGTCGTTCTCAAAGGGAATGTTCTCGCCATCAAAAGGAGTAATATCAGAGTTATCATAATCAAACTTCTCTGCATCAACAATATCTACTCCGAAATATTTTGTTTCGTTGGCATTCAACAAAAACCTATAAGGAGATTGTCCGCAGCCTACATCCAACACATTCCCTTTAAACAAAGGAATTGTATTACTGATGTCTCTGTAAATGGTAAGAATTTGTAAGTCGAGCAACATTCTTCCATAGAACTTCAATTGCCCTAAAAAAGAAGTAGAATAAGTATGTGATACGGGACGAAATCCTTCCATTATGAATTACTAAAGTTTAAATACAATTGGAAGATTATAGTAAACACTAACTGCTTTCCCTTGCTGTCTCCCCGGATGAAACAAGGGTAAATCTTTAACTAAGCGAATAGCTTCTCTGTCTAAGCCCGGACTTACTTTTCTTGTAACAATAGCGTCACTAACAGAACCATCTGTATTTACTAAGAACCTAACTACAACAGTTCCTTGTATATGATTGTCAAACTCCATTTGAGGATATTGCATTCGGCTTTTAATAATTTTCAGTAACTCTTTATCTCCACCCGGAAACTCAGGATTTTGTTCAGCAAATGTGTATACAAGTTTTTCGCTGGTTGAAGAATCACTTTGGGCATTCGATAAACCGAATATGAGTAGTAAGATGGTTGAATACAAAAATTTCATCTCAGTAAATCTTACGGTAAACATTTCTTCTGATAAACTTCGGCCTTCTCTTACTCTCTTCTAATATCTTGGCTTGGTATTCTCCTAAAATCGAAATGCCGAGCATTTGTAACCCGCCAAAGAATAAAAGAAGCACAATAATAGTAGTAACACCATGTGGGTTTCCCGGCATTACAAAATAGAGAACAATTTGAATGATGATAGCGATAAATGAAAGCAACGTAAGCGACCAACCCAAATACGTCAGCAGTTCAAGCGGTACAAAACTGAAACTGAAAATGGCTTTGCGCGCCCAGCCGATATTCTTGCGCCAGTTGTTGGTAGTAACGCCAAACATTCTTTCAGGGCGCACATAATCAACGCCTGTTTGCTTAAAGCCCACCCATGCACGCAAGCCGCGCATAAACTGGTCGGTTTCGGGCAACTTCACTAATTCGTTCACCACTTTTCTATCCATCAAACTAAAATCGCCTGCATCGAGCGGAATAGGAACATAACTCACACTACGGAACAGGCGGTAAAACATTTTGTAAAACGAAACCAACGTTTGATTGCCTTCGCGCGCTACTCTACGACCGTATATCACATCAAATCCTTTTAGATACTCTGCATAAAACTGCTCTATCAATTCAGGCGGGTCTTGCAAATCACCATCAAGCAATATAACTCCATCACCGGTAGAAATTTCCATACCAGAAAGGAATGCAGATTGAGAACCGAAGTTGCGCGAGTGTTCAATAGCAATTACGTGATCATCTTCGTTCACCAGTTTTTGCAACACTTCGTTTGTGTTGTCGGGCGAACAATCGTTTACAAAAATTATTTCGTAGTCCACACCAATTTTCTGAAACGTTTTTGATAACCTATCGTGCATGTATGGAATGGCCTGTTCATCTTTATAACACGCAATAACTGCCGAAAGTTTATGGCGGATTTTATCCTGCACCAGCTTTTTTTCATAAAGCGGCATCGAATAATCCTTCTGCCAGTCTGCATTTTTCTTCAAGCCGTCTTGAAGTGGTGTTTCGTTCTGCCAGCCGATTAACGCTTTGGCTAGCGTTGCGTTGCCATACCATTCTTTCAAATCCCATTTGCGGTTAGGCATATCGCCCCACTCCGGATTTTTTTCTATGCTGAAAATCTCCTTGATAGCTGAAGCAATATCGCGGATAGTAGTTTTATGGTTGCTGGCAATGTTCAGCGATTTTCCCTGAATGTTTTGAATGTTTGTTGCAGCGAGAAGTGTTGCGTAAACCGCATCATCTATGTAAACAAAGTCGCGTGAAATATCGGGCTGCACCAATGGCGGATAATTGCCCTTCATACCTTTATCAATCAACTGAGGGATAAGGCGGTCGGGTTCTTCGTAAGGTCCGTAAATAGAATAGTAGCGCAGATTGGTTACGGGCACATCTTTAATAGTGCCGTAAAACTTAATCATGTGCGCAGCGCTTGCCTTGGTAACCGCATAATGCGAGTTCGGCTGAAGTGGTTCATCTTCTTTGGGTGCAGCCGCATTTAACCCGTATTCTGAAGAACTGCCCGCATGAACAAATGCTTTTATGGCAAACTGAGAAGAAATTTCAAGCAGATTGAGCAGGCCAATGAAATTGGTTTCGTATATCAAATCAACATCGGCCTGCTTGCTGTAGGCACCATAGGCCGCCAAATCAAAAATGGTTTTGAAACGATGCTGTTTGAAAATATCCTCCAACTGATTTTTCTTGGTGATGTTACAATGCAAAATATGGTTGGGGCTAATGTCGTTTAACCGCCAGGGAATAAACGGCTTGCTGGTAACTGCGAAAACATCTTTACGAAATTCAAGAATAGAGCGGAACAGGTTGGTTCCAATAAAGCCACCGGCTCCAAATATGACAATGGGGCCTTCTAACTTTAAAACTTCTGCTTGAATTTTTTCTTGTAAAGACATGGGGCGAATATGTAGAAAGAATTACAGAATTACAGATTGACGGAGTTACCGATTTACGGATTTTTGTTGTTCATTCTGTAATTCCGTAAATCTGTAAACAATAACTACGCTTATTTTAAAAAGGCACTTATCTCTCTAATCATTCCTTCTCCACCTAAATTGTTTTCCGCCTGATGGAATTTTTGGTCGCCATATTTACCGCTCGGGTAGCCGTTGGCAGCCAAAGAAAGAATTTTGATGTTAGAAGTGAGGTGGTTCATTAAGTGATACGAAAGCGTTTCGCGTAAGCCACATTCGCCATTGTGTTCTTCGATAGTGATCAATTTCTGAGTTGCATTCACCGAAGAAATCAATTCGCCTGGCAATTCAGTGATAGGAAAAATAGAAAGCACCCAAATTTCAAAATCGTTTGCTTGTTCTGAATTGATAATGTTTTCTGTTACCGGTCCGGTGCCTACAGCTACACCTTTAGTTCCATCTTTAATTTTTCTCCATTGTGCAAACGGAGCAACTGGTTGATTAATTTTTGCACCCATGTTCAGACGCAGGTAGTTCGGGTTTTTATCGGCAATCATTCGCTGAACTGCCGGTTCTACATCAGTGGCCGTAAACGGCACATACACGCGCATGTTTGGCAATATGCGCATAGCACCAATGTCTTCAACGTTGTGGTGGGTGGCTCCCATAATACCATAACCGTAGCCACCACCATTGCCTACCAGTTTCACCGGTAAATTGTGCAAACAAACATCGTTGCGGATTTGCTCGTAAGGTCTAAGAGTAACAAAAGGCGAAATGCTGTAAACCCAGGGAATAAAACCTTCGTAAGCCAAGCCGGCAGAAACGGTCACCATGTTTTGCTCTGCAACACCGGCATTGATAAATCTCTCTCCAAATTTTTCCTGCACCTTCTCCAAAGCCATATAGCCCAAATCACCGGTGATAAAAACAAGGTTATTGTTTTTATCAGAGGCATTAATCATGGCTTGTGCAAATTCAACACGCATTATACAGAAGCTATTCTTTTTTCAAAATCATTCTTCACTTCGTTCAGCACTAAATCGTATTGGTCATCTTTCATAGGCAAATAATGACAATCCACTTTATCTTCATAGGTTTTCCAGCCATGTCCCTTAGTAGTATTACAGATAACAACGCAAGGTAACTTTGAATTTTGAATTTTGAATTTTGAACTTTCCAAAGAAACAAAGTCATGTCCATCAACAACTAAAACTTCGAATCCAAACGCTTCCAGTTTTTTATCGAGCGGTTCCAGTTTCATTACATCTTCTGTTCTTCCGTAGCCCTGCAATTTATTTCTATCAACGAGCCATACCACATTAGTAAGGTTATGGTGGGCAATGAACAAAGCGGCCTCCCAAGTACTGCCTTCGTTTATTTCTCCATCGCTGGTAATGCAGAAAATTTTCTTGTCGGTCTTTTTAAGTTTTTGCGCCAGTCCTAAGCCAGCAGCAAGTGAAAGTCCATGCCCAAGGCTGCCTGTGGCAAACGGAATGCTCTTGATTTTATTTACCGGTGGGTGAGCAGCGAGGTATGTGCTATTTTTATAAAAAGTATTCGCATCATCTTCGGTAAGCGTTCCATCTTCCACCAACATAGAGTAAAGCGAAGCGGCCGCATGGCCTTTGCTCAAAATAATTTCATCGGTCTCATTCATCCACCCAAAGCGGGCAAAGGTGATTATTTCGGCTACGCTTAGCGAGCAGCCCACATGACCGGCATTTGCCTGTTTATACATGGCAAGAAACCGGTTCTTGATGTTGAACGCTTTAGTAAGAAGATTTTTGTGCTCAGCCGAATTCATCAGGGCGCAATATTAAACGATTTCACCTCTCTTGCCCAATTCAACCACCTCGAGGTTTTCAATCTTTTTATTATTAAGCGTAAATCGCAAAACAGTTTTCACCTTGTGAAAACCATGCACACCTGCTGCACCGGGGTTCATCACCACCATATTGTTGTATTTGTCATCGCGCATCACTTTTAAGATATGCGAATGTCCACAAATGAAAATGTCTGGCCTCACTTCTTCAATTTTTCTTCGCGCTTTAGGTTCGTAATTGTTCGGATAACCGCCAATGTGTGTAATGAGAATTTTTAATCCTTCACGTTCCAACTCTAAATTCAATGGATATTCAGAGCGGATTTCCTTACCATCTATATTCCCGTAAACAGCAAAAAAAGGTTTGAAGTTTTTCAGTTCATCACAAAGTTCTAATGTTCCTAAATCTCCTGCATGCCATATTTCGTCTACATCTTTAAATACCTCGAAAATTTTACTGTCGAGGTATCCGTGTGTGTCTGATAACAATCCTATTTTAACCATGGTTGTATAAACAGCGGCAACATACATATTCTGCCGTATTCTATATTCGCCTCAATTTTTACAACATGACCAACGAAAATTTAAGTGATATAAGGAGCCGTTTAGAGGCGCTGAGGGGGTATCTTTGACTACGATAACCGTATATTAAAAATCGCACAGGACGAACACACGTCCACACACCCCGACTTTTGGAACAACCCGAAAAAAGCAGAAGAAATTCTGAAAGAAATTAAGACCAACAAATTCTGGACGCAGAGCTATGACAACGCATGGAAAGCATACGAAGATGCCGTAGTGCTGCGCGAGTTTTTTGAGTCTGGCGAAGCCACAGAAGCTGAACTGAAAGAATCTTATGCGCATGCTTTAGCAGCTGCCGATGATTTAGAATTCAGAACTACACTTAACCAACCCGAAGACCAATTATGTGCCGTGTTAGAAATAAATGCAGGCGCAGGGGGTACCGAAAGTTGCGATTGGGCAAGCATGCTGTTGCGCATGTATATAATGTGGGCCGAGAAACACGGATTTAAGTTAACAGAAGTTGACCGCACCGATGGTGATGTGGCGGGAATAAAATCAGTGTCGCTTGAAATAGATGGCGACTTTGTTTACGGACACTTGAAAAGCGAAAACGGTGTGCATCGTTTGGTGCGTATCTCGCCTTTCGACTCCAATGCCAAACGCCATACTTCATTTGCTTCGGTGTTTGTGTATCCAATAGTAGATGACACCATTGAAATTGCCGTACCGGCATCTGAGTTAGAGTGGGATACTTTTCGAAGCAGCGGTGCAGGCGGGCAGAACGTAAATAAGGTGGAAACGGCAGTCCGTTTGAAGCACATTCCAACAGGAATTGTAGTTACCTGCCAAATTACACGTTCACAACATGATAACCGTGAACGGGCGTTGCAAATGCTAAAGTCGAAACTTTATGAGTTAGAAGTGCAGAAACGCAACGAAGCCCGCGATAAAATAGAAGGAACCAAAATGAAGAACGAATGGGGCTCGCAAATTCGCAACTATGTTTTGCACCCTTACAAACTGATTAAAGATAACCGCTCGGGTTTCGAAACAGGCAATGTTCAGCCTGTGTTAGACGGAGAACTGGATGAGTTTATTAAAGCATATTTGTTGCACGCCACAAAAAAAGTTTAATACCGTACTATGATGATGTTGCTTGTAGCATTTGCACTTGGGTTTGTGGGCTATATGCCGCTAGGCAACATTAACCTTACTGTGGTGCAATTGACAATTAACGATACCCGCAGAAGGTGGCTCACCTTTATTGCTTTCGCTGCATTTATGGAGTTTGTGTACTGTTTTGCTTGTTTAATGACCCTCAACTTTTTGTTACAGCAAGATGCGCTGGTAAAGTTTCTGAGTTGGTTGGGGGTTTTGTTGTTTGTAATTCTGGGCGTTCTGGCGCTGCTGTATAAAGAAACAGATTCACCAATAAAAACAAATGATTTCAAGAGAGGAGTGTTAATTGCACTTTTCAATCCGTTGCAAATACCGTTTTGGTTAGTGTGGGGCGTTTACCTTATGCGTAACCATATTCTGATACCCGAAACTTGGTTGATTGCTGTTTTTAGTTTGGTGTGTACCATAGGTACGGTACTTATTTTGTACCTCTATGCTATTGCAGGAAAAAAAATAGTGGAGAAGCTTCGGGTAAACCGTATCTGGATGAACCGCTTTATCGGTGTGCTGTTGATAGTTCTTGCCATTTTACAAACTGTAAAACTACTCCGCTCTTAATTCTGTTTCGGCTTATTGAAGAAACGCAAATCGTACGTAAGTGTTAGTAGCAGGTAGCGTTTCAGCACCTGTGTTTTTGAATCTTCGATATAGGTTTCTGTAACCGTGCGGCTAATACCTGTATTCTGGTTCAGAATATCGTTAGCGCTGAACCTAAGTTCCAGCGATTTGTCTTTTAGGAATTTATAGCCGAGCGCTGCGTTCAGTAAAAAGATGTTTTGATTAAATCCTTGCGCTATACCTGCATACAGCGTGTTCTGTAAACCTGTATTAAACACAAACCCTTTCCAGAACATCCAATTGAATTTCAACCCCGCATTGTGGTAATAGTAATTGTTATTAGCGCTGGTTTGTAAACTGTTCTTTACAAAATTGTAGTTAGCAGTATAGTTAATGGTAAAGTCAATTTTCTCGTTGATGTTGCTGCTAAGCACAAAACCTGCGTTGATATTGTTGGTGTTTGAGACATTCAACGCGTTGTTAATTAAACTTGGGTTACGCGAATAGCTGTAACCTAAGTTTAAATTCAAGTTGCATTTGATTTTATTAATCGGTAAACTGTAAGTAAAAAATGTATTAGCGTTAACAGTTCCATTTATGTTTACCGGTTTGGTTAACTGCGAACCTGCTCGAAGCATAATACGATCATTCAGCATAGTATCGTTTGTTGCTATCAAGGTTGAGTTCACAATGTTGTTAGCCGTATAGTTTACCGATGCAAAGGCAAAAAACGATTGCGCCTTCTTTGTATGGGTGTAACTAAAGCGCGTCATTAAAAAATGGCTGTAGTTCTGCTGCAAATCAGGATTACCGGTGCTTAGCAAAAGCGGATTGCTGTTATCAATTACATTTTGAAGTTGAGCAATGGTAGGCGGATTAGTAGAAGTTCTGTAAAACACACGCATACTCACCGAATCAGAGAACTTTATATTAAGCATGGCGTTGGGCAAAAGGTTCAAAAAACTTTTTCGCGTAGTAGCTTCAAATGGAAAAGTTTGTTGTCCGGTAAGCAAGGCATATTGCATATTTCCGCCTAAAGAAAAGTTTATTCCCTTTTCACGAAAGCGGTAGCTAAATCCACCACGGTGTGTCATATAATCGTTGTCGTACTTACTCGATAAAGTTGAATCAATAATTGAATAGTTGTTTGCAGCTGAATCAAAACTACTTGTGTTTTTATCAGATGTATTCCATTGATACGATGGCTGGTAACTGAATGACATGATACCTGTTTGCCCCGCAGGTTCGGTGTAAGTGATGTTTCCTGAAGTTGTATAGCTGAAAGTTTCTGCTCCTGTTTGCTGGTCAATGTCAATAGTATCAACCATTTCAGAAAAACTGCTGGCTGAGTTTTGTGATGAGTTGATGTCTTTATCGCTAACCGAACCAGTTGCCTGTAGCGAAATTGTTCTACCAGGTGTAAGAAATTTATGCTGATACAACATGTCGCCTGACACATTGTACCCAAAATTCTTCGAAGAATTACGCGTTTCTGTGCCGCTTAAGAACTCGTTTCCGGTAAATGTGTTTAAGCCTGTTACGCTATTCTGCGATTTGTTTTGTTGCAAGCTAAACTTAGGCGTAAACGTAATGCTGTTGAGCGAATCTATCTTATACTCTAACCGCAGGTTGAAGCGGTGATTGCTATTTTGACTTGAAGAAGTGCCTTTTTCGCTGTAGGTAGTTGTGCTGTCGTTGTTGCTGTAATATCTGCGCGTAAGTTCTGTTTCATTAGCGTTGCGAACAAGATTGAAAAAGTAGCTGCCTGTAACCTTTACTTTTTTGTTTTTCCCCCACACATCACTATAGTTAATGCCAGCCGAGTAGGTGGAAGAAACACCACCTTGCTGACCTACTATAAAATTGTCTGCCGGATTGTCGCCCCAGCTGCCTCTGCCGCCCATTCCTCGGTGGCCGGATCCTCCTCCGCCTTTAGGCCCTTTAGGTTGCGAACCACCGGTTATGCCCAGCAAATCTTGCATCGAAAAATTTTGTTGGTTGATATTATTTGCCATTCCTAACACGGTAACCCTTCTATCTCCGTTAAACCAGTTAATGGTAGCTCCTGAGGTATAACGCGAGTCAGTTAGGTAGCCGTACCCCGCATAAATTTTTCCGAACAACCCATTGTTGCGCCCGTTCTTGGTTACAATGTTTATTCCTTTCTGCGAATTTCCATCATCAAAGCCCGTAAAACGCGACTGGTCACTCATGCGATCGAACACTTGCACACGTTCAATAATTTCGGCAGGAAGATTTTTTAGAGCTACCGATGCATCATCACCAAAAAACTCTTTGCCATCTACTGTTACTTTCTTTACTTCTTCTCCTTGTGCTTTTGTTACACCATTCTCGTTTGTTATTCCGGGCATCTTCTTAATTAAATCTTCAGCTGTAGCATCGGGGTTTGTCTTAAATGCCGCTGCATTATATTCGGTTGTATCTGCTTTTTGCACCACCCGCACCTGCTGCTCGGTTACGGTTATATCTTTCAGCAAAGTGGTTTTTCGTTTCAGTTGAAACGCACCCGTGTTTTTATCAGCGCTGCTTATAGTAAGCTGTTTTTCGAAGTTGAAATAACTGAGGTAAGAAATGCGCAACTTGTAATCGCCATTCTGAACATTGGTAAATTCAAAGCGACCGTTTTCGTTGGTAACGGTTCTCTTCTTTTGTGTGGTGTCTGCATTGCTTATCAACAATACAGCCGCGCCAATTACTTCTGTTTGGTCTTCTTCATCTTTTACCGAACCCGAAACTATATAGCCCTGTGCCAGTAATGAGCTGCTAACAACCATGTACAGAAACAAAGTGTTGAAAAACTTCATCAGGCAATGATAACGAATGAGCGTTCACGCAAAAGTGCAATCACAAATGATAACTTACTTTAGCAATTAAATTCATTTAGCATGAAACTTCCCTCAGTCAATTTTCTTTTACGCTCTATGAGCGAAACGGTTATGCGTTTTCCGTTTGTATTGTTATCAGCGATTATAGGTACTGCCGCTGCAATGATATTGGTTAATCGGCCGGGTAATAGTAATTGGGAGTTTACGCTTACTAGGTTGCTGATGGTTAGCTCTCTGGGTGTGCCCTTGTTTTTTGCCATTCATATGCTTTGCGAAAAGATAAAACCCGTTCCGCTTTTTCGTCTGCTTTCGTTTGCTATCGGGCTTACTGTGCTGGTGCAGTTTTATTTCAGCGTGTATGATTTTATGCATATTGAAAAACAGGAGATACTATATCGCTATTTTTTCTGGAATGCTTCACTGCATTTGCTCGTTGCCTTCAGTGCTTTTTTTCTTTATGAAGAGATAAACGGCTTTTGGCAATACAACAAAGTTTTATTTCTGCGATTTCTCACAGCCGGTTTGTATTCGGCTGTATTGTTTTTGGGCTTGGCAGGGGCCATACTGGCAGTACAAACACTTTTCAATTTCAATTTTGAACCGGAAGTTTACGCGCGGCTTTGGATTGTTATTGCCGGGATATTTAACACCACATTTTTTCTTGGCGGTATTCCTAAGCCCATTGAGAAGTTAAATGCCGATACCGACTACCCCAAAGGCTTAAAAATATTTACGCAGTATGTTCTAATATCATTGGTGAGCATCTACCTGATCATACTCTACGCTTATTGTGCAAAAATTTTGGTGGAAATGAGTTTGCCCAAGGGGTGGGTAGCTAATCTCATCCTCGGTTTTTCTGTTTCGGGTATTTTTTCACTCTTGCTTATTTATCCCATCCGAGAGTTGGAAGAAAACAAATGGATAAAAGTGTTTTCCCGTTTATACTATTTCAGTTTGCTGCCGCTGGTGGTGCTGTTATTTGTAGCCATTGGTTTCCGTATTTCTGAATACGGAGTTACAGTAGAGCGATATATAGTAGCCATGCTGGGCGTTTGGCTGGCAGTTGTTACTATTTACTTTATTTTTTCGAAACAGAAAAACATCATTCTCATTCCACTTACGCTGTCACTTTTTTTCATGGGTAGTTTAATTGGCCCGTGGGGAATGTTTCAGATGAGCGAGCGCAGCCAGTTGAAACGGTTGCAGGCACTGTTGCAAAACAATCATGCCTTTGCTAACGGAAAGATTGTGCCCTTCAGCAACCAAGATGTTGCAAAAATGAAAGTGCGCGACATCAATCAAATCAATTCGGTGATTGAATACATAGGCCGAAATCACGGCTACGAAAAACTGATTGCATTTTTACCCGATAGCTGCGCAAAAGAGTTTCAGCATGACACAAGCAGATTTAATTACGATATGGATTACAGGATACAAAAGTGCATAGGGCTATATGGTGCTGCCAGTTACCGAAACGAGGGAAATGAAGATGAAATTAACCTGTCATTTTACTGCCCGCAGCTAAACAATATTCAAGAGTTAGAAATTACCGGCTTCGATCGTATGTATCAGTTCAATGCCTATAATTTTAACGGCAATGAAACCACCATTGATAGCGCCAACTTAGGTTTTGCTTTGCTACAAAGCAATACAGTTAAGTTTTATAACAGAGGCAGTTGGATGTTCGACATTGCCTTAGACTCAGTGATTAACCGCTTAAAGTATTTACCTCGTAGCAGCAAATATTCAGTAGATGTAAGCCAAGAAAATATGACCATAGAACTGTTGAATTCTAGGAACGAACAGGTGAAGTTGTTGCTCCGGTCGTTGCAACTGAAGCAAACTGATACATCGCAACTGGTGTATGAAATAGATGGATATATGCTGCTTAAAAAGTAAAGAAGTAGTAATGCCACTTAAAATTTTGTTGAACATGTAGTTGAAATATATTTACAACGGTATGTATCAGGCAAAGCCAATTCTACATAGAAATGAAAAACGAATTGCTGTTCACTTCGAACGCAAACCTGAGTTTATTGCTAGGTTTAAACAACTAAAAGGTGCAAAATGGAGTTCAACGCTTAAAGTGTGGCACCTGCCCGACACGGTCGCATACCGCCAGCAATTTGGCATTGCTACAACTAAAGTTTCGAAAGAAGTGTTGCATAAAATTTGTGAGGTTAACCAACCTGCCATGCTCGCTTTAATAGATGAGTTACAGCTAAAGGCGTATAGCCCTAATACCATAAAAACATATCAAAACGAATTTGCCCAACTGCTTTATCTTTTGCGCGATAACCCGGTACATGACCTTACTGCTCATAAAATTCGAAGCTACTTCTTGTACTGCATCAAAGAGTTAAAAATGACGGAAGCGCTTCTGCACAGCCGCTTCAACGCTATAAAGTTCTATTTCGAAAAAGTACTAAAGCGAGAAAAAATATTTGTTGAAATTCCCCGACCCAAAAAGCCATCAACACTGCCGAAAGTAATTAACGCTAAGGACATCAAAAAGATGTTTGAAGTTACAGAGAACCCCAAACACAACCTCATGCTTAAACTTTGCTACGGAATGGGATTGAGGGTAAGTGAAATTGTTAGTTTAAAAGTTACTGATATTGACAGCAAAAGTATGCAAGTGCTCATTGCTAGGGCCAAAGGCAAAAAAGATCGCTATGTAAACCTGCCCGAAAGCATATTACAACAATTGCGAACCTATTACCGCCAGTACAAACCCAAAACATATTTGTTTGAAGGGCAATATGGCGACAAATACAGCTTGCGTAGTGCGCAACTGGTATTCAAGACAGCACTAAACAAAGCGAAAGTTAATAAGGCCGTAGGCATACACAGTTTGCGTCATAGCTTTGCCACACACCTTTTAGAAGCCGGTACTGATATTACCTACATCCAAAAACTACTCGGGCACAACAATATTAAAACCACCTTGCTGTATGCACAGGTTGGCAAACAAGACCTAAAAAAGGTAAAAAGTCCGCTCGATAATATGTAGCCTCCACCGCGTGTAGATTGGCCAGAGCCATACGGTTCGGTTAGCGTAAAACTCAGGTTTCACATCCTGCTCCACTTTGTAACACATCAACGGTCATCAGAGTTCCATATTACAAAGCTCCATACCACTTGTCTTACTTACTGCATCCAAGTTTATCATCCAACAAAAGTTAACGCCCTTCACCAATCCACCCGCCTATTCACTACATTTGCACTGCTGTTATCAGTTCCAGGCGAAGGAAACCCGTTTTGTTCCGGTTGCTTTGTACTTCTATCAGCTTCATTGGCCATACATCTTGTTTATGACATTACATAACCAACATATTATTACCCAGTCCTTTCCTGTATTAGGTATGACCTGCGCCTCCTGTGCAGCAAGTGCCGAGAGCATCATATCAAACCAATATGGTGTAGTAAGCGCATCGGTCAACTTTGCCACCGGCCATCTTACTGTGAAGTATAACTCACAGATTACAAACCCCGACCAACTTCAAAAAGCCGTGCAGGGCGTTGGTTACGATTTGTTGATTGAAGACAATAACAAACAACAAGAAACCTTAGAAACTATTCATGCACTCAAAATTCACGAGCTAAAAACAAAAACCACGTGGGCGGTCATTCTCTCTCTGCCAGTGGTGCTTATTGGCATGTTCTTCATGAACTTACCTTACGCCAATCAGATCATGTGGGTTTTTTCAACCCCCGTGGTGCTTTGGCTCGGTGCTGGATTCTTTTCCAACGCTTATAAACAAGCCAAACATCGCTCTGCCAACATGGACACGCTGGTTGCCTTAAGCACAGGCATTGCCTACTTCTTCAGCGTGTTCAACATGCTGTTGCCTCAGTTTTGGCATCAAAGAGGACTGCATGCACACGTCTATTTCGAAGCTGCGGCTGTTATCATCACCTTTATTCTATTAGGCAAATTCCTAGAAGAGAAAGCCAAAGGCAACACATCATCAGCTATCAAAAAACTCATGAGCCTACAACCCAAGTCCGTGGTAATAATAAAGGCAGACGGCACACAAATTCAAACCCCTCTTGAAGCGGTAAATGAGGGCGATATTGTTTTGGTAAAACCAGGCGATAGAATTTCAGTTGACGGCATTATTACTTCGGGCAACTCTTATGTAGATGAAAGCATGCTCAGTGGTGAACCGGTTCCAGTCTCCAAGTTCAAGGGCGAAAAAGTCTTTGCGGGCACTATCAACCAAAAAGGCAGCTTTCAGTTTAAAGCCGTTAGTGTGGGTAAAGAAACCATGCTGGCGCATATTATTAAAATGGTGCAGGATGCACAAGGAAGCAAAGCCCCCGTACAAAAGCTCGTTGATAAAATTGCTGGTATTTTTGTTCCCGTAGTCATAGCTATATCTATCCTCACTTTTGTGCTATGGTTGCTCTTGGGTGGTCAGCACAGCATAGTGCAGGGTATAATGGCTGCTGTTACCGTATTGGTTATTGCATGTCCTTGCGCTCTCGGCTTAGCTACTCCCACAGCCATTATGGTGGGCGTTGGCAAAGGTGCCGAAAACGGTATCCTGATCAAGGATGCTGAAAGCCTCGAACTGGCCCAAAAAGTGAATGCTATCATTCTTGATAAAACAGGGACCATTACCCAAGGTAAGCCCGTAGTAACTGGTATTAAATGGCTCGGCAGCAACGATACTCCCAAAAACATACTGCTCAGTATCGAAAAAATATCCGAGCATCCGTTAGCCGATGCCGTAGTTAAGTATTTTACACTTGTGCCGGTCGTAAACTTATCCGCTTTTCAAAGCATCACAGGTAAAGGGGTTAAGGCATCTTACAATAATGAAAATTACTTTGTTGGTAACATAAAACTTTTGTTAGAAAACAACATTTCAGTTTCTGAAAACCTAAAACAACAAGCCGATGAGTGGAGCAATCAGTCTAATACCGTAGTTTGGTTTGCCGATAGCCATCAGGCATTAGCCGTTATGGCAATTGCCGATAAAATTAAAGACACATCGGTGGTAGCCATAAAACAACTTCACGATATGGGTATTGAAATGTATATGCTCACAGGCGACAGTCACGCTACTGCCCGGGCCATTGCACATCAGGTTGGTATCAAAAATTACAAAGCGGAGATGTTACCGCAGCAAAAAGCAGAATTTGTAAAACAACTGCAAAGCAGCGGCAGAGTAGTAGCTATGGTAGGAGATGGTATTAACGATAGTTCCGCCTTGGCTACAGCAGATGTAAGCATAGCTATGGGCAACGGCTCCGATATTGCCATGGAGGTAGCCAAAATGACCATCATATCCTCCGACCTCACCAAAATTCCTAAAGCTATACGGTTAGCAAAACAAACAGTGGCTACGATAAAACAAAATCTGTTTTGGGCATTCGTCTATAATCTTATAGGCATTCCGGTGGCAGCAGGAGTACTATATCCCATAAATGGATTCTTGCTTAACCCCATGATTGCAGGTGCTGCTATGGCACTGAGTAGTGTAAGTGTGGTAAGCAACAGCCTTTTTTTAAAATGGAAAAAGTAATCTTGCATTTGTTCACAATAAAGTTACAGCAACAAGGTTCGTATTTCAAACACTAAATGGTTAACAATGGAAAACAAAGAGTTAAAGTTTAAAACTAATCTTAATTGCGGTGGCTGTGTAGCAAAAATAAAAGCTGACCTCGACAATTTACAGGGTGTCAGTCATTGGCAAGTAGATACCGGCAATGCCGACAAAATTCTTACCCTCTACTCAACTGGTGTTAGTTCTCAGCAGGTTGTAAGCATTATTACCAGTAAAGGTTTTAAAGCAGAACCAATGACTCATTAACAGAGGGTGGTGCGATGCTTATTTAGAGGGCTGTTTGGCGGGCTGCTGTTCTAGTTGCCCCCCTGTTTTTTCTTCAGCAAAATCCTGTTCTCTTTCAGTTCTATTTTACCTTCTTTATAAAGCATGCCTACAGCTTTTTTAAAATTTTTTTTACTGATGCCCAGCATTTCGTAAATCAACTCCGGTGGCGAAACATCGCTCAGCGGTAGGCCTCCCTTGTGTTCAGCAATTTTATCCAACAATATTTGTTTTATGTCTTTGGCGGCAGCTATCCCTTGTTTTTGAAGTGCTACATCTATTTTTCCATCCTCACGCACTTTCTTTACAAAACCCCTCACTGTACTTCCCTTTTCTACCGGTTTAAAAATTTCGTTTTTAAATAAAATACCCCAATGCTGCTGATTCACAATTACGCGTATGCCCGTTTCATTTTCATAGGTTATCAATAAATCAACCTCGTCATTAGGTTTAAGTTTTATATCCCGGTTTTTAACAAACTTGTTAAGGTTCGTAGTGGCAAGCATACGCTGTGTTGCTTTATCTACGTAAACATATACCAGATAATGACGACCTTGCTCTACGCGTTGAGCTTGCTCACGAAATGGTAGAAAAAGATCTTTATCTAATCCCCAGTCAAGAAATGCCCCAATACGGGTTATTTCTTTTACCAGTAAGTAACCTGCCTCACCTGATTGCAACATGGGCTTTTGAGTAGTGGCCACAGGCCTGTCTTCCGAGTCCTTATACAAAAAAACCGAAACCAAATCACCTTCTTTCATATCATCGGTTACATACTTGTTGGGTAACAATACCTCATCATCATCGGTGCCGGATTCATTTACTAAATAAAAACCCTGAGGTGTTTTTCTTGAAATAATAAGCGTATTGTATTTACCGAAGTTGAACATCACAATTGTATTAGGTAGTTTTTTGTTGAAGGCCCCAGATTAAAAATCAAATCAATAATACTGAGATTGTACATAAAACCGGTATGAGGTTCAAACGGCTGTATATAGTGCGGATTACAAAAATCCGAATTCTGTTGCTTTGTGTCACGAAAATCAAATTTGTCTAACGGCAACTTCTCGTAAGTGTTGGTAAAGTCAAAGTCCTTTTGTGTTTTTATAACCGATAAAATAGTATTTAACACTGAAAGGTTAAAATTGAATAATTGTTTTTCTTCTGTTTTGAAATGCGGTGTAAAATAATGCTGGTAATGTTCAAAAAACGGAGAGCTGCCGTAGGCAGAACTAATGCTTTGCCAATGGTTTCTTTGCCAATCAATTGTGTAGTCTATTTCAGTTTCTTTAAACAAACGGTGATGATCTCTGCCGCCCTTCAACGGAATGCTGAGCAGTATCCGTCCGTTTGCACCGGCAATCTCGCATCGGTTACGAAACGTTCCTTTTCTGAAATTTTCTGCTTGCTCTATTAGTACATGTGGGTGTTTTAAAAAAATGCTAAACCAATAAACGTTGGGCAAATAAGTTAAGGGAAGCAGTGCTGTGTGCAAGGCGATATTTTTCTACACGGCAAGAATAATCAAATACACAACTAAAAATTTTAACACCTTAATATGGACCACCCAAAGATTTTCTTTTATTTTTAGTGTGGAAATTGAAAGAACAAGCATCTAATCATAAATTCATTCACTTAAAAATCTGTTATGAAAAAAATTACAGTTACTCTTTTAGCCGTATTCTTTCTGGCAATATCGACTATTGCCAACGATGCTAAACTTCAGATACTAAATGCCAGTCAGGTTTCTAAACTCGACCTTAATGGAAAGTGGAGTGGTAAACGTAACCAATACACTACTGATCGTAAGGCATTCATTGAAACATTTGAATACGAGTTTGACCTTAAACAGGAAGGGAATATCGTTACCGGCACATCTACTATTATCAGTAGCAATGGAGAATATGCCGATATGAAACTAGAAGGAACCCTAGTTGGCAACAAGCTTCATTTTGCCGAAACAGAAGTAAAAGGTGCTGCTCGCCCCGATGGTAAAGTTTGGTGCTTTAAAAGTGGAGAATTGTTTTTTGCTAAAGATGGAGACAACATCAGGTTAGTAGGTGCTACCCCAAGCTATATGGAAATTTATAACCTGCCTTGCAGTGGTGGCGAAACCGACTTGGTTAAAGTGGACAATAGCAGCAACCTTTCTCTTTTAGATGCACTACCGAAATCGAATGTATCAGTAGCTGATGAAAAATTTGCTATTACCGTATTTCCAAATCCGTTTGTAGAAAACGCAACCATCTATTATTCTCTTGATAAAGACTCAAAAGTACGTGTTGAAATTTTCGACATAAGCGGCAAGTCGGTTTCAAATCTGTTTGATGGAAACCAGAAGCAAGGTAACTACAGTCTGAATTTCTCTGCAAAAAATGCAGGATTTTTGAGTGGCATCTATATTGTAAAAATGACCGTAAACGGAGAAGTTTATAGCCGCCAATTAGTTCAGATGAGATAATCGGGATAGAAGGATAGTTAATTGACACAAAAGCCCTGGTTCAAAAAGCCGGGGCTTTTTGTTGTTATTTGAGCAGAAGTGTATTTTTAGTGACAAAACGTAGCCTATGTTAAAGAATTACCCTCTGCTTTTTTTGACTTTATTTCTGTTCTACGGTGAGTCTGTAAGCGCCCAATGCGCAAGTCAAAGCACCGTAGAAGTTATCATTAACCCTGACGGTTGGCCTAAAGAAATACATTGGTCATTGCGCGATGGCAGTAGTGGTGTACTTTTAGATACAGGTGATGCAACAGGCGATGTTATTTGTGTTCCTACCGGGCAGTGCTTACGCTTTAACTTGTTCGATGACTTTGGTGATGGCTTACTATCTCCGGGCAACGTTCAATTGGTGTTGGATAGTGCGTTGCAAACAACTATCAGTGGCAATTATGGTAACGCTACAAGTTTTACATTTAATTGTCCTCCAGGAACTAATTGCAGCAGTGCAATTTTGGTGGATACAGGCACTTACACTGCACCACTACCCGATACGTGGTACAGATTCATAGCTGATACTACAGGTAATTACACTATCAGCACATGCGCCTTAGGTAACACTTGTGATACACGTATCTACATTTACAGCAGTTGCACCGGTTTGCAATTTGACGATGCAGGGCTAGGTGTGTCGCACTATAACGACAACTTATGTGGAACTCAATCCGAGTTGGTGATAGGTTTGGCGGCTAATCAGGAAGTCATCATCCGCATTGGAGACAGCGCTACTGACTGTTCAGCAACAACTATCGACTGGGCAATAAGTTTTACCGGACCAATCATTGGTTGCACAGATCCTAATTCGTGCACATATAACCCATTAGCAGAAATTTCAGATACAAGTATGTGTATATACACCGGCCCTCAGTGCCAGGCTCCTGACTTGGCGGTAGACAAAAATTATCTGGAGAGCAGCATGTTTATGGATAATTTTCATAATGCCGGAAATTGTGAAGTTGATGAAGGATGTGTGATGGGCTACGGAGTGCGTAAGCTTTTGAAATATGGTGTTCAAATCTGGAACTACGGCCAGCAACCTTATTATGTGGGCGATCAAATAAGCAACCCAAACGCATTTGAGTATGCTCCCTGTCATGGGCACTTTCACTACAAAGGTTTTGCCGAGTCATACTTATTCAACAGTAATTTTCAACAAGTTGACTTTGCCCGTAAAACAAGCTACGCCATAATTAACATGCAGTGTTTGCCCGGCTATTCGGCTGGCGGCCCTGCTTTAGCACCGGGGTGTAGCGATATTTACGGTGCCGGATATAGTTGCCAATGGGTAGATGTAACTAACCTGGATACCGGATTTTATTACTTGGTGCTGAAAGTAAACAGTGGGCATTTTCCTGATTATTTGGGGCGTAGTGAATATATATATCACAACAACAGCACATTGGTTTGTTTCGATTTAACAGAAGACCAAAACGGCAATAAAAATTTTACACTCAACAACAGTTGCGCCCCCTATGTTGATTGTGTGGGCGATACATTTGGTACACACCTTATGGATTGTGCGGGCGACTGCAACGGAGTAAAAATAAAGGGTGATTTAAGCGTTGATACAGCGCTTAGCACTCAAGATGTTCACCTCTATCTTGATGGAATGGTAACAGGAACGTTGGCGTCTGTATCATGTACTGAGTTAACCGGAGATAATAAAATTACTGTTTACGATGCTGCAAGGTTAAATGCTTGCATACGCAACAACGATTCTTCCCATATACATATTGGTGGGTCTGGCAATCATGCTCATTGCAATTTCCCGTTTGGTATAGAAAACCCCTTCGACACTGTTACTATCGGCTTAACTAACCCCGATAGTAATTTTGTAGATGTAAATGTTCTTAACCCACGTAGTTTTTTACTTGGGTTCGAGTTTACTATAAGCGGAATAAAAATTGACTCTGTTAAAAACATTGCCGGAAATTTCTCACCTCAAGTTTATACCGATTTCAACCAACACATAGTAGTACTGGCCGAAGATGAGTTTTCTATCAACAAGCAAACTCAACCATTAAGCGTACTGAGGGTTTATTTTAGCCAGCGCACCGACAGCGTGGTTTGTATTGATGAAGTAGTAGATGTTGTAAATAGCAATTACGAACGTGTGAGTGGGAAAGCCGGCAACTGCGTTTTGTATCACGAAGAGGAGCCTAACCCTGTATCTATTCAGAGTTCATTCAGCAAACTAAAACTGCAAGTAGTACCCAACCCCGGAGCTGGTATGTTTGAAATCACAGGAAGTGGAGCTTTGCTTTTCGGTGCTAATGTTAAGGTTCACAACTCTGTTGGCGGTATAGTATATAGCGGAGAAGTTACAGAGGGCAACAACCGGTTTTTGATAGATTTGAAAAATTCTGATAAGGGTGTTTATGTGCTTACAGTTTCAAAAAACGGATATAGTGTAAATAGCAGACTTGTAGTTTTGAAATAGAGCATTCTGCCGTATAAAATAGGGGCTTTTTCACAGCCCCTATTTACAAAGTTAATGGAATCTGAACCCAAGCTTTAGTCCAAGTGAAATGGGATAGTATGCACCGTTGTTTAAACGAGCCGTATTTCTTGATCCTTTAAAATAAACCAAATCCAAAAAACGTATTTGAGGGCCCAAAAACAGATTGGCATGTTCACAAAGATTTAACTCACCACCTAAAAAGATAGATAAACCCAATGATGCTCCATCGCGCATTTGGTCGGTAGTGTTTTTGTTGGTTTCTTTTTCTTTAGTATTTACATCGCCATTTTGTTTGTAGGTAATAACCGTTGAACGGGTAAACAATGGAAAATTAAACTCCGGGCCAGTTGCAAATTCAAATGTACATGCCGTCATTCTCTTGTATAAATGAAAATACAAAGGCACTGTCATTATACCGTTGTGTCTGTGCGAACGAGAAGCAATGTAACTGGGGTTATACATTTTTACACGGCTAAACCCACCTTGCATTTTAAAATCAATGCCGGTCGAGATTCCAAACACTTCAACTGGCCTGTATATGTATTGAGCTCCGAAGCCAAACCCAATAAACGGATATTGCTGGTCGTATGGGTCTCCGGGTATAGCAGCATCGCGTTCGCTGAAAATGAAAAAGTCGGTGGTTGGTGTAACGTGAATCTCTGCATTGTGCTTAACAAACGAATCGTCTTTTTTGGGTTTATCAGTTTTTTCTTCCGCCATCAATGCAACGGAAAGTCCTGTAAGCAACAAAAATAAAAGTGTAGCGTTTTTCATAATGGGTTGTTTTTAGTTGTATGAAGTTAGGTAATATTTTACAAAGTTTTTCTACGAGCAAATTCACTGAGTACAACAGCGGTGGCTACACCTGCATTCAGCGATTCTGCCCTGCTTGCCGATGGAATAGTAATTTTAGTATTAATAAACGGTGTTACTTCTTTGCTTATACCGTTTGCTTCATTTCCAATAACTATATATGCCTTCTCGGACAACGAAAGATTGTAGATGTTTTCTCCTTGCATAAATGTGCCATACACGTTGGTTTCTTTATTGCCGGCCAATAACTCAGGCAGGTTAGCATAAATGCACGGCATGCGGAAAAGCGAGCCTTTTGCAGCATTTACCACCTTTGGGTTAAAAATATCCACTGAGTTTTTTGAAAAAACAACCGCGTTTGCGCCAAACCATTCAGCGGAGCGAATAATAGTGCCCGCGTTGCCGGGGTCAGATATTCCATCACAAATTACAACCAACTCGAGTTCTGACTTAAGATTTCCGATTTCAGATGACACTTTGGGTATTGACGCAACCGCTACCACCATGTTCGGATTTTGATGAGTAGAAATCCGTTGTAACTCCGGTTCACTTACAATAAAATGATGGCCTTTTAATTTCGAATTTCGAATTTCGAATTCCGAAGTTGAATAAACGGCATCAATTTTGAAATTGCTCTCCAGCAGTTCGTGTACCAGTTTATCGCCTTCAACTAAAAATTTGCCATACATTTGGCGAAATTTTTTTTGGTGCAGCGAACGCAGATAACTTACTTGCTGTTTGCTTAACATAGACAGGTGGTTTAGATATAGCCAATGAGGACGAAAATAAAATATTGATGCAGGCGAATTTCAGAAACATACTATATCTGCTTACCGTTATTTGTATCTTATCTTTTTTGCCATCCTGCAAAGTGGTTAAAAGCTTGCCAGATGGGCAAACACTGCTTGTGCGAAATAAACTGGTGCTAAAAACCAACGCTAAGCGTAGTCAACGCGAAAAACTACGCGAAGATTTACTAAAAATAGCAGCGCAGAAGCCCAATAAAAAAATTCTTGGTTTCATGCCTGTGCGGTTGTGGTTTTATCACTCAGCCACACGCGGTAAAAAACTAACCCGCTTTAAACAGTGGATTATTGATAAGGTAGGCGAAGCCCCCGTGGTGCACGACTCTACCTTGTTGAGCAAGAGTGAAGCCAATATGGAATATTACCTTTTTAATTCAGGGTACTTCTATAATGATGTTACCGATACTGTAATTACAAAGAACCGAAAAACTACTGTCATTTATACGGTTAAAGCTTCAGAAGCGTGGACAATTGGCGAAGTGGAGTTGCCAAATGGTAAAACCGTTGCCGACTCACTTGTTAGGATAAAGTACAAGGGAACATATTTGAAGAAAGGCGAAAGGTTCGATATTGTAAATCTAAAAAGTGAACGCGACCGGATAGAAACAGTGTTACGCAACAGCGGTTTTTATTTTTTTAACCGTGAGTACATTACATACGAGTTTGACAGCGTTTCTGCCAGCAAAAAAGTGAATATTAAAATTAAGCTAAACCAACCTTCAGATTCAACAGAACACGAGCAATATTACATCAACGATATTTATATTGTTACAGACTACAGCACCGAAAGTTTAAACGATTCCACAAAACGAGATACAGTAACACAAAACGAATACAAGTTCATTTCACAGAAAATGAATTTTAGAAAAGGAGTATTAACCGATGCGGTTTTTTTTAGGCAGAACGATTTGTATTCGCGCGAGAATGAATTACGAACGCTGAATCGTTTTTCGATGTTGGGCACTTTCAAGTTCATAAGCATTGAGTTTAACAAAGGAAACCGAACGGATAATTATCTCGATTGCTACATCTATCTAACTCCCGCCAAACGACAAGCAATTTCGTACAATCTTGAAACCAATGTAACTAACGAAGGTCTGTTTGGGGTGGCGGGCTCATTAGGTTATAAAAACAAAAATCTGACAAAGCGAGCTGACCAACTATTGTTTGATGTTTCAGCCGGTGTTCAGTTAAAGTTCAGCACTAGAAAAACTGATAAGAAGGTGCAGATTATTACGGCAACCACTTCAGCCAGTTTAACTTACTATCTCAATAAATTTTTAGTGCCTTTTCGCGCTAAAGTTTTCTCGAGAAACACCAACCCGAAAACACGTTTTAACGCAACCTATAATTTTGAACACCGCTTCGACTTTGATACACTTGGTAAAGTAGCGTTCTTATATCAACTTCACCAGTTTAATTTTTCTGCCGGCTACGAATGGAACGAGAACCCTTTTAAACATCACCTGTTTAACCCTTTGGCCGTAAGTTTTTACTTGTTGCCATTGAAAGGAGGAGAGTTTTACTACCGTATGCGAAATCCATTTTTACGAAGCAGTTACGAAGAGCAGGTGATACTGGGGCCTAACTACACATTTACTTATAACAGTCAACGAACTAATAAAGACAAAGTAATTACCTATTTCAGAACTAATATTGAAACTGCCGGCAATATTTTATATGCCGGGTTTAAGCTTGCCAACCTAAAATCGAAAAATGATTCGCTTTATCTCATTGCCAAGCGCCCATTTTCACAATACTTTCGTATTGATGCCGATTTGCGAAATCACGTTCGAGTAACCAACCATAGTTCGTTTGGAGTCAGAGCTTATTTAGGATTAGGAGTGCCTTACGGAAATTCTATTGCACTACCGTTTATTAAACAATTTTTTGTGGGCGGGCCTAACAGTTTACGTGGTTTCTTAATTCGTGAGGTGGGCCCTGGTGGTTATGCCGATTCTGTAGCGTACAACCGCGAAACCGGAAGCAAAACCAATACTGGCTTTTTTAATCAAACGGGCGACATAAAAATTGAGTTGAATACTGAATTTAGATTTGATATTTACAAATGGCTGAAAGGAGCTGTATTTGTGGATGCCGGTAATGTTTGGCTGCTTCGAAAGGATACTCGCGCGTTGGCGGAGTTTAATTTCAAAAGATTTTGGACAGAGTTTGCCGTGGATGCAGGAGCCGGTATTCGTCTTGACTTCAATTTTTTTGTTATTCGCTTTGACTACGGTTTCCCTTTGCGTGATCCGCGAAGGGCGGAGGGTAAACGTTGGCAGTTTGCCAACGCTCAGGCTTTTAGAACCGGTCAGTTTCAGTTAGCCATTGGATATCCGTTTTAGTTTGCCTATTACTTCAATAACTTTCTTTTTTTTGACTCTATGAACTTAGTTTTGTTCGACTGTCATATTACTCGCCAGAATCTTCTGCCGCTTACGTTTACTCGCCCAGTGGCCGATGTGCGCATTGGTATTTTAACCATACGCGAAAAATGGGAAAGTTACTTTGAACAGAAGTCGTTTTCGTTAACTGAAAACTATCTGCAAAAAAAGTTTTCATCAGCGCCATTAAATATGCCGGGGTTGTACGTGAATGGTTCTGTTTTGCCGGATGATAACTTAATGAAGGCTATTAAAAAATTAGGTGCGTTGCAAGTGCTAGTTTCAAACGGAATCATACTGGCTTTTAAAACAGAAAAACAACATCTCAACTACGAAAATTTTGAAGGAATTGTAAAAGGGTTTACACAGGTTGAATACACACATAATTTTTTACAAATTAACAATACATGGAACTTGTTTCAATTAAATGCAGCAGCATTAACTGCTGACTTTAATTTTGTTACCAAAGGAAGAATATCGCAACCCATCAGTAGTAGCAATACAGTAGTGGGCGATACCGGAAAAATTTTTATTGAAGAGGGGGCTGTGGTAGAGGCAAGTATACTAAACACAAACACAGGGGTAATTTACATTGGCAAAGATGCCGAGATTATGGAAAACAGTGCAGTACGTGGCCCCGTGGCATTGTGCGAACATGCTACACTTAAAATGAGTTCAAAAGTATATGGAGCTACTACAATAGGACCACATTGCAAAGCCGGTGGAGAGTTAAACAACGTGATTTTTTTTGGTTATAGCAACAAAGCGCACGATGGGTTTTTAGGTAATTCTGTAATTGCTGAGTGGTGTAATTTAGGCGCTGATACTAACAACAGTAATTTGAAGAACAATTACAGCGCAGTTGATGTTTTTAATTACCGCGAAGCAAAGGCAATTGAAACCGGACTTACATTTTGTGGATTGGTAATGGCCGATCATGCCAAAAGCGGAATAAACACAATGTTTAACACCGGAACGGTAGTAGGGGTTAGTGCAAACATTTTTGGTGGTGATTTTCCGCCCAAATTTATCCCTTCATTTAGCTGGGGCGGTAGCCGTTGGCTACGCACTTTTTCGTTCGAAAAATCAATTGAAGTAGCTGAAAAAATGATGGAGCGAAGAGAGTTGAAGATAACTGAAGCCGATATCGAAATTTTAAAAACTGTATTTGAACGTGAAAGAAAATACAGGCGTGACGAGTAGTTAGCTGAACAACTCCCCCAAATTCATTTACTTTTTACCAATATAAATATGCGTACAAAAATAGTTGCAGCAAACTGGAAAATGAACCTTGATATAAACGAGGCTGCAGAGTGGCTGGGTGCGGTTTCGCCACAGGTTGAGAGTCTGCCATGTGAAGTTTTTCTGTTTCCCTCATTTGTCATGTTGGGCGATTTGATGGATATGTATGAAGGCGAAAAAATTTTGTTTGGCGCACAAAACTGCTCCGATAAAGAGGCAGGTGCTTATACCGGTGAGGTTTCTGCTAAACAATTAGCATCTATTGGAGTTGACTTTGTTTTAGCTGGCCACTCTGAACGCAGACAGTTTTTTGGTGAAACAAATGCGGTGGTTAAAGACAAAATGTTGCAGGCTGTTCAACATGAAATTACACCTGTGTTTTGCTGTGGCGAGCCACTGACAGTGCGCGAAAAGAACGGGCAAAGAGAATTTGTTAAACAACAGTTAGAAGAGAGCTTGTTTCTGTTGCCTCCCGCTGCCATTTCAGAAATTGTGATTGCCTACGAACCGGTGTGGGCTATCGGCACGGGATTAAATGCCACCCCCGAACAAGCACAGGAAATGCACGCGTACATACGGTCGCTGATTGCAGAAAGGTTTTCGAAAAAGACAGCTGACGAAATACAGATACTGTACGGTGGAAGTTGTAAAGCAACGAATGCGAGAGAGTTGTTTGCCTGTGCCGATGTGGATGGTGGTTTGATAGGAGGGGCATCGCTGAGTGCCGATGAATTTGTGCAGATAGTGCGTGATGCCCAACAGTAAGAGCTGAAACACCAGATTACTTATGAAAAAATTTGTTTTGTTATTAATGCCACTGCTAACAGCAATTCTGTTTTTTAATTCCTGTAAACAATGTAACACTTCGCAACAGGCAGATGTAAAAACTGACACAGTTGCCATTCCTCTGCTTGATGAATTAAACAAGCAGATTGCAGCCGATTCATTGAATCCGTTTTTGTATTACAAACGCGCACAGGTTTATGAAGCTAATCAGGACTATAAGAGCGCGGCAACTGACATGTATTTAGCGCTTACGCTTGATTCTGTACGCCCCGAGTTTTATCTGTATTGTGCCGAGTTGTTTAAAAAAACAGGTGATGTGCAGCGAGGTGTAGCATTTATGAACAAAGCTATTTCTATTGATTCGCTCAACACGGCATTTTATGTAAAGGCCGCTGAGCTGATTTATATTGATAAAACCATGCCCGATAATTACAAAACGGCTATGAACTATTTGAATGCGGCTATTGAAAAAGATCCGCAGAATGCTGACATCTATTTTTACAAAGGAACTATATTTAAAGAGGTAGGCGATACGGTAAAAGCTCTTTCTAATTTTCAAACAGCCACGGAACTGAATCCGCAGTTTTATAATGCCTACGTTCAAATAGGCATGTTGTTGAAAAACCGTAAAGACAAAAACGCGGAGAAATATTTTGATAATGCTATTCGTGTGAGCAATGCTCCTGAAGATGCATTGTACGCAAAAGCCAATTTGCTGAAAGAAGACGGGGTGAGATTATATGATGCAGGTAAAGAAAAAGAAGCTGTAGCAAAATTAAGCGGAGCTATTGATCAGTTTAAAAAAGTGATAGAAGTAAATCATAAAAACGCTGAAGCATACATGGGAGTTGGCTTTTGCTATTACCAAATGGATTCGCTGCATGAAGCGTACAAATATTACGGTTTGGCGGCTACCATGGAGCCCACTTATGCCGGTGCTTATTTTAGCCAGGGATTGTGTGCCGAGGAGTTAGGCAAAACTAAAGAGGCTATTCAGCTTTATCAAAATTGCTTAAACATAGATCCCGAATTTAAACGCGCTCAGGAACATCTGGATAAGTTAAAAGGCAGCTAAATTATTGCAGGCAGATAGTGCAAGTTTTACAACTCGTGCGATCATAAAACTGATGTAAGTAAGGTCACACAGGAATGCCCCACTAAATTGTTTTTAAGATTTTTGCTTTTCGTGTATCGGTTTACATTTGTCCGCCTTACAAATACTCGCTTATAAATGGACGATGGTAGTTTACCTGAAAAGAGAAAATGGCGGTTTGAAAAAACTGAGCAACCCTGAGAAAGGGTGTTGGATTCATTTATATGGTCCGTTTGGAACAGAGGAGACACAAAAACTAAGCGAACAACTTTCTATTGATATTGATTTTATTTCCGACTCGCTGGATATTGACGAGCGCTCGCGCTATGAAAGTGAGGATGGTGTTGATTTGATTGTATTGAAAACACCTATACCGAATGATGGCATTTCGGATATTGAAGCCAGTTACATAACTATTCCGATTGGAATTATTCGCACAGCCGATTTTTTAATAACGGTGAGTGCTTACAAAAATCAGGTAATTGAATTTTTTCTGAACACACCGCCAAAGAATTTTAATCCTACCGATACCGAGGGGGTTATTCTTTCCATCTTCGAGCGAAACGTTACCATGTTTCAGCAGTTTTTAAAAAACATAAACAACGAACGCTACGCGTATGAAAAAGCGCTTTACAAATCATCGAGCAATAAAGACCTCACTAAGTTACTGAATATACAGAAGAGCTTAATCTACTTTGTAACTAATCTTCGCTTTAATGATTTGCTGTTACTGAAAATTCAACGCAGTAATTTTTTGAAGATTAAAGACGAAGAAAAGTTAGATACACTGCAAGACATTATTATCGAAAATCAACAAGCGCTTTCAATGAGCGAGATGTATTCCGACATATTAAACGGAACGATGGATGCGTTTGCT
This sequence comes from uncultured Chitinophaga sp., assembly GCA_964615305.1. GTDB lineage: Bacteria > Bacteroidota > Bacteroidia > Chitinophagales > LD1 > Bog-950. The sequence goes on from CAZTNA010000005.1 coordinate 137,899, forward strand.
TCAATTATTTCTAACAACTTGAACGAGATAATGAAACGCCTTACATCGGTTACTATCTTACTGACGGTGCCTATGCTCATTGCCAGTTTTTACGGCATGAACGTAAAACTGCCAGGTGAAGAACACCCGTACTCGTTTGTGTTTGTGTTTGGTTTGTGCATAGGCGTGTCAACTCTTATGGGCTTTTACTTTGTAAAGAAAAAGTGGTTCTAAATAACCTAAGACCCCATTTCCCTTTCATAATACTCATCCACCAATAAATCGCGGCTGTCGGCTGCGGTTGTGGCAAGAACATCACAACGCTCATTATACGGGTGGTCGTTATGGCCTTTTATCCAGATAAATTTCACTTGGTGTTTGGCAAATACTTCCAAAAATCTAAGCCACAAATCAGGGTTTTTTTTGTCTTTGAAATTTTTCTTTTGCCAGCCGAACACCCATTTTTTTTCAACGGCCTCTACCACATATTTCGAATCGGAGTAAACACGCACATCTAAACCGGGGCGTGTCAGCGTTTCTAAACCCACAATAACTGCGAGCAACTCCATTCGGTTGTTGGTAGTTCTCCGAAACCCCTGGCTTAGCTCTTTTTCTTTTTTGCCATACTTTAAAATTACACCATACCCTCCCGGACCTGGATTAAAGCGGGCAGAACCATCGGTATAAATTTCAACTACCGGCATTATAGATTATACAGGTTGGGGCTTGCGTTGTTACAACTTTACAACTATTCCACCGTTTACAAAATTTTTGCCGTAACCTACTTCTAGGTTAACCCCAAACTTATTGGTAAAGTAATAGCGGGCACCTGCCTGAATGCCGCCAAACACAATTGGCACTGCACGTACTTCATCGTTCGTAGCATAATAGCTGTTAAACAGAATAGCCACACCACTACCAATATTTACTCCAGCGTAAATATCAAGCTTGTCTGCATGAAGGTTCTTGCCGGTTTTGTCGGCTATAAGCTGGTAGAAATGAAAATTGGCAATAGCGCCAATGGGCACAGTTAACTCGCCATCATAATAGGATGTACTAAATCCACTAACATTAAACCGCCCCCAACCCGTGCCGCCACCAATGCCGGTTGTAAACCCAATACCTACATATTCGTGCACAGCAAATTCTCCCTGAAAATTAAACTGACCAGTGGTAGGAGAGTATGGTAATCTTCTGCCATAAAAACCGTAGCGATCGTAATAATACTGGTTGTATAACCCATCTAAATGAAAAAATTGCGATCCGCCAATGCCGAATGAGAGCACTTTGGCTCCTTTGCCCCAAGCTTGTGCCTGCAAACTGTTTTCAGCAACTACAAATAAGATTATTGCCAATGCAAATTTTAGGATGTTTTTCATATTGCTATGTTATTTTGTTTCACAAATATATTTTCAGGAAACGTTAAGGTTTACACAATTCTCCACAAACGAAACCCAAATTAATAACTGTTTACTTCTTACGTCAGTTCTAATCGTTTATTTTACACGGTTTAAAAAAAAGTATGGCCGATTATCTCATAAAAGGTGCACAGCTAATTAATGATGGTAAAATATTTTTTGCCGATATGCTCATTCGCGGCAACCGCATAGAGCGTATTGATTCCAGTTTTGATGTAAAATTTAAAACGAATGAGGTGAAAGCCGATGGGCTTTATCTAATGCCGGGGATTATTGATGACCAGGTGCATTTCAGAGAACCGGGTCTTACACATAAAGCTACTATTCAAACCGAAGCCCGGGCTGCCGTAGCGGGCGGTGTTACTTCTTTTATGGAAATGCCCAACGTAAATCCGTTGACACTTACAACAGAACTACTCGAACAAAAGTTTGATATAGCCGCACGCACTTCAGTTGCCAACTATTCATTTTTTATGGGTGCCGGTCATCACAATATGGAAGAACTGCTCAAGGTGGATAAACGCAGAGTGTGCGGCATTAAAATCTTTATGGGAAGCAGCACTGGTGATATGTTGGTGGATGAGCCTTTGGTTTTAGAGAAAATATTCAGCGAACGCAACGATATTTTAATTGCCACACATTGCGAAGACGATAAACTGGTGAAACAGCGCACGGAATTATATGTAAAGAAGTTTGGCGAAAAAATTCCCATGGAGTGCCATGCTGAAATCAGAAACGAGGAAGTTTGCCTGAACTCTTCAACAGTTGCTGTAGCCCTCGCTAAAAAGTATAATTCACGATTGCACATCTTGCACATTTCAACAGCCGATGAGTTAAATTTGTTTACCAACACCTTACCACTAAAGCAGAAAAGAATAACAGCAGAAGTTTGCGTACACCACCTTTGGTTCGATAAGAGTGATTATACGGATTTAGGCAGCAAGATAAAGTGTAACCCGGCCATAAAAGATGCACATCATAAAAAAGAGCTTTTTACAGCACTACTCGATAACCGCCTTGACATTATTGCCACCGATCATGCACCACATACTTTAGAAGAAAAAAACAACCTCTACACCAAAGCGCCTTCGGGCCTGCCACTGGTGCAACATTCTCTTAACGTAATGCTTGAGTTTTTTCACGATAACAAAATAACACTCGAAAAAATAGTGGAGAAAATGTGCCATGCCCCGGCTGACTGTTTTCAGGTAAAAGAACGGGGATACCTCCGGGAAGGATACTTTGCTGATGCAGTGCTGTTAGATATCAACAAAAAATGGAAAGTAACTCCTGAAAACATACTTTATAAATGCAGATGGAGCCCATTTGAACAGTATATGTTTACCGGCCATGTGCAACAAACATTTGTGAGCGGAACGCTGGCATATAATGCCGGAGTGGTAAATGACTTTTGTAAAGGGGAGCGTTTAGAATTTTCGAGATAATTTGGTCTTATGAAAATTTTGCTCATTGAACCTTTCTTTACAGGCTCGCATAAAAAATGGGCAGAAGATTTTAAGAGATTTAGCCGCCATGAAGTAGAAATTGTTTCTCTGCCGGGGTACCATTGGAAATGGCGTATGCATGGAGCTGCTGTTACGTTGGCTAACATACTAAACAGCAGATTGCAGCTTCCTACGCCCGATTTAATATTAGCTACTGATTTTTTAGATCTCAGCTTGTTTTTGTCGCTTACGCGAAAATGGTCAGCACAAATTTCAACGGCAGTTTACTTTCACGAAAACCAACTCACATATCCTTGGAGCCCTACCGATGCTGATGTAAAATTGAAGCGCGATAACCATTATGCGTTTATCAATTACACATCTGCCCTTACGGCTAACAGGGTTTTCTTCAATTCAAACTATCATTACAATTCTTTCTTAGCTGAGTTGCCATCATTTCTAAGAGCATTTCCCGATTACCAAAATGTAGAAACAATGGAAGCCATCAGCGCGAAGTGCACTACACTTCCGCTGGCTTTGGACCTAAAAAAGCTTCAAGACCACAAACCCGATAATGTTGAAAAAACAAAACGGGCAATGGTTCTTTGGAATCACCGGTGGGAGTATGATAAGAATCCGGATGCTTTCTTTAAAGCATTATTTGAAATTCATGAGCGCGGAATTGATTTTAATCTTTGCGTATTGGGGGAGAGCTTCGCAAAGTACCCACCAATTTTTGATGAAGCTAAGGCAGTGCTTGCCGATAAAATTATTCACTGGGGCTTTGCCCAAAGTTTTGAAGAGTATTGCCAGTGGCTTTGGAAAGCCGATGTGTTGCCGGTTACTTCTGTGCAAGATTTTTTTGGAGGCAGCGTGATTGAAGCCATGTATTGCAACACCGTTCCATTTTTGCCAAAACGCCTGGCTTACCTCGAACATATACCCTCCCGGTTTCATTCCACGTTCTATTATGATGATATAGATTTTGTAAACAAACTTCAACGCAGAATAATGGATGTAAAGTATTTGCGCGTTATGGACACCAGGCAGTACGCTTCTAAGTACGACTGGCAAAGCATGATAGATATGTACGATGAATATATGATTGAAGTAATGACATAAATCAGCACTTCTTTTTTTGGCTAACTCGCCTATTTTGCACGCCTCGGTATGGCACATTCAGATTTTTGTTTTTCGGTGGTAGAAATTAACGAACGTCAAGTTTTGGGTGATGGTAAGTTAGTGTTTGAAAAAAAGGATGTCAGTGATCTTGAGTTTTTACAGACAGCTTACACACATTTTGAAATAAACTATCCCAAATTTTTTAAGATGGATAACCTGTGTAAGACCGGCTTTTTAGCAGGAGAGATTTTGATGAGAGGTAAAAATATATCGAAGAATTTTTTGCCTGAGCAGATTGGTATTATACTCAGTACTGCAAACTCAAGTTTAGATACCGATCTTCGATATCAGCATACGGTGAACGAAGCGCCCAGCCCGGGACTGTTTGTCTATACATTGCCAAATGTAATTTTAGGAGAATTGTCTATCAGACATGCTATAAAGGGCGAATCAGCTTGTTTCGTTTTTGATATATTTGACCGCGTTTTTCAGCGTAATTATCTTCAACAGCTTTTCGAAACCGGAAAGTTGAAAGTTGGAATTTCAGGTTGGGCAGAGTATTATAACGGAAACGCCAATGCAGTTTTCTTTTATCATGAACACACTTCCTTATTAACAATAGTACCTTAACATCACAACACATACACGGAAATGAGCGATTTAATATCCACACTTAAAATTCAAATTATTGAGCAACTGAATTTGCAACATCTTAAGCCCGAAGACATTGGCGATGATCAACCTCTGTTTGTAGAAGGTCTCGGCCTCGACTCAATAGATGCACTTGAGCTGATTGTTTTACTTCAACAGCACTACGGCATTAAGCTAGCCAACCCGCAAGATGGGCCACAGGTTTTTAAATCAGTAAAATCTATTGCTGATTACATTACAGCACACAGAACCAAATAATCTTCTTTTAAAATGCAGGTATTTATAGCAGGCAAGGGAGTTATTTCTGCTATCGGAAATAATCTGCAAGAAACCCTCGCCTCGTTGCGAATAGCAAAATCGGGCGTTGGCAGAATTACTGTTTTACCTACGCGTTATGCAGATATGTTGCCGGCTGCAGAGGTCAAAATTTCTAATGAAGATCTTGCTTCATTATCCGGGCTGAACAAAGAAATTCCACGCACAGCTATGTTAAGCATGATTGCAGCGCGTGAAGCATTGGCAGATGCCAATATTCCAGACTTTGATAAATGGCGAACCGGTTTTATATCGGCCAACACAGTAGGGGCAATGGATAAAACAGAAACTATTTACAAGTACTACCTGCAAGATGATTCAACCGAAAAACTGATAGAAGAATCAGATTATGACAGCGGGTTTGTTACTGAGATTGTTGCTGCTCCACTTGGCATTAAACATCATGTTACTACAATTAGCACTGCTTGTTCTTCATCGGCAAATTCAATTGCATACGCTTCGCGGTTAATTAGAAGCAATCAGTTAGACATTGCGGTGGCTGGCGGCTGTGATGCTATGAGTAGATTTACATTAAACGGGTTTAACTCATTAATGATATTAGATAGTAGCCCATGCATGCCATATGATGAAAATCGTAAAGGGTTAAACTTGGGAGAAGGTGCTGGTTATGTAGTGTTGGTTTCTGAAAAGGTGGCTGCTACCCTTGGGAAAAAACCAACCACATTTGTTAGCGGTTATGCCAATGCCAACGATGCTTTTCATCAAACAGCGTCTTCGCCCGAAGGGCGGGGTAACTTTCTGGCTATGACCGGGGCTCTTGAAATGAGCGGTCTGAAGCCCGAACAAATTGATTACATCAATTTACATGGCACAGGAACTTTGAATAATGATTTATCAGAAGGTTTGGCTATTGAACGAATTTTTGAAAAAGTACCGCGCTCAAGTTCTACAAAGCCATATACGGGGCATACGCTGGGAGCGTGTGCCGGTATCGAAGCGGTTTTTTCAGTCATGGCCATTGAGAATGGAATTGTTTTCCCGAACCTTCGGTTTCAAACAAAAATGAAAGAGTTGAATTTTTTACCGGTAACAGAATTAGTTGAAGATGTTAAAGTGAATCATGTAATGAGTAATTCGTTTGGGTTTGGGGGAAATTGTTCGTCAGTTATTTTTTCAAAATCATAGAGTTCGGGAATGGATCTATACATAAACGGGATTGGTTGTATTTCGCCACAGCACACCTGCAACCCGTTTGAGTTTCTTACAGAAATTAAAGAGTATTCTACCAACAGAATGGTATGCGTGGACGGAGACTATACTAGGTTTTTTGATGCCGGATCAATGCGCAGAATGGGCAGGCTGATGCGATACGGAACAGCCGCTGGTTTGTTGGCTCTAGAAGATTCAGCCGTTCAGGTTCCCGGAGCAATAAGCACCGGCACGGGGTGGGGATTACCCGAAGTTTCGCAAAAGTTTTTACGTAGTTTAATTGAAGCAGAAGAAACCATTGTAAGCCCAACTACTTTTATTCAGTCAACGCATAACACAGTTAGTTCTAACATAGCATTGTTACGCACATGTCTTGCACACAATAATACCTTTTCACATAAAGGGTTTTCGTTTGAAAGTGCCCTTATTGATGCGCAACTTTTAGTCAGTGAACACATGGATAACATATTAGTAGGTGCGTATGACGAAGTGAGCGATTACAAGTATGCTTCTATGAAAAAGACTAAAGAGGTGAGAGGTTTGCCTTGTAGTTCGCTTGATATTTTTGGTGAAGCAGGCCACGGAATTATTGCCGGTGAGGGGGCAGCTTTCTTTGTGTTGAGTAAAACACCTTCAAACAACTGCTACGGATTGTTTGCGGGCAACCAATCATTTTTTAACCCTTCAGCGAAAGAAGCAGAAGAGTATATTCTTGCTTTTGTAAAACAACATAGTTTGAAACTTCAAGATATTGACGTAGTAATCACTGGTATTAATGGCGATACCGCTACCGATTACCCACGAATGACTATCAATAAAAACCTGTTTAACGCATCTACAATAGTTGTATTTAAGCACTTGTGCGGTGAATACATGACAGCATCTTCTTTTGCTTTTTATTTAGCAGCGCAAATGATGAATAAGCAACGAATACCGGACGAAGTAATTTTGAATAATAGAAAGCGAATGCCTAAAGTTGTTCTATTGTACAATTCGTATAAAGCATATCATTCACTGATGCTTTTTAAAGCTACCGTATGAACTTTTTAATTGCGTGCCTCGGAAACATTGGTGAAGAGTATGAAAACACCCGGCACAATATCGGTTTTAAAATAGCTGATGAGTTAAGCATATCTAGTAACACAGTTTTTAGTCTTGAGCGCCATGCATTTGTTGCCCAGTATCGCAACCGTGGTAAAAATGTTTGTGTTATTAAGCCCACCACTTACATGAACCTTTCGGGAAAAGCAGTGAGATATTGGATGAATGAGTTGAAAGTACCTCCGCAGAATCTACTGGTAGTGCTTGATGATTTGGCTTTACCTTTCGGTGCTGTGCGAATACGCGCTAAAGGTAGCGATGGTGGGCATAATGGATTAAAAGATATTGATGCTGTTCTCGGAAGTGGAAACTATCCGCGTTTGCGTTTCGGAATCAGTAACGAATTTGCCAAAGGTAAACAGGTAGATTATGTGTTAGGCAAATGGACAGCCGATGAAATGAAACTGTTAGCAGAACGAATCAAAATTGCCTGTAACGGTGTAAACAGTTTTATGTTTGAAGGTATAGACCGGGCAATGACTAAGTACAACAAGTAGCTGTTCGGTGCTTTGCTGATTTTGCTTAAGATTACAACAACTGGCACTCACTGAAATGAAAAGTTTTTTAGAGCAAACAGCTGAAAAAATTTTGACTAAACACGGCAGAGACCTTAGTCGCGTACTAGTGCTTATGCCTAATCAACGCGCGTGTACATACTTTAGAAATGAGTTGAAGAAACAAGCCACTCAAGCAGTGTTTGCTCCTGAAATTTCAACCCTTCAAAACTGGCTGCTATCTCAAAGCAAGCTCACTTTGATCGACAATATTGAATTGGTTACTGAACTGTTCAACTGTCACAGGGAAATTGGCGGCAGCTTAACGTTAGATGAGTTTGTAGGTACCGCTAATATTCTCTTAAGCGATTTCGATGAACTCGATCTACAAATGGTTCATGCAAAGTCATTTTTTAAAAATTTAGAGTTGTTGCAAAGCATGAAAATGTATGAACCGGGCGAGCAACCAACTGAGTATAAACAGCAGTATCGAAAATTTTGGGAAGATTTTGGGAAATTGTATCACATGCTCCGTCAAAAGCTTTTCGATAAAAAATCAGGGTATCGCGGTATGATTTTAAGGCAGGTGTCTGAACATATAGAAAGCATAACTGTTAACAGCTCACATGTTTACTTGATTGGGTTCGGCTTGTTAAACAAGAACGATGAGGTGGCGGTTTCGTATTTAATAAATAATGCCAATGCCGAATTAATTTGGGATGCTGATAATTATTACGTGCGCAATACGATGAATGAGGCGGGTAATTTTTTCAGAAAAAACAGAATAAAGTTTAGGCAGAGCGAGAAAAACTATGGCAACGGAATAAGCACCGGAAAGAAGCACGTGCAAATAATAGGTACTGCAAAAAATGTAGGTCAGGTGAAAGTAGTTGCAGATATCCTTCAAAATAAGTTAGAGGTAAATGAACAAACTGCACTTGACACAGTTATCGTTTTACCCGATGAAAAGTTACTCAGTCTTGTTATTGCCAATTTACCTGCATGTGTGCCTTCGGTCAATATTACTATGGGGCTTACAGTAGCCGGAAGTAAACCGGCAGCATTTCTTGATATTATATTCCGGCTTTACACTAACTCCATTAAGTATCAATCACCCATTCATGGTCAACGGTTTTATTACAAAGATGTTTTTGAGTTGCTGCAACATAGCTTTATCAGGTATTTTTTGAAAGATGCAGAAACGAGCCGGTTTATTCAAGCAATGAAGAAGCAGAATCGCGTATTGATAAGGTACGAAGAACTCGAAGTATTTTTTAAAGGGGTACTCGCTAAGTTTTTGTTCCTAGGCGAAGACGCTGCAGCCTTTGCATCAAACTTGCACCAAGTTATGTCTCAGCTGCTCAACGAATTAATACAGCAAGCGAGAAGTGGAAATTCCGGCTTCGAAACAGATGTCGAAGTAGCTTATCGTATGCTGAATATTATTACCAATGCGCAAGATATTTTTGTGAATGGCGATACACTTAGTATTAAAACTTTCATTGCATTACTGAAAGAAGATTTTAGAAATACCCGTGTTCCGCTGCAGGGCGACCCGGTGCAGGGCTTGCAGATTATGGGTTTGCAGGAAACCCGAACACTCGATTTTAAGAATGTAATTTTCCTTTCTGCCAATGAAGGTATTCTGCCATCAGGTAAAAACCTTCGTTCTTATATTCCTTATGAGTTGCGGTACGAGTTTTTAACTACTCATAAAGAACGCGATGAACTGACAGCTTATTTGTTTTACAGGCTGTTTCAAAAAGCAGAAAATATTTTTGTGCTATATAACACTGAGCCCGATGAGCTAGGCGGAGGTGAGAAAAGCAGGTTTGTGCTACAAATACAACATGAGCTACAAACGGAAAACCCAAATGCGGTAATTACAGACACTGTTTTTGCCATTGATCCACCTCCTGCAGTTGCAGAAGCAAAAATTGTAATCTCAAAAGACGAGAAGATTTTAAGCAAACTGAATGAGATTCTAACGGGTTCCGGAATTTCTCCATCAGCACTTAACACATACATTAATTGTAGCCTGCAATACTACTTCCGGTACATAGGCGGTTTACGTGAGCGAGATGAAATGGAAGAAAGTATAGAAGCGGCAACCATTGGTTCGGCTGTACATTTTGCCCTCGAAAAGATTTACGAAAAGAAGTTAGCCAAAACTCTTACCGTTGATTTTTTTGAAGCAGAGGCAAAAAACCGCGAACAAATTGAAAACTTGATTCGGGCACATTTGTCAGAAAAATTTGATCGAGATAGCTTAACGACCGGCAAAAACCTCCTATTATTTAAAGTTTGCGCAAAACTGGTAGAAGAATACCTGAAAGCGCAACAACTCGAATTTCGACAACTCAACGATTCCGGAGTTTCGGTAACACTCGAAATGCTCGAAGCCAAATTAGAACATACAGTTTTAGTTTTAGGCAAACAGATTAAGGTTACGGGTAGGGTTGACAGGGTAGATAAAACAACCGATGCAGTTCATATTGCCGACTATAAAACCTCTAAGTATTCATCCATACCTGTGTTAGATTCAAAAACATGGAGCGAACTAACCAGCGACCCCAAATATTCGAAGCCGGTTCAACTGTTGGTATATGCCTGGTTATATCAAAGTATTTACAGTAAACATGTTCCTATTCGGTCAGGAATTTACTGGCTCCGCGAAAGCGACAAGCAATTAGATACATTAAGAGTAAGCAAAACGGACGATTTGCTTACAGCCGAAACCATTAAACTGTTTGAAGAAAAATTAATAAGCGTCATAGCAGAAATGCTAAACCCCCAAGTGCCTTTTGCCAAAACTACAGACGAAAAACGATGTGTTTACTGCGAGTTTAATAGTATATGTGAGCGGAGTTAAGAACATTTATTTTTCAACTCAAGCATTTTTAGAGCGGCTACTGCGCACTCAACACCCTTATTGCCGTGTTTTCCACCTGACCTGTCTTTTGCTTGCTGTAGTGTATTAGGTGTAATTATACCGAATAAAAAAGGGGCACCTGTTTTTACACTCAAGTTCATTAGTGCCTGAGATGTAGCCATATTTATATAAACATCATGCTCTGTGTCGCCTTTAATAACACAGCCAAGTGCCAGCATTGCATCTGTTTTTCTTTTCTCATGCAACCATTTTGCTGCGAGAGGTAACTCATAGGCACCGGGGGTAAGTTCAACAAATATGTTTTTTTCTTTAATGCCGTGTTTTATCAAAGTTGCTATTGCCCCATCTCTTAAAGCATAGGTAATGTTGCTATGGTAATCGGAAACCACAATGCCAATTTTTAGTTTATCAGCGTTTACAACATTCAGTTTACCGTGCTTCGATAGGTTTTTTGTTTTGGCTGACATAGAGAATTTTTTTTCGCTTGCAATTCTAAATAAATTAGGGAGGGTAAAAATTGGTTGTGTTTAAACACTATAATTAACTAGCATATAAAATTTAATATGATTTTAAATTATTGACTTTCATGAATTTAGCTGAATTGCCAAACGTTTCTATACCCCATTTAGCCTCGGTAAAACCACCCTCACAAATTTTCAGCCAAAAATTAGGTTAAGCAGGTTCGAATACTACATTTGCAGTCCGTTTTGCAAAACCGGTTCCTCAATATCTTAGAAAAAATGTAGTTCAGTGGATGTTTTCTCCTCTCAAAAAGAAGAAATTTCGTCCCGCATTATTATTTGTATTGATGGAAATTAGTTAACATGTTAACCAAGATATGCCATGGCAGAAACACTCAAAAAGCAAGCTGAAAGAATTAATTTCGGCAAAATTAAACTTCCTGACGAGCAACCCGATTTGCTCGATATTCAGCTAGAAACATTTAAAGAGTTTGTTCAGTTAGACACCACTCCCGAAAACCGAATTTATGAGGGATTGCATACTGTGTTTACCGAAAATTTCCCAATTAGTGATACTCGCTCTATATTCCAGTTAGAGTTTATTGATTATTTTGTTGACCCCCCACGCTACTCTATGGAAGAATGCGTAGAGCGCGGGTTAACGTACTGTGTGCCTCTAAAGGCAAAGTTGAAACTTTCATGTAACGACCCCGAGCACATTGACTTTAAAACAATTGTTCAGGACGTGTTTTTGGGCAACATACCTTACATGACCCCTAAAGGAACATTTATTGTGAATGGTGCTGAGCGTGTAATTGTATCACAACTACACCGCAGTCCGGGTGTGTTCTTTGGTCAGTCTTTTCACCCAAATGGCACTAAAATTTACAGTGCCCGCGTTATTCCTTTCAAAGGCGCTTGGATGGAATTTGCTACTGACATTAACAACGTTATGTATGCCTACATTGACCGGAAGAAGAAATTTCCGGTTACTATGTTGCTACGTGCTGTTGGTTACGATACGGATAAAGATATTCTTACCCTTTTTGATTTGGCAGATGAAATTGCCATTAGCAAAAAGAGTGTAGAAAAAGCCATAGGCAAAAAATTGGCTGCCCGTGTTCTTAAAACATGGATGGAAGACTTTGTAGATGAAGATACCGGTGAAGTAGTTTCTATTGAGCGTAACGAGGTGGTGCTGGAGCGTGATACTATCATAGATGAAGAGAATGCGTTACAAATCATTGATTCAGGTGTTCAGAGTATCTTTGTTCATAAAGACAACCAAACTGCTGATTTCTCAGTTATCTTCAACACGCTTAATAAGGATACTTCGAACTCAGAAATTGAAGCCCTTAACCATATCTACAAGCAATTACGTGGTTCTGAGCCACCTGATGAAGAAACTGCCCGTGGAATCATTGAAAAATTATTCTTCTCGGACAAACGCTATGATTTAGGTGAAGTAGGGCGCTACAAAATCAACAAGAAATTGGTATTGGATATTGACATGGATACCCGTGTTTTAACCAAAACTGACATCATCAAGATTGTAAAATACTTGGTTGATCTTAGTAACCAAAAAGCAGAAATTGATGACATTGACCACTTGAGCAATCGTAGAGTACGCACTGTAGGCGAACAATTGTACGCTCAATTTGGCGTTGGGTTAGCGCGTATGGCACGTACCATCCGCGAGCGTATGAACGTGCGCGATAACGAGGTGTTTACACCAGTTGACTTGATAAACGCCAGAACACTTTCATCGGTTATCAACTCATTCTTTGGTACTTCGCAGCTTTCTCAGTTCTTAGACCAAACTAACCCGCTGGCTGAAATCACGAATAAAAGACGTGTGTCGGCTTTAGGTCCTGGTGGTCTTTCGCGTGAGCGCGCAGGGTTCGAGGTTCGTGACGTACACTATAGCCACTATGGTCGCCTTTGTACTATCGAAACACCTGAAGGTCCGAATATTGGTTTGATTTCTACACTTTGCGTTCACGCTAAGGTGAACAAAATGGGCTTTATCGAAACTCCTTACCGCAAGGTAGATAATGGTAAAGTAAACCTGAAAGGCAAAGTAGATTTCCTTACTGCAGAAGAAGAAGACCTGGTTAAGATTGCACAGAGCAATATTTCCATGGATGAAAAAGGAAACTTCAAAACAGATAAAATCAAATCACGTTTCCAAGGCGACTTCCCTATTTTAGGACCTACCGATGTAAACTACATGGACGTAGCACCTAACCAAATTGTGGGTGTATCGGCTTCGTTGATTCCATTCTTAGAGCATGATGATGCGAACCGTGCGTTGATGGGTTCAAACATGCAGCGTCAGGCAGTGCCATTGATGAAACCACAAGCTCCTATTGTGGGTACAGGTTTAGAAGCTAAGGTGGCTGTTGATTCGCGCAACCTGATTAATGCTGAGCGTGAAGGTGTAGTAGAGTATGTAGATGCTAACCAAATTATAGTGAAGTACGAAAGAACAGAAGAAGAGAAGCTGGTTTCTTTCAATGATGATAAGGTTACTTACAACCTCTCTAAATTCTTAAAGACCAACCAAAGCACTTGTGTAAACCTTAAACCGATTGTAAAGAAAGGTCAGCGGGTTAAGAAAGGCGATATTCTTTGTGAAGGATTTGCTACACAAGGCGGTGAGTTGGCTCTTGGTTCGAACCTGAAAGTGGCATTCATGCCATGGAAGGGTTACAACTTTGAAGATGCGATTGTAATTAACGAACGTGTGGTTCGTGATGACGTGTTCACTTCTATTCACGTAGAAGAGTTTGAAATGGAAGTGCGCGATACTAAGTTGGGTGAAGAAGAACTTACACCGGATATTCCGAACGTAAGCGAAGAAGCAACCAAAGACTTAGATGAAAACGGAATTATCCGCGTAGGTGCACGTGTAAAAGAAGGTGATATATTGATTGGGAAGATTACTCCGAAGGGAGAAACTGACCCGACTCCGGAAGAAAAACTTCTTCGCGCTATTTTCGGTGATAAAGCCGGTGATGTGAAAGATGCGTCTATGAAGGTTCCACCTTCAGTAGAGGGTATGGTAATTGGCAAACGCTTGTTCCAACGTGCTAAGAAAGACAAGACCGGCAAAGTTAAAGAGAAGACATTACTCGAAAAACTAGATAAGGATTTTGATAAGAAAGTGGCTGACCTGCGCAATGTGCTTATTGATAAACTAATGAGCATTTTGGGAGGTAAAGTTACTACCGGTATTCAAACTATCTACCGCGAAGAATTAGTAAGCAAAGGAACCAAGTTTACTGCCAAGCTTTTACTTGACCTCGATTACAGCGTAGTAGATGGCAACAACTGGACAAAAGATGATGACACCAACAAACTGGTTAAAATCATGCTACACAATTTCAACATTCGTATGAATGAAGAAAACGGTAAATACAAGCGTGAGAAGTTCAACATTAGCATTGGTGATGAATTGCCAAGTGGTGTATTAAAACTGGCGAAAGTTTATGTAGCTAAGAAACGTAAGTTGAAAGTGGGTGATAAGATGGCGGGCCGTCACGGTAACAAAGGAATAGTTGCCCGTATAGTTCGTGCTGAAGACATGCCGTTCCTCGAAGATGGAACACCGGTTGATATTGTATTGAACCCGCTAGGCGTACCTTCACGTATGAACCTTGGTCAGATTTACGAAACCGTATTAGCATGGGCCGGTCAAAAGTTGGGTGTTAAGTTTGCCACTCCTATTTTCGATGGTGCATCACTAGCTGAAATTGATTCTTATATCAAGAAAGCCGGTTTACCTGAATTCGGATCTACTTACTTATATGATGGTGAAACAGGTGAGCGTTTCCACCAGCCTACTACTGTAGGTATCATTTACATGATTAAGCTGATACACATGGTTGATGATAAAATGCACGCGCGTTCTATCGGACCTTACTCTCTCATTACACAACAGCCTCTGGGTGGTAAAGCACAGTTTGGTGGTCAGCGTTTCGGGGAAATGGAGGTTTGGGCGCTGGAAGCTTACGGTGCATCTAACATCTTACAAGAGTTGTTGACTGTGAAGAGTGACGATATTGTAGGCCGTGCAAAAGCTTACGAAGCGATTGTGAAAGGCGACAACATACCTGAAGCAGGAGTTCCTGAATCGTTCAACGTGTTAATGCACGAGTTGAGAGGTTTAGCGCTTGACTTAAAGTTTGAGTAACCCAAACTTGAAAGGCAGAAATACAAAGCCCCCCGAATTTTCGGAGGGCTTTTTTGTTTGGATGTGTTACAAGTTATTTCAACGAGTTAACAGTTGCCAACAAATCTTTTCTATAGTTCTTACTAAGCGGTATTAGTTTACCTCCGGCCATTACATGGATGTCGTCAATTTCCTCAAGATGCCTTAGGTTGACTGCATAGCTGCGGTGAACGCGAACAAAGCTTTCGGAAGAGTATTCTTGCATAAAGTTAACGAACCAAATAATGTTCCCGCCTGTTTTTTTTTGCTACTGCTACTTGCATTAACTACCGGTGGTCTTTCGGCACCATAGGTGAGGCGGCTGCTCTTCGTACTAATTTGTTTCATCCCGCACTTACTTGCGGAGCGTGTTACTTGCCGTCCGTAGCGTTTCGCGGAGGCGGATCCGTGTCCAACGCATTCCCCCCCCACTCCACATACTAAAACAAACCCCACCTACGTTACGTATATATACCAAACAAACACACCACATCGGCATGACAACATCTTGACTTTTATTCTTCACTAAAACCACAGGTTATGAATAAGAGTACAGTTATGCTATTAACCCTGCTGCTAGGCAGCATGGCGGCACAAGCCCAGTTTTTTATTGGTTTACGCGGCAGCAATTACGGAGGCATTACCAACGTAAACTACAACCCTGCTATGGCCAATAGCCCCTTTATGGTTGACATTAACCTGATAGGTGTAGCGGCTACCATCAACAACAACTACCTCGGTATTCATCGTAAGGCACTTACCCACCCCAAACTGATGCAGGAAGAAAACTTTCAGGCCATGTTTATGCACGAGCGGGTCAATGGCCGCGATAAACGCGCTTATGTGGGCATGCAGGTGCAGGGGCCGCTCTCGTTTATGTTTCAGTTTGGCAATAAGAAACACCGCAACAAAAACGCTATCGGGTTCAGCTACCATTTAAACTCCGTAATGAATGCCGACAACGTAACCGAAACCTTTGCCCGCACGGCTTATCATGGTTTGGGCTACAATGCCAATACCATTACCAACTACTTCGGCCGCGAACTGTATAATGGAAACCTCTCGGTAAAGGGAGCGGTATGGATGGACTACGGCATTACTTACTCAAGAGTGGTTTACCAAAAAGGCAACAACCTTTTTAAAGTGGGCGGAACCCTCAAATTGCTGCAACCTATAGCAGGTGCTTACGGCTATGTAAAAGATTTAAGCTACCGCTGGAGCGAATACGACCAGTTGAATATTTATAATACTGAAGCAAGCTACGCTTATAGTGATAATATGCCATCGTCACAAGGTAATGCCGTAAACACAACCGCTGGTTACATGCAGCAGGCCATGCAATTTAAAGCGGGCTCGCCCACCGTTGGTGCCGACCTGGGTGTAGTGTATGAATGGAACCCCAACAAAAACCAAAACGAAGAAATGGATTGCCAGTGCGAATACTTTGCCGATAAGAAACACTACAAACTGGCAGCAGGTTTTTCTGTAATAGATATGGGGGCCTTGCGCTTTAACCGCAGTGCCAACAGCCGTAATTTCTATGCCGACATACGCAACTGGAATGTAAACAACGCACAGTTTCCTGATGGCTTGCAGAGTTTAGACGATACCATCAGCACCCGTTTCGAAGTGAGGGATGGCAGCAAACACTTCACTATTGTGTTGCCTACCCGCTTCAATCTGTATGTAGATTACTTCTTCCGCGATGATTTAGGAATTACATTGGCCATGATGGCTGCGCCTAATATGTCGCCCAAGCAACAAATGGTGCATCACGTAACCACGTTTAGTGTTACACCTAAGTATGAAAACAAATGGATAGGCGCATACCTGCCTGTGTCGGTAGATGTGTTTGGCAACTTTAGTATGGGAACCACATTGCGGCTTGGCCCTTTAACCATCGGCACGCAGGATTTGCTGGGGCTGTTTGCCAAGAAATTTGTTTACAATGCCGATATACATGCTTCTTTGAAACTAACCATACCATACTTTAAAATGTGTAAGAAAGGCGATATGCGTTTCGAAAAGAAAACCAAGAGTGGTTTGAGGTTTTAGAGAACAAAAAATGTTATTGCGAGTGCCGCTGCTTTGAGCGGCACGAAGCAAACTTCTATTTTGTTTTTCGCAGTTTGCGCGGGGTCTCCGTTTCGGGACCCTGCGTTTTGTTTTCAAATCCAAAACCTAAATCTCTATCACCTCAAACATATCCGCTTTATCTGCCAGCACTTCACGTATATGCGCATCATCGGTGTCAGTTATAAACACCTGCCCGAATTTGTCAGACACTATCAGGTTAATCAACTGGCGGCTGCGGTCGTTATCCAGCTTATCGAAAATATCATCAATCAATAGAACCGGCTGCAACCTTGCATTCGATACAAATTCATACTGCGCTAGTTTAAGAGCTATAATGAAACTCTTCTGCTGCCCCTGCGAACCGAACTTCTTCATTTTGTTCGTGCCCAGATAAAAATCAATATCGTCTTTGTGTATGCCGCTATCGGTGCGTTGCAGCATTAAATCTTTTTCTACGCCCACATGAAGCAGGTCGTCAAATGTTTTTTCATTCAACTGCGAGTAGTACGAAAAACTAACCGGTTCCCGCTCTAAACTTATCTGCTTATAATATTGCTGAAACAAGGGTTTCAGTTTTTCGAGAACTACTTTTCGCGCTTCATAAATTTTTGTTCCTAATGGAATCAACTGACGGTTGTATGTTTCCAGCAATGTGCGGTCAGGGCGTTTGGTTTCTGCAAAACTGCGAAGTGCGGCATTGCGTTGTGTCAGCACTTTGTTGTAAGCAATCAGCCATTCTAAATATTCGTGGTTTACCTGCGAAATAGTGCCATCAATAAATTTTCTGCGCTCCTCGCTGCCGCCTGTTACCAGTTGGCTATCGTCAGGCGAAATAATAATGCAGGGAAAATTGCCGATGTGGTCGCTAAGTTTTGGAATAGTAACATCGTTAACCGTAAGCTCTTTACGTTTATTAGGCGGCAGTTTGTAAACTACTTCAAAAGCATCGGCCGTTTTTTGAAACCTTCCTTCAATTCTGAAAAAATCTTTACCAAAAAGAATGTTCTGCTGGTCAACACTGTTGAAATAGCTTTTGGTAAGGCACAGATAATAGATGGCATCCAGCAAGTTGGTTTTGCCCACTCCGTTTTTGCCAATAAAGCAATTCAGCTTTTTAGAAAACTGCAACGAAACCGATTCGTGATTCTTAAATTGAAGAAGCGTGATTTTGGTGAGAAACATTACTTTGGCTCGCTCAATTAAACGCGAAATGTAATGGCGAAAGTAACCAAACAGACCTATTTATACTGGTACGAACTCATGCTGCTTTTGCGCAGGTTCGAAGAACGCGCAGGAATGTTGTACGGACAACAAAAAATACGCGGCTTCTGCCATTTATATATCGGGCAAGAAGCAGTAGCAGCCGGCACCATGAGTGCCCTGCGTGCCGATGACCGCATGATAACCGCTTACCGCGACCACGGCTTGGCAATAGCCAAAGGCATTTCGTGCAATGCGGCAATGGCAGAACTTTTCGGTAAAGCTACCGGATGCACAAAAGGGAAAGGTGGCTCTATGCACTTCTTTAGCAAAGAACACAGCTTTTTTGGCGGGCATGGTATTGTAGGTGCGCAAATTGGTTTAGGGGCAGGTATTGCTTTTGCCGACCAATACAATGGTAAAGACAACGTAACCATCTGCTTTTTTGGTGATGGCGCTGCCCGTCAGGGTATTTTGCACGAAACTTTCAACATGGCTATGACCTGGAAGTTGCCCGTAATCTTTGTTTGCGAAAACAACGGATACGCCATGGGTACATCGGTAGGCAGAACATCTAACGTTACCAAAATAGCCACGCTTGGTGAGGCTTATGATATGCCCAGCGAAAGCGTAGATGCCATGAAGTGCGAAACCGTGCACAATGCTGTAGAACGGGCAGCAGCACGCGCACGCGCAGGCGAGGGGCCTACTTTCTTGGAAATGTGCACTTACCGATACAAAGGCCACAGTATGAGCGATCCGCAGAAGTACCGCACTAAAGAAGAAGTAGAAGAATACAAGAAACTGGATCCGATAGAAACTACACTTGAAACTATCTTAAAAAAGAAGTACGCAACCTCAAACGAAGTAGATGAGATAGTTGCCCGCGTTGAAAAACAGGTGGACGATTGCGTAGTATTTGCCGAAAATTCACCCTACCCCGATGACAACGAATTGTTGAAAGACATATATATGCAGCCCGATTATCCATTCTTAGTAGAATAGCAGGGAATTTTATATTCGCACTTCCAAAATTTTAAACAGAGTAAAAAAATGGCAGAAATTACAGAGAACTTAGAAGACAACATTCAAAGCGGTCTTGGTAAAATTGAGCGTTTTGTTGAGGAGAATAAGCAGAAAGTGATGGTTGGCGGGGGAGTGTTGGCAGTCTTGATTATTGGTTTGGTATATGTCTTTGCAAAATACCTTCCTGAACAAAACATTAAAGCCCAGAAAGCCATGTATATGGCTGAGTTTGCTTTCGCCAAAGATTCGTTTGCACTTGCATTAAACGGTAACGCAGCCAACAAGGGCTTTGCGCAAGTAGCCAGCGATTACAGTATGACTAAAGCAGGCAAATTGGCTAACTACTATGCCGGCATCTGTGCCCTGAATCTTAAAAAATATGATGATGCGGTTAAGTATCTCGATAAATTTAGCACCAGCGATCCAGTAATTGGCGGTTTGCGCTTAAATGCACTGGGTGATGCTAAAGCCGAGTTGGGTAATATGGACGATGCTATAAACTATTACGAGAAGGCAGCGGCATTTTCTGATAACGATTCATACACCCCTTACTACATTTTCAAGGCAGGTTTAGCCAACGAAAAAGCAGGTAAGCCCGAAGCGGCCAAAAAACTTTATCAGCAATTGAAAGAAAAATACCCTAACAGCGAAGAAGGTCGCGATATTGAAAAATATATGGCAAGGGTATCTGCCAACTAATAGCTAAAAAGGAACTTCGGTTCCTTTTTTTATTGTTTGTTCAATCAAATGCTACGAAAGAATGGGCGGCAGTAAATAACAAACTCCTAATCAGAATTTCTTCTTGTGCCCGTACCATTTCTTTTTTCCACTCTTTTTTGGCTTGTGCGCTGAAGGGTTCTGTTTCGGCTTGTGCGAGGTGTGTTGCGTTTGAAAATCTGCCCGTTTTTCTTGTATAACATTAGTGCCCATTGGATAAGGATGCTCTGCTACCGTCACTGTTTTACCAATTAGCTTTTGTATATCTTTCAAATATGCTTTCTCTTCAGTATCGCAAAACGAAAGAGATATGCCATTGGCTCCTGCTCTACCTGTTCTGCCAATACGGTGTACATACGTTTCGGCTATGTTGGGTATTTCGTAGTTAATAACGTGAGTAAGGGCATCTATATCTATGCCCCGTGCAGCTATATCGGTAGCTACTAATATCCGGATGGCACCGCTTTTAAAATTAGAAAGTGCCATTTGTCGTGCATTCTGCGATTTGTTTCCGTGTATGGCTTGGGCTTGAATGTTTTCGCGCAGCAAAGTTTTTACCACTTTATCTGCACCATGCTTAGTACGGGTAAAAACCAAAGCGTTGTCAACTCCACCTTTTTTCAGTAAATGCAGCAGCAACGCATTTTTGTTTCCCTTATCTACAAAGTACATAAACTGTTGAATGGTGTCGGCTGTAGATGATACAGGGGTAACTTCTACTTTTACAGGGTGATGTAGAATAGTAGCTGATAATTTTACAATTTCAGCAGGCATAGTGGCCGAGAAAAAAAGCGTTTGTCGTTTAGCCGGTATTACCTTTATTATTCGCTTAACATCGTGTATAAATCCCATATCGAGCATGCGGTCGGCTTCATCTAAAACAAAAATGCCGAGTTGGTTAAGGTGTATAAAACCCTGTTGCATTAGATCTAACAAGCGGCCAGGCGTGGCAACCAATATATCTACACCTTTATTAAGCGCGGTGGTTTGCGCACCTTGCGATACTCCACCAAAAATAACGGTGTGCTTTATACCGGTGTGGCGCCCGTAAGCTGTAAAGCTTTCGCCTATTTGTATGGCCAACTCGCGAGTAGGTGTAAGTACCAATACTTTTATAGTTGGTTTAGCATTTCTGTTCTGCTTTTGCTCATGCAACAACTGCAAAATAGGTATAGCAAAAGCAGCTGTTTTGCCTGTGCCTGTTTGTGCGCATCCAAGTAAATCTTTGCGTTGTAAAACTATGGGTATAGCTTGTTGCTGAATAGGTGTTGGGGTTGTATAACCTTCTGTTTTTAAAGCTTGCAGAATAGGTTGTATCAGATGCAGGTTGTCGAATGTCATTGATGAGGTTATGTTGCTAAGAAAATTAAATACTTCAGAGGTTCTGGCTCGATGCGTTTAGGAATATAACAAAAACAGCTTTTGCATTTTTTCGTTCTTATGAAAGGTGTTTAGGCTTCAGTCTTTTTGCTGCCTGTTCTGCTATCTCTGTTATACGCTTTTGTCTGGTTTCGGCTCGCTTGGCAAGCACAACCCATTGCAAAATGCTTTTGCGTACCGACTTACTTAAACCCATAAAATACTCTTGCGAGCCAGCGTGATTTTTAAAGGCTATCGAAAGTTCTTTCGGTATCTCCATTTCTTCTACACTATCCAAAATATTCCACGAGCCATTTTGTTTAGCTAGCTCTATGCTTTTTAACCCGGCTGTAGTCATTAATCCAAGTGCTGTAAGTTCACGCACTTTTTCTTTATTGATTTTCGACCAGGTGCCGGTGGGCTTTCTACGAGTAAAAAACTGTATAAAGCTTTCTTCATCTACCGATTTACGAGTGCTGTCTATCCAGCCAAAGCAAAGCGCTTCGTCCACAGCTTCGCTCCAGTTAATAGTGGGTTTTCCCGAATTTTTTTTATAAAGCGTTAGCCAAACCGATTGTTTCACCTCATGGTTTTTTATAAGCCATTGCCTCCATTCATTTCGGTTTTTAGGTTGAAAATTGGCTGATGAATTTTTAGTTTTTTCTACCATCGTATATAGAACAATTAGCTAGCCAGTATTTTTTTTACTAAACCTTCTAAAACATTGCCGGGGCCTACTTCAATAAACTCAGTGGCTCCATCGGCTTTCATCTGTCTTACTGTCTGTGTCCAGCGAACGGGTGAAGTAAGTTGTGCAATCAGGTTTTCTTTAATAATGATGGCATCTGTCTCTGCTTTAGCCGAAACGTTTTGATAAACCGCACATAACGGGGTATCAAAAGTTGTTCCGTGAATGGCTTGTGCCAATTCAGCTCGTGCAGGCTCCATTAAAGGGGAATGAAAAGCACCGCCCACGGGCAATTTAATGGCTTTGCGAACACCCGCTGCTTTGAGTTTTTCAATAGCAGTATCAATACCTGCCACACTGCCCGATATAACAAGTTGAGAAGGTGCATTATAGTTTGCTGCCACAACAATTTCATTTGTAATAGAAGCACATATTTCTTCTACTTGCTGTTCGCTTTGATAGTTAAGAACGGCAGCCATAGCAGATGGGTTTAGCTCGCACGCATGTTGCATGGCTTGCGCACGGATAGAGACTAAACGAAGAGCAGCTTCAAAACTCAAAGTCTTATTAGCCACCAATGCCGAAAATTCACCGAGAGAATGGCCAGCAACCAAATCAGGTAGCGGGTTGTCTAAACAAGCAAATGCTACTACAGAGTGAAGAAAAATGGCCGGCTGCGTTACTCTGGTTTGTTTTAATTCATCATCACTACCTTCAAACATTATTTTCGAAATGCTGAAACCAAGTATTTCATCGGCCGTTAAGAACATTTCTTTTGCCTTATCAAAAGTTTCAAACAAGTCTTTACCCATGCCCGAAAACTGCGAGCCTTGTCCGGGAAAAATGTATGCTTTCATTATGAAGTGTTTATTGAATAATAGGAGTTCAACACTAACTTAACTTGGCCGATATCAAGTTGATAAACTCGTTACGGGTAGATTGTTTTTCGAATTCACCGGTAAATGCAGAAGTAGTGGTTACTGAGTTTTGTTTATTGACACCGCGCATCATCATACACAAATGTTTAGCTTCTATAACAATGGCAACACCAAGCGGGTCAAGAGCTTGTTGAATACAGTCACGTATTTGAATGGTTAGGCGTTCCTGCACCTGAAACCTGCGGGCGTACGCATCTACTACTCTTGCCAGTTTGCTAAGCCCAACAATTTTTCCATTGGGTATATAGGCAATATGCGCTCGCCCGTAAAATGGCAATAAATGGTGTTCGCAGAGTGAATACAACTCAATGTCTTTCACAATTACCATTTGATTATGCTCTTCATGAAAAATAGCACTCTTCATTATCTCGAGCGCATCTATCTTGTAACCTTGCGCCAAAAAGTGAAGTGCTTTTGCTGCTCGTTCGGGTGTTTTTAACAGGCCTTCGCGTTCTACATCTTCTCCTAAGGCCTGTAGTAGCTGACGATAATTGTCAGTAGCAAGTTTAAGCGATGCTTCGTTGTATGACTCTGATTTTTTGTAAGGCATTGATGGGTGTTTTGAAGTTAAAATACAAAGATTCATTCACCAAAATATTCCACATAAATGTTTTCTGTTTCAACCAGTTTAATGCTGTAAAGCTCACAACATTTTATGTGCGGATGCAGCCATTCCCAAATTTGTTTTGCCACGTTTTCTGTGCTGGGTAAAACATTTTTTAGCTCTGGCACATCGAGGTTAAAATTTTTGTGATCGAGGCGGTCAACTACTTCTTGTTTAATAATTTTACTCAGTTCATGAGCATTCATAATAAAGCCGGTTTCGGCTGAAGGCTTGCCACGCACGGTTACATATAAATCGAAATTATGGCCATGCCAGTTTTTGTTGGCGCACTTACCAAACGCGGCATCGTTTTGTTCTTCGCTCCATGCCGGATTAAAAAGGCGATGAGCTCCATTAAAGTGTTCTCTACGGGTTAAGTAAACCATAGTAAAGTTTGGTTTATGCTCTTTCCAGCACCATAGCATGTCCGTGCGCGCCCGCAGCACATGCAGCTAAAAGAGCATACTTTCCGTTTTCTTTTATCAACCTATTGGCCGCGGTAGTAACTAATCGCGCGCCTGTAGCACCAAACGGATGGCCTAATGATAGGCTTCCACCCCATAAATTGAATTTATCCATTGGTACTGTGCCAATAGCTTTCTCACGACCAAGTTTTGTTTTAGCAAAATCATCGCTGGCAAGGCACTTGAGATTAGCGAGTATTTGCCCGGCAAATGCCTCGTGAAACTCAAATACATCAATGTCTGAAAAATTCATTCCGTTTTTGTCAAATAGCTTTGAAATAGCGTAGGTAGGGCCCAACAACAACTCTTCTTTTAAGTCGCAACCACTGAATGCATAGCTGTGTAAATACGCTTTTGGTTTTAGCCCCAGTTGAAGCGCTTTTTCTTCGGTCATTAACAAAACAGTTGCTGCTCCGTCAGTTAAAAATGAAGCATTGGCAGCCGTAATAGTACCGCCATTTTTTACAAAAGCGGGTTTTAGTTTGGCTACTTTTTCGAGTGTTGTGTCGCCACGGAAACCGTTATCTTTTTTTACTGCTTTAAAGGTTGGGGCAGCTTCAACCGCAGTAATTTCATTTGCTAACAACCCTTTGGCATCGGCATCGGCAGCTAGCTGATGTGAACGCACTGCAAATTCGTCTTGTTCTTGCCGGGTAACTCCATAGCGGGCTGCCAGTATATCACAATCTACGCCCATGGTACGTCCTGTAAGAAATTCAGCAACAGCCGGAGCTTCTGGTGCAAAATCTTTTGGGCGTAAACTGAATACAAATTTTAGAGTGTCAGCAAAACCCTTTAGTTTTTGTGCTTTAAAAAGTTTTTTACGCATAGGGCGGTTAAACAAAATAGGGGCATCACTTACACAATCTGTACCCCCGGCTATTACCACATCTGCATCACCATTTTGCAAAATATGCATGCCGGTAACTATAGCCTGATTAGCCGAAATACATGCCATGGTAACCGTATGGCAGGGGGCTGTGTTTGGAACACCTGCTGTAATTGCTGCTTCGCGAGCAACGTTTCCGGTTTTTACATTACTTATTGTCGTGCCCATAATTACGTAGCCTACTTCTTTTGGATCTATGCCGGTTTTTGCCAATAGCCCTTTTATGGCAAACTGCCCTAATTGGTAACTCATTAAATCCATATAATCTGTTCCGGAACGCAGAAAGGGTGTACGAGCCCCGTCTATTACTACTATTCGTTTGCTGCTCATAAATAAAGTTTGTGATTTTAAGAGGCAACGAAAATAGAAAGTTGTGGTAGTTAAGTAAATAAATCCCTGTAGGGTTGGTTTGCACGATTTTTACGCTTTAAACTTCATATTCTGCGGTTCGGGGTTTGTAGTTGTGCTATTTGCTTCTTTCTTTTCTTTTTCGCCTTGCAAAATTTTATTCATGAAGAAATTGATTCCAATTCTGCTGGCAGCTTGTCTGCATACTTCAGCGCAGCAAAATTTTAAGCTAAGTTTAAACGAGGCCTTTGATTATGCACAGAGCAACCAACCGGCTTTTCAGAACTACAAAGCAGACCGGCAAATAGCCGCAGCTAAAAAACTGGAGTCAGCTTCTAAGTATCTTCCTAAGTTAAACGGTAGTGTTGACTTGCGCGACAACCTAAAACTTGGGAAAGTGGTGTTGAAGTTTCCGAACCCCATCACAAATATTGAAGAGGAAAAAACCATTCAACAGGGAACAAACTATTCAGCCAATGCCGGCATAGATTTAAATGTGCCTTTGCTTGATATGGGTTCTGTTATGGATATTAAGTATTCTAAAAGACAACAACAATTAGCTGACTTGCAGTACCAACAAGCGCTTATTGATTTAAAAGTGAATGTTACAAAAGCGTACTATTCAGCATTACTAAATGAAGAGAGAGTAACTAAGGCAGAAAAGAGTGTAGCTCGATTTCAAAAAGCATACGATGACACGAAGGTGAAATACGATAACCAGAGCGCATTGAAGACAGATGTAAACCGCGCCTATCTGAATTTGTCGAATGCAAAGTTTCAATTCAAAGTGGTAAAAGATTCTACCAGAACCTCAAAAGCTGCGTTGGCACAATTGATTGGTCTTGCACCAGGCTCAGCACTTGAATTGTCAGATAAACTTCCGGTTGAAGTTAAACCCGAAGTGTTGCCGGAGTATACGGATTATAAGTACGCTGAGTTGAACCGTATTGAAATAAAGGCAGAAATGACCCAACAAAATTTGAACAAAATTCAGTTACAAAAAATTAATTGGCAGTATATGCCATCTATAAACGGTTATGGTTTTATTGGTGGACAAGGATTAGATAATGAGTATGTTTTTAAAAAAGAAAATTGGTTCTGGACATCATATATTGGTGTGCGGGTCAATGTTCCGTTGTTTGATGGGTTGCAGAAACTATCACTTGCTAACCAGCAGAAATGGGTTATTAGAAAAAATGAGAACAACCTGTCAACTCTTAGAAACAGCATCAACTACCAACTGCAAATAGCATCGGTTAACTATAGCAATGCCGCATCTAATCTGCAATTGATTAAAGAAAATGTAGCGCTTGCCGAAGAAGTGGTGAAGGATGTAAACGTACGTTATGCAAACTCTATGGCCACCTATCAAGACGTGTTGGATGCAGAAAACACGCTAAAGGAAACGGAGTTTAACTACATGCAACAACTCTACATTTATCTGTTGGCAGAAGTAGAGTGGAAAAAAGCCAACGGAAAATTTTAATGTAACTGTTCCTATTGATGTAATGACTTGGTTAGTGTTTCGCGGTTTCAAAGCTTCATAATAAGTTTTGGCCGTAGTCGTTGTGTGTTCACATGTGCATTTTACTAATTTGCACTCTGCGTAACCGGCTATGGATATTTATTCTCAGAAATCGAACTTAAAACTTATTCTCCTTTTAGTTGGAGTATTTATAGGCCTGTGCACGGTCATTTATACCAACAAACTAGCCAATAAAATTGAAGAAGAAGAAAAATTTAAAGCTACTCTTTGGGCAGAAGCTATAGGACGGAAAGCTAAGCTGGTTCGCTATACAAAAGAGTTGTTTACCAAACTAGCAGCTGATGAACGGAAAAAAGTGAATGTTTATGCACAAAGCACCAAGTTTGTGCTGAGCGTAAATGATAATGAAATGCTTACGTTCTTTAATGATATAGTAACAGCCAATACCGATATACCAGCCATACTTACCAACGATAAGGGGCAAATTATTGGCACACGAAACATTGAACTTCCCGCTGGTGTAACATCGCTCGAAAATTTGCCGCCACACATGCGCGCTGATTTTTCAATGTATGCGCCCATATTAGTTGACTATAAGGTAAGTAAAAATTACATCTACTATAAAGACTCTAACTTGTTTACTAAGTTGAGAGAAACACTGAATGATTTAGTGGAAACGTTTATTTCTGAAGTTGTATTGAATACGGCATCAGCACCTGTAATACTAACTGACGACAAAATGAACGTGCTGCATTTTGGCAATATTGATTCAATGAAAATGAGTACTACTGACGGAGCGTTTAAAATGATAAAACAGATGCAGGAAACTCATGACCCGCTGGTAGTTGATTTAGGAGAAGGGGTTACCCGTTACATTTATTATGATGAATCACAAACGCTCAAGCAGTTACGCATATTCCCATACGTACAGTTGGGTATTTTTAGTGCGTTTTTACTCATCTCTTATTTTGCATTTAGCAATGCCCGTAGAGCCGAACAGAATTTAGTATGGGTTGGCATGGCTAAAGAAACCGCACATCAGTTAGGTACACCAATATCATCGCTTGAAGGTTGGATAGAGTATTTGCGAGAGTTAGAAGGTATGAAGGGGCAAGAGAATATTTTGAACGAATTGCAGCATGATGTAAAGCGGTTAGGTCTGGTGGCTGAACGTTTTTCAAAAATTGGCTCAGTACCTCAGCTTACACCACAAAGTGTATTGCAAACTTTAAGAAGAAACATAGATTATATGCGCAAACGAGCCAGCAGCGAAGCAAAAATGGATTTACACTGCCCTGATGGTCTACAGATAAATATTAATGAACAGTTGTTTGACTGGGTACTCGAAAATTTATTGAAGAATGCGCTTGATGCTATGAATGGTGAGGGTGAAATAGATTTGGAAGTTCATGCCGATACCTCACAAATTCATATTGATGTTTCTGACAGTGGAAAGGGAATACCCAAAAACAAATTTGAAACCATTTTTGAACCCGGATTTAGTACCAAGAGAAGAGGGTGGGGGTTGGGCCTTTCACTCAGTAAACGTATAGTTGAAGAATACCACAAGGGTAAAATATTTGTAAAAAGTTCAGAAATAGGGCAGGGGACTACTTTTAGAATCTCACTTCCTAAGGCATGACTTATTACCACACTCTGCGAAGCTGATAGTCGCTAATGGAAAACACGTTGATCTTTATGTTTTCGTAGTAGTTTAAGGTTTCGCCTTTTAAACTTGGAGCTATGTTGAATTGGTAAACTGCTCCGGTAAAGTGCTGGCCGTTTAAATTTTCATGCACATTTTTACCGAACTGCTTAAAGTTTTCTAACACAAACTTAGTTACATCGTACCCCAAATACGAAAATCGTGTGGGGTCTTCACCTGCAGTTTCGGGGTAGTAGTGATTAAACAGAAATGTTTCGGCATGTGGCGAATCAGGGTTAAAGGCATCTGTAATATGTGTGTGAAAATCGTTTAAATAATCCAGCCGTAATACATCGCCATTCAACCAATTCGGCATTCCATACACAATGATAGAATCGGTTTTTAGTTCCGGATACAACACCCTTAAATTACCATTTACAAACGACTCTTCGAACGCTGTTATAAAAAGTATGTTGTCTTTAAATGATTTTAATTGTTCTCTAACGGTTGTTTTTTTTTCGTTCACCAGCATGTCTTTGCTATTTAGCAGAGTAACTGTAAACTTTATTTCGGCTGTAGTGTTGTATGCTTTAAATAACGAATCAAGATGTGCCGCTACTGATGTGCTTACATCAATGTTTGGAGTATAAATAATAACATTTGCTCCAGAAAATGAATCGCAAACAGATAAAAACATGGCTTCGGCATGAGCATCAATAGTGGGAGCCAATTTTACATGGTAGGGGTTGTTTGCTGTTAAGTTTTTTGAAGGGCTGAAGGGTTGAAAATTCAGAATCTTGTTTTGCTTGCAAAACTCAGCCACTAATTTGGCTGAAGATGATGATACACTGCCAATTATTGCATCACAAGTTTTTAGTTCTTGATGTTTTAAAATTTCTGTTGTTACTGAATCGCTATTCCAATTATCGTACACAAAAACTTCAACAGATTCTTTGCTACGCTCTAATGCCGTAAGAGCGCCTAAGTAAAAGTCCAGTGAATTTACTGCATCATCATTCAGCCGTATTTTGCGTGCGGTATGCAAATCGTGTGCGCTGTTGAAGGCATCAATTTTTTCGGCAGTAGAAGCTGTTTGAAATGCCAGAATAATACCAATACGGTAGGTAGAGTCAGCTTCGGCAATAGAAAGTACGGTTATTAAACATAGTGCAACTGTTGCAAGCTGCTTTTTAAACTCTCTCAATAATCCGGAAACTCTTAAAAATCTCATGGCTGTAATTTGAATCAGCAGGAACTACTCCCACTCGATAGTGGCCGGAGGTTTTGAACTTATGTCATACACCACACGATTCACGCCCTTTACCTTATTAATAATTTCATTCGAAGTTTTAGCCAGAAAATCGTAAGGCAGATGGCTCCAATCGGCTGTCATACCATCGGTTGAATTTACAGCCCTTAATGCTAATACGTGTTCATAAGTTCGCTCATCGCCCATGACACCTACTGTTTTTATAGGAGTTAATACAGCGCCTGCTTGCCACACTTGATTATAAAGGCCAAACTTTTTAAGATTCTCAATATAAATATGATCTGCCTCTTGTAGTATATGCACCTTCTCCGGAGTAATTTCCCCTAGTATTCTCACCGCTAAACCGGGACCCGGAAAGGGATGACGGTACAAAATATCCGGAACCAATCCTAGTTCATGTCCCGCTTTTCGAACTTCATCTTTAAACAAGTTACGGAGTGGCTCAACAATTTTTAATTTTAAAATATCAGGCAGCCCGCCAACATTATGATGGCTTTTTATGGTGGCTGATGGACCCTTAACTGACACACTCTCTATTACATCAGGGTAAATAGTACCCTGTGCCAACCATTTTACTTCCGGATGCTTGTGTGATTCATGCTCAAATACTTCAATAAACACACGACCGATAATTTTTCGTTTTTGCTCCGGGTCAATTACACCGGCCAACTCTTTCATAAACCTATTGCCGGCACGTACTCCGTGAACATTTAAGCCCATTTCTTCATACTGCTTTAGCACAGTTTCAAATTCGTCTTTGCGCAACAAGCCGTTGTCAACAAAAATGCAAAGTAGATTATCTCCAATGGCTTCTTCTAAAAGCAAAGCAGCTACCGATGAATCTACTCCACCGCTTAAGCCGAGTATTACCTGGTCGTTTCCAATCTGAGATTTTAAATTTTTGATTGTTTCTTCCACAAAACTTGCCGAAGTCCATTTGTGTGCACAGCCACAGATGTCAAACAAAAAATTAGATAGAATTTTAGTTCCCTCGGTACTGTGATAAACCTCCGGGTGAAACTGTAACGCGTAAACCTGATTGGCAAACTCGTTTTGTTTTGACCGGTAAGCAGCCACATCTATTGAGTCTGAGCCAGCAATTAACTCAAATTTTTCTCCAATGCTTTTTATGGAGTCGGCATGGCTCATCCAAATTTGACAATTGTCAGAAACGCTTTTTAGAAGCTTATCATCTTTGTCTTTTATCTGTAAATGTGCTCTGCCGTATTCGCGGGTATTGCTCTTTTCTACGCTGCCTCCGTAGGTTTGTGCTAGTAATTGAGCTCCATAACATACGCCAAGCACCGGACGAAATTCAATAAGTTTGGCAAGATCAACTTTAGGGGCATCTGCATCGCGTACACTGGCTGGCGAACCTGACAATATTATACCTTTAATGTCGCTTGTAAGTTTCGGAATGTTGTTATACGGTACAATTTCGCAATACACTTCACATTCACGAACTCTGCGGGCTATCAGTTGAGTATATTGCGAGCCGAAATCAATAATTAAAATTTTTTCTGTCATGACGCTAATATATGAATAGGTGAAATTGAGTAACGCAAGTTGTTTGCGAATTCAGAATTTTAAACAGAATCAGACCTGCCGCAGAAAACTGATTATTATTTCCGCTTCAATACTTTCTTTACCGCATCTATTACGTGTATGGTATCTAAGCCATATTTAACAAGCAACTGATCAGGCGTTCCACTTTCGCCAAAAGAATCGTTCACGGCTACATATTCAAGCGGGGTAGGCTGTTGTTGTGCTAAAAGCAGTGCAACAGTTGAGCCCAATCCGCCAATACGGTTGTGTTCTTCACATATCACAGCGCACTTGGTTTTTGCTACTGATTTTAATACTGCTTCTGCATCTAGCGGTTTAATGGTATGTATGTTTATCAATTCTACCGAAAGTCCTTCTTCTTCCAGTTGCTTTACTGCTTCTACAGCTTTCCAAACTAAATGGCCGGTTGCAAAAATTGTAACGTCCTTTCCTTCGTTCATTAATATGGCCTTGCCAATTTTGAAACTGCCTTCAGGCATAAAAATTGGCCATGCGGGTCTTCCGAAACGCAAATAAACCGGACCTACATGTTCAGCTGAGGCAATTGTAGCTTCTTTAGTTTGATTGTAATCACAAGGGTTAATAACCACCATGCCAGGTAGCATCTGCATTAGTCCTATGTCCTCTAAAATTTGATGAGTAGCACCGTCTTCCCCCAATGTTAATCCTGCATGAGAAGCGGCAATTTTTACGTTTTTGCCACTGTAGGCTACACTCTGTCGTATTTGATCATACACTCTTCCGGTAGCAAAGTTTGCAAAGGTAGTTGCAAACGGAATTTTTCCTCCTATGGTCATACCCGCAGCAATGCCAATCATATTTGCTTCGGCTACACCACATTGCACATAGCGTTCGGGAAACTCTTTTATAAAATCATCTAACTTGAGCGAACCCGCAAGGTCGGCACAGAGTGCAACAACGTTTGGGTTGGTTTTGCCGAGTTGTAAAATGCCCGCACCAAAACCTGAACGTGTATCTTTTTTTCCGGTTGAAACGAAATCAGCTAAAGTCATTGCGTGTTGTGTTTGGGTTAAATGCCTGATAGAAAATTAAAGTTTCAAACTTAAACTTCCACCACTCACCACTTCGAACTCTTTATCTACACTTGTGTGGATAGTGCGGGCATTTTTTGAGCGGTACACCAGCCTGTATTTACCGGGTTGTAGGGCTATGGTTTCTTGTTTTTCTTTTAGATGTAACTCAAATATTTTCATCATACCATCTTTTTCTTCAATAAAAATTCCCCCATAAGCTTCAAAACTTTTGTTGATAGTAAGAATACCGGGTGTAGGAATCTGCACCTCAGTAGTCTTACTTTGTTCAATTTTTACTCCTTTTACAATTGTACGGGGCAGTGTAAGAATTTCCAGATCGTATGTTCCACATAGATATTTTTCAGCGGTAGCTACTTCCTGTACATTAAGTGTAGCGCTTTTACCCGGTTTGTGTACCAGACACTTAATTCGTGCCATAGCAGCAGATTTAGAAATAATATTGCCTTGCAAAGTAAAATTGAGCAACCCCTGAGGAGCGCTCATAGTTATAACATTGTGTTGGTTTTTACGGAGAATAATGCTGTCTGCAAAGAGAGGTGGTATGGTGTGAACTTGCAACCGATATTGTAAAGATGGAGAAACTATAAGCGTATCGGGCAGGCCGCGTTGATTAAGCGTGTGATAGAAATTGTATTTAGGCAATCCGGTTTCCAGATCGTATAAAGTCATGTTAACGTTAGTTTCGTTGGGTTTACCGTTTTGGTCGTTAAGGTTTATTTGCAACGAAGTTTTTGCCACTGATTCTGCCACTACATCTAGCAATGTGCGATAAAATTCTTCGGCTGAGTTAGTGTTGTATAGCTTACCCATGCATTGCATTTCGTCAATATTTTTGCCTTGAAGTGCCATACCAATAATGTAAGGGCGTAGTGTAATGTTGTTTTTCTGAAGCAGAAGTGCTACCGAGCATGGATCTCGGTTACAGGCATCTTCGCCATCGGTAATTACAATTATTACGTTTTTTGCCGGTATACCGGCAAAATCATTTACGCTTTTCTCTAGCGAGTAAACAAGTGGGGTAATACCCTTCGGCCTTATTTCTTCGAGCTTCTTCTTTATGCTTCTGGTGTTTGAAGAATCTATCCTAACCTCTAATCGCGAATCGTGGCAGTTCTTATCGGGCTCAGGATATAAATGACCAAACACACGCATGCCGGTTTCACAATTAGGAACCAATGCTATGCTATCGGCTATTTGTTGCAATGCGGCTTTGGCTACTTCCCATTTGCTGCCACCTTTCCATTCATTTTTCATACTAAGTGAGGCATCTACTAAAAACAAAATTCGAGTGCGCTCTTGTGAATGGGAGTTAAGCACAAAACAAAAAGTACAAAGACAGAGTAAACACTTTGTAATTAATTCCAATAGCCAATGGTAAACATCATACTGTTTCATCATTCCGAAAGGTTTAATACTACAGTTTGACCCTCTAATACAGTAAATTGTTTTGTTCGGGTACTTTCGCTATCGTAGTTATTTTTCGACTTAAAAATCAGCCAGTATTCACCGGGTTGAAGTTTTTTGTTTTCCGTTTTATTATTCATCTCAAAACCTGAAACTAATTTCAGTAAATTATCTTTTGTTTGATAGATACTTACCAATAACTTGTCCTGTGTCATTAAACTCAGCGTGCCGTAGTTGGGTATTGTTAGCTTGTTATTGATGCCTGCTACCACCCCAGTATCGAAATGATTGGCCGGTGTTGTAAGTATTTCAAGACTATAATCCGAAGCCAAATACTTTTCTTCTTCGTTCAAGTCCTGTACATTTAAAATATCTAATGAAGCACTGTGAGTACGCACTAAAACCTGTGCATTATTGTTGGCTATAGAAGCAGCTACACATTCCACTTTTATATTTCCTGCGGGCACATCCAGGGCAATAATATTGTGTTTGCCGGGCGTAAGTTCTATGTTCTGTTTCTTTAGTGGAGGATAGGTGTGTAGTTCTAAATCATAAATGCCTACAGGGTCAAGAAAGAGAGTATCTGGGTTGCCTTTATCGTTTAACGTATGAATAAAGTTGTAGAGTATTTTTTTGGTGGTGTGGTCATAAAGCGTAAACGGAATATTGGTAACTGTGGGGTTTTCGTTCATGTCAAGCAGGTTGATCTGTGCGGTGGTGGTGTTTAATGTTTGCTTTATAATTACGCCTACTGTGTTGTAAAGTGAAGATTCGTCTTTTGTGTCTAACACAGTGCCTATACATGCCAACTGCTGAACAAATTTTTCTCCACCGTTTAAACCAATAATAAAAGGCCTGAGTGAAATGCGTTTATCTAACAACTTTTGAGATGCACTGCAAGGGTTTCCCTGGCAGTTTTCATTTCCATCTGTAATCACGATTATTGAATTTAAGCTCCGCTTATCTGGTGGAAAATCATCTGGCGACTGTAAAAGTGAATAAGCAATGGGGGTCATGCCCTGAGGCAAAACTTTGTTTAGCGCAACGCGAATGTTTTCGGCATTGTTTTTTGCAAAGGGAACAATGAGTTTTGAATCGTTGCAATTTCTGTCGTTGCGGTGATGTTGAAACCCGAAGGCACGAACAGCGAACTCTACATTTGGATTTTTCTTTTCTACCGAGTCAATGAGCTTGTAGAGCAATTCTTTAGCAACATCAAACTTTCTTTTTCCGTTCCACTCTTCTTTCATGCTCCCCGATGCATCAAGCAGAAACAGTACCCGGCTTACATTTGGTTTGTAAACTTGGGTTTGTTGTGCGAAAACACAGTCTATACTTAACAAAAAGCTAAAGACAAAAAGATATATACCAGCGTTGGAAACCTTCATTTTATAATGCACGAAAGGTAGAATATATAATTTCAAATATTTATCTCAATAAAACCTTTATTTTTCCACCACCCACAAATGAAAAATCGTAATAAGGTATTATTTGCATGCTTTCTCGTTGTGTTTGCTTTAGGCACTTCCGCATTCTTATTTAAAAATTTTGAGAGCGATAAGTTCAAAATATATTTCGATGAAAAGCTGATTGAAGGCAAACGAAAGTTTTTGACTGAAAAGGTAGTAGACTTTTCGAAGTACACCCGTCCCAACATTGTCATCATACTTGCCGATGACCTTGGGCAAACTGATATTTCGTTATACGGAAACAAGTTGGTTAGCACGCCAAATATAGACGCCATAGGCAAGCAAGGCGCTACATTTACCGAAGGGTATATATCATCACCGGTTTGCTCACCCAGCCGAGCCGGATTGCTTACTGGCCGTTATCAGCAACGGTTTGGGCACGAATTTCAGCCAAATCACCGATACCTTAAAAACATGATTGAGTATTTCGGTTTTAAAATCATGCCTCGATTTAAACCTCTCTCACCTATAAAGTCGAAAGAAGTACCGGAGGTGGAAGAACGGCTGAGGCAAGGTTTGCCACCATCTGAAATTACATTGGCCGAGCTACTTAAAAAATACGATTACACCACAGGTATTGTCGGCAAATGGCATTTAGGAGCTGCCGATTTTGCACTTCCATGCACACGAGGTTTCGATTACCAATATGGTTTTTATGAAGCATTTACCATGTATGCTCCGGTTACCAGCCCTACCATTGTAAATAATCCTGTTCGTAGTGATTATATGGATGTGCACCAGTGGCACACAGCAGCAGGTAGAAAAGGTAATTGCGCTATACTTCGCAATTGTTGTGAACGTGTGGAAGAAGATAATTACCTAACCGATGTTTTAACCAATGAAGCTATTGCATTTATTGACCGCTCTAAAACAAAGCCGTTCTTTTTGTATTTACCATACAATGCACCACACTCACCGCTTCAGGTAACTAAGGATTATTATGAGCAGTTTAAACATATTAAGGATCCGGCAAAACGCACCTATGCAGCTATGATTAAAAAGCTGGATGACGATGTTGGCCGGCTGATGAACCATTTGAAGAAGAACGGCTTGGAAGAAAATACTTTAGTGTTTTTTTTAAGCGACAATGGAGGTGCTGTTTACAATGGCACCACTGATAACGCTCCGTTCAGAGGAGGTAAGCTTACAAATTTTGAAGGCGGAATTCGAGTGCCATTTTTGATGAAATGGGGCAGCCATATTCAGCCAAATACTGTGATACACAATCCGGTTATTTCATTCGATGTGTTTGCCACCGTAGCTTCCGTAATTGGGTTAGAACTGCCTACCGATAGAAAATTTGACGGCATAAACCTGCTACAATACACCAGCGGGCAAAATAAAGTTGCAGAACAGCGTACTCTGTATTGGCGAAGTGAGTTCAACAAAGCTATACGTAAAGGCGAATGGAAAATGATGTTGAATGAGTTTGACGGCAACAATTTTTTGTATCAGATTACTACTGACAGCACCGAGCATGTAAATCTGTTTTACCAAAACCCTGAAACTGTAAAATTACTTACTGACGAGTTGAATAAATGGGAAAATGAAATGATAGCGCCTCTTTGGCCGAGGGTAGTTAACTATGTGTATAAAGACGAGCAGGGTAAAACCACGTTTGCGTTTTAGTAATCCCCCAACGTTTCCTCCAACTGTCCCAATGCTTTTGCCAGTTGCTCATCATTAGGTGCTACCCCGTGCCATTTATGCCCGCCCTGCATAAAATCAACTCCATAACCCATTTGCGTATGCATAATAATGAAAACAGGCTTGCCTTTACCTGCTCTCTGTTTAGCTTCATTCAAAGCTGCTAATACTGATTCAATATTGTTGCCTTCTTTTAATTCCATTACATCCCAGCCAAAAGTTTCAATTTTTGCTTTTAAATCGCGGTGGCTTAAAACGGTATCGCAACTGCCATCAATTTGAGCGTTGTTATAGTCAATGGTGCATATAAGATTATCTACTTTGTTGTGAGGGGCAAACATCAACGACTCCCAAATTTGCCCTTCCTGAAATTCGCCATCGCCATGCAGTGAGTACACCAAAGAAGAATCGTTGTTTAATTTTTTAGAAAGTGCTGCACCAATTGCCATGCTCATGCCTTGCCCTAACGAGCCCGATGCGGCACGGATTCCGGGTAGCTGTTCGTGTGTGGTGGGGTGCCCTTGCAACCGGGTATTCAGTTTACGGAATGTGCTTAGTTCACTTTTGTCGAAGTATCCGGCATGTGCCAACACGCTATACCAAACAGGGCTAATATGTCCGTTTGATAAAAAGAAAACATCTTCACCTATTGCGTCCATCGAAAATTTTTGATTGTGTTTCATAATCCCAAAGTACAAAGCCACAAAAAATTCAGTACACCCTAAGGAGCCGCCTGGGTGCCCGCTATTTACCGCATGAACCATTCGAACAATGTCTCTGCGTACTTGTGATGCTATTTGTTTTAGTTCTTGTACTGACGCCATGTGTTTAATTTTCAACGAAAGTAATTTTGAGATAAATCAGTTTACCAAAACATTTCAACGGTTGGGGAAAATAATTTGTATGGTATTTTTACGTTGAATAAAACATAGGCTATGTTAATTCAGATTTTTAAAGAAATGCCCCCCGATAAAGACCCTGTGGTTTACGCAATACCTTTTTTTTTAGTTGCTATAGCCGCAGAGCTATACATTAACTGGAAAGAGAAGTTGCATTTGTATGAAACCAAAGAAGCTGTTTCATCAATAGGCATGGGGCTTGGCTCACTTGTCATTGACTTGCTGATGAAAGGGTTAGCTCTTGGCACCTATACCATTGTTTTTACCCATTTTCATGGAAGTGCCGAAGATGCCAATGCAGGGTTGGGCTGGCATTGGTACACCTGGGTGTTTATACTTTTTGCTGATGATTTTACCTTTTACTGGCATCACCGCCTTAGTCACGAAATCAGAATTTTATGGGCGGCTCATGTAAACCACCATTCATCGCAAACATTGAACCTTGCCACCGCGCTTCGCCAAAGTTGGGGCGAACAGTTCTATAAGTTTGCGTGGTGGATCTGGATGCCTATTGTTGGATTTCCACCATTAATGATGATGATGATGATGAGTATTTCACTTATTTATCAGTACTGGGTGCATACCGAATTGATCAGAAAAATGCCTAAGTGGTTTGAGTTTTTCTTTAACACCCCATCGCATCACCGCGTTCATCATGCATCTAATATTCGCTATCTCGACCAAAATCACGCGGGCATTTTAATTATCTGGGATCGTATGTTTGGCACTTTTGCTGAAGAGTTAATCGAAGAGAAGCCGATTTACGGAATTACCAAGAACATAAACACGTATAATTTGTTCAAAATCGCAACGCATGAGTTTATAGATATTTGGAGAGATGTAAAACGAGCACCCAAAATTTCTGATAAGCTGAAATACATTTTCTATTCACCGGGCTGGAGCCACGATGGGCTAGATTTACGGGCTCGTACATTGAGAAAACAAATATTAAAGTAAAGCCGCTGCTTGTTACGCTTGGCAGCTTTTCTAAATTGTGCCGAAATGCTACAAAACGAGTTTGTTGAAAAATTTGCCGCCTGCTTTAATTACACAAAGACCGAAACAATTACGGCCACTACCAGGTATGCCGATTTAGAGGAATGGGGTAGCATGATGACGCTGATTGTAATAGCCATGATAGATGCTGACTACGAAAAAGTAATAACAGCCGAAGACCTGAAACGTGCCGTAACTATTGCCGACCTTTTCGATATTGTAAAACAGAAATAGAATGGCAATTTTTACCGTGCCAAATGTGAAGTTGAGCGGAATAAGTGCTTGCGTACCAAAGCAAGTTGCCGATAACATGCAGGTAGATTTGCTTACTGAAGCTGAAAAAACAGCATTTGTAAATACGGTAGGTATAAGATACCGTAGAGTTGCAGACCCAAAAATCACAGCCAGCGATTTGTGCTTTGCCGCAGCGGAAAAATTACTAGAAGATTTAGGGTGGAAGAGAGAAGAGATAGGTGTTCTGATTTTTATTACCCAAACTCCAGATTACCTGATTCCCAATACATCATCTGTACTGCAGCATAAACTTGGCCTGCCTAAGTCTTGCATTGCCTTTGATGTCAACCTTGGATGTTCGGGCTATGTATATGGTCTTTCCACGATAGCAAGTTTGTTGCAAAACATGAGAGGACTCAAGGGGCTGTTGTTGGTAGGCGATACATCTACACAGATTATTTCGGCACAAGACAAAAGTACAACTCCGCTTTTTTCAGATGCCGGCACAGCT
This sequence comes from uncultured Chitinophaga sp., assembly GCA_964615305.1. Taxonomy (GTDB): domain Bacteria; phylum Bacteroidota; class Bacteroidia; order Chitinophagales; family LD1; genus Bog-950. Next base: position 177,652 of record CAZTNA010000005.1, read on the forward strand.
TCGGCACTAGAGTTTGAAGAAGGGAAAAAAATGCATTTCAATTTGCAAACTGATGGCTGCGAATTTGATGATATTTGTGTGCCTGACGGAGGCTTTAGAAATAAGGTAAACCAGAAATCATTTGAGGTTAAAGAGTACGGAAATGGAATTTTGCGTAATAATTTGCAAATGAAGCTCGATGGGGTAAGGATATTTAATTTCGCCCTTCGGGAAATTGCGCCCAGCGTAAATGTGTTGTTAACAGAAACTAAAGTGGATAGGCAGTCAATTGATTACTTTGTTTTTCATCAAGCCAACTTGCTAATGGTTGAAAGTGTACGGAAAAAACTGAAAGTAGAAGCTGAAAAAGTACCTTACAGCTTATATGATTACGGAAACACTAGTTCGGCTAGCATACCTGTAACTATGGTAACTCAAATAGCCAATGATTTAAAACACGGAAAAAAACGATTGGTTTTGTGTGGTTTTGGTGTTGGTCTTTCGTGGGGAACAGCTTGTCTCGATACTGAAAATATTGTTTGTTCGCAGTTGCTCGAAATATAATGAACGTAGCTCCTCAATATTCAGTAGTAGTGCCGGTTTACAACAGTGAAAAAACGTTGGAAGAACTATGTAGGCGTATAGAACAAACATTTAAGAAAATAAGTGCTTCGTACGAAATTGTTTTGATAAACGACAACAGTAGTGACAATAGTTGGAGTGTAATCCGAGAACTAAAACAAAGCTTCGGAAAACACCTTAAGGCCGTTCGTCTGCGCAGAAATTTTGGACAACATAAAGCATTGCTTTGCGGGTTTCAGTTTGCATCAGGCGAGTATATAATTACACTTGATGACGACCTTCAGTTTTTTCCGGAGGATATTGAATTGTTGATTAGTAAGATTAAATCTACATCGGCAGATTTAGTTTACGGAACTTACGAACAAGAGAGGCAACATGCCCCAGTGCGTAAATGGGGTAGCAATTTTGTATCGGTTGTGTTTGAGAAATTCGGAAACACAGTAGGGCAGGGGAGCAGTTTCAAAATTATTCACCGATCTGTAATTGATAAAATAAAAGACTACAATCACTCATTTACGTTTGTTGATGAAATACTATCGTGGCATACACGAAAAATTGAATGGCAAGAGGTGCGCCATATTGCCCGCAGAGAAGGTAAGTCGGGCTATAATTTACTGAAATTAGTGTTTCTTACCCTCAACTTAATTTTTGCTTATACCACCATACCACTTAGATTTATGACATGGTTTGGTTTAACATCTTTTTTTGTATGTCTTACCATAGTTATCTTTTTTATCTACCAAAAAGTTACACTCGGATCTCCTTTGGGCTTTACAGCTTTGATAGTTTCTATTTTTATGTCCACGGGTCTTATACTGTTTAGCCTGGGAGTAATAGGCGAGTATTTAAACCGTTTGTTTGCATTACAGCATAAAAAACCTCCATATCTTATACAAGAAGTAATTACATAATAAAGGTTTTAACATCTATTTTTATAGTGCGCTTTTTACTGTTTTTTGTAATATAAGAGTTACTTTCATGCGCAGCTTTACAATGTATGAGCCAGTTAACAGCTAAAAAAATAGTTGAATTGCGAAAGGTAGGCCGTTCTGCAAACAACGGAGACGCCACTCTTGCGCTTTTACAGTTAAGCAATCATTATAATCAGTTGCATAGCAAATTAGGGCTTGCTTATGCTACTCAAGCGCTAGAACGTGCCATACGCCTCGATGAAAAAGATTTAATGGGCGAGGCGCATTTGCATTTGGCAGTGTACTTTTGCCGTACACAGGCAGACTATGTTACCTCACTTAGTCACTGCCAAAAGGCACTGAAGTTTAAAACATCATTCAAAAAACGCAGAAGGTTAGCTGAAGTTTTTAAAACAATAGGTGTTAACTACCACTACTTAGGCAAAATTCAACTCGCTCAAGAAAATTATAAAAACGCACTGGAAATACTTCTGAGTATTTCGGAAAAAACACGAGATGAGGTAAAGGATGTTGCAGATCTATATTACAACCTTGCCATTCTGAACAGATCGTTAGAAACACTTCATCTTCGAAAAGAGTATTTGGAAGAAGCACAAAAATTTTACAACCAAGTGAAGTTTAAGGCCGGTTTGGGGCGATGCTTCGATGGTATGACGGTGTATCATTTTTTTGCCGGAAACAAGAAAAAAGCCATGGAGCAGTTCGAAAAAGCGCTTGAAATTTTCAGGCGTCAAAAAGATAAGAGCGGCATTTACCTTTCGTATAACAACATAGGCACACTAAAAATTAAATCAGGAGAGTTTGAAGAGGGGCTAGAGTTTTTAGAAAAAAGTTTGCAGTTACGCAAACTTTCACGTATGCCCCTTTCGGTTGCTATATCACATATCAATATAGGCAACGCACTAATGGATAAAAAGCGATTCAAAGACGCATTGCCTCATCTCAAAGCGGCAGAGAGTATTTTAAGGAAAACAGAAAGTAGAATAGAACTTGCCTCGTTACTCAATGCTTTAGCCCGATGCTATGCAAACTTAAAGCAGTTTGAGGATGCTTTTGCTACACAAAAAAAATTCATTGATCTGCAAGCAGAATTGCACAGGTACGAATTAGACAAAGCTTATAATGACACAAGTGCCCGCTACGATGTTGAACTGCTCGAGAAGAATGCTACTATAGACAGACTTCAGAATTTCGAAATTGCCAGCTACATACATCGTCTTGAAATATCGAACGAGGAATTGAGGCAGTTTGCTCATGCCGCATCTCATGATTTAAAAGAACCCTTACGAACTATCACCAGCTTTGTGAATTTGCTCGAAAAACACTGTGAGCGAAAAATAGATGATACCGGCAGAGATTACCTTAATTATATTTTATCTGGTACCAGACGTTTAGATGTACTCGTAAAAGATTTACTGAATCTTTCAAGAATCAATTTGTCAGAAACCCCATTTGCTGAGGTTGATTTGAATGCAGTATTTAAAGATGTAGTAAGTAGTTTAGCAACAGTAATAGCTGAACGCAAAGTAGTACTGAACTGTGCTAAGCTGCCGATTATTTCTGCTGATAAAACCCAGATGTATCAGTTGTTTTTGAACCTGATAGGTAATGCAATAAAATACAACGAGAGCGATAAGCCACAAATAAAGATTTCGGTAGAGCGCGAAGCAGCGCATATCAATTTGAGTTTTGCAGATAATGGTATAGGTATTGGTGAGCAGTACCAAGAGAAGGTTTTTGATATTTTTCAGCGGCTACACCCCCGCGAAAAATACAGTGGAACCGGCATAGGTTTAACTATCTGTAAGCGTATAGTTGACAGGCACAGGGGCAAAATATGGATAGAAAGCAAACAAGGTAAAGGATCTGTATTTTATGTTTCATTGCCGGAGTAAATTTGTGAAAGGTAAGTTATCCCAGTTCTATGAATTTTTTAAATCCGTATTGGGCAAGGAAGAAAGTTGTCGAGTTAGATGCTGAAAAAAACGCTCATCAAATTGCACATTTAGCATTCGAAGTTAGATACGGTACTGAGTTGTTTACACATTCGATATTTGCAGTAGCGTTTGCCCGGCAGGCAGCTGTACCCGGTATAGCCCGTGTTTTGTACCGTGGTGGTAAGGGCAGCATAATTACTAATACGCGGAAACGTAATAACGATACACTTCTTTTTTTTGGAGAGTTTTATAAGCATGGCGATAGTGAAGAAGGGAAAAAAGCTATTACACTACTCAACTTTATTCATAGTCACTTTGATATTACCAACGAAGAAAATTTATATACGCTGGCTACTATTGTTTGCGAGCCAAGGCGTATGGGTGTTTTTCTTTCTAATAAGGAGATGTTCAGCAAGAAGGAGTTTAGGGCATTGTACAACTTTTGGAAACGTATTTGCGAGTTGATGAATATTCACTCTATTCCCGAGAATGAAGAAGTTATGTATAATTGGTATCATAGTTTTGAGCAAAATCAATATGGCTACTCTGAAGAAGGAAGAAAAATAGTAGAAGCACTCGCTAACGAATTTGCTGAACGGTGGTATCCGCGTTATTTACGTCATTCCGGCATACAGTATTACTATAGTTTGTTCGATGATTTTCTTTTGGAAACATTTCGCTTGCCAAAACCAAGTTTTATTTATCGGTATGGTGTTAAAATTTATATGTGGGTTCAACTCCGAATTGTGTTTCAATTTTTCCCTGATGCCAACGATAGAAGTATAATTGATTACTTCAACAAAGATTACCTGCCAGATTATCACATAAGTAAAGTTGGCCCTTTCGCTAAAGTTCAGAAGTAACTGTTTGGAATAAAAGTAGTGATATTAGTTATGCTACTACCGGTTGAAGTAAAGCGCATGAATAGCCGGATATTTATAGAATAAGTAACCCGTTTTCTCTCAATTTTTTCCAGTGTGAGCTTCTTACTAAATAGTTAAAAGATTTACCTGTTTCCTTCTCATAGCTCAATTTTACATCGCTCACACGTGCTGTGTTTTTAGTGCTAAGGTTTATTTTAATCAACAATGCTTGTAGCCAGGCAGCTTCTTGGTATTCAAGAGTCAGCTTCCAGCTGCTCTTTTTGTTGTTGAAGAGAAGCGATGTGGCTGTATTGTTCTTGTTACTTTTACTATCAGGTATTTCTTGAGGTAAGTTGTCTATCCAAACCATTGTAGAAGTGTCTCTTGCGATATCTGAAAGTGTTCCTCCCAAACATTGTTCAATGTAACCAGAAATAACAGTGGTCTCGGGTACGTTCGTGTCAAACCATTCCTGTAAATGAAAATCGAACCCTACTCCGTGCATGTAGTTAAAAAGCGATTTGCGCAGCCCTTCCGCAAACAAGTCATGTTCGGCACCTGACGAATCTTCATGAAACAGATCGTTCTTAGCGAATCCACCAAACGCAGGTCCGGTTTTGTTTACACCAAAATTTTGTGGGCGCAGCCCTATTGGACTGTGTGCGGTCATAGCAAAACGATGCCAAAAACCCGACTGTACAACACCTGTTTCAAACAGCTGCCGCACCATTTCAAGCGAGTCAATTGTTTCTTGCGTTGTTTGAGTAGGGAAACCATACATAAGGTAAGCGTGAACCATAATGCCGGCTTGCGTAAATCCATCAGTTACTTGAGCCACTTGCGCAACGGTTACTCCTTTATTCATCAGCTTTAGAAGTCTATCGGACGCCACTTCCAAACCACCAGACACTGCAATACAACCACTGGCTTTAAGCAAGCGCGATAAGTCGTGTGTAAATGTTTTTTCGAAACGTATATTGGCCCACCACACCACTGTAATTTTTCTTCTAAGAATTTCTAACGCGAGTTCACGTAAAAGTTTTGGAGGTGCAGCTTCGTCAACAAAGTGAAAACCGTTTTGCCCGGTTTGTTTAATAATAGACTCAATGCGATCGCAAAGAAGAGAAGCAGTAAGTGGTTCGTAATTTTTAATGTAAGCTAAAGAAATGTCGCAAAAAGAACATTTGCCCCAGTAGCATCCGTGTGCCAGTGTAAGTTTGTTCCACCGGCCATCGCTCCACAAACGGTGCATTGGGTTGGCTATCTCAATTACTGATAAATAATCGGCCAAAAGCAAGTCACTATAATCGGGAGTCCCTGTATCTTTTTGTGCAACATCAGGTTCAGTAGCACCATTACAATAAAGAACTTCTTCGTTTTTGCAAACAAACACACGCTTCAACATATCGTGCTTTCGTTTTTTCTCGGTGTGTTCTAATATAGTAAGCAGGGTGGCTTCGCCATCATCTAAACTTACATAATCAACGTAACAAAAAACTTTAGGGTCGCACAAACTACGAAGTTCTGTGTTGGCATAGCCTCCCCCCAAAGCTACTTTTATACTCGGGTATTGCTGCTTAATAAACTGCCCGCACTTTAATGCAGCAAATAAATTACCCGGGAAAGGTACCGATAAGCAAACCAAAGAAGGCTGATGCTGTTGAAGTTTTTCTTCGAGAAGCTGAATAAGGATATGCGATACAAACGAATTATTGGCTATTAATGATTTGTGTAATTGATTAAAATGAGAAGCTGTACTGCCCAGTTTTTCTGCATAGCGGCTAAAGCCAAAGTGTATATCAACTGTTTCTTTTATTAAGTCGCCTAAGTCTTCGAGATACAATGTAGCTAAGTGTCGTGCCCTATCCTGAATTCCCATGGTTCCAAAAGCCCATTCTAAATCATCTAACTCTGAAAACCGACCCGCTTCGGGCAAATAACTACGATCGGCTATAGTGTGTGCCAGTGTAGGATTTTTGTTTTGAAGAAAACTAATCACTGCTTCTATTGTTTGCAGGTAATATTCTTTTAGTGAAAGTATAAGCCGAATGTTGTCGGTTTTTTTACCCCTCGATTTCTGTGCCTCTGAAAAAATATTTTGCAACCCCGATGTAGTAAACAAGCGCAGTATTACTTCAATACCCAAGTCACATTGATAAGTTTCTATTTTTTTTGTGTTTAAGAAACCCTTGAGATAAGTTGTGGCCGGGTAGGGTGTGTTGAGTTGTGTAAAAGGAGGAGTAACGAGTAATACTTTAGTTTTCATACTCCACAATATTAAACCGACTCTGCAAATGCCAAACTCACTATCTGTTAGGTTAAAGATTACTTTTAGCTACAGTTATTAAGCACAGCATTTAGTTTAACTTCAATAAATCCATTATGAAGATACTCTACTCACTTTTGACCTTCATTTACCTCCTCACTTTTTTTGCTTCAACAGCTACTGCTCAGAATTGTAACGACTGTCGTTACATATCGCACCAGTTCGATTCCGTAACTATTGAGACTGTTCATTTTGGGAGAGGTGTAAAAATTGATGGTGATACTCAAGAACTTTATATGGACATATATCAACCGTATGGCGATACTGTTACTGAGCGCCCCGTAGTGATGTTTGCATTTGGCGGTGCTTTCGTGCAAGGTTCAAAGAACGATTGGTATGTTAAAGAAGTATGTAACCATTTTTCAAAGGCTGGGTATGTGTGTGCAGCTATGGATTACAGAACCGGTATAGATTATTTAGAAATTCTACAGTTGCAACACATGCGTATATTTTTTCGGCCCATGCAAGATTATCGTGGTGCTGTGCAATATCTGAAGTGGGATTTTTCAGAAAACGGCAATACCTACCGGATTGATACTAACATGATTTTTGCCGGTGGTGCATCGTCAGGAGGTATTACTGCATTAATGATGCAGAACTGCGATAAACCCAATGAAATGGCTGAAATGGGAAACATTTCTGCACTTAATGCACTCGGTGGTTTTTATAGCTCTACAGGGTTTTATCAAAATTATGGTTGGAATGTAGCTGCCACCATAAACATAGCGGGAGCACTTATAAATGCTAATTGGATTGAGCAGGGCGATGATCCAATTATTTCGGCACATGGCGATGCCGACCAGGTAGTGCCTTACGGGTACGGACCCTTAGGCGGTGGTTTGCTGGGTGGTTTCTTCGATTTACAGGGTAGCTATGTGGTTGATTCAATAGCGCGTACAAAAGGCGTATGCAGTTACCTTTATACCATGGAAGGTAGAGATCACCCTTCTGAAAGTATGGGGGTAGAGTACTTTTATAGTATAGTTTACAGAATTATGTTACGGATGAATGCAGTGAGAAATAATCTGTCTTTCTGTTGCCCCCTTAAAGTTGATATTACCCCAGGTGATACGCTCTATTATTCCGCAGGCCAGCAAGCTCCACCGGCAACACTTACAGCTAATGTAGTTGGCGATAATGGCAATGCTGCATTACAATGGTGCACAATGCCGTGTCAGTTTTCATCAACATCAAGCAGCATAACAGTAACACCGGATACTACACTAAAGTATATAGCAGCCATAGCCACAGAGAGCAACTGTTCAGCAGGAGATTTGTACATAGTATATGATAGTACGGGTTTATGGTCTTCTTTTAACAGTGCAAGTCAGCAGCCAATTCAGTTCTGCGTTTCGCCTCAACCCACCAACCAATTTTTGCAATTAGTTTGGAGTGATGAATTTAGAATGGCGAAGAGTGCAAAAGCCGAAATGTTTGACCTGCTGGGTAAAAAGGTGCTGGATACAACAACTCAGTTTTCGAATAGCTTTGAGTTACTAGATGTTTCACACCTTTCAGCCGGTTCATATTTCTTGCGTTTATCCGTAGGGCATAAACAAGCATCAAAATTGGTAGTAATTAGTCGGTGATATGTATAAGATTGTCGCCAGGCAAATTAACGTACCCTAACCCGAAATTTTTCTTTCTACCAGAGCCAACACTTTGCGCTCCATTTCCTTGGCTTTGTCGAGTATTGCTTTCCCTTTCTTCAGTTTGCGCGATGTGTATTTCTTGTCTTTGTAACCTGTTGCATTAATCTTTACGTTCAACCAGGCGCCATACACCGCAGAGCGAGCACATAAAGCTCCCACACCGGCATCGCTCACAGAGTTCGGATTGCCGGTTTCTGCCATAACTTTTATTACATCAAAACTTTTTAATGATAGCTCCATTACTTTAAACGGCACTTCAATAGCGTTTTTGGTAGCATTTTGAATGGCTGCTGTACGCAATACTTTTTCATCATCTGTGGTTTTGGGTAAAGCAAAAGCGTCCATTATTTTGTTGAATGCACGGGTGTCTTCATCTACCAACATCAGCAATTCATCTTTTAACTGTTGACCTTTTTCAGCACAATCCGAAAATTCTTTCCAACGATCATCCCAACCTTTTTTATGCGATGATAAATTAGCCACCATTGTGCCTAAAGAAACGCCAAGCGCCCCTAGATATGCAGCTATAGAACCACCACCCGGTGCCGGGCTTTCGCTGGCAGTTTCATCAGCAAAATTGCGCAAGTTCATGCTCACAAGTGGAGAAGAAGCGCTGTCTTGCAACAGGTATTCAATAATTCGCTTGCGTGGTTCAAAAGGGGTTAACTCATCTAGCCCCATGCTCTTTACCGCAATCTTTATCAGTTCAGTTTCGCTTACTCCCGTAGATCGTTGCTGTTTTTGCAAAAAATATTTTCCTGCGTTAAGCATAGCCTGCAAAGGAATCAAGCCTATCAATTCGCTGCCAGTTACTCGCATACCCCGGTTGTGTGCGCTCTTTACACATTCATCAAATGCTATGTGAACAGGAGTAACATGAATATTTGTAAGGTTCATACTTACTTGTGCTACTCCGTATTCTTGAATAAACCAGCCAATACCTTTTACACTTTTACACGTACCCGGCTGAGTTACGTCTTCGCCTTTTTCATTCTTAACTTTTCGGCCTTGTTCCCGCACATCAAAAGCCACTGAATTTGCCCTGCGTACAGAAGTTGTGTTTAAATTTACGTTATAAGCCACTAAAAAATCGCGTGCACCAATAGCTATATTTCCTGTTTTTTCGTTCCAGCGGGCTTCTCCAAAATCAGGTTTCCAATCTTTAAGTTTTATTTTTTGAGCTATACCTTCGTATTCTCCAGCTCTAACAGAAGCCAAATTTTTTCGGTGAGGAGCAGAAGCTGCATACTCATACAGATAAACAGGTATTTTTAAATTTTTGCCTACACGCTCACCCAAACTTTTTGCACACTGAGTGCAATCATCCATAGTAGCATTTGCAATGGGTATAAACGGGCATACATCTGTTGCGCCAAACCGTGGGTGTTCACCCTTGTGTTTGCTCATGTCAATGAGCTCAGATGCTTTTTCAATTGCTCTGTATGCAGCTTCCACAACATTTGTTTCGTTTCCAACAAAAGTTACCACAGTTCGGTTAGTGGCTTTACCCGGGTCAACGTTCAACAACTGAACACCTTCAACACTTTCAATAGCATTGGTAATTTGCTTAATAATGTTCATGTCGCGTCCTTCACTGAAATTTGGTACACATTCAATAATCTTAGCCATTAGAAATTTTTTGTGTGAATATAGAATTTGCCTATGCTCATCTAAAGCATTTTATTTTGCTGATTGAATTTTCATCTTGCAATCAAGTTCATAAGTTCATACATGTCAACGGGAAATAAATCTGTCAATATTATAGGAGCAGGAATTTCGGGGCTGTCCCTGGGGTGTTACCTCCAAATGAACGGTTACGAAACACAGGTTTTTGAGAAACACAATATTCCAGGGGGGCTTTGCACAAGCTGGAATAAAAAGGGATACACATTTGACGGATGTGCGCATTGGATTTTGGGCAGCGATAAAGGAAGCTCGTTTTATAAAGTTTGGAACGAATTGATAAACATGCGTAAACTGAAATGGGTAAACCATGATATTCGTATGTTTATAGAAGTAAAAAACAACCGAGACAAATACGGGAATAATGTTTTTCGCTTTTACACCAACCTCGATAAGTTACAAGCATATCTTATTGACTTAGCTCCTGAAGATGAACGCGCAATCCGCGAATTCATTAAACCCATGCGTATTATTCAGAAGTTTGACATGCCTCCAATAATGGATCCGCTGCCCTTTATTCCTTCTGTTGTTCGAGGAGTAAAGATGGCAAGATACGCTGAGTTTTTATTTACATTTTTAAAACTATGGGGTAAAACAAACTATACGTTTGCCGCACAACTTAAGAACCAATTTCTGAAAGAAAGTTTCGAAATGCTGTATGATGGAGAAGAGGTTAATTTGCTGGTCATTTATTTTCCGATGGCAAGCTTTGATAAACGAAGTGCCGGGTACCCTGTAGGCGGATCGCTAAAATTTGCTGAAAACTTTGAACAAAGATATTTATCGCTCGGAGGAAAAATTCACTACCATACCCCGGTTCACAGAATTATTACTGACAACGGAATAGCCAAGGCATTGGAAGTTCGGCATGGAAAAATTCATGAATCAGACCTCACCATTTCATGCAGCGATTGGCACCATACAGTATTTGAGTTGCTCGATGGCAAATTTGTCAATAAACAAATGATTGATTTGAAAGAAGGTAGAAGCTTACAAGTTTTCTACTCTGTAGTTCAGGTTTCATTTGGGGTTAATAAAGATTTGTCCGATTACCCTCATTTACTTCGCTACCCGCTGGCCACACCGCTTTTATCGCCTGATGGTACGGTGTACAATCGAATGGAAATTCATGTTTATAGTTACGATAAGACCATGGCGCCCGAAGGAAAAAGTACGGTAATAGTTAGTTTTTATACAAAACAACGAGAGTTCTGGATTGATCACCGTAAAGCTAACCGGGCTGAATACCGCAGAATTAAAAGCGAATTTGCAGAAAATGTTCTACAGAAACTTAATGAAAGATTGGGGGGCATTAGAGAGTTTATCGAAGTAGTAGATATTGCCACACCTGCTACTACACTTCGCTACACGGGTAATTGGAAGGGTAGTGCACAAGGGTTAATGGCCGGTAAAAATTTTCTAGCATCTGTTCCAATAAAATTTACGTTTCCAGGGTTAAAGAATTTTTACTACGCCAGCCACTGGAACCGCCCCAGCGGTGGATTGCCGATTGCTGTGATGAGTGGAAGACAACTGGCGCAAAAAATTTGCAAAGATGACGGCAAAATTTTTACAGTTAAAAAATCATGGCAGTGATTACTGATACAGAGTATCCGGAATTGTTTCTTCAGCGTATGAAAACTCAACTGGGTAGCGAGTTCGATGCGTTTGTTGCGGCACTGAATGCTGAATCTCCCACTTCTGTACGTGTTAATCCAGTTAAGCCGGTAATCAAGTTTAATGATCAAGAAAAAGTGAGTTGGTGTAACCGAGGGTTTTATTTGGAGCAGCGCCCATCATTTACACTCGATCCGCTTTTTCATGCCGGAACATATTATGTGCAGGAGGCAAGTTCTATGTTTATAGAAAATATATGGGAGCAACTTCCCGTAAACGGAAAAAGACTTCGGGTTTTAGATATGTGTGCGGCACCGGGAGGTAAATCAACACATTTGCTTTCGCTTATGAACAAGGAGAGTTTGTTAGTGTGCAACGAGGTAATTCCAAACAGAAACAAGGTTCTCCGCGAAAACATTACCAAGTGGGGTCTTGCAAATGCCGTGATTACACAAAATGATACTAAAGATTTCGAACCACTGCATAATTTTTTTGATCTAATTCTGATTGATGCTCCATGCAGCGGTGAAGGTATGTTTCGAAAAGATAAAACTGCAGTTCAGGAGTGGAGTGAACGAAGTGTACTTATGTGCGCGTTGCGACAGGCCGATATTCTTAAACATGCCGTTGCTTGTTTAAAGCCTGGTGGTTTTCTTATTTACTCCACCTGTACTTTTTCTCCTGACGAGAATGATTTGCAGGTAGAAAGGTGTTTCAATACTTTGGATATGATGAACTGCAATATTGCCGTAAAACATTCAAATGTTGTTGTAACCAAGTATGGGTTTCAATTTTTACCACACAAAACTAAAGGCGAAGGATTTTATATTGCTGTGATGCGAAAGCACGGAGATCTAAAATCTAATTTACCGACAGTGGCTAATACTGTTACCCCAGAGCCATTGATAAAACAGTACCTCAATCAACCGGATAGTTTTAAAGCGTATAAAAAAAATGATTGGTTATATGCCATTCCACAAGGCTTGTATGCTGATTTTCTTGCCTTAGATAAACATTTATACATCCGCCAGGCGGGCATTTGTATGGGTACACAAAAAGGTAAAGATTTTTTACCTGCGCATGACTTAGCCATGAGTATTTATTTGAATGCAGATGTTCAAGGGTGTAATCTAACGTATGATAACGCAATCAAGTTCCTGCGTAGCGAGTCGTTTAAAATCAACACAGATTTGCGTGGCTGGTGTATGGCACGGTTCGAACAAAAGAATCTTGGATGGATGAAGTTAATGGACGGCAGGATGAATAATTACTACCCAAAAGATTTAAGAATTTTGATGAGGTAAAACTCTATTGCTCCTTACAGTCGAAGTACTGATAGGTGTGGTAGGTTGTGTTTACAGTGGGTGTTAACCAACTTTCTACAGTTTTATTTACGTAATCGTTTGCATCTAAAGTATGTGTGTATTGCACACGTAAAGTATCGCTGGTAGTGGCAAGCACTACATGAGCACTATCCAGCAACTGCGCTGATGGTTTACCGAAATATGGAGTTGACACTCCGTTGAAATCATCAATAAATGATTTATTTTCAGCTGTACCGTGGTAGAAGAAATATTTCTTTTCAAGATTAACCCCGTTATACAAAAGCCCGCTGGTAGGATTGCTGCCAGTGTATGTCAACGTAAGAATGCTTGTGCCTCCTGAAGTGCTGGTAGTTTTTTGCGTTAAGCGGCCTTCAGCATTGTATTCATACAAATAGTTTTCGGTGCCGGTGATAGCTCCTGAAATATCATAACTCGTTTTAGTGGCAGTAGTAACATAACCGAAACCATTGGTAACTCCCTGTAACACGGAAACCAACTTATAATCTGCATCGAAATTAAACACCCGCAACGTATCAGCTACGCGCACTAATGAATCCATGCTTTTGCTGCTGTATGTAACCTTCGTAACTCTGCCTGATGCGTCATACAAAAACACATCCCCACCACCGGCAGGTGTAGATGTTCCATCGGTAGCGTAATGTCTGCCAAGCTTACAGTTGTGCACTTTTTGCTTACATGCAGTTAGCATTAAGAAAGAAAGTATTACAAGTGCAACTACTTTACTTTTCATGGCATGTTACTTTGTTGCCTTTGTTAAAGTATGAAGGGTAAGGTTCTTTGCCGGCTTGATTTGTGCAGAACTGATAATCGTATGTGGGGGTAGTAGCTGAACATACATACCCCAATCCCGTATCGGCAGCTATAGCAGCGTTATATTGTGCTACGGTATTAAAGCTGTCTCGGCATAAAGTTTCAGAAAACACATTGCCTCCAACGGTAATGTTGCATTGCACACACTCATTAGTGCATTGAAAACATTTTTTACAACTGCTTGCCAGCAACATGGCCGTTAAAGGCAATAAAACAAATAGTATCTTTTTCATGATTAATGCGAATTAACTCAAATTATTCTTTTATAAACCTGCCGAGCGATTTTCGAATGCCATTGGCATCGGTTAGTGTAGCTAAATACACCCCAGCGGGTAAGTCTGCTACCGAAACATTCGCTACTTTGCCTTTGTTAGAAACATTGCCAACAACAAGTTCTCCAAGTGCATTGTAAAGATCAATGCTCGTATAATTTAAAACTGCAACATCTGAGTTGTTAGTTAAATCAATGGTTAGTTGAATACTGGTTGGGTTGGGGTAAAGCGAAATGCCGGTAAGAGAAATTTCAGAAATGTTTTCACAACCGACATAAGCCGTATCGCAAATGGAACTACTTCCATATTCGTTATAAGCAGTAAGACATATTTGAACGCTACCCCAATAGATGTTTAAAAATACGCTGTCGATATTTGTTATTAAAGTGTCTTGAAAGTTGCCCACATTATTTTCGTAAACACTAAACTGCCATACTACACTATCTGTATGATTTAAGGAACTGCCAACACTAACAAACGGCTCACACCAATACGTGTATGCTGCGTGAATGCTAACTACCGGCAGTAATTCAGGGTTGCTTTGAGATGTAATCACTAACCTGGCAGTATCGCAAAAACTTGGTTGTGAGTTATCGCAGATTACATACCATACCGTATCGTTTCCAACAAATGTTGAATCAGGGGTGTAAGTAATGCTATCGCATCCGGTAATAGTAAATACGGCAGAGGAAGGGTAAATAGAAGTGATGCAAAATGCTCCACCGCTATTGCTGTCATTACCTGTTACATTTACACTCACACCGTCAGGTTGTAAAGCATTGGCGGCATCATCATTTGCAATAGGGTATAAAGATGGGTTGCCGTATACCGTAAAAATTATCATGCCTGTATCACATTTTACAGGTGTGCCATCATCACAAATTTCATAATAGGCAGTGTCAGTGCCAACAAAAGCAGTGTCAGGCGTTATACTCACCATATCGCAACTGCCGCCAACATATTCGGATACATAAGGTGAACCCCAAACACTTGTCATACATATATTATCACCATCAGGATCAGCGTCATTTGTTGCCACATGAAAGATAGTGATAGAACTTCCTTGCGCTAAACTTACTGTATCATCTAATGCTACGGGTTTGTTGTTTCCTCCTCCGCTTATGCCGGTAACAACTACACTCTTACAAACTTGGTTTGAACCGGCACCGTTGGTTGCAGTTAAGCAAACATTGTAGGTGTTGTTGGCTGCATAAATATGATTTGGGTTTTGTGCAGTAGAAGTAGGTGAAGCATCCCCAAAATTCCAAAGCCATGATGTTGGTGTATTAGTAGAAAGATCAGTAAAGTTTACTAGCCCACCACTCGGATTTATCCAACTAAAATTTGCTACAGGTTGAGTTATAATATTGTTTACAACTACCTGTTTACAAACCTGTGTGCTGCTTCCGCCCGCGTTAGTGGCTGTTAAGCAAACGGTATAAGTTCCATTAGCAGCGTATGTATGTGATGGGTTTTGCTGAGTAGAAGTTCCACCGTCACCAAAACTCCAACTCCAAGATGTAGGATAGTTGTCTGACAGATCAGTAAAATCTACAACACCGCTACTTCCATTGGCAAAGCTGAAATCTGCCATTGGAGCATAAGGTGGAATTTGAGAGTATGATACCGCACGCAAATTGTTTAATGAATCAAAATCAAAGGACACGGCACTTCCCTTACATTCTTTTGTAAGGTAAGTATAACGTACTGTTGAAGATGTGGTGGGGTATCCCGAGAGGGTAGCCCACGGAGAAAACGACAATAGTTTATATTCTATCAAAGTAGTAGTGGTTTCGTTTCTTTTGTTGCGCAGACATTTATATGTCCCAACAGGCGTTTTTACTGCTCCCCAGCCATCTACTGTATCGGTGTATGTACCAGTAACAGTAAATCTAACCTGATCTACCGGTTGCCCAACCTGGCTTCCCGGAACAGTTTTAGTAAGCGAAAAATTGCCCGAGAAACTGGTGTTGTAATTCATCGGAAACTGGTACACCACTGGTTTGGTTTGGTAAGCCGCGGATAATGTATTACCAAACAAAACGCCTTCAAAACCATCTAATGTCATATTTGCAGTGGTGGTATTAGTCAGTAAAAAATTAGCACCGTCAAGTGTAGTAGCAACATCTGCCTGCGGGCAAGTGGCTGCCTGCGATGCGTTCGGGGTGCGGTATTCTATTGTATCAGTTTTATACTGAACCAAATTGCTGAAGTCGTAAAACTGATTAGCTCCTTTATTGCCGTAGTTTACTACCGGAAGTGGTAAAGTATCTGTTATAATTTTTTGTGTCCAAGCGGTCAGGGGTACATCGGTTGTCAAAAAAGAGATCTGAGCAACTGCCGAAGAACAAATAATAGCGAAAACAAAAAGCGTGGATTTTTTTTTCATACGCAGGTATTTTTTTAGCGTAATAAATCTAAAAACTTACAAGAACAGGGCAACCTCTGTATCTAAACCTTAATGCAAAAATTTAAGCGTAACGGTTTTGCCATTGCTCATGAGTTGGCACAGGTAAATACCTTTAGGTAAATCGGGGATAGGTATGCGTGTAATGAAGTCACTTTGAAGAGACGAAACCAGTTGACCCATCAGGTTGAAAATTCTTACCTGTTTAAATGAATTTTTGTTGTCTATGTTCATCAGTGTTATATCGCTATTAGTCACCAAGTAACTAAAAGGTAAGTCTTCGTTCTTGAGCATGCCATTGGGATTCAGAATATTGAGAGGTATTCTTATAGAGTCGGCAATAGGGTTGGGGCTAATGGGCCAAACCACAACGACATCCGGTCCGGGAGTAAAATAAGGATGGTCAATATCAATGCTAAATATTGCCGGCACTGTTTCAAAAGGGTCGAGATAAACAGAGTCAGTGCTGTAAACAGGTTTGTTAAAAACAGAAGATGCCGAAAGATCTTGCTGAAGGTTTCGCATTCCAAAATCAAGACGATCGAAAAAAACCTGTTGTGAATCTGTATTAGTTACTTCGGCACTTATGGTAAGTTTATAACCAATACTTACGTTTAAGGTTGAATCTATAGTATAGCCCAACAAGCGCACTGCAATTCCGTTGGTTGCTTGGCTTAAGTTCCACAACAGCATACAACACACTGTAATCAAAATTTTCTGTAGTGGTTTCGTTTTCATAATTTATTGATGGCTAATGTAACAGCTTAGTTGCAATTGAAGTTTGTTTTTACATTTGTTTCTTACTCATTCAAACGTATTGTAATTATGCCTTCTTAATTACATCTTGCAGATTCAACACTATGTAAAATGGAAATACTCAATAACATAATAAGCGTAATGAATAAAGAAGAGGTGCGAAACTTTAAACTTTGGATTCACAGCACCAATTCGCACGAGGCGCGAAAAGATGTATTACTCTTTGATTATGCAAGGAAAGCCGGAGACAAGTACGATGAAGATCACATTTTCAAAAAGTTATATGGTAGTGGCGATAAAAATTCTTTTTACCGATTAAAGAATCGGTTACAGGAAGACCTTGGTTACAACCTCTGCCTGTTGCATTTTGGTAAGCACGAAGCAAATAATCTGTTCCTATGGCTTTCGCTTTATCAGATTTTTACAACGCGTAATCAGCCGCAACTCGCATTTTATTTTTTGAAAAAGGCAGAAAAACGAGCATATAGCAATGAGAATTTCGAAATGCTTGACATTATCTACGCGGGTTTTGTGAAACTAAGTGCCGATTTGGCTTCTATCAATCCCGAAGAATACATTGAACGCAGAAAAGAAAACGCAATTAAACTGAACAAGATTCGGGAAACAGATCAAACACTAGCTGCTGTTACGTATCGTCTTAAACTTTCACAAAACTATGGCAAGCGCGATGCGGGCTTGCTGAAGCTTTTAGACACCACTATTAAAGAGTTTGCCAATGACGAAGCCATACGAAGCAGCAAAACATTTCAAATGCGGGTGTTTAGGGCGGTAAGTCAGATTCTGATTCAGAATCACAATTTTCCGGAACTCGAAAAATTTTCGCTTAATACATATCACAAATTTTTACACGAAAAATGGTTTGATAAAACCAACCATGAAACCAAGTTGCAAATGCTGGTGTATATTATTAACTCAACTTTTAAGAACAGAAAGTTTGTCGAGAGTTTAGATTATGCGGAAACACTTGGAGAAGAGATGAGCGCATACAACAATCAGTATTACGACAAGTATTTGTTTTTCTATTACAACTCGCTGGTGATAAACTACGCGCAGATAGATTTTGGCAGAGGGCTGAAAGCACTGGATGAAATGGAGCGTGAAATAAAAGGCAAGAAGAATGCGTATTACGAATTCTTTATTCTGCTCAATAAAGCAACCCTACTTTTCTTCCAGAAAAAACACAACGAGGCCATTCGCAACTTAGTGCGCTTGTATGGCAATGACCATTACAAAAAAGCAGATATGGGTTTTAAGCTGAAAATAGCAGCAGCCGAATGCATAATGCAATATGAGAGTGGAGATAAAGACATGGTGTATAAGCGGGTTGAACAGGTAATAAAACAGTTCAGGCAGCCACTTAAAGCCGATGATTTTAAACGAGAGCGGTTTATTCTAAAACTTATACCATCACTTACAGCTATAGCTAAACTACAAGAGCACAAAAAACTATTTTCAGAGGTTAAGAAATTCGTATCTGCACCTGTTAAAGGAAGTACCGAAGACGGAGAGGTATTGCGTTACAGGGCTTGGCTTGCCCCCAAAGTAGGTATTAGAGGAGAAGATTTGACTGAGTAAGAAAACAACAACATATTTTTGCTTGACTGCCAACCACAAAGCATATTTGCGTATCAATAGAAAGTAACGAACTAGCTAAACTAATTTTTAAACCAAATTCATTTTTATGAAAACAATTAAATCACTTTTACTTTTTGCGCTTTGTTGCTGGGGTTTATCAGCTAATGCGCAAACACTGTGCGGCATTTCCCAACCGTACTTTTACTGGGTAAATAACCCCAACAACGTACCAGTGTTTCACGATACCAGCACATACGCTTCTGGGTGGGCACCGGTTTCTTATGTGTGGGATTTTGGAGACGGAACATCTTCAACCCAGCCTTCACCGTCACACGTGTTTGCTAACCCGGGTAACTACAACGTATGTATGTATGTAACTGCTCAGTTACAAGGGTCTGCTATAACTTGTACAGACACATTTTGTAAAATGTATTCCAATTGCAATGGAGCTGTAGTAGCAACGTTCAACGCTGCTCAACAAGGAAATGGCATTGTACAGTTTACGGGAAGTGGCTCTTCTAATTATCCACCGCTAGTGTTTACATGGGATTTTGGTGATGGTTCATCCGGAACAGGAGCTAGTCCGGTTCACACCTATTCTACTCCGGGGTCATATATTGTTTGCTTAAATGTGACCGATGCCAACGGATGTTCTGGTTCGTATTGTCAGGCAGTAACGGTTACATCTTCCGTATGTGGAAATATAAATGCCTCTTTTACCATTACGAACCCAACACAAGGAACAGTAGTACTTTCCAATTCGTCTTCAGGCACTACTGCCAATACTCTTTATCAATGGTGGATGGATGGTACTGCCCTAACCAATCCAACCCCAAACACAGCTTACACCGTAACAAATGTATCTGCCGGCTATCATACTTTCTGTTTGTATGTTTACGCCAACAACAATACGTTTTGTGACTCATCATGTGTTACTTACTATGTTCAAAGCGGAACCAATCCTTGCGCTGGAGTTAACGCCAGTTTCACCTACAATTCAGGCAATGGGAGTTTATCAGTAGCAAGCAATAGCACCGGTGTGCCAGCAGGTGCCATGTATCAATGGTATTTAAACGGAACTGCTACACCATTAGCCCCCACTTATTTAACTTACAGTTGGAGCAATTTGCCGGCTGGCACTTATGATGTTTGCCTGTATATATGGGGCAGTAACCAGCAGTGGTGTGATAGCACTTGTCAAACAGTTATTGTACAAAACAGCAATCCTTGCCTAGGAATCTACTCACAGTTTACACATACTATGCAAGGCAATACAGGTACATTTATACCGAGTTCAAATACTGTGAACGTAACACATGTTTGGACGGTTAACCACAACCCTGTAGGTACATCCCCCAACTTAACCTATACTTTCCCAACTAACCCCAACGCTGTAACATACACTGTTTGCCACACAGTAAGTTTACCGGGTACAAACTGTTCTGATTCTACTTGTGTTAACATAACTATACCCGGATCCAACAACTGCAATTTACAAGCAGCCTATACATATACTAATCAAGGCAATCTGTATACATTCACCGGCACTTACGCCAATACAGCCGGTTATACAAACATCTGGACAATAAACGGAACAGCCGTTGCCACTACAGGAACCTTTACATATACATTTCCAAGCGGCACCAACGTAGCGAATGTTTGCTACATAGTGTCAATACCCGGAACTATATGCAGCGATACTGCTTGCATGACTATTACAGTTAACCCGGGAAATTGTCAAGGGGTAACAGCAGATATTGTTCGTAACATTAACCCTAATGGAGGCGGAGTAGATTTGAGTGTGTTGTTTACAGGATCTACAACTGCAACTTATACATGGAGTAATGGAGCAACTACCCCAACTATAACCGTAGCCACATCAGGTTTTTACTGCGTAACTGTTGTAGATATTAACGGATGCAGCGCTACAGATTGCGATTCTGTAGATATGGGTGGTTGCAGTATGCAATCATACATCGGAACCTCAAACAGTTCAGCACCTTGGGTACTTCAGGCGTATGTGTTTGGAGGAACAGCACCTTATACTTATGTATGGAGCAACGGAGCATCTAATTCAAACATACTAACCGTTACAGCACCAGGAACCTATTGCGTTACTATTTATGATGCCCTACAATGCAGCGCAACAGCCTGCTATAATGTAGGAAACACTACAAACCATGATACAATTTGTGGTGTAGTTTTTGAAGATCTAAACGGAAACGGAGTGCAGGATAACAATGAAAGTGGCTTTGTAGGCGGTCATATTTACATAGGCAACTATTCTGCTTTTGTAGATTCGTTTGGTCATTATTGGGCTGTAGTGCCGGCTGGTACTTACACTGTTTGGTATTGCGCACCGCAAGGTTATACATTCACCATACCGGTTAATTCACCCAATCCCAATGGCACATTAGCTAATTGCGCATCGTACACGGTAACAACAACAGGAGGTTCGTTGTGTGGTTTCAACTTTGGCATTGTAAACAACAACGCCACCATTTGTGGTACAGTTTATTTTGATGCTGACAATGACCACACACAAGATGTTGGCGAAAACGGAATACCGAATGTGCATGTGTATGTAAGCGGCAATGGAGCAACGTACCACGCGTACACTGACCAGAATGGCGACTACTGTGTATTAGTTCCGGCAGGCACTTACACCGCAACTATCGGCTCAAACACTATAGGCGGTACAGTAACACCCACTTCTATTTCAGTAACAGTTACAACAGGCGGTGTTTTTGGCAATAATGATTTCGGCATCTACACACCACCGGGTTCTTGTAATTTGAGCATTGACATTACCCCTCATACCACTATCACAGCCGGGTTTCCGGCCTGGTACGATATTGAAGTATGCAATATGGGGGGCAACATTGCCAGCGGAACAGTTAATATGTTCTATGATGCATCGCTTACTTTCAGCAATTCATCACCTGCACAAACTTCGCACAATGCTTCTACGCACACTTTAACTTGGGCGCTTACTAACCTGCTGCCTGGCCAATGCGAATATTACTGGGTTGATTTTGATGCTAACACTAATATTACTATCGGTCAGTTTGCATTCACTCTTGCTAATGTAATTACCAACGGTTGCCAGGATATAAACATGGCCAACAATGTAGATACCATTCACCAGAATGTAACAGGAAGTTGGGACCCTAACAACAAACTTGCTTATGTTACCAACTACGAACCTAACCCGGCTTTCCAAACTGTGTCAAGCCAAAATGGTGATCAACGGATTGAATACGTTGTCAATTTCCAAAATACCGGAACCGCACCGGCTGTTAACGTAGTGGTAGAAGATTTAATCAGTTCTGATTTAGACATAAACAGCTTTGAATTGCTTGGTGCAAGCCACCCAATGACCGCAACATTAAATGGCAACCACATTAACTTTAAGTTCAGCTCAATCATGTTGCCGGACAGCACCAGCGATGAGCCAAATAGCCATGGATTTGTTCGCTTTGCCATTAATGCAGTAAACGGTTTACCGGGCGGACATGTAATAAGCGATGATGCTGCCATCTATTTTGATTATAACGCACCGGTAATTACTAACGATGCTGCTGTTACCATGCTTGATGCTAGCGGTATTGAAGAAACAGGTTCGGTTACTACGGTTGTGGTGGCTCCCAATCCAATGAGTTCATACACTATTTTCAAAGTTAGTGGCGCTTCCAACGGTTTTAAACTTCGTATTCACGATATGACAGGTCGAATGGTTAGCGATGAAATTTCAAACAGCAACACTTTGATGTTTGAAAAACATAACCTAAGCACCGGGGTGTATTCATATCAAGTTATCCAGGGTAGCAAGGTAAGTGCTAAAGGAAAACTTGTGATAGAATAACCTTAATAAAGAATACTCATTACCCATTTTTCCCTGCTTCTGAAAAGAGGCAGGGTTTTTTTTGTTTAATCAGGAGAAGCGCATTATGTTAAATCAATCGTGCGCATAAAGTCAACGGTAACCTGTATGTCGTTATAAAGAATACGGTCTTGAGAGTAGTGTGGCACTATTTTGCGGTAGTCAGACTTTACTTTTTCAATTAAAACTGAGCTATTAAGTGGTGCGCGAAAGTCAAGTGCCTGCATGGCTGTCATAAATTCAATAGCCAGAACTTTTTCTATGTTGTAAACAATTTTGTATGTTTTTACTGCCGCGTTTGCCCCCATGCTTACATGATCTTCTTGCCCATCGCTGCTGGTAATAGTATCAACACTAGCAGGTGTGGCCAACTGCTTGTTCATTGATACTATTGAAGCTGCCGTATATTGAGGAATCATTAATCCGGAGTTTAATCCACTATCTGCCACTAAAAATTTTGGCAATGAGCGCTTCCCTGAAATCAACTGAAATGTTCTGCGTTCTGAAATGCTAGCCAGTTCACTCATAGCTATACCCAGATAATCAAGAGCAATAGCCAGTGGCTCACCGTGAAAATTTCCCCCACTAAGAATCAAGTTTTCTTCTTCAAAAATTAAAGGGTTGTCCGTTACTGCATTTATCTCCCGTTCAAATACATCACGTACTTGCGCAATAGCATACTTCACAGCTCCGTGAACCTGTGGAACACACCGAAAAGAATAGGGATCTTGAATATTCTCTTTTTGTTGGGAAGCAATCTGACTGCCGTTCAAAAAATGTAAAACATTTTTTGCGCTTTCAATCTGGCCTTCATGGTTTCGGATTTTTTGTATGGCCGGGTGAAACGGATTGGTTTGCGCATCGAAAGCATCAACAGCTACTGCTGCGGTAAAGTCTGCAAGTTTCGAAACGCGCTCGGCTTCAATCAAAGAGTAGCAGCCCCAGGCACTCATAAACTGTGTTCCGTTAAGCAGTGCCAATCCTTCTTTTGCTCTAAGAGTAACAGGAGTAATGTTTAACTCTTTCAACACATCTTCTGTGTTTCGTATTTTTCCATTGTAGCGCACTGTGCCTTTGCCAATCAATGGTAAAGTAAGATGAGCCAAAGGTGCCAAATCGCCACTGGCGCCTAAAGAGCCTACTTCCCAAACCACCGGTAGTACCCCAGCGTTGTAAAACTCAATGAGTTTTTCTACTACCTCAATGGTAACTCCCGAATGTCCTTGTGCTAGTGCTTTTACTTTCAGCAACATCATCAGTTTTACCACCTCATTTTTTACTTCATCGCCCATACCGCAGGCATGGCTCATTACTAAGTTTTCTTGTAACTTTTCCAGTTGATCGGGCGCAATTTCAACATCACATAAAGCTCCAAAACCGGTGTTAATTCCATAGTAGCGTGCTCCGGGTTCGGCTATTTTTTTTTCTAAAAAACTACGATTTGCCCGTATTTTATTTTTCGATTCTATACTTAACTCAATGGCAGATGATGCATTAGATAAAAAAGTACGAAGATCGCTGAGTGAAATAGCGCTGTTAGATACAATGTAAGCCATGCGAAGCTGAGATTTATTTTTCAAAACTAATTTTTGCGATTTAATGAAGTAATTCGCTGACCGTTGTGCCCTCATCAATTTCTATACATTCACCCCTAAAATTCAGAATCTGATGATGAAAATTCGCTTTGCAATTTTTGCTGCTACTGCCCTTTGGCTTACGTCAATTAACGCACAACAAAACATTACACTGTTAGGCCATTTGCCATACAGCAATTCAACATGCAGTAACCTAACCGGGTATGCAGATACAGCCGGGCACGAGTACGCTTTGGTAGGCACATCCCGTGGGCTTTCTATAGTAAACATTGATACACCGGCCACCCCTCAGGAAATCTTCTTTGTTCCGGGGGCTCAAGGGCAGGGAGGGTTTTGGCGTGAAGTGCGCGAACATAAAGGATATGCGTATGTAACTACTGAAGAAGCAAGTGGTTTGGTAGTTGTAAATCTTAATTATTTGCCAGACAGTATTCAGTACCATACTATTAACCCGGCTGGCATGAGTACTTCACATACTATTTTTATAGATGAAAATGGTATTGCGTATGTAAATGGTACCGATGAAGACCAAATATTTTTAGATCTAAATGCAGATCCGTACAACCCGCCCGTACTAGGTACATATTCAAATATGTACGTACACGATTGCTATGTTAGAAACGACACCATGTGGCTGGCCCATATTAACGATGGCATAGTGAGTGTTGTAGATGTAACTGACAAAACAGATGCCGACAATCCCACAAAAACATTGGCTACATTTTCTACCCCCCTTAATTTCAGCCACAACACCTGGTTAAGTGACGATAGCCGTTATTTGTTTACAACCGATGAGAAGCCCGCTTCGTTTTTGACTTGCTACGATGTGTCTGACCTCAACAATATTTCTGAAACCGACCGCACACAAGTAAACCCCGGAAGCAACACTATTATTCACAATACACATTTTTTAAATAATTACTGCATCACATCATATTACACCTATGGAATTGCTATTCATGATGTATTGCGCAAAAATAACCTGGTAGAAGTTGGAAACTTTGACAGCTCACCAGCGTTTTCAGGTGACGGGTTTAACGGAGCTTGGGGTGTTTGGCCTTATCTGCCTTCCGGAAACATTATTATAAGCGATATGGAAACCGGCTTATGGATAGTTAAACCTAACTACAAACGGGCAGCATATCTGGAGGGCGTTGTCCGCGATTCTATCTGTAATACATTGCTAAACGGAGTAAAAATTGAAATTGTTGAAGATTCTGTAACAGACTATACTAACTATACCGGCCGCTACAGCATGGGTACGCCCGACAGTGGAACTTACACAATTCGTTTTTCCAAGCCCGGTTACCAAACAGTAGATACACCTAACATCAATTTGAAAAATGGTTTTCTTACTACCATTAATCTAAACATGGTTCCGGTAAGTACTTCCAGTTTGGTAATTAAGACTCTTGACAGTGCAGGAAACAATCTTCCATTTATTCGTGTACTTATTCAGGATAGTGCGGAGAATAATGTATTCGACATTTCATCAGACGTAAACGCTGAAATTAAGTACTGCGATTTTGTGCAGGGTATTTATACATTTTATGCCGGGCGATGGGGTAAAATAACTGCCCATGTACATGATACTTTACAAGCAGCGGTTGACACTGTTTTTATTACCATCAACAATGGTTATTATGATGATTTTGTCATGGACTTCGGCTGGACAACCTCCTCTACAGCACCTAGTGGAAATTGGCAACGTGGCGAACCTGACGGCACAACGTATCAAGGGGCAACATGTAACCCTGAAAATGATATAAATGTTGATTTTGGATACGATTGTTATGTAACGGGTAACGATGGCGGACAAGCAGGTAATGATGATGTGGACGATGGCTATACAATTTTACGTTCGCCATTGTTTAACCTTTCTACTTACACTAACCCCTATATCAGTTATTACGCATGGTTTTTTAATGACGGGGGAAATGGCGGTGTGCCTAATGATTCGCTGGCGGTGTACCTCAGCAATAATTTCGATACAGTGCTTATTGATAAGTTTACTTCAGATTCGGCACAAGGAAACTGGGAGTGGCGGAACATACGAGTGCTTGATCATACAACGTTAGGTGTAAACTCTCGTATCTTCTTTCAGGCACTAGATAATGATCCGGGTCATTTGGTGGAAGCAGCTATTGATATGTTTATGGTGGTTGACTCTCCTGCTGTAATTATTGATACCAACGTAAACGTTAGTGAACTTACTGCTGAATTTTTATTTCGGGCATACCCCAACCCATTTACCAGCGAAGTTTATTTAGCAATTAGTCCTTCAGCGTTTGATACCAATGTAGAAATGGTTAACCTGTTAGGCGAAAGAGTTTATTCAACAAAAATACCTTCCGGAAAACCCGGGGTGCTTATTCAGCAAGAGTTTGATGCTGGTATTTACTTTGTTTCTATCAAACAAAATGGAGTATTGAAAAAAACAGTTAAGCTAATCCGTAGCAGGTAAAACCCTTTTCTACATTCGCACTTTAAAATTTGAACACATGAGTTATAAAGCTGAACAAATTCTTGATGCTCTACGGCATGTTGACGACCCTGATATTAAAAAGGATCTTGTATCGCTCGGTATGATTAGTGATATTGAATTTGCTGCAGGTAGTGTTCGCTTTCGACTCACACTAACTACTCCGGCATGCCCACTAAAGGAAAAAATTAAGAACGATTGCATTGAAGCTATTCATCAATATGTAAACCCTGATTTAGTTGTAGAGGTGATAATAGATGCCAACGTTACTACTCTGCGTAAAGAAAATGTAAATGTATTACCTAGCGTTAAGAATATAATTTGCGTTGCTTCTGGTAAAGGAGGTGTTGGAAAATCTACGGTGGCTGTTAACCTGGCCTTGGCATTAGCCAAACAAGGGGCTAAGGTAGGGTTAATTGACGCTGATATCTATGGTCCATCAGTACCGGTTATGTTAGGTATAAAGAACAAAAAGCCGGAGGTTAGGCTTATTAAAGACAAACACTTTATGGTTCCGGTAGAAGTTGAAGGCATAAAAGTGCTTTCAATAGGGTTACTCGTAGATGAACGTCAGGCAATAGTATGGAGAGGCCCTATGGTTACTTCGGCACTTCGCCAATTTGTTACTGATTGTATTTGGGGTAAACTTGATTACATGATAGTTGATATGCCACCGGGCACAGGCGATGTGCATATTACAGTAGCTCAAACACTAAACGTAACAGGAGCTGTTATTGTAAGCACTCCTCAGGAAGTAGCACTGGCAGATGCACGTAAAGCGCTGGCTATGTTTCAACTTTCTAACATCAATATTCCAGTGCTGGGTATAGTAGAAAACATGGCATACTTCACACCCGAAGAGTTGCCACAGAGTAAGTATTTCATTTTTGGTAAAGAGGGGGCACGTAAAATGGCAGGAGAGTATGAAATTCCAATGTTAGGTGAAATTCCCATTGTTCAAAGTATTCGAGAAGGAGGCGACAGCGGTAAACCGGTTAGTATTTATGGCAACAACAAAATAGTAAGCCAGGCATTCGATAATCTGGCAACCGAAGTTGCTCGTCAGGTAGCTATAAGAAATGCAACAATGCCCTTAACTGTAGCAGAGCAACCGGCTAAAACTACCAACATGCCAACTATTGGATAAATAAAAATCGCATAACTTGCCGCCATTATGATTAATACTGTTTCATCTGAAACTCTCAGTAAGGTTGAGGCTTCGCTAAACACCATGCGGCCGTATTTAAACGATGACGGTGGTAACGTTGAAGTGGTAGGTATAACAGCCGAGGGTGTATTGAAAGTGCGATTGGTGGGCGCTTGCAGTACTTGTCCGCAAAGCTATATGACCATGAAAGCAGGTATAGAAGAAGCTGTGAAAAGAGCTGTGCCTGAAATAAAAAGTGTGGTAGCAGTGAATCTTACGCAATAACTTATAACGCGTACCGCGCCAGCGGTTCTGTTTGTTGCGAAGCGAATTTCTTATCTAAACATTTGTAGTGAGCAGCAATGGCAATCATAGCTGCATTGTCAGTGCAGTATTCAAATGCGGGTATGTAAACACCCCAGTTATTTTTAACTCCAAGCGCGGTAAAGCGTTCTCTCAATTCACTGTTTGCAGAAACACCACCTGCTAACGCAATTTCGGTAGTCGAATATTTTTTTGCTATGTGTTCCGTCTTCTTCAGCAAAATATCTACAATTGTTTTTTGAATTGAAGCGCAAAGGTCAGCAAGGTTTTGTTCTACGAAATTTGGATTGGCTTTAGTTTCTTTTTGAAGAAAGTAAAGTACAGAAGTTTTTAATCCACTGAACGAAAATTCATTTTCGCCTACCTGTGGTTCGGGAAAGCGGAACGAAGTTGCATTGCCCTGTTTGGCTAGCTTATCCATCATTGGTCCACCAGGGTATGGCAACCCCAGTAGTTTTGCAGTTTTGTCAAATGCCTCACCGGCCGCATCATCTAAGGTTTCGCCTACTATTTCCATTTGCAGGTAGTCTTTGACAAGCACCAACTGTGTATGCCCTCCGGAAACAGTCAGACATAAAAACGGAAACTTGGGTCGGCTGTCAATAAAATGTGCCAGTACATGAGCCTGCATGTGGTTAACCTCTACAAGCGGCAGATGTTGTGCAAGAGCAAATGCTTTAGCAAAACTTACCCCTACTAGTAAAGAACCTATTAAACCGGGGCCACGTGTAAAGGCAACTGTTGTTACATCTTCCCGGTTTATTCCAGCTTGTGATATGGCAGCGTTTACCACCGGCACAATATTTTGTTGATGTGCCCGTGAAGCAAGCTCGGGTACAACCCCCCCCCACTGCTCATGTACTTTTTGCCCGGCAATTACATTTGCCAGAATTTTCCCATCAGCACATATTGCTGCAGATGTGTCATCGCAAGATGATTCTATGGCCAATATTACACTGTGATACATACCGCAAATGAAACTTTTTAAAACGGCATTCACATTGTTTTTTGTGATTTACACAGCTTCTTTTTTGAGAATGAAGATTATGTATGCCTGAAACAAACAGTTATTTAGCGTGCAGCTATGAATAAGCGAGTAGTTAAAAAACTAGCCATTTTTGATTTTGATGGTACACTCACCACGCGCGATACCACTTTGCTTTTTGTATTTTATGTAACAGGCAAAATAAAGGGAACGTGGATTTTTGTAACAAACATCATTCAACTTTCACTTGCAATTTTAGAAATGCAGGACTGGGTAAGCGTAAAGGAGAAGATTTTTAAGCAAGCGTTTACAAACCGTACTGCTCTTGAAATAGAAGCTAAAGGGAATGAGTTTGGTAAAAAGATAGTTCCTAAGATTTTGAATGATAACGTCTATAAGGAAATGAAGCAGCTTCAAAGAGGAGGTTATGAGATTGTTTTGCTTTCAGCTTCATGTCGAGTATGGTTGCAGCAATGGTGCAAGGATGAAGGAATAGAACTGGTGTGTACCGAGTTAATAGTGGAAAGTGATAGGTACACCGGGAAAATTTCAGGGAAGAATTGCTACGGCAAGCAAAAAGTTGATGCGTTGCAGAGCGTGTACTATTTGCAATCTACAGTGAGTATAATTGCATATGGAAACCACAAGTCAGATTTGTATTACATGCGTTTAGCGCAGCAGGCCTTTATGGTAGATGGCAAAAAGATAGAGCGCATTTAAAATGACAACTCACTCCTCACATTTCAATAGCATACCACCCGCAGTGCCGGGCTTTGAGTGAAGAACTTTTGAGGTGGCTGTTTTTAAACTCTTCAAATCTTTTTTGTCATTCTCAATTACACCTTCGTAAGCATCTATACGAAGTGTGTTTAACCCGTAGCGTCCGGTATTCCATGCTTTAGCTATCAGATAATTTTCTGAACCCGGCACTAAATCCAATTCGCGTTTAATAGCTCCGTTTTCTTTCAGTTTTATTTTAGCACGACTTACAATCACTTCTCCGTTAAAAATGATAGAAACAGTATCATTATCTTCTTCACCATCATCGTAAATAAACACAGTCAACTTGCAGTTTTTTACAGTGGCTTTGTGTTCGTATTTTATTGTATCATCTCCCAACTCTACCACTTCGTTAAGCTGAACAGGGGGTTCAATAATTTTTAATTCCGGATTTTCACGAACAATTACACTATGTGTACAAAAGGTTTGATTTCCGGCAAAGTCAACCGCGTAGAAGGTAAACGGGTGAACGCCTAACTGCAGAAAGCAACCAGATTTAGAACCCAGTGTTTGCCAAACGCTATCTATTCCCAAATTATCTGTGGCAACAGGAGGTGTATAGAAGTGGATGATGCCTCTGCGTTTATGCGGTAGAAAAATGGTAGTGTCTTTCGGGCATTTAAAAACCGGAGGTTTTTTATCAGCCAACACCGCTCTTGAATCAGGAACAACATGCTTAGGCGGGGGATTGTATGCCACAGGTTGTTCTACAGGCGTTTCTATTTTTCTTATGGGTTCACTTGTTTCTCCGTCAAAGTTAACCCGTGCCTGCTGCATTTTGCTAACAGGTTTTTGAGGGTTAGTTGCAGAACTTACCGGAGCTGGTTTTGCTTGCTCGCGAGCATCTTCTACATTTTGTTTAGCTCTTTGTTCTGCCTCATATTGTTTGCGCGCTTCTTCCATTTTCTGAAGAAAAATCTTTCGTTCCGCTTCAAGATTATTTTGTGACTTCGAAGCATTAGGAGAGGACTGCTGTTGGGGTTCTGTTGTTTTGGTTTGCTCAGGAGCATGAGTGTCATCTGAAATTTTCTTCAAAGCAAGTTGCCGATCCTCTTCTAATTTTTTGATGGCTTGTTGTCTCTCAAGTTCCAGTTTTTGAAGAGCGAGCTTTTGTTCTTCTTCCAATTTTCTTAAAGCTGCTTTTTGCTCTTCCTCTAACTTTTGTATAGCTAGTTTTCTCTCTTGTTCTTTTTGTAAAGCCAGCGTTCGTTCCTCTTCTTGCTTCTGAGCAGCTAGTTTTTCCTCTGCTTCTTTCTTTAATGCTTGCTGTTTTACTTCTTCTAATTTCTGTAGCTCTGATTTAGCATCTATAGGGTCAACAGCAACAGCTTTAGTAGGTTGTTCTATCTCTTCGGTTATGGCAATTGCTTTTTTAAAGCCGGTTGAGGCGCCCGGTACTGAATTCTCCGGCTGTTCATTTGGACTTTGTGCTTTTGACTTTGAACTTTCCCAAAGAGGCATTTCCTCGAAAAAATTTTTCCCGCTTTCATCTTTAAACAACTGCTGCACTTCACTTGCCGATAAACCGATTTTGTAAATACGAAGGTCATCAAGACATCCGCTGAAATACTTTCCGGTGGCTGAGCTTTTTCCTATTTCAAGCGGAGCATCGTTAGCAAGAAAGGGTTTGGTATTAATGCTCTGCCAAATCAGCTTTCCGTTCAAATAAAGGTAAATCCATTCTTCAGCAGTAGTTGCTGCTAAAAAGTACCATTTATCAAAATCTATAGCATGTTGTGTATAGGCAGGATCTTTACCGCTAAAATCGCTGCTAATAAATATACTGCTGTGTGAATCACCAAACCCCCTGAAAAGGTTCAAGCCGTATTGCATTTTCGGATTACCCTTACTTATAAGTGGAAGGTTAATATCATAGTTACCGTTTTTCGATTCCAGTTTAAACCACACTGCAATTGTCAAGCTGCTTTGTGGAGATTGTAAGCTAGGCGAATTTGGCACTGTTGCAAAACTGCTTTTCCCGTTAAACCTATATGCGCCTTCACCGTTTCCAAAGCGATCTTCTGCTGGTTCAAGATTTGTGCCTAAAAGTGCCGGATTGCCGTATGGTCCGGCATCGCTCATATTGTTATTGAACGGATAGTGTGCTATCAGGCCTGTTGTTGGTATCTGTCCGTAAAGTTGGTTAGACATATAACAGACAGCAGCAGTGAACAAAATTGATAGGTATAATCTAGGCATCTTTTTCTATTCTCTACAAATGAAGTATAAGTTTCATGTTTTTTTTCGATTTGCCGTACAATAAAAACTAACCAGCATTCGTTAATAATCTAATTACACTGTATGACACATTACTACCTCACCAAACCCCACAGCTATGAAACGAATACTTTGGCTGGTAGTTACATGCATGTTTCTCCAGTCCGTTCAGCCGCTACAAGCGCAATCAAAAGCACGGAAATTTTTCCAACGTCAGAAAGAAGGAGGTAATTTTTCTCTTGGCATTAGAAACACAATTAGCGCGTTTAGTCATGGTTCTATTAAAGAGTTTTCTTCAGGTGTAGGAGCGCACTGCCGCTTGCAACTGCTCGACCGCATAAATACCGAATGGTATGCCGATGTGTTGCCTACCAATCTACGTAATAAGGCCAACCGAATGGATTACCACATTGGATGGAGTGTGATGTACTATCTCATTAACACCAAAGAGTTTACCAGAAAGTTCACACCGTACATAGTGGCAGGACATTGTTTCGACCTAACCCGTATTAAAATAAATGGAGAAGGTGGCGAAGCCAAAAAAAGATTGAGCAGCGCTGTACAAGCGGGCATTGGTTGCCATTACAACGTAACTCCAACCTTCGACATTTCCTTGGCCACACAATATATGCTTCACTTAGGCAAAGAACTTCACGCTCACGAAGGCGATGATGGCCAAATGTATATAGAGGAGCATAAAAATGCCGGATGGGAAGGGCACCTGCTTATTAGTATTAGTGTTAACTACAAAATATTCAAATTATGGAACGCCAAAAAGTCTTAACCAATTCGTGCACTCAGTGCCCCGAAGGTTTCAGAACAAAATTTACATTCCTTTTTACACTTTTTTTTCTTGTGGCGATAGAGGATGTTATTTCTCAAAAAATATGGGAAGAGCGCAAAGGATGTATTCGCACTCAAGGTAATTTGGCCGGGGGCTACTTGTTCTCGCAAAAAATAGCAACAGCTTACATTACAGGTGATATGGATGTATTTGTTGAAGATCGGGTGGGTGTTGCTGGAAGTATTTGGGCATCTTTTGCAACAAACCGTAAAAACGAAGTTGGCGTAAAGGCTAACCATGCAGTTTTCTGGGGTATCAATTATCATTTTTTAAAACCCAAACGCTTCGATCCGTTCATAGGGCTTACCCCAGGTGTGGGTTTAGTGAGGGTTGTATTTAAAAATGGCGATGCAATAAAACAAACACCATTTACCGTAGTGCCATTAGTGTCGGCTACACTCGGGTTTAATTATTATGTGGGTTCTATTTTTAACTTTTTTGCAAAGGTGCAGGGGGTAACCGGTCACGTTACCGCAAATATGCCGAGTCCTGTTCGTTTAGAAGAACTGAAGTTTACAGCCGGTTTGGGCTGGAACCTACGATTGTGGAAACCAAAAATTAAGGATAAATGGAAAGCAAAATCAGTCAATGGATGATAGAAATTTTTAGCAATGGAGGCCGGTGCATCACCGGCCTTCATTGTTGCAGCAAAAACCATTTTTAAAACTTGCTTCAGCGAATATCTTTGCCGGCTTTAAAAAATACTATGAGCTTTTTGATTAGAAAGGGAGACGAGCGCGATGTGCCGGGCATTATGAAGTTAGTGCGCGAGTTAGCTCTATTTGAACGCGCCCCCGAAGCCGTAGTAAATACTGAAAAAATGCTGCATGAAGATGGCTTTGGTAAACATTCTATCTACAAAGTTTTTGTTGCTGAAGCAGCCGATACCAATGAAATAATCGGAATGGCGCTTTACTACACTGCTTACTCTACATGGAAAGGGAAAATGCTTTTTCTCGATGATTTAGTAGTTACCGAAAACTACCGCCAATACGGTATCGGGCGAAAACTGATGAACGAATTTTTAAAAGAAGCCCATGACGCAGGTGTGAATCAGGTTCGCTGGCAAGTGCTTAACTGGAACTTACCAGCTATTAGTTTTTATAAATCTTTGAATGCAGAACTTGACGATGAATGGATTACCTGTAAGATGAGTAAAGACCAGATTGGCAGTTATCTCGAAACCCTAAGTTTTTAAACTATTATTTCTTTATTCAAAACACAGTCATGCAGGTTTACAAATTCGGAGGCGCATCGGTTAAAGATGCAGCGGCAGTAAAAAATGTAACAGCCATATTAGGTGAAAACAATTTCAAAGATAAAGTAGTGGTCATTTCTGCTATGGGCAAAACCACTAATGAGCTAGAGGCTGTTATCAATAAATATTATGCAGGGGATACAGATTGGAGCAAGTCTTTAGCCGGTGTGTTCGACAAGCACGTAGCCGTTATTGGTGAATTGTATGGTAACAGCGACAAAACCAAGGCTATTGCTGATGTTAAAAAATTAATAGATGCCGCGCATAAATTTCTGACCGAAAACACATCACGGAATTACAACTACATCTACGATCAAATTGTTTCAGTTGGTGAATATGTTTCTACTACCATAGTAAGCGACTATGCTAATTCAATTGGGCTACAAAACACACTATTAGATGTAAAGCAAGTGCTGTTTACTGATAACGCTTACACAGAAGGGAAAGTAGATTTCGGCAAAACAGAAACTGCCATACAAAGAAAGGTAAACGAACTGGTAAAGAGCGGATTTGTAGTTACACAAGGTTTTGTAGGTTGCACACCCGAGGGGTTTGCTACCACACTTGGCAGAGAGGGTTCCGATTATACCGCATCTATTTTTGCTTATTCACTTAATGCAGAGAGAATGACAGTTTGGAAAGATGTGGAGGGAATAATGAATGCCGATCCTAAGGAATTTCACGATGCACAATTTATAAGTGAACTTACTTTTCATGAAGCTATAGAAATGACTTACTACGGAGCTAGCGTAATTCACCCAAAAACAATTAAACCGATTCAAAACAAAAATATTCCGCTGGAGGTTCGGTCGTTTGTAAATAGTGGCAAACGCGGTTCAGTTATTAGCGCAAATGCCAATACAAATTTCCTTCCGCCTATAATTATTTGGAAGAGAGCGCAGGTGTTGCTTTCGTTTTCAGCCAAAGATTTTTCGTTTATAGCCGAGGAACATTTGAGTAAGGTATTTGGAACTTTTGCTGAGAATAGGCTGCGTATTAACATGATGCAAAACGCAGCCATTAGTTTTTCGATAGTTGTTGATTATAAAAAGGAGAAAATTGAAAATGCCGTGGCTCAATTGCAACAAGATTTCAGTATTACAAAAAACGAAAGCCTTTCGCTGCTCACCATCCGCCATTATAATCAGGGCATTATTGATAAACTGACAAGGGATAAAGACATTTTACTTCGTCAAATTTCGAGAACTACATTTCAAGTGCTTATGCGCGAGTAACAAGAAGTACAGATGGGCAGGTTTTTGCTCATTTGGTTAACTCAAAATATGTACAAAGCTTGGTTTTTTCTATTACTTGTTTTTTCAACTTTAAGTGGTTCATCTCAGTGTGTTAGCGCATTTCCGTATATCGAAAATTTTGAAGCTGGAAATGGTAATTGGCAAAGTGGAGGAACAGCTGATGATTGGTCTTGGGGGGCAGTTTCAAAACCAGTTATTACTCAAGCTGCCAGTGGAAACAACTGTTGGATAACGGGCGGAACCACCTCATCTTTCTACAATTTTGGAGAGCGCAGTTATGTAGAAAGCCCCTGTTTCGATTTTTCAAATTTGCAGTATCCACATATTTCATTCAACATATTTTGGGAAACAGAAAGAAGTTATGATGGAGCAACCTTTCAGTATTCTATTGATGGTGGCAATAGCTGGTTGAATCTTGGTGCCAGCAACTATGTAGCGGACTGTTTAAACCAAAACTGGTTTAATTCTTCAAACATTACAAGCCTTTCCGGCCTTGCAACAGCACACGATGGATGGGCGGGTAACATTCAAAATACAAATGGAAGTTGTTTGGGCGGCAATGGTAGCGGAACATGGTTGAGAGCGCAACATTGTGTCAGGCAACTGGCAGGGGAGCAGAGCGTTGTTTTCCGGTTTGCATTTGGTGCAGGTACTCAATGCAATGCGTTTGATGGTTTTGCTTTCGATGATTTTACTATTAGCGAAACACCACAAAGTGTACTTGATTTTACGTACACTTGTATTGGCAGTTCATTTTCATTTTCCGGTACATCTACTCTTTGCCCATCTTCTTTTAGCTGGAATTTTGGAGATGGAAATTTTGGTTCAGGACTCAATGTTTTACACAGTTACTCCACTTCGGCAAGTAGCTATGTAACTTTTACAGCCAATGGAGCGTGTGGCGTACCTGCTTCGGTTACTAAGCAGGTGCAAATGCTGGGCATAGTAACTAATGCCGATTCCGTATCGTGTAATGGCGGTACCAACGGAAAAGCATTTGTTACGGTGAGTGGTGGAGGTAATTATTCGTACGCCTGGAGCACCACCCCTCCACAAATTACCGATACCGCATTCAATCTTTCGGCAGGAACTTATGTTGTAACAGTTAGCGCTAGTGGATTTTGCGATGCAGTAACAAACATTGAAGTGGCAGAGCCCAATGCAATTGCTACAACATTTACAGTTGTAGCTGATACCTGCGGTGCCGGAGTTGGTGCATTAAGTGCAAACATCATTGAAGGCACTACGCCTTATTCTTACTTATGGTCAAATGGAGTTACCGGTAGTAACCAAATTATAAACTTGAATGTTGGCACTTACACCGTTACAATTACCGATGCAAACAATTGCATAGCTGTTACACAAGAGACCGTACCATACGCTACCGGTATTTTCATTCAGTTCGATTCAGTTCAAAACATTTCTTGTGGCGAAACTGCCGATGGTGAAGTATTGGCAACTGTTACCGGTGGTGCACCACCTTACAATTACTTATGGTCAAGTAACCAAGTTGCATCTCATATAGTCAACCTCCCACAAGGAACTTACTATGTTACGGTTACTGACGTAAACAATTGCACCAACACCGATTCTGTTATAATAACATCAGAATCTTGCCCTAGCTACCTGTGGTTTCCAACAGCTTTCTCGCCTAATGGCGATGGAGTAAACGATTTTTTTAAGCCCAAGTACAGTTTCGATTTGCAGAAATTCCAGATGCGCGTATACAACCGGTGGGGCGAGTTGGTTTTTGAAACTACCAATGTAAACGAAGGATGGAATGGAGCTTATAAAAACACAACGCAACCTATGAGTACTTATGTGTGGGTTGCGGATTATGTACTCGGAGAAAACAAGAAACTAACCTCAGCTGGTAATGTTACCCTTGTGAGGTAGCTATTTCCCTCGCCTAGGAAAGTTGAGCAGAATAGAACTTAATATTGGAAGACCGAAAATGGTAACTGTTGTCACAGAAAAAATTAAATCAGCTTTTTCACTTTCAAGCAAATGGCATAGTTCAGTTCCCAACCCATATTCGCTGCAATAAAAACCTAAACAAAGCTTTAGACCCAATATGCCAATGACTATGAAGGCAACAGTATCCAGGAATGGAAATTTTTCCATTAAACGCACAAAGTAACCAGCCACTACACGCATGGTAATTATACCGATAAATACCCCTAAGCACACTAAATATATGTTATCAGTAAATGCTACTGCAGCAAAAACGTTGTCAATAGAAAAAGTTAAATCCATTGCCTCAACCATTAACACCGTACTCCAAAACCTGCTTAATCCAAATATTTTTTTCGGATGCTTAACTTCATCGCTCAGAGTCTCTTTTTCTATATCGAGAATGTGTTGATGTTTGAAAATTTCTTTGTAAAAAAACTGAACACACAAAAAAATCAGATACGCCCCTCCGGCAAGTTTCAACCAGTTAATTTTTATCAGTATTCCTGCAAAAATTAATGCTGTGCCTCTGAACACATACGCCAGTATTAATCCGATCCTTAGTGCTTTTCTTCTTTCTTGTTCCGGCAAATCCATCACAAGCGTGGCCAGTACGGCAGCGTTATCTACCGAAAGCAAACTTTCTATCAAAATCAGATTCAAAACAACAACTAATGCAGTTTGAGGGTCGGGTTGTAGAAAGTTTGAAAAAAACTGTGCTATTAAATCCACGTGAAACTTATTTGAAGCAGTAAAGTTAAACCGTGCGCAAGATTACTAAACTTGCCGTATTCATCCTCATACCTACAAATGTTTAAAGCAGTAATTTACGATATGGACGGGCTCATAATTGACAGTGAACCATTTTGGCGGCAAGCAGAAATTAAGGTATTTGCAAAAGTTGGCGTAAAACTTACGGAACAAGACTGTATGCAAACTACAGGCTTTCGTTTCGATGAGGTAGTTGACTACTGGTGGGCACAACGCCCATGGGGTGGAAAGTCGAAGGAACAAATTCACGATGAAGTGCTCGATGAAATGGAGCACGCAATTACGCATCATGCTCAGTCAATGAGAGGTGTTCGTGAGTCGTTGGAGCATTTCCGTAAGCAGGATGTGAAGTTAGCAGTGGCGTCTTCATCGGCTATGCGATTGATTAAAGCCACTGTAAAGAAATTAGAGATAGAGCCGTATTTCGACATACTGGTTTCTGCCGAACATGAAACGTATGGTAAACCACACCCTGCTGTGTTTTTGCGCACCGCAGAAAATCTGGGAGTTCATCCTTCGCAGTGTTTAGTGTTTGAAGATTCTTTTAATGGCTTGCTGGCGGCTAAAGCGGCCAAAATGAAATGTGCGGTGGTTCCTTATCCTGAAGATTTTGACAATCCGAAACTGATAATTGCTGATTATAAGTGGCGTAGTTTACTGGAAGCGGAATCAGTATTAGTCTAGTCATATACTACATGGCTGATTAATTCCTACTTTCTTGATAGGAGAAACACTACCGGTTGATGAAGTTGAATGCGCGAGTGTGTCGGTATAGAGTTACACATTTTCATTGATAAAGAGTGAAGAATTTAGATGGCAATAAGGAGTTTCTCCAATGAGAGGCAACCTAAAAGGTGCCATTTCTCCAATGAGAACTCCACAATATGTGCATAACATATTGGGGGTATGTGTGCCTAGTAATGGTTTTGGTTTTTACTTTTCGGTCATTAAACCAATTTAAAAATGGCAACAAAAAAGAAAGCTGCTAAAAAAGCAGCACCAAAAAAGGCAGCCAAGAAAGCGGCTCCTAAAGCAAAAGTAAAACGTAAACCAAATGCAGCCTTCATGAAGGCGTTAACTCCAAGCGCAGCACTTGCAGCTGTTATTGGTTCTAAAGCTGTTCCTCGCACAGAGGCGGTTAAGAAAGTTTGGGATTACATTAAGAAGAACAAGTTGCAAGACACTAAGAACAAGCGAAACATCAACGCTGATGAAACTTTAGCAAAAGTTCTTGGCGGCAAAAAGCAAGTTAGCATGTTCGATCTGGCTAAGTACCTTAGCAAGAACTTGTCTTAATTCTTACTTGCATTTGAAAAAATGTCCTGACCCTCGGGTCGGGACATTTTTTTTATGCCCCGCACTTCGTATCTATTCTATATTCGCTTTCATGTTGCAAACCCCTAAGTTTCCTGCAGCCAAAACAGGTTTTCAATCAGAAGTAAAACGCAGAGTAGAAAATTATTTTGCTGAAAACAGAATTGCACCTACCGGTAATTGGAAGTTGTATATTAAAACACTTCTGATACTTATCTACTTTGTGAGTGTATATACCGCACTTGTGTTTTTTCAGCTTCCTGAATGGGTTAGTTTGCTTTTGTGTGTAGCTTTGGCAATTGGTGTGGCAGCTATCGGCTTTAATGTTATGCACGATGGAGCTCATGGAAGTTTTTCGAAGAGCAGAGCACTCAATGACTTGGCAGCTAATACACTCGATGTGTTAGGCGCAAGCTCATATATGTGGAAAACCAAACACAACGTTGCTCACCACACATATACCAACGTACACGAGTTTGACGATGATATTAATGTAAGACCTTTACTCCGGCTGGCTCCCGGGCAAAAACGGTTAGCTATTCATAGATTTCAGCACATTTATGGAATCCCTTTGTATGGATTTCTCCATGTTGTTTGGATCGTTTACAAAGATTTTTTAAAGTATTTCAGCGGCAAAGTAGGTAATACACCTTTGCGGAAAATGAACATGAAAGAAGAAATGGTGTTTTGGGGCAGTAAGGTTTCATTTCTGTTCTTTTTCATTTTACTGCCAGTATATTTTCACGGAATTGTTCTATTTCTAATTGGGTTCGCTGTGTTTTCGCTTTGTACAGGGGTTTTTATAAGTGTAGTGTTTCAGTTGGCTCATGTTGTTGGTGAGGTGGAATTTTTATTACCTGATAAAGAACTAAATAAAATGGATAACGAATGGGCTATTCACCAGGTAATTAGCACGGCTAATTTTGCTACCAACAGCAAATTGGTTACATGGTTTGTAGGGGGCTTAAATTTTCAGATTGAGCACCATCTTTTCCCCAAAATCAGTCACGTTCATTACCCTGCTATCAGCAGAATAGTAAAACAAACCTGTGCCGATTTTGGAATAAAGTACTATGAGTTTTCTACAACACGAGCTGCTGTAGCCCAACACATATCTTTTCTGAAACGCCTGGGAACATCGGCATAAACGATCGTCATGCTTAGTTATTGGGAAAAACAGTCGCTTCTTAATTACGATGTAATAGTAGTAGGTAGTGGTATTGTTGGCTTAAGCACGGCAATTTCTATAAGAGAAAAACAGCCTAACGCAACGGTAGTAGTTCTGGAGCGCGCTATACTACCTACAGGAGCTAGTACAAAAAATGCCGGCTTTGCATGTGTGG
Source organism: uncultured Chitinophaga sp. (assembly GCA_964615305.1). Lineage (GTDB taxonomy): Bacteria > Bacteroidota > Bacteroidia > Chitinophagales > LD1 > Bog-950. Next base: position 218,562 of record CAZTNA010000005.1, read on the forward strand.
GGTCCCTCACCGAAATTTTAGACGATCTGCAAAACATGACAGAGAATGAAGTGCTACAGTTAGTAGAAATGCGTGCAAAAGGTTTGAAGCGCCTGCGTAAACGTTTAGGAGATACGGCTATAGGTTATGCAGAAAATGGTAGTTACGAATTGATAAGTTCAGAAGAAGAAAGTTGTTTGGATGAAATGGATAAAATAAATGCTTTACTCAAACCCGTTTTATGTACCGATGCATATAAGGTAAGTGATAAAAAAATTTCATCATTCGGTCTTTCGAGAAGGCACACCAAGCATTTAGTTACTAATGTGTGTGAAGGCGAACTGCATACAGGCAAAATGATGCGTGCACTCATTGATTTGTGTATTAGTAAGGGAGTAGAGATTAAAACCGGTTGCGAAGTATTAAGTGTTGATGAAACACATTCGTGTGTTAGTGTTTTAGCAAACCATTCATGGTTACAAGAGCAGATAGTGTTTATTGCTAGCCAAGTAGTGATTTGTACTAATGCATTTACTAAACAGCTTTTTGCCGAAACAGATATTGATCCGGGGCGGGGACAGGTACTTATTACAAAGCCAATAACCGGACTAAAGTTAAAAGGCATTTTTCACTTTCAAAAAGGATACTACTACTTCAGAGAGGTAGAAGGTAGAGTTTTGTTTGGTGGTGGGCGAAACCTCGATTTTGAAGGTGAAAGAACTTCTGTTTTTGCTTTTAATGAAAAAATACGTGCAGATCTTACCGATAAACTTCAGCAGATAGTATTATCCGGAACACCTTTTGAGATTGACAGTTGGTGGACCGGAATTATGGCCTTTGGCAAAAGCAAGTTTCCTATCGCAGTTCAACAAAGTTCACGAACATTTGTGTGCGCGCGTATGGGTGGTATGGGGGTTGCTATTGGAAGTGAAATAGGAGAGAAGATGGGGGAGATGGTTAGGGAAAATCTTTAGTGAAATAGGAGAATTGCTAGTATCGTCCAGACTTGTCTGTAAACTTCAGGATTGTTTAACAAGCAGTTTAAAAGTTAGTCAATGATGTTGTGCTTCTTGGAAGCATAATTAGCTGAAATCTGTCCGTTGTTGATTTTGACAATGACGGAAATCTTGAAGTCAAATCTGACCTCCTTTTTACTTGCTGTTTGTCTGTTTCTTTTTGGTGCTCGTGAATCTTCGCTTGTGCCTGATTTCGGCAGGGTTGTTTTTCTTGCTTGTCCATAAGTGACCAATGTTTGTTTAATTTTTTGTCAACCTATTTTAGGACGAGGCACCTGATACAGCCACTTTACTTTAAAAGTTTTTTCTTCTTTCGCTGTATCTCGTTTGCCAAGTGTTCGGGTAAATACTTTTTTGAGAGTTCCTGCCCCGTAATGTTTTCAAATTCAACAATCATATCCTGCTGGAAGTCTTTGATAAATTCCAACTCCTCTACTTTCTCCCGGAGTTTCTTGAGTTCTTCGTCTTTGCTCATAGCTTTTGATTTGGAGTGGAAGTTAGATAACTTTTTACGCCAGTAGTCAATCGTGCTTCGTGAGATGTTGTGCTTTTTTGAAGCATGATTGGCGGAAATTTGTCCGTTGTTGATTTCGTCAATGACGGAAATCTTGAAGTCAAAGCTGACTTCTTTACCCCTCCTTTTTCGGCAGGGTTGTTCTTTTTGTTTGTCCATGTTGACCTTACTTTGTTTAATTTTTGGTCAACCTATTTTAGGACGAGGCACGAAAAAAGGGTTGTGGGTAACGTTTCACGGCTTGTAGTCAGGCGGGGCAATAGAAGCACCAACCTGTCCGCAAGCACTAAATTTAATAAGAAGCACTACACTTTCAATTATGCACATCCGCCCCGCTTGCAACAAGCCGATGTTAGCGGTAGTAATTTTTTTCATTTTGTCAGTCGGTGTTCAAGTAATCTAATTAATGCGTCTTCAACGCAAGAAGAAATGTCTTTTCTATTATGTTCGTTATATCTGTCTTTGTAATCGCTCACTAACAGTTGCAAGCTCTCACCAGAAGCAATAACTTTTTCGAGAATTTCAATTTTCTTGTCGTAATTAGTGTTATTCCACTCGCTTGAATAAGGGTCGAGTATTGTCCTGAAAGTTCTATGCTTCCACATTGAACCATTACCAAATACTTTGTCAAGCCGTGCTTCGTAAAAGTTGTTGTCCTCCATATTTTACTTTTGAAATTTATTTTTTAAGTCGTTGTTTAACTGCTCGTAAAATGATTTACCCCAAAGAAAACGGTCTTTGTCCCGTAGTGAAAGATTTTGCGGCTCATATTTTTTCACATTATCAATATAGTCCGTGTAACCTAACCACAATTTTTCAAAGTTGGTTACTGTTTCAAGTCCTTTAAAATTTGTCAAGGTGTCGCAAACTCTAACATCATAGATTGTAAAGTTGTCTGGATACAACAACGACAAAATTGCAGAACTCATAGGAAGTCGAAACTTATAGTCGTCAATGAGAACTTTTAGTTTCTGTTTGTCGTCTGTTTCGGAAGAAATTTTACTCGTCAAGTCCTTAACGCTTTGTTCGATGTCGGAATTATATTTTAGAAGTCGTTGAGCAATTTTTGTTTTTGCCCTGTTTGCCTTCCAAATTACAATGCAAAAAAAGTCAAACGCAGTCAAGTATCCATTACGGTCGAAGTTATCCCGAACGTCTGTCAAAACGTAATTTTCAAGGTCGTAATATTTGATGTAATCTGCCGTCATATTATTACCGCTAACGGAACCAGTGTTGCCGATGTGAGCAAGCGAAGAAACGCAAATGCAATTC
>CAZTNA010000006.1:0-15659 GCA_964615305.1 uncultured Chitinophaga sp.
CCCCCGACCCTCTGCTTGTAAGGCAGATGCTCTGAACCAGCTGAGCTAAGCTCCCTTTTAGAGGACGGCAAATGTAAAAGCACATTTCGTATTTACAAATTCTTGCTTAAAAAATTCAAAGGAACTATACTTCTATAGTTTTGCTATGGGATAAGTGGTGATATACATCGGCACTTGGGCGCTTAGTTCGGTTTTTTGTTTCGTGATTGGTTTCGTATAAACCAAACTGATAGGTGAGTCCTAAGTTCCACTCAAAATTATCGAAGGTACTCCACCAGAAATAACCGCGAACGTCTATTCCCTTATTTACACATTGGTGAACCAACTTCATATAATCTTTCATTGCGCTAACTCTTACTTTGTCGTCTTTAGCGCATACACCATTTTCGGTTACTATTATTGGTAGTTTGTATTTATACCAGTAGCGCTCTATAACTTCTTGTAAACCTTTAGGGTAATATTCCCACATATCATCATGTGGTTTGTTGAGTTTTTTGATTTTTTCTGGCGTGTCAATGTAACTGATTGGCAGTGGGTCGTGGGCTATTTTTGCATAGTAACTCAAACCAAAAAAATCGAGATTGTCAACGAAAGGTTTTAAACAACGTTCCATAAACCACCAATCTGAAATTTTTGCAGGCAGTACACCTAGTATATTTTCAGCAGCAAATATTACTGTATTGTGGCTAATACCCACAGGTTGCTCTGGTTGCTTGGTTTTTATATAGCGGTACACTTCAGTATGGGCTGCTCCCATATTATCAATGGCACGCATGGCTGTAAAAAGATTCTTTACAAAAGGAGGAAACTGCCCCAGTAAAAAACCATTGCTGGCATACACATTTGGTTCGTTAAAAGTGTTCCAGTACGAAACGTAACCGCCAAATTCATCTACTACTTTTTTCGAGAAATCAACCCACATGGCTACGTTTTCTTTTTTCTGCCAGTTGCCCTTCTCCGAAAACCAGGTAGGGTTGGTAAAATGATGAAGCACCATCATTATTTTTACACTGCGGCTTTTCAAGTCATCTAAAAAGTTTTTGTATTCCTGAACTGTATCTTTATGTAGTTCTGCAAATGGTGCGCGCTGTAGTTTGCTCCACATTAAACTCATGCGGTAGTAGGGGGCGCAATAGGCAATAATTTCAGCATCTTCTTTGAAACGTAGTTCGTGATCGCACGTGCGGTTAAACACAAAGCCATCTTTAGCTTTTACTCCCACCCAATCGTGCTCAAATGCAGTTTCTATCTGATATGCAGCAGTGGACGTTCCAAAAAAGAAATGTGGTGGAAACTGAAGTTGCATGACTATTATTTCACAGTTACTCGGGGGTCAATGAGAGAATAAAGTATATCGGTGAAAATATTCATGACTACAAATATGAAAGCCACAAACAACACACTGCCCATAACTACAGGAAAATCGAAAGAAAGTAACGACTCAATTGTTTGTAGCCCTAAACCTTTATAATCAAACACCTTTTCAATAAAAAATGCACCGGTAAGTAGTGCAGCTAACCAACCTGAAATAGACGTAACTACAGGATTCATTGCGTTGCGTAGAGCATGTTTAAATACAACAGGGTAGTAGCCCAACCCTTTTGCTTTTGCAGTGCGTATATAGTCTTGACTAAGCACATCGAGCATACTGCTTCGGGTGAGCTGTGTTACAATAGCCACCGGCCTAACGCCTAAAGCCAGCATGGGTAGCCACAAGTTTTTCCAAACTGTGATGGTTTCACCTGTGTAATCCATATCAGTCAGCGAACCTCTTACGTTCAGATGAGTCCAATCGCTCAGATAGTACCCAAATATCATAGCTAAAATTATTCCTGAAAAATAAGCCGGCTGAGATATGCCAAATGTACTGAGCACAAGAATGATGTTGTCCCAAACAGAGTACTGCCTAATGGCTGCAAACACACCTAGTATGATTCCGACAAGCGAAGCAAATGCCATAGCTGTAATGGCCAGAACAAATGTTGGGTAAATTTTTTCGCCTAACACTTCACTTACTTTTCTTCGGGTTTGAAACGATTTGCCGAGATATGGCATCTTAAAAACAAACGATAACTCACCAATTGAAAAAAGAGTTTTAAAATTGACTTCATCTTTGTTCAGGTAACTGGCAGCCTCACCATCTATAGTGTTGTTGATAGACACAGGTGATATGTCGTTAAAATAAAGAACCAACCTGTGGTACCACGGCAGGTTGAGCCGGAACTCTTTCTCAATAGCTTCAATAGACGCAGTATCTGCCCGCTGACCCAAAGTCATGCGGGCAGAGTTTACAGGTAGTATATTGAACAAAACGAAAATTACCATTACAACACCTACCATTACAAGTAAGCCGTTGAGCAATCGTTTTGTAATAAACTTTAGAAGATGCATGTTTAAATAGAACCGCCCGAAAGTAAAATTTTATGTTTCGTATCTATCACACAGATAGCAACAATGTGCAGCCAAATTAGGTTTGTTTGCGCCTAATTTTTACTTAATATTTTTTTATTGGTAGTTGAAGCCTACATTCACCACATGATATTGCAGGCAAAAAATATTTGTAAAAGGTATGGTAACCTCGAAGTGCTGAAAGGTGTTTCGTTTTCGGTGGCTAAAGGTGAAATTGTTTCATTGGTAGGTCCTTCAGGAGCAGGTAAATCTACGTTGCTCCACATTATTGGTACGTTAGATAAACCTGATGGAGGAAAAGTAACTATTGAGGGTAAAGATGTGTTCAGTCAATCCGAAAAACAACTATCCGCTTTTAGAAACCAGTCAATAGGTTTTATCTTTCAATTTCATCATTTGCTTCCTGAGTTTACTGCTTTAGAAAATGTTTGCATTCCGGCATTCATTGGCAGTAAATCAATTCAGGAAACTGAAACAAGAGCAAAAGATTTGCTCGGTATGCTTCATCTTTCGCAACGGATGAATCATAAACCCTCAGAACTATCAGGTGGTGAGCAGCAGCGGGTTGCGGTAGCACGCGCATTAATGAACAACCCGGCTATAATTATGGCTGACGAACCATCTGGTAATTTAGACACTAACCATGCCCGCGAACTTCATCATCTGTTTTTTGAGCTGCGAGAAAAGTTAAACCAAACCTTTGTAATTGTAACCCATAACGAGGAACTGGCCGATATGGCAGATAGAAAAGTGGTTATGAAAGATGGTGAAATTGTTTAGTTGCATTCTTTTGTAGAAAATTCAATCTCCGAATAACTTTTGCTTTTACAAGCCTTTTGTATTTTCGAAAACAAGTAAAATACATAAATGAAAAACTATCTACTCGTAATAGCAGTATTTACCATATTGGTATCCCAAAATTCTTGTAAGAAAGAAACAACTCCAACTCAATTTTGTAAAGCCACAAAATGGAGCATCGGCTCGCAGTCTATAGCGTATATCTACGATGCTTCAGGATTTATTAAAAAAGCTACCGGTTTAGATGGTAGTTATTCAGATTATACTCAAAGCGGTAATCTGCTTACACGCCAAAGTTATTCAAGTGCAGGGTTGCCTACCGGTACTATTACGCTTACGGTGAATGATGCCGGATACGTAATATTCGATGCCAGCAATCCGGATACAATGCTTTATAAATACAACAGCGAGGGTCAGTTAAGTGAATTTGTGCGTAGGCAAGACACTGTAAAGTCTCGAGTTGTAATTAGTTATAATGGTGGCGATATACAAAACATTATTGAGTATAAAGCTGACAGTACTATTAAAAGCACTAAAGTGTACGAATACTATACAGACCGAGAGAATAACACTAATCTAAATATATCGTACGATTTGATAGATAGCCGCTTCGGAAAACCCGCCAAGCATTTTGTTAAACGCATTACAACAGGCACTTCCTCCAATACACTCAGTTACACATATCTTACCTACACTTTTGACGATAGGGGCTCTGCTACCAAAGTGCAGATAGTCAATCAGCCGGACAACTACGTAACCGATATTACATTCGACTATAGTTGCGAGTAATATTGTCTCATCAGATTTCTTAAATACATAGCTTCGACCATGTACTCAACTTGACGAGTGCATGTTTTTTTTCATCGTGTAAAACATGTATTAAATCATGTAAGCTATTTTCATTTCTCTGCTTTTATATATTTACCTTACACACTATTTCACCCACCATGAAATCGAAGATTCACGAATTCCTTACGCGGAAAAAAATTTCCATGATTAAAAAATTATTCCTCTCACCTGTAGTGGTAGCATTTAGCTTGTGTGTTGTTGCACAGCAAACTACTTACCGTCAACTGTACGACATTGCACTTTTTGACATGCCCGCAGCTATTACTCAAAGCACAACGGGGAATTATCTAATTGCTGGAACCAATATAAGTTTTGGTGCTACCGGAAACTTAACCGAAACCATGGCCAATGGTACTGTGGCGTGGAGTAAGAGTTACACCGCAGGTGGTTTTACCACCATGTTTAATGATGTAAAAAAAGTGAGCACAGGCGGTTACATTGTTACAGGCACAACCGGTAGTGGGTGTTTGTTAATGAAGGTAGATGTAGCAGGTAATGTAGCATGGAGCAATCGCTACCGCGTAGCAAGTTCAAATTCGAACGAGAGCGGTAACCGGGTAATAGAAACAAGTGACGGGGGATTTGTAGTAGCCGGCAGTGTTACAGGAGTTGACCCTGATGGGGCAGGAGGCATTGCCCGTCAGGATTCATCAAAGATGTTTGCCATGAAAGTAAACAGTACAGGTACTCTGCAATGGATGCGCACATTTTTTTACACCACTGCTTTTGATGATGATGACTACCTGCGCGATGTAGCTGAAACTTCAGATGGTTACGTGTTTGTTGGTGGTGCTACAATAGTAGCCGGTGATGGACAAAGTGATGCTACAATTTTAAAAACCGATGTAAACGGAACATTGCAATGGGCGCGCAGGTGGGGCAACAGCAATAGCGAAGAAGCTTATGCTATTATTTCTACCGGGTCTAACAGTGTAATGATAAGTGGTGATGATAACGGCCGCTCATTTATTTTGAATGTAAGCACTCCTAATGCAGGCCCAACAACCATCGGTACAAACAGTTTGTACACCACTGCCGGATTCACCGCACTAGGTTCAAGTTTAACGCGCACCATTGACGGGCACAATACTATTTTCGGAACAAGGTTTGGCGTTATTTTTAGTCCGCCTTTTCTCGACTATAGCTCATACATATTAAAAACAGATGCGTCAACCGGAGCTGTATTATTCAGCAGAGCTTACAACTCAGGTTTTGTTTCCATACTGCCCGTAGGTATTCAGGTGAGCGATACGGGCTACCTGATGGGTTCGCTTAGTTTTTCTCCGGGCAGTAGTACAAGTTACGATTATGAAGTAGTAAAAACTGATAAGAACGGAAGTCAGACAGGTGCATCGTGCGCGCCCACGTCACCAACTTTTTTGCGAAGCAACTATACCCCTACACTTACCAGTTTCTCATCAAGCATTGTTACCACCAGCGTATCAAATTCTGTTAGTGTAATAGCTGCTAATATTACGCCCACAAAAATTGTTAGCTGCCTCAACATTGCCTGCACTCCGCCTCCGGTGCCCAATGTAACCGCAAGCGGTAATAACATTTGTCCGGGTACACCGGTTACCATTAACGCTTCGGGAGGAACCAACGTTACTTACCATGTGTACACCGTACCTACCGGTGGTACCCCCATAGGCAATGCACCATTTGCGGTTACACCGGCTGCTACCACCACTTATTATGTAGAAGCCGATGACAATACCAACCCCGGCTGTGTAAGTGCAAGAGCCAGCGTAACGGTTACGGTTATTCAGCCGCCAACCGGTGTTGGTGCAATTTCGGGAAGTGCGAACCCCTGCTTAGGAAATGCGAATTATTCTGTAACGGCTACCGGTGCTACCGGTTATACGTGGAGTGTGAGTGGTGGAGGTAGTATTACAGGCGGGCAAAACACCAACACGGCCACTATTAACTGGACAAGCAGTGGCGGGCCTTATACCGTTACTGTTTTAGTAACCAATACCTGCGGCACAGTTACGCGTACACAAAACGTAAACGTAGTGGCTGGTGTAAGTGGTGTGGGTGCTATTGCGAATCCGAATCCGGTTTGTGTAGGTTCTACTGTTACATTGATTGGTTCGGGTAGCGGAGTAAACAACTGGAACTGGACAGGCCCTAATGGATTTAGTGCATCTACACAGAACCCCCAGATAACCAACGTAACAACTGCCGCTGCCGGCACCTATAACCTGGTGGCAAGCAGCGCTTGCGGCAGTGGTAGCGCCAGCGTTACCCTTGTAGTTAACGATAAGCCAACCAATGTATCAGCATCTGTTAATCCTGTTTCTGCTTGTGTTGGTAATACGCTTAACTTAACCGGTAGTGGAACAAACGCTATATCGTGGAGTTGGTCAGGGCCCAATGGATTTAGCGCTACTACACAAAACGCATCTGTTACAAATGCACAGGTTGTTTCAACGGGAACTTATACACTAAATGCCACAAACACTTGCGGCACCACCTCAGCTACTGTAAACGCAACGGTTAACTCTGCGCCTACAGCGGTGAACGCTTCGCTGAATCCAAACCCGGTTTGTGCAGGAAGTGTTTTAACCCTCGGTGGAGGAGCTACTGGAGCTACCAGCTACGCCTGGACAGGGCCAAACGGCTACTCGTCTTCGCAGTTAAACAATACCATCAGTAATTTCCAAAGTATAAATGTGGGCACTTACACACTTACCGCCACTAACTCTTGCGGAAGTACGCAAGACGCACAACAGGTAACGCTGGCTACTGTGCCAACTAACGTTACGGCTTCGGCTAACTCAACTAATATCTGCGGAAACTCAACTCTTACGCTAAGCGGCAACGCCAACAGCGCATCTTCGTTTTCGTGGACGGGGCCTAACGGATTTACATCTAATGTTCAAAACCCAACGCGACCCAATATGACTGTTGCAGATAGCGGACTTTATACGCTTACAGCTAGTAACAACTGCGGCAACGCTACTGCTACAGTCAATGTAGATGTTGATAACCCAGTTCAGAATTTAACCAGCGGTGCTTCACCTAACGATACCGTGTGTGCGGGAGCTACTATCAGTTTATCGGGTAGCGGCACACAGGTAGATTCATGGAGTTGGTCAGGACCTAACAACTTTAGTTCTACTCAGCAAAACCCCGCTATTGCCAATACTACTCAGGTAAACAGCGGAACATATACGCTTACAGCGTCTAACGCTTGCGGCAATCAAACTTCAACTGTTGCAGTACTGGTAAACAACCCCATCCAAAATCTAAGTGCCGGTGCTTCGGCCAACGGAGTAGTGTGCAGCGGCAGTAGTATTACTTTAACGGCTGCGGGCACTAATGTAAACAGTTGGAGTTGGAGCGGGCCGAATGGTTTTTCTTCTACACAACAGAATCCGACTATCAACCCTGCGCAAACAGTTAACAGCGGCACTTACACCGTTACTGCTTTCAACGCCTGCGGAAATCAAACTGCTACTGCATCGGTGCAGGTGGATACTACGATACTGAATGTTACCTCTTCTTCTTCGCCTGATGATACTGTTTGTGCGGGCAGCACGATTAATCTTTCTGCCAACGGAACTAACGTGAGCAGTTGGAGTTGGACAGGCCCTTCGAGTTTCACTTCGCCTTTGCAAAACGTTTCTATCAGTAATGTAACTACTACGAATAGCGGAACATATACTGTAACTGCAAGTAACGCATGCGGCAACTCGCAGTCGAGTGTAAATGTGTTGGTGAATAATTCTATTCAAAACCTTACCGCTTCTGCTACTGCCGGTGGCGTGGTATGCAGCGGCAGCACTATTACTTTATCTGCATTGGCCACTGATGCAAACAGTTGGGTATGGTCAGGTCCTAATGGTTTTACCTCTACTCAACAAAGCCCGACTATTAGCCCTGCGCAAACCGTACACAACGGCACTTATACTGTAACGGTAAATAATGCATGCGGAAGCCAAAACGCTTCGGTTACGGTGCAGGTAGATACGCTGATAGAAAATCTTTCATTGTCTGCGGCCCCTAACGATACTATTTGTACTGGCGGTACTATAACGCTTTCTGCTTCCGGTACCAACATTACTAATTGGAGTTGGTCAGGCCCGTTGGGTTTTACTTCGGCTTTACAAAGTGTGGCTATTAGCAATGTAGCAACTAATAACAGCGGCACATATACCATAACTGCATCTAACGCCTGTGGTAATTCAACTGCTGCTGTAACGATTGTGGTGAACGGGGCTATTCAAAGTTTAGTTGCTTCTGCTTCGGGCAATGGTTTGGTTTGCAGCGGCAGCAGTGTTACGCTTTCGGCTTTGGGTACTGATGTGGCTCAATGGAGTTGGGTGGGGCCTAATGGCTTTGCCTCCGGACAGCAAAGCCCGGTTATTAGCCCGGCTACTGTAGCAGCGAGCGGCATTTACACTGTTACAGCGTATAATGTATGTGGCAATCAAACCACCAGCGTATTGGTGCAGGTAGATACGCTTATTCTGAACCTTGCCGCTACGGCACAGCCCGATGATACACTTTGCGTTGGAGGAACTATCAGTTTACAGGCAACGGGCGATAACGTAACTACGTGGAATTGGACCGGGCCGAACGCTTTTACATCATTGCTTCAAAACCCTACGGTTAGCAATGCCCAACCCGCCAACAGCGGCACCTACACATTAACCGCTTCTAACGCTTGCGGCAATGCAACTTCATTGGTGAATGTATTTGTGAAAAATATACCTCTTACCCCGAGCGCTATTACCGGCCCTGTAACAGTTTGCGGAAACGCTACGGCCGTGTATGCAGTTACTAACTCTGCCGATGTTAGCGCCTATACCTGGAGCGTGAGCGGTGGTGGAAACATAGTAAGCGGGCAGGGCACTAACTCTATTAATATGAATTGGGGCGGTGCAGCCGGTAACTATACGGTTTCGGTTACTGCTGCGAACGAGTGCGGTGGTTCTACTGCTGCGTTTATGGTGGTGCATGTAGATGTGCCGACTATACTTGGTATTGATGCAGCCAACGATACTGTTTGCCACGGTTCATTTACTACGCTTACGGCCAGTGTTACCCCGGCCGGCACTACTGTGATATGGTACGATGCAGCGGTTGGTGGCACTCAACTGGCTACCGGTGCTGAATACGCCACCCCTTACTTAACACAAACCGCTACCTTCTTTGCCGAAGCTATTTCAATGGGAGGTTGTCAGAATTTGCAGGGAAGGATTCCGGTAACGGTGGTGGTTACTCCACTGCCGGTGGTTACGCTTACCAGCGACCACGACAATTTTACCGTGTTTCAAAACGAAGTGCTGATACTTACCGCCCACCCCGACTCGTTTAACCACTATGACTTTTATGTAAATGGTGTGCTGATGCAGTCAGATGTTGTGAACACTTATGCCTCGAGCAGTTATGCCGATATGGACTCTGTGTGGGTGATAGCCACGGCAGGCGCCTGTGTGAGTTTGCGCAGCGAAGCAGTGGTACGGGTGGTTGATTTTCCGAATGCCTTTACCCCTAATGCCGATGGCAGAAATGATGTGTTCTTAAAGAATTATGATTTGGTGATTCTGAACCGATGGGGGCAGGAACTGTACCGCGGTGTTGATGGATGGGATGGGCGCTACAAAGGCGATAAAGTATCACCGGGCACTTACTACTACGTGGTACAGTTGGCAGATATTACCGACCGCAAAACTACTATTAAAGGAAACGTATTGCTGATTGAAGATTAAACAGATGTCATTGCGAGTGCGCTGCTTTGAGCGGCACGAAGCAATCTTCGAATTTGTATTTTAAAAGAAGTAGAAGAAGCAAAAGAAATGTCAATGAAAACGAAAACAAGATTTACAAAAATGAAGGTGGCTTCGTTCCGAGTACTCTGTTTATTTTTTATCGGAGTCGGACTCGCCATGACATGTAAAGCACAAACCAATTTAGAATTGGCAGATGAAGCTTTTAATAATAAGCAATACACTACTGCTATTGAGCTTTACCAAAAAGTGTTGAAGAAGCCGGAGAAGAAAGCTGACCTGGCGCAGATAAAATTTAATGTGGCGGAGTGCTACCGCTACCATGGTAAAAACGAAGATGCCATTACCTGGTATAATCAGGCTAAGGCGGAAGGATATGCGAACGCTAACTACTTATTTCATCAGGGAAATATTTACATGAAGCAGGGCAACTATGAAATGGCTCAGCAGAAGTTTGAAAATTTTCTGGCTTCGCAACCGAATGATAAAGATGCCACGCGCCTGTTGAACAACTGCAAGTTTGCGTTAACCACTCCTAAAGATTCTTCGCTCTATACTTTTAAGAACGAAACCGCGCTTAACTCGCCTTATAATGATTACGCTGCTTTGAGTTTGAAAAATTTGTTGGTGTTTACGTCTTCGCGCATAGAAGATAAAGATGCGGAAGTGTATTCGTATGACGGGCAGGGTTTTTCGGATTTGTATCAGTCGGTATATTTTAAAGAAGATAAAAGCTGGAGCAAAGCGAAGAAGATTGGCAGCATAAGCGCAGGGCAAAACGATGGGGTGCTTACCTACTGCGAAAAAACAAAGACCGCGTATTTTACCCGTTGCAACGATGGTAAAAGCAAAGACAACTTCTGCAAGATTTATGAAACAGTTTTTGATGAAGCCACCGGCACATTCGGCACGCCTAAGGCCATTGCGCTTTCGTTTGCACAGAAAGCCGACATGGAGCAGCCCGCAATTTCTGCCGATGGAAGTAAATTGTATTTCGTAAGTAGAATGGATGGAGGAACAGGCGGCACCGATATTTGGTATTGCAGAAACAACGGCAGCAGTTGGGATGAACCGGTGAATGCCGGCACGGTTATTAATACAGAGTTAGATGAAATGTTTCCGGTGTTGCGAGACAGTGTGTTGTATTTTTCTTCGGAGGGGAACACAGGTTATGGCGGGCTGGATTTGTTCAGCACGGTTTTATTGAACGGCAACTGGAGTAAGCCGCAAAACCTGAAAGCGCCTTTTAACAGCAGTGGCGATGATTTTTATTTAGCGCAAAACAACGATGGCAAGGGCGGTTATTTTTCTTCGAACAGAAAAGACGGAGCAGGGGGCGATGATATTTACTCTTACTTTTTAACCCCTGTAACGCTTTCTGTAAAAGGAAGAATTACCGATACAGAAACCGGCCAGCCGGTGGCAGGAGCTACCGTGGTGCTTACTGCTACCGATGGCACTAGCGATACCACCACTACTAATGCGAACGGTGAATACATTTTCAACTTAGATAAAGATAAGGACTACAAAATAAATGTGATGAACCCCGGCTACTTTGGCGATTCGAGAAAGCTGAGTACGCAAGGCGAAAAATTTTCGAAGGAGTTTTCGAGAGCTAACGGACAAAACTTTGACTTTAGTATTAAGCGCATACCTAAAACCGAAATACGAATTGATAATATTTATTACGACCTGGATAGTTTTGTGCTGCGCGAAGAATCTAAGCCGAGCTTAGATAAATTGGTGAAAATTCTGGAAGATACACCCGATGCGTTTGTGCAAATTAACTCGCATACCGATGAACGCGGCAAGGAAGTTTACAACAATGTGCTTTCGCAGAACCGCGCGAAGAGTGTGGTGGATTATTTAGTGAGCAAGGGAATCAGCGAAGGAAGGTTGTCGGCAAAGGGTTTCGGGTTTCAGCAGCCGGTAATTAAAGGGGCTAAAACGGAAGAAGAGCATCAGCAGAACAGGAGAACAGCTTTTCAGGTAATTCAAAAATAGTAGTGAGTAGTTAGTATTAAGTATTTAGACCAAACAAAAAGCAGTTATGAAAAAGCTCTTTACAATTTTAGCAGTAGCAGCAGCAGTGTTTCAGGTGCAGGCGCAAAACGAACCGGTGATTGCACATTTTGCTTATCACAGCCATGTGTTTAACCCGGCCGTGAGCGGCAGCAGCCGCGATATTTTTGTGGGCGCTTTGTACAGGCAGCAGTGGGTGGGCTTTAAGGAAGCGCCAGGCACTTTTCTGTTAGATGCTTACGGTTATATACCTAAAATAAAAGGCGGTGTGGGTTTGGTGATTCAAAACGATATGCTGGGCAAGCAGCGGTTTACTACGGCTAAGGTTTCATACGCGTATTCGCAGCGGCTGAACGACCGCGCCCGTTTGAGCATAGGCCTGAGTATTGGTATGCTGAACAGTTTTGTAAAAGGCGAGCAGTTGATTTACCAGCAAGATAACGACCAAAGCAGTATTAACTCTAATAACAACCGCTTTAAGGCGTTTTTAGCTGCGGGGGTAGAGTTTTACGGTTATAACACTACGGTGGGCTTTGCGGTTTCGAACCTTGACCAGGGTATGAAGAAGGCCACGCCTTTTCGTGTGCCGCGCCACTATTTTGCTTATGCCAAATACAATTGGGTGGTAAACGAAAAGCTGACTATGACACCCGCCCTGTTTGTGCGGTTTATAGATTTTATAGCGCAAGCAGAGCTGAACGTAAACTTTACTATTAAGAAGCGGGTGATTGTAGGTGTGCTTTACCGCAGTAACGATGCCGCAGGCGCGCTGCTGGGGGTAAACATTACCAAACACCTGATGGCGAGCTATGCTTATGATTTTGGTTTTGGCGAATTGCGCAAGCACCAAACAGGCAGCCATGAGGTGCAGTTGGTTTACCGATTTGACGGGGTTAGAAACAAGAGTGTTTTCTTGAAGAGTCCGAGGTATGTGAATTAAGGGATAGTAGCGGATACCCCACAGCGAAGGGTGGGTTTGCGCCAAGCGCGAGGAGTAGAAGCGGATAGCCCGACCTGCCCGAAGCGTATGCCGAGGGTAAGCGGGCAGGATACGCCCACCATTGAAATTAGTTAAAAATTTGATTGCAGCTTTTTACATTTGGAAACATGAAGAAGCTTTACCCTGTATTACTGATGATGATAGCGCTTAACCAAGTATGTGGCCAGCTTATAACCCAAACTATACGGGGCAGTGTGGTAGATAAAGAAAGCAACCAGCCCTTAGAGGGTGTAACGGTGGCGGTGCGAAAAGATACGCTGGTGCTGAACGGCACAAGCACCGATGTAAGCGGTAGTTTTCGCCTGGAGAAAATACCTGTGGGTAGGGTAGATGTGGTGGTGAGTTTTGTGGGCTACAAGAAAGTTTTTATACCTAACCTGCTGTTGAGCAGCGGTAAGGAGGCGGTGCTGAATATAGAGGTGGAGAGCGCGGTGGAAACCATGAAGGAGGTAACTATTAGCGGTGTGCGGAGGGGCGAAACAATAAATGAGATGGCGGTGTTGAGTGCGCGGGCGTTTAGCGTAGAGGAAACGGAACGGTATGCCGGCAGCCGAGGCGACCCTGCGCGTATGGCATCGAACTTTGCGGGGGTAAGCGGCACGGATGATTCGCGAAACGATTTGGTGATACGCGGCAACTCGCCTTTTGGGGTTTTGTATAAGGTAGATAATGTGGTGATACCTAACCCGAACCATTTTGCGGTGGCGGGCGCTACAGGCGGCAGCGTGGCTATACTGAACAACCGTATGCTGAGTACTTCTGATTTTTTGACGGGGGCTTTTCCGGCTGAGTTTGGCAATGCGGTGGCGGGTGTGTTTGATATACGCATGAAAAACGGCAATAACGAGCGGCACGAATACACCGCGCAGCTGGGTATAATGGGTGCCGAGGTTTTTGGCGAGGGGCCGTTTAGCAAGAAGGGTAAGAGTTCGTATGTGTTTAACGCGCGCTATGCCACGCTGGAAGGTTTGGTGAAGTTGGGTATAGATATAGGCACGGAGGCTATACCGAAGTATGAGGATCTGCAACTGAAGTTGAATTTTCCGATGAAGAATGGCGATAACCTGAGTGTGTTTGGCATTGGGGGTTATTCGCAAATCAATTTTATTACGAGCACACGGTTGAAACCCGAGAAGCGCGATATTTATGCTTCGAAAGATCAGGATGAGTATTTCCGCGCGGGGCTGGGTATATTGGGTGTTACATACACGCACCGCGTAAACGACCACGAGTATTCAAAGGTGAGTTTTGCGGTTTCTACTCAATACAACAAAAACCATTTCGAGCGGGTTATACGCCATGTTGATTCGCTGAGCGGCAATTTTGTGGTAGATAATATTTACCGCAAGCTCGATTACTTTTTTGTGAACACGCGTTACACGGCTTCGTTTTTCAGAAACAATAAACTGAGTGCGCGCAGTTCGGTGCGGTACGGCATATCGGCAGAAATGCTTCAACCGGTGTTTATTGACAGCAATTTGCTGGAGCCGCAGTTTGAAACTACGGTTACGGATTATACGTGGCGAAAACGGCTGAACGTACGCAATGGCATTCATCTTTTGTTTCAGCCGTTTGCTCAATGGAAATATGCTGTAACTGAAAAGGTGAGCACCATAGTGGGTTTGCACGCGCAGTATTTTACCCTGAACCATTCGTGGAGTATAGAGCCACGCTTTTCGGTAAAGTGGCAGATAAAGCAAAATCAGTCGCTGGCGTTTGGTACCGGTTTGCACTCGCAGTTGCTGCCTGTTTACCAGTATTTTTTGCAGAATGATAACGGCCATACCTACAACAAGAACTTAGATTTTATCCGCAGCTTTCATGCGGTGCTGGGCTACGATGTTTTCTTTAAGAAAGACATACGCATAAAGGCAGAAATATATTATCAGCAGTTGTGGGGCATACCGGTTGATACGTTTGCATCGAGCTACAACATGCTGAACGAAGGCAGCGGCTTCGACCGGTTTTTTCCGGGCAAACTCGCCAACAAAGGTTTAGGAAGAAACATGGGGGTAGAGTTTACGCTCGAAAAGTTTTTTACTCATAACTGGTTTTTTATGTTCAGTGCATCGGCTTACGATTCGCGCTTGCAGGGGGGCGATAAGAAGTATTACAACAGCGATTTTAACGGCAACTATATATTAAATGCTTTGGGCACCAAAGAATTTAAGTGGGGTAAAAAACGATTGAACACCATAGGCATTGGCGGCAAAATTACTTTTGGCGGAGGGCAGCGTTACACGCCTTACGACACTACCCTTTCTAAACTGCACGAAGACCCTGTGGTGCAAGATGCAGAAAGAAATAAGTTGCAGTTTAAGCCCTACTTCCGTTTTGATATTAAGCTGAACTACCGCTGCAACACCAAGCGCTACACGCACGAAGTGGGTATTGATTTGGTAAACGTAGCGCAGTACAAAAACACTCTGCGCATACAATATGTAAGTCCGCAGGAGCCCGCACGCGAAGTGTATCAACTCGGTTTTTTACCGTTGTTTTACTACCGCTTAGATTTTTGGATTGGAAAAAAGAATTGGTAGCAGAGCAGTAAAAAGAGAATTACTTCCATGTTGGCGTCCTCGCCAACATCACGCAAAAGGGAATTGCTTCCATGTTGGCGTCCTCGCCAACATCACGCAAAAGGGAATTGTCGTTCGGAATTTCTGGAACGACCTTGTGAATTTTGGCGTTAAAAAAATCATGGAGGAAACCGTTAAGAACTGCACACTGTCTGAGCGCAACCCAATCAGTAATTTTCTGTGAAATCTATACGCGCGAGTTTACTTCTATGTTGGCGTCCTCGCCAACATTACACAAAAGGTAATTGTCATTTTCCGGAACCA
>CAZTNA010000006.1:15759-173243 GCA_964615305.1 uncultured Chitinophaga sp.
TATGGCTGGCAATGAAAATGTTCATCTACCTTCTCCCTTTCTTCTTAGAAGTTTTACTTCCATGTTGGCGTCCTCGCCAACATTACACAAAAGGTAATTGTCATTTTCCGGAACCATTTCAAGCCAAAAGAAAGTAAAAGCTATAGAGCGTATGGCTGGCAATGAAAATGTTCATCTACCTTCTCCCTTTCTTCTTAGAAGTTTTCTTCTTGGGGTCAACAGGCGCGGTTAACTTCTCTACTACCTTACCGGTTTTATCAATACGGTAGCGTTGCGAAATAAAGAGCGATTTGTTTTTAGGGTCTTTTTCTTTTTTAGAAACTATAGCGTAGCCGTTTATAAAATCTTCGGCAGTTTCAAACTGGGGCTGAATAATAAAGTTGCCGGTAAAATCAATATAGCCCCAGGTTTCTTTGTCTTGAGTTACGGCACACACACTATCGGCAAAAGATGAGATGTCCATAAAGCGGTTAATGAATAACTGCCGGCCGGTTTTATCAATAAAAAACCAGTTACCGTCAATAGCCACAGCCGCCACGCCCATGCTATAAGGCAGGGCATCGGTGTATTTATGAGAGATTACGGTTTGCCCTGTGCGGTCAATAAAGCCATACTTATCTTCCTTCATAGCTAAGTAAAGGCCTTCGGCCGGTTCGTTTATCTCCTCGTATTCAGCAGGTGTAAGTAACACCCCGCGCTTGTCAATAAGCGCGTAGCGGCAGTCGCTGGTTTCGCAGTTACCAAAGCCCACTACGGCAATGCCGTTGTTAAAGTCACCGGCATAGTTAAAAGGCAGGGCAATGGCGCGTTGGTTGGCTTTGTTGATGTAAAAGTAAGTGCAACTATCGGTGCAAGGTTGGCTGCGCACGGCCGCTAATCCGTTTTTAAACTCGTAAGCTTCGTGGTACTCAGCCGGAATAACAATAGTAAGAGAGTCGGGCGTGGGTTGCCAGGTATAGCCGTATTTGTCGGTCATCAGGATGGGGCGCAAGTCTTTTTTAGCAAGCTCAATGTCTCTATACACCATATCTTTATCAGGGCAGTCGGAGTATTTATCTAGAAAGCTACGATAGGTATCTTCGGCACCATCGGCAGTGTAGAGCAAATAAAGCTGCTGCCAGGCATGGTTTACATTTCTGTTCTGTTTGTAGTGGCGAACAAAATTGGTGAATGCTTCTACCGTACCTGCTTGGGTGGCAAATTTGTAAATGCTGTCCTGTATGGCGTTATACTTCGGGTGCTTCTTGTATGTTTTTTCAAACTCTATATAAGCAGCCAAATCGTTTTTCTTCGAATAAAACTCAAACAACTTTTCATTATACAGGTGAGTGGCTTCGGGTATGTATTTACCTGCCGGAAAAGAATCAATGTATTTCTTATAACTCTCCCAACGGCCATCGGCCGTGGTGTTTTCGTACACCATTTTTTCGTAGCGCTCCTTTGCTTCTTTTACTTCAGCCGCTTCGGGATACTTCTTAATAAAATCATTCAGCGCACTCGCTGTCTTCAGCGACATAGCGCGCATATACGCTTTCTGATTTCTGAAATTAACGGCCTGCTCTAAAAAACTCTTTTCGGTAAACTCATCCATAAAATGCTGGTACGATTCCAACGTGTTTTGTTGCTCTGCATACGCATACGCTTCAAAGTTGATGGTTTTGCTCAGCGTTTGAATAGTGTAATCGCGCACATCGTAATTCAACGCCTTCTTGGTCTCTTTGTCATCGGGGCTAAGGGGTAGCCGCGCCATTGCTTTTTTTATGTAAAAATTGGCCGAGTCAATATTGTATGCTTTGTTGTCTTTGGCAGAGAAATACCGCGCCAGGTGATAGTTACCGGCCACATTTGCAGGCTCGTCTGTTACAACTTCGCGCAGGTACTTATAGGCATTTGTGTAGTCGCCAGATTTAAGCGCTTTGTAGGCCTTATCTATGTCGCCCGCCAGACAAATATTTATAGCCATACAAAAACCAATAGCCGTTGTTATTTGTTTCATGGTGTTTATACTTCTTTATAAGGTCAAAGGTTAAAATAGTTTCGGCAAAGTAGCATACTGTATGAAATATTAAGAAACACAAACAGAAACGCAGATCTTGTACAGAAGTTGTGTTGTGCAGATGCTGTGGTAAAATTTCAACCCCATTCGTAAATTTCTACATTAGCCCTTGTGAGAAAACTAACTGTGCTTGGCGTGTTGCTGTTACTTCAGCAACTGTGTATAGCTTCTGCTGCCGATAGTACCACTTCTATACGCCAACGGCATACCAAGCCCAAGCTTTTTGCATCTCCGGTAGTGGGTTCTGTAACATCTACCTCGGCTAAAATATGGATAGCTTACCGTGGCAACGGACAAAATGCACTCATACTTGGCGATACTGCAGAGCACAAAGTGTATTACCCCACTCGTGTAGAGTATATAACAGGCAAAAAAGGAGAAGTAGCCCTTACTATGGAGTTTACAGGTTTAAAACCCAATAGGGTGTATAATGTGTTGGTGTCTATTGGGGGGTGGGGCACACATACCCATGCCAGTTTTAGCACCCAGTCAGCCGAGGCTGTAAAAGACTTTAATTTTCAGTTGGGTTCATGTGCGTTAATGATGCCCGGAGCTGCCCGCGTTTTGTTTCCGGCTGCCAGCACATTTATTTTTAAGCGCATGAAAAAGAAGGGGGCAGATTTTATGCTTTGGTTGGGCGATGATGTGTACTACTGGAAAAACAGCTACAAAAGTTTCGATGGAATGTTTCGGCTGAATCTGCGTGTTAGAAAATCATTTACGTTTTACCGTAATTTTCTTTCGAGCATGCCGCAATATGCCATTTGGGACGATCATGATTTTGGCCCCAATGACAGCGGCCGTGAATTTGCACTCAAAGATTCGTCATTAAAAGTGTTTAAAGGCATGTGGCCCAACACCTATCCGAAAGGCGAAGAGTTTAGAGGCAACTACTTTAACTTCAGATACTACGATGCTGAGTTTTTTATGTGTGATGACCGGTACTCGCGCCAGGTAGAAGGGGCAGATTCTACTTCGCCATTTTTGGGAGAAACCCAGTTGGTATGGTTGAAAAATAAACTGTTGTTAAGCGATGCCACTTTCAAATTTATAGCTATTGGCTCGCAGGTATTAAATGATAACCACTTTGGAGAGTCGTATGCCGAGTATGAAAAAGAGCGCAACGAACTGCTCGATTTTATTGCCGATAATAATGTAAAGGGGGTGGTTTTTCTTACAGGCGATAAACATTTCAGCGAACTGAGTAAACGCGAGTGGAAAGGATACCCCATGTATGACTTTACCTGCTCGCCATTAACCTCGCCCCCCTTGCCGCGCAGATTATTGGGAGCTTACCATAACCACCACCGCGTGCCCGGTTCCGATTACGGCAGACGCAATTTTGGTAAGATATGGCTGAGCGGTGAGGCAGGCAACCGCCAAATGAAAATTGATATAGTTGGCAGAGAAGGCAAAACAAGACGAACGTTTACACTACACCAAAACGAATTGGGGAAAAAGTGATTTAGTAAATGACAGTTGCCCGAAAATGATTTCTTATTACCTGATAGTGCCATTTCTGTTTTTTTTTGCTTACCTGCCGTCACCGGTGTTGTACGCGTTGGCCGAAGTAGTGGCCTGGTTTCTGCGAGTAGTAGTGCGCTACCGGAAACAAGTTGTACTCACCAACCTGGGTCATTCATTTCCGGGAAAGTCAGCGTTGGAACTGCAGCAAATAGCTGTTGATACTTATCGCCACCTTGCCTACCGTGTAGTAGAAAATATCAAGTGCTTTACCATTGCGCCTCAAGAAATAAATGAGCGCATGCAGGTTAGTAATTTTGAGTTGCTTAACCATTACCACGCACAAGGAAGGCACGTAGTGCTTATGGTGGGTCATATAGGTTCATGGGAATTTGGCGGATATAAACTTAGTATGGGGTGCAGGCACCGGGTTTTTGGTATTGTTAGTTTGGTGAGCAACCCCTACTTTAATAAACTGGTACAAGGCACCCGCGGAAAAATGGGCATGAAGCTGATACCTATGAAAGAAAGCAAACAGTTTTTTAAAGAGCCGCTTACCGAGCTTTCACTCGGTATTTTTATTAGCGATCAGTCACCGTCAAACCCATCAAAAGCTTATTGGACAAATTTTTTACACCGGCCAACTGCCTTTTTTAAAGGGGCCGAAGCCTATGCGCGGCTGCACAACTGTGTAGTGCTTTACCCCAAAATAGTGCAAACCAAACGCGGGTACTATTCAGCCGAAATTTTTGTGATTGAAGAAAACCCGAACTCAGTTCCCGAAAACACTATCACCGAAAAGTTTGTTCGCCTCTTAGAGCAACAAATTACTGAAACCCCTGCCGACTGGCTTTGGAGCCACAAACGCTGGAAACACTCACCACCGGCTGATACCTGAGTATATGTTATTGCCTGTATCAGATGCATAGCTCAACATTATGTAAGCAGGTGAGTAAGTGTTATGTTTTGTAAAATAGCGTGAAAACAGTTCGGTTTTTTTTTGGCGGAAGCCAATCAGAATACATTTACAGTCTAAATTTTCACTGTATGAAAAAGTCATATTCTGTATTGGTTATCATGATTACCGTTTTCATGTTATCGGCACAAAATGAAAAGCCACTCTTTGAAAAAAACGGGATAAAAATTTTTGCACATAGTAAGACACCAGACTTTCCGGAGGCAGAGTTAAAGTTGGTAACACCTGCACCTAACTCGGTAGTAAAAGCCGGTAAAGATACGTTCAGTTTTTCTGTAACTAACTATACGTTGGGTGCACAAACCCCCGATGCCGATCAGGTTATGTGTGCCAATTCAGCAAAAGGCCAGCACATTCATTTTATTCTCGACAATCAACCCTATGTAGCATCGTACAGCCATAAGATACCGGCTGATGTAAAAGAAGGAAGTCATGTTTTGCTGGCATTCTTATCCCGGTCTTATCATGAAAGCATTAAGCACAAGAAGGCGTATGTGCTTTATCCGTTTGAAGCAGGTAGCAAGGCTGCTACTGAAGTGAAATTTAATGCTAAAGCTCCTCACATATTTTTCAGCCGCCCCAAAGGCGATTACATAGGTGAAAAAGAAGTAAAAAGAATTATGCTCGACTTTTATCTGGTGAATTGCACCCTGTCAGACAAGGGTTATAAAGTACGCGCTACCATTAACGGAACTGAGTTTATGTTTTCGAAATGGGAGCCCTACATTATAGAAGGGTTGCCACTGGGTGCTAACAAAATTAAACTGGAGCTACTCGATAAAAACGGAAAGCGTGTTGCATCGCCATATAATGGTACCGAGCGCACTTTTAATTTAATTACCGAGCCACTGAAGTAGGCCAGGCCTTTCAACTGTAGTGAATTTGGTTTTTGCTGAATAAAATGTTACCAACTATTGCCTCATATACCGGCAAGGGAGGTTGACGGATTGTTGCACTTGTTACATTTGTGTATGCGCAAAATTCAAATTTTCATCTTGGGTGTTCTGTTTTTTGGTTTAGTTGTTTTACTGTTTACCGGATGCCATTCCTGCACTGATTCATCAGGCACTAACGCTAAGTTTTTTCGATATAACCAGGCTAGCGGCCTTGCTTCGCTTGACCCCGCATTTTCTAAAGATCAATCTACTACCTGGGCATGCAACCAGTTGTACAATTCGCTTGTGCAGTTAGACGATCATTTGAATACACAGCCGTGTATAGCTAAAAGCTGGGAAGTATCGGCAGATGGAAAGACGTATACGTTTCACCTGCGTACCGATGTAAAGTTTCACGTTAACGACTGCTTTGGCCCAACTAAAACCAGAACTGTAAAAGCGGCTGATGTGGCTTACAGCTTTAAGCGGGTTATTGATAAAAAAACAGCCAGCCCGGGAGCATGGATTTTTAATAATAGTATTGATACAACGGCCCCCTTTACCGCCTTAAACGACTCTACGTTTCAGCTAAAACTCAGTCAGCCATTCCGGCCTATGTTGGGTATTTTGTCCATGCAGTATTGCTCTGTAGTTCCTCATGAAGCAGTGGAGAAGTATGGGGCAGATTTTCGGGCACATCCGGTAGGTACCGGGCCGTTTATGTTTAAAAACTGGAAAGAAGGTACCGCTTTGATTTTGGCAAGAAACCCCGACTATTTTGAACATGATGAAACCGGAAAAAGTTTGCCGTATCTCGATGGAGTTAAAGTTTCGTTTATAGACAACAAGAAAACAGAGTACCTCTCTTTTAAACAAAAAGAACTTGACTTTATTAACAGCATAGATGCCAGCTATATAGACGAAGTACTGGATGAAGACGGCAACATGAAACAAGCACTCAAAGAAAAGTTTAACCTGCTAAAAACTCCTTATCTCAACACAGAGTATCTCGGTTTTCTTACTCAGGAGTTGTTGCCGGGTGAACCTCATCCACTTCTGAATAAGAAATTAAGACAAGCTATTAACTACGGTTTTGATAGAAAAGAAATGCTCAAGTATTTGCGCAATGGAGTAGGCAAGCCTGCCGAGAGTGGTTTTACACCGTATGGCCTGCCTTCTTTTGACAGCGAAAAAGTGAGAGGATACACGTATGATGTAAACAAAGCAAAAGCACTTTTGAAAGAAGCCGGCTACGAAGGCGGAAAAGGTTTGCCGGAAATAAAACTATACACCAACGAAACGTATAAAGAATATGCTTTGTTTATTAGTAAGCAACTTGAGCAGATAGGTGTGGGGGTGAAAGTTGAAATATCGCAACCGGCCATATTGCGCGAATGGATGAGCCAGGGTAAAATTGATTTTTTCAGAGGTAGCTGGCTGGCAGATTATCCCGATGCCGAGAACTACTTTGCAGTTTTTTACAGTAAAAACGGTTCTCCGCCAAACTACACGCGCTTTAGTCATGCACAGTTCGATGCATTGTACGAACAAGCACTTATAGAAAGTAATGAGCAGAAGTTGTTTGAGTTATACCATAAGATGGAGCAGATAATTATTGAGGAAGCACCTGTGGTTCCGCTGTTCTACGATGAAGTGCTTCGATTTTCGCAAAAAAATGTGGAGGGCCTTACGGCCAACGGCTTAAATCTGCTTCATTTGAAACGAGTGAAGATTCAGTAAATGAACTCATCGGCATTCAGATTTAAACAGTTTGCAGTAGAGCACAACCAGTGCGCCATGAAAGTAAATACAGATGGTGTGTTGCTGGGCGCATGGGCTGATGTATCTAATTCAACCCGAATTCTTGATGTAGGAACCGGTAGTGGTGTAATTGCCCTTATGGCCGTTCAGAGAAATAGTAAAGCACAAGTAGATGCCATTGAAATACACGCGCCTTCATTTGAACAAGCCCGGAAGAATTTTGAGAATAGTAAATGGAGTAATCAGTTGACGGTTTTTCATCAGTCGCTGCAAAAATACTCTGCGGAGTATCCATACGATACTATAATAAGTAACCCGCCATATTTTGTCAACGACTTGAAAGGAAGCATAGTAAGCAAAAACCGTGCAAAACATACTCTTACGCTTACTTATGGTGAGTTGATAACCCACTCTATTCGTTTGCTTACCAGTGCCGGCAAATTGTTTTTTGCAATTCCATCGTTCAACACAGCTATGCTTGCCGCATTA
The DNA here is from genome assembly GCA_964615305.1 of uncultured Chitinophaga sp. Taxonomy (GTDB): domain Bacteria; phylum Bacteroidota; class Bacteroidia; order Chitinophagales; family LD1; genus Bog-950. Next base: position 23,381 of record CAZTNA010000006.1, read on the forward strand.
GCGCGGGAGAAAAATTTTTACATAACCAGGCAAGCGGATGTAATAGCTGTTGAAGGTAAGCAGGCGTACTTGTCATTATTGCAGCTAGAATCAGCACCAAAGATGTTTGATGCGGAGCACATTACTATTCAAAGCAAGAACGGTCAACTTACTAAGCCTTACAAAGTTCTTACCGGAGATTTTTACTTGTAGCGTTGCTCATTAACAATCATTATAAGTATTACTTATTCAGTTATTGCCGACATACTACATGTGTTATTTCAAAAAAATATATTTGCGCCCGCTATGAACAAAACAATATTACTTGCCATTGCCACGTTGTTTGTTACCGGAGTGTTTTCGTGCCGCAAAAAAGGCGAGCAGCCCGAAAGCCTGAAAATAGATACTGAACTTTTAAAAGACACAACTACCATACAATTTTTAGATTCGGTTACTTACTATTTTGATACAGTGCAACAAGGCGATAAGGTTGAAACTGCATTCAGGTTTAAGAATACCGGGGATAAAAATTTGATAATTGCCCGTGCTTTTGGCTCATGTGGCTGCACGGTTCCCGAGTACCCGAAAGATCCTATAGCCCCGGGTGCCGAGGGTACAATAAAAGTTACTTTCAATACAGCCGGCAAAGAAGCCGCCCAAACCAAAACTATAACTATAGTGTGCAACACAGCGGTTCGTAATGAAACACTCTACTTAAAAGGTTTTGTAAAAACTGAGGACGACACGGAGGATTCCCCCTCTAAATAATTAGACATTTAAAACAAGAAATATGGATCAAATAGGACTTTTATTTATGGGCGGCATGCTCTTGGTTATGTGGCTGTTTTTTATTCGACCGCAAGCCAAACAAGCACGCTTAGCTAAAGAATTTCAAACCGGTATTGAAAAAGGCGCGCGGGTAGTAACCAGCGGAGGCATTCACGGTAAAATTCTAAAAGCAGAAGATACTTCGGTTTTGCTTGAAATAGATAGCAATGTAAAGATACGCATAGAGCGTTCGGCTATTTCAATGGAACTTAGCAAAGCCGCCTATGGAGATGACGCTAAAAAGGCAGATGCCCCGGCAAGCACCTGATACATGCTGTTTTAGCATTTAATTTTAGTTAGTTCCTGTTTGGAGAAAAGAATAATTCGTTCATATTTGCGTCCCTTTTCGAAAAAGAGGATTAATAAATATTGTTCACCAACCCTAAAATTCATTTTAGACATGGCAGTTAAAATAAGATTACAGAGACACGGAAGAGGCAAACGCCCATATTACCACATTGTGGCAACTGACAGCCGCGCACCACGTGACGGAAAATATATCGAGCGGATAGGCGATTACAACCCACTTACCAAACCGGCTACTATTAATGTAAACGTTGATAAAGCAGTTGACTGGTTAGTAAAAGGAGCTGAAGCTACAGATACTGTTAACGCAATTTTCAAATACAAAGGTGTGCTTTACAAAAAGCATTTGTTGCGCGGAGTTGTTAAAGGAGCATTTTCTGCTGAAGCAGCGGAACAAAAGTTTGCTCAATGGGTAGAAGAGCACAAGAACAAAGTTCTTGACCATGCACGCAAGCACCATAAGGATAAGTCAGAAATTGCAGCAAAGTTGTTAGAACAAGAGCAAAAGAAAGCTGCTGACCGCGATGCAAAACGCGCTGCCGCTTTAGCTGCGAAAGAAGAAGAAGCTACACCGGCTGCAGAATCAACAGAAGAAGCACCGGCCGCTGACGCAACCGAAACGCCCGCAGAAAACTAATAGCGCATGACTGAATCATATATTTCAGTCGGTAAACTTGGAAAGCCCCACGGAATACGCGGGGCTTTTCGTTTTTTGTTACATCGTGAACTTCGCAGCAAGGGCAACATGCCGAGCCATTTTATACTCCGGCAAAAAGGCAGCCATTTGCCTTTTTTTATTTCACAGTTAGAATGGACCGGCTTTAATGAAGGCATTGTTTTGTTTGAAGAAATTTCTACTCCCGAAAAAGCAAAGTTGTTTAACGGCAGCGAACTTCTGCTTGATGAAAAAACAGTGAACCGGCTTTTTAAGAAAACACTAAACGATTTTGACTATTTGACAGGTTGCATGGCTTTAGACGAGTTTGGTGACGATATTGGAACCATTGAAGCCATTGAAGAAACACCGGGACAATTGATGGCTACTATCAATTGTAAAGGAAAGGTTGTGCTTATTCCATTAGCTGACGACTTTATTGTTAGCACTGATAAGCGCAAAAAGCAAATAACTTTATCGTTGCCGGATGGTTTGCTTGATTTATAATTGCTGAGTATGCGTATAGATATTATTTCTGTTGTTCCTGATTTGCTTCAAGGCCCGTTTAACCATTCTATTCTTAAACGAGCGCGTGAAAAGAAACTTCTTGAGGTTAACGTGATTAACCTCCGCGATTTTAGCACCAGCAAACAAAAACAGGTGGATGATTACCAGTATGGAGGAGGTGCAGGCATGGTAATGATGTGCGAACCAATTTCTAATTGCATTGAGCATCTTACAACACAACGCACATACGATGACATTATATATATGACCCCCGATGGCGAAACTATGAACCAGCGAATGATGAATTCGTTTTCGCTTAAAGGAAACCTCATTATACTTTGCGGGCATTATAAAGGTATTGATGAGCGTATTCGTCAGCTTTACATTACCCGCGAAATTTCTATTGGTGATTATGTACTAAGCGGAGGTGAGTTGGCTGCGGCTGTTTTTGTTGATGCGGTAGGCCGATTGCTGCCCGGAGTGCTGAATGATGAAACATCGGCACTGAGCGATTCGTTTCAGGATAATTTACTATCGCCTCCGGTTTACACCCGCCCCGAGAATTTTAAAAGCATGGCTGTGCCGGAGGTGTTGCTGTCGGGGCATGAGAAAAAAATAAATGAGTGGCGTTACGAAAAAGCGGTAGAACGCACCAAAAACCGCAGACCAGATTTGCTGAGTGATGATTCGCAATAGCTATGTATTAGTCAACTAAGGTTCATCAAAAAAGTGCCTGTCGTCTTCGGTTTTTTCGAACTCAAATTCATGTGGCGGAGGCAAATTTCGATTGCGTAAAATGTAAGCTATTATTACTCCGCTAATTGCACCATACAAGTGCGACTGCCAGCTTATACCGGCTTCAGGAAAAAAACCACCTACCATGCCGCCATACATTAGTCCGGTAAAAATGGCAATAGCAATAGATGTGCGATCGTTTCTGAAAAAGCCCGATGCCACTAAGAAGAATGCCAACCCGTAAATAATTCCGCTTATGCCTATGTGTACTCCTGTATCAGGCGCCAGTAGCCAAACTAAACTACCGCTTACTAAGTGTACGAATGCCAGTACTAAAAAAGCCACACGCGGGTAGGCATTCAGTAAGGCCATGAGCAAAACAATTACAGGTAAGGTGTTGGATACAAGATGTTCAACACTTCCATGCAGAAAAGGAGAAAATACAATTCCAGGCAAACCATTTAGGTGGCGCGGTATGTTGCCAAGTTGATATGATTGAACAATGCCCAATTGTTGTAGCCCAAAAACAATCCACAACACAGCTACTAAAGCAACTACCAGCAGAACACTCCGTTTAAAATTCTTTTTACCTGAGTCCATTTTTCGAAGAAAGCAATTAGAATACTTTCACACAAAACAATTCAAGTGAAATATATCAAGCCACTTCTCACTTTGCTTGTAACCACAGCACTTATTTATTTTTTAAACAACAAACAAGGGGTTGCTCCGGCTTTTGGGAAGTTCCTGAATCCGTTCAGCGGATTTTGGCAAAATGCGGAGAGCGTGGGTAAGCCATCAGACAATCGTTTCGATTTATTGGGATTAAACGAAGAAGTGAAAGTGTATTTCGATGAACGATTAGTGCCGCATGTTTTTGCAAAAAATGATGAGGACCTCTATTACATGCAGGGATACATTACAGCTAAGTACCGCTTGTGGCAAATGGAAATTCAAACGCACAATGCTGCAGGCAGGGTGAGCGAAATAGTAGGAGAAAAGGCTCTAGAGTCTGACAGATTGCAACGAAGAATCGGTTTGGGTTTTGGAGCTGAACGAGCCCAAGAACTAACTACTAAAGATGAACAATCTCAACGCCTTATTCAGGCATATTGTAATGGTGTAAATGCTTACATCAAAAATTTATCACCCAAAGACTTTCCCATAGAATACAAACTGCTTGACTACACTCCCGAGGAGTGGACCCCTATTAAAGTTGCCTTGCTACTCAAAAATATGGCTAACATGCTTTCTGTGTATGAATACGATATTGAGAACAGTAATTTTGTAGCTAAGTATGGTATAGATGAATTCAGAAAATTGTATCCTGATTTTATAGCTGACGAAGATCCTATTGTTCCTGTAGGCACCAAGTGGAGTTCAGATAATTTGCAAGTAGAAAAACAGAAGCTAACATCTTACAGTCAACAACAAAACTCTGTAACCTTTGCCAACGCACTTCAGAAGCCGGATGAGATAAACGGAAGTAACAACTGGGCAGTAAGCGGAAGCAAAACAACATCAGGTAAACCCATATTATGCAACGACCCTCATTTGCAACTTTCATTGCCATCTATCTGGTATGAAATGCATCTTGTTTCTCCGAATATGAATGTGTACGGTGCAACATTGCCCGGTTCACCTGCAGTTATCATTGGCTTCAATGATTCTATCTCGTGGGGAGTAACCAATGGCGGCCGGGATGTCCGCGACTGGTATAAACTTACATTTAAAGACGATACACATGATGAGTATGAACACAAAGGTGGTTGGCGCAAAACAGAAAAAAGAGTAGAGAAGTTTAATGTTAGAGGCGAAGAACCCCGATTTGATACAGTCATCTACACACATTACGGTCCGGTGGTATTCGATAAATCTTTTGGTCATGCAGAAAGCAAGAAGTATTTAAGCATGAGTTGGATTGCGCATTTACCATCTAACGAGTTTAAGACATTTTACGGGCTAAACTGCGGCAAGAACTACAACGATTATTTGAATGCGCTTGATTACTACACCTGCCCGGCACAAAATTTTGTGTTTGCGTCACGCAGTGGCGACATAGCCATTAAAGAGCAAGGCAAGTTTGCTATCAGAGATAAAGCTACGGAGCAGGGAAAGTTTTTGAGTAATGGTGTTTCGGGTGAGGACGACTGGACTGATTTTATACCACAACGCGCTAACCCTACCAGCACCAACCCGACACGCGGTTTTGTTAGCAGCGCCAATCAGCACCCCACTGATTCTTCATATCCGTATTACTACCCCGGCTTAGGTGTATATGAAACGTATCGTAATCGCAGAATTAATAAACTACTTACCGAAGGGCAGCAAATAGATGTTGCGTTTATGAAAAAAATGCTCAGCGATAACTACAATTTACATGCGCAAGAAGCACTGCCGGTTATGCTGTCTATATTAAACAAGAACAGTTTGAGTAAGGAAGAGCAAAACTTTCTCCGGTTACTTTCACACTGGAATTTTTACAACAACCCCGAAGAAGTAGCTCCGGTATATTTCGAAATATGGTGGAATGAGTTGCGTAAAATGTTATGGGAAGAAATGGCCGATGAAGCGGTACCTATGAATCAACCAAACTTTTATACCACAGTTTGTTTTTTAAAAACCGACAGCACTTCAAAATTTTACGACAACATATCTACAACCGACAGAATGGAAACAAGAAGCGATATTGTAACAGATGCATTTCACCGGATTAAAGATACGCTTACTGAAAAACAATTTACGGAAGTGAGCGAACCATACGGCAGAGATGCAACTATTCACCAGCCCAATTTGAATCCGCACGATTGGGGAACATATAAGGCTACCAAAGTGGCACACCTGGCTCGTATAGATGCATTCAGCAGCTTACATGTTTATAACGGAGGGAATAGAGGAATAATAAATGCTACTAACGCAACGCACGGCCCAAGTTGGCGAATGATTGTAGATGAAGGCAACATGAAGGCTTATGTAGTTTATCCCGGTGGGCAAAGCGGTAACCCGGGCAGCATGCATTACAACAACATGGTTGATACTTGGGCAAAGGGAGAGTTCTATGAAGCTAACTTCGACAAAGAAGAAAACATTAAAACGAAAGCAACTTTTGTTTCATCATTTCGCCCAGCAAAGTAAACAGCACTGTACTCTTAACTCAACAAAACTTATTGAAGTATGAAAAATTTTGTTTTTGCATTAATAGTTACTGGCGCTGCTTGCTCTGTGCTTCAGGTTGTTTTTCCCTGGTGGATTATTGCGGTTGTATCTTTTGTAGTAGCCATTGTTTTTAAACAAAAACCACTGAGCGCATTTGGTGCAGGTTTCATATCTGTATTTATAGTGTGGACTACGTATGCATTCATACTTTCTTCTGCCAACAATAACTTACTTGCCACCAAGGTAGCTGACTTGCTAAAGGCACTTACAGGAAATAGTGTAATAGGCTTGTATTTGATTACAGGTTTAACAGGTGGATTGGTTAGTGGATTTGCAGCTATTGCCGGTGCGCAGTTAGTACAGGTTAAGCAGTAGTTCTTTGCTCGGATATTTCAGTTGGTCTAATATTTGCAGCAACACAATAACTGTTTCTTCGTGTTTCAGTACAAACTGATTATATTCAAACTACACTAACTTAATTGACTATGAAAAAAATCTACGCTTTTGTTGCTTGCTTCATTTACGCTGCAACGGTTTTACATGCCGCCATTACCGGTGATACTGTAGTGTGTTCAAACGAAATTGTAACCTACTCAGTTCCTTCCGGTGGAGCCAATTACAATTGGACAGTAACGGGGGGAAATGTTTTGCTTGGGGTTAATACCAATACAGCCACCATTCAGTGGGGGCTAACCGGTAATGGAACTATAGTGGTAACCCAGACCAGCCCGGTGCAAACGCATGTGCTGAACGTAGTTATCCATCCAATTCCTAGTCCGGCTATTACTCATCCGCCTTACACTACATGCCCCCCAAATGGCGGCTCGTCAGGTGTACCTCAAGGCGATAGGGATGACCCATGCGAGAAAGTTTGTAAAGGATATACAGTAACATATTCAACACCCTTAGTGGCCGGCAATACTTATACCTGGCTGGCAAACGGTCATAGTAATATTACTACAGCAGGTAACACAGCAACAGTAACATGGGATACAACTGCTTTTGGTTGGATAATGGTCGTTGAAACAAATATTTACGGCTGTTCCGATTCGTTTAGACTGTGTGTAGAGAAAATCAATTTACCTGTAGCTTCATTTACGCATCAGGCAAATGCTTGTAAGTTTTCTTCCGTGTTGTTTAATAACACATCAACCGGCATTAACTCGTACCAGTGGTATTTTGGTGACGGAGGCTCTTCATCACTTACTAATCCAACTCATGCTTACAACTCTGCAGGTAGCTATACTATCACATTAATAGCTACTAATAGTTGTGGTTGTGTAGATACATTTCAAAGCATGATAAACATTGACTCATTACCGGGCCCTGATATTACGTGTATAGAAACTGTTTGTGCTTTTGATACAGCTACCTACAGTACTACCCCCGGTGCAGGATGCGTTTATACTTGGATGGCAAACGGAGGAACTATAGTAGCAGGGCAAGGCACACCGAATGTAACAGTAGCTTGGGGAGCCGGCCAGATTGGTTCACTTGGTTTAGTAGTAACAGGGTGTGGTGCTGTTTGCAGTGATACTACGTATGCTTACATTCCAATAGTTCCTGCTACTGCTGTTATAAATGGGCCACATAAAGTTTGTGCTGGTGATTGTGCAACTTTTACACTTCCACGTTTTAGTGGGGCCGGCTATACCTGGACACTCAATAGCAATTGCGGTGGTGTAATCAGCGATACTGTTTGCTGCGAGCAGGTGGAAATTTGCTACCCGCCTTTTGCTAATTGTAACGACACGTTAAATGTGGCATACTTCGATACTTTTCTCGGTTGCGGAGGTAACGCACAGCATGTAATAAGAGTACGTCCGCATTTGCAAATTATTGGCAACACTATAGTTTGTGCAAATACCAACGCATCATTCAATGGGTTCGCTATTGGTGTAGGACCTGTAGTTTGTCAGTGGTCAGTTTCACCTGTTGGTCCGGTGCTTTTTCCAGGTGGGCCGGCACCTTCAGTGTCTATTAACTGGAACAACATTCCGGGAACGTATGTGCTTACAGCCATACCTGTACCACCACTTCAGGTTTGTGATGATTCAGTGAAAATTATTGTAACTGTGGTAGCCCCTCCATCGGCTCCTGTAATTATAGGTGACACAGTAGTATGTGCAAACAGCACTGTACAGTATTGCAGCAGTTCGGGAAGTTTAATTAGTTGGATTATTACCGGAGGTACGCCAACCACTGCATCGGGAAATTGTGTTACAGTGAATTGGGGTAGCATACCACCATTCATTGTGCGTGCTTATCAAACCGCGCAGAACAGTCCTTTTTGCAATTCAGATACCACAGTTCAAAGTATTACACCTGTGCTATCTATTCCAACACCGGCCATTGTTTCTACATCACCAATTTGTGCTAATGGAACCAACTCATTTAGCACTACTACATTATACCCAAACAGTGCCACTTATACTTGGAGTATATCGCCAAGCATTAACGGTGCAGTAATTACCGGGCAGGGAACAAGCACCTGCACTGTAGAGTGGGGTAATAATGCTCCATCATCAGCCACGGTTACGTTAGTAGTAACTGCCTGCGGGCAAACCGCTAGTAATTTTGCCAATGTTACGTTGAACTCACCCCCCAATCCATCTGTAGTGCAAGTCGGAAGTTTGTGTGCGGGCGGCACAGCTCAGTTGCAGGCGAGTGGTGGTGTTTCATATCAATGGAGTGGGCCAAGTGGTCAATCTAATGCAAATCCTCTTACAATTACAACAAAGGGTTTGTATTCAGTAACCGTTACCGCAGCTAACGGATGTACAGCACTTACACAAATAAATGTACAGTATGTAAGTGGTCCTACTGCCAGCATTAGTACGCTGAATTATGTTAGCTATTGCATAGGTTCACCTTATACTGTAAATATTTGCGCTTTGGGCAACCCTAATTACGCCTACAACTGGAACGTGGGTGGACCTAATACGCAGTGCAGAAATTTTTCTTCACCGGGGGCGTACTCGGTAGTAGTTACAGATGTAACTAATAACTGTACCGCCTTGTCAAACATCATTGTAGTTTCTGAAGATAGTTGTAACGGTGGCGGACCCGGTACTTGTATCTATAATGGCCAAATTGATTTCACTCATACCAGTTGCAATCCTATTCAGTTTACAAATACATCGGTAAACTCCACCGGTAACTACATTTGGAATTTTGGAGATTTTAGTGGTTCCAGTTTAGTTAGTCCTACACATTCTTATGCTCAGGCAGGTTTCTATGTAGTGTATCTTACCGGTTATGTGTACAACGCTAACCAAACTGATTCTTGTTTGGTTCGCGATACTGCTCAAATTGAAATACCAGTAGTAGCACTTTTCGATTTTAAGAGCAAGTGCTATAACGACTCGGTTTGCTTTACAGATAAAAGCACATTTACAGCGGGGAATAGTATTACGAGTTGGAACTGGAATTTTGGTGATGCCACCACTTCCACTCAACAACACCCGTGCCACGTGTATGGCGCTGGGGGTAATTATTTTGTAACCTTAATAGTTTCTAACGGAATATGTTCGGACACAATAATAGATACAGTAATGCTGGCTCCGCGACCAACTGCTGCATTTAGCTTTAGTAACCCTAACTGTGTAAACAATGCGGTACAATTTACAGACGGTTCGTTTAGCAACATTAACTATTGGAGTTGGACTTTTGGTGATGGGGGTACTTCTCTTAACCAAAATCCGCAACACAGCTATTCTTTACCGGGTATTTATATTGACACATTAATTGTAAGAGACACAACCGGTTGTGCTGATACAACTGTAAAAAGTATTTCCATAAGTGCCCCGGTTAACTACGGCAGTATTTGGGCCAGCGATACGCTTGTTTGTGCAGGCACACCTGTGCTTTTAGTAGCGCCAGCCTGCGGCACTTGCACATATTTATGGAGTACCGGATCTACAAATGATTCAATAACAGTAAATTCTTCAGGCGTATATTCAGTTGATTTGAACGATGGAAGTGGTTGCATTTACACAACAACAATAAGTATCATAGTTGACAATGGGCCACCGTCTGTGATTCAAAACACGGGCGATGATGAACTGTGCGTGGGTGAGTCCACAACACTTTTTGTGCAACCCAATATTAATTGGACTTACCTCTGGATTAGCAACGATCCGAGTATAAATGGACTTACCTCGAGCGGTGTGTTAGTGTTTGGAAACATACCGGGGGTTTATACATATCAGGTATTAGTCATTGATACTACAACAGGTTGTGGAGATACTTCACTGCCTTACATTGTAGTAGTAAACCCCAACCCGGTACCGCCCATTATTGCCCCTTTAAGCCCTACTACTGTTTGTGCTGGCGATACCATAACACTTCTTGGTTCGCACCCAGATCCTACTGTTACCTATTTATGGAACACAGGCTCGGTGAACGATACTTTATTGGTTACAAAAAACGGCTGCTATACGTTAGAAGTTACAGATACAAACAGTTGCACTTCATTTAATATTTTCTGTGTAACAGTTAATCCACTGCCTGACTTGTGTACTTTTTATGAAGGTTGTTTTGATACTTGTGCTCCTTATATGGTTTGCGCACCTGCAGGAAACTCTTGGCAGTGGTTAAACAGTGGCATACCTATGCCGGGTGATACCCTGCAATGCTTAACAACCAGTATGAGTGGTGTGTATTCCGTTATTGTTACGAATAGTTTTGGATGTGTTGATACAACAGGTGATCTAGACCTTACGCTATACCCTTGTCCGGATAGTTTATGTGCAGATTTTTGGATTGATTCAGTAGCTTGTGATTCGAATGGTAACCATGTACTTTATTACCATGTAGCAAATCAGTCGCAAGTTCCTGTTACGCAAGTTAATATAGAGATATTGCAACCTCACCTAAGTATTCCAATAGCTCCTGCAGTAGTGTTTACCACTATACCAAGCCAAAGTGTATCACAGCAGTTAAGTACCACAATTTACAATGCTAATGCCGGTGATTCACTTTGTTTCCGGGCACATATATTGGCGTACGACAGCATGGGCCACGAACTGGTTTGTTGTTATAGCGATACTGATTGTATAGTGTTAGATACCTGCGGAAAACACCCAGTTGATACTGTTTGTTGCTACTTTAACTTTTTAAACGACACTGTTAGATGTATTGAAGATCCTGTTGCACCATACTATACGTTTAGCTGGCAAATTGATGGTTGCGGCACACTCTCGATTCAAGGGGGTAATAACATTGTAGTTAATGGCAGCAATCCGTTGGTGCTTACGGGTAATGTGGTAACTATTACCGGTACATATACACCTAGCGGACCTGCCGATACAATAATGTGTGCTACATTTGTTATGAGCCAGGGTAATGTTTATTGTGCAGATACGACCATCTGTTTCAACATGAGTTGCGATAGTGCGTTGCCCCCGCCAACTCCGGTCTGCGATTTGAATTTTGAAGACTCCATCTGTGTAGGGCAAGCCACCACTTATACATACGGTGGAAATCCGGCAGGGTTAACTTTCCAATGGCAGTTTTCCAATGGGTCGCCAGCCACGGCATCGGGTCCCGGCCCGCACAGTGTTACGTATAGCACCCCAGGCTGCCATCAAGTAATTTGTATTGTAAACAGCGCTAACACAACCCTTGACTGTATTGATACAATTTGTGTAATGCCACCACCGGTAGCTACTGTATCACAAAATGGTAACGCCTTGTACGCTTATCCGTCCGGCTATAACTATCAATGGTATTCTGGCACACCGGCAAACAATACAATTATTAGTGGCGCTACAAATCAGTTCTATGTTCCATCAGGTTCACCCGGGTTCTACTGTGTGGTTGTAAGCAATGGTCCAACATGCCGCGATACGGCATGCACAGATTTTGAACCTACAGGTATTGACGGGTTGGGGCAGAGTGTTTGGAATATTTACCCTAATCCGAATGATGGAGCATTTACATTACAAGTAAATTCAGCAGTTGCTGAGTCAATTGAGCTGAAGGTGGCGAATGCCATTGGCGAGTTGGTTGATATACGTAACTATGAAACACATGCCGGTGAGCAGCACTTCTACATATCAAACACAGCGTTTGCTACAGGTGTTTACTTTATTTACCTAAAAACCAATAAGGGATTAGGTGTAAAGAGAATGGTTGTAAAATAGTTTTTGCAAAACCAATTTAGGCCACTGCTTTGATACGAAGCAGTGGCTTTTTGTTTACACTATAGTTGTACTGTGTTACTTTTTAACCTCGATTCGCTATGATGTTTGCTTACTTTGCAACTGCATGAACAGTGAAAATTCAACAGTTTTTTTAATCGGCTTTATGGGTTCCGGCAAATCTACATTCGGAAAAAAACTGGCCACGAAACTCAATATGTCTTATGCAGATTTAGATAACCTGATTGTTTCCACTTCGCAATATAGTACCGTTGCAGAACTGGTTGAAGTATGCGGTATAGATTTCTTTAGAGCCAAGGAAGCAGAAACTCTTCGTGGTTTGCCAACTTCAGGTAAACTTATTTCTACCGGTGGCGGCACACCCTGCTTTTTAGATAATATGTACTGGATGAAGCAGCATGGAGTTGTAGTGTTTTTGCAAGTAGATGAAAACATAATTTTCAGTCGCTTGAAATCAACTGATTTAAGCCAACGCCCGCTTTTAAAGGGGCTAGACGAATCAGGTCTTAAAAATTTTATACACCAAAGTTTAGAAGAGCGTTTACCTGTATATAGGCAGGCGCATATTTTATTCAATCCCATTACAGGTAGTGTAGATGACCTTGTAAAGATGATTGAAGAATTGTTTAAGAACTGAACAATAGCTACATTTTGCTCAAAGCAGAAATAGTACTTTGTAAGTCTTCTTCCGAAAAATCTAAATGAGTAACCATACGAACCAAAGTGGGAGAGAATGGTTGAACACGAACCCCTAGTGCCACCAATTTTTCTGCAACCATAGAAGAGTTTGCTACTTCGAAAATTACAATATTGGTTTGAGTGGGTAGCACTTTTGTTACCCAGTTGCAATCAGCGAGTTTTACGGCTAATTGCTTAGCGCGAATATGGTCGTTATGTAAGCGAGAAACATGATGGTCGAGCGCATATATACATGCCGCAGCCAGAATTCCGCTTTGCCGCATACCTCCACCAAATACTTTGCGCAGTTTACGTGCTCGTTTAATAAAATCTGTTTTGCCGAGCAATAAACTGCCGGCAGGCGCACCTAAGCCTTTACTTATACAAACCGAAATACTATCAAACAACCCATGCAGTTCTTGCGGCTCTTTTTTCAAAGCAATAAGTGCGTTAAAAATACGTGCACCGTCTAAATGATAAATCAAATTTTTCTCACGGCAGAAATCAGAGATGAGCCTCATTTCATCAACGGTGTACACTGTGCCTCCACCTTTGTTAACTGTATTTTCTATGGCAACCAATCTGGTGTTTGGCAACCAATCAAAATCGGGCAAAATCAATTCTTCAATTTGTGGTACCGTCATTTTGCCATGTGCGCCATCAGTTAACCGTATAGATACGCCTGAATGAAAAGCCCACCCACCTGTTTCGTAGTTGTAGATATGCGATACCTTATCACATATAATTTCGTCAAGAGGTTGCGTGTGTGTCTTAATAGCAATTTGGTTGGTCATGGTGCCAGTTGGGCAAAACAGCCCAGCTTCCATACCAAACAGACAGGCTGTTTTTTCTTCTAGAAGTTTTACAGTAGGGTCTTCTCCAAACACATCATCACCAAGGGGAGCTGTTACCATAGCCTGTAGCATAGCTGGTGTAGGACGTGTTACAGTATCTGAACGAAGGTCAATCATTACCGGTTGAATAAGTGAATACTATTAATTTGGGAAACGTAACTTATCGTTTAGTAACTCGAATTGCTTTGCGATGGTTATTAATGGTTAGCACGCAATTGTAAACGCCTTTTGCAAAAGTTGAAACATCATCGGTAACCACTTGTTTGCCGGCTGCATACTTCTCACCGGATATTTGTTTTACTACACTTCCTTTCATATCTATCCACTCGAATTTTACATTAGCTGAAACAGGTAGTTCAAACTCAATTTGTACCTTACCGGTTGAAGGGTTTGGAAACGCAAAAAAATTCAAGACGTCACTGCTCACCGGCTTCATGCTATTGGGTGCTTCAATAGTATCGAGCCACACTTCTAATACTCGCGTACTAGCAAAGCTTTGTACATCAGGATTGTTTTCGGAAATATTTAAATCCAAACTTTCTATTCCACCAACAATAAAGCCAAGCCTTTGATGATGTGGTAAAGCATTTAAGTGGGCGAAGTGTTTGCGGAACAAAGGAAGGTTAAAATCGTTGAAGAAATAAGCATTCGTTCCCAGCAATGCTGGCATTCTGATACCGGCATCAAATTCATGATACTGCCAATCAATATCACGAGCTACATCGCTGATAGTACGAACGAACGGTACGAGCGTATCGGTAACAGTTTGCTGACTAACAGTATCCATGTAATACATACTCATACCACCAAAAAAAAGATGATGTTGCAGAAAACTTACAGAATCATAAAGCGCACAAACTGCACTATGATATTGGCTCAGATTCTGGTTGAAATCATTTCTAACTATTATGGTGTCGGGATATATTTCTACACAGTTTAAATAGGGTAGGTTAGCGTGTGGCTGAAAAACTCCACTATAAGCTAATAGCCCCTCACCATAATAAGGATCTATCATGGGAATGAGATTGTAGTCTCTCCTTCTAAAATTATTTGTATCGCGAATAGCAGTATAGTTATAAAGTGAGAGGGAGTTGCCATTGTCAGCAACCTGAAATTTGCGAACCTCATAAGTGTATGTTTGGGTTGATATGCCCGAAGTGCCAATGCGGTCGTAGTGTCCATCGTAACGATGACCAAACACCAAGTAATAAACCGAGTCTATTTTAGCAAGGTGAGCGCCACACACCGCTAAAACAGAATCTTTTGTCTGTCGAAAATTTCCAACAATCGGCTGAGCATTAATTACGTTTAACATTAATCCGTTAATGTTGATGGCTGTAAGCGTGTGAAAGGTGATAAAATCTTGCACAGTTTCATGCCAACCGTACCCACCTACCATGTAGAGTGTAGAATCGTTTAAGTAAAACTGCATATTGCTGGTGGTGATAGCCTCGCGTATGCTATCGGGTAAAATTGATGTCGAAACAGCCCACCGTTGGTTGACAACAGGGTCAACAATATAGATACTATCGTTAATTCCTGTTTCAGGAAATGCAGATGGAGGTAAAAATCCGTGAAGCCCGTTTTTTCTGCCTCCAATAAAAAACCACTTATTGTTGTATGTGCCAAATGCGCCTGAATGTACAGCCGGTGTTGCGCTAATACTGCTGTTTTCTAAGCGCAGTGTAAATAGCTGCTGTGCTTCTGCTGTTATTACAACACAAACGGCAAGCACAAACAATAAAACCTGTTTCATACTTACTCTATCACTAAGTGTTTAACCACTGTGCTATTTTCTGATCTTAACTGCAAGGCATAGACTCCCTTTGCTAACAATAACTCAAGAGGAATAGTTGTTCTAACCTTATCTAGCACCAGCTTTTGACTGTAGCATAACTTTCCGGTTGCATCTGTTATTCGCAACTCGCTGTTGCTTGATTGTTCAGAAGCAACATTAATATTAAAGTGGCCATTACTTGGGTTGGGCGAAATACTAAAAGCTATTTCAGCAGAAACATTTTCAATTCCGGAGCAAATGTTTACTGTTAGTTGTATGCTGTCAGGGGTTACGCAGCCATTGTTATTAGTGTAAGTATAAAATACCCAACCATCTGCAGCCGTTAGCACTTGTAAGGGGTTAAAAGTGTCGTTTACTACAGCTGGCCCTGATATTACTCCCCCCGGAGGCATAAAGTAATCTCCAAGATAAAATGGTACATCTGTGTTGCAGAACGTGGTTGTGGTAAACAACTTAGTTACATTGTTGTAAAAGTTTACCATAACATCAAAAGAGGCACTAGATACACACCCACTGGCATTAGTGTATTGGTACGTAATAGTGTTTATTCCCACGTTTGCTAAGTTCGAGTAAAATGTGTCAACCAATACGCCCGCACCGCTGTAAACACCACCAGTAGGTGTAACTACTCCGGCCAACGGAGCAGGAGGGTCGTTAACGCAAGAGGTTCCTATCTTAGGTAAAAAAAGTTCTGTAGTATCTAAAATGTTCACATACACAGAATCGCTGAACGCTTCGCAACCCGGGTAAAGGGTTTTTGAAACAAGTATCTTGTACCATCCGCTCTCTGTAGTTGTATATACGTTACTGTTGGCTCCGTTTATAATGCCGCTAGAGTTAAACCACTGATAGCTGAGCGTATCGCCAGGTAATGCAGTAAGCGTAACAGGGGAACAGCCTTCTAGTGTATCATCCGTGGTTATAAATGCCACCGGATTGCAACCTGATAATTCAACAAGTTTGTAAATTCTGCCGGTAGGGTTTGCCGTTGAGCCACGATAAGCCAGATAAATTTCTCCTAAGTTATCTTCACCAAACGATGTGAATTGAAAATTGGTGAAGTCGTTCAATGTGTCTAAGTCAAACATGTTTCCATTACGAGTAACTGTGTAAATGGTGCCGTTGCCATAGTCTGTAAAAATGTATTTACCAAACAATTTGGCGTATTGTGTTCCGCGGTAAACATAACCGCCAGTAACCGAAACCACTCCATTAGTATGGCTGAGTTCAGCAATAGGTTCAGTAAACTCCGAGGCTGGTGTAGAGCAACCACCGTATGCGTGTAAGCCCTCACGACATTTCCAACCGTAGTTTTGCCCCCCTGTATCATTAGCCGGTTGAAAATCTATTTCTTCGTATGTGTTTTGCCCAACATCAGCCATCCAATAATCACCGGTTACTCTGTCGAAACTACAGCGCCAAGGGTTGCGCAATCCGTACGCCCAAATTTCGGGTTTTGTGTTGGCTACGCCCACAAATGGATTATCAGCAGGTATTGCATATCCTGCTGCCGTGTCGCTAACATCAATTCGCAAAATTTTGCCTAAAAATACATTAAGGTTTTGCCCATTACCTTGTGGGTCGCCAGCACTTCCACCATCACCTTGTGACGCATACAAGTATCCGTCTGATCCAAATGCTAAACTACCACCGTTATGATTCGAGTAGGGGTCATAGTAAGTCATTAAAATGCGCTCGCTGTTAGGGTCAGCCTGAGTAGAGTCCCCCGGCATAACATTAAAACGAGAGATTACAATAGAATCTGCACCTAAATCAGTAGTATATTGAACGTAAAAAAAGCCATCTTGCTTGTAAGACGGTCCAAAAGCTATGCCCAGCAATCCTTCTTCGTCACCCGTGCTGTTTACTCTTGCATCAATATCCAGAAAAGGGGTGCTTTGCTTGCTGCCATCTTTATAAAGAATGTTTACCACTCCCTTTTGCTCAACAATGAATAGGCGATTATCGCCACAGTGTTTAATGTCTATGGGGCTTGTATAGGCAGTTGCCAACTGCGCCAAACTCACCTGCGGCAGCTGCGAAAATGTGGGTTGTGCTAAAAAAATGAATAACAGGGGCGTAAAAAATTTCTTTATCATAGTTTTTGTTTAAGTAGAAAAAACACTCGAAACTAAGCATTGTTTTGAAACATGCGCAACTAATTGATATAGGTTGTGTTATTATCAACAAACTTTCGTTTCTGCCAATTGTCATTTGGTTATTTGTTCAGTGGTTGGTTGCAGATAATTATCAACCGAATTTGAATTTTGTCAGTGACAAATTCCCTTACCAACACTTTTACCATAAATAGTTGAAAATTTTTCTTGGTGTTTGCGCCAATACGGGTAAATTTGCCAAACGCTTCTAAAATGGCTAAATACATATTTGTAACAGGCGGTGTTACATCTTCGCTCGGCAAAGGAATTTTTGCCGCATCTCTGGCAAAATTACTTCAGGCAAGAGGTTACAGAGTAACTATCCAAAAATTCGACCCTTATATTAATGTTGATCCCGGCACATTAAACCCGTATGAGCATGGTGAATGTTATGTAACGGAAGATGGTGCCGAAACAGATTTGGATTTGGGACATTACGAAAGGTTCTTAAATATAGCTACTTCACAAGCTAACAATGTTACAACAGGACGGGTTTACCAAACTGTAATAAACAAAGAACGGGAAGGTGCTTATCTGGGTAAAACAGTTCAGGTAATTCCGCACATAACTGATGAAATAAAACATCGTATGCTGCTGTTAGGCACTACAGGAGAGTACGATATTGTAATTACAGAAATTGGAGGAACTGTAGGCGATATTGAAGCCTTACCATATATAGAAACACTTCGGCAAATTCGATGGGATTTAGATGAGCATGATACGCTTGTTTGCCATCTTACACTTTTACCGTTTTTAAAATCGGCTAAAGAGTTAAAAACAAAGCCCACTCAACACAGTGTAAAAGAATTGCAAACTATAGGCGTACGACCCGATATTCTTGTGTGCCGCACCGAAATGCCAATTACTGATGATATGCGCAAAAAACTTGCGCTCTTTTGTAATGTAGATAGAGGCTCGGTTATTCAGGCACTTGATGTGGACTCTATTTATGCAGTGCCGCTTGAAATGCAACAAGAGCACTTAGACACCACAGTTCTTAAAAAGCTACAACTAAGTGCCGAAAAACCAATTGACCTTAAGAAGTGGTGTGAGTTTGTTGACAAGCTTCGAAACTCAAGAGATGAAGTTAAAATTGGATTGGTAGGTAAGTACATTGAGTTACAAGATGCGTACAAGTCAATTCACGAATCGTTTATACATGCGGGTGCTGTTAACGGAGTAAAAGTTTGTGTGGAGTGTATTCATTCAGAGCACATTGATGAAATGAATGTAGCTGGTTTGTTGGGTGGCTTAGATGGTGTTTTAGTGGCTCCTGGTTTTGGAAATCGCGGTATCGAGGGAAAAATAACTGCTATAAAATATGTACGTGAAAACAATATTCCATTCTTCGGTATTTGCCTAGGTATGCAGTGTGCTGTTATTGAATTTGCACGCCATGTTCTTAAGCTAAAAGATGCACACAGCACCGAAATGAACCCCAATACATCAGCACCGGTAATTGATATGATGGCGCAGCAGAAAAAAATTAAGAATAAAGGGGGCACTATGCGTTTAGGCGCTTACCGATGCGAATTATCTGCCGGCTCGTTAGGCAACAGGTTATACAACACAGAACATATCAGCGAGCGCCACCGCCATAGGTATGAGTTTAACAATACTTATTTGGAGAAGTTTGAATCAGCCGGTATGACTTGCTCGGGAAAAAATCCCGACAATGGGCTGGTTGAAATAGTTGAAATTCCTTCTCATCCCCACTTCATAGGTGTGCAATACCACCCCGAGTTAAAGTCAACGGTAGATAATCCACACCCGCTTTTTGTTGGATTAGTAAAAGCCGCAGTAGATCATAAGCAAAAAAAAACGGCTGATGTAACCGAAGCCGTAACTGCGTAATGGAAACCACATCAGAAGAACTTCGGTTAATAGCCAAAACCATTTTTGGCTTAGAAGAAGTGCTGATGAACGAGTTGCAGAAATTGGGTGCGCGCGATATTGAAAAACACAATAGAGCTGTAAGTTTCACAGCTGACAAAGGTGCTATTTATAAGTGCAATTTATACTTGCGAACAGCATTGCGGGTGTTGGTTCCGCTTACAAAGTTTGAAGCTAACAATGAGCAAGAACTATATTCAGAAATTCAAAGAATAAACTGGGAGCATTTTTTAGATGCTGATGATACTTTGGCAATTGATACTGTTTTAAACACAGAGCTGTTTACCCACTCGCTCTATGTATCGCAAAAAGTAAAAGATGCCATAGCCGACCAGTTCAGGGCGAAGTATGATAAGCGTCCGAGTGTTGATTTAGATAAACCCACTATTCGCCTGCACTTGCACATTTACAACAATGTGTGCTCGCTCGCACTTGATAGTTCCGGAGAAAGTTTGCATAAACGCGGCTACCGCGATAAAACAAATTTAGCCCCTATAAACGAAGTGCTGGCAGCCGGTCTTGTAATGCTAAGCGGTTGGCAGGGTCATACTAATTTTATTGACCCTATGTGCGGCAGCGGCACCATATTAATCGAAGCAGCTTTGATTGCAGCTAACATTCCACCGGGCTATTACAAGTCTGATTTTGGTTTTATGCGTTGGAAAAAGTACCTGCCATTTGACGAAATTCTTTGGAATAAAATTTATGATGCTGCCATTGAGCGTATATCACCTGATACACCTAAAGTATTTGGTGGAGAGTTGTCACACCATGTAGCCCGAAAAGCAAAAGAAAATGTAAAACGCGCTCGCGTAGAAGATATAGTTCAGATTCGAGAATGCGACATGAGAAATTTCGAAGCACCTGAAGGAGGCGGTGTTGTTATTGTCAATCCACCGTATGGTGAGCGAATGACCAAAGACAACCTTCAGGAACTATATAAAACAATTGGCGACACTTTTAAGCAACGGTTTACAGGCTACGATTGTTGGATTATTAGCTCGAACCCCGAAGCGTTTAAAGCTGTGGGACTAAGACCCACCCGAAAAATTCAGGTGTTTAATGGGCAGCTTGATTGCCGGTTTATGAAGTACAATATTTACAGCGGCACCAAGAAACTACATAAGCTACAGAAACCTGATGTAGAAGATGCTTCAACATAACAATTCTTATTGCATAACATTATTTTCCCTCTCTAAATTATCGATATGAAAAGTGTATTAAAACAGTTGGGAGTTACTGCTGTTAATGCGGGTACTTCTACCGGCAATAAATGGACTAAACAAAAAAGTGATACTATTTCATCCTACTCGCCTGTAGATGGTAAATTGATTGGTTCTGTGATAGCCACATCGGAGAAAGAATACAAGGCTACGGTAGAAACTGCCGCATCAGCTTTTAAAATTTGGAGAAATGTACCGGCTCCAAAACGGGGTGAAATTGTGCGGCAAATAGGAGATGAGTTGCGCAAATTCAAAGAGCCGCTCGGCAAACTTGTTTCGTACGAAATGGGAAAAAGCTTACAAGAAGGTTTAGGTGAAGTGCAGGAGATGATTGACATCTGCGATTTTGCTGTGGGGTTATCGCGCCAGTTACATGGCCTTACCATGCACAGCGAACGACCCGAACACCGAATGTACGAACAGTGGCATCCAATGGGTATTGTCGGTATTATATCAGCATTTAATTTTCCTGTGGCCGTGTGGAGTTGGAATAGTATGCTGGCGTGGGTGTGTGGCGATGTATGTATTTGGAAACCGTCAGAGAAAACACCTCTCTGCGGTGTGGCTTGTCAGAACATTGTTGCCAGTGTGTTTAAAAGAAGCCATTTGCCGGAGGGCATTTCATGCCTTGTTAATGGCGATTACAAAGTAGGAGAGTGGTTGAGCAACGATGCACAAATTCCGTTAGTGTCTGCTACAGGTTCTACGCGCATGGGTAAAGCAGTAGCCCAAACTGTAGCGGGTCGCTTAGGAAGAACATTGCTCGAACTGGGCGGCAACAACGCTATTATTATTTCTCCTGACGCTGATTTAGAAATGGCCATGGTAGCAGTTGTATTTGGTGCGGTGGGCACAGCAGGTCAACGTTGCACCACCACGCGCAGATTAATTGTGCACGAAAGCCGTTACGAAGAAGTGAAAAAGAAATTGGTGAAAGCATACGCGCAACTGAAAATCGGCAATCCGTTAGATGAAAAAAACCATGTTGGCCCGCTGATAGATACACAAGCGGTAACACTTTACAACACCGCTATTGCTGCCGCTAAAAAAGAGGGAGGAAAAGTTTTGGTGGAAGGCGGTGTATTGAAAGGGAAAAATTTTGAGAGCGGTTGCTATGTAAAGCCGTGTATAATAGAAGCAAGCAACGAAATGAATATTGTGCAACACGAAACATTTGCGCCCATACTTTATTTAATAAAATATAAAACCATATCGCAGGCTATCGAAATTCAGAATGGTGTAGTGCAGGGTTTATCATCAGCCATAATGACTACTAATATGCGCGAAGCTGAACTGTTTCTTTCAAACAATGGCAGCGACTGTGGAATTGCTAATGTAAATATCGGCACCAGCGGTGCTGAAATAGGTGGGGCTTTTGGCGGAGAGAAAGAAACCGGTGGAGGCAGAGAAAGCGGAAGTGATGCCTGGAAAAACTACATGCGCAGACAAACCAATACCATCAACTATGGCACAAAACTCCCTTTAGCACAAGGAATAAAATTCGATTTGTAGAGCTTGAGTTTAAGGTTGTAATAGTCTGTTGTGAGCAGTTTGATGTTCAGCATAAATTGACAACTTTAACTTTATAAGTTGACTTACCCTTTTTATCTCATCTTTCTATATTCGCTACATGACACTTTGGATAATACTCGCCATTATTTTTGTGGGGTTGGTTTTGGTGTTTCTTGAAATTTTCCTCATTCCGGGTACTACGCTTTTTGGTATAGCAGGTGGTATTGCCTTGGTTATTGGGGTGATAATGATCTACAGTTATTATGGGGTACGCTACGGTAATATTGCAGCCGCTACCACTATAGTGCTGGTGGGTGTTGCAGTAGTGCTTGGCTTTAAAGTAATTCAGAGCAACAAATTAGCCATGAAGGCAGAAATTACCGGCAAGGTTAATGAGCTGGAAGCCGATTTATACCAAGTTGGTGATAAAGGAACCACAGCTACAGAACTTCGACCTAATGGCAAAGCAATATTTGGTGATGAAAAAATTGAAGTTTACAGTACAGGCGAGTACATTGCGCGCAACACGGATATAGAAATTACCAAAGTTACTCACGATAAAATATTTATTAAACCAGTTAAAAGATAATCTATGGCTGAACTACCACTTTTCGTATTGGCAGGTATTATAGTTTTTGTGTTGCTCATTTTGTTTTGGCTGCTGCCTATACCGCTTTGGTTAAGTGCTAAGTTTGCCAATGTGCATATCAGTTTAATGCAATTGCTGTTTATGCGTTTCCGCAGAGTTCCACCCTCGGTAATCGTAAATGCAATGGTTACAGCTACCAAAGCAGGTATTCCGGTTCAAAGAGATTTGCTGGAGGCGCATTATTTGGCCGGAGGTAATATCGCGAAAGTTGTTCGTGCGCTTATAAGTGCCGACAAGGCAAATATTCAGCTAGATTTTAAAGCGGCAACTGCAATAGACTTAGCAGGGCGTGATGTTTTTGAAGCTGTGCAGCTTTCTGTTAACCCCAAGGTAATTGAAAGCCCCGCTGTAACTGCCGTAGCAAAAGATGGTATTCAGTTAATTACTAAAGCCCGTGTTACAGTTCGTGCTAACATTAAGCAGTTAGTAGGCGGTGCCGGAGAAGAAACAATTTTAGCTCGTGTGGGCGAAGGAATAGTTACTTCAATCGGTTCTGCTGAATCTCATAAATCAGTAATGGAAAACCCCGATACTATTTCAAAAGTTGTGTTAGCAAAGGGGCTTGATTCCGGTACTGCGTTTGAAATTCTTTCTATTGACATTGCCGATATAGACATTGGAAAAAATATTGGTGCCAGTTTGCAAATGGATCAAGCCAATGCCGATAAAAATATTGCCCAGGCAAAAGCGGAAGAGCGTAGAGCCATGGCTATTGCGTTAGAACAAGAAATGAAAGCAAAAGCTCAAGAAGCACGGGCTAAAGTAATAGAGGCAGAAGCGCAAATTCCATTAGCTATGAGTGAAGCATTTAAAAACGGCCAACTTGGTGTAATGGATTATTACAAAATGCAAAATATACAAAGCGATACTTCTATGCGCGATTCTATTGCCAAAGGTACTGGCGATAAAAAATAAGAGAAAAGAGAGAGATAAAAAGGCCCACACAGGCGCTGACGTTAAGTTACCTTAAGTCAGGATTTGGGCTTAGCAACATCGCTGTAATTCGCTGTTAACTTGTTTTTTGGACGAAGTCTCAATAAATGATTGAGATGCGACCCGCCATTAACGTTGCAACTTAAACCCGGTTCTGTATTTATATCTAACTAACGCATCGGTCTGCGTGGGCTTTATTTTGAAAGCCGAAATGTTTCGGCTCTATATCAAAGAACTTATGTGCAAGTAAAAAACTTCGGAGCAATAAAACAATTTTTGTTCGCTACTATTTCAGTTAGAACGACTGATTGTTGAAATTATTTTGCTGCTTTTCTCACCAGTGTTAAGAAACTATAGTTGTATTGTTGCGCTCCTTCAATCGTAAAAAATTGTTGGTTCACCACCTGCCATTGATCTAACTGAATATCCGGAAAGAACGTATCTGCCTCAGCAAAATCATGATGAACTTGAGTTAAGTAAATTACATCAGCATGTATTAAACATTGGTTGTAAATTTCTCCTCCTCCAATAATCATCAGTTCACTTTCTCCATTGTTTTTTGCAAACGCTATGCCCTCTTCAACACTCGTAACTGTCTTACATCCTTCCGGGGCGTATTCTTTTTTTCTACTTACAACTATATTCACTCTACCTGTTAGTGGTCGAAATTTTTCCGGGATGCTTTCATAAGTCTTTCTGCCCATTAAAACATGATGCCCATAGGTTATTTCTTTAAAACGCTTCATGTCTTGAGGTAACTTCCATAGCAAACTTCCTTTACCGCCAATTGCGTTGTTATTTGATATAGCTACTACTATTGAAATTTTCATACAGCAAATAGAACTCAATTCTACAAAAAACAAAAAACCCCTTCCGGTTTTACGGAAGGGGCTTTGTAAAGTTTTTAACTTAAAACAATTACTTGCTTATAGTTAAACGCTTAACAGCTGTCTTAGTGCCGGTTTGTATTTTTACAAGGTAAGTACCGTTAGCCAAACTGCTGAAATCAAAAGTTTTGTTGAAAGTAGAAGCCACATCGTTAGCGTTGTAGTTTTTCACTTCAGCACCAATCACGTTAAACACACGGATAGAGATGTTCTTTTCTACGCCATTAACAGTAACAGTTACATTTCCGTTTGTTGGGTTAGGTAACAAGTTAATGTTGTTGCTGAAATCAACTTCGCCTACACTGTTGCATAAAGCCGCAGGCAACACATTTACAACCTGACCGCTAGATACGAAAGAGCAACCAGCGCTGTCGGTAGTCATATCAACTGTAAATTGGCCAGGGTTAGTGTAGGTATAAGTTCCAACACCGTTTACACCTAATGCAAAAGTAGTGTTGTTGCCTAATACATCCCACTGACAGTTCCAGCCGTTAGTTGATGAAGAGGTATTGGTGAAAGTAACTGGGGTTCCAACACAAACCGGTGTTGTAAAGGTAAAGTTAGGTGTGTTGCTTACGCTAGGATAAGTAACCACTGCACTTGCAGTAGCTGAACAACCAAACGAGTTTGTTACAGTTACAGTATAAGTACCAGGAGCGTTTACTGTTTGAGTAGCAACGTTAGTTCCTGTAGCTCCAGTACTCCAAGCATAAGATTTGCCGGTTTGAGAACCTGATAGCTGAGTAATAAGCTGTCCGGTAGCGCCACAGTTAATTGAAAGAGGGTTAGCAGAAGTGAAGCTAATTCCAATACCTCTAGACTGAATAATGATAGTGTCTGTTACAGTTTGGTTGCCGTTGTTAGCATCTGTTACAGTTACAATTACTGTAGCATCACTGCTACCCATTACTAAATCAACAGTTTGACCGTTTGTGCTGGTAAGGTTTCCACTGCTGGTTGACCAGTCGTAGCTGTAGTTAGGGTTGTTAGTTCCTCCTGCATTTGCAGTAAGAGTAACAGTAGCACCAGGGCAACCTGCTGAAGTAGAAGCCGTAGCATCTGCATAGAAGTTAGGTATAACTGCAGCAATGTTTGGATAAATAGCTAAATCTTGAAGGTATAAACGCTCACACAAAGCCGGATCGGTATCTTGAGCTTGGTTACCATTGCAGTCATTATAGAATAAGGTTGAAGGGTAAACACCATCATTAGTGCCATCTACATAACGAATACCGGCTAGTGAGTTAAAGCTGTCAATGCTGGCATTGTAAGTATCTTCAACATAAGGTTTGCTAGCTCCGCAAGTTGCGTTTCCACAATCGTTTCTGCGACCTACTAACAAGTAGAACTGGTCGTTGGCGGGACCAAAAAAGTCAACTTGAACAATAAATCTCTTTCCTTGAGGAATAATGATTGGTGCTGTAGGAACAAAAGGAAACACGCCAACATTTACTTGGCCAGGCTGTGAACCTGCACCTGTTATAGATGAATCTACAATTGTAGTAATACGGCCATACAAAGTGCCGGTGCATGCTGAGTCAGCAATGTTGATTGTTTGCATGTCTTCTAAGTCCCAAACACTGATTTGGATGGTATCGCTTTGTGTAGAATTGCGGATATGACCTAAATTCAAAAACACTGTATCAATAGCCATTTGAATTTGGTTAGCAGGATACTCGTTAAATGGCCAAGTAGTGTTGTTTACAAAGTCAATAATGCGTGGGTACCAAGTAAATGCCCATTTGAAAATATCTACAGAGTCAAGCGGTGGACGTCTGTTAATCTGAATAATAACGTCTTCATAATAGTCGCCAAAGGTTACGTTGGCAGCATACTCTTGATCAAGTACTCCGTGATCAATGTAAAAAGACAGGTTTTGCGCACGGTTGCCGGCTGCATATTTTGGCAGACGTTGTTTGCTAACCGCTAGCGATTGTGGGTCAGGTTTCATTTTAGAGAAAATCTGACGAGGAATTTTTCCGTTTGCACCCAACGTGTTGCTTTGTGCAAAGGAAGCAAAAAGACACAAGGTCAGGGCGAATGTGAAGATTTGTTTCATACTAATTTTTGGTTTAGGAATCAAATGTAATTTAGGCGGGCAAATGAAACCAAAATTTAACGGTTTCCAAACAAAAAATTACAATTCTATGACAATTGAAAATAAGATGACGGATTCCGCCATGGCTACTTTACATTTTAATGTATAGAATCAGGCAAAGATTAGCCACTAGCCTTGATAATAGCATTTGCGGCAGCGGGGTTCGTAGCTCTCTTTTTCACCCAAAAGTATTCTGCTGCTGTCTTTGGTGGTTCTGAAACTAAAGTGGGCAATATCACCGCATTGAACACATATTGCGTTCACTTTGGTAATATAATCTGCAATGGCCAATAAGTGCGGAATAGGACCAAAAGGTTTGCCTTCAAAATCCATATCAAGACCGGCAATAACTACACGAATGCCTTTTTGAGCTAATTGTTCACAAACCCTCGGTAGTTCCATATCCATAAACTGGGCTTCGTCTATTCCCACCACTTCTACGTCAGCAGCTAACAGTAAAATGTTTTCAGAATGAGTAATTGGTGTTGAACGGATGGATGTGGCATTATGAGACACAACATTCGTTTCATCATACCGCACATCTATAGTGGGTTTAAAAATCTCCACTTTACGGTTCGCTATTTGTGCGCGTCTCAATCGTCTGATTAGTTCTTCGGTTTTACCCGAAAACATGCTGCCGCAAACTACCTCTATCCAACCCTTTTTCTGGTTTCCACTTAATGGCTCAATAAACACGCGGCAAATAATTTATTCAGTAATGTTACGTTTTGTTTAAAATATACAAGCCATAGACCATTTTTGTTACCTATGTTTGTATCCGTAAACTATACGTTATGCGCCCAAATGTATTTGAATTGTTGAATAAAATTAATGAGATGCTCTTATCAGCTTCAGTTCATGAACTTTCTAAACTTGAATTTGATTTACTGAAGCAGAATATTCAAATGCTGTACGAGCAGGTAATGGAAGCACGTAATGATCAACAGCCCGGCAAACCAATTTCAAACCAAGCGAAAGAAATAAATGAACCGGAAATTGAGATAAGAACAGAATATACTAAAGTGGAAAAAGAGGTGTTTATTCAGCCAAAAGTGAAAGTAGAACAGCAGGTTTCTACAGTTAGCAACACCAAAGAAGAGCCAGACGAAGTTTCTGTTAAGAAAGCGGTAACCAAACAACTACCCGGGGCTTCTATTAATGATACAGTTACAGGAGCTACATCACTGAATGAAAAGTTGAAGGTTACTAGGAATGAGATGCATAAATTGCATGTTTCTAAACCCCTAAAAGACCAAATTGATTTGAACAAACGAGTTGTACTTGTTAAGGAGTTGTTTAGCGGTAGTAACGATGCTTTTGCGTTTGCTATTGAAAAAATTGACTCATTTGTAGCTTTCAGCGAGGCTGACACATATATAAAGATGGAACTTGCTGACTCAAACAAATGGGACATTACATCACAAACTGCTCGAATGTTCATGAAACTGGTGAGACAAAGGTTTGGTGAGGAATAGAAATAGGCCTGTTAAGTGACTGGAAAAACGTTGCCTATTACTTGTTTTAAATGATACAATTACTACATTTGTATTCGACACGCAATTTTTTTTGCCTCAAAATCAACGAATTAGGTTGATTCAGGAAAAATAGTTGACTTTTTTTGAAACATTCCTTGACAGAACTTAAACAGCGTTGTATATTACAACCACTAACAACAAAAAAATCATTCACACTACAAAAAGTAAAAAATGAACAAGCTAAAAACAATCATCGGAGCCACCATCCTGACACTGTCTCTGAACTCCTTTGCAGGAGATTGCCCTGCTCTTTCAGGAGAGTTTACCGTAGGAAAAAGCGAAAGTGCTGATTTCTCTACTATTACTGATGCTGCAAACGCACTGAAATGCGGTGGGGTATCAGGTCCGGTTACTTTCTTATTAGAAGATGGAACATACAATGAGCGTGTAGTGCTTTCATCTATTCCGGGTGCATCTAACTTTAACACTGTTACTTTTGAATCTAAATCAGGTAACAACACGGAGGTAGTTCTTAGCTACACAACAGCCGATGCTACTTTGGTTCTTAATGGCACATCTTATGTAAACTTCGAAAATATGACCATTGATCACAAAACTGCTACTTACGGCAATGCGGTTCGTGTAGATGGTAAATCAAGCAACCTAAATTTTAAAAGTGTAGTGTTTGATGGTGTTGAAGTAAGTCGCACAGGATCTAACAGCGCAACGGTGTATTTCACATCTACCGCTCCTAAAAACGATATTAACTTCGAAGATTGCGAAGTAAACAACGGAAGCATTGGAATTTCGAAGGGTGGCATGAGCACGGATGTAATGGATAGCAAAACATCTATCACCGGCACACTGTTCTTTAATCAATATGAATCAGGTCTTGCGCTTAACAACGAAGATGCTCCTGTAATTACAAATAATGTAGTAAGCACACTTACAACCTTTACAGGTTTCAAAGCCCTGAACTTAGATAACGTAGCTAACAATGTAGTAGTAAGCAACAACATTGTAAACGCGGCTAACGGGTCTTATGGCTTAGCTATGAACAACTGTGGGGCTCAAGCTACTAACCTTGGCCAAATCAACAATAACTCTATTGCTGTTGGTGGAGCAGGTGAAGCTTATGGAGTTTACCTTTCAGGCAATACAGATAATCAGGTGTTAAATTTCAACCGTGTAAAGCTGACTATCAACGGAACTCAAAATGCAAACCAGGCTTATTATAAAAATGTAGGCAGTGGTAACAACATCAACATGATGAACAATATTTTCTATGATTTAAATACCGGTGGTTACACCATTCTGGGTAATACTTACAAAGATTATTTTAATCAATTGCCAGCTCAGAGCAATCCGTCACTTTCGGTATCTGCCAATGGAATAATGATTGAGAAAGTTTCTCCAATAAAGTAGGAATAATAGCTTGTTCGTTACTTTTTTCGACCCCGCCTTTAAAAAGCGGGGTCGTTTTGTTTTAATACATTCCTATATTTAACATGTAAGACCCAATACTATTGACAATTTCTTTACAACAGAAATCTTTCTTTGATACTTATGCCGAAGCGGTATTAATAACCGATAAGAGCCAGAATGTACTTTACACAAATCCCGCTTTTGAAAAGCTTACCGGATTTTGCGCAGACAAGGTTTCTTTAATTGGTACTGAGAAGTATTTTAAACTGAAGGTCAATTTGCATACAGTTCTCGGCTCACCTTGCACAACATGGGAAACCGGGCTTGAAACCTCTGCGGGCAACACTATTTGGGTAAAGGTGTCAGTTTCACCGATTGAATTGACCGACTCAACCGGAAAGATATTTACATGCAGCAGTAACCCATCATTAGAGCAAGTAAATGTTTTACTGAAAGAAAGTGAAACTCGGTTTAGCACTTTGGCCGACTCTTCGCCCGCCATGATTTGGATTACCGATACCAATAATCTCTGCTACTATCTAAACAAAGCATGGCTTAACTTTAGAGGTAGAAAACTAGAAGAAGAGTTGGGTGTAGGTTGGCTACAAGGTGTGCACCCAGATGATTTAAAAGTGTTTGACAATTTAAGTGAGCAGCTGAAACAGCAGCAAAGTTATACTTGCGAATACCGCTTGCTTAGACATGATGGCGTGTTCCGCTACTTATTAGAAATTGGAACTCCGCGTTGTTTGCCCGATGGAACTTTTACAGGCTATATGGGAAGTTGCATTGATGTTACTGAAATGAGAGAGGCTCAAATAGAGTTAGCTGCACAAACCAAAGAACTAATTCGCTCAAACGAAGAGTTAGAGCAGTTTGCCTACGTAGCCTCCCACGATATGCAGGAGCCGCTGCGTATGATAGCCAGCTACGTGCAGTTAATTCAAAAAAACTTAGAAGCCGGTAACACAAAAGGGGTTGTTGAGTTTATGAACTTTGTGTTAGACGGTGTTAACCGCATGCAAGCGCTGATTAGCGATTTGCTGCAATTTTCGAGGGTAAACAAAAAAGGAAGCCCATTTGTTCCTATAGAGTTGAATGAAGTAATGAATATTGTTTCTACACATCTAACTAACCGCATAAAAGAAAATAACGCCACTGTTTTGTTTGATGAAATGCCAACCATTAACGGTGACTCGTTCCAAATAATTCGATTGTTTCAAAATTTGATTGATAACGCCATTAAATTTAAATCGCCATACCGAGAACCTGTTATCAGAATTTCCGTAAAAGAAGAGGATGTGTACTATAAGTTTTCTGTTTGTGATAACGGAATAGGCATTGACAATAAATTCTATAATCGTATTTTCGTCATATTTCAAAGATTGCATACTCGAAACGAATTTCAGGGAACCGGAATTGGTTTAGCGGTATGCAAAAAAATTGTTGAACGTCACGGTGGCGATATTTGGGTAGAGTCTGAGTTAGATAAGGGAACTACGTTTTTCTTCACCATTAAAAAATAGAAGAGATGGATTTTTTAAAAAACAACAAAGAAAAACCAAGAATACTTTTGGTTGAAGATAACCCGGGCGATATACGCCTAACGCAAGAAGCATTAAAAGAGAGCCAAATGGACATCCACTTAGATGTGGTAAGCGATGGAGAACAAGCGCTCGACTTCTTATTTAAACGAAATAAGTATGCCGATGCGGTTTTGCCTCACATTGTATTGTTAGATTTAAACCTGCCCAAGAGAAATGGAATTGAAGTGTTGAAGGAAGTAAAGTCGAGTGATACTTTAAAACGCATTCCTATCATAGTACTGACCACGTCAGATGCCGATCATGATATTTCTAAAGCATATTCGCTACATGCAAACTGCTACATATTAAAACCTGTTGACTTTGACGATTTTGCCAAAGTCATTAAGTTAGTAGAAACCTATTGGTTTGGAACTGTTCAACTTTCACTTGGATAAACTATGGCAGCACAAGAACTTAAAGTTTTATTGATAGAAGATAACCCGGGCGATGCCTTTCTGATGAAGTTTTATTTAGGAGAGTCAGCATCACCGTTGTTTCATGTTTCACATGCCGAAACTGTAAAGGCGGCACTCGAGTTACTTAACGAAAACCAGTTTGATATTATACTTAGCGACATGAATCTGCCGGACAGTTTTGGGGTAGATACAGTAAAATCTATACTTGGAAAATTCCCCGGCAACTTAGTGATAGTGCTTACCGGGCTAACAGACGAAGAAGTTGGATTAGAAACTGTGCGTTATGGTGCTCAGGATTTTTTGACAAAAGGAAAATTTGATGGTAAGGTGCTGATTTCTTCTGTAATGTTTGCATTTGAACGGTTTAAGCTGAACAAGCAAATTGATTCTTTTTCAAAGCAGTTAGATGAAGAAAACTCGCGGCTTCATGCTATTCAAAAAATAATGAACATAGGTTATGTAGAGTATGACGCAAATACGAACACTATTTTCAGATCTGATTATTTAATGCAGATGCATGGTTCTTACGACCCGGCAAAAAAGCAGGTAGATTTAGAAGAGTCTTATAGCTGGCTAATCAACAGTCAGGAAATGAAAGACGTTATCACTAAGGCCATTCAAAATGAAGGTAGTGGTGAAATTCGCTATACTCGGAAAGACAGCGGAAAAGAATTCTTGCTCCGATATAGTAACACAAAAGGAAAACTCTGCGGTGTTGTTCAGCCGCTGTAGCTATTCAACCATTAGTTTCTTTCTTACTAATTCATTTTCGGTTTTTACCAGTAGATAGTAAATGCCTTTTGCCAGATTATCAGATAACACAACTTGATGTAATCTGTTTTGTGTAATGGAGCTATAAACAAGTTTGCCGGCCGCATCAAATAGTTTGATTTCAGCATTACCTGCCGATACATGTTGCAGGTCTATAGTAAATAAACCATTGTTTGGGTTAGGATAAACACGAATACTGCTTTCAAAAACAGTTTCTAAACCGGAACAAATCTCTACTTCCATATTTTCTGTAGCACTACCACTGCAACCGTTTGCGTCTGTGTATGTGTAAGTAATGGTGTGTAAGCCAACACCTGCTGTAGAGGCATCAAACGAATTGCCGTTAACACCAGTACCTGAAAACGCACCGCCTGAAGGAGTGCCGTCTTGTAGAGTTATAACGCTGTTACTACACACTACAGCTGCATTACCCGATAAACTCACCACAGGGTTTAGGTTTTCAGTTGTTTGAATAACCTCAGATATAGCTACACAACTTCCGGTATTGGTAACTGTAACTGTAAAACTACCCGTAGTGTTGACTGTTATGCTCTGGGTGGTTTCTCCATTGTTCCATAAATAACTATCACCCGGCTGCGCACTGAATACTACCCATTGACCCTCACAGAAAATTGTATTACCTGCTACTTGCACTGCTGCCACAGCATTGCTATTTACGGTAACAGTTATTTGTTGCGATACTGCGGTGCAATTGTTGTTATCTGTAACAGTAACTACAAAGCTGCCACTTTGCAATGTGGTAATATGCTGTGTAACAGCACCGGTGTTCCATAGGTAATTTGTTCCGGCTACTGCACTTAGTGTTACAGAATCGCCCGCGCAAATTGTTGTGGGTTTATCGGTAGTTACCGAATTGTCAGGCACCGGAAACTCGGTTACCGTTTGCGAAGCAGCGTTAGTGCAGCCATTGGCATCGGTTATGGTAACGGTATAGTTACCGCTGGCATTGGCTATTACAGATGAAGTAGTGGCTCCGTTACTCCACAAGTACGAAACAGCGTTGCCCGATTGAAGGGTTACACTTCCTCCGTTACAAAAAGAAGTAGCACCTGACGGTGTAATAGATGCAGATGGTACATTATTCACTGTAATACTTACTGATGATGATGCACTGCACCCGTTCGCATCTGTTACAGTTACGCTGTAAATAGTTTGTTGTGAAGCTGAAACTGTTTGAGTTGTTTGTCCGGTACTCCACATATAGCTTAGTGCAGATGGTACCGACAGCGCCACAGAATTTCCCTGACAAATAGTTGTATTTCCGGAAGGAGTAATAGTAGCCGAGGGTAAAGAATTGACTACCACATTAACTGTACCGGATACAGCTGTGCAGTTGTTGGCATTGGTTACGGTTACTTTGTAATTACCGTTTTGTGATACAGTAATACTTTGAGAAGTTGCACTATTGCTCCAAAGATAAGTAAGACCCGATGCTGCATTCAATATCACGCTTCCTCCCTGGCAAAATGTGGTAGCGCCCGATGGGGTAATTGTGTTAGAAGGAGCAGAAGCTGTTGTAACAGATACGTTAGATGACTTAGCGTAACAACCATTATAAACTTGTACAGAATACACTCCTGCCGCTGCTGCGTTGTAAGATGAAGAAGTAGCATTAGCAATCGGGTTTCCGTTATTCATCCACTGATATGTGTAGCCATTACCTGTGCCGGCATTTAATGTAAGCGAGCTGTTAGGGCAAACTGTTGGTGAACCTGTGTAAGTAACATTAGCTGTAGGAGGTGAGCTGACGGTTACAGCTATGGTATCTGAATTAGCATTGTTTGGGCCAAGTGAAATAACCGCGTGATAGTTTCCCGCTTGTGTAGCAGAAAACGAGAATGAATTAGCACCATTAATCAATGTTCCGTTTCGGTACCATTGATAGGTGTAGCCGGTTCCTTCAATGGCTTCAATAGTTACTTGCTGGCCACTACAAAATGTGGTAGCTCCCTGTGCTAATATTCTTCGATCAATGATTATGTTTTCATCACCGTTTTGGTAAGGTAGGTAGCCAAAAAATACCATCATCATTTCATCGGTAGTAGCTTCTCCGGCTACTACATTTTGTGGCGGGTTGTTCGGGTTGTCAGGATTGTTGGTGGTGTTATCGTACGTGGCTATTGCTTTAATGGTTGAGTTAGATGGCACTTTCACTGCATTCGGAAATACGTAGGTATCTTGCCAGTGAAAATCCCAGTCAGGTACGTCAACAAACCGAATGGTATCGCCCGGAACAGTAGTATTAGCCCAACTCTTTATAGTTCGGCCAATCAAGTGCATGTGCGGGAAAGCCGAAAGAAACGTATAGTTACCGTTGCCCATTGCCTGGCTTTCGGTATAAGTTCTGGTTTGCCCCGCAGGAATATTGATTTGCTGATTAATATTTTGAAGGTGATTTACTATTGGCCAAACGGTAATATCGCGAAGTGGTGCATTGGCTAATTTGAAATTGATGCGGGTGCTGTCTAACTGACCCTGGCTGCCTGCCGGATAGTGTACCTGCACAACAATATTTGTATTTGCAGCTAAGCGAAAACCCAACCCAACGGGCGTATAGTAAGGCGATGCACCGGGTGTCCAACCGGCTATCAAACGTGAAGCTAACGAACCGGTGCCTCCGGCATTGCTATATCCCGGACCTGCTTGATTGGCATCTAGCTGTGCCGGCATGTTGGTGCTATCCTGAAAAATAAGTACGTGATGCACTGCATGAGTATTGCCGGGTATTACTTCTACTGCGGTAATATATTTTCCGGCAGGAACAGTAGTGGTAATTGGAAAGTTTCTGTAATCGTCATTTAAACTGGTAACAGTGTAGTTCGGAATTTTTACAGTGAGGTCAACGGTACCTAATTGCGATCCGGTACTATAGGTAGGCTGAGCCGGTGCTTTAGTAATATCGCCTTGCGGTCTGCCGCCATTTACCCAGTCGTTGAGGGTAGTAATTTCAGCTGTTGTAAGTACTCGCTCGCGGGCAAAGTGTTTATAGTTTTCGTCCGGTGGCCAGGGAGGCATTGTTTTGTTACTAACTTCTGTAGCTATGCTAAAGCCGTAGTTATATGCATCGCTAAAGGTAATAAGCGGAAAGTGCCCTGCGCCATTAGTATGATGACATTTGGTGCAGTTAGCATACAAAATAGGAGCTACATCTTCGGCCCAGGTAGGTGTTTGTGCGTTTGCTATCAGGTTAGCAATGCAAAAAACAGAGAGGAGTAAAAAACTTTTCATCAGCGTGTGTTTACTTGAAATAGATACGAAAAGTAAGAATGTTTTTAGAGTTGCGGAATCAATTGAATTTAATCGGATATAAGTGTTTCTTCTTGGATTTGCTTTTAAGAAAAAGCATATTGGCCAACAAATTTGCAGCAATGGCCTAATACTTGCTATACAATCGTTACACTATATTCGAAACAATTTAATACCAATTGAGTTTTTCAGCCAATATCCGTTCATACTTAGTACCTGCACTTATGGCAGTAGCTTTGCTTGTGCTGTTGCTGAAGCCGGCTAACATTAACCTGCAAACGGTTGCACAAAGCGCAGAGAGCGAACTGAATATAGCGGAAGAAGTGTTTAGCAGCAAAGTAAAAAGTAAAGAACTTTGGCAGGCATTAAGAGAAAAAAAGTTCGAAAGTGATGAGTTTCAGAAGTTGGTTAAAAAAGGGGTTCAGATTAGCTACTACAAAAATGACTCGCTGCTGTTTTGGTCTGACAATAGCGCATTTTTACTAACACCGGCAGATGACGCCAATACTGCCACCACATTAGTTAAACTTAAAAATGGGTGGTTTCAACAGTGCCAATTTACAGATAAAGCTACGCATGAAACACTCATTGGGTTAGTAAGAGTAAAGTACGATTACCCGTTTGAAAACAAGTTTCTCAAAAACGCATTTGCCTTCAGTTTTCGTTTGCCTGATAATCTTCAACTGAGCGAGCAGAAAATAGATGGAGGTGTGCCGGTGAAAAATCTTTCAGGCACACCTTTGTTTTATTTATACCTGAGCGGTGATGTAAAGGAAGCAGAAACAGATATTATCTTATTGCTGGCGCAACTGCTTTTTTTTCTGATAGCAGCCTTTTACCTGAATAAGTTTTGCTTGCAAGCAGCCGGCAAGAAAGGCTTTGTTACCGGGTTTGGTGGGTTGGTGTTGGTGTTAGTTGTAGCCCGGGCAGCTATGTTGTATTTCAAACAACCAGCAGAGTTTTACAAGCTACAATTGTTTGACCCAAAGTTTTATGCATCATCAGTGGTAACACCGTCATTGGGCGATTTACTGCTAAACTTATTGTTTTTGCTATGGATGGTTGTGTTTTTTATTAAACACAAGCCTACACTGCCCAACGCCAAAAAACTATCATTTGGAGTTTCGCTTTTACTCGTTGCAGGGGTTCATGCTGTATCGTTATTGGTTTGGTGGCTATTTAAAACACTGGTAATTGATTCAGTGGTGTCATTTGAGGTGTACAATATTTTAGGGTTAAATGCGTACAGTTTGCTAGGTCTGTTTTGCATGGCCTTAATGATGGCATTGCACTTAGTGGTAGTAAAATTTGTTCACCAATACGTGAACAGAAATAATGTTTCATTAGGTGGCGTAGCCTTGTTGCTTGGTTTGGTAGTTGTAGCACTACTATCTGTTGTTATACAAAACTTCTACTTTGAGTCACTCATTTTTACAGTAGTTTGGACCGCCTCCATGTATGTTGTTTTTTTTCTGCTCTTTAACACAGATATTACACTTTCAGCGCGTAACATAATAGGTACCATAGTTCTGTACAGTTTGTTTTCTACTTTTTTAATCGAAAACTTATATGAGAAGAAAGAGAGAAATCAACGTGTTTTTTTTAGTGGTAAACTTGTGTCGGAACACGATTATGTGGCCGAGTATCTTTTTGAGGATGTAGCCAAGAGAGTTTCAGAAGATGCTTTTCTGAAAAGCTATTTCTCAAACCCCCTTATTACTAAGAAACAACTGACTGATAGAATTGCATCGCTGTATATGGGAGGGTATTTTGACCGCTATGCGCTTCAGGTGTTTTCATTTGATGCTGCAGGTGTGTCGTTAAAAAATGATGATACCGCTCAAACAGCCGTCATGCGGGCATTGCTTGCGGAGTCTCTTCGCGAAGGAACGCTCATTTACAGTAACGATACAGCACAAAATTATTTTTACCTAGCCCGTCTTAGTTTAATGAGCGACACGACTGAGATTGGCTCGTTGTGCCTAAAGCTATCACCTAAAATTTATTACGGGCAAAACGTTTATCCCGAATTGTTGTTGAGCAGCAATATTTCTTCCGGTAATAATCCGAATAATTATTCGTACGCTATTTACCAAAGTGATAAGTTAATAGCTCAATCAGGCGATTTTCCGTACTCGTATTACTGGAACAAAGCGTATGACTTTGAAGGTAAAGATTTTCGTTTTATAGAAGAAGCCGATTGGGAGCACGGCATTCAACAATTTACTAACGGGAAAAAAGTATTAGTTAGTGTAAAACGCGAGCCGGAGTTTGAACCCATAGCTACCTTTTCTTACTTCTTTACCTTTTACTTTACCATAGTTACCCTGTTTTTGTTAACTCGACAGTTGGCAAGAGGCGAATCGGCCACTGACGGCCTGTTTTCTGTGCTTTCTCTTTCATTTCGCACACGAATCAACTACTCCATGTTGCTTATGATTTTAGTGTCATTTATCATCATTGGCTTTATTACCATAAGTTTTTTCAGCAGGCAGTATGATAGTTTTTACACAGACCGCTTGCTTCGCAAAGAGAGAGTGGTGCATGCCGGGTTAGAGTATTTTGTTCAGCAACACTCAGCCAACAATAACTTACTTCAAGAAAGCCTGAATCGTGATTTGGAAATTGAAGTAGCGCGACAAGCAGAAATAAACTCAATAGATATTAACATTTACGACCGCTCCGGAGTTATGAAGGTAGCATCGCAACCTGCTATATACAGCAAGGGATTGGTGAGTAAGTTAATGAACCCCTCGGCATATTTTGACTTAGAGAACCACAAGACAGCACAAGTAACCAAGCAAGAGCGTATAGGGGCGCTGAGTTATTTGGCTACGTATGCCCCCATTAGAAACAACCAGGGCGATGCTATTGCCTACCTCGGCATTCCGTATTTCGAAAGATCAAAAAATATTGACAACGAGGTGTCATCATTTTTGGTGGCGCTTATGAATGTGTATGTGTTTCTGCTTATTTGCGCGGCCATACTTGCCTACCTGGTTTCAAATTCTATTACCCGCCCGCTTACAATAATTAGTGAGAAACTACGAATACTGAACCTGAATAAAGTGAATGAGCCGATAGAGTGGAATAGTAATGATGAAATTGGTGTGCTGGTAAACGAGTACAATAAAATGATTAACGAGTTAGAACAGAGTGCTCAAAAGTTAGCTAAAAGCGAGCGGGAAGGTGCTTGGCGCGAAATGGCAAAACAAATTGCCCATGAAATAAAGAACCCGCTTACACCTATGAAGCTAAGCATACAGTATCTTCAGCGGGCTATTGATGAGGGCCATACGAACATTGAGCAGCTTGCCCAAAAGGTAGCTAAAACACTTGAAGAGCAGATTGAAAACCTATCGAGTATTGCTACAGCTTTTTCATCGTTTGCCAAAATGCCCAAGGCACAAAACGAAATTATTGAGTTGAACGAATTGCTACGTTCTATTGTTCATTTGTTTGGCAACGAAGATGCACAGGTAACCTTTACCACCTCGGTAGCGCACCCTACTGTGTTTGCTGATAAAAACCAGTTAGTAAGCGTGTTTAATAATTTGGTAAAAAACGCCATACAGAGTATTCCCGAAAACCGAAAAGGATTTGTAGATGTGCATGTAAAACAAGAAGAAGATTGGGTGGTTGTAGCCGTAAGCGATAATGGTGTTGGAATAGCGGGCAGCCATTACGAAAATGTGTTTGTGCCTAACTTTACCACCAAGTCGTCAGGCACCGGCTTAGGGCTGGCTATCACCAAACAGATTGTAGATGGGGCAGGAGGTAAAATATGGTTTGAAAGCGAAGAGAATGTAGGATCTACCTTTACTGTAAAACTTGCTGTGTGCAAGGCATAAAAAAAGCAGGAGTGGTTAGTTCCTGCTTTTAATTTTTTCTGTTTCAGAGTTTAGTATTCAGCTACTTTCTTTTTATACAGATTGCTGAAATTGTAACTGATTTGTAAAGTATAACTGCGCGGTTGTTCGAAACGACCCGGACGTGGCATCCATTCCCAGTTAGCTACGTTCTTTATAATGAAAGCAAGTTTCAGATTGTCCACCGGTTTGTAACCTATACCTATGTTAATGATGTTGTCGCCACGGTATTTTTTGGCTTCCAACCCTTCGCGGTATTGTTTAAGCGCTTTAAACGAATTAATTTTAAAGAACAAAGGAACCAGATTGGTGAAAAACGGACTTACAAAAGCATAGTCTATGTTTTCCTGATACGCAATAAACTGATAATCTAAGTTGAAATCGAACCGCTTGTGATTAATGTTGAATATCAACTTAAACTGGTGTATAGGGCGATACTTCAATGTATTGAATGAAGAAGAAGAGGTCATGCCGTAAGTAATAAACTGTGTAGTATCTAAACCGGCAGGTGCGTTTGCTCCATTAAATGCTCCTTGAAACAATCCACCGCCTGCGCTTGGCTTAATGGTGTCACCGGCATAGTTAAAGAGGGTAATTGGCTTGTTCCAGTTAAGGGCTTTTGAGTTTACGTAAGTGTAACCACCCAATACGCTA
Organism: uncultured Chitinophaga sp.; assembly: GCA_964615305.1. GTDB lineage: Bacteria > Bacteroidota > Bacteroidia > Chitinophagales > LD1 > Bog-950. The sequence goes on from CAZTNA010000006.1 coordinate 63,852, forward strand.
AACTCAACCCCTTTATACACGGTTTGTATTCCCAGTGCGGCATCGACACCCAACATGCGGGTAGTGCCAATATTTTGTGAAGAGAAACCTGCACCCGGGCTGGTAATGCTGGAGAATTTACCAAACGGACCAAACATGAACTCCATCATGTTTTGGTATTGATTCCAGAAACCTGCTACATCAAAGTAACCGGTGGTAACGGCTGTTTTGCCAAACTTAAATCCTTGTTTTAAACCTATTTCGGCACTGTAGCCTTTTTCGGGTTTTAAGTTTGCGTTAGGTAAAATTTCTAACGCACCTACTTTAGTTGTTACAAATAACTCAGCTATGGAAGGGTAGCGGAAACCCTGGCCAAACGATGCTCTTACATAGGTAGCTTCATGTGCCTGATAGTTTAACCCAATGCGGAACAGCGGGTAGGTAAGTTCTTTCAAACTATTTTGCCCATCTACGTTAAAGTATTCCCAACGGGCACCGAGGGTTACGTTTAATCGGTTAAAAAATTTTCCATCTATCTGTGCATATACCGAAGCGTTGTAAGCGTTGTGCTGTTTATCGCCATATAAATAGGGAATAGGGTAGTAGCCCAGTGAGTCTATTAAGGCATTGCGTACTGAATCAGGGGTAGCATCATTGGGATTTTTTGGCGGTGCTATTTTATCAATACGCCCGCCAACACCGGCCACAAAATTGAGTTTAACTTTTTCGGAAATTTCGAAAGGGCGCTGATAGCTGATGTCAATGATATGACGATGAGCTATGGAGCCCTGACCAGTGCTGTTTACGTTAGACGAGTTTAGCCAACGGTAACGGAACGAAAGGCGGTTGTTTTGCTTATCGGTGTAGTTGATAAATGGGTCAATGAGGTAGCGGCTGTTTTCGTAAATGGTTACCGTGTTTACCAATGGGCGGTATCCTTTAGAGCCAATACTATCCCACAGAAAAAAAGTTTTACCCCAACTCCAGTTGGCTAATGCACCTACTCCCATATTCAGCCCTTCTACTTTTTTAAAGCGGTAGCGCAGTTTAGCATTTAGGCGAAACTCTTGCCCGTCAGAGCTGTCAAGCCAACCGCGGTCGTTATTGTAAGCAGTGCCGGTAGTTAAATCTATTTGACCTATTTTTCTGCGGTCGGCAAAGTTGAAACCATAGGCATGTTGAGGTTTGCCTTGCCACCATTTCATGCTGCGTGTTTTGGTAGGGGCATCGTAAAAGCCGGCATAAGTTTGCAACTTGGTATAGGGCTCATCGGTAGCATAAGCTACACGGGCATTTATAACCCCGTTTAAGGCACCGGTTCCGTAAATGGCAGATGCCGCACCTTTCAGTACTTCAATCTGATCTATATTTTCAACGGGCATCATGCTCCATTTAGCATCATCGGCATCGGCAGTGGTTATCAGCAGGTCGTCATACAATACCGCTACCCGTGAACCGGCACCGTAGCTCCAGCCGCTGCCTCCGCGTATATTCACCTGGCCATCGGCTATAGTTACACCGGGTATTTTTTGCACCCCGCCCGATACATCGGTTACGTTTTGGTTGTTCAGTACGGCTGATTTCATGACCTCGAGCGATACCGTTTCTTCGCTTAGTTTTTTCTCGTATTTACTACCGGTAACCACCACCACATCTATCAGGGTTGATTTTTCTTTCAATAACTGGTTCAGCACTTTCTTTTCGCCTTCGGCCAGTGTTACTTTTACGCGTACATCATCTTTGCCTACGTATTTAAAGAGTACTTCGTAACTTCCGGCAGGCAGGTTAATTTCATAAAGGCCATCGAAATCGGTAACGGCTGCCCAGCCTTTGGAAGCATCAATTACTACGTTACAGCTAATGAGTGCATCGCCATTTTCTTCGGTTACTTTTCCGCTCAGTTTAGCGTTTTGGGCTAAGGTGCTTAGCGACAAAATGCAAGCTGCCAGAAAGGAGTAAAGTTTCAACTTCATAAGGGTTGTTTTTGGTTACGAACAAAAATAGTTTTTTGAGTAAGAGAGCCAAGTGAGTGAGCAGCTCTCCACTGAACACATCTTAGCCGTTCAGTTCTTTTAGTGTAATATTCAGTGCTGCTAAATCTGGGGCAGAATCGTGTGCCTTCATTTGCCGGAGGCCTAAAAGGTTTTCGCGGGTTACCGGAAACGGTAAGCGTAAAAACTGCACGATGGCTATTGGCCACTCGGCTATAAAGTAGGGTATGGAAACAAACACCGGGCGGGAGCCCGATTGCAAAGCTATATGCCTGAAAATATCTTTGATGGTGTACACCTTGGGTGTGGCCAAACAGTAGGTGCCTGTTGTTTTTTTTTCGATACATAGGTCAACGGCATGAGTTAAATCATCAATAAAAAGTAACTGTACCGGCTGCAACCCACCCCCTATAAGCGGAACAAATCTGCTGGCCGATATTGTTTTTTTAATACGGCTGAATAAGCCCTTTTCGCCTACCACTAAACCCAGTTTTAGCACCAGTGCAGAAGTGATTTTCAGCTGTTGCTCTAATGTAAATTTGTGTTTGCCGTACTCGCTGAGTGCCCGGGCGTGTGCCGACATGCTGCTTAAAAAAATAAACTGTGTGCCGCTGGCGGCACATGCTTTTTGCAACGCTGTGGTTGCGGCTATGTTTTTTTCTGACGAAGAGTGGTTGTTAGTAAAGGGCAGATATGCGGTATGTATTAAAACATGGTAGCCTGTGGTGTCAGGAAATGTTTCAGGTTGGGTAATGTCGTAAGGTATATATTCTGCGCCAGGTGGCAGCGTAACCGGTTGTTTGCGCTGAAAAAAAACTACCTGATGACCTTGCGCTGCCAAGTGGTTAGCTAACCAGTTTCCAATAAAACCACTGCTGCCTGTTATGCCTATGCGCATGCAGCAAATGTAATTAAGCCGGCAATAGCTGCTCGTACTTTTTGTTGCTAGTGCAGCACATTGGCTGCGGGGTTAAGGGGTGTAACAAATGAAGCCGTCTCAAAACTGATTTGAGGCGGTTTTTTATGCAGGTATTTTGGCTGAGCAAAAAAAAGAAGATGGTTTTAAGCCACCATATTCTTTAAGTTGTGAGCGATGGCAATCAGACCTGTTTCGATTTCTACTTTTTTCTTTCCTCTTAAATTAAATCGTTTGAAGTTTTTGTTGTGTTTGAGATTGGCGAATACGGGTTCTACATCGCAGCATCGTTTTTTTCGGTGGCGGATGCCTTGTTCTGTGTTGAGTTTTTCTTGGGCTTGCCGTTGATAGTGGCGCAGGCGGTGGTTGACTTTGATAATTCGGTTGCCTTGGGCATCATGACACATGCCACGCAGCGGACAGTTAACACAATTCTTTGCCTGATAGACGTGCACTTCTTTTTCGTATCCGTTGGCTGATTTTTGTTTTTCGGTGCGCACCTTGTTCATGGGCTGACCCATGGGGCAGGTAAAGCAATCTTTCTCTTTGTTGTAATGCAGTTGGTGTTGGTGGAACGGTTTTTTTTGCGCGTAATTTTTATGTTGTTCTTTATCGAAGGTGCTGAACTTAACGAAGGATTCAATATTGTTTTCTTCTAAGAATGTGTAGTTCTCTTCGCTACCATAACCTGCATCGGCTGTAATGGTTTGGGGTGTTTGTCCATATATATTTTTGTATTCTTCTACATGGGCAATGAGGGTGGTGGTATCCGTAGGGTTGTGATGAAGCGTGTAGTTGGTAATAATTTGGTTATGGGTGGATATTTGAAGATTGTAGCCGGGTTTCAGCTGCCCGTTTTTCATGTGATCTTCCTTCATGTGCATGAACGTAGCATCGTTATCTGTTTTGCTGAAGCTGTTGCGCTGTTCTAATATCTTTTCTTGTTCTTCATAGCGTTTTAGATTGTCGGGCCAATGTTTTTTGGCGTAGTTCAGCTTTTGTTTTATCGGCTTGCTCACTTCTTCTTTGCCCGATAATACTTCGTCTATCTTCTCAATGGTTTGCTGCACTTTTTCGGCATCAATTTTTTCGAACACCAATGGTTCGGTGTCTTTCATTTGTGCAATTACCTACATTACAATAAACAGAAGCAGGCAAGCAACAACAACATTGCAGATTGTAAATACCTTTTTCATAATTAGTGTATTTTAGTTAGAGAATGTTCGAATGTACTAAAAAGAATCCTCGCACACAGATAAAAATTTTTATACTATGAAACAGGAGCAGACGCGCTTAGTTACCCCACTGCTACCATGTGGTATTGAGTAACTCAAAAAGTTTTTGAAACTGCCGTTGTAATATCAACCGGTTCGCGGCTTCCTTTGCCTGAATTTGTTTGCTCGGTGGCTTTTATAAACTCATCAATTATATGCGCGGCTTTGAGCGGATGCCCCATATGGAAAAGATGCTCACGGAACAGGTCGTATTCGTGCTCGTTAGTTACATCGCGCACTTCAATGTTTTCGCCTTTGTAAATACGCGGCACATAACGGGCAACCCCATCGCGCTCGCTTTTTAAAATAAGCACCTGTACACCGCGTTGGGGTAAATTTACCAGGCCAATTTGTTTGTCGAAAACAATGCTCTGCTCAAGTGCTGAATGTGTTTGAATGGCAAAAACCTTAGCAGGCACTCTGTTCAATGCCCGCTCAATGGGCACCCTGTTCAATTGCGGCAGCGAATCCATGTTACTCATCAGGTACAGGATACGCTCTTTGGCAGCCACCCAAATGCGCTCACGCATAGAGCTTTCTTTACTTACCAACCAGTCAGAAAGAGAAATACCGCGCCTGCGCACACCCGCTTTTGAATCAAGCGGAATAACACCGCGCATGGTTACTATCATAGTTTTAGCTGCCAAACCTTTAATGTGCGATAGGGCCGGCAGAATTACATTATCTAAAAAGCCGAGCGTGGCATGTTTGGCTTCTTCGCCAAAAAACGGATTAGCACCAATGCGCCCCCGCAAATACTTTTTTACAGCAGGGTATTTGTTCAGTTCACGGTCAATCATCATAAAATAAATATTGCCCATGGAGTGGTCGTAGATATAAACCGGATGCCCGCGCTCGCCAAAAAAATTTACAACAGCATCAATATTCTTTGCAACATGGTGCGAGTATTCAGCAGGGGGCAGGTCGCTGGGTATAGAGCCATAATGCATGGCAGCCGCTATATAAAGATGCGAGGGAATGGTTACCAGCATGCCGTCAAACGAATTAAGCCCCAGAAAGCCGTGAATAAGAAGCACCACCGGAAGTTTCTCTTTGGCGTTTTCGTTATATGCATTAGCCGTATCTACACGTATTACACTGGTACCGTAGGGGGTTTCCCGCTCTATTTCTAACTGAGGCCAGGTAAGCGCTTTATCGTCAATAAAAACAGTAAGGCGTTTTTTTACGTTGGACATGTAACGCAAAAATCCGGGGCTGTTGTTTTCTTTTACATCGCTTGCAAGCAGCCAGGCCAGTGGCCTGCGTTTGTCAGCTTTGGTGGCAAGAAACGCTATGCGGCTTGAGCGCAAAAGAAAGTAAGGTGTACCGGTAATTTCTTTCTCGCCTTTATTGGTTACTACAGCGGCAATATCGTTACAATCAAATGCCTTTGAGTTTCTTTCAATAGCTGCCACACGTCCGCGTGGGTTACAGGCAAGAAAAACATAGTCGAATCCTTTTTTGTTATTGGCTATAAGAAATCCGGAAACAGATTTATTGTAATCGGCCACGTAAGCTTCCATGCTTTCACGGCTAAAATCGTGACCAATCATCTGGTCGCGGGTAATCAGCCGGTTGCGCAAAAGCTTTTTAACGAATTCACGCGCATCCATAATCCCTTCCAGGTTACGTTGCTTAATCATGGGTGTATTTACAAACGTGTAAAGAATGTTTTGCGGATTCTTCAGTTCATCGTAATGGTCGAAAATGTATTTATAAGCTCCTGAAGGTGAGCGCCCGTGCGAAAGTGCCACCATAAACTTTTCGCCTTTTTCAAGCTTGCGGTTGGCGTATTTAATAAAGTCTTTACCTACCGCCTTGTTAAACAAATCGGTGGTTAAAAAATACTTTGTATCGGGAAATTCAGGAGTAACAATACCGTACGGATTGCCCTCGGTTGGAGAAGATGTTTCCAAAAATTAGTTATTCGTTAATCAAACTTGCCACCACATACTCTCTGTTCATCCGCGCAATGTTGGTGAGCTTAATTTCTTTAGGGCACTCCGCTTCGCAAGCGCCAATATTGGTGCAGTTACCAAAACCTTCTTCATCCATTTGGTTTACCATGTTTATAGCACGGGTGTTTCGCTCCGGCTCGCCTTGTGGCAATAAGGCCAGTTGAGATATTTTGGCGGAAACAAACAACATGGCGGCACCATTGGGGCAAGCAGCCACACATGCACCGCAGCCAATACAGGCGGCAGCGTCCATTGCTTTTTCGGCACATGCTTTTTCTACCGGCAGGTTGTTGGCGTCTTGCGCCTGACCGGTGTTTACCGAAGTAAACCCGCCTTTGGCAATAATTCTGTCAAACGCGCTACGGTCGGTTACTAAATCTTTAATAACCGGAAATGCCTGTGCCCTCCAAGGCTCTACATAAATGGTATCGCCATCTTTAAATGAGCGCATATACAACTGGCAGGTAGTGGCGGCATGTTGCGGACCGTGTGCGCGCCCGCTGATATACATGGAACACATTCCGCAGATACCTTCTCGGCAATCGTGGTCAAACGCAATAGGGTCTTCGCCTTTGCGAACGAGGTTATCGTTCAGCACATCTACCATTTCCAAAAAACTCATATCGGCATTAATGTTGTCAATGGTGTAGTCAACTAACTTTCCTTCACTCTTTGAATTCTTTTGGCGCCAAACTTTTAGGTTAAACTTCATAATATGTCAATTTGATGATTTGATAATTCGGTGATTTGATGATGCTATTTCGCTTTTGCGGTTGAAACAATTTTTGAAATGATTTTATGAATTGATTCTACAGTTTTTAAAAGTTCATCCGGGTCGGGATAATTTTTTGATTTCTTACATAACAACAACCAGTATTCCGTTTCATCTGTCTCTTTTGCTGCAATCTTTATCTTATGAATAAAGTCTGCTTTGCTTTCAGCGTTCTGAGCTTCCCTCACATTTGCCCCAATTGATGTTCCGCTTCTGAATAGCTGATTCGCCACATTAAACTTCCGCTTCGATTCAAGCAACTCACAGTACTCAATAACCTTCAATGAAAACTCAAACGTTAACTCAACAATCAGATTAGGTTTGTTCGTTTGCATTTCATTATCAAATCACCAAATCATCAAATTACTTATAACTCCTCACCTGCAATTGAATATTCTCATAAACCAACTCTTCTTTATGCAACACCGGGTCGGCATCTACGCCTTTAAACTCCCATGCTGCTGCATACGTGTAGTTGGCATCATCGCGCTTGGCTTCGCCCTCATCCTGATATTCTACACGGAAATGCCCGCCACAGCTTTCGTTTCTGTTAAGCGCATCAATAACCATCAGTTCGCCTAACTCTATAAAGTCGGCTACACGCCCGGCTTTGTCTAGCTCTGTATTAAACTCGTTTACAGTACCCGGCACATTTACATCGCTCCAAAATTCTTTGCGCAATTGCTGAATCATGGTGCGTGCTTTGGTCAATCCTTCAGCAGTGCGCGCCATACCGCAGTACTCCCACATAATTTTTCCGAGGTGCTTATGGAAATCATCCACTGTTCTCTTTCCTTTTATAGAAAGAAGTTTCTCGGTTCTTTCTTTCACCGCATTTTCTGCCTCTACAAAAGCCGGATGGTCGGTTGGTATCGGCTTGGTGAAAATTTCGGACGACAAATAATTACCAATAGTGTACGGTATTACAAAGTAGCCATCAGCTAATCCCTGCATAAGCGCAGAAGCTCCCAAGCGGTTAGCACCGTGGTCGCTGAAGTTGGCTTCGCCTAAAGCATAGCAGCCGGGTATGGTGGTCATCAATTCATAATCAACCCATAAGCCACCCATAGTGTAATGCACCGCAGGGTAAATTTTCATGGGGGTTTTCAGCGGGTCTTCGTTCGTAATATTTTGATACATGGGGAACAACTCACCATAACGCGCTTTTACAGTTTCTACACCAAGGCGTTTAATAGCATCGGCAAAATCGAGAAACACACCAAAGCCCGAAGGAACAATTCCGCGTCCGTCATCGCAAGCTTCTTTTGCCGCACGCGATGCAATATCGCGCGGACAAAGATTTCCGAATGATGGGTACTTTCTTTCTAAGTAATAGTCGCGGTCTTCTTCTTTAATGTCTTCCGGTTTCTTTTTGCCATCGCGAATGGCTTTGGCATCTTCTTTTGTTTTGGGAACCCACACGCGTCCGTCATTACGGAGCGATTCAGACATCAAAGTCAGCTTCGATTGGTAATCACCGGTAACCGGTATGCAAGTCGGGTGAATTTGTGTGTAGCAAGGATTTCCGAAGTATGCGCCTTTCTTGTGGGCTTTCCATGCAGCGGTTACATTGCTTCCCATGGCGTTGGTAGAAAGGAAGAAAACGTTTCCGTAACCACCGGAAGCCAGCAACACCGCATGGCCAAAATGCCGTTCTAACTCACCGGTAATTAAGTTTTTGGCAATGATGCCCCGCGCTTTGCCATCCACCACTACCATCTCCAGCATTTCGTGGCGAGAATACATTTTTACATTGCCCAAACCTATTTGTCTTTCTAACGCACCGTAAGCTCCCAACAACAACTGTTGACCTGTTTGCCCACGAGCATAGAATGTTCTGGAAACCTGTGCACCACCAAATGAACGGTTGTCTAACAGTCCACCGTAATCGCGTGCAAAGGGAACCCCCTGCGCCACGCACTGGTCAATAATATTTCTTGAAACATCAGACAATCTGTAAACGTTGGCTTCGCGGGCGCGGAAGTCGCCACCCTTTACCGTATCGTAGAATAAGCGATAAACCGAGTCGCCATCGTTTTTATAATTTTTTGAGGCGTTGATTCCACCTTGTGCAGCAATAGAGTGTGCACGTCTGGGCGAATCTTGAAAGCAAAACGCTTTTACCTTGTAGCCAAGTTCAGCCAAAGTAGCTGCAGCGCTTGCACCGGCAAGGCCGGTTCCCACTACAATAACTTCCAGCTTACGTTTGTTGGCAGGGTTTACCAGTTTGGCGTGCTCCTTATAGTTGTCCCACTTTTCGGCCAGCGGCCCCGAAGGTATTTTTGAATTGAGAGTTGACATATCTTTCAAATAACTTTTTAAAATGTTTTATCGAATCCAACCTAGATAAATACTTACAGGCATCAACGCAAAAATGAGGGGCACAATTATACTGAAGGCCGTACCGGTTAATTCTATCAGATTATTGTATTTTACATGGTTTAGCCCTAAACTTTGAAACGCACTCTTGAAGCCGTGTAACAAATGCCAGAATAAAGAAACACAGCCAAACAAATATACCAGCACCACTATGGGGTTTTGGAATATGGTCAGCATTTTACCATACAAATTTATTTCGCCATGTTCCCAATTAGTTAAGCCCTGGCTTACTCGGTTAGGAATCCAGAAGTGTGAAGTATGAATAACTAAGAAAATGAGGAGTAGGGTTCCCAATAAGCCCATGCTGCGGCTATACCATTTGCTTTTTTCAGGAGCTACGCTGTATGAATACTTTACGGGGCGTGCATCACGGTTTTGTTTCCAAAGCAAAAGCCCATCTATTATATGCACAAGAAAACCTGCCACCAATACTATTTCCATAGCGCGTATTATAGGGTTAGTACCCATAAAATGCCCCCAATGCGAAAAGGTAGCTCCACCATCATTGAAAAAAATCATGGCGTTGATGGTGCAGTGTACTATAAGAAAGGTGATAAGGAATAAACCGGTAAGCGCCATGAGCACTTTTTTACCGATAGAACTTTTAAAAAAAACTGAATTCTCCATGTATGATTGCTTTATAGCGAGGGCGAATTTATTACCAACTGCTTACCATGAAAGTTTTTGAGCTTATATTTTTGAACAGCTAACTAACGGCAACATAATCACTGAGATATAGATACAGTTCACCCAGTTGGCCGTTTGAGGCAATGGTGGCACCGGTAATCATTTCTGAAGCATTGCCTTTTAAAAGTTCCGGCACTATTCGGCTTACTATCATATTGCCGAAATCTTCACTGGCATCTCTCGGTAACTCATTGGGCAAATTATCAATGGCCATAATGTCAATAGATTCGTCTTGAAAAGTTTGTATCAGTTCACCGGTATGAACGTTATAACCGTAGTATGGGTCAGCAATGGAGGAAGCATATAGTGTAGATGGAATAGAAGAGTCGGGCGCTACGTCACAAGTTATGTCAGATATAATTTTGAGGCGGAAATCTTTCTCCTTCATCTGTTCTTTTGAAAAAAATATGGGAATACGTTTATCCCAGTACACTCCGTTTATCATTATGTCTGCGGCTTTAGTAAACGGGTAAAAGTTGCTTTTGTAATGTTCGGGATGTGCATGGTAAGCCACAGGATCAAACTTCTCCTCGCCTTCTTTGTGATACATATCGGCTGAGGTTAGCTGTGTGTAAACGGGTTCTTCGAACTCGTTGTAACAAAAGTTGTAGGGAGCCACTTTTTTAATACCTGCCACATCGAGCATAAACGCTGCCCCTTCGCTTACCCTGCCTGTACCGGTGAGTACAATTTTCCAATTCGGTAAGTCGAGTTTCTCCAACTCTTTTTGCGCTTCGGCAAAGTTTAAGCAGTCAATCATTTGGCGCAAGCGAAACTTAGATGTACGGAAACCCACCATACGCAAAGCGTGGTAAGCCCCCACAATACCTGCCCATCTGCCGAAAGCAATAACACGCTTTCCTTTTTTGTCTTTCATGCACTCCCAATCAATCAGGCGAATCTGTTTTTCGAGAATAGTTTGAAGCATTTTGCGGTTGCGGCTTTGCTTTTTAATAACGTGCGAAAAAAACACGTAGGTTTTACCAGCGAGCAGCAGTTCTTTAGGCACTTCTTTTACTCCGAGTAAAATATCGCAGCCGGAAACATCTTCGTTTAACGTAATGCCCTGATAGGTAAACTCTTCGTTGGTAAAGCAGCGGTATTTACAGGACTGCACCACTATTTCAATATCGGGGTGCCGCTCCATTAAAAACTTACACTGCGATGGTGTAAGCGGAACACGCGAATCGCGCGGAAACTTTTCTTCGCGGAGGATGCCAATCTTCATGTAGCGAATATGAAAAGACCTTGCTGGTTTCAAAAACCAGCAGGGCCTGGTTTACATTTTTACCAGTTTTTTCAGAACTCCGTTTACACAAACCAAATAAATACCATTTGCCAACTGCGAAACATCAATTCCTTTGTTATCAATTGAGTTGCATTGCCTTACTAAACTTCCGTTGGCATTGTAAATATTTACCTGTTCACTGTTCATTCCGCTAACCTTCACCCAAATTCGGTTTGAAGCCGGGTTGGGGTAAATAATAAAGTCATCTATACTTTTTTCAACTTCTACAACTGATGTAGATGTTTCGGCATATTTCACAACAGCATAATCCAAAGCGCTCATTCCTGCTATGTAAATATTCTTGTCTCCGTCAACAAAAAAAGCTGCTGTATTTTCCTGACTTCCTGCTGCATTCAGATATGTATACTTTTTGTCCCACAGTTTAGTACCTGCTGCGCTATACTTTATTACTTGAAAATCTTCAGCGGTAGTTGTGTTTGTAGTTGTGCCTGCTACGTAGATGTTTCCATCTTCATCTACAGCAACCCCCACTCCTGCATCGGCACCATTCGCTGAACCATTATAATTTTCTGCCCACAGTTCTGTTCCAATCGAATCGTATTTGATAGTTACAATGTCGAACCCGTTTGATGAACCATAGTAACTTTTGCCTGTAACAAAAACATTCTGCTCAGCATCCACAACCATAGACTTTCCCTCATCGGTATTGTTACCTGTTCCGTTAAAGAACTTCTTCCACAACTCCGCTCCTGCCTGGTTGTACTTGATGGTTACTATATTCTCATCAACCGAAGTGTCAATGTATGTAGTGCCGGTTATATAAACATTGCCAGAGTTATCGAGTGCAATTTTATTCGCCACATCGCTACTCGTGCTTGAACCTTTGTAAGTTTTTGTCCAGACAGTATCACCAAGAAAATTGTATTTGATGGTAGTAATGTCGTTATAGCTATCGGCACTTCCGGTGGATCCGCCTCCTGAAAAACCGGTTACGTACACATTACCAGTGCCATCAACGGCCATTGAGTTTATTATATCGGCATCGGTTCCGGGCCCGTTGTAGCGAGCAGTCCATTGTTCAATGCCAAGCGAATTGTATTTTATGGTGGTATAATCTTGCCTCAATCCATGAACGGCTGATAACCCCTCGCTGGTACCGGCTATGAACACATTTCCTGTATCATCAACAAAAATGTTCTTAGCAAAAGTCCAGTTGTGCCCACTGGTTGGTCCTGTGTACGAGCGAGTCCAGATTGAATCGCCCGTTGAATTGTATTTAATCGTTACCATTGAATTGTCATAAGCAGTTCCTCCTGTAACATATACATTGCCTGCTACATCAACAGTAATAGCATAAGCCCTGTCATCACTTCCCGAAATGCTGTTGTAAGTTTTCTCCCACAACTTAACTCCGCTGCTGTTGTATTTGACAGTGAGATAGTCGGAAGTAAAAGGCACCTGAACACTGGCGCCTGTAGCGTAAACATTGCCATCTGTATCTACCGTAATAGCGTATAACTGGTCGGTGTTTCCGCTGTTATAGCGGGCTACCCATTGCTCGGCAGGTTGTGAGAAAACAGCCGTTGCGCATAAGAGCAGAATAAGTGTAATAGTATAATTTTGGTTTGTAGGTTTCATAACGTTTTGTTTTATGGAACAAAAGTGAGCAGGATAAAAAGCGGGAGCAAAAGAGTTTTTAGAATAAATTTAGGTTCCGAAAAACTACCTCTGCAAACCCTTTGTTGAGGCAGAGGGCAAAAAGGCAGGCTATGCAAAACCAAGATGACCTTTTCTTACTGGTAAAATCGCTCACTAAAAACGAGAAAGGTTACTTCAAGAAATTTTATTCGGCATTTGAAACAGGAAAGGAGAAAGACTTTCTGGTGTTGTTTGATTTATTGGAAGAAGCCGAGTATTACAACGAAGCCGAACTAAAAATGAAACTAGGGCGCGAAAGCAAAGGCGTGAATTTTGCTGTTTTAAAGAATTACCTTACTGAAAAGATTTTGCAATCGCTGCGTATGTTTCACCAGCAGTTTTCGGCAGAGTACGATTTGCTTTCAGAGATTCAGGAACTACATTTATTGAAATCGAAAAAGCTGGACCACCTGCTTTCGCGCAAGTTGAACAAGGCTATGAAGATTGCCGAATCTGCCGGATCTATGCTGGGCTACTTGCTTTGGTTCGAAAATTTTACACACAATACTTCTTCGCTGCCCGAATATTTTCAATCGTGGAAAGAAATTGAACCGCAACTGAAACTAAACATAGCTGACCAAAATGAGCGCTTTGCTGTTTATAGTTTGTTTAAAGAAGTAGAGCAGCTTTACCGTACACAAATTGGTTTCGGTAAAAGGGAAAACAAACAATTAAAGGCAATTGAGCAGCATGAACTGCTGAGCCCGAAAAGAAAAATTCACTTTGGAACCGAGGTAATTCGCAATTATGTTCTGTCAATGATTTGCCAAATGAAGAATGATGCGGCAGGAAGTTACGCCCATCTGAAACGCAATTTGCTCGTTTACGAAAACCACCCGCAGTATGCAGCAAATAATACCACCGGTTATATGGGTTTGTTAGATTCTTTAATTCGTATGGCCTGTGCGTTGAACAAGTTTTCAGAAGCTGACAAGTATTTATTGGCGCTCGAAAAAACAGGAGCGCAAAATGAATTTGATAAAGACTGGAACCTTTCTATTCGTTACGAATACATATTAACCAGAGCCATTTCGCTGCAAAAGTTTGAAGAAGCTATAAAGCACTCCAATGAAATAGAAAAATTTTATTCAGCACATTCCGAAATTGTGATTCCACCGCAATACGCACGTATGATGGTGGTGTTTTATCAGGCAGGTAACAAAACCAAAGCATTAGAATGGACACAACACATTATTAACCTGAAAGACGAAAAGCGTCAATATGATATTTTACAAGTGCTGGCACGGTGCATGGCTATGATTATATATTATGAAGAAAGCAATTACTCACTGCTCGAAAGCCAGATAGGAAGCGCACGGTTTTATTTCAGTAAGCATAAAATAGAATCGAAACTTACAGCAACACTCGGCAATTCGCTATTGAAAATTCTGAAACAGGTTGACAAGAATGAAAAGCGAAAGTTATTTGAAAAGCTATTGGCCGATTTAAATGCAATTCTTTCTACCAAAAATCAAAATGACTTTTTGAATTGGTTTGATTTCTTGCACTGGGCGCAAACGGCCAACCGCTGAACGCCCGTGGGGCGCTCACTCAGGCGCAGTTACAACACGGGAGCGCCACACCATTATTTTTTTTACAAAACCGAGAACGAATTGCGATTATCTTTGCCCCGTTCTTTGAAATTATGGGGCTGACCGGTATTGACGGGAAGCATTGGCGGTAAACCCGCGTGCCGTGGGTGTGTAATACCACGATAATCCATTGCTCAACACTTATTAGCTGGCGACTATCAATACGCTATGGCTGCTTAATCTTAGAGATTAACCACCAATTGCCCTGCGCTTGAGGTACCATACACAGCGCACTGGCAATCAAACCTTGGTAACGTACTAGTAAAGTTTCATCCACTTTACGATGTATGAATAACGGATGTAAGAAACAAATTGGAGGGTTGCTTATCCGGCTTGTTTACTAAAATCAATAAGTAACTACGCATGTAGAAAGTCTATCATCAACTTATCCGGACGTGGGTTCGATTCCCACCAGCTCCACTATTATTTACTACGCCTTACACACTGGCTCTTAGCAGGCGGTCGTTGATGGCTTTACCCAATCCTGTATCCGGAAACTTGACGGCTATGATTGATTCCACTGAGCTGTTGTCTAACTGCCGCATGGCAGCAAACAGGTTTTTGGCCGCCTGTTGTAAATTGCCTTCGGGCGAAAGCAAAATCTGATTTTCGGGTTTTATGCCTTTGGCCAATTGATTAAACCCAATGAACCCAGCCTGAGGTCTGTTAATTTCTAAACCGGCAAGCTGCCATATTTCGAGTTTCTTTTTGGGGGCATAGTGGCTCTTTAAACTACCCGGTGTTTTAGGATTGCCGGCTGAGTTTATTTGCATCTGCACCTGACCAATACAGTTTTCTATAGCTTCTATTGAAAGCCCTCCAAGCCGGTACACCACCGGTTCATTATTTTCGAAACCAACAATAGTTGACTCTACCCCCACCTCTGTGCTTCCACCATCAAGAATGTATGGAATTTTGCCATGCAGTTGTTGGTACACATGCTGTGCGGTGGTGGGGCTTATATAGCCAAAGGGGTTGGCACTGGGCGCTGCCAACGGAAAACTGATACTCTGCAACAGTTGAATGGTAAGCGGATGATGGGGAATACGGATAGCTACCTGCGGCAAACCGGAGGTAACCAAATCAGGCACTATATTTTTTTTAGGCAGCAACACGGTTAATGGACCCGGGGCAAACTGTTGAAACAACAACAAGGCTTTATGGGGAATATGCTGTGTGTATTTTTCTATTTCAGCTAAGCTGTGCACATGCACTATGAGCGGATCGAAATGAGGGCGGTTTTTAACTTCGAATATGCTTAACACGGCATCGGTATTCAGTGCATTGGCGGCCAGGCCATACACCGTTTCGGTGGGTATGCCTACTATGCGGCCCTGCTGCAGCAACTGCCGCGCTGTATCTATACTGGTACCTATGACTGTGTTCATTTACCGGGGTTATATGGTTTTAAACAAATGGGCTATGCGCCTGGCCAGCAGAAACAAAATAAAACCAACTATGACGAGCAGTACGCCAAACTTTAACCGCACACACCAAAAGTAAACAGCATACTCGGCTGTGGTTATGTTGGCGGCAAACACGTGTAAAAATTTAAGCAACAGAAAATTTTCAATGGCATCGAACAGAGCCGGAAAAACCGATAACACAACAAGAGGTTTAAACCACCCGGCAGGTGGTGTGCCTTGCAGGGTATAAAGCGTGGCTATAATCAAAGCGGTATAAGCTACCAGAAAAACAAAATCTAGTTTAGTGTTGCGCTCTACCCATTCGAGCTGACAAGCCGGCACCAGCAATGCCTTGAATGATTGAATATCGGGAGCCATTTCGAGAGGTATGATGATATTGCCTCCGCAAGCTGCTTTTTTTTCGGTGTATAACATACCCGCTGTTACCAGCAGAAAAAAAACTAACGATACGGCAAAATAAAAACGTGCTGACATGGGTCATTATTTACTGGCGCAAAATAGTATTGGTTTTATGAACAGAAAGCCAGCTTGTTAATATACCATGAAGCATATCATGTTGGTTTGGTCAACTGGTTTTTTCATATAGGTTTGCTAACCGCGTAAAGCGGTACTATTATTAACTAAAACAAATTTATGGCTGATAAGAATGGCAAAGTGGATTTAAAAAATCTATCGTTCTCTGATTCTGTTTCGTATTATTTCGACAAAGCCGCACCGTTTACCGGTGCCCCGCAAGGTTTACTCGACCAGATAAAAGCTTGCAACAGTATTTACAAAATGAATTTTCCGGTAAAATACGGTAACGAGGTGCGCGTGATTGAAGCCTACCGCGTGCAGCACTCGCACCACCGTATGCCTACCAAGGGGGGTATTCGCTACTCCTTACATGTAGATCAGGATGAGGTAATGGCACTTGCCGCGCTGATGACTTATAAATGTGCTTTGGTGGACGTGCCCTTTGGAGGCGCTAAAGGCGGTATTAAAATAGCCCCCCGCCAAACTTCGCCCGAGATACTTGAAAACATAACCCGCAGATACACCACCGAACTGGTAAAGAAAAACTTTATAGGACCCGGCATTGATGTACCGGCACCCGATTTTGGAACCGGTGAACGCGAAATGGCCTGGATACTGGATACCTATACTACCCTGCGCCCCGGAGAACTTGACGGCTACGGCTGTGTAACGGGTAAACCGGTTTCGCAAAACGGTATTCATGGAAGAACCGAAGCTACCGGCCGCGGTGTGGTGTATGCGCTCAACGAAGTATGCTCGTATGCCGATGATATGAAAGAGGTGGGTTTAACCCCCGGCTTAGAAGGCAAGCGGATAATTGTACAGGGCTTAGGCAATGTGGGCTACCACACATCGCGCATTATACGCCAGTATGGCGCTAAGGTAATAGCCATAGCAGAGGCAGACGGGGCGGTGTATGACGAAAACGGTGTAGATGTGGACGCGCTGTATAAGTACCGCCAGGAAAAGAAAACGGTTAAGGGATACCCGTACGGCAAAGTAATTACCGATTCGGCTTCGGCCCTTGAACTGGATTGCGATATATTAATACCGGCAGCTCTCGAAAAACAAATTACCGACAAAAACGCAGCGCGTATTAAAGCACGCATAGTTGCCGAAGCGGCTAACGGCCCGGTAACACCGGCTGCCGAAAAAATACTACTCAAAAAAGGCGTATTGATAATTCCCGATATTTACATTAATGCCGGAGGGGTTACGGTATCGTATTTCGAATGGCTCAAGAACTTGTCGCATGTGCGCTTTGGCCGTATGCAAAAACGATGGGAAGAAAAACACCAAACCAATTTTATTCAGTTAATAGAAGACCTTACCGGTAAAAAAGTGCCCAAGGCGCGTATTGACAGTTTAATACACGGTGCCGATGAAATTGACTTAGTAAACAGCGGTTTAGAAGACACTATGATAGAAGCCTACCGCGATATTCGCGAGTTTAAAAAGCGCAGAAAATCAGAGATTGACATACGCACTGCCGCTTTTGCCGTAAGTATCAACAAGATTAAAAACAGCTACTACGCCATGGGTATTTTTCCGTGATGCAGTATGCTTTGTTGTAATAATGCCCGGCACCATGAATGCGAACTTGATTCATAGGCCGGGCATTTTGTTTTGAAAAATAAAGCCACAATTGTACAGAATACACGGATAAAGCATAACAAAACAATATGGTTTTGAATTCCGGCTTTATCAAAATGCCTTTATCGTTTTGCTTTATCTGTGTTATTATCGCAAAGCGTAATGCATTTACTATTTTAAAAGAGCATGTATGAAAGCCACCGTAATAACCATTGGCGATGAAATATTAATAGGCCAGATTGTAGATACCAACAGCGCCTGGATAGGCCGGCAGTTTTCGGCCCTGGGCGTGCAGTTATACGAAATACTTTCGGTAGGCGACAGTGCATGGCAAATTGTAAACGCGCTGAACCACGCCAAAGCCACCTCGCAAATTGTACTGCTCACCGGTGGCTTAGGCCCCACCAAAGACGACATTACCAAAAACACGCTGGTAGAATATTTTAATACCGAACTGGTGTTGAATGAAGAGCTGTGGCAAAAAATGAAACAGATATTTGAAAAGCGCGGAATGCAGGTGCTGGAAATGAACCGCTCACAAGCCATGATACCCAAAGACAGCCTACTGCTGCCTAACCTGCGCGGCACAGCACAAGGTATGTGGTTTGAAAAAGACGGTGTGGTGTTTATATCTATGCCGGGGGTGCCGCACGAAATGAAACACCTCATGGAAACGCAGGTGCTGCCACGGTTAAAGCAAAAATTTGAGTTTCCGCGCATTGTTCACCATACGGTAATGACAGCCGGTGCCGGTGAATCGGTAATAGCTAACCTGCTAAAAGACTTTGAAGAGCAACTGCCGGCCTATATGAAACTGGCCTACCTGCCCAACCTGGGCACCCTGAAACTGCGGCTAACCGCCCACGGCAATGGCGATGATGTAGTTACTGAAGCCGCACATCAACTGACAAAAATGAAAACTGCCTTAGGCAGCTACTTTTATGCCGATGGTGAAGCAGGGCTTGAAACCATACTGGGCAACTTGCTGCTGGAGCAAAAGGCCACCGTTAGCACAGCCGAAAGCTGCACCGGGGGCTACATAGCTCACTTGTTTACCTCGGTGCCGGGCAGTTCGACATATTTCGAAGGGGGGGTGGTGTCGTACTCGTATGATGTAAAAGAAAAATTACTGGGCGTAAAAACTTCTACATTAAACCAGGCTGGCGCGGTCAGCGAACCGTGTGTGCTTGAAATGCTGCAAGGTTTACTTTCCAGTACTGGCACCACATACGGCATTGCCGTAAGCGGCATTGCCGGCCCGGGGGGCGCCACGCCCGATAAGCCCGTGGGCACCGTTTGGATTGCCGTGGGCAACCAACAACAGCAGGTGGCGCGCAAGTTTCAGTTTTTTACTTCGCGGGCCGAAAACATTCAGGTGTTTAGCCATGCTGCGCTTAATATGCTCCGCCAATTTTTGGCAGGCAATTTGAAATAAGCTGACAACAAAATTTATTTTCAACCATCAAAACAAAAACAATAAGCACATGAAACTTAAATCTATTCTTGTTCTGCTGATAGCGGTAGTAGCGCTCAGCACTAATGCACAAAGTACTATTAACGGAGTTACCCTACCCGCTGGCATGAAAGCCGACAATACCGACCTGGTGTTAAACGGTGGCGGCATTCGTAAAAAACTATTCTTTAAACTTTACACAGCCGGGCTTTACTTACCCGCAAAAAGCAAAAACGCCAACGAAATATTAACTACCGATAAAGCTGCCGGCTTTAGAATGGTTATTACATCGGGCGTTATTAACAGCAGCAATATGAGCGAAGCTATTACCGAAGGTTTCGAAAAATCGCTGAAAGGCAATACGGCACCTTTTAAAGCTAAAATTGACCAGTTGATAAGCGCTTTTAAATCAGAAGAAATTAAAGAAGGCGATATTTTTGACATTGTGTACCTGCCCGGCACAGGTGTTAAGGCATCTAAAAACGGTAAACTGAAATCTACTATTGCCGGCCTCGATTTTAAAAAGGCACTTTTTGGTATCTGGATTAGCGAAGACCCTGTAGATGCTGATTTAAAAACTGCTTTACTTGGCGGATAATTTCAATCTCCTGTATTTTAAACAAGCCGAAACCATTACCTGTTTCGGCTTGTTTGTTTTTACATACGCCCAAACTCTTAGTTAAGAATGCCCGCACTATTTATTACAAACGCATAAGTACTTAACTAAGAACGCCCGCACCCGTTACTACCAATGCACAAGAACTGAATAAAGAATGCCCGCACCCGTTGCTTCAAACACTCAAGAACCTAATCAAGAATGCCCGCACCGGTTACCAACAACGTGCAAGAACTGAATCAAGAATACCCATACCGGTTACTACCATGGCACAAGAACTTGGTCAAGAATGCCCGCACGGGTTACTACAAATGCCCACGTTTGTCAATAACCTAATTTAGGCAAACGGTTGTTTATAGTTGGCTATCAGGTAACTATAGGTTTTAGAGTTGGTGAACAACACCTGTATAAGCAGCAGGCAGCATAGTTGCCTACCGGCACATCGAAAGCTGCTCTTCATGACCCGGCCTTAGGTATAAAGTCCACTGCCCCTGTAACTCTGCCACCACCCTTTGTAGTTGAGTTAATTACATTTGCCATATGAGCAGAAAAACAGATAAAACCCTAACGGACCTGCACCGTTTGTTAGAAACACAAAATTTTAAATCAGAAGCCGAGGTACGAAATTTTTTAGAAAACGTATTGGGGCCATCTGTACCTTCGTTGCCTAAAGAGGCGCTAAACGCTGCCGAGCAGGCCGAAGACCTGGTTTTTGCTGCGTATGATTTACCCCCCATGCAAGCCCGCCAGCAAATTGAAAAAGCACTACACCTACACATCAATTGTATAGCTGCTTATGAGTTTTTGGGGCAATTAGAAAACAGCCCTCAAATAGCCGCTGTGTTTTTCGAAAAAGGAATAGCCATAGGCCGGCAAATGTTTGGCGGCCAATACCTCAAAGAGCACAAGGGCTTTTTTTGGGGCTTTCATGAAACACGTCCGTTTATGCGCTGCCTGCAGCACTATGCCCACTGTTTGTTTGCCTTTGATAATGTAAGCGAATGTGTGGCGGTATATGAAGAAATGATTGAACTAAACTCAAACGACAACCAGGGCGTTAGAGATCAAATGATGCTCTATTTAATTGCCCTGAACGAAAAAGAAAAATACCTGAAATATGATGCTATGTTTAACGAACATAGCGTAGCATTTCCGCTGTTTAACCGCGCTCTGTTTACCTTTGTAACCGAGGGCGAAACAGCCCACGCCAACGCCCAACTTCAACTGGCCCTAAAAAATAACAAGTATGTAGCAGCTAAACTTGTTTCAAAAAAACCTATTACCGTACAGGCCGATAGCTACAGCCCGGGCACTGCCAGCGAAGCCGACTACTATGCCTGTTTTGCACGAACCATCTGGCAAACTACCAACGGTGCCATTGGCTGGCTCAAAAAACATTCGGCCAAGCAGTAACAGTGGCTTTAACTCTACGCATGATAAGGGCTTAACCAAGGCGGGGCATTTTAGCGCCACATGTTCTACAAAGTACTGCACCCTCACTTTCGTTTAATCCCGTGTTAGCGGTTCGTTGTTCAATTCTATTTGAGTATATGCCTGTTAATGGTTGCTTTATGTATTGTCAGTTCCGGTGAAAATTGCCCTTTACAAGCCAGTCGGGAATGTAGTCTGATACCACTTTGCACATTAATCCATTATCGTGGGCAAATGCGCACCAACCAACATAAATAAGGGGTAAAATACCAACAGGGTCTCGGTTATCAGGCTTCTTGCTGTAAACGTTGTAGTAATTTGATAATGCGTTTGTAAGTGCAGGACAGAAAGCTTCTTTATCATTATTCAAAACAGCTTGTGTTAAAGCAATACGGGGCAAGCCCAGTTGTTGTGCCAGTTTAGGATAAAGTGTGGCATTACCTGCCTTAACTTCTGACTGCTGTAATAATTCATTCCAATCACCTGATTTATTTATAAAGGCCATCAACGCATCTGCATAAGTGAAGTGATACAAGTCGCAGGTTCCACCCCATAATGATACATTAAATGAACAAAGGCTTTTTATTGCATCCTTATTACGCAATGCCATGGCCGCACCGAATGCGTTTTGCCATCTGGGTACACTGTTGTAGTATGAGTTGTAACCATAGACGCTTACTTTTTGACCGCTGATATATAGCTCTACCATTTGGTCTCTGCTGACCATAGCTCTTTGAAATAATGCAACACCCCATTCTGCAATGTTTTGCAGCGCTTCAATAATTTCATTATTAGGACTATTAAGTGCAATTCGCAAACCAAGAATACTGGTTGCGTTGTCGAAACCTACCCCTAGGTTTTCGCTAACCTTGCTTATTTTTTCAGGAAGACGTTTCAGCCGTTCTTCGAGAAATATTAATTCATCCTCTATTTGTGTTTTCTGCCACGCAAGTTGATGTGCTTTGATAGTAAATTCGTTCATATTCGTTTATTAGCAGTGTAGTTTTGAAGAAAGGTATTGCTGCCAATAGATTACATGTTCAGCAGCTTGCAACATTTCAGCGCAGCGTTCAGGGTCAGCTTTCTCTAAAGTATGCCAATCGGTCAGCACAATAGTTACTGTTTTGCTACCAACCAACCAATAAACTTCTCCACGAATATAAGTGTACACTAACTCCGGGTTGGCAAGGGTTTGTATCTCGTTACGAAATCGCAAAATAGTATTTTCGTTAAATGCGGTTTTATATGCAACCACAAATTATGGCCTACCTTTATCTCATACTCTTGATGGTAAAATGTGTTGCTGCGATGTAGAACCCGCGTTGGCTAACCTCAAACACAACAAAAATTTCAAACTATTTAATTTAAGAGGCAAGAAAAAAGCAGAAATCGAAACGGGTCTGATCGCCATGGCTCACAACTTTAAGAATATGGTGGCTTAAAGCCATCATCTTTTTTTGCTCAGCCAAAATACCTGTATAATAAAACCGCCTCAACTAGTTTTAAGACGGTTTCTTTCTGTTTTATATCCCTTTGCGGCTTAGTTGATGGTGCTTTCAAAAGCCGTAAAAACTCTTTCGTAGGGCTTAAAAATTCTCCTGAATAATTCAAAGGCAGATGTTCTTACTTCTTTTTAATATGAAAACACTTTAGTCTAATATGGTAATACTTCTTTTAACAATGTGTTCACTTTATCGAAATATGTGTTTACTTCTATTAATGATGTATTTACTTCAAAAAATTATACATTTACATTACCGGACAATGCAACTGCTTTAGCCCACAGAGAAGTTGCATCAACGGAATAAATTTTCACTGTTCCTAAAGAGCTTTTGATGCTTCAGGAGCAAAAAACATTTTAAACTCAATTGATATGGCACAATTAACCAAAAAGCAGAAACCATCTACTCTGCCTGTAATAAACTCCCATGAGCGATATTCATTCTCCCCTCTTTCAATAGGAGCGGTAATCAAAAGCATAGTTACAGAGAAAAGGATTTCGAACCGCGACCTTGCCCCTGCGCTTAACACATCAATGGGGAACATTAACCGGCTTTACAAAGCCAGAACCATGACCTTACGCAAGCTGCTTAAGGTAAGCGAATTGCTGCAGGAGAATTTACTGTTGCGTTACCACCCCAATGTGCCGCCTGTAGAAAATCCTTTAAAAGCAGAAAACGAAGCCCTGAAAAAAGAAGTAGCTGAACTGAAAGAACAGTTGAAAAGAAAGGAAGAACTGGAGCGCGAAAACACGGTGCTGAATGCTAAAGTAGAAGTGCTGGAAAAAGTGTTGAGTGCAAAGAGGTGATGAATTCGAAAATGCTTCAAAGACAGTTACGGCAGTGTGGTTGCAAATGCTATCGAGTGTCATGTTAATGGCGGCAATTACTTTACGTGCCGCTGAGCGGGGCTTTGTTTCACTCAACATAGTGTTTGGTTTAGTTCAAATATACCCAAGTAACTAAATCACTAAATCGTTCAATCATTATATTAGCCCCCATGTCAAGTTTACTTCCCGATGATTTAAATCTATACCTGCGTTGGCTATTTACGTTTGGTTTGCAGGTAGCTCGCTACTTTATTTTTGCCGGCATACCATTTTTAATCTGGTATATAATTAAAAAGCGCGAATGGTTCTTCATGAAAATTCAACAGAAGTATCCGGAGCGCAAACAAATACTTACCGAAATAAAGTACTCGCTGCTTAGCTTGGTGGTGCTGGCTTCTATCAGTGTGTTTCTGCGTTTCTTAAACAATCAAGGGTGGATAGAAATAAAAATCTACCGCCAGTTCTCACAACACAGCGTAGCGTATTACATAGCCACTACTGTGTTCATCATCTTTTTTCACGACACTTATTTTTACTGGATACACCGCTTAATGCACCACCCGCTTTTGTATGAGCGCGTTCATAAAGTGCACCATCTTTCTAAAGACCCCACACCCTGGGCGGCCTTTGCTTTTCATCCGTTTGAAGCAGTGCTCGAAATTGGTTTTGTGCCGCTGCTCATTTTCACTATTCCGCTTCACTTTAGTTCGGTGCTTATACTTTCTATGTGGCAAATCAGCTTTAATGTAATGGGGCATTTGGGCTACGAACTTTTTCCGCGAAACAGCAAGAACACTTTTATGAAGTGGTTCAACTCTGCCACTAACCACAACATGCACCACAAATATGTGCGCTGCAACTATGGTCTTTACTTCAACATGTGGGACCGCCTCATGAAAACCAATCACCCTAAATATTTCGAAACGTTTGAAGAAGTAACCGCCAGACGCGAAGAGGGTTTCAAAAAACTGAAAGGAGGCACAACTGATACACAGTTAGCCACCTCCTGATAATGCCATGACCGAATTCGATAAACTCTGGAACTACAACCAACCTGCCGAAACAGAACTAAAGTTTCGCGAAGCATTGCAAAAACTTTCTGCTGACAGCCACCTCTCTGTTTATCTTCAATTAAAAACACAGATAGCCCGCACCAATAGTTTGCAACAAAAGTTAGATGAAGCTCATGCTATGCTGAACGAAGTAGAAACACAACTACCCGAAAAACCCGAACTGGCGCATGTGCGTTACTTTTTAGAACGCGGTAGAACATTTAATTCAGCAGGTAACAAACAACAGGCGGAAATTTGTTTCCGCTCTGCACTCGATATTTCAAAGCAACTGAGTGAAGATTTTTATACCATAGATACCATTCATATGCTGGCTATTGTGGCACAGCCCAATGAAGCTATCCGTTTGAATGAAGAAGCCATAGTGCTGGCAGAAAACTCTGTTGATGAAAGAGCCAAAGGATGGCTCGGCTCACTTTACAACAATCTCGGCTGGAGCTATTTCGATAGAAACGAATACGAAAAAGCGCTGAGTATATTTCTCAGAGCATTGCAATGGAGGCTGGCTAAAGAACAACCACACGAAATTTTTTTAGCCAAATGGTGTGTAGCACGAACACTCCGGGCTTTAAACAAGTTAAACGAAGCCATTACCATTCAACTCGGTTTGTTTGAAGAACTGGTAAACACCGATACCAAAGATGGCTACGTGTACGAAGAACTGGCAGAACTTTATTTACTAAAAGGCGATGCTGTGCACAAAATGTATTTTCAACTGGCGTATGATACACTTAGCACCGATACCTGGCTGGCTACCCAAGAACCTAAACGCATACAGCGATTAAAAAACTTAGCCGGTTAAACACTAACCGCTCATTGTGCATGGCCGTTTGCCCACAATTTCTTAACCTTTTTTATCTGTAATACTAAATGCGTTTACCTTTCGTTTAACACGGCAAAACTATATTCGCCCCAATGAGGTTTTGGTTTTCTGTTTTTATTCTCCTTACCGGTTTAGTGTTGCACGCACAAACCGATACAGTTACTATTCACCTCACGGTTTACGATAGCTACTCTATGCGTCCGCTTTCCGGTGTTAGTGTTATAAACCCCAAATTAAATTACAGTTTAGTTAGCAGCAAAGGCGGTACTATTACAGAAAGAATCCTAAAGCGCGATACGCTGTTTTTGTTTTTTCCGGGCTACCGCACAGCTAAATTTTCTGTGAGCGATTCGACATATAAGCCCGATTACTATTTGCGGCTGGCCTTAGAACCTATTACTGCTACACTCAACCAGCCCGTTATTATTAAAGCCCCCAAAACACTCGAAGAAATAGAAGAAGATAGAAAGAAACTGGGTATAACGCCAAAAGAATTAGAGCGCCCGCAAATGTCATTTACCAGCCCCATAAGCGCCCTGTACGAAATGCTCAGCGGTAGGGCGCAGGAACGCGAAACACTCAAGCGCCAGATAAAAGAAGAAGATAAACGGAAAATTTTCCGTGAGCTCCTCCGCTACTACAACGAAAACGGGTTAATAGACTTGCCGGAGTCAGACTACGAAGAGTTTATTACTTACTGCAACCTGCCCTTAGAGTTTATTAAATACAACAGCGATTACGAAATAACCAAGACTATTGTAGGGTTGTATAACAAGTACGGCAGAGATACAGGCCTTATTAAGTAGAGCATTTATTAAACAAAAATGCTGCAACAAGTGCAGCATTTTCTATTGGAACGAGAATGAAGGACAAGTGTAAGAGTGCTTAGTATCTCCATTTACTTGTCAGGGTTCTGGTTTTTGTTATCGCATAGCTTGTTGTGGCGATGCGTTCTCTTTTTCAATACCCAGTGAGTTAGCCATTTTGTAGTTTTTCTTGGCATCGCGTTTCTTTTTCATACCGGTGTATGAGTCGCCCAGCTCTTTAAAGGTTTTAGCATAGGTAGCATCTAACGCAGCAGCTTTGTTAAGGTACTCAATAGCTTTGCCGTATAAGCCAATCTTGTTGGCGCACATTCCTGCGTTGTATAAAAAGTCGCGGTTCTCGCCTATTTTACCAATTGCATTTTCGTAATTGATAAATGCCTGTTCAAAACTGTTCATCTTGATATATGTTTCGCCCAGTTTAGCATAGCCTTCGTATTTTTTCGGATTCATACGAATAATATTTTGAAGGTAAGCAGTGGCGTGTTCCAGGTCATTGTTTTTTAGGGCAAGATTAACCAGGTTCCAACCCACCTTATCGTTATTGCGGTTAAGGGCATATAGTTTGGCTAAATACTTTTCAGCGTTTTTGTCATCGCCTTGTTCTAAGTAAATCTGAGACAGCAGCGCCACACAACCCGAGTCTTTAGGCACAAAACTGTAAGCTGTGGTTAAACTTTGCAGGGCTGCATTTTTATCCTGCAAGCCGTAGTGCACCCGCCCCAAATTGTAGTAAGCCACCCCCAGTGTTTTATCCAGTAACGTTGCTTGGCCAAAATAGTCGCGGGCACTCAAAAAATTGTTTTGCAGCATAAAGCATACCCCTACTAAATTGTGCACGTCAGCACGGTTAAAGTCTAACTCAAGCACGCGCTTGTAATTTGCCGATGCCTGTTCATACTTACCCTGATAAAACTGTGCGTTAGCTAAAAAGAAAAGGGCAAAGGTGTCTTTGGGCGAAAGTTTTAAGACTTCAGCAAATTGTTTTTCGCTTTCGCTAAAGTTAGAATTGTTGTAAGCAGTAGCGCCATTGTTTAAAACATTGCGTATGTAAATTTGTGGCGACATATCAGCCGCTGCCAACCGTACAAAAATTGATGAGTCAACTTTATACTGCCCTACTTCAGCTATTGCTTTAGCCGATGCTTCAGCATTTACCAGCGAATCGTAGGCCATAGCCATAAGGCCTGTTACCAATCCATCTTTTTGCCCAAGGGCAGAAAGTTTCTGGCAGTTCATTATACAGTCAAGAAAATTGCCTTTAGCAAAATCGCGAATGGCTTGTGTGCGCGGGTCGGCACTGTTGCTCCAAATTTTAGCGGGAGCTTGCGCGTTTGTAGTAAAAGTCAGCGCTATTACAACAAGGGTAAAAATTGTTTTTTTCATTTCCTTCTTCTCGTTTTGGTTTAGTAATGGTTTCCTTAGTTCCAATACCTTATTCGAGAAAAAGCAGAAAAATGTTTCCTAAAAGTTATCCACCGCTTTATTTAAACCTTGCCGATACTACCAATTCTTTGCTTCCGGCTGTGTATTTGTAAAACCCTTCACCTGTTTTTACACCAAGGTAACCGGCTGTTACCATGTTTACTAACAACGGGCATGGGGCATACTTAGGGTTCCCAAAACCTTCGTGTAACACACGAAGAATTGCGAGGCAAACATCTAAGCCGATAAAGTCTGCTAATTGTAACGGCCCCATAGGGTGAGCCATTCCTAATTTCATTACGGTATCTATTTCTGCTACACCTGCCACCCCTTCGTGCAGTGTTTCTATGGCTTCATTAATCATGGGCATTAAAATGCGGTTTGCTACAAAGCCCGGATAGTCGTTGGCCGGCACCGGTATTTTTCCCAGTGTTTGGCTGCATGAAACTATCTGTTCTGTGGTTGCTGCCGAAGTAGCGTATCCGTTAATAACCTCCACTAATTTCATTAAAGGAACGGGGTTCATAAAGTGCATGCCTATTACCTTATCAGCACGTTTTGTAGCTGCACCAATTTTTGTAATAGAAATAGAAGATGTGTTGGAAGCCAGTATAGTTTCGGGTTTACACAGTTCATCCAGTTGTGTAAATATTTTCAGTTTAATCTCGGTGTTTTCGGTAGCTGCTTCTACTACCAGGTCGGCACCCTTACAACTTTCTATGGCAGGGCTTGTTGTAATGTTTTTTAAAGCAGCGTCTCTTACTGCTTCCGTAATAGTTCCTTTGGCAACCATCCGGTCAGTGTTTTTAATAATGGTTTCGGTAGCTGTACCAAGCGCTTTAACAGATAAATCAATCAGCGTTACTGAATAGTTATTCATGGCAAATACCTGTGCTATGCCATTGCCCATAGTGCCTGCTCCTATTACTGCTACATGCTTAATTGCCATCTTAATATAGTTTTTGTTGGGCACTAAAATAAAAAAGCCCAACACCGGCAGGTCTTGAGCTGTAGTTTAAAGTTGCACAAGTTTATTTTACCATCTTCAATACCTCGTCTATTATGGTATGGTAGTCAGCAGAATGGTTATCCGCCTCTATTCCCAATCTTATTTTACCCAAGCGAACTATTACAGTGTTATACTCCGGTATGGAAATAATGTATTGCCCTAAAATGCCACGCTGGTAAAATACACGAGTGCCGTGCGAAGTATCTAACCAAAATGCGTAGCCATAATGAGGTGCCAATGCCGGTGAAGTAGCTAAAGCAGTAAATGATGAATCGAGGATCTGTGTGCCGTTGAAGTTGCCGTGGTGTAGCATCAATTTGCCAAACCTGCCAAAATCGCGGGCATTAGAGTTAAAGCAGCAATACGCCATTTCGGTACCTTCACCATCTGTATGCCATTTGGCTGAGTGTTTTGCGTGCATAGGTTTCCAAAGCCATTCAGAAGCTAATTCAGCCAACGGCTTTCCGGTGGCTTTCATAATACACATGCCCAGTAGTTGAGTTGAGCCGCTTTGATAAATAAATTGTTTGCCGGGTTCATCCTTAATGGGTAAACTGAGCATCAACTGGTTTATATCAGAGCCATAATAGGCTTTGGCGGTTACTGAAAACGGATTTTTGTAACTCTCATCCCAATCTAACCCGCTGCTCATGGTGCTTAGGTGCCATAACTCTAACTCGGCAGCATGAGCCCCCTTTAGTTCGGGTAACAGGGTGCTTGCTTTTTGGTGCCAACTTTGCAAAATTCCTTTTTGTATGGCTATTTGTGCCAGCATAGTGGTTATGCTTTTTGCCATACTGAAAGAATTGGTCTGCGAACTTTCTGAATATTGATCCCAATAATTTTCTGCCAGTATGCTATCGTTTTTTATTACCACAAAAGCGGCTGTCTTTGTACCCTCGAGCATTTTTGTTAACTCTTGCGAAAGCGGCAGCTTGTTATAGTTGTTGTGCGTAGGCCATTCCCATACTTCGGTACCGGCAGCTATTTCGTGTGTATTAAAATACCTGGCATCATCTATCGTTGCTGACGATTCGCCATGCAGATACGTAGCCCACACACCCTTAACCAAATACTCGCTATGGGTTATTTTTATCACGGCATATAGCACTAGTAAAAACACGGCTGTGCCAACTGCAAGTTTTTTCATGATTTATTTTTACAACTAATCAATATGAATCCGGTACGGTATTAAAACAGGGTAGCAATACTACAAGTACTTATAGTTGAAACCCGGCTTTAGTGTAAGCAGAGTTTCGTAAATCAGTTTTATCACGTTTTCTACATCCGAAATGGCCACTAACTCTACTGTAGTGTGCATGTATCGGAGAGGTAGCGAAATAAGAGCCGAAGGCACTCCCCCGCGCGAATAGGCAAACGCATCGGTATCAGTTCCTGTACTTCGCGATGCAGCATCTATTTGATAAGGTATTTTCTTCTTTTTTGCTGTATCTATAATAATGTCAAGCAATTTGTTGTGCACGGCAGGGCCTACTGTAAGTACGGGTCCTCTGCCGGCTTTGTAATCGCCTTCAATCACTTTTTCAATCATGGGGGTAGTAGTATCGTGGCATACATCTGTAACAATGGCGCAATCAGGTTGTATGGTGTGAGCAATCATTTCGGCTCCGCGCAAACCCACTTCTTCCTGTACCGAGTTTACTATATAAAGTGAGTACGGAAGTTTCTTCTTGTTCTCTTTCAGCATGCGGGCTACTTTGGCTATCATAAAACCACCTGCACGATTGTCTAACGCGCGCCCGCCAAAGTAACGGTTGTGCAGGGTAAAAAAATCATCCTGGTAAGTAATGACACAGCCCGGGTGAATTCCCAACGCCTCAACTTCTTTTTTTGATGTGCAGCCCAGATCAAGAAATATATTTTTTAACTCCGGAGTTTGTTCTTTACCATCCTTTCGGGTGTGTATGGCCGGCCATCCAAATACTGCTTGGATTTTTTTTCCGTCACGGGTGTGTATCCAAACGCGCTTGCTCGGGGCTATTTGATGGTCGCTGCCTCCGTTGCGTTTTACATATACAAGACCTTCGGCTGTAATGTAAGATACAAACCAGCTTATTTCATCGGCATGAGCTTCTATGACCACTTTGTATTTAGCTCCGGGATTTATTACACCGTAAACAGTGCCGTAGTTGTCCACCTCATATTTATCTATGGAATCTTTCAGATAGTTGAGCCAAAGTTTTTGGCCGGCTGCTTCAAAACCGGTTGGTGACGGATTGTTGATGTACGTTTCAAAAAATTTTCTGTCTGCTTCTGTAAGAATAGATTTTGTTTTTGCTGCTGTTTGCTTGGTAGTTGCCATTTGTAAAATTGTAAACAAGAATATTTAATCTCACTTATTTACCAAAAACACCTTGTTTCATAACACATAGCACGGTATTGGGTTCTAACTATTTTTGTGTCAATGGCAATTGGCCTGTGCCTAACCTCTTTTTGCTCTTTAACTTTCTACCCTACATTCGTGCGCTTTATTTAAACTTAACTGATGCATAGGTTTTGGGTTGTTACCGGTTTGTTGTTTGTTTCATTCATTGGCTACTCGCAAAGCAGTAACTACTGGATTCGCTTTACTGATAAAAACAATAACGCCTATTCTATCAGTAACCCCGAAGAATACCTTTCACAGCGATCTGTTTCAAGAAGAACTTCTCACAATGTTTTAATAGACGAAACTGATCTGCCAATGACCACTTCGTATATCAGTAGTGTGCTTCCCTTTACAAACCGGCTGATTCACCGCCTCAAATGGACCAACATGCTGGTAGTGTATATTGATAACGCAGCCTCGCTTGATTCTATACTTCAGTTTAGTTTTGTTGATACCGTAGGCAGAATAGAAGAAAACCCCAATCGCCAATGGCAAGAGCAGGACAAATTTGAGTCAGTTGAAATTGCAGTAAATCAGCAGTATGTGGCCGATAACCCTTACGGTATTGCTTACCGCCAGGCCAATATGTTGAATATTGACTTGGTTCATCAACTCGGTTTCAGAGGTCAAAACATTCTTGTCTCATCATTTGATAATGGCTTTGTTAACGTTAATGCCATATCGGCTTTCGATTCTGTTCGTCCGCGCATTTTAAATACCTACGACTTTGTAAACCACGAAACCGATGTGTACAACGAAGGTGCTCACGGCACTAATACATTCAGCAACATGGCCGCCAATATCACTAACCGGTATTTGGGTACTGCACCCGATGCGCAGTATCTACTCTTACAAACCGAAGACAACAGCCGTGAGTGGGTAATGGAAGAATACAACTGGCAGGCAGCTGCTGAATATGCCGATAGTATAGGCGCGCAAATTTTTACCACCTCGCTCGGCTACACTACTTTCGACTCTTCTCAGGGCAGCCATGCTTACAACGACCTAAACGGCAACTCCACCGTTATAACCCGCGCAGCTAACTTGGCAGCCGGTAAGGGCATTCTTGTACTCAATAGCGCGGGCAATGAAGGCGACAAATCATGGCATTATATCTCTGCCCCTGCCGATGGAGATAGTGTAATTGCAGTAGGTGCAGTTGACAGTAGCGAAAAAGTAACCGGATTTAGCGGACGCGGGCCTAACTCACTTGGGCGCATTAAACCCGATATATGTGCCCAAGGGCAAAAGAGTGCGGTAATATCTGTGCAGGGCGATTTGGGCTATAGTGCAGGCACCTCGTTTAGCTGCCCCATTATGGCGGGTGCATTTGCAAGTTTGTGGAGTGCGTTCCCAAATCTGTCTGCTCGTGACATCTACACTGCCATAGTTGTTAGTGCTGATAATTTCTGGACTCCCGACAACTTCCACGGCTACGGAATTCCTAATTTTTACAATGCTTATCTGTTTTTAAAAACTGATTACAATCAACAGATACTTCGTATGAATGACAATGCTCTGGTGTATCCAAATCCGTTTACTACGGAGTTAAACCTTTCAATATACAGCCCGGAGTACACCTCTTATTCCATAGAAATTTTCGACTTACAAGGCCGCAGAGTGCACTCCTCCGAACAGTTTCTGCGCGATAGCACTTTCGAAATACTAACACTGTCCGAAGCACAAAAATTAGTGCCCGGGGAATACGTGCTTCGTTTCAGAAGCCAAGGCAAAACCTTTGTGCATAGGTTATTAAAAACCGGCAAGTAGCATTACACTATGTTTGCAACTTACTATCGAGTGATTTCTACATAAAAGTAATTTCAACGCCATGCCATATTTGAGATTTACTTTTGCTTGCTTGTTTCTTGTTATTGCATTAGGTGGCTGCAAAAACAAAAACCCGTATTTTGTAAACGACATCTTACTAGTATCGCCTGATAACAATGCGTTTTTGTTTAGAAATCAGCTTTACTTTCGTTGGCATGCTGTAGATGCCTTTAGCAACACACTGCAGATTTCACCCACCAGCGGATTTTCTGTATTGTTAGCTGATACGCTGGCTGACTCTACTGCATTGGTTACTAATGTTGCCAGTTTCGACTTGGGGGCAAAATATTATTGGCGAGTACTCAGCGAACCCAATGCCGGAGAGATCATTACTTCGGCAGTGAGAACATTTACTGTTACAGATACACGCGATAGTTTAAAAGGAACTTTCAGTGCTACAGTTCGCAAGCAAAGTTGGAACCTGCCTTTGCAACCCCTTCAAGACACCACCTTTACCACCACCGTTACTATAAGTAAGCTTAGCGGCAGCAAACTCAAAACAGTTTGTGCAGAAACCCCCTCGCTAAACGATATGGGTCCGCATAATGATAACCTGCCATACCACTTTGGTAATGACGGCACAGGTATAAACCCATATATTCTTGGCAACTACGATACTCTGCTCCGCAGAATAGATTTAGAGTTTAGTGGAGGCAATAGCAACTCAGGTTACCACTATTGGTTTACTATTTACAAATAACAACTTTCTAAAGAGGGCGGAGTTTTTAGATTTGCGTCCGTTTTTGGTCCGGTAGCTCAGCTGGATAGAGCAACAGATTTCTAATCTGTGGGTCAGGGGTTCGAATCCCTTCCGGATCACAAACATTTCTTCACCCCAGTTTTTCTCTCCGCTGCTTCCACATATACTTATACAACACTGGAAAGTAGTACATGTAACTTACCGCCACCGGAATAGCCACAGCAAAGTAAAGCCACAACGAAAACAAACCGCCAAACAACGGAGAACCCATTACCAGCCATTCGCCTGTCACACCTATAGGGTATAGAACAATAAAAAAACTGTATCGCATCCAAAGCAATGCTTCGGGTTGCTTGCCCTGCAACTGAAAAAAGTAAAACGAGTAGCGTACCAGTTCAGTAATGCTCCACGCAAAACTTACTGTTACAATACCCGCATAGCAAACAGGGTTAATGTTAAAGCGATAATAGAAGAGGAGGATAAGTACCAGCACCAGTAAGCGCGAAAACACCTGGGCAGTGGTAGAACCCACGGGGCTTTTTACCCACTTCAGTACCGCATGAACTATCTCCAGAAAAGCCATGCCTTGCGCCACAGCCAGCAGAATAACATTTGTATTGTTCAGTTGAAAATCCGCTGAAGTAAAACTGACGAAATACGCCAGCCAGCAAACAAAAGCAGTGGCGTTGTAAGCTAGCAGATAGTTTTTCATTCTTAGAAAAGCTTAAACCTTTTCAACCACCACTGCGCTGGCACCACCGCCACCATTGCAGATACCTGCACAACCAATCTTGCCGCCTTTGTGTTTAAGCACCGAAAGTAAAGTGATGATAATACGCGCACCGCTCGCCCCCACCGGGTGACCGAGAGCCACCGCACCGCCAAAGGCGTTTACACGTGCAGGATCAAGGCTGAGTATCTGAGTGTTTGCCATAGTTACATTGCTGAATGCCTCGTTTATTTCGAAGTAGTCAACGTTCTTAATATCAACGCCTGCCTTGGCAAGGGCTTTAGGCATGGCCAGCGATGGTGAAGTGGTGAAATCATCGGGTGCCTGTTCGGCATCGGCATAGCCCGTAAGTTTTGCAATAGGAGTAATACCCAGTTCCTTTATTTTTTTACCGCTCATTAAAACCACTGCCGCAGCACCGTCATTAATCTTCGAAGCGTTAACGGCTGTTACTGTTCCGTCTTTTCCAAAGGCAGGTTTCAGCGAAGCCACTTTATCGGCACGCAGTTTTTTGTATTCCTCATCCTCTTTCACAAAAGTGCTTTCGCCACGTCCTGCTATTTCCACATCAAAAAGTTCATCGGCAAACCAACCGTTCTTGTAAGCTTCTGCCGCTCTTCGGTAGCTTTCCAACGCAAATGCATCCTGCTGTTCGCGTGTAATGTTATACTTCTTGGCGCAGCGGTCGCCACTGCTGCCCATCATTTCCTTGGTGTAAGGGTCTTGCAGTGCATCGCGCACTATGGCATCGGCCAACTCACCATTACCGTAGCGGTATCCGCTGCGTCCGTTGGCAATCATGTAAGGTGCATTGGTCATACTTTCCATGCCGCCTGCTACTACCACATCTTTGTCGCCCAGCCAAATACTTTGCGCCCCCAGAATAATCGCCTTCATACCGCTCGCACAAACCTTATTGATAGTAGTAACCGTAGCACCCGGATGCACACCCGCGTTCAATGCCGCCTGACGTGCAGGTGCCTGCCCCGTGTTGGCTTGTATCACATTGCCCATTATCACCTCTTCCACATCGCTACCTGTAATACCGGCACGCTCAATCGCCTTCTTAATAGTTTGCGTTCCTAACTGTACCGCGCTCAACTGGCTCAAAACTCCGCTCATGCTGCCTATGGGAGTCCGCGCAACACTTACGATATATACTTCGTTCATCTGTAAAATTATTTTGGGTTTTAGAATGGCCCAAACCTAAATGAAAAATTCAAACGGCAGAGTTCCGGTTTTCTAATCACTTGAACAATTGTATTTACAGTTCTTTCAACTACTCTTTTAGATTTGGTACGCCCTTTGGGTAATAAGCGTAAACAGACGTATCATGAAAACCCGGTCAGCATTAATTTCAGTGTGTATCTTTTTGATATATTGTCAAATTTCTGCACAAACAGCCAATAATGGCAAACAGAGAGGTGGGAACAGAAAAGCCATAGAGGACTCTATTGAAGTAAAATATCTGCCGGCTGCCAATTCACTTGCTTTCGATTCTACACCTACCATCAACTTTCGTGATGTAAACATAGTATCTTTTAAAACCAAAGAGGATTGGATGATGTATTACAAATACAAAAGCCGCATACAAAAAGTTTTGCCTTATGTAAAAATTGCCAAGCAGGTTTACATAGAATTGAAGCAGGAGAAAGAGGATGAAAAGAAACGCGTTTACCGCAAGTATCGCAAAGACGTAGAAAAAGAAATGCGCACCAAGTTTGAGAAAGAACTCAAAGATCTCACTATTGGTCAGGGCGAAATGCTCTTTAAACTCATCAACCGTGAAACCGGCAACAACGCTTACAACCTTATAAAAGAAGTGAAAGGTTCGGTTACCGCCTGGTTCTATCAGTTGGTAGGCAAACGCTACGGTTACAATTTAAAAGACAACTACAACCCCGAAGAAGAAAAGATGATTGAGTTAATTATTAAAGAAATGGGGGCCTCATACAACGTTAACTCCTAGCGCACCAAAACGGTGATTTCAAATTTTTTAAGTTCGCTGGCAGCTATTATGTTACCGGAGCAGTTTCAGAAGTTGTCACACTTGTTATCACTTAACAAGTATTTCGTTAAGCACAAATGGCGGATAGGCCTTGGTGTTTTCTTTGTTGTTTGCGCCAACCTCCTAAACGTCATCAATCCGCTTATTACTAAAGGTGCGGTTGATCTGATTACCGAAAACCTTAGCCGCGTACATCACGATCAGCTACACGCACAAGTAATACGCGAACAAATAGGTGAAGACGTATTTTGGCTTTTCTCTAAGTATCTTGTAGTTGCGCTTTTAGCTGGTGGCTTCACCTTTATGATGAGGCAATCTATCATTGTAGTATCTCGGCTTATTGAATTCGATTTAAAGAACGAAGTATATGAACACTACCAAAAACTTGATCTGGCTTTCTACCGCAAAAACAACACAGGCGATTTAATGAACCGAATTACCGAAGATGTAAGCCGGGTGCGCATGTATGTAGGTCCTGCTATTATGTACACTACTAACCTTTTCTTTACTATCACATTTGCAGTAGCAAGCATGTTTATGCTTAATAGCACGCTTACACTTTGGGTGCTTATTCCATTACCTATACTCTCCTTTGTAATTTACTATGTAAACGAGCTAGTGGGAAAAGCCAGCACACAAATACAAGAACAACTCAGCGAAATGACCATCAACGCCCAGGAAACATACTCCGGCATAAGAGTAGTGCAGGCAT
Source organism: uncultured Chitinophaga sp. (assembly GCA_964615305.1). GTDB lineage: Bacteria > Bacteroidota > Bacteroidia > Chitinophagales > LD1 > Bog-950. The sequence continues at coordinate 101,232 of CAZTNA010000006.1, forward strand.
ACAGCCGCGAAAAAGAAATGCTGGCACACTTTGCGGCAGAAGGCGAAACCTACAAACAAAAGCAACTAAACTTAGCCAAAATTGACTCGGTGTACTTTCCTTCCATGACCTTTTTAGTCGGTTGCTCTATCATAATAGTTGTTTGGGTAGGTAGTCAGCAAATAAGTGATGGTAAGCTAACTATAGGAGCGCTCACGGCATTTTTAATGTACACCAACATGCTTATGTGGCCGGTCAGTTCACTCGGATGGACCGCCTCTATGATTCAACGCGCTGCTGTGTCGCAAAAGCGTATCAACGAGTTCTTACATCTGCAGCCCGCTATAAAAGAATCTGACCGTGCAACTGATAAACCCATACAAGGAAAAATTACATTCAGTAGCGTGTCGTTTACTTATCCGGATACTGGCATAGAAGCGCTGAAGGATATTTCGTTTCAAATGGAAAAAGGCGAACGCATAGCCATTATTGGTAAAACCGGCTCGGGGAAAACCACCATTGCCGACCTTCTTATGCGTATGTATGACGTAAGCAGCGGTAAAATTGAAATTGATGATACCGATGTAAAGAAGTGGAAACTTTCTTCGCTGCGTAAGCAAATTGGTTTTGTGCCGCAGGATGTTTTTCTGTTTTCAGAAACCATTACTGAAAACATCGGCTTTGGGAAAGAAACAATTACAAAAGAAGAAGCAAAGCTATTTGCCGGGTACGCTTCAATAGACAAAGAGATAGAAGCATTTCCACAAGGATTCAGCACAGTAGTAGGGGAGCGCGGGGTAACTTTATCGGGAGGGCAGAAGCAACGCATTTCTATTGCGCGCGCTCTTATTAAACAACCCAACGTTCTTTTGTTAGATGACAGCCTAAGTGCTGTTGACACAGCCACCGAAAAACAAATTCAGCAGAGTTTAGATAAAGTGCTTAAAGGGAAAACCACTATCATTATAACTCATCGAATTTTTTCTTTGTTTCATTTCGATAATATACTTGTGCTCGATAACGGAAAAATAGCTGAACAAGGCACGCATGACAAATTGATAAGAGCCGGTGGCATATATGCCGATATTTACCGAAGGCAAATGAACGAACAACGCGAAGAAACGAATGCTTAAATAGTTCTAAATATAGAACTACCCAAAGGTGTCATTATTGTAAAAAATATAATTTAGCCCTAACTACATAAAACCAAAACAGTAATTTCAAAATTAAAAAGCAGGTACCGTGGAAAATAACAATGGAAAATACAGTGGGTTTTTCAGCAAGAAGCTGAAAGCAGGTAAACGCAGAACTTATTTTTTTGACGTGCGCAGCACCAAGCAAGGCGACTTTTTTTTAACCATCACCGAGAGCAAAAAGAAGTTTGACAGCGATGGTTACGAAAGCCACAAAATTTTTCTTTACAAAGAAGATTTCAAAAAATTTCTTGAAGCATTAAACGATACTGTCAACTATATTAAAACTGAGTTAATGCCGGAGTATGATTACGAAAGTGAACGTCCCGCACGCACAAGTAACGATGAGCCAAAACAACAGCAAACACCCGTAGCCAAACCTCCTTTGGTTGATCAAAAAGATACAGAGAATACCGTTTCAAATGCTACCCCGCAAATTAGTGACGATGAACAAGTGGATTGGAATTAGTATGAAACTCTTTCCACTATTGTTTGTAGTTACAGCAGTATTGATTCAGATATCATCTTGTGCCAAGTTACCCATAGATAGCCCCGTAGTGTCGGTAGCCAAAGTTTCAAACCCTTCCGATACTGCTGTGTTTGCTATCATTGGAGACTACGGTCAGGATAGCCCCAGCGAAGGCAAAGTAGCTGATATGGTAAAAAGTTGGAACCCCGAGTTTATTGTAACCATGGGAGACAACAACTATCCGCTTGGTTCGGCCAATACCATTGTAAGTAATGTAGGTAAGTACTATTGCGATTTTATTTACAACCCCGATGCACCTGCTGACCGCATTTGTACCGGCAAAGCTGCACAGGAAAAGAAAAACAGGTTTTTCCCGGCACCCGGAAATCACGACAATTATTCTATACCCGCAATAAAACCGTACTTAGACTACTTTACACTTCCCGGTGATGAGCGTAATTATGATTTTGTTTGGGGGCCTGTTCACTTCTTTTCGTTAAACACCGGAAAGACCGGTAACATGGATAATGCTACCGAAAACTGGTTAAAGGATGGGCTTTCAAAAAGTGTTTCACCTTTTAAAGTAGTTTACTTTCATCATCCACCATACTCAGCTGGTAACCATGGTAGCTCGTATAGTTTGCGCTTGCCTTATGCAGAATGGGGGGTAAATGCTGTGTTGGCAGGGCACGAACATTTTTATATGCGTGTAAACGATAATACCGCGCCCAAGCTAGTTTATCTGATATTAGGAAACAGTGGAAACGAACACTTGTATAACTGCAATGCAAATCCTTTAGATGCATCGCGGTTTAGCGTACATTGCGATAGTGACCATTTCGGAGCCATAAAAGTAACGGCTACAACCACAAAGTTGGTGTTTCAATACTTTACCACCGAGAATCAAGCTACCCCATCTGATGTTTGGGAGATTACAAAATAACTTCAGAGTTTAAAGGTAAGATGTAACATCGGCAATTTTCCATTCATTGTTTATTTGAAGGAAACCGAAAAATTTACGATCAATAGTTTTTGGCGAAACAAAAATAACTTCAAGTACTGTCATGGTTCTGCCATCGGGCTGTGGCAATTCGAAAGCGCGGCTGTATTCTACCGACTCTACACCTTTATTCCATTTCGAAAAAATATCGGCAGTGATTTTAAGCACTGCTTTGTCGAAACTGTTTTTAGCATTAAAAACATCATAACCGTGTTTGTTTTGGTCGGGTCCACGGTAAACTATTAATGACCCAAGTCGCGAATAATCTTTTGAACTACTGGCAGCAAAAGCTGTGTCTAAAACTTGTGTAAGCAATGGTATAACTGATGTATCGGCATGGGGCAAAGTAAGCGTACCGGATGGCTTTAATGATACGGTATTTGTGTCGGTTACTGGTGCTGTTACCTCGGGCTTTTTATACGATGCCTTATACCAATAAACTGCTCCGGTAATCATAGCAACTAACAAAATAGCACCCGCTATATATCCTATTTTCTTTCTATCCATGCGGTGAATATAAGTTTACTTAAGCCGCTTCTGCATAACAACATGTGGAATACTTACTTCCACAAATATATCGCTCACAATTTTATATCCCATACTTTCATAAAAGCCAACTGCCGATTTGCGGGCATGGCAATACACAAATTCAAAACCATTTTCAGTAGCAAACTTCTCTGCCATAGCTGAGAGTTTCCTTCCATATCCATTGCCCTGTTTACTTCTATCTACTGCTACCTGTCTCATTTTTACTTTGATGTTATCTACCACAGTTAGTGTAAGGCAGGCAATTATGTTATTGTCTAAAAATAGCCCCCAGTGTAAATCGTCTTCATCTTTTTTTAGTTCAGCTTCCGTAAACTGTAAACCAAGTGGCTTTCGAAGAACCTCGTTTCGAAGTGCCAAAGCATGTTGATAATCTACAGAGGTATGAGTAAATCTTCGGATAACAACAGCCATCAACTGCTAATAAACCGAAAAATATTGGCACCATATTTATGTATGAAAGAAATAATTCTAAATTCGAACCACTAAAATTAAAACGACATGAAAAAAATCATTCTTTCTATTGCCGCAGTTGCTATGATAGTTACCGGCACAATGGCACAAGCTACAGTTACTAAAGCTACTACTACTCAGGCAACAAAGAAGGGTAATGCGCCTCGCGAAACACCAGAAGCAAAGGCTAAGAGTACTGTAACTAAGCTAACTGCTGAACTTGGCTTAAAACCTGACCAAGTTACATCAGCCACTAAAATTTTTACTGACTTCTTTACCCAAGTTAGTGCACTAAGGTCTCAAAGTAGCAGTTTAGATGAGAAAGCATTAGATGAAAAGAAAAAAGAGTTGAAAAAGAATCGTAATGCTTCCTTAAAGGCAATTCTTACTGCTGAGCAGCAAGCAAAGTTTCAAGAAATTATGAAAGAAAAAAAAGCAAGTAAAGGAACACAAAGAGACGCTTCTCAGCAAAGAACCAAATAATAAAATAGTATAAAGTACAGCGGAGATGAGCAATCATCTCCGTTTTTATGTACCGTTAAGCATAACACTGATGATCAAGAATACAGGTTTGTTTTATGTTTTTTTAGTTTTATTATCTGCTTCATCCTGCACTGACAAGTCAACAGCACTTAACCGCACATGGAGAATTACAGATTTAAAATATACAAAGGAAGTGCCCGCTGAAATGAAACCTGCAATTGACAAGTCGTTAGATGAAATGAGGCAGAACTTTAGCATCACCTACAATAGCGATGGTACCTATTTTACCAAGATGGGTGAGAGTAGTATTCAAGGCAAATGGAAGCTGAATTGGAACTCGTCAAAGCTGTCAGTAGTAACCAGTACGGGCGAGTCAAAAGAGTATTCAGTTATGATGTTAGATGAGCATGCTTTTTCTTTCAAAGCTATAGAAGGAGGTGAGGAAGTTATATTTGAGTTGATTCCCGATAAAAAATAGACCATGAAGAATGCAATAAACTATTCTGTAATTATATTGGTTAGTCTGCTGTTGGTACAATGCAACCAAAAGCCAACCCCAATTGCCGGAATTTGGAAAATGACAGAGATGGATATTAACGGCACTGTAATGCAGGGAACTTCGCTAGGCAATTGGATGTGGGAGTTTAATGATGAGGGGGGGTATCTCTTTAACGTGTCTGGTGCTGTAGAAAAAGGGAGGTATGAACTTACCAATGCACAACTTGTGCTTGAATCGGTTACCGTTAAAGGCAGACCACCACAAACCTATGCTGTTACACTTTTAGACTCAACTAAACTTCACCTCAATGCTGTGGGTGGTGAGAACAAAACTTCGTTGAAGTTTGTAAAAATTTCTGGAGAAGAGGTGGGGGAAAGCGATTAACCTGCCATAATATTTTCCTTTCAAAATTTTTTCTCCTCTTTGTTAGGAAATACATCTGCCGACCGTAATTTTACGCGGTTCTGAATCTGATTTTTTCTTCTTTAAAATTTATTCAAGGCTATGTATATAACCGGTACGGGAAGAGGCGATATTACTGCATTTGTAAAAGGAGTAGGTATGTTGGGTTATGGTATCTACTATAACACCATGGAAGAAGTAGAAACTCAGCTATCGGCTCGTGCTTTTGTGTTTGAAGATAAGTTGACAGCACGCAAGGTTTGCTTTGTTAACTGTGAGTTGGGGTTTATAACAGTTGCCATAAAAAAGGGTGTGTTGAAAGCGCTTGATCGTAAACACCCGGAATTTAAGTATGATGAAGATAATCTGATGATTACTTCTCAGCATACACACAGCGGACCAAGCGGCTACTCTTACTACGGTTTGTATAATTTAAGCACTCCCGGCTTTGTGATGGAGATTTACAAAAAAATTGTAGATGGTATTGTAGAAGCTATTATTAATGCCGAGAAAGGCAAAGCAGACTCAAAACTAGAGTGGAATACGGGAATTATGGACGCAGAAAAAGATGTAGCTTTTCAACGTTCGCTAAAAGCATATAACAGAAACCCGGAAGTAAACCCAAAAATTACTGACAAACAACGCCACTTGGCCCTTGACCACGAGATGACTTTACTACGCATACGTAGCGCCAGCGGAGTTGAGCGAGGAAGTATAAACTGGTACGGAGTGCATCCTACCAGTATGCCTAACACTAACCACAAACTTTGCTTCGATAATAAAGGGTATGCCTCGGCATACCTCGAAAAGTATTTTGTAGATCAAGGCAACAGTGATTATATAAGTGTGTTTGCACAGGGTACATGTGGTGATGTAACACCTCGCGTAGTTTATCATCCTGTTTATCCGTATCAGCGGGGGCAGTGGGAAGGTAAGTTTCCGGATGATTTGGAAAGCGCCAAGTACAATGGAAGAATACAATTTGAAAAAGCGAAAGAGATTGCTGAGAGTTCTAACTTTAAAGCAGTTAAAGGAGAAATAGATTACGAGTTGATGTTTGTAAACTTTTCTGACATTACAGCCAACCCTAAGTTTGCGAACGGTCATACCAAAGCACAAACAGATTTTGCTTCATTAGGCGTTGCATTTTTCGAAGGAACGCACATTGATGGCCCGGGTCTTCATCCGTTTTTTGGAAACATGATTCGTATTGCGGCACGGTTTATTCATCTGCTTGAAAGCATAAAAGCACGCATCAGTAACAAAGCTGATTACAAAAGCATGATTGAACGTAAGTACCGGGTGCAAGGAGTCAAGGACATAATGATAGAAAGTAATAAGCAAAGAGTTTTAGGTACCGGTAAGGTAGACAGAGTAATAGCTCCTGCATGGGCCGATCCGGCAATTGCATCTATTAAGTACTTCTATAGAAAAGTAGGGCACCATAGACGCCCATGGACTCCAAAAATTCTTCCTATTCAGTTGTTTGTTATTGGTGATATAGCTTTGGCAGCATTCCCATTTGAAATTACCACAATTGCCGGTAAGAGACTTCGTAATTCATTAGAAGATACTTTGAGTGCACGTGGCGTACAACGTGTTATTCTTTGCCCTTATGCCAATGGTTACTCTGGTTATATTACTACATATGAAGAGTATCAGGAACAGATGTATGAAGGAGGCCACACTGTTTTTGGCGAATGGAGTTTAGCGGCATTACAAACTAAGTTTGATGTGCTGGCGAACGAGATGCTGAAGCCAAAATCAGAGAGAAAATTTGTGCATGACTCAATTCCCCCGGATTTTACTGAAGAAGAGTTAAACCAGTTTCCATATTATAAGCGCGCATGGTACATACGCCAAGAATTAATACGCGCAAGAAAAATGGAAAGAAGATAGCAAGTGAGAGTTATCTATTTTCTCACCCCCACCTCACCACTTGGCTCACTTTCACGTTGTTTGGAATCGGTAGCGGTTATGTAATAGAAATACAATTCACCTTTTGCTACTGTTTTGTCTAAATAATTACGAACCGAAACATTTGTGGTACCAATCTTTTTGGCTTCACTTCCGCGTTGATAGCGATGAATTTTGTAGCCGGAAATATTTTCATCAGAACTTGGGCTCCACTCTAACATTATACCTTCAGCTATTGATATGCCTCTAAGATCAGCCGGTGGAGAAACTGTGGATACAGGAATAGAAACTGTAGCCAGTTGAGCTAAACTGCTTTTACCACCAAACTCATCAACTGTTTCTACTTTGTAATCATAAGTTTTTCCTTCTTCAAACTTTATATCTTCAAAATGCGAGCCGCTGAAAACCGAATCGGTACTGAACAAATTTTTCCAGTTGTTGCTTCCTGTTTCCTGTTTAGATACTATGTAGCCACGCACCAAAGGGTCGTTTAGTTTTACATCCATCCAACTCAGATTCACTACATTATCCTGATAATAGCATCGGAAAAATGCTGGTTGCGAAGGATTAGTCGGTATAGCGGGTTGCACTTGAACAACATTCGATTTTTCGCTCAATACACTGCTGCTGTTCATGCTTTGTATGTAATAGGAGTAAACGTTTCTTCCGCTAAGTGATTTAGAGTCGTCAACAAAAATTATAGTGGAACTGTCATGTGTTTCGTAATAGTCGTTAATCACTTCAAAGTTTTCACTTGCATTCAGTGCTCTGAAAATTTTAATGCCTGTTACAAACTTGTCAGGCACTATGAATTTTAACTGCACTCCGTTTTTCAAACCCTTTGCAGAGGCAATTTGCGGAGTAAGTGGTTTGGCGTAATCAAATGCCGATTCGAAAAACACTGAACTGCGCTTTACTTCTTTGCCGGTACGATCACGCGCCACCAGATAGTAGAAATACATTTTATCAGGCTGTACATTGGCATCGGTAAATGAAGTGTCGGTTCCTTTGGTACTTCCCGTTTCTGTGAAATTTTTCAACGCATCGGTACTGCGGTACACATGCACCGACTGTACAGCGCTGGGATTCATCATCAACCAGCTTAAACGGATACCTAAAATGTTTTTATCACGGTTAGCATTCGTCTTTTTAAAATATACGCTACTGTAATCAATAGTAGAAATTACAGCAGGGTCGCTACCGTAAGATGTATTGCCATATTCATCTAAGCCCACCAAACTATACTGGTATTGTTTGCCTGCAACGGCAGCGGGATCGTTGAAAGCATAAAAGGTAGTGTCGCGCACTTTGTAAACTGAACGGTCGCCTTTTGTTTCTACGGGAGTTTTGTCCTGATATTTTATCAGTTTAAAATCATTAGCCGGGTTTTTACCAATGGAATAAAAACGGATATACAACCCCTGCTTCGAAAAATCAAACTCATACAAAGCGGCCTCATCAAACTTAGGGTGTAGGGGAAAGGTTGCAATGTTAGAAGTGTAACTCTCGTCTTTACCGCTGGCCTTTACCTGAACCTGATACTGATAGTTTACATTCTGTTTTAATTCCTTATCGTAATAACATAAACCAAGAGCGATCCGTACTGCGGGGATTCTACCTATGTAACCAACGGAATCTAAGATACCTGTGCGCACAGCCGTTTTCCATGCTGCTTTCAAACTTTCTTCCGAAGGCATTTTAGTATCAGGAAAGTATTTTGCGTTGCTGTTTGCTGCAGAAAGAAATTCTGCTTCGGAAGCAAACGCTTTTACATCTGTAATAAACTGAAAACTTCCGCTCGCTTCTCTGCGTTCTACTTTTATACTCCGCACTTTATTGCCGTTCGGAATTTTTGTGCCGAGAAAAACCAGAATGCCTTTGGGCGCTGGTTCTGCCAACCCTTGGATGACGATTTGCGCTTCTACACAAAAAATGTTTGCGGCAATTAAAATCAAGAAAGAGAAAATCCTTTTCATTGTAATCGTTTTTTTCTATCAAAAATTAGTCGCATTGCTCAGCACATGATTTAAACTCTAGGTCGTGTAGTTTGGCTCCGTTTGCCTTGCTGTAAGAAACTTTAATAGCAACATCTTTGTGCCCACTGGGTACTGTTACACAAGGGCCACACAAACCAAGCGCACCAAGACATTGCGATACATTCATTTCGAAACCCACCGAAGCGCAACCAGTTACACCATACGAACCATCACCCGGATTGTAAACACCTGAAATGCCTACCTGCGCATCAGCATCGGCACTAATAGTAGAGCAGGTGGCTTCGCACGAACCGCTGGCATACGCATGGCCTTTAGCCAACAAACTAATTCCATATTGACTGCTTGCCCCGAATGAACGCCACACACGGGTGGTTAAGCCAAGGTCAACACCAAAATCAACACTGAGCAAAGTGGGGATTTCGAATGAAACACCCGGCACTACCTGCTTGTGGATACCTGCCTGAAACATGAAGCCATTCACCTGACCGGTAAAGGCAGAAGGCAAACATTTTATATCGCCAACACCTGTTGCCAAATACTCAGGATACTTACTGTAGTTACCAAAAATGCCCATTACATCAGCAGCACCTACACCCGGAATTGTAATCTGACCATCTGCCTGAAAATACCAACCCGCACCATCCACTACAGAAGTAATGCCACCTACTAGGCCTAAACTTCCCAGGTTCATATCAATATCGCAGTGACCTACCAACTGCGACTGAGGGAACTTGTATGTCCAACTCATGTTGCCGAACGGTGTTGAAACATCGCTCATGGTTATACTCTGCCCATCTGCAGATATTTCGCCTTCTACAATAAACTTCATACGCTGTGGCTTTCCGTTAACCAATACATCACTCACCCCGCTCATGCCCTTCACCTCACCATCAAACCAGAACGGAGTCCATTTGTTGGCTTCTATACGCATTCCGCCAATTGCTTTATCAAACATTCTTTCACCTGATATTGGAATATTTTGTCCGGCATTTACCCAAACACTTACTGAATCGGCCGTATAGTATAGTGTTGTGTTAGTTTTGGGGAACACCCCCGGTTCTTCAGCCGTTCCGCTAACCTTAAACATACCATTCGTCAGAGAATGGTTTTTGGTAAATACATGACCCAATGCTGAAGGATGATTAAACACAACGGGCGCTACGTTTATTAAATTTAAATCGCTGAGAGTGCTACCATTTTTATCATATGAAAGAGTAGCAGCATAATTGTGTTTATCGGGAATGTTCAAATCAAACGTGCCGGTGATGTTGAAGTTCTCATCGGTCAGTAACATGCTGGTCATATCATCGGTGTGGTAAGGCAGAATATTGCGCAAAGTCAAATTGCTTTGCTTCATAAAAATATTTTTCTGCCCGTTGCTGAACAGATTTATACTGTGTAGATTTACTTTGTCGGTAGCAGCCATACCCGGCAGGTTAGTAATGTTTCCACAGGTATTGCCGGCAGAAGGTGCTACATAAACCTGCCAAACTTTTTTGTTTCCACTGAATATAATTTCACCAAAGCTCATTAAGTTGCTGGTAATATTTACCGGATGAACTTTTGCAAGTTTCATGGCTGAAATATTTACCTGCGTAGCGTTGGTAATCAGTTTATCGTATTGCACTACAATATTGCTGATAGGAAACTCTACACCCGTATTCAGTTTGCCGCTGTTCATCTTTAATCCGTTGGCATCTAATTTCCAGTCGGTGCTGTTTACTGTCCAGTACTCGCCTAACTTAAAAGATATTGGCTGCGAGGTATTGATAACGGGCGTTACTCCTTTTTTCAGTTTTACAATTCCTAAATCGAGATTGAGGTTGGCAGGTGTAATGTTGGCAATGTTTGTTTCCAACTTAGTAGCTAACTGCACTTCACCAGTAGAAGTAAACTTCGAACCGGCTAAATCGGTTTTTGCTTTTTTATAGAAACCTGGTAATGAAAAAGCTAAGGCATTACCATCTACATTTGCCACACCGAAACCACTTGGCACATTGGCAGGATTTGTAACTGTTTTGTCAGCATTAAAAACCGGAATCTTCATTTTATCGCTGCCCGCAGGTAAAGTGAGGTAAACATCTTCGGTTAATCCAATCACTGTCTGATTAAACTCTGTAGCCGATAATTTCACTTTGCCTTTCAGCACACCATATTGCGAACCACCAACAGTTTTATCGAGGTAAATACCTAAGTTTTTATCTTCTACTTTCCCATCTATGCCGTAAGCACTTAGCGGAAGTTCATTATTATTTGTTTTTACCGGAGTAATGCTTGGTTGAGATACAGGAATGTTTTGGGCGTTCTTTAAAGTGCCAGGTACAATATCTACATTGCTAAACGAAAGAGCATTCCCTCCTTTAGCTTTAAACTGTGCATTATCGGGCAACTTCTCAAAATAGCCACTTACAGTAGCCGCTGAACTTCCTTTCGGATTTAACTCAGTTACTGCAATCGGGAAACCCATTAAACTGGTTATGTCCATATCGTTGTAAACAGACAGATGGAAATCATGATGCTTGCAGTTATCGCCACCACCACTGTTTCCTTGTTCAAAGAAATTTCCCTGAGTAGCAAGTGGCTTGTTTTGCTGTGGCATACCAAACCCTGCACCGCCCATTTGCAAATCAATACTTCCTTTAGGATCGGTAACTATGGTGAAACTATCTCCTACAAATTGTGAAGCAGATTTAATGGCACGCATCATTACACCATAGCTGCGCAGCGGCACACGGTGCAAAGTGTACTTGCCGCTGGCATCTGTGGTAGTTTCGCCTTCACCATCTTTGTAAGTAATATCTACACCCCACCAACTATACGATTTCATGATATCCACTTTTACTTTGGCTCCCTCTACCGGTGATGTATTGGTTTTGCCCGCATACACATATCCGGAAACACAGGTGCCCGGTTCGAGATAAATAGTTATGTCTTTAGGTTTCGAAGCATAGGGTATAGTGGCAGTAATTTCGTGAAGCACATACTCAGTGCCATCGGGCGGCACAACTTTTATTTTGTAGAACTGGTTGTTGTTTTCAGTGCCGCCTGCATTTTCGAAACTAATGATGGGTGTAATACCAAGCGGAGCAGATTTTATTATGGGGCACTCGCCTTCCACAAGTGCCTGATAAGGCCCGCTGCCCTGCTTCAACATGCATTTTTCTTTTACATCAGGCAGTATAACAGTAGCATCTTTTATCATGTTGTGAGTAACCGCGTCCAGTACTTTTACCCTTACTCTCCGTTTAAGTGTGTAGAGTTTTATTACCCCGAGGTCAACTTCCTTTTGGTTAACTACTACACTGAGTGTATCGGTGATATATCCTTGTGATTTGAAGACAAGCTTCTGCGTAATGCCCATTTTTTTAGCAGGGTAGTTTTTGAACCTGCCATCACCCGTTACATAATCAAAGCCAAAGTAATTCATAAGGGCTGCTGATTCCGATGAGTATGTGTAACCGCTCTTTAACTCATCAACAAAATAAAATTGCGATGAGACGGGCTTGCCAGTTTCACCATCTACTACTTGCCCTTTAATAGTTGCACCTCGTGTTACGCTCAGTTTTACAAATGCCTGTTCGCCTTCTAGTAATGGCGATTTTACTTTTTGATAGGTTATATCATCGTAACCAGGAGCATAACATTGTAATGACCGCGAAGGGCCAATTGCTTTTACAGTGCCGGTTTTAATTTGTATGGGTTGATTTAAAAACTCAAAACGTCCGTCTTTTCCAGCTATAGCAAGGCGAGTAGAAATACCGTTGCAGGGGCATGTATTATCAGCCATTTTCTTCTTGATAGATTCTTCTTTATTATCCAAACTACCCCAAATGTTTTCATCATCATTTCCGATATACCACGACTTTAAGAACACCCATGCCGGAACACGTTTACCATCAAACTCATCTTCTACCCAACCACTTACGCGGGGCATGTTGGTTTCTACATTTACAGTTTGTTCATACTGGTCGCACATAAGAAATCCGCCCGGGCAGGAGTATGTACGCTCGACCGGACCCGATACCGGACTGTAATTGGTAAACCCACTAGCGTCTTTAGGCATATCAACATATATATAATAACGGAAGTTGGGGTTAATATGATTTACTACCCTGCTGAAAACGCAACTACCGCTGGAGTTAGTTTCACCTTTTGCTATTATATCTAAACCATTGCAGGCAGCCGGTTGGTCTATTATCGCGTTGTCTGGTTTGCCATCTTCCTGCGGGTAATACATCTTTTGCCAGTTGCTGTATATTTTTTTACGGCACAAATACACATTAGCACCGGCCACATAATCAGAAGTGTTACTCGTTTCGTCAAACAAATCATTGATGTGCTTAACCTTAATCTTTAATTTAGTAGAGTTAACAGTAGTGGTTATGTCGCCAATATTTAACAACTCACCGTTGGCGGGAGTGTATATTCCGGTAAATCGAGGGGCATAGAATTCAGCATGAGGTTTTTCAATTACAATGTATGCATAACGATGCAATTCGCCTGTAGATTGAAATTCACCACTGCCACTTGTAAAGTTGTCGGAAACTTTTCCGAAAGGGAATGTGGCTAGAAAGTTAAATGAAAAATTTCCGTCTTCGTCAGTTGTAGTTACTGCTAATTCTTCACCATCACCAACTTTTCCGGGTAAAGTATTCGTGTTGAAACTATAACTCTGAAGATTTTGTCCACTGCTGTTTTTCATTTGGTAGCCCACCAATAATCGCAATGTGGCTTTTTTCAAAGGGTACTTACTGCTCGATTCCGGATAAACGTATTTTGCATTGCCGTTTAGTGTGGTGGTTTGAATAAATGGTGGAATAAAAACATCACCTTGCCCTTCAGTTACCATAGGCACATATCCCCAGCCACCTGTGCCACCACCTACTGCTGCGCCTAATGGTGCGGAAGTATTAGTAACAACAGGCGCTGGAATATCATTTACCACAGCAACTGCACCCGGATTAAGATTTATAACCGGAGAAACAGCATTGCTTTTATAAGTAAACGTGCAAGCATCGCTGTATCCTCCGTTTTTAAATTGAACAGAATTACTCGGATCTTCCGCTTTTACACGCCATACATATTTTTTGCCTGTTTCTAATTGCGGAAACGCAACGGTATAAGCCAGTGTAGTAGCTGCAGTAATAGTGGTGTTATACAAAACAGGAAACACATTGTTCTTTATAACATCATTCGGATTAAGGTTATTGGGCACTTCTTTTAAAGTGAATTCATATTGTATGGCTCCCGGTGCTGTGGCAGGCGGACTCCAGGTAAACAACAGGAATTGTGGATTGGCTTCTGTTAAACTGGATCCGCAAACGGGTTGAATAGCTACTGGCGGGTCGATGTAAAAGAGCGGAAACGTAGTACAGCCATCCATTGACTTTTGTGCGTAGGGAGAAGCATGGTCCAATGCGTGCACGCAAATGGTGTAGTTGCCTTCAGGTAACGCTTGGTTTTGTATAAGCTGTGCCTTTGTAATACCTGTTACGGTTACATTGTTTACATCAAAATAATCGCGGGTTTCATCTGAATTGAAGCTGATGTTTTTTATTGCGCCAATGCCCGTAGCATCTAAATGTATAGGTTGTGCCGGGTTGAAGCTCGAAGACGTAGTTAAACTTACCCCGTTATCGCCCGAAATCTTTACCCATAGTTTTAAGTCCTGAGGAACACCCGAAATATTTTGAAGTGATAGAAGCACTTTGTTAGGTTGATCAACATAAGTACTTAGATATGGTGAGTAAGGTGGCACTATTTGTACTGTAACAATTACAGAATTTAATTGTGCCGATACATTGTTGGATACAAATGTAAACAACATCAGCAATAAGATAATGCTTAACTTTTTCATATAATTAAGTTGAGTCAAATTAAACCCGATAGCAAGGTAAGAATTAGCTTAACAAGTCGAAAGTGATTTTGAACAGTTGTTTATTTTCTAACCACTAAGCTTAGTACTAAAAGGAGCGGCAAACTCTAATGCTATTCGAAATAAACTGCGAGCTATAAAACGGAATAAAATTCTCTCTGCGTTCTTGTAGCGTGCCTTCAGGGTACAACGTAGCATGTACCGCACGAATTTGATTTACGCTAGTTTCCTGTTTGCGCTTTTCGGCTTTCAGCATTTTAGCTTCGAGGTTTTCGAGGGCAGTGAGTGCTTTCTGTTTTTCCGTAGCAGCACTTTGCTTTAAAGTAACATCAGCGGCTTCGGCTTTGGCAGAAACGGAAGCAAATAGTTCTTCGAGTTTTTGTTTTTCGGCAGCGAGATTTAGGTCGGCATTCATGCTTTGTTTCACAAAGCGGTTAATCAGTAACTCCACATCACCCCTAAAATCTTCTACTGTTAAGTTTAGTTTGTCTAATTTTTTTTGAATGGCTTCGGTAATTACAAAAGCAGAACTGCGCAAGCAGAGAAGAGGATAGTTTACCTTGTAGTGTTCGAAGAGTAATTTCAGTTCGAGCCAATAGCTTAGTTCGCCCGCACCGCCTGTAAAAGCAAGATTAGGCAAGGTGAATTCCTGATAAAGCGGTCGGTAAATTACATTAGGGCTGAAACGCTCGGGGTGGTTTTCTATTTCCTGCTCCATTTCAGTTTTCGAAAACGAAAGAGTGGTGTTGTTTATTTCGAAACGCTGTGATGTGTTGTTGTAAACAATACGCTCGCGGTAGTTTTCACCGAGGTAAAAAAAATTGATGTCGCGGGGCTTTGCCTGCGCCTTGTAGTTGGCTTCCAAAAAATCAATGGTTGGTTTCAATACTTCCACCGCGCGCTGGTTCAACACTTCTTCCTTAATAAAGCTGCTGAAACTTTGTTTAAGCGCTTTGTTATCTCCATCGAGCACTACTAAACCGTGCTCCTTAAATATTTCGTTGACGAAGTATTGTGTGAATTTTCCGAAGGTGTTGTATCGCTTTATTCCTTCTTCAATTAATGAAGTTATTTCTGTAGCTACACTCAATACTTTTAGCTCATCCACGGCTGTTTTCATGGATGCGGTATTCCATTTACCCGATGCACCCGAGTTACCATGCGCCCAATCTATACGCTTGCCGTTGATGTAAGTGTGGCTTAGTTCTTCTACATCGTGGTCTTCGGAGCCGAGCCAAAACACCGGCACGAAGTGATGGCCGGGAGATTCGGCTACCAGTTTATTGGATAAAGAAATTATAGAGGCAATTTTGTAGATGTTGTAGAGCGGGCCTAAAAATAAACAGGGCTGATGTGCGGCCGTAATTGTGAAGGTATTTTCATGAAGCAGTGATTCAATGTTGCTGCTCACCGCGTTTGTAGTTGGAATATCAGCGTATTGCTGTTTCAATACTTCCACTAATGTTTTTCTGTCGGTGTTGTCGTTTGCTTTGTCGGTAATTATATTCTTGAATGCAGAAAAACTGAACGGATATTTGGTAAGTTGACTAAGTGCAGGAGAATGATTTACATAATTGGAAACTAAAGAGGGGAGGAGTGATGCCTGAGCAAGCGAAACAGGGTGAAGGGTATTCATAATACTTAGGGCGAAAGTAAAAATTGCCACCTCACTCCCGGATCTGCTCTTAAAGGAGAGAGAAGAAACAATTGTACGCTTCGCGATGATTACATCAATAAGCTAATACCTGGTGAATTTTTGAGTGGTTGAGCCGTAACGAATGAAATAAACACCGGGAAGAAAGTTGGTAGTTTGCAGTTGATAACGAGCAGACAGCGGCACATCATAAAAAATTTTACGTCCGGTGATGTCGAAAACTTCGATAGGTGTTTTGTTACCTTGTTCGGCCGACAAACCGATGAAGATAAGCTCATTGTGAAAAGGGTTTGGAGAAGCTTCCCAAGAATAATCTGATGAACCTACGTACTGGCTTATTGCAGTTAGGTGGCTGGTTTTAATCAACCATGCATCGAAGTTGCCAGAGGCCGTTGATTTTGAATTGCCCGTGATGTAAATGCTGCCGTTGTGTTCGATAAGATTATGCGAAAGATCGGACGAATCGGTAGTCAGTGTTTTATACCAGAGTATATCTCCATTGGTTTCCATCTTCATTAAAAAAATATCGGTAGGTGCTGAGGGGCTCGAAGAAATATTGCCGGAGATAAACATAGTGCCGTCCGGAGCCTGAATAATTCCACGGGCAAATTCGTTGCCGGCACCACCCCAGGCTGTGTCCCAAACAAGGTTGAGTTGCTTATCATATTTCCAGATACTTAGCTGCTGGCTGTTTCCGAAATTGGTAGTATAACCCACTGCAAACAGATAGGTGCCATCGGTGCCCAGCCCCAGTGCATCGTCCATAAAGCTACCACCATTGTAAATTGCAGAATCTTTAAAGGATAAATCGTTTCGGTTAAAAGAAGCAATCAAGCCATCACCATCAAAGAGTGAAGCAGGTCCTGTAGCATTCCAACGACCGGCAATGTAAATGGTAGAATCATCTAAAACCATTTCGCCATTTGCTTCATCAAAGCCGGGGCTTCCCCATACAGCCGTGTCGATAAAATTACCCGAGTAGTCCATCTTTAAAAGCAAAACATCCTGCTGTGCTGTGCCTCCTTGACTTTTTGTCCAACCACTTATATATATAGCATCATCGGCAAGTTCGAGCCCGTCTATTTCTTCGTAACCAAAACCCTGGTTGTAATTTCTTATCCATGCCGTATCGCCATTGGTTTTGTTGTAGCAGATAATTACTGCATCTATTGGGCCATTGAGCACACCATTTATAGCTCCTGTGCCCACTGAATAAACATAATCTCCGCGCTCTTTAATATTGAACGCGCGATTCCACCACGTAATACCATAATGTTTGCTCTCCCAAATCTGTTGACCGGCTTCATTTAGTTTGTAAATAACAAACTGTTCTTTAATGGAGTTTTCGCGCTGAAAAGTAGCCCAGTAAAGAAAGTTGCTGTCATCGACACATACAGCCCATGCTTCGTCTTCGAGACCGCTGTTTCGCGATATAGTCCAAACGGTGTCTAAAGCCGATTGAGCAGCCGAGGGCACATAGAAGAAACTGATAAGCAGCAGGGCAATCTGTTTCATGTATAGTGGCTAAGTTAGTATTTCTGAAGGAGGGATACATTTTGTGTTCGATTACACAGATCAAGGCAGAAAATAATGACAGTGGTAATGCAATAAGAACTTAGAGGTAGAATGCTGTATTTGTATTATCCGTGTAATCATCACGTATTAACATCACCATAAAGATCAAACTCCTCGGCTGAAGTAATCTTTACGTTCGCAAAATCGCCAACT
The DNA here is from genome assembly GCA_964615305.1 of uncultured Chitinophaga sp. Taxonomy (GTDB): domain Bacteria; phylum Bacteroidota; class Bacteroidia; order Chitinophagales; family LD1; genus Bog-950. The sequence continues at coordinate 119,427 of CAZTNA010000006.1, forward strand.
CGCACATAGCTCTTCTTCGCATCTACCAACACTTCATTATCTACTTCAGGCGAATCGAATTCGGTGCGGCCAATAAAGTGCCCGCCTTCTTTACGGTCGAAAAGCACTTTGTAAGTATTGCCTATTTTCTGCTGGTTCAGTTCTAACGAAATACTTTCCTGCACACTCATCAACTCGGCAGCGCGTTCTTCTTTTACTTCCTGTGGAATGTTGTCCTCGGCTTTGTGCGCACGGGTATTTTCTTCGTGGCTATAGGTAAATACACCCAAACGGTCGAAACGCATATCTTCAACAAACGAAGTCAGTTGCTTGAAATCCTGTTCGGTTTCGTTCGGATACCCCACCAGCATAGTAGTGCGGATGGCAATAGAAGGAATACGTTCGCGTATTTGGTGAATCAGCTCGCGGGTTTGCGCATTAGTAATGTTTCTGCGCATAGCGGTCAGTATATTATCAGCCGCATGTTGCAATGGCATATCAAGGTAGTTACATACTTTCTCGTTTTCGGCAATGGCATCAATTATCTCCATCGGAAACTGTGCAGGGTAAGCGTAGTGCAAGCGAATCCATTCAATGCCATCTACCTTACTAAGTTCAGCCAGCAACTCGGGCAGGCGTCTGTTCTTGTAAATATCCAGGCCATAGAAGGTAAGTTCCTGCGCAATGAGCATTATCTCCTTTACTCCCTGTGCCGCCAGTTTCTTGGCTTCGTTCACTAACTCCTCCACAGGCCGCGAAATATGTTTGCCCCTCATCAACGGAATAGCGCAAAACGAACAGGTGCGGTTACACCCTTCCGATACTTTCATGTAAGCATAGTGCAGTGGAGTAGTAAGGAAACGTTCGCCAATCAGTTCGTGCTTGTAATCAACTTTCAATGTCTTGAGCAAACGGGGCAACTCCATAGTTCCGAAGAAGGCGTCTACTTCAGGAATCTCAGTTTCCAGATTGTCTTTATAGCGTTGGCTTAGACAGCCTGTAACATATAATTTTTCAATCCGTCCTTTACTTTTTGCTTCGGCATATTCTAAAATGGTATTTACCGATTCTTCTTTAGCTCTATCAATAAATCCGCAAGTATTTACAATTACAATATCACGACCTTTACTCCATTTGTCGTGCTTTACATCGTAACCACCATGACTAAGTTGAGCCATCATAACTTCGCTGTCAACCAAATTCTTTGAACAGCCGAGAGTGATAACGGATACTTTATCTTTCTTAATAGATTTTGTCTTCACTTAACTTGCTTTAAAAAGAGTTTCTACAAATAGTTTTTTGTTGAACACCTGTAACTTGTCTATCGCCTCGCCTACACCAATATACTTAACCGGAATATGAAACTGGTCGCTGATACCCAACACCACACCGCCCTTAGCTGTTCCGTCTAACTTAGTTATGGCTAATGCTGTTACCTGTGTAGCGGCTGTAAACTGTTTGGCTTGCTCTACCGCGTTTTGTCCGGTTGAGCCATCTAACACCAGTAACACCTCATGCGGTGCATCGGGCACTACTTTCTGCATCACCTTCTTAATCTTGGCAAGTTCGTTCATTAAATCAACACGATTGTGCAAACGGCCTGCTGTATCTATAACCACCACATCGGCACCAATAGCCACTCCGCGTTCCACCGCCTGATACGCCACCGAAGCCGGGTCGGCATTATGTTGCCCGCGCACCATTTCCACATCGCTGCGCTTGGCCCATACTTCTAATTGATCAACAGCAGCCGCACGAAAGGTATCTGCCGCGCCCAGCAGAATTTTTTTTCCGTTGTTTTTAAACTGATGAGCCAACTTGCCAATAGTTGTTGTTTTGCCCGCGCCATTTACACCCACTACCATGATAACGTAAGGTTTTTTATCAGCCGGTGTATCAAAGTTATCAGCATCTTCGTTTTTGTTCTCTGTTAGTATGCCTTCAATCTCAGTCCGAATCAATTGATTTAACTCAGCAGTTGTTACAAACTTGTCTTTAGCAGCACGGGCCTCAATTCGCTTGATAATTTTAATGGTGGTAGGTAGTCCCACGTCTGATGACACCAGAGCTTCTTCCAAATCATCAAGCACCTCATCGTCAATCTTTGACTTGCCGGCTACAGCACGTGTAATTTTTGAAAAGAAACCTTCTTTGGTTTTTTCTAAACCTTTGTCAAGGTCATCTTTTTTTTCTTTTGTAAAAAATGAAAACAGCCCCATGTTAAAATGATATGGTATGAAACAAAAAAAGCATCTCTCTTGCCGAAAGATGCTTCTAAAAAAATCTACTAATGAACTAAACTTCTTTACCGGCTAAAAAGTCCTGCACTTTGTCTTTGTGCACAATCTTTTCAAGAAAAGAATAGTTATTGGTTTTGCTTTTTACTGCTTTAATAACTTTCACATAGTCTTTAGAACCTACAACGGTAGCACGGTCAGTTCTAGCGTTTTTTGAAATTTTTGCCATTTCGTTTAATCTTTAAAAGTTAATTACTTAATTTCTTTGTGTACAGTTACCTTCTTCATAAACGGATTGTATTTTTTCAATTCAATACGTTCGGTAGTGGTTTTGCGGTTCTTGTAAGTCATATAGCGGCTCATGCCTGGTACACCTGCTGCCTTTTGCTCAGTACATTCTAAAATAACTTGTATGCGGTTGCCTTTGCTTTTCTTTGCCATTGCTTTGCGTTTTAAATAGTTAGTTCAATTTAATTTCGCCTTTCTTGCTCAGATCTTTGAGATAATTGTAGATGCCTTTTTTGTTGATGGTACGAAGGGCAGCTACACTCACTTTCAACTCAACCCATTCATCCAATTCAGGAATAAAGAACTTCTTCTTTTTCAGGTTAGGCAAAAACTTGCGTTTTGTCTTCACGTTTGAGTGCGAAACCGAATGCCCGAACATAGGGCGTTTTCCGGTCAATTCACATACTTTGCTCATTGCTTTATTTTTAAGAGGGCGCAAATATGTAAGAATATTTGAAAAATACCAATGCCCCCCTATTTGACAAATAATAACTGCTACTTTATATTGTTACAACACTTTTTTGGTGTATCAAAAAATGTTTTTTTAGTAACCGAAATTAAAGACACACTAAGTGGTGCTTCCATCACTGGAAACTACTTATCTAAAACTAAGCGCTATGCGACAACTTAAAATCTCTAAAAGTATTACTAACCGCGATAGCGTTTCGCTAGAAAAATATTTAAGTGAAATTGGTAAAGTAGATCTTATAACCGCTGAAGAAGAAGTGCTACTGACCAGAAGAATAAAAAAAGGTGATACCACTGCTCTTGAGAAACTTTGCACTGCCAACCTGCGGTTTGTAGTTTCGGTGGCTAAACAATACCAAAACCAAGGGCTGCCATTGGCCGATCTAATTAATGAAGGTAACCTGGGTTTATTGAAAGCGGCTGAACGTTTCGATGAAACACGGGGATTTAAGTTTATATCGTATGCCGTTTGGTGGATTCGCCAGCAAATCATGCAGTCGTTGGCCGAACAAAGCCGTATAGTACGGTTGCCGTTAAATAAAGTAGGTGCTATTAGTAAGGTGAATAAAGCGTTTGCTGAACTTGAGCAGGAGTTTGAACGTGAACCAACACCCGAAGAACTTTCGAATCTTCTGCAGGTTGAATTGGAAGAAGTGCGCCAACTAATGGGTATGTCCGGAAGGCACGTTTCAGTTGATGCACCTTTGCGTGCAGAAGAAGAAAGTTCTTTCCTCGAAATTATGATAGATTCAAATTCACCGCAAGCAGATATAGATGTGGCTTACCACGAGTCATTAAAAAAAGAAATTGAACGAACACTCAACAAACTGCCTCTTCAGCAGTGTAAAGTATTGAAAATGTATTTTGGCATAGGCATGGAAGTTCCATTAGCCTTAGATGATATTGGCGCTAAATACGGTATATCTAAAGAGCGAGTACGGCAGATAAGAGATGCAGCAATAAAAAAATTAAAGGCGACCGATAAAACCGCCCGCCTTAAAGAATTTCTCGGAAGTTAGTTTTTACCTACTTCTATCTTCTTCTCAGAAATATTAATACATAGTACATCAAAGTGGCAAGTGAACCTAGTGCTGCAACCACATAGGTCATGGCAGCCCATTTCAAAGCATCTTTAGCCATTTCGTGTTCCTGCGATGATGTTACTCCAGAGTTTTCTAGCCATACTAACGCTCGTTTTGATGCGTCAAACTCTACAGGTAGGGTAATAAAACTAAATAGCGTAGTTAACGCAAACATGACAATTCCCGCTAACAATAAATAAGGGAAAAAAGATAGAGTTAAAACTCCAAAAAGTAGTATCCACTGCATATAACGAGAAGAGAAACTTACTGCCGGCACCAATTTAGAACGCATGCCCAACCAAGCGTAAGCCTTGGCATGCTGCACAGCATGACCACATTCATGTGCAGCTACAGCTGCAGCAGCCACACTTCTGCCTGCGTACACTTCAGGCGAAAGGTTCACAGTTTTTTCTATAGGATTGTAGTGGTCAGTGAGAGAACCTTCTACAGATACAATTTTTACATCAGTAATGTTGTTGTCTGCAAGCATCTTGGCGGCAATCTGCGCACCTGTCAAGTTGCCGCGAAAAGCAATTTGCGAATACTCGTTAAACTTGTTTTTTAAACGCATGCTAACCAACCAACTTATTAGCATAAATACTCCCAGAATAATGTAAATACCCATATTGTTTTTTTTAGTTCTGCAATGCTACTAACAATTTGCGTGCTATAAAGTTCTGTTCATTGTTTTGTCAAGATTTAAGACGGACTGTCATTAAATTTATTTTCCGGCTTTTAATATTCTGACAAAATGAATGGAATTTAATAAGGAAAATACAAAACGGAACTAAGCAAGCTATGTTTGCGTATTTATATTTGCACAAAACAAATTCGACAATTCAGACTAATGACTCAAAAAATATTGCTTCAGGTTCTTATATCACTTATTTCTGTTTTTGGTTTCTCATTTAGTATTGACATAAAAACAAGTTCTGTAATTTCAATGCCCGATGTAGAGGTGGTGGGGGAGCATAATAACTCGTGGTATGTAATAGGCTTTGAAAAGAAGGGCAATCTGAATAAACCTCCCCAATTTAAAATATTCAAGTACGCACCAGGGTTTAAAACGTGCAAAATATCTGTTCTGAACCCATCTTTTGGCGAAAAAACTTATTACATACGAACAGCATTTGTGGGAGGCAAGTTGAGTATGTTTTATGCGGTATGCGAACGAAGAACCGATGAAGAAGCAATGTTAGATACGCGAGAAGGTCATAAAGTGCTGCCGGTGATTTATCGTAAAGATTTTGATGTGAACACACTCGAAGCTATTGGACAACCTGTACTGGTACACGATGAACGAGATGAATATTTTGCACTTTCGGGTATAGATGTATTGCAGAGTGATGACCGATCCAAAACAGCTATTCTATTTAAACCGTTCTATAAACACCAGAAGTTCAAAATAGTAGTGGTTGATAAAAATGGAAACCCGGTTTTGAGCCGTACGTGCGATTTTAAACCTATGAAGCAGTATCTGCGTTTTTTACAAGCAGGTGTAAACAATGAAGGTAATGTTTTTATTAGTGCTAAGGTTCGAGATGATGTAATTACTTACAAACCTACCTCTGATAAAAATCAAACTCCATACTATATTTTTTCTGTGGCTGCAGGCAGAGATAATTTTCAACTCGATTCGGTGGTTTCTCCAGTAGGTGGTAGTAAGTACCTGAATGACCCTGTGTTGTCAGTTACTCAAAGTGGTGAGTTGATATGGGCAGCAGATTTCTATGGCGATGTTAAACGCGTTATGCTCACCGGTACTATGCTGTTGCGGTTTAACCCCGATCTAAACAGAACAGCTAATCGTGATGTAATGCCTGACGATACTTTTTTTCCTCAGGCTACAACGTTTTATAAGTCGAAGAGCGAAATGGAGTTTTCTAAGTCCAAAGTACAGCAAGTGCTTCCGCTGAACGATAACAGCTTTTTGTTGTTGTGCGAGTATCAGGATTCAACGGTAAACGGAGCCGAGCGCAATTATTTGCTGGGTTATATGTTTGATGATAATATGGCTGTATCAAATACCTACTTTGTAAACAAAAAACAGAAAAGTCAAAAATATAGTTATGCTTTTTCAGCGCAGCCACACTACAAAGGAGGCAATGTATATGTGTTCTACAATGGCGATTGGTTTAGTGACGAAGAAAATAACATGAACTTGCTTTGCAAGCAACTTTCCACTGATGGAAGCGAGCCGGCAGCACAAAAAGTGGTTAATACATCGGATAATTTTTTTACTAAATGCCGAAACGTTTACAGAAGTTTCGATGGCAGAATATTATTCGAAGAAGTAAAACTCGTTGATTATGAAGATGTAACTGAAGAGGTGAAATTGCTTGAAATTACGTTGAAGTAAATACAAGTTATTTTATATATACTGTCTTTACATTTACAAACTCTTTTAGTCCATATTCTGAAAGTTCACGCCCAAATCCGCTGCGTTTTATTCCGCCAAACGGCAAGCGGGCATCACTTTTTACAATATCGTTAATGAATACGTTACCCGTTTGTAACCGGCAAGCCATATTCTCTGCAAGAGTTTGATTTTTTGTCCAAACTGAGGCAGCTAAACCATAATCTGATTGGTTGGCAACCCTTACCGCTTGTTCGGTGCTTTCAACTTCAATTATACTCCAAACCGGTGCAAAAATTTCTTGATTAAACGCGGTAGTATTTTCTGTTACGTTAGTAAGCACAACAGGTGTAATAAAATTGCCTTCTGCAATTGGTGCTGCTTGACCGTAATGTGCCACCGCCCCTTGAAAAATGGAGTCAGCAATTTGTTGTTTGGCTTTTAGCGCCAAATCTTTTCGTGCCAGAGGCCCAACTGAAGTTTCGGGCAGTAATGGATTGCCTACTACTAATTGCCTTACCTGCGCTATCAGCTTTTGTGTAAAATCATCTGCAACAGATTTGTGTACAATAAACCGCTTACCCCCGTTACATGACTGCCCGCTATTTATACTGCGCGATTTAATAGCACCTGCCACCGCTTCGTTTACGTTTGCATCTTCTAGCACAATAAATGCATCATTGCCCCCCAACTCCATAACACATTTTTTTATATGGGTGCCTGCCAGCCCGGCCAGGTAACTACCCGTAGTGTCGCTTCCGGTAAAACTTAAACCTGTAATGCGAGGATCAGCTATTAAACGTGCAGCATCGCTATTGTTTAAAAAATAATTGCAAAAAACATTTGGAATTATATCAGCATCTTTAAAAAGCTTCTCAATGGCTAATGCACATTGCGGAACAGAAGGTGCATGTTTTAAAATGGTAACGTTACCCGCCATTAAACTCGGAACTGCAAACCTGAAAACCTGCCAAAACGGAAAGTTCCAGGGCATGATAGAAAAAATAACTCCAAGCGGGTCGAATCTTACATAACTTTTCGAAGCATTGCTCGCAATAATTTGTGGCGTTAGAAAAGTTTCAGCATTCTGTGTATAGTAATCAAACGCAGTTATAGTTTTGTTTATCTCGTATTCAGCTTCGCGGATTGGTTTCCCCATTTCTAGGGTAATAAGTAAAGCAAATTCTGCTTTCCTCTTTTCTATCTGGCTTGCAACTAGTTTTAACTGTTCAGATCGTTCAGCTATTGATAAAGCACTCCATAAATCAAATGCTGTAACTGACTGGCTTATGTCCGGATAATGATGAAAGTCAAATTCTTTTACCGTTTCATTGTTAAACGGATTTATGGTTGCATACTTCATAAGGGCGAAAATTAGAATGATTGCGCACATTCAGTCAAACATTCAAAAAAGCAAAAAGCCCCCCTTTCCCAGGTAGAGCTAATTGACTAGATAAAGTTATACTGTTTTATTGCAAGTAAACCCGCTTAGTACTTGTTTCTTTATTGTTTTTAACTGATACGAGATAGTAGCCTGTTGGTTGTTCATCGAACCCTACTGTAGATTTTTCAGAGTCGAGCTGCCCGCTATATATGTTCTCCCCAAGTATGTTGTAAACCTGTATGGAACTGTTTTTGTTTACCTCAGCTAACGTTACTGTAACTGATTTTCCGAAACTGTAAACCTGTGCAGCATCTTTATTGATGGTTTCAACACCTGAAGCAAGCGAAACATTTACGGTTACCTGAGCATTATCAAAACATCCGTTTGCGTTTGAACACTTTAAATTAACCGTGTAAACACCAGGTGTGTAGTAAGAGAGTATAGGGTTAGCTACTCCCATGATTAGAGTGCCGTCACCGAAGTCCCATTCAAACTGGTTGGTGTTGCTTGCCACTGCACTAAAGTTGATGTCTTCACCTGTTACCACATCCAAGTCTGATGCATTAATGTTTGCCACTACATAGTTGCCGCCAACATGAAAACTTTCAGTGGTAGTGTATGTGCCATATTGGTAAGTAATATTGTAGTCGCCTTCAGAAAGCCCAGTAAAGGTGTGCAGTCCGTTTACATTAGCTGCTGTAGCTAACTGATTATTGAAAGCATCAAATAGTATGCAGTTTGTCCATGTAATGGTGTTGTCTCCACTTATAGACAATTGACCGTCAGAATTGTTGCACCCTGCCGGAGTTGGCGATACAGAAGCGGGGGTTGAAACATGTATAAAGAAACGTCCGCTTGTAGGGTCGTTAGCAAGAATCATTACTTGATAAAAATTAGTGCGTAAGTTTGTAAAGGTACCTCTGTCGCGGTCTTCTAATCGGATAATTGATGTACCACTAAAGTTATCTAGTAGGGGAGTTGTTAACACATACGTGCCATCCGTATCTACATCTATACCCAGCGCTACCACCTCAGTAGTTCCTAAAGTTCCAAAACCATTTATTGAACATTCTATATTGTCGCTGGTGACAGTAAAAACAGCCGGCTGACCGGCCACACCACTATAAACTTTTTGCGCGTCTTCCTGGAAATTGTAAGTGGGGTTTATACCCTGGTCGAAATAGACAGTAGCTTCGTCCAAATTACCGCTTTGCGCCTGTATGCGGATTTTTACTTGTTTTTTGTCTTGCGAAGCAAAAACGCTGAACGACAAAAGGGCAAATACGAGTGTTAAGTTAAGTACTTTCATGGTGACCGTTTTTTTGTTTGTCTAAGAATTTTTCCTTCAATTCTCGGTCGTTCCAAGGTTGGTGGCAAGTTCCAAGTTGCTGCCAACAAATACTACTTACGTTACTTAACACTGAAATGTTACATAAATTCTTAAAAATCTGATTTGCTGATTGGTAAGGTAGTGCAAGGCAATTTTATTTTAGCGCAAAACTTTGTTATGCTTTATACTGCCGAGCAAGCGCTACATCTGCATCAATATACTTTTGCTCATTTACTAGTAGAGGAGAGTAATCATTTGCTTACACTTACACTTAACCGCCCTGAAAAAAAGAATGCTCTTAACCCTACCTTATTTAAAGAGTTAGCGTTTGCGCTGCATTATGCTAAGCATCAACGCAATGTTTGGGCGGTGGTTATTGCAGCCAAAGGCGATGTGTTTTGTGCCGGTGCCGATTTAAAAGCATTTGCCGGTGAGCAGCAGCATACCGTTAGTACTGTACCAGAGCCATCTGGTGAAATAGCCATAGGCGATGTGTTTAATCAACTTCATAAACCGTGTATAGCTAAGGTACATGCTCCAGTGTATGCCGGTGGATTTTTGATTGTATGTGGGTGTACGCATGTAGTAGCAGCGGATACTGCCACATTTAGTTTACCCGAAGTTAAGCGCGGGCTTTTCCCTTTTCAGGTAATGCAAAGTTTACTGCAAATTATGCCTGCCCGAGCTGCGTTAGATTTTTGCATTCGCGCAAAAACACTTCGTGCAGCGGATGCCGAAAAAGCCGGAATTGTCTCTAAAACTGTGAGTCTTGAAAAGTTAGAGGAGGAAGTAGCCGTTTTAGTCGCTGATATTTTTCAGTATTCACCCGCAGCTATACGGCTGGGGCTTGAAGCCTTTGATAATCTTAAAAACATTCCCAGTGCCGATTCCCATCAATATTTGAAAAAAATGCTCGGGCAGTGCTTGCAAACCGAAGATGCTACTGAGGGAATTGCTGCTTTTGCAGAGAAACGTAAGCCTGTTTGGAAAGGCTAAATGAACTATAGCAACAAACATTTTATAGTATTGTAGTCTATTACTTACCAATCGGATATTCTATACCCCACATAACTAACTTACCCATAACCCAATGAGTATTTCGAACACTGATGAAGACGACTTTTCAGTAAGCCCCGATTCGGGTGATGAGTTGGTGGAAGAATTAACCATAATGGTTGACAAGGGTCAAGCCCCCGTACGTATTGACAAGTTTGTGCATTCTCACTTAGGCAATAACATAAGTCGCACAAAAATTCAAGCGGCTGCCGAAGCCGGTAGTATAACCGTAAACGGTAAACCGGTCAAGTCTAACTACAAAATTCGCCCGCTTGACCAAATACTGCTGTTACTGCCAAAGCACGAACAGAATTTTGATTTAGTGCCTGAAAATATACCTATAGACGTGGTGTATGAAGATGATGTAGTGATGGTGATAAACAAAGCGCCCGAAATAGTTGTGCACCCCGGGTTGGGTAATTACAGAGGCACTCTGATAAATGCAGTGCTGTGGCATTTTAAAAATCTGCCAAAGGGCAAAGAAGATTTTCGCCCGGGTTTAGTTCACAGGCTCGACAAGGGTACTAGCGGTTTAATAGTGCTTGCCAAAACAGACCACGCTTTAGCTCATTTAGCAAAACAATTTTTTGATAGAACTACTAAACGAAAATACATAGCTCTGGTGTGGGGCGATGTGAAAGACAACGAAGGAACCGTTATTGCCAACATTGGCCGCGATAGCCGCGAACGAATGCAGATGCAAACTTATCCCGATGGCGGTGGAGGAAAACATGCGGTAACTCATTATAAAGTTATTGAACGGCTCAACTATGTTACGCTTGTAGAGTGTAAGTTAGAAACAGGGCGCACCCACCAGATACGTGTACACATGAAACACATTGGGCATACGCTGTTTAACGACACCCGTTATAATGGCAACAAAATTTTGAAAGGAACTGTTTATTCAAAATACAAACAGTTTATCGAAAACTGTTTCGAACAAATGCCTCGTCAGGCGCTACATGCTGCTACATTGGGCTTTGTGCACCCCGTTAACGGTAAAGAACTATTTTTTGAAGCACCATTGCCCACCGAGTTTCAGCAGGTGTTGGAAAAATGGAGAAAGTATTGGAGCAACCCAAATGCTGCACCCGAACAGGTCAGTTAGTTTCAAAGCCGGCTTGCTGCAAGTGCAGCCAGAATTCAGGATAAGACTTTTGCACCACTTCTGCATTTTCGATTTCAACCGGTGAGGTTAACGCCAGAGGTGCAATACACATAGCCATACGGTGATCGTTATAGGTTTTAAACGCGCTTGCAGATGGTTTAAACTCGCCTTTTAGTTGGTAGAATCTGTACATGGGTGCGTAATTGAAATGCACGTTAACTTTTAGCAACTCATTTTGCAGAGCAGCAATACGGTTGGTTTCTTTAATCTTTAAACTTTCGATACCAGAAAAAGTGCAGCAGATATTTTTTGCAGCAAACATAAATGCGAAGGTCTGTGCTATGTCCGGATTGTCTTTAAAGTTCAGTTTCATGAGTGTAGGATAGTTTACCTCTGTTTTTCGAAGCGTAGCACCTGTTGAGTGAAACTCTGTCATCACTCCAAAACGTTTCATCCAGTCGGCCATCACACGGTCGCCTTGAGTGTAGTCATCTTGCAAGCCTTCCAGTAAAATTTCTGCTTCGTCAGCTAAGAAAGCTATGCTGTACCAATACGAAGCAGCAGACCAGTCGGGTGTAATCGTTAAAGTTTGGGTATCAGAAAATTCAGGCAAAGGTTCCACAACTATGTAGTTGTTTTCCCAAGTTATCTGTGCTCCAATTTCACGAAGCATTTTTACTGTCATTTCTATGTATGGTTTTGAAACCAATTCAGTGGTGAATTTTATACGCAAGCCATGTAGCAAAAACGGGGCAATAAGCAACAACGCTGTAATAAACTGGCTGCTGATGTTTCCTTCAACCCAAACCTCGTCAGCAATTTTAGATGTGTTTACCGGGTGTACTTCTAAAGGCGGAAAATTTTCGTTGGCTTTATATCTTATATCAAAGCCCATTTCGCTTAATGCGTTAACCAATGGCGCTATAGGGCGCTGGTTCAGGTGTTGGGAGCCGGAAATTATTTTGTGTCGGTTGGTTACGCAATAATACGCGGTTAAAAACCGCATGGCGGTGCCTGCATCTAACACATCAATTAGTGTATCATCATGGCTAAGTACATCAATGAGTATTTGTGTGTCGCGGGCGGTTGAAAGGTTGTGCAGTGTGAGTTTGTTTGCCGAAAGCGCATTTAAAACTAAAGCGCGGTTGCTTTCGCTCTTTGATCCTGGCAACTTTAGGTGCGCTTTTATTTTACGGGTGGGGTGAAACACTTTCATCTGATACCTGGCTAAAAAATTTCTGAGTAGTAAGTAAGAGCATCTTTAATATGTTTAAGCTCTACAAAATTGTTTACAGTGTATCTGCCTACATTGTTAAGGAGCGTAAACTGATTTTTGCCATGGCTGTTTTTCTTGTCCTGGGCTATAAGTTTTACAATGGCGGGAATGTCTTTTTTCGCAATTTGTTTGTGTTCTGCAAAAACAGATGCCCAAAGGATAAATATATTCATGAATTCATTACGAGGTATGGTGCCAAGTGATACACATATTTGTGCTTCGCACAGTAACCCTATGGCTACGGCTTCGCCATGTAAAACACCATCGCCTCTGTTTAAATAAAATGTTTCTACCGCATGGCCTATGGTGTGTCCGAAGTTCAGTGCTTTACGATCTGCCCTTTCAAATTTGTCTTTAGCAACAATTTGCTGTTTGATAGCCACGTTTTGCTTTACGAGCGAGGTCCAATTAAGTTCGCGTATGTTGGGTTGTTTTTCTCCTGTTGGTTTTAATGTCAGTTGGTTCGAAAGTTCGATGTAGGCTTTGCGGTTGGCTATGAGGTAGTGTTTTATTACCTCGGCTATGCCAGCCTTTAAATGGCGGTAGGAAAGTGTTTTTAAAAAATCGGTATATATAAATACGGCTTCGGGTTCACAAAACAAGCCAATCTGGTTTTTGAATCCGTTGAAGTCAACACCTGTTTTAGCCCCTACGCTGGCATCAACCATGGCCAGCAGAGTGGTGGGTATATTCACATATTTAATTCCTCGTTTGTAACAACCTGCTGCAAAACCTCCAACATCGCTCAATACTCCCCCGCCCAGATTCACCAGCAGGGTTTTTCTGTCAGCATTGACTTTGGTAAGTTGTTGCCAAATTTTTTCGCAAGTATTTAAGGTCTTGTTTTTTTCGCCACTTTTTATGTTAACGATGGTGTGCTTTTTCGGAAGTCGTGTTTTTACCAACGGATAACAATGTTTAAGGGTGTTTTCGTCAACCAACACAAAAACTGACGAAGGTTCTTCGCTTTTTATATAGTTCGAAAACTCAGTAAACACACGGTGGTCAACATATACTGGGCTGAGTTTTTTCATTACTTAAATTTTGGTTCCAAGATTATGGATCCGATAACTGCTTGCCGGACATCTAACTTATATGCTGTGTTTTCTTGTTCTTCTTCTTCAATTGATTTTATCTTGTAGATGCCTTCGTTGCTTATTGATAAGTTGCCTCGTTCTATTTTTTCTTCGGCAGTTAGTTGACGGGTGTAGTTGCCATCAGCAGGGGCGCCCGTTTGTTTTTCAAATACTAGTATTTCTTTTTGTTTCTTGGGTTGGTAGCTGCTTGCTGAAACGGTGGGTTTTGACGTAGTAGCTTGTTTGGCTGCTGCTTGTTGTTGTTGCAGTTCACGAAGTATCTCATCGAAACCCTTTGCCACCGGAGGCGATACAGGTTTATTGGCAGGTTTGCCGGTAGTGTTTTTTTGCTCTTGCGCTTTCTTTATAGCGCTATACACAAAATAGATAATAGCCACCGCTATGTAGATAACCACCTTTGGTTCCATGAAACAAGTTTAGGTAATTAATGCAGAGTTCTAAACTATCTGCGGTATTCGTTCAAAAAATAGTTTTTGAATTGGCTCAGGCGGTTGGTGTTTATCCAATCAACACCGGCATTAAGCAACACGCGCCAGCAGTTGGGTTTATCAGGTATGTGATAAAACCTTATTTGTTTGCCAAGGCGATGCGCTTCGCCTACCAGATACTTGAGTTTTTTCTTTTGCAGTTTTGGCATTTTGCCGATGCCGTTCCAGCTAAAATGGCTTTGCCATGCGCTGCTGTAGCGGGTGGTTACTCTTCTATGTAGTGTATCGGCTATAGAGCTTACCGAGCCGTCTAAGGTGGCCCAGGCGGTGTCGGTTTTCAATAGTGCAGCTGCAGGTGTCCTGCCAGAAAGTAATATATTGATTGCGCCTTGTTTAATTACCGAGTCGCCTTTATAGAGGGTAATGAGGTGGTGGTAGGGTTTCAGTAATTCAAGCAGTTTTTGGTACGTAGGTTCAGCGGCTGTTTTAAAGTCTATCATCAGCACCACGGGTGTGATAGTGTTGAGGTACACGGTGCCACTGTTTTGCTTTATTATTTCTGACAGAGGATGAAGGTATAGCTCCCCGATAGTTCTTTTGTGGTTAAGCCCTACCGCTATGTGTGATACAACCAAGCTTTGGTTATGTAAAAAAACATCTACTTCTATACTGGTAAAGCCGTTTTGCAGGGCGGTGGTAAGGGGGTGGGGGTGCACATAGTCGTTATGAGCATGACCGTTAATGAGTGGTGTAACCTGCCCATAAGTTTGTAAGCTTATCATGCATATTACAAACGCCAGTATTTGGTTTCCGCCAAGATTTTTCTCCATGATTCTATACAGGTAAAGAATATATTCGCCCGCAAATAAAACAACTATGCACGGAGGAGAAATAATAGCACGTACACTTCAGAAACATAAGGTTAAATTTTTGTTTACGCTTTGCGGAGGCCATGTGTCGCCCATTTTTGTATCGGCTCAAAACTTAGGTATTAGAGTAGTGGATACGCGCCACGAAGTAAACGCTGTATTTGCAGCCGATGCCGTATCGCGATTGAGTGGTGTGCCGGGGGTAGCCGTAGTAACTGCCGGCCCGGGGTTAACCAACACTATTACTGCAGTTAAAAATGCTGCGCTGGCTCAGTCGCCATTGATACTTTTAGGCGGTGGTGCTGCTACTATATTAAAGGGGCGAGGGTCACTGCAGGATATTGACCAAATGAGCATTATGCGTGCTGTGTGCAAGTATTCTACAAGCATAAATCAGGTAAAAGACATAGTAAGCACCCTCGACAAAGCGTTTGCTATAGCGCAAGAAGGTGTGCCGGGGCCTGTGTTTGTTGAGTGCCCTATAGATACTTTATATGGCGAAGAGTTGGTGCGCAGTTGGTATGGCGCTAAGAGTAAAGAAACCCCGCCTAAGAACATACAGGAGCGACTGCTGCAATGGTATGTTAATAACCACGCTAAAAATTTATTTGCCGGTAAAGATTCGGTAAGGCTCGATACTCCGGTGCTGTCGTTTAAGTATGCCACACATAGTTCGGGGCAGTTGAGTAAAGCAATAAGCATGTTGGGCAAAGCCACTAAACCTGTAATGTTGGTAGGCAGTGGCGCTATGATGAACCCCAACAAGGCACAGCAGCTAGCAGATGCTGTTAGCCGGTTGGGTATTCCGGTGTATCTCAGCGGTATGGGGCGTGGGTTATTGGGTAAGGAGAACAATCTGCAAATGCGCCACCACCGCAAAGATGCCATTAAAGAAAGTGATCTGATAATACTGGCCGGTGTGCCCAACGATTTTAGACTTGATTACGGCAACCATATTGGCGGCCGCAAGTTTATTTCCATTAATCGCAGCCGCGAAGACCTGAACAAAAACAAAACTCCTTCGCTTGGTATTCATGCCGACCCCCAAGATTTTTTAATTGCGCTGGCCGATAAGTATCAGGGCAATTTTTCACAGTGGATTGAAGCATTGCGGGCGCGTGACGCCAAGCGTGAGGCAAACATCAATGAGCAGGCAGCACTGCCCACTAATATTGGTGTAAATCCAATCAAACTTTTCCGTGACCTCGAACCACAGTTAGATGACAACACCATTCTAGTAGCCGATGGCGGAGACTTTGTAGCTACATCTGCATACACACTTCGTCCGCGGGCACCGCTAAGCTGGCTCGACCCGGGTGTGTTTGGCACCCTGGGCGTAGGAGCCGGTTTTGCGCTGGGCGCCAAGCTTGTTTTTCCTGAAAAAGATGTTTGGATTATTTATGGCGATGGCAGTGCCGGCTACAGCATAATGGAATACGACACTTTTGTGCGCCACCAACTGCCGGTAATTTCGCTGATAGGTAATGATGCCTGCTGGACCCAGATAGCCCGCGACCAGGTAGAGTTTTTAAAGAGCGACTGCGCTATGAACCTGGCATACAGCGACTACCAGAAAATAGCTGAGGCGTTTGGTGCCGATGGTATGCGCATAGAAACTATGGATGCGTTTAATGCTGCTGTGATTAAAGCAAAAGAATCCTCGCGGAGCGGAAAGGCGTTTGTTATCAATGCTATTATTGGTAAAACCGAATTCCGCAAGGGATCTATTTCTATGTAAACCAATTACTATTTTCAACATAATAAAGTAACCACTATGGCAAATGAAACCTCACCGGCACCAAAATCAGGGAAACTACTCCGCAGTATTTTTATATGGCTACTGGTAATACTGGCGGTAGGTATAGCCGCTACCTTGTTTGTTTTTAACTTTACCTACAGCGAAGGCAACATGGCCGGCACCGTAATTCGATTTTCGAAAAAGGGCTATGTGTTTAAAACCTACGAAGGCGAAATGAACCTAGGTGGCATGAACAATATTAACAACAACACCGTGCAGGTTAACTCACTTTGGTATTTTTCGGTAAAAGACGAAGCTACGGCTCAAAAGCTGATTAAGCTGCAAGGCAAAAAAGTATCAGTTCATTACAGCGAAGTAATAAAACAAATGCCATGGCAGGGCGAAACAAAATATTTTGTAGATGGTGTAGAAGCGATAGAGTAGAGCTTTTTTATAGGTTGGCTGAAGCCACCCCATAATGAGTGCATGATAAGCGGAATAAATACAGTTTTTTTTGCGGGCTAAAGCCCGCCAATGTAAACAGCCGCCCCTCTCTCGAAGGGCGGTTGTTACTTTTACATTTCAAATGATAACTACCCAATCTTAGTTTCCATTTCCCCAGCACTCAATAGCCAAGTAACCGGTTTCCAAATAAAGTTAAGCCCTCGGCCACACTGCGCGCTTGTTTTATTTTAGCGCGGCATGAATTCGAAACTCGTCAACACCATTATAGCCGCCATTATACTGTCGCTGGCCGGGCTTATATACATACAGGTAAAATGGATAAAGCAAAGCTACAGTATGCGCGAAGAAAAGTTTGACCAAGGCGTGTATCTGGCTTTGGGCAACGTAAGCAAATCTATTGAGCGCGATGAAGCCATCAACTACTTTGAGGTTGCAGGGTTAAATGATTTTGGCCGCAGCATGAACAAAATGTACGACACCGTACAATCTATTAAGGCATATACCCCTAAGTTTACTCTGGTAGATTCTGTTGGCCAGCACGCCATGAAATTTGGCTTTAGCGATACAAGTGGAAACTTTGTGTCAAAGTTTATGGGTAGCATTACTTACTTAAAAGAGAAAGCCGAAAAAATTCATGAAGTAAGTAAAGACAAACAGGTATTTACTAACCCCGAAGAACGTGAACGGCATCTTATAGCCATGCAGTTTACCAAGTATAATCATCTATTTCAAGACCTGGCCATGCAATTTATGCTTGATGACAAGTGTCTTAGCCAGCGTGTAAGCAAAAATATGGTGGAGAACCTGCTCAACGAAGAGTTTCGCAAAGAAGGCATAAGCACCCCTTACCAATATGCCGTGTTCGACAACTGGGCCACCGGTATGCTTTTTGGCAACATGCAGGTAACTAAAGAAGAAGCCAAAGCATCTAACTTTTACTCCATACCGCTTTTCCCCAATGATTTGTACGAAAACTCAGGTATCATAGTAGTTACATTTCCCGAAAAACGAAACTTCATTTTTCAATCTATATGGCTCATGCTATCGGCCATGGCGGCTTTTATCTTTATTATACTGTCATCGTTTGCTGGTTCGTTTTACATCATTTACCGGCAAAAAAAATTAGATGAACTAAAAACCGATTTCATCAACAACATGACCCACGAGTTCAAAACACCGGTGGCTACCATATCGCTGGCTAGCCAAATGCTCAAAAACGATCGTGTAATTTCGAACCCCGAAAAAATACTGAATTATTCCACCATTATAGAAGAAGAAAATAAACGGTTGAGCGGTCATATTGAAAATGTGTTGCAGGTAGCGCGTTTAGACAGGGGCGAGTTTAAACTCAAACTATCGCAGGTAGATGTACACCAACTACTCACCGATATTACCGACTCGCTAGAACTGCGCATTCAAAACGAAAACGGTGAACTTCACAAAAACCTTGCTGCCACCAAGTTCCAAATTTCGGGCGATGTGTTTCACCTCACCAATGCCTTCTTTAATATTTTTGATAATGCCATTAAATACCGCAATGAAGACAGTCTTAAAATAAAAGTAAGCACCCGAAGCACTGGTAAGGGTATTTATATTTCTATTGAAGATAACGGTATTGGTATTTCAAAAGAAAGTCAGAAAAAAGTGTTCGAAAAATTTTACCGCGTACCTACCGGTAACATTCACAATGTAAAAGGCTTTGGCCTAGGGCTTAGTTACGTGCATGTAATTGTAAGGGCACATGAAGGCACTGTAAAAGTAGAAAGCGAACCGGGTATGGGCAGTCGCTTCGAAATTTACCTGCCCTTTGTCGCTGTTAATAAATGATAATCTGTTAGCATAAGTATTAAACGGCAGTAGTTTTGAATTGTTAAATCCGAAACCATAAAACCAAACCATATGACAAACAAGAAAAAAATATTGCTGGTAGAAGATGATACCAATTTGGGCAACCTGTTACAAGATTCGTTAGAACTAAAAAACTATGAAGTAACCCTCAAGCGCAATGGCGAAGACGGCTTTCATGAATTTAAGAACAACAAATACGACATGTGTCTGCTTGATGTAATGATGCCCAAGAAAGACGGCTTTACGTTGGCCAAAGACATTCGTAGAATGAACGCTAACGTGCCCGTAATTTTTCTTACAGCCAAAGCTATGAAAGAAGACACCATAGAAGGGCTTAAACTGGGTGCTGATGACTATATTACCAAGCCCTTTAGCATGGAAGAACTGACCCTGCGCATGGAAAATATTTTCAAGCGCCTGCCGAAAACTGAAGCCAGCACACAAAACAAATTCAATATTGGTAGGTTTGAGTTCGATAATACCTTGCGTATTCTGAAAATTGGTAACAAAGAAACCAAACTAACTACTAAAGAGTCTGAATTGCTTAAAATGTTGGCCGTTTACACCGAACGTGTGCTGGAGCGCGAAGTAGCATTAAACGCAGTGTGGGGTACCGACTCTTACTTTGCCGGCAGAAGTATGGATGTTTACATTGCCAAGTTGCGCAAGTATTTAAAAGAAGATACTAACGTAGAAGTACTCAACATACACGGTACTGGTTTTAAACTGATAATAAAAAAGTAGGGGCCAGGCAACCATAAACAAAACCGCCCCGCAGCTTACTTCGGGGCGGTTTTGTTTAACAAGGCATGTATGGCTTTAGGCTCCTATAGTATGTTTTAGATCTTCAATTTGCTTATCCCACAAAAAAGTTTGCTCTTTAATCTCTTTGGCTTCGGCAAAGTCGGTTATCTCTAAAATTGTGTCATTAGCAATCTCCGATTTGTAAACACGAAACATAAAGTATTCGCCTTTAACACTGTCTTCCCAGTGGTATTTTACGTATTCATCCTGCTCCATCTCAAATTGGCGTGCCCGCTGAAAAGAACCGTTCCATCCAAAAATGAAAATATCGCCTTGAGAATCGCAATAATCACTGAACCACTGTGCCAAGTTGGTTGGCTGTGTAACAAACTCAAACAAAATAGAAGGCGAAGATCGGATAATATACTCCAGAGTAAACTGCTTACGAGGCATAATACTTAGTTTTAGATTCGGGCAAGAATAGAAAATAAAACTAAACTGCCAACCGGACAGCAGATGGCTTACTTAACTACCGTTAGGTTAAATCCTAAGCGCGCACCGTAGCGCATTACTTTCTTTTCTTCGAAACCCATTACAAAATCTACTCGTATCAGTTTCAGAATATTGCCAATGCCTATGTCCACTTGAAAATATTGATGGCGGGTGGGGGTGTACAGTGCGTGAAAACCTATTATTTCATCCAGCTTAAGGGTTCTTATACCGGGTATTTTGTTGAATAAAAAGCCTCCAAAATGGTGTTCTATATGGGCTTCACCAAAATATCTGTCGGTGCTGTGTTTATAGAAGTGAACTAAAAAGAAGCCCAGTAAATCGGTGCCCCCCTGCGACAAAAAGTTGCCGCTAAAGTGTTTGTAGTCGGCAAAGTCAACCCGTTTGCGGCTGGCAAAGCCACCACCGCCAAAGCGGTAAAACATAGTGCCTACAATTTTCAATGGAATTTTTCCATAAAGCTGAGCTTCTAGAAAGTCGAAGTTTAAATCACTGAAGCCCTTAATAGGTATAGAGCGCTTATACATTACTAACAACTCTGGGTACTTTGAGCCAAATCGTATTTTGGCATCGGGGCGGGTAATAAACTTTTGCCCAAACGTAAAATGAAATTTAAGGTCTATTCTAAAACTGTTGTGGCGGGTAACATTATCAGTAGCATAATTTACTGTGGGTAGCTCTACCCCGTTTGGTGTCAGGTTTTTGTATTGTTTTTTAAAGAAAGTATAAAGACGGGTGTTTTCGAGCGGCAAACGCTGCTCATAAGATGCGCTTATAGATCCGTTGATGCCGTTGTAAATTTCTCTGGCATAGCTGAGCTTTACAAAGTTCTGTTCATACAACTTCATAAAATTTTGACCTAAAAGGAGAGTGTACCAGGTGTTGCCAAACTCGGTCTGTGGCTGTGTGCCGTCAATTTGGCTAATAAACTTACCACCGCTGAGTGTTATGTATTCGTCATGCACCTGACTATTGCGAAAAGTGAATGTGCCCATAGCATTAAAATGCCGGTTGCTTAACCCATATCTGAAGACCGGTTCAAATGATAAACGCCTTTGGTTTTCCCAACTTTTGCGAATGGCAAACCTTAGTTGAAAATTTACACCTTCAACGGTGTTAAAATTTACCAGGTTCAGTAAGCCGGGAAACTCTACTTGAAACTTTTTGTTGGTTAATCTTACCACATGACCTGTAAGCAAGCTAAAGAACGATGGCTTGTTGTTTAGCTTGTCGGTGCTATCCTTAAATTCTTTAGTGTCTTTGAGTTTTTCTATACTGTCTTTGAGGTGGTAGTCGGTAATTTCAAGTTCGGTAAGGGGCACCGGTCTAATGCTGTCCCAATACGATTCTTCGCGCTTGTTCGCACCATCTTCAATCTTCACTACTTCAGGGGTAAACAGTTTTTGGTCAGCTTTTTTCTCGGCTTTCTTTTTCTGCTTGATAAATTTTTCGGGCGACTTTACACTGTCGGTTTTAACAAGTGGTTTAGTGGTAGGTATATCAAACGAAGTGTTTAGCTGATAGTTTTTAAAAATGCCCAGAAAATACCCATCGCCCTTTATGCCTAGCACACCTCCGTTGGCATCGTACCGTTGCTGAGTGGGCAGCCACAAATCATTTTTTACCGGTAAAAAATATTGCGACACCTTCAGTGTGTCAATATATTCTATGCCGTTGCGCTTTAGCAAAACTAACTCTACCGAATGTATGTTCCAGTTGTCCTCAACTATGCTTAACACACCGCTAAAGCACGGGTCGTTTTTTCGCTTAGGAGTAACCTGAATTTTATTTACTAAGTAGTCGCCTTCTTTGTATGCGCCCAGCATGTGGTAGTTGTAGTAAAAAAAACCATTGTCGCTAAGAGGCGAAATAAATGGGCGTTGAGCTATAACCGGTATAGTAATGTCGCGCTCATAAAAATTGAAGAAAAAGTTTTGAGCATTGTTAAAGGTAAACCCTCTTGCGTTGCCGCTTACTTTGCTGCTGTAAATTACCTCGTGAAATTTACCGGGTTTTTTGTAGTACAAGCGGCTTTGCGATTCGCTTAAATACACTACTCCGTTTTTGCCTACCACAATACCAGCATTTTTAAGTCGTTTCTCTGCCCAAAATGGAGCATCTGTTAACCGTTGAACTCCTTTTACGTACGCATCGCACGAGTAAGATTCAACAGCGCTAAGAAAATACTTGCGTTTGGCCATTGCTTTTTTAATTACTGCAATAGCGGGGTCTTCGTTACCGTTAATCAGCACATCACGAATTTCGTACTGCGCTACCTCCATGCTTACGTTCAGCAATGTGTTACCGGTAATTTTTACACTTTCAACTTTTTGCTTAAAGCCAATGTGATTAAACACTACTTCATAATTTCCGGCCGGTAGTTCGAGCATATATTGCCCTTCGGCATTGGCAGACGTGCCGTTGGTAGTGCCTTTAATAAATATGTTAGTGAAGCCGAGTTTTTCTCCTCTAATATCGGTAACCGTACCGCGTAGAGTATATGCCGATACAAACAACGAACACGTAATTGTAAACAGGAAAACTAAAATGAACCGTTTAATCATAGAATAGCTGCAAAGAAAATTGAATTGAAACGAGAAGCAATAAAAGCATCTAGTTTGTATTTGTGCTTACTTCTGAATTGTTGTTAACAGGCTTTATGCCTTTGCTTCTAAGATGAGCCAAAATCAGCTGGTAAAACTTATCAGCCAACATGCGGTGTCCTTCAGGGTTGGGGTGTATGTCTGTTTTAGTAAGCGTCAGGGTGTTGTGCAGCAAATTTTTATACCAGTGGCTCATGTCCCAAAACTCGAAGCCGTGTTTGGCTGCATTTGTTTTTAAATACTCATACTCTTGCTTGTTAACCGAATCGAGCGGTACCGGTAAAAATACCGACACAGGGGTTATGTTGTATTCGTTACAGTAGGTTTTAATTTTTGTAGAATACCAATTATCTATCTGCACGTACTCATTGGTTAACACGGCAGCAATTCGTTTTTCGCTTGATAAGTCTGTTAACCGATGTTTCGAAAATATATTTAGTAGAAATGTGTCATTTACATTTTCCCATTTTCTGTCAATGTCCTGAGCCATTTTTACTGCCAGATTTACTTCATCATTGGTGTATCGGAAAGTAAGCAACACATTCGGCTCAAATTCAAGTGCTTTTAGCTCTAAAAGCGGTACAACTTTGTTTAACCTGTAACCATTTACAGAAAAATTCAAAAGTTCAACTTTTATATTTTTACCGGCACTATCTTTAAAACTTAGCTGGCTAAGTTTGTCTTCTGCAACTTGTTCAAATACATCATCATTACTTACGCCTTGCCCCATTTCAATAGAGCCACCGGCAAGTATTATTCTATACACTGAGTCAGGTTTTGCTTTAGTATAAGTTTTGTCGCGCATGCCACATTCATTTGTGCGAATATCTAAGCTGTTTATAGTTAGCTTCTTATTTGGTAGATAATCATACCGCAGAACATTGCCCGGATAGCGAATAAGTAATGGATAAACCGATGTTGACCATTGGGTTTTGTCTAAAGCAGTTTTTGACGATAGCACCATGTTTCTGCCGGCCAGCAGATTATTGTAGTAGCTCCTTTCTTCAAAGTCTTTATCGGCCTGATTTAAGTTGGTTGTTTTTATTTCTCTAAACTTTAAATGGCTTAACTCTTCTGCCCACAAATGAGCTCGTGAATGCATGAAAACACATACTGCTACAAACAACCCAATCGTAAGTTTGTGGTTGTTTACTATCCAGGATGGTTTTTTGTAAAAAAGAAAGTAGTAAAGCACCACAGCCAACCACCATACAACAAAAATAGCCACAGTTATTAACGTATCTGACTGGGTTAGTTCAATGTTAGAAAACAGCTGCAGCCAACCGTTTAAAGAAGAGCTAACCCATACAGACCAAAGAATACACATAACAGCAAGCACCCCCACTGATTGAGCCGCTTTAATGAAAGGTGTTGCTGCCGTAATCTGTTTAAAAGAAGGTATTGCCCGACTTTGCCATTCTGCCTCTGTAGCCACCAGCAATCCAAAACTTATCCAAAAAATAGCATCTGTAGCTGTAACCGGAAATGTTCGCATAATCCATAGCCACTGCCAACTGTGCAACTGCCAACTTATTACAAAACAAAGCAGCGTTACAAAGAACATCTTAAGCGGTAAAGAAGTTTTTCGTATTTTGAAGTAAATAGGATAGAAGAAAATTTTTACAACAAATTCTTTCCAGTAAATATTAATTCTATTCCATAAATCTGTAAAGCCGTTAGCAATAAATATGTGATTAAAAATTTCCGGCAGGTTATATCCGTACAGGCAAATTAAACCCAATGAAATATGAAACAGCCCGAGTATTCGTAACACATACAAAAACTGAGTCATCATATACTGAACAAGTTTAGCACTTGAGTCAATGTTAAATGGAGACACAGACAAGTTGTGATAAATAAATTTGTAAACCAGATATTGAAGAATCCCTAACAAAAACCATACAGTACCCTTTCTGATTGTTTCTATGGCCGGAACAGAGTAATAACTTGTTGCAAATACTTTGAAATCAATAACGGGGAAAATAGGCACAGCTAAATTTGACGGCAGCAAAAAGTAATTGATGTGTTGTATAAGTGGGGTTTTGGTGCTGTTTATTGATTGCTCGTGCAAATAGGATATAGCCCTAAGCATGAAAACACTACCTACAGCTGTAGCCAGCATTCCCCAAAACTTGGTATTAATCGAAAAAAAATTAGTCAGAAGTACTGCCCAAACTACAATTGCTAATAGTGTTATTAAGGAAATTTTTACCTTAAGGCTGTATGGTATTACTAGTAAACAAAGCATAACTACTATGCCCGACAAAATGTAGTATGACCATATACCCTTTATAAATAGCATGGCACATACAACAAACACAAAAGGAAGTGTAAATTTCTTATACCTGTAGGGGAAAATATAATTTACAAAAGCACCTAAAATTACAACTGTACATATTTGCGCTAACGAAGTTTTTACTTCAACCATACAAGCACGTAAGGTATATGCTCCCAAGTACACAAGCAGAAAACAGAAAAGCAACACTATCAACTGCTTGTTTTCTCTTATAGTTGAATTTTGTTCTTGTGTAGTCTTCATTTTCAGCTAATATATAAATGCTTATTATTGAACGCATAGAAACACTGAGCTACAAATTGCTAACTGACACTACAATTTCCTTTTTGAAAGATGGTTTGCATCACCGGCACCTTATATGGAGATTAACCAAAACTAAACTTAGCTTACAAGTTAAGCGGTCTTCTTTAGGCGTATTCTGGATTTTTTTTACCCCTCTAACAACAGTGGCGGTTTGGTTTGTGTTGCACAAAACCGGGCTGCTTCATGCAGGGGTCGAAGGAGTGCCGTATATAATTTACCTGATTTCAGGGGTTACAATTTTCAATCTTTTTTCAAGCACTTATGATTTGGTTTCACGTTGCGTAGTAGAAAACACCAACATCATGCTCGATGTAACAATTCCTCGCAGTGTGTTTGTTTATGAGAAAGTCATAAGTAGTTTGATTCGTTTCCTTATGCTTTTTGTAGTAACGCTTATTTTTATGGTAGCATCCGGGTTTAAGTTTTCAGCTACGTCTCTGGTTACGCCTGTATTTTTGTTGCCTTTGCTTTTTTTTGCTGTGGCTACAGGAATAGTTTTTTCACTGCTTCGCGTAGTTCTTGTAGATGTAGCCATGTTAGCTGACAAACTCATACACCTGATAATTTTTATAACCCCGGTTTTTTATAACAGGTTAGAAAACACTGTGTTCTTACAAAAAATTGTAGCGCACAACCCATTTACATACTTAGTGTGCATTCCTCGCGATGTCTTGATATACGGCTCTTTGCCAGATGTATCAACGTTTGCATGGTGTTTTCTTATTTCAACTGTGCTATTGTTACTGGCTATTCATTTTTTTGAAAAGGCAAATTTGTTGGTTACAGAAAAACTATTGGTGTAAGCTATGTCAGATACAGCGTTGGTTACAGTTAGTGGGGTTAGTAAAAAGTTTACCCGACACCCTCAACAAAGTTTTTGGTACGGTTTGCAGGATGTTGCAAAAGCTGCACTCGGCCTACACCGACAAACAGGCAAACTTCGCCCCGATGAGTTTTGGGCAGTTAAAGATGTTTCGTTTGCATTAAACAGGGGAGAGATATTAGGAGTGGTAGGCAGAAATGGATCCGGGAAAACAACGCTGATGAGGCTGATTGCCGGAATTTACCCACTCGACTCAGGTGCCGTTTCTGTGAACGGAAGAATTCTCGCCATGTTTACTCTAAAAACAGGCATGTATGCTCACCTCACCGGGCGGCAAAATATTTATCTGAAAGGTTACCTGCTTAATCTCACTAAAAAAGAAATAGATAAACATATAGATGAGATAATTGAGTTTACTGAGTTGGGCAATCGTATTGATCAATTGCTAGGCTCTTATTCAGATGGCATGCGTGCGAGAATTGGTTTTGCTATTGCTACTTGTGTAAAGCCCGACATTTTTATTATTGATGAAGCACTATCGGTAGGCGATCAGGCATTCCGGCAAAAATGTTTTTTGCATTTACAGAAAGTAGCCAAAGAAACAGCTGTATTGTTTGTTACTAATAATACAGAACAAGCGGAAATGCTGGCAACTAAAATTTTAATGCTGCGCAACGGTGAAACAGCCATGATGAGCAGTAATGTAAAAGAGGTTGCCCAGTTTTATCATACCGAAACCGGAATTAAAGAGACAACAAATTTTTAGCTATGAGTTTTTTCTTTTGGAAACACAAACAAGTAAAGCCCCCACAAGTTGAATTGGTTTCGGTTCATATACCCAAAACTGCCGGCACATCTTTTAGAAATACACTTAAAAAAATTTATGGCGAAAAAGAAGTTATACGATTAGATATAAGTGCTGGTACAAAAGCTGTAAAACTTAACGAGAAACCATACGAACACGGTGTGTTGCCAGATTATGTGAGAGTAGTTCATGGGCACTTTCACATTAAAGATTTGTATAGCTGTTTTCCTGAACTTGAACCGGTACCGGTTATTACCTGGCTGCGACACCCGGTGAAAAGAACCATTTCAAATTACTACTACCTGCTTCAGCAAACCGAAAATGCTTTAGAAACTGCCAAAATAAACATGGGGGCTTTTAAACACCTAAGACGTTCACTTGAAGAATATGCTTCTCAACCGGCAAACAAAAACAGGATGAGTAGAATTTTAGAAGGGAAGAAAATAGATGATTTTTTGTTTGTAGGTTTGGTAGAAGAGTACGAAAAAGATTTGGAGTTACTTGGCAAAATACTAAACTGGAAAACAGTGCCCCACATAGTAAACAACGTAACCTCACGAAAACAAGAAGTAAATAGGCAAGAAATTTTGGATTTAATATTAGAGTACAATAAGCAGGATGTTGAGTTGTATAATTACATATTAAGTACGCGAACCCCTAGTAATCAACTTGCGATATGAAAATGTGGCTGGCCTCGTTTCCTCGATCAGGCAACACGTATTTTAGAAACATACTCTACTACTGCTATGGCATAGAAAGCAGTGCGTTTCATAATGGGGAACATTACCCGGTAGATCCTCAGTTTCAAAAATATGATGTGGTAAAAACTCACCTATTGCCTCATGAGTTGCCTAAGGTTAATTGTCCTGTGGTTTATCTCATACGCGATGGAAGAGATTCTCTGGTAAGTATGGCACATCAAAAAAAAGATTTAATAGATGTTCAATCTACATTATACTCAAATTTGCAAGAAGCTATTGTAGCTGCGGAGGGTACATTTTTTGGCGGGTGGAGTGAAAACGTTAAACAATGGATGGAAAAAGCTGATGTTGTAATACGTTATGAAGATTTAGTGGCTGACCCTATTGGTCAAGTTGAGCGGTTGAGAAAGTTTATAGATATGCCCGAGGGTGACATTACAAAGCTACCCACCTTCGAACAAATGAAAAAGGGCGAAGCCTATTTCGGATTGAAAGAGTTAGATGAATTTAAGTTGAACAGCAAAACTGAACAAACTGCTAAATTTTTCAGAAAAGGCAAGTCAGGATCATGGCGCGATGAAATGCCTACTCATCTCCAGGATCTTTTTTGGAACTACCATGGAGAAACAATGGAACGATTGGGTTATACCTACACCGGTGACAAAAAAGAAATGGACGACCTTTATGACAGTTCTTGGAAGCAAAAAATAAATCCATACACGTTACCAAACACTGTGCCTTCAAGAGTTTTAGTAGAAGCAGACAAAATTTTACTACCGAGCCGTGATGGGGTAAAAAGGTATGTGGTGGAGTTGCTCGCTGCCATAAAAGATTTGACTAATGATGTAAAGCATCAGTGGACAGTTGATGTGCAAGTGATGGATAAAATTTACACTATCAATTCTTATCTAGTCCATACTTTTGACCGTGATTTACAACCACCCAAGGAACATTTTACATACGAAGAAGTGTTGCTCTTTATACGCAGAGTTATAAAAGCTCTTACACCATCACCTGTGTACAACACACTAGCACCAATCTATCGGAAAAAAATAAGAAAGAGTGTGCTTTCATATCGCAATACAGTTGTGTTATCGCAGTTAGAAGATGATGTGCAGTTGGCTACTCCAGGTGTTGATGAGAAAAACAATACCAATACTAGGTATCACCTTATGCACATACCACTGCCTCAAAACTACAGGCATGCTAATAGCCGGGCCGATAAGTTTGTATTTACCGTGCACGATCTTTCGCATAAGCTGTTTCCACAATTACATAAGGACGAGAACGTAAAGCTGGCAGAAGAAGGAATGCAGTTTATAGAAAACAATCAATCGGGTGTTATTAGTATTAGTAATGCTACCCAAGTTGATTTAAAAAACTTGTATCCGAGCATAAGAGGTACTGCTAAAGTAGTACCCGAAGCCGTTGATCGTACAAAGTTTAAATACAACGTAAATAAACACTACGCGGATATGATTCGCACCAAATACAATATACCGTGTGGCGATTTTTTTCTCACAGTTTCAACCATTGAGCCAAGAAAGAATATTGAAACTCTTTTGTCGGCATTCAACAATTTGTGTGAACAACTGCCCGACCGGAATTTTTCTTTGGTAGTTGTAGGTAGCAAAGGGTGGAAGTATGATTCTGTTTTTAAGCATAAATCAAGGTTTTCAGATAGAATAATTTTTGCCGGGCATGCTTTAGACACAGAGTTAGCTGCATTGTATTCAGAGGCAACTGCGTTTTGCTATTTGTCGTTGTATGAGGGGTTTGGCTTGCCAGTGTTAGAAGCCATGAGTTGTCGCTGTCCGGTGATTGTAGCTAATAACAGTAGTTTGCCTGAGTTGGTTGCCGATGCCGGAGTTTTAGTAGAAACCAAAAATGTAGAAGCAACCGTTGCTGTCATGAAACAGATGTTGCTTGACAAGGACTTCCGCGAGCAAAAAGCGGTTCAGGCATGGAGAAGATCATTTCAGTTTAGCTGGAGAAAAACAGCTATTGATACTTTGAAGGCATACAATGCAATTCTCGAACCTTAACGTTTTAGTATGCGTATTGCCATTCTAGCCGGTCCGGTAGATAATCAGAGTGCAGGTGTGCATGTTTATACCGTACAAATGATTCATGCCCTTTTGCATGCCGACAAAAGCAACCAGTATGTGTTGTTTCGAGAAAAGAAAGATGAGCAGTTTGGTAACGTTGAACAAATTGTAGTGCCTAACATATCGCTGCCTATTGGATTTGCTTCACTTCGTATGTTTTTTATAGTTCCGTTTTTGTGTTGGTGGTATAACATTGATGTAGTAATTGAACCGGCACATTTTGGCCCGTTTAATTTGCCAAAACGCATTAAACGGGTAACAATTATACATGACCTCACACCACTGCTTTTCCCTGAAATGCATCGCTGGCATAGCCGAGTATTGCAGCAAATTTTTTTAAAAGGCATTTTAAAAAGAACTGATTTAATAATTGCCAATTCAAGTAATACGGAAGCAGATTTGAATAGGGTATTTAGTTTCACAAAGAGCAAAACAACCGTCATTTATCCTGGTGTTGAAGAATTGTTTGCACCTGCCCAAAATCACCAAGTCTTAGAGCAGCATGGTATTACATCAAAATATTTTTTGAGTGTTAGCACCATTGAACCTCGGAAAAATATTAACCTATTGCTGAAAGCTTTTGATTTGTTTTTAACGAAAAACCCAACCTGCAATTTTCAATTAGCCGTTGCTGGGGGAAAAGGGTGGAAATACCAATCTTTTTTCGATACGCTTGAAACATTAAAACATAAACACCGGGTTCTATTGCTCGGATACGTGCCGAAGGAGCACTTACCTGTTTTGTATTCATCAGCTCAGGCTTTTTTTTATTTGTCGCAGTATGAAGGGTTTGGTTTTCCGATTGTAGAAGCGCTCAGTTGTAATGCGTTAGTAGTTACAGCCAAAAATTCCAGTTTACCGGAAGCAGGGGGCGAGGAGGTAACTTATGTAAGCAAATTGACGGTTGAAGCAATTGCTGAAAAAATGCAGGAGGTGTATGGTGGCAGTCTTTCCTTGAAATCAGAACCTGACAAAAGGTTCAAACATCTTTCTCAATTTAGCTGGAAAAAATTTGGGGCAGAGTTAAACAGCCGAATCAGCATGTTGTTGAACAAATGATTTATTAATGTTCTGCTTTCCGCCTAATTCTTCAATCAGCGCCTGATATTTCAAAATAGTATCCGCTAATTCAAACCTGCGCAACGGAGTTTTTTTCCATTCTCCCTGGTATGCTTTTAATAAAGCTAAAAACAAATGTTCAGCGTCTAATTTTTCTAGATTGATGTATTGCCCTGAAACAGTTTCGGGCAATGCTCCTTTATGGGACGAAATGATTGGAACACCGGCAGCAGATGCTTCTGCGGCTGAAAAACAAAACCCTTCACTTTGGCTGGGGATAACAACGCATGATGATGTAGCAACTTCTTGCATTAACTCTTCAAATGATAAATTATGATACAATGAAACATTCTGGCTTCCATTCATCCGGTTTACCTCACTAATAATTTTGAGAAACAGGTGTTCGGGGTGTGTAGGAACAATCAATTTTACACGTACGTCAGGGTGTGTTTCAATAAATTGTGCAGCGGCAGCCAAAAAAATATCTAATCCTTTAGAAACTCCAAGTCTTCCGAAATACGTAAATGTAAAGTTGTCAGGAGGTAACCATCTTTGAATCTGAGTTTCTTTGTAATTCAATCCGTTGTATATCAACGTAACCTTTTCGGGGTTTTGCACCCGCTCAATTATTCGCTGCTTAGTAAATTCCGATACAGCTATTATTCGGTCGTAATTAAACAACAACAATAACCGCTCATAGATAAAATACATTACTTTTTGTATTCTGTTTATATAGGGCAACTTAAACCAAAGTTTCCCCCACACTTCGTGAAATACTAAAATGATTTTTCGTTGCATAAGCAACGAAGCTATTTTCGCTGATAATACTGAATTGTAAGTAGAGGTTATTACTAATTCATTTTTGCGTACATAGGGGAGCACTTTAAAAAAACCAAAAAACGTAAACAGAAACCTGCTCATGGGCATTCGTATAACCTTCACTCCGTTGATAGTTTCTTCTGCTGCAATATTTTTATGATGTCTGGATGTAATTACAGTTACACTATGGTTTTCGGTTAATGATTCTGCAAGTGCTTTAAAAAGTTTTTCAACCCCTCCTAAGTGCGGATAGTAATGATCTATTACAAGCAGAATTCTCATGATTTAATGAATTATGTCCCTGCGTTTAATATGCACCCAAATATTTACGGCTTATCCACTCGGCTGATAGTAATGAAAGTAGAACTAAAAATATCCATTTCAGATTGATAGCACTCTCTGTGTTATAAGTGTCGAATAAAATTGGTTTAAGTGTGTTTTTACTTTCAATTTCTTCAGCAATTTTATCCATAGTGGTCATGTAGTGCATGCTGCCATTGTGTTGTGAAGCCAACTGGTAAAGTACTTGATGATTTGCTCTTGTCTGAAGAGCCTCTAACTGTAACGGGCTTACAGAAAATTTACCGCTTGCTGTGTATTTGCTGTTGCCGTAGTTTGTGCTTGCTGTGTAATGGTAATTGCCCACTGGCAAAAAGCCGGCATTTAAATTATATGCTTTTTCTGTTTTGCTAAAATGAAAGTCATAGTTCTTCCCCTCATCACTTTTTATGTTAAGTTCTACATCGGCAATATTCACTAATTCATACGCAGCGTTGTAAAGTTCTGCTTCGAAACTAATAGCTTCATTATCCTGAAATATGTTTTTAGGAAGAGAAACTCTAAATGGACGTTTATCATTTTTTACAGAAAGATATTGCACCGTTTTATTGATTAGTTCATTTGTAGCTTCATGACTTTTGTTTGTCAGATAGTCATACAATCGCCACCGCCAGATATTTTCACCGGCAATTACGCCAGTTTTATGATCTCCATTTTCATTAAATATCCAAAATGGAAAGTCTGTTTCAACTGAATTTATTTTCTGATTCAGTAGAGTTTTAGCTGAAGGATTTCCTGAAAAATTTCCAAAAAAACAACTCACTGGCGGTAGTTTGGGAATAGTTTGCAGAGTTTTATCGCTAAGTGTAAACAAGGTAAAGTCTTTAGTCGCTTGTGTGGTTACTTCGTTTTGTTGGCTTCCTGTAGTTTTAATCAGTAGTGTATTTTGGTTTTTCTGAAAATCACTTACAGACGTTTGCGAGCCTACCACAAAAAGTAACGGTTTCTTTTGTTCGCTAGCATCTTTTAGCAGATTCGATATCTTGTTACTAGTTGAAGGTAACTGATGAAGGATGACTAAATTATATTCATTCAGTTTTTTGGAAAATGACTCAGCATACTCTACATCTAGCTGGTAGTTGCGATTGCTCTCAATTGCCGATTTAAACGCAGCGATATCAGGATGTGGCGAGTTAGCAACCAATAAAACTTTTTGCCTGCCATCCAGTACTTCCAAAAACACATCACGCGTGTTATTTCGCTGGGTTACTTCTTCTGAAATAGCGGAAAGTGAAACGCGATATCGTGCTATGCCAACTTCATCGGCAGGCAATATAAAATCGAAACTTTGGAAATAACTATTGCCGTTGTATGTTATGTCTTTTGATTGCAACAAACGCTCGTTGCCGCCATTTTCAATTTCATAAACATTAAGCTTGGTGCTTTTACCGGGTAAGTTGGTGGCTTCAATATCTGCACGTAAGGTAAACTGGTCGTGCAGATAAGCAATCTTGTTGTAATAGATATTACTTACTCTTTGATCTTGTGGCAAGGTAGTATCGCCAAGTGCAATTGTGTAAATAGAGTAAGAAGATTTTGCAGTTGTGTAAACAGGATTAATACCTGTATTATATATGCCATCGCTGGCCAGTATTACAGCGCCCAGGTTTTGATTGTAATACAAACTGTTTACTTCTTCAAAAGCATTGCTCAAATTAGTTACTTTGCCTGAATAAGTAAAATCTATTCCTTGTTCTAGTCCATCAGCGGAGTTGAATTCAGCCACGTCATATTTATCACTCAATTTTTCTACTAACAATTTGAGTTTTTCTTTAAACTCTGTGCTGTCTTTTTTTAATCCGTTTATAACAGACTGGCTGTTGTCATTAATTACTGCAACTATAGGCTTTATCCGTTGTGTGTTTCGTGTGCGTATAAAGGGTGATAGTAGTAACAGAGCTAACAACGTTATACAAACAAACCGGAAAGTAGTGAGCCCATACTTCCATATCTTGCCATGGTTGTCTGCCTCCTCAAAAGTTGTATCACGGTAATAAAGAGTTGCAGCATAAACTGCACCAGCTATTACACAAAATGCAGCAAACCAAAAAGGGAATTGAAAAGATAGAGATGAGTTCAACAGTTGCAATTTTATCTGTTCATTGCACCACAAACGCTCATTACCTGACCGCTTACGTAAGTGCTTAAATCGCTGGCAAGAAATAAAGCAGCGTTTGCTACTTCTTCTGCAGTACCCATACGTTTCATAGGTATTTTTTCCAAAATGCTTTTTTTCAAATCTTCGTTTAATACTTCCGTCATGTCTGTTTCAATAAACCCTGGGGCTATGGCATTACAGCGAATACCCCGCGAACCAAATTCATCTGCTATAGATTTTGTAAAGCCAATAATACCGGCTTTACTGGCTGCATAGTTTGCCTGACCTGCCTGACCTTTTTCACCAACAATAGAGCTGAGGTTAATTATGGAACCACTCTTTTGTCGGAGCATTAATTTAGATACATGTTTGGTCAGATTAAAAACGGATTTTAAGTTGGCCGTCATCACTTCGTCCCATTGTTCTTCGGTCATTCGTAAAATAAGATTATCGCGAGTAATGCCGGCATTATTTACCAATACATCAATACATCCAAATTCTTTCACAACTTCATCAACCAAAAATTCTGAGCTCTTGTATGAACCTGCTTCACTTTTGTAAGCTTTTGCTTTTAAGCCAGTTGCCAGTAATTCTGATTCTATCTGTCTCGCTTTATCGGCACTGTTTATGTAGGTAAATGCAACTTGGCACCCTTCTGCAGCAAACTTTTTGACTATTGCATGGCCAATACCACGCGTGCCTCCTGTGATTAATGCTGTTTTGCTTTTTAGTAACATTTGTTTTGCTATTGCTGTGCAAGCAAAGAAAAAAAAATTTAGTACCGCATTAAACCTAATGAAACATACTAGGTCATAAACGCAACACAGAATTAATTTTTTAACCAGTTTAAATCAATAGTCATGAAAAAAACAATAATCGGCATTTTACTGTTCGTAGCAACATTTTTGGCAAGTCAAACAAATGCTCAGCCGGTTTCCGGAATTAAAAAAGAGCAATGCGAGCAGCAGGCACGCATTGAGCAAGGCGTAAGGTCAGGAGAACTTACTCGTAAAGAAGCTATACGCCTTGAAGCACAACAAGCTTTAATAAACCATCATAAGCATTTGGCGAAAGCCGATGGGGTAGTTACTCCACAGGAGCGTGCGTTTATACGCCACGAACAGCGCAGAGCAGATAGAAATATAGCTGTGCAAAAACATGATGGTGATTCAAGATAAAATATAGTGTGGGTTATATGGGTGGTCCCTCTCGAATTTCGAGAGGGATTTTTTTTGACACCTGAACGTGTTAACTAACGAAGAACATATTGGTAGAGGAATATATTTACACTCACTTATTTGGTCAATGTATTGTAAATAACATACTCCATACAGTTATTCTATCTTTCAAAAAATTATTGCATGAATAAAAAAGAGCGCGTTAAATTTATTGTTGCTACGCTGCAAAAACTTTACCCCAACCCGCAAATACCGCTCGATCATAAAGACGCTTATACCATGCTCATTTCTGTGTTGCTTTCGGCACAGTGTACCGATAAACGTGTAAATCTTACCACACCCTATCTTTTTAAACTTGCCGACACTCCTAAAAAAATGGTAAAGTTAGATGTAAGAGATGTTGAGGATATTATCCGTCCTTGTGGTTTAGCACCTGCTAAGTCAAAGGCTATACACCGTCTTTCTGAAATACTTTTAGAAAAGCATAATGGTGAAGTGCCGAATACGTTTGAAGATTTAGAATACCTGCCTGGTGTTGGACATAAAACAGCATCAGTAGTTATGAGTCAGGTTTTTGGTGTTCCGGCTTTTCCGGTTGACACGCATATTCATCGGCTAATGCACCGTTGGAAACTTAGTAACGGCAAGAGCGTTGAACAAACCGAACGTGATGCCAAACGATTGTTTGCCGATAACCTTTGGAATAAACTTCATTTACAGATTATATACTTTGGGCGTGAGCATTGCCCTGCAAGAGGACACAACAAAGAAGCATGTCCTATTTGCAGCAAGATCTAAAACTCAATAATTCTTGCCCAACATAAAAGATTTTAGATTTTTATTGCACTGTGAAACTACGTCAAGCTATGACAGCAGATCAGGAACACAAGCGAGTATTTAACCTTCAACTTTTTGCAGTTGTAGCAGGTTCTCTTTTGCTGTTGGCTAAGTTTGCCGCTTACCTATTAACTCATTCAAACACTATATTTACAGATGCACTAGAATCTATTATTAACGTAGTTGCAGGTGTGTTTGCTCTTTATAGTTTATATCTTTCCTCAAAGCCTCGAGATTTCGACCACCCTTATGGTCACGGGAAAATTGAGTTCATTTCATCAGGATTTGAAGGGATATTAATTGCTTTAGCGGGGGGACTCATTATAGTAAAATCAATCATTGCATTTTTTGATAACCACCCTTTAGAGCATCTTGACATGGGATTGTTTATTATATGCGGATCTGGCTTGGTTAATTTCTTGTTAGGATTCTATCTTGTAAAGGAAGGAAGAAAAAGTAACTCGTTGATATTAATTAGCGATGGAGAGCATTTAAAGAGCGATGCTTATTCTTCATTTGGCATACTAGCGGGCATTCTGCTTATTATGGTTACAGGCTTGGGCATTTTAGATAATATAGTTGCTATTGTTTTCGCTTTGTTCATCATGTACACAGGTGTTAAGCTAATTCGAAAGTCTATACGTGGAATAATGGATGAAGCGGATACAGAGGTAATTCAAACTATACTTCTGTTACTAATAGAACACCGCAAAAAAGAATGGATTGATATACATAATTTACGCGTAATCCAGTATGGCAATAAACTACACGTTGACTGCCACGTTACGTTACCCTGGTATTACACGCTTGAAGAAGCGCATAAGGCCATTGAAGACATTTCAACTCTAGTTAACGCTCAACATGCTTCACAGGTTGAGTTTTTTATACATCAAGACCCTTGCGTTGCTACTTCATGTAAAATATGTTCAATCGAAAATTGCAATAAACGGAAAGAAGCTTTTATTACAACCACCGACTGGACTTTAGAGAACGTATTTCCTAATAAAAAGCACGGTGTTTAGTTATGAAGTTCAATTCGGCTAAGAATCCCTGGTCAAAAATTTCGGGTAAAGTTACCTACGAAAATCCATGGATTACGGTAATTGAAGACAAGGTTAAGAACCCGGCAGGTAACAATGGAATTTATGGTGTTGTTCATTTTAAAACTTATGCCATTGCTATTATTCCGCTTGATGAAAACAACTTTACCTGGATAGTAGGGCAGTATCGTTACCCATTGAGTAGTTACGAGTGGGAAGTAGTAGAAGGGGGGTGCCCCGAAGGAACTTTACCGGTTGATACAGCTAAACGCGAATTAATTGAAGAGGTTGGATTAGAAGCTGAACAATTTGATCTGGTTTTAGAAATGCAGCTTTCAAATTCAACTACCGATGAAGTGTCATACACTTACATAGCGCGAGGGCTAAAGTATGTTGGAGAAAAACCCGAAGAAGAAGAACAGTTGACTATTCGCAAATTACATTTTAGTGAATTATATGATATGGTTATGCGGGGCGAAATACGCGATGCTTTGTCGGTGGCAAGCGTACTAAAGGTAAAGACCATACTAGACAAGGAGAAACTTTAATACCACTTGGCATCCTTAATCATACCTTCGTACACAATAACATTTACGTGGGTGTTGCGTAAAAAAAGGCTGCAAATAACAATTCAACCAGTTTTAGAAAATACTATTTTCGGGAAACATAAATGTCAACACTGAACCCTACACCTGCAGACGTTATTAAACTACCGGGTACTACCGGCTCAGATACACTTATAAACTTTCGTGAGTTAATGGAGTTAATCAACGAAGGGGTTTACTGTGGTAATTCAGAAGGAAAGATAGTGTACGCCAATGCCAGATTTTGTAAAAACTTTGGATTTGCAAAAGAGGAAGTTGAAGGGATATCGCTGTTTGAACTGGCTTATGATGACGAGAGCCGAAAGATTTTAATGGGCAAAATGGAACTACGGAAAAAAGGTGTGAGTGACACTTATGATATCCGTATGAAGAAAAAAAACGGAGAATTGATTTGGCTGCGTGTAAACGGCAAAGCTATTTTTAATTCCAGTAACCATTTTGTAGGAACTATAAGCATACATACAGAAATTACACATGAAAAGAGTTTGGAAGAAGAGGTGATAGTTGCCAGAGAAGACTTAGAAGTAAAAGTAATTACCCGTACCAGGCAACTTTCAGAAGCTAATCAAAAACTGTATGAACAGGTGAAAGAACGGAGGTTGGCTGAAATTTCTTTGAAAAACAGCGAAAAACGCTTTCGCGATATTTATATTAATAGCCCAGATGCTATTTATGTAGAAAGTTTTGACGGAATAATATTAGATGTAAACGAAGCCACCTGTAAGTTGCACCATTTAACTGAAAACGAGTTAATAGGTAAAAGCATATATGACTTGTCGCCTGTAGAAATGCACTCGACAATGAAAGATAGACAACCCAAGATAATTGGTGGCGAGATAACTAAGTTTGAGAGCGAATGCCTAACAAAAGAGGGGCACATCATACCAATTGAAATTAGCGTTGCTCCAATTCGATTTAAAGAACAAGATGCACTGCTCATGCATGTGCGCGATATTTCAGATAGAAAACACAATCAGGAACTTCTTCAACACATTAACACCGAACTTGAGGAGAAGGTAAAAGAACGTACCAAAGAACTACAAGAGCTGAACGATAGAATGCAGAAGGAGATGTTTATGCGTGAGTTTGCTCAAAAAGAAAACCAAAATCAGAAGAACTTCCTTCGGTTGATTATTGACTCAACACCCAACCTGATATTTGTAAAAGATACTCAGGGAAAATTTTTGCTTGCCAACGAGTCGGTAGCCCGCTTTTACCATATGACTGCAAGAGAAATGGAAGGGCACTACGACAATGAACATAATTTTAATGCTAATGACTTAGAAGACTTTAGAAAACAAGACCAAGAAGTGTTGGCTAAGGGAGAAGAAGTTCAATTTCCAGAGCAAAAATTTGTTGATAGAACAACAGAAAAAGTTACTTGGTTGCAAACGGTCAAAAAACCAATACCATCTGTAACTGGCTCAGGAATGGATATTCTTGGAGTATCAACGGATATTACTGATATCAAAGTAGCCAAAGAAGAGTTGAAAATATCTGAGCAACTCTACCGTGAAATTGCACGCAATCTACCTAATGCTGCCATGTTTATTTTTGACCGCGACCTCAAATATATTTTAGCGGAGGGTCCGTTGGTGGGGGTTATCAGCAAACCCAAATCTGAAATAGAAGGTAAAAAAGTAACTGATACCATCCGGGAGAGCGAACGTGAACGTGTACGGAAAATTTACCAAAGTATAGTTGATGGGGAAGAGAGTTCTGAAGAGCAGGAGTTCTTAGGCCGGCATTTGAAAGTTTACCACATTCCCATTCGAGACGAGAAGAGTAATATCATCTACGGTATGGTAATGGTGTTTGACATATCTGATATTAAAGAAGTGCAGATTGAATTAGAAAAACGAGCTACTCAGCTACTTCGATCTAATGAAGAGCTAGAAAGATTTGCATACGTAGCTTCTCACGATTTACAAGGCCCTTTGCGCACAATTGCGAGCTATTTACAACTGCTTGAGGGCCGTTACAAGGACAGCTTAGATAAAGATGCGCTTGATTTTATTGACTTTTCTGTAAACGGAGCTAAACGAATGCAAGCACTAATTTTAGATCTGCTTAATTACTCGCGCATTTCATCGGCTCCCAAACCCTTTGTTCGTACAGATGTAAACGATGTGGTAAAGAATGTGCTAAGCGCAATTAAAACGAGTATTTCTTCAAACGGTGCCGAAGTAGTGGTAGAACCCCTACCCCGTATTACTGCCGAGCCCGGCCAGTTGTTTCAGTTATTTCAAAACTTAATTGATAACGGAATAAAGTTTGTAAAAGATAAAAAGCCCATTGTGAAAATTTCTGCAGAAGAGCATTCCACCAGTTGGGAATTTGCCATCAGTGATAATGGTATTGGCATTCGCGAAGATTTTAAACAGAAAGTATTTGAAATATTTCAACGATTGCATACTGAATCCGAATACCAGGGCACCGGTGTAGGTCTTGCTATTTGTAAAAAAATAGTTGAACTTCACGGAGGTAAAATATGGTTTGATAGCAGCCCGGGAGTAGGAACTACATTCAGGTTTACTATTTCAAAAAATCTGGAACAAAAGCGGTAGCCGTTAATGCCAGATAAATTCTCCTAGCTCGCTTTTTAGGAATACTTCGTTTTCATCGGCCCCCTCTACGTAACCAATTATTTGTGCAGCAATTTCAAATTCATGGGCAATAGAAATTATTTGCGCTGCATGTTTCTCATTGCAATACACCTCCAGTCGGGTACCGCAGTTCAGCACCTTAAACATTTCTTTCCAGGGTGTTTTCGATTCTTGTTGTATTAATGTAAACAGAGGAGGTATGGGGAGCAAGTTGTGTTTTACAATTCGCAAGCCGGTTATGTAATGCAACACTTTTGTATGAGCTCCACCAGTGCAGTTAATCAATCCGTTTATTGAGCCGGGTATTTGTTGTAAAACTTGTCTCACTACCGGCAGGTAAGTTCTGGTTGGCGAAAGCAACGCCTTGCCTATATTCAAAGGAGTGCCCGCTAATGGATCAGTCAATCTTTTTGAACCGGAGTAAACCAAGTCATGAGGTATGTTGTCATCAAAACTCTCTGGGTATTTCTCTGAATAAACTTTCGAAAGTAAATCGTGACGGGCTGAAGTAAGTCCATTACTGCTAATTCCGCTGTTGTATTCATCTTCGTAAGTAGCTTTTCCATAACTGGCCAAACCAACTATCACATTTCCGGGCTTAATGTTTTGAGTAAGAATTAAATCCTGTTTTTGTAATCTAGCAGTTACACTTGCATCTACAGTGGTGGTGCGTACACAATCTCCCAGATCGGCAGTTTCGCCTCCCATGGCATAAATATTTATGCCAAGTCTTTTCATTCTTTCAACAAACTCTTTACTGCCCTTGATAATTTCAGCTATAGCTTCGCCAGTAATAAAATTCTTATTTCGGTTAATAATAGAGTTATAGAGAAAATTGTCAGTAGCTCCTACACAAAGCAAGTCATCAGTATTCATCACCAATGCATCCTGCGCAATACCCTTCCAAACAGATACATCACCGGTTTCTTTCCAATAAAGGTAAGCCAGTATAGATTTAGTTCCGCTGCCATCGCTGCTCATTACATTACAAAAAGCATCATTACCACCCAAATAGTCGGGGTAAATTTTGCAGAAAGACTTGGGATACAAACCGTGATATAAATCTTTAACGGCTGCATGTACCTCTTCTTTGCCCGCAGAAACACCGCGTTGTTCGTATTTTTCCATATCGGCTGCAAAATAGAGATTGTAAAAACCCAAGCAAGAAAAGATATTCGTCATGTTGACTGTTTCATTTCCAATAAGAAAATACATTTGACTTGAATTCAATTTGCACTGATCCAATGAAGAAAATAGCCCTTCTACTTTTTACCATGGTACTTACCTCTACTGTTAGTGCACAGGTGGGTATAAATATCTTAATCCCCGATTCAAGCGCAGTGCTGCAATTAGAGTCAAATAGCAAGGGTCTTGGGCTTTCTCGTCTTACTTCTGCACAGCGCGATGCTATAAGCAATCCACTCAACGGTTTAACCATATTCAATACACAGGACAGCGTAATTGAATATTGGAACGGGGAGTGTTGGTTGAAGGTGTATGAGAAAAACTGCTACGAGTGTGCATTTACGTTGTCTATTGACGATGCTGCTGATACGCTTGACCGAGTTGTGGGCGATTCGGTGTTTTCTACAATAACAGTTAACCAAACAAACGGAAACCAAGACATTACAGTCATATATCTTGCTTCTCTCCCTCAAGGGTTAAATGTATATTTTAGTGGTAATTCAGTCATTGATTCTACCGGTAGTTTGCAGATAATAGTAAAAGCAGATATGTGCGCTCCCATTGGTGGGAACTACCCCATTATAATACAGGCATTTTGCGGAGATGCTATTCACTTTCTAACTTACAATGTATATGTACGCCCGCCACTGCAGTACACCATACCTGTTGACCAGATAAACTACAACTTGCAGGCCATGAATAGTTTGCCAAGCAGCCCCGCTCAGTTTGTTTGGGTAGAGGTAAACAGTTCGGTGTCTATTACTTCGGCAAATAATGTAAGCCCGTCATATACTACCGGTAATCTTGATCCAAACTCGGTAGTATGTATCATTAACAATGGCGATATACTTGGCAGAGGCGGAGATGGAGGTGCATTTACGTTTAATGGCAATTTTTTTGTGGCCGGTGGTGAACCGGGAAAAGCAGGAGGCCATGCCATGAATCTTACTACCCGAACATTTCTTGAAAACTATGGCGCAATATATGGCGGTGGAAGCGGTGGAGGATCTGTTGGTTTTGCGTTAGGTACACCTAGTATTCCTATTATAGGTCCTATTGTTATTGGATTTGGTGCAGCAGGAGGTGGCGGTAGTGAGTTAGGGCAGGGTGGGGTTGTAAATCCTGGGGGTAACGTTACTATTGGCTTGTTTCAAGACGGTGGAGATGCCACCTGCTGTGTAGGGTCAATACCCGGTGCAGGTCCGGTTTCTAACTTTCCCATTAGCATTCCAATTAATATAGTTACCATCAATATTGTTCCTCAAATGTATGGTGGCAATGGTGGCGCTTTTGCGCAGCAAGGTACACAAGGTTATATTGATGTTTCTCTAGAGGTTTGTGTAAATATTCCAATAGTTGGCAATGTGTGTATCCCAATTCCAATACCCGGTGGATTTCTGCCATTTTATGGTCCTGTTAGCGAACCGGCCGGTTGGGCCATTAAGCGAAACAACAATTCGCTGAACGGAATTAATGACGGTACATACAATTCGGCACAAGTAAAAGGACAAGTTGGGCCATAACCGCATTAGCTATAGTGTATTTATTGGTGAGATCAGGAAACAAAATTTTTTTAAAATGAAAAATAAATTACTCGGTGTTCTTCTTTTGGCTTCAAACGCCTTGTTTGCTGCAAATGGACTTGTTGTTACACAAAAGTATTTCGATAATAATACACAACATCATGTAACCGTAACATGGTATGTGAGCCAAACGCAGTGTAAAATGAAAATGAATTACACCGATGAAAAAGTAAATACCATCAATTGGTTCTTACCTGATTATGCTCACCAGAGTTTGCTGATTTACACCGAAGGTAACGTACCGGCAGGCGTTAAAAAGTCTTACTACACAGTGCCTGTTCAGGACATTCAACCCGATAAAAACAAAGATTATACT
This sequence comes from uncultured Chitinophaga sp., assembly GCA_964615305.1. GTDB lineage: Bacteria > Bacteroidota > Bacteroidia > Chitinophagales > LD1 > Bog-950. Next base: position 162,994 of record CAZTNA010000006.1, read on the forward strand.
CGTTTACAAACAGAGAAAACCGGAGAACAAAAATTAATAGGTGGAAAAAAGTGCGAAAGACTGATAGCTCGCACCAACAACAGCATAACCGAAATGTGGGTAACTAATGAGTTTGTGCCTGAATATTTTTTGTCGTTTCCGTATTTCAGAAACAGTGCTGAGTTAAATGCACTTTTTGATAGCCGAACAAAGGGGTTTTGTATGGAGTCAGTTACAAAAGACCTTACCGGTCAAGTTATCTATAGCTATGAATTTGTATCGGTAGAAGATGCAACCCTTACTTCCACCGATTTTCAGGTACCTGCTGAGTACGAAAAAGCAGACCAGAAAAAACCAACCGGCAAGAAATAAGTATTTACCTATTATACTTAATGGTTACAAATGCTCTTTGTAGCGTTTATGCCATACATATTCCATTATGTATTGCCGTTCCGAATTACTGGTGCAGCTACTACATGCGGTTTGCTTGATGTAAAAGATTTGCCACCGGAAAATATTTTTAGCTGGTGCTGACAAACAGCGAGGCAAAGATTACAACAACGGCAGTGAGGCGAAGCGTGTTTCAAATGAAGTAAAAATGTGTGCAGCTTAAATTTATCGGGTGTTTTGTGCAGCAGTTGAGTTCAGTTTTTGCAGGTAGTAATTTGTCTTTTCTGTATTGCCCTGCATCTGAAACCAACGCACCAAGTTTTGAATACGGCCCTTGTTTGCAGGAAATTTTTCAACTGCCATTTCTGAAAGTCGAATGGCGTTGAGTGTATCGTATTGGTTGGCGTAAAGCAGAGTAAGCGCAGTATAAACGTCATCCTTGTCGGGATTCTGTTCTATACATTTTTCTAAGATACGGATAGAAGTAACGGTGTCTTTCATAGCACTGTAGTATTCACTTAGCCGCAAGTAGCTTTGCACGTGTTCCGAGTCAAGCGCTAAAGTGTTGTTGAAATATGCCATTGCAGAGTCGTGCTGCTTCAGCGATTTGTATGCCATGCCGGTATTATAACTGGCTTCAGTTGATTTTGCGTTTAGCTCAAGCCCTTTTTTAGAAAATAAAAGTGCTTGCTCATAGTTATCCTGAAAGTAATAGGTTGAAGCTAGGTTTATCCAGGCTATTGAATAGTTAGGAGTAATTTCTGTGGCTGTTTTAAAATGTTGTTGTGCTTCAGTTACTCCCGACTTGAACGAAGCATACAGTATTCGAACGCTGTCACGGTATATAGAACCCGCTTTCATCATTTGGCTAATCTTTAATCTTTCTTGTTGCGCTTTGGCAAGCACTATGTTGCCATACATCATATTGGCTTTGGCGCTGCGGCCAAGATGTTTCATATCGCGGGTGTAGAGTGTTACTTTATCTTTCCAGTCGGTGTTGCGTACTATGCTTCGCACCGAAAACAAAAAAGCAATAACAAAAATTACGAACACAGCATTTTTGTAGTTGCCGAGCCACTCAAACTTTTTTCCGTCTAGATTAAAATAACGAAACACCAACATACATATCGCTATACTAAAGCCGAGAGTGGCCAAATAAGTGAAACGCTCTGCCATAATACCTGGTGCTGGCTGCCATAAGTTTGAGAAAGGTGCAATGCCGATCAGATAAAACAGAATACCAAAGCTGATAACCGATTTGTTTTTGAGATTACAAACTGCGTAAGCAAAAATGGTTATATAAACCACCACCGCCACTAATGGAATTACTGACAACCAATCAGCAATAGGTACGTAGCTGTAGCCATAGTAATATACCAACGGGTGAGGAACAAAGTGCAGCCACATATATTTACCTAACACATACGCACTGGTGGCGCTTCGCTCGATAAAATCGAGTTTCATGGCGGCAATAGGGTTTTCTTGCATAATAAGCGCACGGCTTTGCTTTGCGAGTAAAGATTTCTGCAAGGCAACTATAAACACAGGGCTTGCTAACAAAGGAAGGGTGTAAAGAGAAATGCGTTTCCAGTTTAGTTCTGAGAAAAAGTAAAATACCAAGGGCAGTATGAAAATTAGCGGGGCAATTGTGTGTTTAGAAAGCAAGCCCAACAAAAAAAAGAATGGATATAAAATAGCATACCACCATTTACCTTTTTCGTAATGCAGCCACGCAAACCATAAACAAAGTAAGCCCCCCAGCATAGCCAGCAATTCATCGCGGCATTTAATGTTGGCCACTACTTCGGTATGAAGCGGATGAACAAAAAACAAAAGGCAGATAAAGAACACTAACCCCTCGCTGTATTGGTGCAGCCATTTTTTTAATAAATTATAAACCAACACGGCCGTAAGCAAATACAACAACAAGTTAACAGCATGGCTTACATGCGGGTTAGCTTCAAAAAATTGGTGTTCTATAGCAAAGGAAGCTACCGCCACGGGGCGGTAAGAATAGCCGGTGCCATCGGTGTTGTTAAACGTGCGTGTTTTAAAAATTTTTGGAATAGCTTTTATGCCCTGGTCAGTTAATTGGTTGGCGTGGTTAGTGTAAAACTCGTCATCTAAACCATAGCGGTTGGGTATGGTGTTGGCAAACACCAGTAGAATAATGCCGAGCAAAACCAATAAAAGTCGGTGCTTTTGCATCCATAAACCTTTCACTACATTTTTTTTAGTGGGCGCAGCAGGTGCAGGTGTCGGCTTCTGTTTTTTCATTCCGTTTTATATCAATGGCAAGGAAAGAAATTTCTAATTCGAAAAAACGAACCGCACAATATTAGCTCCCATACGCAATGCTTTTTCATGTGCTTCGGGAGTGTCTTTGTGCACGTTCAGGTCTTCCCAGCCGTCTCCCAAATCACATTCGAAAGTGTATAGCACGACCAATCGCCCTTCGTAAAACAAACCAAATGCTTGCGGTGTGCCGCCATCGTGTTCGTGAATTTTGGGTAAGCCGCTGTTGAAGTCATACTTTTGATGAAACACGGGATGCGAAAACGGAAGCTCTACTAGCTTGGTTCCTGAAAAAAGTTTCTCGAGCTGAGGGCGAATAAATTTATCCATACCGTAGTTGTCATCTGCATGAAGAAACCCACCACCAATTAAATATGTGCGCAGGTTATCTAATTCCTGCTCGTTGAACACCACATTGCCATGCCCGGTCATGTGAACCAACGGATAGTTGAATAATTCTGAACTACCTACATCTACTGTAGGTATATCGGTTTCCATATTCATGTTTAGTTGCTTATTGCAAAACTTTGCCAGGTTAGGTAGCGATGTAGGGTTGGCATACCAGTCGCCACCGCCATTGTATTTCAGCAAGGCAATTTTCAACGGCTTATCGGCAGGGGAGAAGGACGCGGTAACCACAAAAACAAAAAACAGAAGGATGGTTTTTTTCATATCAGTCACTTACTCATTTGTTAAGTTAAACACAGCAGCGACAAATATACCCGCAGTTTCTAAACGCAAACGGCTTTTGCCCAGCGAAACAGTTTTGTATCCGGCTTGCAATGCCAGCTTAATTTCCGCCTCAGAAAAATCGCCTTCGGGGCCTATCAGTATTACGGCATCGGTATTTTTGTTGAGCGCATCTTTTAAGTGCACAGCTTTTTCATCGCAATAGGCAATCAGTTTTTCACTCTTATAGTTTTGCTGCTCAACAAAATGATTGAATGCCGTGACTTTGTTGAGCACAGGCAAATGGAGTTTTAAACTCTGCTTGGCAGCACTGAGCAAAACTTTTTCTATACGGTCAGCACGCAATTCTTTACGCTCGGAGTGTTCGCAGAGTAAGGGGGTAATTTCTGCAATACCTATCTCGGTAGCTTTCTCGCAAAACCATTCAAAACGTTCTGTGTTTTTAGAAGGCGCAATAGCTATGTGCAAAGCGGGTTTTACATTTTCTTCCGCTTTTAGAACAGATAACACAAACAAGGTGGCTGTCTTTTTACCAACCGCATCTATGCGGGCGTTGAACAAAGTTCCTTTGCCATTGAATACCTGCACTTCATCACCTGGCCTTTTGCGCAGCACGGTCAGGTGCCTCGATTCTGTTTCATCGAGTTCTATATGCTGCTGTGTCGCTGCGGTGGGACAAAAGAAAATGTTCATGCGGGTGAAAGAAAGGAAATTCGGGAATTTTGCGATCTGATGGTTCGGGATAATAACACCACCATGCGTAAAAATAATAGGCTAAAGAAAATCCTTTTAACAACTACCAACCCATGAAGGAGGGTGGTAATCAATCTGTTTTAGGTTTATTTCCACCAACAACAATAGAATGTTCGAAACCAGAAGAAATCGGATAAACAGTATGAGAAAACTTACCGCAAAAATGCGAAAGCAAAAATGGCAGCAATAGACATCACCATCATAAGTAAGTAGAAGCCGATATAGCCGCTTTGTATTTTACGAACCTGCGAACCAATCAGTAAAGAAAGCTTACCAACGTAGTTTACAATGCCGTCAACAAAAGTGCGGTCAATTACATCATGGGTTAATTCGCTTAACGCCATGGTAGGTTTCACAAACAACACGTTGTAAATTTCATCTACATAATATTTGTTGTAAACCACTTTACCAATGCCGCTCAGTTCTCCTTCCCTAGCCGGTTGCGCACCGCCCTTCACATATTTCACGCAAGCATAACCAATAGAAAGCACCGCACCTAACAACGCACCACCCATTAAAGCCATTTCAGTACTGTGCGAAAGCGCATGTGCACCGTGTTCACCCGTATGTGCATTGGCAAACACAGGCGCTAAGAAACCTTTCAGCCAGTGATGAAAACCGAGAAACTCAGGCAAGCCCATTACACCGCCCACAGCGGCTAATGCTGCCAGCACTACTAATGGTAAAGTAATCAGCGCAGGAGATTCGTGCAGATGATGCTTTTGTTCTTCGGTGCCTCTGAAACTTCCTGTAAAGGTTAGAAACACCAAACGGAACATATAGAAAGCTGTCATCAGCGAAGCCAACGATGCTACCGCCCATAAAACTTTGTTGTGTTCAAACGCAGCAGCCAGTATTTCGTCTTTCGAAAAGAAACCGCTGAAAGGAAATATACCTGATATAGCCAGCGATGAAATAAGGAACGTCCAGAACGTAATCGGCATCCACTTTTTCAGTCCGCCCATGTTGCGTATATCCTGTTCGCCATGCAGCGCATGTATCACCGAACCCGAACCAAGGAACAAACATGCTTTAAAGAAAGCGTGTGTAACAACATGAAACACTCCAGAAGTAAACGCACCCACACCCAACGCCATAAACATTAAGCCCAACTGCGAAACCGTAGAGTAAGCAAGCACCTTCTTAATATCGTTTTGCATTAAGCCGATAGTAGCGGCAAACAAAGCGGTAGCTACTCCTATACCCGCTACAAAACACATGGTTTCCGGTGCCAGCACAAACATAAAGTTGGCGCGTGCTATCATATATATACCGGCAGTAACCATTGTTGCAGCGTGTATCAATGCAGAAACAGGAGTAGGACCGGCCATGGCATCAGGCAGCCAGGTATAAAGCGGCAACTGCGCACTCTTACCCATAGCACCAACAAACAACAAGAGCGTAATAGCTACTATCAAGCCATGCGATATAGACGGATTAATAACTGATTGAAGCGAACCGAAGTGAAGCGTATGAAAATTGTAAAGCAACAAAAACATACCGAGCAGAAAACCTAAATCACCTACGCGGTTCATGATAAATGCCTTCTTCGCAGCATTGTTGTAATCTTGGTTTTTATACCAAAAGCCGATAAGAAGATAAGAGCAAAGCCCTACACCTTCCCAACCGATAAACGTAATCAGGAAATTGTTGCCCAACACCAGCAACAACATAAAGAAGATAAACAGGTTGAGGTAAGAGAAGAATACATGGAACTTCTCATCATCGTGCATATAACTGATAGAATAAAGGTGAATCAGAAACCCAATTCCTGTAACTACCATTAACCACGTAGCTGAAAGTGCATCAACAAGAAACCCAAATCCAATGGTGAAATCAGGTAAAGCTATCCAATCAAATATGGAACCATCCAACCATACACCTTTCGCTTCTTTAGGCAGATGCAATACTTCATTAAACAAGAAACAAGAAATTAAAAATGGTACGAGGATTACTACCGAGCCGATAGAACCCGATACATTTTTCGGAAGTTTTTTACCAATCAAAGCATTGACTATAAAGCCAACCAATGGAAGTAATAGGATGAAGAGAATTAGTATCACTGTGTTGTCTTATATCTTGTATTTAATGTCTGATGTTTTGTGCTTAATTCTTTAACGATTTCAATTCATCAATATCTATGCTGTGCACATTTCTGAAAATGGTAACCAGTATGGCTAAGCCCACAGCTACTTCAGCAGCAGCCACAGCCATAATAAAGAACACAAACACCTGTCCGCTGGCATCGTTATGATAGGTAGAAAAAGCAACCAGTAAAAGGTTAACTGAGTTCAGCATTAACTCTACACTCATAAATATGATAATGGCGTTTCTGCGAAACAAAACACCCAATACCCCAATGCTAAACAACACCGCACTGATAAAGATGTAGTATTGAATAGGAACTGTATTGAAAATATTCAGTAGCACTTTTTTGTCAATTATTTATGGTTGAAGAAACGGGTTTGTCTTTTTTAGCTAACAGCACAGAGCCAATCATGGCAGTTAAAAACAACACACTGGCAAATTCAAACGGAAACAAATATTCATTCAACAAAACTTTGCCAAGGTTCTGAATGGTGCCAATGGCCACATCTTGATTGTAGTCTGGCATATGCAAAGCATCGGCCTGTTTCAATGCTGCCACTAGCACTAACATTAATAAACCACTGGCTACCACAGCCGCTATGCGCGCCAATGCAGGTTTATGTTGTTCCGTTTCCTCATTCAGGTTCATGAGCATAAGCGTAAACAAAAACAACACCATAATAGCTCCTGCATATACTATAATATGAACCACAGCTAAAAAATGGGCGTTCAATAAAAGATAATGCCCTGCAATGGAGAAGAAACAAGCAATTAGGTAAATAACAGAGTGAATAGGATTCTTTGATAATACTGTCATTAATCCACAGAAGATGGCAATTAGAGAAAGAAAGAGAAAAATGTAGAGTGTCAAGGGTTATTGGTATTACTAATTGATTATTGTATTTGTCTTGTGTCTAATATCTGATATCTTGTGTTTAATGTTTCTTATCCGTTAACGGCATTACTAACTTGTCTTTTCCGAAAATGAACCCATCTCGTTTGTAGTCAGCGGCCACCATATTTTCGGTTAAGAATATGGCCTCCTTAGGGCAAGCTTCTTCACATAGACCGCAAAAAATACAACGCAGCATGTTTATTTCATAAGCAGAAGCATACTTCTCTTCACGATATAGTTTTTCTTCCCCTTTCTTTCTTTCCTCAGCAACCATAGTAATTGCTTCAGCTGGGCAAGCCACCGCACACAAACCGCAAGCGGTGCAACGCTCTGCTCCGTTTTCATCGCGCATTAAAATATGCCTACCCCTAAACACCGGGCTGAACTCGCGTTTTTGCTCCGGATAATGAACAGTAACTTTCGGCATAAAAAAGTGGCGGAGTGTAATACCCATACCTTTGGCAATAGCCGGCAGGTAGAGTTTCTCCATAAAAGTCATGTCCTTGTCAGACACTTCTTTCTTATTTCCCGAAAGCGATATGGTTGTAAAGTCTGTCATTTTTTTAGCGAGACAATAATATTTTTTTGGCTCTTAATGCACGTTCGTTATTCTGTTCTGTTTTTAACCACTATTTGCCTAAAAGTAGAATGGTTGTTCCTGTCAATAAAATGTTTGCAATTGCTAAAGGAATCAAAATCTTCCATCCTAAATTCATTAACTGGTCATAGCGGAAGCGAGGGACTGTCCAACGCACCCACATATAAAAGAAAATAAAGAAGAATATTTTACCGAAAAGCACACCCACACCTAATAGAGTAGCTATGTTGCCACCCAGTAGATTTGCTACACCGTCCATGCCGGGGTAATTGTAGCCTCCAAAGAAAAGTATGGAAATAAGTGCTGATGAGATAAACATGTTTATATACTCGGCAAAAAGGTAAAAACCGAGTTTCATAGATGAGTACTCGGTGTGGTAACCACCAACTAATTCGCTTTCACATTCCGGTAAATCAAACGGAGTGCGGTTGGTTTCAGCAAAGGCGCAAACAAGAAAAATTAAAAATGCTATCGGCTGTTTGAAAACGTTCCAACTGAAATAAGGAACGCTTCCGCTCCAGTCTATAAAACCGTGTTGCTGTTCGGTAATAGTTTTTAAGCTCAAACTGCCTGTTATCATTAAAATAGCAATGATAGAAAGCCCCATGGCTACTTCGTACGAAATCATTTGCGAAGAAGCACGCACGGCACCCAACAAACCAAATTTGTTGTTGCTGGCCCATCCGCCAATCATAATTCCGTAAACACCGATAGAAACTACACCAAACACAAACAAAATAGCCACATTAATATCGGCTACTTGCAACGAAACTGTTCTTCCGAAAAAATCAATCGTGCCGCCCCATGGTATTACAGCGCTGGTCATTAACGCAGTAACTATAAATAAGCCAGGGCCGAATATGAAAAGAAAACGATTAGGCGTTTGAGGAATAAAATCTTCTTTGGTAAACATCTTTAAGCCGTCAGCTAATGGCTGAAGCACACCACCCCAACCTGCTCGGTTAGGGCCCGGGCGGTCTTGAATATAGCCCGCAACTTTTCTTTCCGCTAAGGTTGAATATAAAGCTATACCCATGGTAATACCGAAAATTACCAGTATGAGCGCAAACTTTTCTATAAAAAAGTAAATGTCCATTGTTGTTGTTGCTTAATTTCCGTCACTCAACGGTTGTTCTGCAATTCCATAATTAGTTCCATTCATACTGATGGCTTTACGGTCTTCGCTTCTTCCTGTAAACAACCGTGTATCAGCATCAATTTCAACTTTAGCTGTTTGTTTCATGTACTTGCCCTGATTGATTACACTCCAGCCTTCCATTTTACGAGGACCTTCTATGGTCCAGTCCTCTTTCTTTTTGTGCTCATAGCGGCAATCATTGCAAATCCATTGTGCTTTTCCGTCAGCATCACTTTCTACTTCGTGATTTATGTCTTTTCGAACAGTTACACGATATACTTCGTTGCCAAACATCCATAAGGTTGCTTTGCCACAACATTTATCGCAGGTACGATGTGCGTCAAATGGTTTTAAAAACCACACGCGTGATTTAAAACGGAAAGTTTTATCGGTTAAGGCTCCCACTGGGCAAACATCAATCATGTTGCCGCTCATTTCGTTATCTACAGCATTTTGTATGTAGGTAGAAATTTCGGCTGCATCGCCACGGTTAATTACACCATGGCAACGACCCGGGGTAAGTTGATCGGCTACGTAAGTACAGCGGTAACATAAAATGCAGCGTGTCATGTGCAACTGAATCTTGTTACCAATATCTATCTTGTCAAACGTTCTTCTTTCTTCTTCATAACGGGTACCTTCAGCACCGTAGTTGTAACTGAGGTTTTGTAAATCACATTCACCCGCCTGGTCGCAAATAGGACAATCAAGAGGATGGTTAATTAAAAGAAACTCAACAACGCCTTTTCGCATGTCTTGCACTTTGGCGCTGGTCATGTTTTTTACTTCCATGCCATCCATTACAGGTGTGCAGCAACTTGCCTGTAGCTTAGGCATTGGGTTGGGGTTGGCATCACTACCTTTAGATATCTCAACCAAGCAAACACGGCATTTACCTCCGCTCCCCTGTAACTTGCTATAATAACACATGGCCGGTGGTACCAAGTCGCCACCTATTTTGCGCGCAGCATTCAGGATGGTTGTTCCGGGTTCAACTTCTATGGTTACTCCGTCAATGGTTACTTTAGGCATGATAAATTAAATTTTGGCGGCACTGCCACCAGCGCGGGCGAATGTAATGGGGTAGGGCAATTATTCAAAAAAACTTTGCGTTAGTTGCGCACATAGTGGTAGTATGTATAAGTGTAAAAGGTTCTCTGATTGGAAGTTGCGAATAAAAGTTATCGGTTTGCTAGAGATTACAATCTTCTAAGTAATATCAAAAGAGTCTTTGTTATAAACAACGCTCTTATTGTTTAGGGCGAGCTAACTTGCTCATATAAACCGATTTGCTTGGCCCGCGATTTGGCAAAATGACTAGCAAAAATTTAGTAACAAAAAACCCTTGAAAGCTACTGCTGACAAGGGTTTAACTTAGTTGCGGGGGCAGGACTCGAACCTGCGACCTTTGGGTTATGAGCCCA
>CAZTNA010000007.1:0-161501 GCA_964615305.1 uncultured Chitinophaga sp.
GATGGTGTTGTTGTTCAAAGAACGTGAAATACATTTTGAAAGCAAATCACAACCGGATAGAGATGGTGATGGAAAACGAAGGGGTTGTTGTTCAAAGAACGTGAAATACATTTTGAAAGCAAATCACAACTATGCCTACTGAAGCAGAAAAAAAGCGGAGTTGTTGTTCAAAGAACGTGAAATACATTTTGAAAGCAAATCACAACCGAAATGAAAAAATTGTTCACCGCACTCTTGTTGTTGTTCAAAGAACGTGAAATACATTTTGAAAGCAAATCACAACTGTATGGCAAAGATAAAATCACCGATAGAAGTTGTTGTTCAAAGAACGTGAAATACATTTTGAAAGCAAATCACAACTTGCTCTGATGAGACGTTGTTTGGGGATATGTTGTTGTTCAAAGAACGTGAAATACATTTTGAAAGCAAATCACAACTTATTTAACATCCATCCTTTTAATACATTTGTTGTTGTTCAAAGAACGTGAAATACATTTTGAAAGCAAATCACAACACATAAAGGTTTTCGGTGGTGTAAGAAGAAGTTGTTGTTCAAAGAACGTGAAATACATTTTGAAAGCAAATCACAACTTGCAATACCGGTTTAAGATTTGGTGATGCGTTGTTGTTCAAAGAACGTGAAATACATTTTGAAAGCAAATCACAACATCTGGAAGCAGGTGCTGGGAAAGATTGGTGTTGTTGTTCAAAGAACGTGAAATACATTTTGAAAGCAAATCACAACTAACTGCTCCTGCTGCTTTATGTAGTCGTCGTTGTTGTTCAAAGAACGTGAAATACATTTTGAAAGCAAATCACAACTAACAGATGATGACAGAGCTGAGGTGCTTGGTTGTTGTTCAAAGAACGTGAAATACATTTTGAAAGCAAATCACAACAAGGGCAGGGGGAGCCAAAAAAATCAATTGGTTGTTGTTCAAAGAACGTGAAATACATTTTGAAAGCAAATCACAACACCGGTGGGTTTATTTCATCAGTTCAATAAGTTGTTGTTCAAAGAACGTGAAATACATTTTGAAAGCAAATCACAACTGAATCTCGGTCAACATTCTTAGTTGAACCGTTGTTGTTCAAAGAACGTGAAATACATTTTGAAAGCAAATCACAACATAGAGTCCTCTCCATAGTGGAGAACTATTGTTGTTGTTCAAAGAACGTGAAATACATTTTGAAAGCAAATCACAACTTGCTGGCTTGAAGAGCTGCTTTGATAAGGTTGTTGTTCAAAGAACGTGAAATACATTTTGAAAGCAAATCACAACAAAGATTCTCCGGATGAAGATTTAGCTAAAGTTGTTGTTCAAAGAACGTGAAATACATTTTGAAAGCAAATCACAACATCCACGAAGAGCACTGTCCAAATGCAGCTGTTGTTGTTCAAAGAACGTGAAATACATTTTGAAAGCAAATCACAACTTCCGGCAAGCTGCTCCGGTGCAATTTCTTGTTGTTGTTCAAAGAACGTGAAATACATTTTGAAAGCAAATCACAACAGTTTATCTCGTCAATCAACATGCTTCTAGGTTGTTGTTCAAAGAACGTGAAATACATTTTGAAAGCAAATCACAACAATGAAAGACCTCTGTAAGTGTAAACAAGGTTGTTGTTCAAAGAACGTGAAATACATTTTGAAAGCAAATCACAACAGTATCGTAGTAGTCAAGAGATAAAGTCAAGTTGTTGTTCAAAGAACGTGAAATACATTTTGAAAGCAAATCACAACGGCATGTTGCCTTTGTGCTTAATCGAGAAAGTTGTTGTTCAAAGAACGTGAAATACATTTTGAAAGCAAATCACAACTCATAAAAAGTTGATACAGCTTTTAAATTTGTTGTTTTTCAAAGAACGTGAAAAACATTTTGAAATAAGCCGAATCCCCCCCCCTCAAATGCTAGTGTGTATGAGTAAAGCTAATGATCACTCACTTTGTTTTTACCCCGTTATGCTGCAGTTTAGCATTACATTCCTCAAAAATTATTAACACATTGCCTTTACTATAAATCAGTTCTGTAGATATGGATATAAGCACACTGCTAACCAAAAACAGTTTATCGTTTCACCATCAGGTATTAAAAGGCATTAGCCAAATTATGCTTCAGGAAAATGTTATTACCGGGCTACTAATTTTAACCGGCATATTTTACGGTTCGCCAGTTATGGGCATTGCCGCTATTACTGCAGCAGCATGTGGTACTGCCGCTGCATTACTGTTTAAATTTAACGCAGATGATGTTAACAAAGGGCTCTACGGATTTAGTGCTGCTTTGGTGGGGGTAGCCATTGTTACATTCTTTAAAGCGCAATGGTGGATGTGGGTATTAATACCGGTTGGCTCGGTGGCAGCCACTACTATTCAGCATTTGTTTATAAAAAGAAACATACCGGCATTTACTTTACCTTTTGTAGTAGTTAGTTGGGTGGCCGTTTACGGAGCCAAGCTGTATTTTCCCGATACTTTACTTTCTAACATACCGGCAGACGTTTCGGAAGCTAATAGTTTCGATTATGCATTAAGAGGATTTGGCCAGGTTATTTTTCAAGACTACACAGTTTCCGGTGCTTTGTTTTTTATTGCTGTGTTTATAAGCACACCAATAGCAGCATTGTACGGGCTGGCTGCGGCCACATTAGCATCGGTTGTATCGTGTCAACTTGCTTATCCTGCCGTTGATATTCAACACGGTTTGTTTGCTTTTAATGCGGTGCTGTGTGCCATAACCTTTGCGGGCAGTAAGCTGACTGACGGTCTTTGGGTGTTGTTAGCCACAGCGGTGTCATTGCTGGCCACCTATCTACTACTAAATTATAATGTCATACAGCTTACCTTTCCGTTTGTGGTGGCATCGGTGATAACTACCTATCTAAAAGCCGGGTTACTTTCCGGCAGTAAATAGTTTATTCAGCTTCACCATTACTCTCATTACTTCGGCTTTTTACAATCAACCGCTTGGGGCAATTGTCATAGAATTGTCATCTTTTTCATAAAATATTTTTGGCACACAACATTAAGCACCGCGCAGCGTTCTTATTATATAAAGCGCTTTAATGTATTACCAACCAAAAACAAATGCTTATGAAACAGAACAAGGGGTGAAGGTCCTCTTAGGCAGTAACTGCGCGCGATGTTCATCGCTCATAAACAAACTGAAGACACGCACCGTATGTTTTTGCGCGTGCCATTTTTTTAACTCAGTAAACAACTAAGATATGGCAAAGCTTAAAATGAGTTTTGACAAATTAACGGTTCCATTACAGATAGAGCGTGCCCGCCAAATAATAAATTCTATGACGGGTAATGTGAACTTTGCAACACCGAATCCAACGTTGGCTGAAGTAACCACAGCAAACAATGCGCTGGAAACTGCTTTTAATGAATCTCGAAACAGGGATAAAAACAAGATAGCCAGCATGCGTTTGCGCAGAACAGAGTTACTTTTTCTAATTACCCAACTGGCTGCCTATGTGCAGGAAGCCAGCGGAGGTAACGAAGAAAAAATTCGCAGCAGCGGGTTTGGCGTTCGCAGGGCAAATACACCCAAGCCGGTAGTAGCCGGTGAGGTAACTAACGTTCGTCTGAAAGACGGAAGCAATAGCGGCAGCATAGTGGTAGATTGGGACAAAGCCAGTGATGCAATTATATACATCATTAGCGTGCGTACCGAAGGTGAACCCGAACCCGTAGGGTTTAAGGGAGTTACCACTAAAACGCAAAAAGAGATTGACGGATTAACACCGGGAAAAAACTACCTGGTTACCGTTCGGGCTCTTGGCCGCGAAGAAGCAGGCCCTGTTAGTGATCCTGCTTATATTATTGCCCGCTAAGAATGCAAAACAAGTTTTTAAATAGAACAAAAACTGGTATAAAATGATGAGTATCAATCCGGGTAAAAGTTCCGTGCAAACTACAACCCATTAGAAAGCCCTGTTTACTGCAAACACGGGCTTTCGCATTTTATAAAGTTAGTGAATGCAAGCGATAGTACGCCCGCCCCTACCGCCCAAGTTTAATTCAGGTAAATAAGATAAAGCCCAAACTTGGTAGTATTATAATCATACAAGCAGGCCAGCATGGTGTAATCATTTAAAAAAGCTGTGCCGTAAAAGCTAAAATGGTCAGGTATTTCGAAGGCACCTTCAACAAGCATAGTGGTTGAATTTGATTTTTGTATAACACTAGTGTTGCCCGGAGTAAAATACAAAAAGCCATTGCGCCCCGCCAAAGTTCCCGCGCCTCCGGTGGCTAATTCGTTTCCCCATACATTGTTTACAAAGTCGAATTTTCGAATACCCGAGTAGGTCATACCGAACAAACTGGTGCCGTCTGTAGCCAAGGCATATATACTGCCTACCGGATTACCTACCTGCACACTGTTTTCTACTATGCCGGTAGTAGGGGCTACCCGATATAAATAGCTGTTGGGGTTTCCCCATTGGTACACCATAAACTTACCATTAAAAAATTCAACGTTATCTTGATAACCCACTTCTGAAATAAACAAAGGATCTACCGGAGTTTCGGTAGCAGTGTAGGAGTTGTTGTTTACGGTTAGGCCTTTAAACACATAACCCGAACCGTTGTGGTGGGGGTCTGTTACTACAGTGCTATAATATGATGTCATATCGCTGTACCGGTCGGTGCCTGCGCTGCCTGAGTTAACAGCTCCAATATAAGTTACACTCACAGGTTTTACCCAGGTATTGGCCGAAGGCACATTACTGCTTCGCTCAGCAGTAATAGTATTGTTAAATGTAGGAGTGCGGCTTAAAGTAAGTGTTCCGCTCTGAATAGAAAACGTGCAGGTAGAGCCATACTGAAAATTAATAGTATCGCCTGAAACTGTGTAAGTGTAACTTGCTTTAGAGCGCATGTTGTAATAACCCGATTCTGTAAAAAAGTAAACAGAATCGTCAGAAAACTCTATGTACTTGTAGCCAAACCCCTGTGAACTTACTACGTAGCGCCCTATATGCGACTCAGGTATTGGTTGATCGGCATTATCTTTTTTGCAACCTGTAAAAAAGGCAACTACAAAAAGTATTGCCAAAACAGAAATTGTAAAACCTTTTTTCATACATGTTTTAATTACTACGTAAATATATTCAGTATTTGAACCCAAAAAAATCAAACTTATTACCCGGGTCGGTTTTTTCATAATCACTGCCTTTGTTGCTCGGGTGCTGTTTCTTCTACTTGAGTAAGTTAGAAACAACCAGTCCATTAAAATACTTTTCGGCAGTAACAGGTTTCATGATAGTTTCTTTATCGTCTTCTGTTTTAAAGTAGTCGGTATTGCCGTATTCGTCAGTTTCTTTGGTGTAGCCCTTTACAAGCTTTGCAGCATTAAACTCGCCAATAGTTTTATCGCCATTTGTAAATTTCAACTGCGCATAGCCGGTACGGGTGCTGTTTGCAATAGCCCCCCAGAACAATTCACCTTCTTCTGCTTGGTTAAACTCTACTCCATTGGCCAAAACCCCGTTGAGCATATTGCCTAAGCGGTAGTTGCCGTTGGTAAAGCGAAGCCATCCGGTTCCGTTAAACGTATCGTTGCTAAAATATCCGGTGTATTCAAATTCGGCATTGCTTATTCTAACAGTTCCTTTAATCAGTTTCCCTTCACTAAAAATACCACTATAGATGTTTCGGTCAATAATCAAAAGACCTCTCCCATCAGGCAGACCTTTTCGTTTTTCACCGCTGTACAATGCGCCTTTACTGTTGCCTGACTTTTTGCCAAATATTTCAGCGGCTTGCTTTTGCAGTTCGTTGGCCAATGTATTAACCTCCTGTATATAGTTGTTTTCTTTTTCGCGCAGTTCATTGCGTTGCTGTAGTAACTGCTGGTAAAACTCTTCTTCTTTGCCCATCATTACCTTTTGCAAATAGGGGTGTTGCTCTAAGTGGCGGAGCATAATTTCATTATGCTTTTTTATGCGGTTTTTGCTGAGTGGATCAAGCTCAATTTCCTGATGTTCGTTTAAAACAAACTTATGCAGCACCAAATAATCAAGCACCGTATCGGCACATGAAAACAAAAATGCGTAGCGGTTTTGCATACTAAAACTTGTATCGGGCTTAGCTTCATTACTAAAAATAAGTCCACTTATACTTGGGTCATACTTAGTGGTGCTGCCAAATGATGCACCGTTTTCGGGGCGCACTGTAATAGAAAATTGTTTCGAAACGCGGTTGTTCTTGAGCGTGACGGTGCACAATGGTTTTTTTTGTGCGGTGTAAAGTTTATAGTTGGTTTGATAAACATCATTGGCTGCGGGAAGCTGAGTGCGATCATATAAAATTAACGATGGTTCACTATTGGCATTATTCATTTTGCCTTTCATGAAATCTTGTGCGTTTACAAAATGCAACAAAAAACAAAGTAAAATGAGTAACAGTTTGTCCATAGTTTATTCACAGTTGGCCCCATCTACCCTCGCAAAACTTCCATCGGCATTGTAATACACATAAGGCATGGCGTAGTAAGTGGTTGATTTTTGTTTCAGCGTTACCATACACTTATATTTTTGCAAACCTGAAGGAAGTTTTTCTATCAGCGTAAGTTGTGTGAGTGATTCTATTTCTCCTGATCCTATTATCACATCGCAGCCCGAAAGTCGCTTGCCTGATAAATCGGTTATAATTTGTTGTTCGGTTACCCCTTTAACTATGGGTTTGGGAGTTTCTACTATAGCTGAAATGGGTTCGGCAGGCTGCTCGTTCTTGGTTTCAGCAACTGCTACTTCTGTTTCTGTTGTGCTGCTCTCTTCCACCACCGGCTCTGCCTGTACAACCGTTGACTCTGTGGTTGTTTCAGCCATCTGCTCAGTTTCGTGTGTGGGTGCAACTTCGGCAGGCAATTCATTAACAGGCCTGTTGTTTAAAAAGTAAATACCCGCAAACGCAATGGCGGTAAAAAGCACTAACAACAAAATTGCTGCTGCTCTTCGTTTTTTCGGGGTAGTGCGTTCTGTAATAGGTTGTTCAACAAATACAACCGGCTCTTCTATATTGGGGGTACCTGAAACAGGCTTAACGGCTATCGGAAATGTATTTTGTGTTTCGGGTATTTGTTGCTGAAGAATTTCGAGTTTGTCTTTAAGTTTCTGGTTCTGTTCATCAATATGCTGTAACCCCTCTCTTACTTCGTTTACCAACTCAGAGGTTTGCTTTTTTTGCTGTTCGGTTTCTTCTCTTATCCGTAATATTTCTTGTTGTAGTTTAGCTTCAGATTTTTCGCGCTCTGCCTGTTCTTGCTGAAGTTTTTCACTCAGCAAGCGGTCGGCTTCCTGCTTCTGTTTTTCTAATTCATGACGCAGCAAACGTTCTTTTTCAGCTATCTCTGCTGCAGCTAATTTTTGCTGTTCTAACAAAATCTGTTTCCGTTCAGTTTCCTCCTTCTGCTTTCGCAAATTTTCTTGCCTCAAAAACTCTTGTTGAGCTTCTTCTTTTTGTTGCAATTCCTTTTCTATCCGCTCCTTTTCTTCCCGAAGTTTATCGAGTACCGAAGTTTGGTCTGAAAGCAAGGTGAAAGCCGGGACAAAAAACGGATTAACAGTACCACACTGAGCACAAAATCTCTGGCTCAGCTCTAATTGACTACCACAGGCACTGCAAAATTTTTTCATACGGTTTACACTTCAAAGTAACAGCGTATGAATTGAAACGGAAACTCTTTTATCCACACCTGTATAGTGCGAAACGTGTAAGAGTGTATTGGTATCTAAACTAATTTTTGCAGTTCGGCATACACACGATTAATGGGCAAGCCCACCACATTAAAGTAATCGCCCTCAAATTTCTTAATGCCTACGGCACCTATCCATTCCTGACAAGCGTACGATCCTGCTTTGTCAAATGGTTTATACTTGTTTACATACCATTCTATTTCTCCGCGGTTCAGTTTATTGAAATACACTTTCGTGGTTTCAGAAAAAAGAATTTGATGTGGACCATACAGCATACAAACTCCGGTTATTACTCTATGCATTTTTCCACTGAGAGTTGTGAGCATATCTACGGCTTCTGCCTGATTAGCCGGTTTCTCAAAAATTTTTCCGTTCAGCAATACAATAGTATCGGCACCAATCACCACACAGTCTTTTTTTATTGAATCGAAAACCGCTTTTGCTTTTTTTTGCGCCAGGTGCACAGGAATTTGTTGTGGCCTCATTCCTTTGGGGTGGCTTTCTTCTACATGCTTCGACTTTACCTCAAATGTAAAGCCTGCCATGGTCATTAACTCTTTTCTTCGGGGCGAGTTTGAAGCAAGAATAATCTTGGGAGTACTTTTCTTTACAACCATAAATGTAAGTTACGCGGCCATGTATGTAAACAGATAAAATGCAGCAATAGATAAAACACCCAGCAGCATTATTACTTTAAGTAATACGCTTATACGAGCGTAATCTTTTTGCTCTTTAGGTGTAAGCAACAATACAATAGCTGCTACCACCGGTACGGCTACCGCCACGGCCAAATATGAAACTTGTTTAAGCGCACCGGCTTCAATAAGCCATTTCATAAAAAAACCAAGTCCGCCAAGCAAGGCAACTAATACTGCCAAAGCTACATACCGTGTAATGGTTATACCAAACTGAACTGCCATAGTGTTTATTTTGTATGAAGCATCTCCTTCCACATCTTCTATATCTTTTACCAGTTCGCGGGCCAGATTAGTTATAAATGCAAAACCTCCATAAAACTTTACCTGTAACAGCAGCATGCCAAAAACATACTGCGAACTTTCAAACTGCACAGTAGCCAAAAAGTTTTTTTCGAACATAAGCAGCAGCAAAAACACAAAGCCAGTTAGTGCACTTACTACTACATTACCCACCAGCGGAATCTTTTTTAAATACGATGAATACAAATACAACAGCAACACACAGATAACGTAGAAATAACCGGTTTTGTAATTGTTGGTTTGGTAGCCCAGATAAAAACCAATGGCTATACCTGCAAATGCAAAAACGGCATGCATATAAAAGGCCTGGTCTAGCGAGAACGCTGCTTGCGGTAACGGGCGGTATGGTTTGTATTCTTTGTCTAACTCAAAATCGAAATAGTCGTTAATTATGTTTCCGGCAGCGGCCACCAGTAAAACAGAAAGCACAAACAGACAAAATTCAACCGTAGTAAACGGCAGTAGCGTAGTAAACAGTTTGTATTGATGTGCCGGTGTTAGAATCAGAAAATAAAACAATGAAATGCAGAGCGTTAGTATAGCAAGATTAGCTGCACGTATTAACTGAAAGAATGCCAAAGCTTTTTTCAAACTGAGAAATTTTTACCGCACGAATCTATTTATCCTTATCGCTTTGCGAAGCAATAATGCTTTGAGTCAGTACTTCATACACTTTTCTCAATCGTTCTTCGCTGCTGAGTAGTTGAATGTGCTTGTCTATTACCTGCATATCGTTACGGGCTGCCGGACCTGTTTGTATATTATCAGGAGAATGTTGGGCTAAGTTTTCGATAGATTGGAAAATAAGCGGCTTCAGAATTTCGAAGGGCAAATGATGAGCCAGCATCAGCTTTTCCGAAATACCATATAAGTGATTGGTAAAATTATTGGCAAACACCGCTGCTAAATGAATCCACTGCCTTTGCTCTTCATCTACCCGGTGCACATTCTGCGAAATAGTAAAGCCCAACCTCTCTAACAGTTGGGTAGTTTCAGTATTGCTGCCTTCAATTAGTATGGGCACACTTTTAAAATCTACTTTCATGGCCTTGGTCATGGTTTGCAGCGGATAAAATATACCGTAGTTAACTGAACTCTGTTTTAACAGTGCCGATGATTTAGTACCGGAAGTATGCACTACAACTTTGTCGTTAACATTCAATGTTGCAGCCCTTTCGGCAATAGCATCGTCTTTTACAGCTATCACATACAATTCTGCATCTAACAACTGTTGAATGTTAGAAGTAAAACGTGCGCCCACTGTCTTTGCCAACTCCTCTCCTGCCTCGCTGCTGCGGTTGTAAATTTCTACAACAGTGTGTCCGGCTTTTTTAAAAGCCAGTGCCAATTGTGTAGCCACATTTCCTGCGCCCAAAATGGTAATGTTCATACAACTAAGATAAGTGTTTCGGCTATCCGGTCTAACTTATTTTATACTGCCCATGTGTGCTTTTAGTTTGTTAAGCACATCTATTTCAGAAGGGTCGTAACCTTGCAATACGGCTAACTCGTAACTGAGCCAATCGCCAAAATGAATAAAGTAGAAATGCTTTTCAAAAGTATCTGCTCCTTTGGCATGTATCTCATACACGCTTTCTGATATTTTCTCTATAACATCTTTTTTAAACAAAATACGGTGTGTATTGCGCTCGTATTCATCATCGGCTCTAAACACCAGCACGGCAATGGCATTATTTTGCTCTCGCCAACCTACTAATTCATTGTGGTTCATTTCAGGCACCACATTAAACCAACAATGCAACTTCGAGTTTTCATTTATCTGCTGTTTTAATCTCAGCAGCGTACTCTCATACTTATCCTCAGAGTAAGCAATAATAATTTTACGCTCTAGCTTAGCGGCTAAAAACTTTACATCATCTACTATTGCCTGTTGTTCTTTATCGAGCAGTGCGGCACTATTTCTAACTTGTTGCTTAAATTCATTGCTTATTAATCCAAAATGGTGCAACACAAAAAACAACTGAATGGTTGAATAACCCAGGCAAGAGCGCGGAGGAAAACCAGCGGGAATAGTTATTAAATCGAAATTGTTATCACGTGCAATTTCAGCCAGTTTGCCACCGCTGGTTATACAAATGGGCTTTAGCCCTTTTACAATTGCCTGATGAGCGCACGAAATAGTTTCCTCTGTATTACCTGAGTATGAAGACAGAATAATCAGGGTAGATGCATCAACAAATGCCGGTAGAAAATAACCCTTGTTAACTGTTATGGGTTGCTTCAACTCATCACGTGTTAACTCATTCAATATATTTCCACCAAAGCCCGATGCGCCAAGCCCTGCCACTAACACATTTTTGACTGGCGTATTAAAAGTAGTCTTTAACTCAATCTGCTCTCCTATTTCAATGGCTTTTAAAAGCTGAGCCGGAAACTGTTTTATAAGTTCATACATAATTCTATTGCAAAAATGGTGCGTGAAGAAAAGAATTTTTTGGTGTCAGCGGTGGCAGAGAACAACAACTTAGCTTTTAAATTTTTGATTTTATACTTGCCTTATGCTTAGAAGATTCAACCTGCGCGTTTATGGCTTGCTTATAAACGAAAACAACGAAATTTTACTTTCTGACGAAGTGTTTACCAATGGCAAATTAGCTACTAAGTTTCCGGGTGGTGGTGTAGAGTTGGGCGAAGGACTGCTCGATGCACTTCAACGCGAATTTTTAGAAGAAACTAAAGTGCAGGTGCATATTACCGACCATTTCTATACCACCGATTTTTTTGTACCCTCATTTTTCAACGAAACTGCAGAAAGCCAAATAATAAGTGTATATTATTTGGTCAATACACCAGAATGGAAAAATATTCCATGCACAGACAAAAAATTTGACTTTAAAGTAATTGAAGGGTTAGATGCTTGGAGCATGCGCTGGGTGCCACTTACAGAGTTAGATAAAGAACATGACATACATTTGCCAATAGATAAGGTGGTGGTGGAAAAACTTCTGAACAGTTTCCCCAAAATTGGGTTTAGGGTAAAATAAGTATTGGCGTACCCACATTAACTGCCACAAACAATTCATCTATTTCTTCATCGGTTACGGCTACACAGCCAAACGTCCAGTCACTTTTGATATGGTCTTTACCTTTATTATTCATATTCTTCATTAATCCATGAATCATAATATCACCCCCCGGACGTTTACCTAAAGCACTCGCTTTTTCTTTGTCATCTTGATTAGGGTAAGAAACCGCTAAACTCTTGTGGTATCGGCTAAATGGATTTTTGCTATTGATAAAATACCACCCTTCGGGTGTTTTGTTATCTCCTTCAACCACTTTTGGGCCTATAGGGCTTAACCCCAAAGCCACCTTATACTCTTTCAACAATGCACCATTCTTAAATGCCTGTAAAACACGCTGTGCCTTATGCACAGCTAAACTGTCTATGTCACCTTTTACAAAACTAATGTTGCTTTCTGTAACAACCGGATCGGCAGTTCTGCGTTTGCTGCGTTTCTTTCTAGCCTTCTTGGTATCGAGCATGGTTGTTGTGTCCGTATCAGATTGCAATTGCTCTTGCAACAAATGGGCACGCTTGACTTGTTGGCGACTAACCAAATAAAATACTACACCACTTGCCAAAACACAAACCAAAATCAATGCAATTAGCGTACGCATAAACCTCTTTTAAACCTAACGTATGCAAATTGAAAATAGTATCTCTGTCATGACTCGTTTCTGAAGTTTAAGCCATTACTTCAATTAAGTCAAACTCGGTAATAATGTGTAATATACCAGAGTTAGCCCTCACCATAACCGCACTGTTATCTTTCGAAATTTGTTTTGAAATATCTGCCGTAGTGTCGGTTAACTGTACCAATGGAAATGGCTTGCCCATTACCTTACCCACTTCGTCATCGCGGTGGTAAGGGTTGTCCATAAGCAATTGCAAAATACCGCGCTCAGTAATACTGCCCAGGTTTGTATCCTTGTCCATTACCGGTAATTGGGTAAGGTTCATCTCTTTCATTTTTTTGAAAGCTGTTGCCACTGTATCAGTTGGCGAAACAAAAACAAGTTCAGTGATTTTCTTTCTGTCAATAATTGTTTTGGCAGTAACTACCTCATCCATTAAAAATCCGCGTTCGCGCATCCACTCGTCATTGTATATTTTAGCCATGTAGCGGCTACCGTGATCGTGTAGTATAATCACCACTACATCATCCTTTTTGAACCTGTCTTTGAGCTGAAGCAACCCTTGCATAACTGTACCAGCACTGTAGCCGCAAAAAATTCCTTCTTCTTTTGCCAGTTTGCGTGCCATAATGGCACCGTCCATGTCAGTTACCTGCTCAATGTGATCTATAAATTTCATATCATAGTTCTGTGGCACAAAATCTTCTCCTATGCCTTCGGTAAAATACGGATACACTTCATTAGTATCCAACTCTCCCGTATCGTGAAATTTTTTAAGCAATGATCCATATACATCTATCCCGAACACTTGAATATTTGGGTTCTTTTCTTTCAGATACATAGCTGTACCCATGACAGTACCGCCTGTTCCAATAGTGGTAACATAATGGGTTATCTTACCCTCGGTTTGCTCCCATATTTCAGGACCAGTGGTTTCGTAATGTGCAGCACGGTTACTCAGGTTATCATACTGGTTCATGTGTATTGAATTCGGAATCTCCTTTGCCAAACGCTTGGCAACCGAGTAGTATGAACGCGGGTCTTCGGGTTCTACATTCGTTGGGCAAACAATTACTTCGGCTCCCAATGCACGAAGTATATCAAGTTTCGACTTTGATTGCTTATCCGTAGTAGTAAAAATACACTTGTAGCCCCGAACCACTGATGCAAGAGCTAAGCCCATTCCGGTATTACCTGAAGTGCACTCAATAATAGTGCCTCCCGGCTTTAATTTTCCTGATTTTTCGGCATCAGTTATCATTTTGATGCCAATACGGTCTTTCACCGAATTGCCCGGATTAAAGTACTCTACCTTAGCTAAAAACAAGCCGGGGATGTGCTGTGTAATTTTGTTTAACTTAACCAAAGGTGTATTACCTATGGTTTCTACAATGTTGTTGAAGTATTTCATACTTTGCGGGTAATAAATAGTAGTGTTCTACCCGCAATATTAAATTTTCCCTGTCAGTTGCTGTTGTAAGTTTTCTACAAAAACCAGAGTGGCCGGGCAATAGGTTAAGTTATTGGTAAATGTTTTTTCGTTTACCTGATACCGAAAGTCTTTACGTACAAAATGTGGGAAACCCGCACAGTCAGCAGGGCGAATTTCATAGATGGTACATTTATGATCTTTACCTAGAAAATGGCATGGTGTAGTGCGGTTTATTATGTCTTTGTTCTCGTCTATTTTTAAAAACTTGTCGAAATACTGTTGGTAGGTCATTCCTACATACGCAGCTATACGTTTAATATCTCCCTTAGTGTAGGTAGGGGTCATTTTTTTACAGCAATTGGCGCAGTCAAGGCATGCCACCTGCGCCCAGGTCTTCTTATCAGCCTCTGTTACGTGCTTCATGATAGGGCCCTTACTTTTACCTACCTTGCGTAGAAACGATGCAAGCGACTTCTTTTTACGGGCAGCTCTTCGCTGATACGTTTTTACGTTGAATGCCATATTTAGTTTGTAAAGTGCGAAGTGTCCACTTTCAAAAATTGAATGCAGACACTGACTGAAGTTTGAGGAAGTTTAAAGAGTAACAAAATCAAATTTGTTGCTGTACTTTCTCACCTTACCGTTTTTGAGTGTAACTTTTAAGTCAAGCCCTTCCCACACAGCGCTGGCCACCTCTTCGCCAACTTCCAGTGTGGTAGCAGTTGTTTTGCCGCTAAACAAGCGAACGTTTTTTCCTTTAATTTCCATTGTTCCGTACTTCGGATATTTTGCCTCCCATGCCATATTCTATGATTTATTAATTTTAAATTATGGGGTAAGTATAAAATATTTGGAGTAAAGAACTAACTGTTTTAAGTATTAGTAAGAAAATGACACAAACTTATGAGCAGTAGTGTTATTTATATACTTCGTCAAAATTTGAAATTTATCGCAGAACTTAATTACTTTCGGCAGCCATATTTAAACAACTACTAATTTATACAACTATGAAAAATATTTTATCTCTACCGGTAATAATGCTTTTAGCATTAATTACAAATGCCCAAAGTAATGTAGGTATCGGAACAGCTAATCCGGTAAGTAAATTAGATGTAATAAGGTAGCGTAACTATAGGAACCAATTATTCTGGTGTATTTGTGGCACCGGCAAATGGTGCCATCATAGAAGGAAACGTGGGAATTGGAGTATCGAACCCACAAAATAAATTGGATATTGAAGGGGGAGCTTACTTAGGATATGAAACTAATATATCAGATTTTGGAGGCTTACTTAAGTCCGGATTTTATCAGGATGGGGGCAATGCAATTACCGGTGATGTTCCGGACCAAAGTCACACATGGTCGCATTTAATTACAACTCGTCATGACAATACCGGCAATAATCATCAGCTACAGATTGGAGCTTCTTATAATGTAAATGATCGTTTATTTTTTAGAAAAATTGCAGCAGGAAATGTATCATCGAATCCGGCATGGAACGAAATTGCCACAAGAGGTACAAATGTATTTACCGGCCAGCAAATTGTTGGAGGGCTAACTACCAATGGAGTTAGCCACTATCAATTTGAAGGTGCCACATATCGCAACCCGGGAGACCACACGCCAACTCTTTTGTTGAGGGCAGATAATCCGTCACTTGGTGTCAACGGATTTCGACCTGCTTTAACTCTATATAACTTCAATGGAAATTTGAATTCAACTGTTGGTTTAGCTTTTGCATCAAATGAAGAAGCGGGTATTGGAAATACTGCAAATCTGGCCGGCATTATGGCAATCAAAGAATCAGTAGGAACGAACAATGGCTGGTGTCAAGGAGGTTTGTCATTTTTTACAAAAAATATGGGTCAGCGTATTGATGCTATGAGCATAGGCTCTACCGGGCGTATTAGTTTTTTACAACCCGAAGGTGGTGATCCTAATTTTACAGGATTAGAATCTCCGACAAGTTCAGGTGGCAGAGCTCAGGTCGTTCTTTCTTCTTCGTATAGCGACTTGGTAATAGCATCTAGTCAGCCTAATCATAACCATGGCTCTACTTTGACATTTGCCACTTACAACCCGTCCGATGCAAATGATTACAGAAAGTTTGTAGTTAACCAAGGTAACTGGGGAGACAGGAGAGGCTTTTTAGATTTTGGTTATTCAGATGCTGCAGGCAGAAGCAATCCTCACTCCAGTATAAATGGTAGCGATAATGTGTTGGTGCTTGATGGGTTTAATAAAAGAGTAGGAATCGGCACGCAAAATCCTGGTGCAAAATTAGATGTGGTTGGGGCTATATGGAATAATCAAGGTATTGATGGTTGGGGATTTAAAAACGGTTGTGTTTTGGGAACTTATGGGCAAACTAATGCAACCACATTTCCTCTGTATATCCCTACCTCTGCACAAGGGCTTACTGTAACAAATACGAGCGATGCAGCATTCTTTGGCCTCATAAGCCGGGGAGCAAATAGCAATGATTATAACGCAGTAATAGCCTGGGGTGACGATGCTGCCGATGACCTCGAATTTAGATTTAATAATTCAACAAAAGCGAGCATAAACAGCGGAGGACAAATCACTTTAGGAAATGACAGAACTACATTTTGTCACCACAACCCATACGGTGATGCCATTGGAGAGCCCATTGTTTCTACTGCCCGGTTAGAAGTTGGGGGATGGGACAATGGAACAAATACAGTACCGGCCATTTTACGTATTCACCAATGGGGAAGTGGGGCGGCTGAATTTTTTAAGCCACAGGGTACAGTATTGTACCTTCGCGAAACTCCGGGTGGCGGCAATACATGGTTCAATAGATTCGAAGTACAAACTTATCGAGATGAAAGAGCATGGCATGATGCTTCAGTTTCAGTAGCCATAGCCAACGGATCTGCATATTTGCCTTCCGTTGGCTTTCACTACCCCGGTAATTATGCCCACCAAATAAGTCTGTTTAATACGCCCGGTCTTGGAGCTATAGATCAAGCCGGCACAAACGGATCTCCGTTTTACGCTCAAAGTTTTAATGGATGGAGTGATATTAATGCCAAAAAAGATGTTGCGGATTTGGGAACTAAAGACTTATTGGCTAGTCTTGATAACATTATGAAAATCCGGTCAATCAGCTATCGTTTTAATACAGAAACGGATACAGAAGACAGCGATCCAACAACTGCTTACAGAAAGTATCCTCACATTGGCTTCGAAGCTCAATCGCTTCCAAAAGAAGTTTACAGCGAAGTGCTAAACGCTACTTCAACCAAAGAAGGTAAAGGAGTAGGGTTAGACTTTAAAGGTTACGGACTTGGCGATATGGACGGTTTGCTGGTAGCAGGTGTAAAGGCACTGAACATTAAGGTAGAGGAGCAAAACAAATTGATAGAAGATCTACGCAAGCAAATTGAAGATTTAAAGAAGAAGTAATTCACATATTTACGACCGAGCTCTTTAATATCACCTTACTCTTAATACAGTTTTGAACTGCTATCTCGGTTTCAAGAAGCATTTACCAATTTCTATCATAATTTTTTTCTCGCTTCTCCCCTCAATTAAACTCTTATCAATTTTCTTTGTCAAAAACCTACAATAATTTTTGCAATAACCGTTTATTGAAACAAATTTGCGCCATGAAATTTTTAGTGAAACCTATGATTCTCCTGCTGGCATTCCTGTCGCTGGCATCATTCCGCAAGCAGCAACAAGTTAACGACTGGGTGTATGAACGCGAAAAGCAAGGCATTAAAGTATTTACAAAGAAAAGCAAATGGGGTCGCCTTCGCGATTCTAAAGCGGTAATGGTGGTGTCAACCTCCCCTGACCAAATGTACAAACTGCTATCCGACTTTTCCAATTACCCAAGTTGGGTGCCACGCTGCAAAAGTGCCAAAATATTAGCCCGACTTTCAGAAAATGAATGTATTGTTCATTTTGGCTTTAACTCTCCCTGGCCAGTAGCTGACCGCGATTGTGTAGTGCGCATTAAAACAGAAAAAAACCCTAAAACAGGTGTCATTCTTATTACTGAAACATCGGAACCCAAATACATGAAACCGATTGATGGGATGGTTAGAATTGAACAAATAATGGCTACATGGAAAATTACACCGGTACCTGGTGGCACTGAACTTATTAACGAATACGCCACTAACCCTGGCGGCAATATACCCGACTGGATGACCAATACTCAAAGTGTCGAGAATCCAATTGCAACGTTTGAAAGCATCCAAAGCAAAGTAGAGAGTAAGAAATAATTTCTCGCTTCTTTTATATCACAGTTTTATTTTAGCGGAAAATAATTCCATGAAAAACCTTTTGATAGTTGCCGGATTGCTCGCACTGGCAACGGTTACCTTTTCGCAGGGCACCTATATTGAAATGAAACTTAGCAGCAACGGCAACGCTTCATTTTCGGGAACTTTTAAAATGTATGCACAGAATGGCAATTCGCGCACCGAAATGAAAATGATTATTCCACAGTTACCGGGTGGCGGCATGAACCTCACCATGCTAAAGTTAAGCACCGATAACGCCAACGTTTTTATGTTAAATGAAAAAGAGAAAACGTACACCGAGTTTAGCGCTGCCGATGATGAAGAGTATAAAGACTACCCGCAAAATGAGTATGATGTTACCGTTTTAGGTAAAGAAAAGGTTAACGGTTACAATGCAACACATGTAATCGTAAAAGTAAAAGGTCGCAACTTTGAGCAGGAAATGTGGACTTCTACAGAAATTGCCAACTACAACAATCTGACCGCTGTAAAAAGTAAGTATTGGGGTAAAGACAACTTAAACAAGGCGCTTTCAGCAAAGGGTGCCGCAGGTTTTCCTGTTCGGATTTTAGTGGAAGAAAACCGTCAGAAAATACAAATGGATTTGGTTAAGGCTGAGGCAAGGTCTAATCCTGCATCTATGTTTAGTCTTAGTGGATACACTAAAACTAAAGGTATGGAGTTACCCGGTGGAGTGCAGATGCAGGAACTGATGGATCAACTTAAAAATGCTACCCCCGAAGAGCGCGAAGAGATGATGCGCCAGCTACAAAAGCTATACACCGACCCGCATTAGGCAAATCTGCATTGGTAAGTATGAAACTTGATATACTGGCTATAGGTGCCCACCCGGATGATGTTGAATTAGGTTGCGCAGGTACGCTTTTAAAGCATATTGCTGAAGGCTATAAAGCAGGAATTGTAGATTTAACTTTAGGTGAGTTGGGCACCCGCGGCTCGGTAGCTGATCGAATGCGAGAAGTAAAAACCGCATCAAAAATTATTGGTCTTTCGGCACGCGAAAACTTAAAGTTCAAAGACGGTTTTTTTCAAAACGACAAAGCCCATCAACAGAAACTTATACAGGTAATTCGTAAATACAAGCCCGATGTGGTTTTAACCAATGCCGTCTCGGATCGCCACCCTGACCACGGAAGAAGCGCTCAACTAACAAGAGACGCTTGCTTTCTTTCAGGATTGACCAAAATTAAAACCACACTGAACGGAAAGAAACAAGAAGCACACCGACCCAAAGCAGTTTACCATTATATACAAGCCTTGCACATACCCCCCACTTTTGTAGTGGATATTACCAATCATTTTGAAAAAAAACTGGAAGCCATACACGCCTTCAAATCGCAGTTTTACAACCCCGATTCAACTGAACCCAACACATTTATTTCTTCTCCTGAGTTTTTAGACTTTGTAATGGCTAGAGCCATACATTTTGGCTTGCCGGCCGGTGTTAAATATGCCGAAGCTTTTACCGTCAGCAAACCTGTTGGTGTTCCTAACATCTTGAAGCTTTTCTAAAGTTTGGTTATACGTGGTGAAATCTGAAACGATCAACCGGACTTTAAACATTTAACGTTAACATAACATTGCTAGAATAGATTTGCCGCAACATAAAACCAATCATATGGCATTAGGCAAAATATTCTCATTCTTGGTTCCAAAAGACAAGAACTTCTTTAAACTGTTTGCACAGTCGTCAAACAATCTGGTAGAAATCTCTAAAACATTTTCAGAAATGGCCAACGCAAGTTCTGAGAGACGTCAGGAATTGCAAAAGAAAATTGCCGATCTGGAACACGTGGGCGATGAAATTACACATCAGATTTTCACAGAACTAAGTACCAACTTTATTACACCGTTTGACCGCGAAGACATTTCTTACCTCGCCTCATCATTAGACGACATTGTTGATTACATACACGGTAGCGCCAAACGCTTAGATACTTACAAGATAGACGAGATTTCTCCGGCTATGAAAAAACTATGTGAAATCATTGAACACTCAGCCAAAGAAATTCATGTAGCCGTTTCAAACATGAAAGACATGAACAATATAGTACGTGTTCGCGAAGCTATTGTGCGCATAAACAGTTTAGAAAATCATGCCGATGATATTTTCGATAACGCCATAGCTGAATTGTTCGAAAATGAAAAAGATGCTATAAGGGTAATAAAGTTAAAGGAAATACTTTCAAATATGGAAACCGCTACTGACAAATGCGAAGATGTAGCTAATGTAATTGAAACCATTATTGTAAAGAACTCTTAGAAATAGTGAAACGGCTTTATTCTCTGATAGATTTTTCTGCCTTAAACAATCGCCCTTTTCCCTTATAAACAAACAATATGTTCGAGATACTCGTAGTCATCATAGTTCTTGCCCTTATATTCGATTTTATAAATGGCTTTCACGATTCTGCCAACTCTATAGCTACTATTGTTTCTACCCGGGTACTTACCCCTTTTCAGGCGGTGGTTTGGGCTGCATTTTTTAATGTAGTAGCTTACTGGATTTCAGAATTAAAAGTAGCCGATACAGTTGCTAAAACGGTAAGACCCGAGGCTATTACGCTAACGGTGGTAATGGCCGGCTTAATTGCAGCTATTCTTTGGAATTTGCTTACCTGGTATTTAGGGATTCCGTCCAGTTCGTCACACACACTAATGGGTGGGTTTGCCGGTGCGGCTATAGCTCATGCCGGATTCGATGTGGTAAACATGAAAATTGTAACAAAAACTGTTTCGTTTATTGTTTTAGCTCCT
The DNA here is from genome assembly GCA_964615305.1 of uncultured Chitinophaga sp. GTDB lineage: Bacteria > Bacteroidota > Bacteroidia > Chitinophagales > LD1 > Bog-950. The sequence continues at coordinate 20,853 of CAZTNA010000007.1, forward strand.
CTTATTGGTCTGCTTTTATCATATCTCTTATCCGTGTTATTGTTATGGGCTTGCCGAAAAACCAACCCTTTTAAAATGGATGGATGGTTTAAACGGTTGCAATTAGTTTCATCAGCACTATTCAGTATTGGGCACGGAGGAAACGATGCTCAAAAAGTAATGGGCATTATAGCCGCAACCATGATTGTTTATGCTCACCAAACTGGCATTGACCCTAACAATGTTCCAGGTTGGATGCATATTGACCAAGTGGAAGGCAAGATAGTTCACATACCCAGCTGGATAAGCATGGCATGTTACGCGGCAATTGGATTGGGAACTTTGATGGGTGGCTGGAGAATTGTAAAAACTATGGGCAGCAAAATTACCAAGCTAACACCGTTTGAGGGTGTGGCCGCAGAAACTGCCGGTGCTATTACACTCTTTGCCACCGAAAAACTAGGCATCCCCGTTTCAACTACCCACACCATTACAGGTTCTATAATAGGTGTGGGTTTAACCAAGCGAATTTCTGCAGTTCGTTGGGGAGTAACAATCAATATTCTGTGGGCATGGATTCTTACAATACCTGTATCAGGATCTTTGGGAGCAGCAATTTACTTTATAGCTAAGCAGTACTTTGGGGAGTAATCTATTTCCGCATTACAATTTTTTGTATTTGGCCTCTAACAGTAAACCAAAAAATTCTTGAATTGCCATTTTACCAGCAATAAAAAAGTAGGCGAGTTATTGTTTATCTTTTAATTACCAAATGCTGCCACTTCCACCAAAAATTTTTCATCCAAAGCACCTAAGTCCTGGGCGGCTGTGTTTGTCAGCTTTACAGTAATGTCTTGTGCGGTGTCTGTTGAAGGTAGCTTACCCATTACCTTCACAAAAATTGTCTTTTTATTCATAAGGTTGGTTACACGTATTATTGACCCGGTTTCGGCTCCATTATAAAAGGCAAGATGTTGATTGCCGGAAGTTGCATCGGATAAATAGTTAGCAGCCCCCTTGGTTTTCTTAATCTTAAAACCATGAGTAGTATATTGATTAAATATTGCCGGATATTCTGCCACATTTGATGATGAAGTGCGTAGTCCTTCTGTAATCACTGTTGGTTTTGGTGCATCGGTTCTTGGTTTTTCAACCAAAACGGTTTCCGGCTCTAGCGTGGCCTCTGATTTGCGAATTTCTGTCAACATTACTCTTTCGCGAACGTCTTCTTCGCGGTAAGGAGTGTCAGGCGTAGAAGGCACTGCAATGGGTTTGTATATTGCCTGGCTGTTCATTTTACTTACTATCAGTTTTTGCCCGGGATGAACACCGGTGCTACTTAAACTATTCCATGTTTTCAGTTCATGGATAGTTACTCCGTACTTTTTACATAGTGAATACAACGTTTCGCCTTTAGTAATAGTGTGTACTCGTGCCGGAATTTGTTTGCCTGCACTAAGAGTTATTTGTTTCTGCACAACTGCACCTTTAGCCGGTATAGAAATTCGTTGACCAATTTTTAACCCCTGGCTGGTAGTAATATGGTTGGCGTTAGCAATCTCTGACATGCTTACTGCATACTTTTTCGAAACACTGTACAGGGTTTCGCCTTTTTTAACTGTATGCGTGGTTTGTGCTGTAGCCACCATCATGCTTACGCCAAAATATACACTAAATAATATTCTTCTCATGGCTTATTTTATTGTTAACACAAAAGTATTACCGTTAATATTGCTGCATGAAACTAAGTAACCCCATACTAACACTGCTTCTGCTTGTTCTGTTCAGTATTGTAAACGTACAAGCACATAAAAAAATTGTGTATCAGTTTCAGATTCATGAAGAAATAGGCCCGGCCATGACGCGGCTTACCCAAATTGCCATTGCCGAAGCTGAAAAACTAAATGCCGCTTACCTACTTATTGACATGGACACCTACGGTGGCCTGGTTGCTGATGGCGATAATATTCGTACCGCTCTGCTTAAAACAAAAATACCTACAATGGTGTTGGTGCGAAACAATGCCGCTAGTGCAGGGGCTTTGATTGCTATTGCATGTGACAGTATTTACATGATGCCCGGAAGTACCATAGGTGCCGCTTCTGTAGTAAATCAAGAAGGGGAATTAATGCCGGAAAAGTATCAGAGTTATATGCGTAAAAAAATGCGCGCTACCGCTGAAGAAACGGGAAGAAGTCCACTTATAGCCGAAGGCATGACGGATGAAAACCTAGTAATAGACAGCATTAAAGAAAAAGGAAAAATTGTAACCTTTAGTGTCAAAGAAGCAATTAAGTACGGCTACTGTAACCGAGAAGTAAACTCAGCAGAAGATATAGTTAAGTTGTTGAACGATAGCGACTATGAAATTAAAGACCACGTTTCAGGTGCTATTGAAAAAGCTTTGTTATGGTTAGTAAACCCTGCTGTATCCGGCATATTTCTTTTGTTCATTTTTGCCGGCATATACTTTGAGTTTAAAGCTCCGGGAACTTTGTTGCCAATAGCGCTATCAATTGTAGCAGCCTTGTTCTACTTTGCCCCTCTATACTTAGAAGGACTTGCAGCCAATTGGGAGATACTAGTTTTTGCAGTTGGCATTATTCTGTTGCTGCTCGAAATATTTGTAATACCAGGGTTTGGAGTAGCAGGCATTGCAGGTACATGCGGCATTATTACCGGACTAACCTTAGCACTGATTCGCAACATTAACTTTGACTTTAGTTTTGTTCCAAGTGGCAGTGTTGCAGTGTCATTTTTTATGGTAACAGTGGCCATGGCTTTACCCTTGGTTGTGCTTTTAATATTTGGTCAACAAATTTTCAATTCGTCTATTTTTAAAAAAATGGGGGTAGAAGCAGAAATGACAACAGCCCAAGGCTTTTCTATTAAAGACTCAGCCCTCGAAAACCTGATTGGTGCTTCCGGAGTAACAGCTACACACTTACGCCCTTCCGGAAAGGTTGAAATAGATAACGAACTTTACGATGCTATTACAGATGGTAGCTTTATTAGTAAAGACACAAATGTTAAGGTAATAGAGGTGCGCTCAACATACTTAGTAGTTAAAAACCTGTAGAGTAACAGATTTACAAGCATGGTTGTGATGTAAAGGGTTGAATGGGCAACAAAACACATTTTTTATCCGGTGTCAATTCAGTTTACAATTGCAAACACTTGTTATGAAAAGCTATCGGTAATTATAAGACGCTTTTTCATGCCACTTTACAACAACCGATTATACTTGCAACAAATGACTACGAACAAAACAGCGGTTCAACTACTAGTAGATGTATGCCGGCAAAGCGGAATTAGTCATGTCGTATTTTCACCGGGATCGCGTTCTGCACCGTTAGTTATTGGATTTTCAGCCATACCAGAAATTGAATGTTTGGTGATACCTGACGAACGTGTAGCCGGATACTTTGCACTTGGCATGGCACAACAACTACGCAAACCCGTTGCAGTAGTTTGCACCTCAGGCACAGCAGTGTTAAATCTTATACCTGCTGTGTGCGAGGCATACTATCAACAAGTACCTCTGCTGATTATTACTGCCGATAGATCTGAAGGAGCTGTTTCAAGAGGCGAAAATCAAGCTATTGACCAAAGTTCGGCAATGGCTGCTTTTGTAGCAAATGAGTTAAATTTTAATGGCGAATGTAAATCTGAAGTTGAGCTGAACGACATTGCAAATGGGCTGATTCACTCACTTAACATCATGAAATTAGAAAGTAAGCCAATTCACATAAATGTGCCGCTAAAAGAACCTTTATACGAAAGAGCTGTGCCTAAACCAACTACTTTTGAAAATTGGAAGTTTATTGAAACAGTTACAAATAATGTGGAAACAACTCTTGATGATGAACTTATATTTCTAAAAAACCGCTTAAATGTTAGCGAAAAAATATTGTTATACATCAGTGCTCACGAACCCGATAAACATTTTCTGAAACAAATAGAACAACTTGCTCAGCGTGCAGATACTGTTGTTGTTACAGAAAGTACTTCTAACTGCTTTTTTTTGCAAGCTGTAAACAACTTTGAGGCCTGCGTCAGACTGATTAGCGAATCGAATATTACAAGTTTTCTGCCCGATGTAATTGTAACGTTCGGAAAAAATCCTGTCTCCAAACAATTCATCCACTTTTTCTCAAACCGAGAACGTACTACACATATAGACGCTAACAACACAGATAAAAAAAACTATTTCGGGTATGGTATAACATGCGCGCAACTAAATAAAAATCAAATATTAGAATGCCTTCTGGAAAATGCTGAAAAAACGAATACAACATTTAGCACCTATTGGGCAAATATCAACAAAAAGGCAAATAAACTAACAGCTAATTACCTGACAAGCACACCGTTTTGCGATTTAAAAGTTTTCGAAATTCTTACACAGTCTTTCCCATCGGGTTCAAATATTCAATACGGCAACTCAACTCCTATTCGATACTCCAACCTCTTTACATATAGCAATGACCTAACCATACATGCCAATCGCGGTGCAAGTGGTATTGACGGGTGTGTAAGCACTGCAGCCGGTGCTTCATATATACATAGAGGCATCACCATTTCAATTATTGGCGATATCAGTTTTTTTTATGACAGCAATTCGCTTTGGAACAACTACCTTTCACCCAACCTTCGTATAATTGTAATAAACAACAGCGGGGGAAACATTTTCCGTTTAATAGACGGACCAAATAGTGTTAGCGATTTTGAAAAGTTTTTTGAAACCAAACATCAGTTAAACGCATCGCACCTTGCTTCTATGTTTGGTTTGCCCTATTACATTTGCACAAACCAAGAACAGTTGCAGCAGACTTTGAAAACATTTTACCAGCCTTCATCAAAGGCACAGATATTAGAAGTTAAAACAAATGGAGAACAAAGTGCAGAAGTTTTCCGAAGATATTTTACCAATATAAAGAAACATTAAACAGACATGAGCAAACGGAACTGGAAAAGCATAAAAGTTTACGAGGAAATAAAATTTGAATTCTTTGAGGGCATTGCAAAAATAACCATCAACCGACCCAGGTATCGCAACGCTTTTACGCCCCTAACTGTACAAGAGATGATAGATGCCATGAATATCTGCCGCGACAGCCAGGATATTGAAATAATTGTGTTTACCGGAGAAGGGGATATGGCTTTCTGCAGTGGAGGCGATCAAAACGTACGTGGGCACGGTGGCTATGTAGGTAAAGATACTGTTCCCCGATTAAACGTACTTGATTTACAAAAACAGATTAGATCTATTCCGAAATGTGTAATAGCCATGGTAAATGGTTTTGCCGTAGGTGGTGGCCACGTTTTGCATGTGGTATGTGATTTATCAATTGCCAGCGAGAATGCAATTTTTGGGCAAACAGGCCCAAAAGTTGGTAGTTTTGATGGTGGTTTTGGTGCCAGTTATTTAGCCCGTTGTGTTGGACAAAAGAAAGCTCGAGAAATATGGTACCTCTGCGACCAGTACAATGCTCAGGACGCTCTTCAAATGGGTTTAGTGAACAAGGTGGTTCCTCTTGAAATGCTGGAAGACGAAACCGTAAAATGGTGCAAAAAAGTGCAGGAAAAATCGCCACTTTCTATCCGTATGCTTAAATCTTCCTTTAATGCCGAGTTAGATGGTCAGGCGGGTATTCAAGAGTTAGCCGGTAATGCCACCTTGCTATATTACCTGAGCGATGAGGCAAAAGAAGGCAAAAATGCATTTATCGAGAAACGCCAACCAGATTGGAGTAAGTTCCCAAAGTTTCCGTAACTCATTTCATTTACATAGAAGTTGCAATTTTCAATTGCGTACTTATATTTGCGCTCCCAAAATTTAAAATCATGTACGCAATAGTAGAGATACAAGGACAACAGTTTAAGGCAGAAGCCGGTAAAAAACTTTTTGTTCATCGTTTAGAAGGTAATGCCGGTGATGCTGTGTCTTTCGACCGCGTACTGCTTACCGATGATAATGGAACTGTTAAAGTAGGCACACCTACCGTAGGTGGAGTAAAGGTAAATGCAAAAATTGTAGAACATCTAAAAGACGATAAAGTGATGATTTACAAGAAAAAGCGTAGAAAGACTTACGAAAAAACACAAGGTCACCGTCAGTCGCTAACTCAAATTTCAATAGAAAGCATCGCTTAATTTATTTAAAAAATATTTCAACTCTATAAGTCATGGCACATAAGAAAGGCGAAGGTAAGGTAAAGAACGGACGCGACTCGCACAGTAAACGTTTAGGCATTAAAATATTTGGTGGAAACGCAGCAAACCCCGGAAACATTATTGTGCGCCAGCGTGGCACAAACTACCACCCCGGCAAGGGCGTAATGATTGGTAAAGATCATACCATATTCGCTTCTACCGAAGGTGTTGTAAAGTTTACAAAAGGCAAAAACGACCGCACTTTTGTTCACGTAGTGGCGGTAGCTTAAGCCAGTACAGTAGCATAAGAAAAATAAAAGCGCTGTTCCGAATTGGGATGGCGCTTTTATTTTTGGTGGCTGTTAAACTTAAATACATTCGCTCTTATGAACAGGCAGCAACTCTTTCAACTGATTGTAAAAAAGAAATCTTTTCTCTGCGTTGGACTTGATACAGACTTACACCTGATTCCTAAACATCTTCACAGCCATGCTGACCCAATTTTTGAATTCAACAAAGCAATTATTGACGCTACCATTGATTTAGCCGTGGCTTACAAACCTAATATAGCGTTCTACGAAAGTATGGGGGTAAAAGGGTGGATAAGCCTCGAAAAAACAATGGAATACCTCTACCAATACAAAAATGAGGTATTTACTATTGCAGATGCTAAAAGGGGCGATATTGGTAATACTTCTAAAATGTACGCTCGAGCATTTTTCGAGAACATGAATTTTGACTCGGTTACAGTGGCTCCATACATGGGAGAGGATTCTGTAACCCCATTTCTTGAATATGAAAGTAAGTGGGTAATTCTACTCGGACTAACTTCCAATAAAGGCAGCAATGATTTTCAATTTCTTCAAACACCAGAAGGCAAATTATTCGAGTCAGTAATACGGAAAGCTCAAAATTGGGGAAGCCCCGACAAATTAATGTTTGTGGCCGGAGCTACGCACCCTCAGGAATTCAGTAATTTAAGAAACCTTGCGCCTGATTATTTTTTTCTGGTTCCCGGAGTAGGTGCACAAGGCGGAGATATGGAAAACATTTGTAAAAATGGGTTAAATAGCCATTGCGGTTTACTCATTAACTCTGCACGGCAAATAATTTACGCGTCAAAAGGAACAGATTTTGCAGAAACCGCCCGGGCTGTAACGTTGGAAACTTGCAAAAAAATGTTGCCATTTGTATCAAGTTTTGTTACTGAATAAAAAATCATTCTACATTTATCGCAACAAAAAATTAAAGCATGAAGAAAACAGTATTTACAATTCTCTCTATTCTATTGGTAAGCGGATCGTTACTAGCTCAGGATGCGTTTGATGCTCAAAGCAAGGTGTATAAAGCCGCACTCAAAAACTATGATTTGCAAGCCGCCACTATTGCTCTCTACAATATGGCTGCATTAAAACCAGAAAGAACTGACCTTCAGGATTCTTTAGCCCTTTTGTATTTTGCAGGAGAGCGTTATCCGCAAGCATATCTTATTGGTGAGGAAATTCTAAAGGCTAATCCAAAACGTACTGATATGTTAGAACTTGTTGCTGTTTCAAAGCAAAATCTTGGCTTAATTAAAGAAGCTTTAGCAGATTATGAAAAACTGTACGCTGGCGATAAATCAGTTTATTACCTCTACCAAATCTCTACTTTGCAGTACCAATTGAAACGCTACGGTGAGTGCGTGGCATCACTTGACCAAATTATAGCTAACCCCGAAAGCGACAAGCAAAAAGTAAACATCCGCGTGCAGAATGGTTCTCAGGATATACCAATGAAAGCAGCTGCTCTGAACGTAAAAGGCATTTGTGCTGTGGAGTTGAACCAAGATGCCGCAGCAATTGACAACTTTAACAAAGCATTGGCAATTTCACCGGATTTTGTTTTAGCCAAAGGCAATCTAGAGAGCTTAACCAAGAAGCAAGATAAATCTGTACCGGTTAAATCGCCTTCATCAAGCGTAAAATCAACAACTGCCCCAAAATAAAACCATAAAATAAATCAATCAAAAAAGGCTGCTTTAACATTGGGCAGCCTTTTTTGTGTACTGTTTTATCAGTTATCTACATACGGCAATACAATAACTGAAATTGAGTTTTGAAACATTGGAATATACTTTTGGAAAAAATCCTTATATGAAAAAGTTTTTCCCAATAATTTTACTACTGGCTAGCTGTCAAATTGTGCAGGCGCAATATTCGCTGGTTTTTTGCGAAGATGTTACTCCAGAAGGCAAACCGACCATGGTATCTAATTCATTTATGGTTGATGGTGCAGGAGGTGTTCTTAAATTTTTGCTTCGTTCCGATGACAAATTAAATACGGAGCAACTCGACTTCCGTATTTTTTACATGAACGATTCGGGAATAGAAGAAGAAATATCACGCATGCCTCAAAAAGTAGGTTCCGACTGGAATTACGTCTGGAAAGAAGTAGTAATGTTTGACCCAGGCACCTATAAAGTTAAAGTTTATACAGGCAAAGGCACCTATTTAACTTCCGCCAATCTGAGTGTAAAAGGCCGTTAATCTATGATGTATTTTCCACGTATTCTTTAGTGATTAATTCTTGTAACATTTCAGGAAACACATTCTTGAGTGTTTCCGTATAATCATCATAGGGCCTTTGCTACAGAGGCTCAACACTCATTGAACCATTTAAGACTCAAAACTTCAGATTAAAAATGAAAAAATTACTATTCCCACTCCTGCTTCTTTTTGTAATGATGCAAACAAGCGGGCAAACTGAACAGTCTATTTACCGATTTGTAACAAAAAGTCAAGCTAAGGTTGTGTTAACAGCTATTTCTAAAGAAGTTAACTTAACTGAAAGTGAGTTAGTGCAGATAAAAGAATTGATTTATTCAAGTGCTGCGGGGCAAGAAGAAATAAGCAAGCAGCCGGGGGGAAATACCCCGGAAGTAATTGAGAATACCGTTAGAAGGCAAACCATGCACATAGAGGATAACCTAAAATCTATACTCGGAGAAGCAACATATAAGCAATACCTCTTGAGGAAATCTATTATTGAGAAAACAATCAGGTCTGCTAATGAAGTAAAGGACTAGCTATTAAGCGATAGCTTCATATTTAGTTCATTTACAAGTTGAACGGCTACGCGATTAGTATAGGTTTTGGTTTCGAAATTTTTCACCCACTGAACTCCTTTAACAGCATTAACCAAAAGCACTTCATCTGCTTCCATCAGTTCTTTAGCTTCTACTTCCCTTTCATCTATATTCTGTTCAAGCATGGAGCATATAAAAGCTCGCATTACACCGTTTACGCAGCCACTTTGCAAATCAGGTGTAACTAGTTTACTGCCCTTTACTAGAAAAACATTTGAATGAATGGCTTCACAAAGCTGAGCAGACGAGTTTAGTAAGATTATCTCGTCCCAGTTTTCGGCATTCGCTCTCTGAGCAAAAAAAACAAATGGTAAAGCACTGCTATTTTTCAAATCACTAATTATGGATGATGGCTTATAACATTCATCGGCTACTCCAACGGTTAAGCCATCTGTACACTCAAACTTACTGTTTGTTATTGGCTCCATGGAAATAGCATACCCCAGTTCATCCTCATCAGGCAAGTACAATCCTTTACCTTTCCGATAAAACTGCACCCTGACTCGCGCATTTAGCCAACCTCCGTTAGCAGATGCAAGGTCTAAAACTTTGCTCTCAAACTTCTCGACATTAAATCTTTTTGGAAGGGCAGCCTGTAATACTTCAGCAGTTGATTCTATTCTGTAAAAATGAGAATCCAGCAATGGAATTTGCTTGTTAAACATTACCATGCTTTCAAAAAACCCATCGCCATATCTAAATCCCCTGTTACTAACAGGGATTAAAGGTTCGTTCTCAGGATAAATATTTCCGTTAAAGTTGATATACAGCATACGTCCTATTTCTGAGAATTAATGTTCCAGCGCTTGGTATTTCGCCTGAGAGCGTAAGCAAATGAGTAACTCCTGTACTTTTTAAATCATTAAGCTGCTCAACTGATAGCGAGTAATAAAAGCTATCGGCCTGTTGACTCAATGCAAATCCTTTTAGAGGCATATTTGAGTTCACTCCAAACACTTGCTGAATACGCTCTTCCCACTGCTTGACAAAAAGCTTATTACGTACGTTTGCTTTAAACTCAACATAGCTGCTACGTTGAGCAAAAAACTTTAATTCTGTGCTATTAAACGGTTGGATAAATACAGCACTAGGCAGAGTTGTTTGTTTTATCCGTTCACAAATTTCAATAGCATCATCTTTCTGCTTGAAAGAAAACAACTGATTAGGAACACTGTAGGGCAAATAGCTTCTAAAAAACAAAACCGTCAACCAAGACAATGTTGTTCCACCTAAAAGGAACGGGGCTTCAAGAGAGCCCAAAATAATTTTCGGTTGTTTATCAAAAACTAGCTCTTCTGTTTTGGCAACTACTGCAACCACACCAAAATATTTTATCCATGTTGTAACCTTGTAAAATTGAAAATTTACTATGGTAACACTGTGAAAAACATCAACTGAAACAGCGTACATTAACACCCCGGCCAATCCTAAACTTATAAACAGAAAAACAGGGGTTGATTTTTTTGAAAAATAGCATACTCCTATAACAGATAACAGTATAAATACTGCTACTTTAACTATTGAGAAGCTCGCAAAAAGAAAGTGATGGGGGTGCCTGAACTGAAAGAGAATGTTAAAGAGTTCGGTATCAGATATGGCTGAGTGGCTACTCTTTTTTACAAGTATCACTAGCAGATATAACCCTGCTGTAACGCCAAAAATTACATTGAACTTTAAAAACACACCAATAGAAACTTGTTTACGTAAAGTGAAAATTAATAATACAACAGAAAGCACCAGCATAGTATCTAATCCATCGAGCAATTGAATAAATGTAGCCATTGACATAAATGCTGCGGTCAACAAGTAATTCCTATCAAGGAAAAAGTTGAGCGCCCAAACAACGATAGCCACTGCCAACCCGCTGGCCTGTAAACACTCAGAGTACAGTTCTACATTACCAAGTGTAAAATCGTTTAACGGAATAAGTGCTATAAGTATGCATAGCCACGCTGCATATCTGTTTTTTACAAATCTCAGTGCCAATTGCTCGAGTCCTAAAACCAGTGAAACTGTACACAAAAATTGAAACAAAAAGCAGAAAACCTCAAGATGGCTTGTAAATGGTAACAGCAAATGCGCCATTACAGTTCGTTCATTAGGCACAGTAGCATGTAAACCTTGAATAAAAAAATCGTTGACGTAAAGGGACTGGTTTTGCAAGAACAGTGTATAAGGCAAAAGTTCAACCTGATCGCCAGTGCCATACCTATATCCAAAACGCAGAATGAGTAAACTCCAGCAAAACACAGCAAAAAATATAGATAGCAGGTGTCGTTTCATTCTATTCTAATGGTTCAATAATCGTAAATATTCAGGTTTTCTGTCTTCTTTTTGCACAAACAAACGGTTTTCAACATTAACACACTTATAAATACTGTAAATCTGTGCATCAACAAACCTATTTTCGGATGAAAAGAAACAACAATGCTTACAGTACACCGTTCCGAAACTTATCGCTTGTTTTTGATAGAAGATAACCCTGCCGAAGTTCGGTTAATGCAGGAGGCCATAAAAGAAGCTGGCTTGCATGATGATTTGGAGTTGGAGTATGCTTACGATGGCGAAGAAGCCTGTGAAGCCCTCGACACGGCAAAACTGTTAAACAAGCAATACGATTTGGTGCTGCTTGACCTAAACATGCCTAAGGTAACTGGTCGTGAAGTTTTAGAAAAAATCAAAACTGACAGTGAACTTGAAAATACGCCTGTAATTGTGGTAACCAACAGCGACTATAAAAAAGATATGATTGACTGCTACCGTTTGCGTGCTGATGGCTATCTTCAGAAGCCTGCTGACTTTAAGAAATTGGTTGACTTTTTTGTATCAGTTAAAGAATCAATTAAAGTTAAGCACAAACTTTCTATTTATTACATTGAGAAAGTTTACGATGAGCTGAGATTAGCTATTTAACCCAGCCAACAAAACATCAAAGACCTCTTGTTTAAAATTTTTCGAACGTTTTAGCTCAATAAACGTTTTACCTTCTGTCATAAGCCAGCACTTAGAGCAGTATTCAATGGATATTTCAATATCATGGGTAGATAAGATTACCGTAGTCTTTAGGTCTTGTGCTATAGAAGAAAGCAACTCAAGAATTTCTTTTTTACTTCTAAAATCAAGAAAAGCCGTTGGCTCATCTAAAACAATAACGGGAGTATGCTGACAGAGCGCACGAGCTATCAAAACCTTCTGCTTTTCGCCATCACTTACTTCATTAAAAAGCTTATTTCGTAGTGGTTGAATTTTCATTAAGGTAATGATTCGGTCCACTTCTTTTGTATCTTTCTCTGTTATGTTACCCAGCCACCCGGTGTACGGCATTCTGCCAAGCGTAACAAACTCTTTCACTGATATGTTATCAACAAAAATTCGTTCGGTTGAAACAATACTAATGAGTTTGGCTCTTTCGTGTACCGTTAACCCTTTAAGCTGTTTACCTCCAATAGAGATACTGCCTTTTACAGCATTCTGTAAGCCGGAAATTGTTCTAAGCAGTGTTGACTTACCAATACCATTTACGCCCAATAGAGCAATTACCTCTCCTTCATCTGCTACAAATGTAATTTCAGGAAATGTGACTTTATCACGTCCGTACCCTATAGTCAATTTATCGGCTTGGAGTTTCATTTACAGTTTACGTTGACGAAGTATTATCCATATAACCACAGGTGCACCGAGTAAAGAAGTTATTGCATTAACCGGAAGAATAGTATCTGAACCGGGTGTTGCTGCTAGAATATTACATAAACCACAGATCACGGCACCAATCAACCCACAGGCAGGCGTGAGTACTTTATGGTCCGCAGTTTTAAACACCGCCCGTGATAAGTGCGGCACTGCCAGCCCAACAAACCCTACGGGCCCACAGAATGCTGTAACAGTTCCTGCAAGAATGCTGGTGCAAAGCACTATGAGAATTTTTGCATTACGCACGTTTAGGCCGGAACTTGTTGCATAGTTTTCACCAAGCAATAACAGGTTGAGGGGTTTGGTAAGTAACAATGAAAACATAACCCCCATGCATACCACCAAGCTTAAAAAAACAACCTGACTGCTATTTACATATCTGAAACTACCGAATGTCCACATTACATAATTTTTCAGTGCTTCGTTAGAGCTAAATGACTGCATTATGTCTATAAGCGCACTAATACCTCCTCCAATCATTAATCCAACAATGAGTATGGCTACAACATCATTCAAACGAAAAGAAATAAGAAAGTTAATGAAGAATATAAAAACTGCACCGCCCGCAGCTGCTATCACTATGCTCCAACTGCTCAAAAATTGAACTTCATGAATTCCAAAAACAGAAGCCGCCATAATAAAAACTGCTACACCCAAACTTGCTCCTGCACTAATTCCAAGCACGTAAGGTCCTGCCACCGGATTACGAAACATGGTTTGCATCTGCAAACCACTTACTGATAATCCTGCACCGGCAAGCAAAGCAGAAAGCGCAGACGGCAACCGCGATTCAAGAATAATGTTCCTCCAAGCTTCATTCATTGACTTGTTTTGGACTAAAATGTTGAGCACCTCGGTAATGGGAATAGAAACAGAACCCAACACCAATTGCAGAAAAAACACAATTAAGGCAGCAAGCGAAAAAACAGAAAACAGAGCTGTTTGTTTTATGTTCATTTTAATTTTCGGTAATAATACAGTTCATGTTCAGGCAACAGTTGAGGGTGAAAAACAAGAATAAGGTCAGCAAGTATTTTGTCAGGGTATAGCGGGCCACTTTCCCAAAAGTCGAAACCACCACTTGATGTGTTGCGTTTATCGTTATTATAAACCTTACCTGATCTAAATGCACTGAACAATGTGTTTTTTTTGTCTGCATCTTCTATTTCATGTAATGAATTGGCAAACCCATTCACCAGCCAATAATCTGCCTTGTGCGCTTTGGCATAGACGGTTTCGTAATCCAGATTAAGATTCAATCCGTTGGTGGTTTTAGTATTTTGCCACAAAAAATCTCCACCTGCATCAGCAATTAACTTTGCCATATAGTTTTCTCCACATGGCATATACCAAATCTCTTTAAATGGAATATTTACAAACACAGTAGGTCGTTTTGAAATTGAAATAACTTTATTTTTAAGAAGCAGATAGTTGTGCTCAATTTGATTAAAAATACTATCCGCTTCATACTCTTTGTCGTAAAAAGCGGCTATGAACTTTATCCACTCAGCACGGGCCAACGGCTCCTGCTCCATGTAATCTAAATTCAGTACAGATTTAATGTGCAACGAGTTAAGTTTCAATTTCATTTTATCGCCACCATCCCAACTGCCTGATGTAAACACAAAAGCAGGATTAAGTTCTACTATCTTTTCGTAATTCAATTCATCACTTCCTACATCAGCAATTCTGTTTTGCTTTACCCGTTCAACTACTTCCTTGTTATAAATCAAAGTCACGTTTGCCACACCGGCAATAGAATCCATCAAACCAAGTTTATCTAAAACTGAGATATGATTGGTAGAAATACAGATGGCCTTACGCACAGGTGTATCGAGCAACACAGCGTTTGCAAAGTCTGCAGGAGCAACTTTCCCTTTTGGCAACAAAACATACTGTGCAAGTATCTTTGCGGTATCACGCCAGTCTTTCACGGTAATAGTCTTAAAACCGTTGTAGTAATCAACCGAAAAACCTTTGGCATATTTTACAGGCAGTGATGTTTCTTTTACACAATGAGGAGCATGTGATGGTGCTGTTGTAGTTTTGCTCTTGCAAGACCATAGACCGCAAACGACAGACAACAAAAATACAACAACTGTACCCTTTAAACTATAAACTCTAAACTGTTTACTCATTCATTAAAAATAAAATTGCCGGAAATGACTCCTGCAGTGAAAGAATGAACTTCGTTTCCGTTTTTATCGTACCGGTAAATGCGCGAGCGCTGTACAAAATCTAGCGCATCGCACACATACACATCACCATTCGCAGAGTTAAGGGCTACCACATAAATGTTTTTGCTGCCTTTCGAAACAAAAACCTGTCCACTCAAACTTGCATCAGTTGTGTTGGCAGTAAATAAATCGTTGTCAAGATAAATCATTTTGCCATTCGCTTTGTCAATACAAAGCTGCGAAAAATGATGCCCGTAATTAGAATGTGATAGAGTTTTGAGGAGACTTAGTGACTGGTCGTAACAAAGCAGTGCCGATTTAAAACCGTTTATAGAATCTTCATCCATTGCCAGCCAGATATTTCCTGAGCCGTCAATTTCCATGGCATTGATATCGCGCTTTAAAAACGATTTTGAATCAGCAATTGAATTTGAACCCGGATTAATTTTTAAAAGTTTGTTATCGGTAGAAGCATCGGTGCTGACGGTGCGCTGCTGCACAAAAACATTTCCGTTGAGCAAAAACATTTTTTCTGTCCAGCCGGTGGTATAAATACTGGTTACTAATGTCCCTGAAATAAAATTTACAACCCAAATCTTTTTTGCATACAACTCAGTAACATACGCCACACTGTCACTTACCGGAAGAAAATAGCGCGGTGAAGAGCCGGGGATAGAAATAGTTTTTATCACCGTAAACGATGGCAGTTTCACCACTTCAATCTTCGCAGAATTATTTACCACCACATAACCGGTAGAATCAATCACATACATGCTTTGTGCTACATCGCCCAAAGAATAACTGTTAGCTGTATAAAAAATTTCGTTGGTTACTTCCTGCTTATCTGCATTGTAAACAGATACATCGGCACTACCGAAATTGAAATTGCCTTCGTTAATAATATAAACTCCTGTTTCTGTAGGCAACACTTGCGGATTTTCCTTTTCGCAAGACGCAACGAACAACAATATCAAACCAACAAAAAGTATCTTCCTCATTTTCTAATATTAAATCTAATGGTTCCTTCAAAACTTCTGCCTGGCATAGCACGTTGCGCTACATTCTGATAATTTACACCAACAACATTATTTACGCGAAACGCCAAACCTATTTCATAATCTTCTTTAATAGTAAAATCTTTCCCGAGTTCTAAATCAAACAAGTAATATCCTTTCAAACTTTGTGAATTGTCAGTAGAGATAAAAACTTTATCGGTGAAAGTAAACACCGGACGCAGATAGAGTTTCTTCCACTCCAGTTTCAAATTTGCTTTGAGCAAATTCAGTGGTACATAAATCAGTTGCTTGCCCTTAGATTGGTCGAACGGGGTAGCAGCATCGAGGTTTGTAGCGCATGTGTATGTGTAATTAATGGAACCGTTCAAACTAAAATTGTTGCGCGCAAAATAATTCCATTGGGTATAAACTTCTACTCCGCGTATAAGAACACGCTTTACATTCAGCGGCTGCCAATACGAACCGTTGCTTTGCCACAAAATTAAATCGGAAATGTATTTGCAAAATCCGCTGGCGCGAAATATAAAGTAGTAGCTGTAATTGTAAGATGCCTGCAACTCGCCATCCCAACTCTTCTCCGTTTTTAAATCAGAATTTCCGCCCGGCACCCAATACAAATCATTTAGTGTAGGAAACCGGAAATTGCGTGACGCATTCAACAAAAGCTGCACGGTGTGATAACTACTGATTGACTGGCGATAACGTATAGAGAGTGCCGGTGAGAATGGTGAAAGAATGTTGTCGTAAAGATGCTCGCGTAATTTTACCTGCAACATAATTTCTTTCGCAGGTTCGTAACTTACGGTAGCGGTAAGTTTACCGATATGCCTCTGACGAACAGAAATATAAGCCGGCACAACAGCTCGTTCAAATTCGTAACCGGCATCTACTTTTACTGAAAATTTCCTCAGCGAATCAAACGAAAAAGAAAAATTGTTCCGCAACGCTTGCATAATTGATTTATCGTCCAGATAAATTTCGGGGTTTGTATAGCGCAGGTAGTCATGCAAATAGGCAGAAGTACACTCAGTTTTTACTTTTCTAAAATTTCCTCTCCATGTCAGCATGCTCCGCAAGGAATAATCATCCTGGTTTTCCTTGCTGAGAGGTTTGCTCATCACCGGTGGAATCTGCCGCTGTGCATCGCTTATCCATACATTGAAAAAAATAGAATGATGCAGATTTAACTGCGCGGCAAATTGCTGCATAAAATGCAGCATGCTTACTTTGCCGTTGGTTTGCTTTTCTACAGGGCTACCCGCTTTAAAAATATTGACGAACGAAAAATCAT
Organism: uncultured Chitinophaga sp.; assembly: GCA_964615305.1. Taxonomy (GTDB): domain Bacteria; phylum Bacteroidota; class Bacteroidia; order Chitinophagales; family LD1; genus Bog-950. Next base: position 38,286 of record CAZTNA010000007.1, read on the forward strand.
TATCCGAATGGAAATAACCGACACGTGTTGTGCCCATCACTTTCCCATTTCCGAATTTTGCCTGCGCATACGTACTGATGGTGTTAAAACTTCCATAGGTAAAATGCGCCTGAATAAATACCGATGAATCAACTTTGTTTTGATTCAATATGTTCAGCGAGCTGCCTACGTTTCCCGTTTCTGAATTTCCGGTCAGGCGCAGTTCATCTGCCAAACCCAAATTAAAAAGCGATACATCTACTTGCCCCAGCGAAGGCGAATTGAGTTTAATACCATTCCACAACACATCGTTTTGTGCGGCAGCGGTGCCTCTGTAACTTAAAGAAGTAAGTTGTCCGTTGCCGTAGCTCTTGATATAAAAGCCAGTGTTTTCGCGCAATAAATCATTCAGGTTTTTAGAAGGAGTAACCAGGTAAAAAATACGCGAGCGGACTATACGTGTAGCGGTTTTTTCTGCCTGCGGAAGCGTGTAAGTGCGAATAGTATCAGTAATGCTTTGGGCGTTTGCAGTAAATGCAAAAATCAGCAACAGGTATGTTGCTAAATATTTCATTCAACTATTAGTTTCGCAACGTGTGTTCCTGATTGAACGAAGTAAAGACCTGATGGAAAGTTTCGGGTTTCAAGTTTCGAGTTGTGACTTGAAATGACTACTCTGCTTACCAAACCACCAACAGCATTGTAAATTTCTACTTCACTTCCAACTAAACTTTCATCTGCTTTCAACTGAACATCTGCATTTAAAACGGGATTTGGGTAAAGTTGAAACCTAAAACCTGAAACCTGAAGTTGAGCTAAGTCATTAGGTGCGCCTGAATGAATCACACCTACCGCATCTAAATCAAATCCGCTTGAAGCAAAAAGTGTGGGGTAAGGGTCATTTATCTTTTTTCCAAACTGGTCGCGTGTGGCGAAAGCAGAGTCAATTGAGCCAATCACATCAATCAAGCGAACATGAGTGATATTGTTTACATCCAAACCAATTTCATTTTTCAATTCTTCTAAATCAAACGGAGTTCCGAAACCGGAAACATATTTTCCGGCAAGGTTATTTACAAGCGAGCAATCAACACCTACCATTGCCATTTGCGAAGTATCCTGAATATTTGAAGTGGCGGGAAAGCGGAAGAAATTATTTCCATCACTACTTACTTCAACAAAAGCAAATTCGAGAAATGCCAAAACTCCGCTTGTATAAAAACCATTTTCGAAAACAGCGAAATCAAAACCCGGGCCGTTATAAACCGGCTTAGCAAAAGTAAGCGTAGCACTTCCTCCATCACCCAAACTCACAATTCCGTTTTGCTGCGCCATACCTATAGCCGAATTTGAATCGCCCACGCTGGCATAACCTGAATCAGGTTTTGCAATATCCATAAGTCCACGCTGAATACTGCAGCCTGTTGCCCATGCAACAAAGCACGATGAATCTTTTGAAATGGCTGTAGTGCCGGGCTGATTAGCGGCCGGTGCAAATTGTGCTTGAGATAAATAAGCAATCATTAACAGGCAGCAGAGCAAAATATTTTTCATAAGGATTTATGTTATAAATTAAAAAGAGATGCCGCCATTTTGAGTAGCGACATCTCCTTCTTGAATTACTGCTTTACAATTTTTCTTACAGAAGTTCCTTTCAAAGAATTCAATCTGATAAAATAAATTCCACTGGCGAAACAGTCTGCATTGAGAATTGAGAATTGAGATTCTATTTTTTCTGTACTCATTACTTTTCCGGACAAATCATAAACAGTTAACTCGCTTCCAATATTATCCTCAGTTGTTACAATACGAATTTCATTTCCCGAAAACGGGTTTGGATAAACTGTAAACTGCAACTCGTCATTCGCAAATTCTTTAACCGCTGTAACGCCTGTAACATTTACAACTACTTGGGCTGTATCGCATGCGCCAAGATTATCGCACACACGGTATGCAAGAGTATCAACAGCAACAATCCCCACACTAGGAGTATAATAAATATCGTTGCTGACAACTGTTGCCGTAGCACCCGGAATAAGCGGTGAACCTATTAAGTCAACTGAAAAAGGGTCTGAAAACAAACCTCCATCATTATTGAGAACTCTTACTACTGTATCATTCAGATAGGTGGTAGTTACATAATCATTGTTTGCTCTTGGTTCAGTATACGCTGTAAAATTGTCTATAGCAAAATAGGCAGGGTTGTTCATGCCAAATCCACCTGCCGTATCTGTTGATGAAAGAAGGAATTCAATACTATCTACATCGCCTAACGGTTTTAAATCAACCCAGCGCCAATCGCGAACAATGTAATCGTCCGCACTGTTGGTAGAACGGAAGTCAGCAAGGTAGAAGTCTACCGATTGTGCTTTCAATGCTCCATTCAGCCATCCTACAATTCTCATCATGTACCAGTCAGGGTCGGTGCTGTTTACTCCTCCAAATTTCTTGGCAAAAGCATCTCCGTTTTTCATGCTCAGGTAAGCATAAGTGGCATTGGTTACATAAAATCCTTCTACCGTTTTCCCTTTTGCACCTCCATTCAAACGGATTCTTGCATCACCGTAAGTGTTGGCAACAGAATAATTATTTGAACCGTTATATCCGTTCGCTGTGATGGCGCTGTATTGATTGCCTACACCAGCCGTAGTGCTGTCTTTCTTATTTGAGTAAGAAAATCCGCTCCAGAATGCACCGTTGTTATTGTTTCCGAAATGAGCATTATCACTGGTGAATCCGCCACTAAATTCAGAGCCGTTCCAAAAAGTATCAACAGGCAAAGTTAGCTCTTCAAATCCTCCGCTAACTTTCACAGGAATGTTTTCGGCAGTAGTGAAATTATCTATCACAAAATAAGCGGGGTTGTTCATGCCAAAACCACCAACTGTATCTGTTGATTCCAAACTGAAAATTAAACTGTCTACACTCCCCAGAGGCTGCAAATTAACCCAGCGCCAATCACGCACTATATAATCCTGTGTGCTGTCGGGAGAACGGAAATCAGCCAGATAAAACTCTACTGATTGAGTTTTCATTACCCCATTGCTCCATCCGTTAACTGTCAAACGGAACCAATCAGGGTCGGTGCCGCTTGCTCCTCCGAATTTCTTGGCGAAAGCATCTCCGTTTTTCATACTCAGATAAGCATAAGTGGAGTTAGTAAGATAAAATCCTGTTACAGTTCGCCCAGAAGCACTTCCTAAAAGACGAATTTTAGCTTCACCATAAGTAGTAGCTACCGCATAATTATCGGAACCACTGAATCCGCTTGCTGTAATCACGCTGTACTGGTTTCCTGTACCGCTGGTCGTGCTGTCCGTTTTGTTTGAGTAAGAAAAACCGCTCCATAAACCACCACTGTGGTTATTGGTGAAATAAGCATTGCCGCTTGCAAAGCCACCGCTTAAATCACTGCCGTTCCAGAAGGAGTCGATAGGCAACAGCAGATTTTCAAAAGTAGATACTGTTTGAGCGAACAGAAAACTTGCCATCAGTGTGGCGCACATCAGAAGGTTGAATTTTTTACTCATCGTTAGATGGTTTAAATGGTTTAAAAATTCGCCCCGAAAAATGAATGGATGAGATAGTGAAACCGTGCACTGTTTCCGTTCTCTGCCTTTCTTCCCGAAAGCTTTTAACTAATTTGCTAATGGCAGGTCTTCTGGTTTGCTCTGTTTCTGCCGCCTTCCCGTTTTACCAGTGGCTATTGAGGCAGAACCTATTTTAGAGCTTACAGCAGCGGGTACTACTCAGGATTTACACCTGATTCCCTATTATGGTTAGTGCATACAAACATACACATCACCACCCTCAGCGGTGGCAAATAAAATTAATTTTATTTACAGCTCGTGAAATTTTTTTGTGAGCATTACGTTTCATGGTTAATATGAAAAAACGCCTTCTCGTTGCAATATGCGCCCCTTTGCTTTTGGTTAACTCGTGCCAAAAATGTTTCGACTGCAAACAATACTGTGCTTATTGTGTTCAAACCGGCAATACAGGTGTGATTGTAAAAGTATGCGCCAGCAAAGATGTAGCACATACCAAAATTGACTCTCTTTATTACGCTTATAAAGCGTCTGGATATAACTGCAACTTATTAAACAATGAAAAAAAGGTGTGTGATAACAAAAACAACATTAACGATGCTACAGATTACTACCAACTGCAAGATTACTTTTGCAACCCTTGGGAAGATTAACCACTGTTAATATTTCATTTTACTCTTTTGTCTCTTACATAAAATATTATAGAAATTATGAAGCAACAGCTTTTATTACTGCTCACCATTCTGTCAGCATTACATGTGTCAGCGCAAAAAAACGATACAAAAAAGGAAAAGAAAACTGTAAAAGAGGTAATTAACGAACTACCTGAAATGCTGATAGCCCAACCTGATGCAGGTGTTGACACAAACGCAAATAAACTGATAAATGATAACGTAGCTATGGCAATTCCTTTACTATGGAAAGAAAAAGGCCTTCAAACAATTATTGAATTTAAACTACAGAAAACAAATACCGAACCACTGCAAGCTACTATGCCTTTACCCGACAAACAACTGGCACAAGCTGTTGTAATTAATTCCGGAACAATCAAAAAAATGCCTGCGGAAAAAAAGCAAGCTGTATTGACGCAAATCAGAAATCATCTCGTTTCATTTTACAAAGAAGCCGGTACAACGGTAAGTACACAGGAGTTGAATGAGAAACTATTGGCTATGCAAATAAGCAGCGAGCCGTTTACCACCAACAGTGGAATAAAGGGTGATTTGCTTTTATTTCATGATGTAAGTAATGAGCAATCTGCACTTAACATTTTGTTCTTAGCACCGGCTACAGACCATTCCAAAACGTTTTTTGCCCAAGTTAACTATATACGCTATAACTACGAAACCACATTTCCCGAAGATCCTCTTGAATGGAAAATGTTTGTATATGAAGATGAACAAAAATCATACGTTGACTTTACCAAAAACATTATCAAAACCCTGCAAATACAACAATAGAAATCATGCTTTGACAGTGGGTTGATTTTTTACTTTAGTGCGCGTGAAAAACTTCTATACTGCTTGTTTGTGTTTTTTGTGTACTCATACTTTTGCTCAGGGTTTTTGGAGCAACAACGGGCTTGTATCAATTAAAGACAGTTCTTTTCTTTCGATTATAGGCGACTGCTACAATCAGACAAATGGTATCTATAACAATACCGATTCAATTTTCCTGACGGGCAACTGGACTCATGATGCAGCGAACCGTTGCTTCGACTCTATTAATACAGGGTGGGTATATCTGTACGCTGCCGACCAGCGAATAATGGGCAACAGCGAAACTCATTTTCATAATCTGGTTTTAAAAAATGACGGAATAAAATATGGAGATATTGATGTGTATGTTGATGGTACACTATACTTGAATGACAGAGAGTTTAACCTTGACACAAATACAGTTCATGTATTAAACCCACAAGTAAACTCCGTTGACAGAACAAGTGGTTTTATTTCTGCTCTAGGCACGGGTGGCTTGTTACGCAGAACCAATCAAACACAACTTTATCTGTTTCCTTTGGGTTCTACAGTTGGCACGTATCGTTACCGTCCCGTAGAATTTACTCCTGCAGCCACCAACGTTAACCACTACAAAGCGCGCTTTGCAAATGCCGATGCTACAACAGAAGGCTTTGACAGAAATGTGAAACATAACCGCGTATGCGTTATAAATAACTTGTGGTATCACCGTTTGTATCACCCTTATGGAAACGACTCTGCCGATATTTCTATACTCTACGATATAGCAGTTGACGGAAACTGGAACGAAATAGTTCATTGGCAGAATATGCCGCAATGGGAGCCCATTCTACGTGATACTATTTTACCAGGCAGTCCGCTTTACCGTATGAGCAAATTTCGTTGGCATAACTACAACGCCTCACCCTTTGCCCTGGCAACAATTTCACCGCTAAAACTTACCGGTGAGCAAAGCAATGTTACCTGCTTTGGCTATAACAACGGGTTCATAAATACATTTGTAACAAATGCCGATACCGCCTACACCATACTATGGAGCAATGGAGATACTTCGCAAAACATTAGCAATCTGGCTCCCGGCACTTATACTATTGTACTGAGTGAAGCTAATCGCTGCGAACAATCACTTTCGTTTTCCATTACCGAACCAACAGCAATTTCGTCATCTATATTTAGCGTGAATGATTCGTGTTTTGGTGCAAGTAATGGCTACGCAGAATTAAGCGTAAGCGGAGGCACTCCACCTTACATTTTTTTATGGGACAGCACCATTACTACACAAAATATCTATAACCTGCCTGCAGGATTATATACTGTGCTTATTACCGATTCGCAAGCATGTTTTAAAAACGACTCTATACTTATTACTCAACCCGACCCGGTGCCCTATGCCATTGCCGGAGTTGATACCCTGATTTGGAGAACCGATACTATTCAACTGAATGGTTTTCTCGGATCCACTTATCATTGGTTGCCAGATTACAATTTAAGTTGTGTAGATTGCTATAACCCTATGGCCTGGCCAGATACAAATACCACTTACTATCTTACCCTAACTGATGATATTGGCTGTCATTTTAAAGACAGTGTGCGAGTAATGGTGCGCGATAAACCTTTTACCAAATTTTTTATTCCAAATGCAATAACACCTGATAATAATGACGGGTTCAATGATTTTTGGAACATCCGCGATTTGGAACGATACCCCGAAAACGAAGTACGAATAATAAACCGTTGGGGCGATGAAGTTTTCAGCGCATCCCCGTATCAAAACAATTGGCGCGGAACATGGAAGGACGAAAACCTTCCCGGAGCTACTTACTATTACATACTGAAAATAAAACACAACGGGCAGGAAGTATTGTTTGATGGTCCATTGACAATTATTAGGTAAAATGATTCGCAGATTGATTGATTTGAAAATTATAAGATGACAACGAACAGAAACAAAAAACAGGTTGTACACCAATGGTGCGTAGGTTCGGTGCCAACTTGTTTCTATCAATATTTTGTCGTTACAGGGCAAATGATTTGTTGTTTTTCAGTAAAAACATCTTTAATTTTTCTTGCTTCTTGTACTTTGTGCCTTACATCTGTTTATGCTCAGCAGGTTGAATCGTTCTCGTTGGTACGTGAGAATGCTTTTGTACTGAACCCAGCCATAGCGGGCAACGAAGGATTTATACATGGAGTAGCTACATTTAGAAAACAGTTTACTCGTATCACCGAATCGCCCTATACAGCCATGTTTGCCATGCATGGCGAAATTAAAGAGAAACACTTGGGCATTGGTGGTTACGTAATTCATGATGTTACAGGACCAACCGGAAAAACATCAGGTACCGTATCAGTTGCCTATCATGTTCCATTGCAAAAAAAGTATGGAACCCGTTACACTAATGGCAGAGCTAACCATGTTTTAAGTTTTGGAGCATCATTAAGTTTTGTGCAGTATCGATTACGTGCCGATAAGCTAGAATTAGATAACCCGGGAGACCCTCAACTTTACACTTCACGTGGGTCTAAGTTTTTCCCGGATGCATCGTTTGGCATTTATTATAAATGGAAAGACAAACTGTTCGCAGGCATTTCGGTTCCTCAAATAATGGGATTAAACATTGACTACCGAGGCACAGATGGCGAAGCCAATATTAAAACCGTTCAACACCTTAATTTCTTAATTGGCGGAACAATTGAATGGGCACGCGGCAATTTCAACATTCAGCCTGTAGCTGCTTTACGTTGGGTAAAAGGTGCACCACCACAAGGTGATGTAGGTTTGCGTTTTTGCATGTATAAAATTTTCTGGATTGGGGCTAACTATAAGAGTGTAAACTATTTGATATTTGAAGGCGGCTTTAATGTAAAAGATGTTTTTCGAATTGCCTACGCTTACGATTTTGGGGTTTCGAAATACCGTAAAGATATTGGAAGCACACATGAAATATGTGCAAGTTTTAACATTCCTAAGTCCGGAAAAATTTGGCGTGGAGTTGGACCAGTTCTGAGGTTCTAGTTTCAGTCACCTGCTGCTACTGATAGTTGTTTGGCTAAACATCGAGTAATTACAAGTTTAAATACCAGCCATTCTTGTGCCCATGTTAAAATGCCCATGTTGGTTTCGAATGCATCCGAACGTGTGTCTGCCAATGTTTTTTATGTTCGCTCCCCATGAAAAAAACAGCCTTAATTGCTTTAGTATTATTTATACTAGTGATACAGTTTTCTACTGCGCAACAAAACTGGTGCAACAGTATTTCTAACCTCGAAAACAGAATGTTAAATGATGCTGTTTTGGCGCAGCGCTTTGATGCATACCGTTATGAAATGCAGCGCTTATCTGGTGAAGAAAATTCCCGTGCGCTCACAGATATAATCTATATCCCTGTAGTTTTTCATATTATTCATAATGGAGATGCAGTGGGGCAAAATGAAAATATTGCTGACTCCAAGATTTATGAACAGATTGAAGCACTTAACGAGCAGTTTAATATGCTGGATGCTGACACAGCAACTGTGCCATCAGTTTTTAAACCGCTTATAGCTAAAACATACATTAAGTTTTGTTTGGCGAAGTTTACAGAAAGTGGTCAGCCTACCTCAGGTATAGTGCGTCATCAATATGCTGCAGCAAGTTGGGATAACGAAAACAGTATTGACAATACAATAAAGCCCGCCACCATTTGGGATCATAACAAATACCTCAACATCTGGACAGTGAATATGGGTGGTTCATTACAATCTGACGGGGTATTGGCTTATGCAACATTGCCATTCAGCGCAACTGCTGATGACGATGGGGTAGTTTCGCGGTTTGGTGTTATTGGTAACTCATCGAAAACTATTGTGCATGAAGTAGGCCACTGGCTTGGTCTATTACATATATGGGGGTTTAATGACAACTGTAACGATGTAGGTGATTTTATCAGCGACACCCCTGACCAGGCAGGTTTAAACTTTGGGTGCCCTGTTTTTCCGAGCGTATCCTGCAATAACGGACCAAATGGCGACATGTTTATGAATTATATGGACTATACGAATGATAATTGCAGAAGCATGTTTACATTAGGGCAAAACAATGCCATGCGCAATACACTTGACAATGCGCGTGCATCAATAAAAAATTCAGCTACCCAGTGTTTCTATAGTCTCGATGCTGCTATCATTAATTTAATTTTTCCGGCAGACACAGTATGCAATCTGGAGTTTCGCCCGGTAGTTACTTTGAAAAATGAGGGCGTGGCTACACTTACATCAGGCAAATTTTATGTACAAATAGATGGTGGTAACACTCAAATAATTGATTGGTATGGAACTTTGCAAACACAAACAGAAACTCAGATTTCGCTTAATTTACAAACGGTAAACACCGGCACTCATGCTATTACAATAACTTTTGGTAATGCCAACAACGGCACTGATAACTTTAACGGCAACGATAGCAAGACAAAGACCTTTTATGCTTACGATGGTGGTGTTGGAGGTGCTGTTCCATTAACTGAAGGTTTTGAAGGAAATTTCCCTGCAACAAACTGGACAGTAATAAACCCAAACAATGACGCTACCTGGGCTCAGAGCAGCAATGGTGGTGGGTTTGGACTAAGTGCTCGATCCGCTGCTATGAACAACCTTAATTTTGGAACCAACCCCGGAAAAAGAAAAGATGCTATATTAACTGACATCTATGATTTCAGCAGCATACAATATCCGGAACTTCGTTTCGATGTAGCATACGCACCTTATAGTGCCGGGCGCAATGACTCATTAAACGTTTATTATAGCCTGAATTGTGGAAGCAGCTGGACAAAACTTTGGAACCAAAAGGGTATGGAGTTAACTACTGTTTCAGGTTTTAAAACCACTACTTTTATTCCAAACTACAACGAGTGGAAAACCGTTACCCTTCCCCTACTGGCATTATCTGGCCAACAGAAAGTGATGTTCAAGTTTGAAAATGTGTGTGGCTGGGGAAATGTGATGTATCTCGACAACATTAATCTGCGAAATAACCAACAACTTAGCATTCAAGATGTTTCGAGCGTTTCAATAAAAGTATTCCCTAATCCGGCAAACAGTTTACTAGGAGTTCGTCTTCCTGATAATCATTCTTTCTATAGCGTTGCTTTGATAAACAGTTTAGGACAAACAGTATTGGAATCGCCACTAAATAGTAGCTCAGAAATAATCTCCACCGAAAACATACCCGAAGGTATCTACTTTTTGAAGTTTATAGGAAATGATATAACACAAACAGAAAAAGTAGCTATCTCTCACTAACTAATTCAGATTAGTTTTGATTGTATTTAAAACAAGAACCCGTTTCGAAAACTCGAAACGGGTTCTTGTTTTTTTCAGCAAAGACCTCCTACCCCTGCACTTTTAACTTCTGTCCAATTAAAATGTTGGTGCTTTGCATCTTGTTTATTTTCAGCAAGGTTTCTATTGTGGTGTTATAGATAAGGGCAATGTGATACATGGTTTGCTTTTTCTCTACCACATGGTAACCATTTTTCGAAATCTTATACATTATTCCATTAGGCCCCATATCGGTAGTTTTGTTCTGGTCGTATATAAAGTTATAGGCGGAAGGAACAGGTGCGCCTGTTTTATTGTTATAATCAGCAACAACTACAGCAACCGGTTCAGCAACTACTGGTTTTATAAATTCAACTTTAGCAACCTCTGACTTTGAAAAATTTGGTTTTTCTACAGCTAATTTTGTAGCCAGCATCACTTCATCTTTCTTGCTGGTTGTTTTTACTAGAACAGGTTGTACAGCAGGTTTGGTTACATTCTTGATTTCAAACTCTTTATACGGTCGTATTTTCACCATCATACCCGGCTTTAAGTCAACATTAATATCAAAGCCGTTGATAGATAAAAACTCAAGTGTGGTACTATTGTAGTGTACCGGAATTGAGTAAACAGTTTCACCGTTTTCTACCTGGTGCATCAGATAACTCTGACAAATTACTTGTTTGGCAGATAGTGTAAGTATGACGACTAACGCCATAGCTATAAATTGCTTTTTCATAACATTTAGTTTATTAAACAAAATTCCTTCGGTTCCACACGGTGCGGTTACACCTTATGCGGTTTGCTCTTTAACGTAAACAAGCTCTATTTTGTTACATACGCCTTTATATTTGCCTTATGAACTATCACAAAATCAATGCAGAAGACCTTGCTTACCTCAGTAAAATAGTTGGAGAGAGCCATGTGCTGGCCGATGATTTAACTCTTGCCAAGTACAGTCGCGATGAAACAGATGGCTGCGCTTTTTTCCCGGAAGTAGTGGTTAAACCAAATTCAGCAGATGAAATTTCGGCCATCATGAAATATTGTTTTGAGTTGAGCATACCGGTTTCGCCCAGGGCAGCCGGTACCGGTTTAAGCGCTAACAGTTTATGTGTGCATGGTGGGGTAATGCTCAGTGTAGAAAGAATGAACCGTATCTTGGAAATTGACGAACGTAATTTGCAGGTTGCAGTAGAGCCAGGAATAATTACAGAATCGCTCCAAAACACGCTCCAGGAAAAGGGGCTTTTTTACCCTGTTGACCCGAGCAGTCGTGGCACTTGTTTTATTGGAGGCAATGTGGCTTGCAATAGTGGTGGACCCAGAGCTGTAAAGTATGGAGTGGTAAAAGATTTTGTACTAAACTTAGAAGTAGTGCTGCCAAATGGAACTGTTATGTGGACAGGGGCAAACACTCTGAAAAATTCTACAGGTTATAACCTTACCCAGCTTTTTGTAGGTAGTGAAGGCACACTCGGTATTATCACAAAAATAGTGCTGAAGCTACTCCCCTACCCCAAGTTTAACCATGTAATGCTGGCTCCATTCAAAAGTATGGACGATGCCAGTGCTGCAGTAAGTGCTGTGTTTCGCGCTGGCATTATTCCTAGTTGTATAGAGTTTATGGAACGTGAGGCTATAGAATATGTCATGAAGTTTCTGGGTGATGTAAGTATTAACCTCGAAAGCAACACACAAGCCACCCTTCTGATAGAAGTTGATGGCAATGACACCGACACCTTACAAAAGGACTGTGAAAAAATTTACGAAGTACTACAACAGTTTGATGCCGGTGATATACTTTTTGCTGATAGCGATGCACAAAAAACCGATTTGTGGCGGATGAGAAGGAATATTGCTTATGCTGTAAAAAAAACGAACGTTACTGTAGAAGAAGATACTGTTGTGCCCCGAGCAGATTTGCCGGAACTATTGCGACACATAAAGGCAGTGGGATCAAAATACAACTTCCGGAGTGTTTGCTACGGGCACGCAGGCGATGGTAACGTGCATGTGCGCATATTAAAAGACCAGCTTTCTGACGAATACTGGAAAAAAGAAGTACCCAAAGGTATTCGCGAAATTTTTGAAAAGGTGGTGGCCTTAAAAGGTACAATTAGTGGCGAACATGGCATTGGTTGGTTTCAAGTTCCGTACATGGATATTAAGTTTGCACCCGAACACATCAAACTAATGCAAAGCATAAAAAAAGTGTTTGACCCCAAGCACATCATGAACCCCGGAAAACTGTTTGAAGTATAAAAAACGAAAAAGACCACTTCAAATCTGAGTAAGCCATATAAAAGGCTTATAGTTTGAAGTAGTCTTTTTACAGTTACTTACTTGCCGGTATATTTTACATCATACCGCCCATGCCGCCCGGCATTCCACCACCCATACCACTCATATCAGGCATAGCACCTTTTTCAGCTGGTTTATCGGTAATTACTGCTTCAGTAGTTAACAACATAGAAGCAATAGAGGCTGCATTTTCGAGAGCAATACGAGTAACTTTTGTAGGATCAATGACGCCTGCTTTTTTCAGGTTTTGGTACTCATCTGTGCGGGCATTATAACCAAAGTCATCTTTGCCTTCGCGAACCTTTTGAACCACAATAGAGCCTTCTAAGCCGCTATTAGCAACAATAGTGCGAAGTGGCTCTTCGATAGCTCTGCGAACTATAGCAATACCGGTAGTTTCATCATCGTTATCGCCTTTTAGTTTTTCAAGAGCTGCTATAGCACGAATGTAAGCTACACCACCACCGGCAACAATACCTTCTTGCACTGCAGCGCGTGTTGCGTGTAAAGCATCGTCCACACGGTCTTTCTTTTCTTTCATTTCTACTTCGGTAGGTGCACCTATGTAAAGCACTGCCACACCTCCACTTAACTTGGCCAAACGCTCCTGTAATTTTTCGCGATCGTAATCAGAAGTAGTTTTTTCAATCTGAGCTTTAATTTCTTCTACACGTGCTTTAATTTGCGCTGAATCGCCTTTGCCATTTACGATAGTAGTGTTGTCTTTGTCCACTACTACTTTTTCGGCTTGTCCTAAATAGCTGAAGTCGGCATTCTCTAATTTGTATCCCATTTCTTCGCTAATAGCAATACCACCTGTAAGTATGGCAATGTCTTTCAGCATTTCTTTTCTGCGGTCGCCAAAACCCGGAGCCTTAACCGCAGCTACTTTAATAGTGCCACGCAGCTTGTTTACTACCAATGTTGCCAATGCTTCGCCTTCCACTTCTTCGGCAATAATTAACAACGGACGACCCGCTTGTGCTGTTTTTTCAAGAATAGGCAGTAACTCGCGCATGTTCGATATTTTCTTATCATAAATCAGAAGTAATGCGCTTTCTAATTCAGCTTCCATGCTTTCAGGATTGGTAACGAAGTATGGAGAAAGGTAGCCGCGGTCAAACTGCATACCCTCTACTGTTTTAACTTCTGTTTCAGTTCCTTTAGCTTCTTCGACAGTAATAACACCTTCGGTGCCTACTTTCTTCATTGCGTCAGCTATCATCTTTCCAATCTCGTTATCGTTGTTTGCTGAGATAGAAGCTACCTGCTCAATCTTGCTGAAATCTTTCCCAACGTTTTCCGATTGCTTTTGTAGGTTAGCAACCACAGCGGCTACAGCTTTATCAATACCGCGTTTTAAATCCATAGGGTTTGCACCCGAAGCCAATGCCTTTAAGCCAGGAGCTACTATAGCTTGTGCAAGAACTGTAGCAGTAGTAGTTCCATCTCCCGCCTGATCGGCAGTTTTTGAAGCTACTTCCTTTGTCATTTGGGCTCCCATGTTTTCTACTGCATCTTCCAATTCAATTTCTTTAGCTACAGATACACCGTCTTTAGTAATAGAAGGAGCGCCAAATTTTTTGTCTATAATAACGTTACGACCTTTAGGCCCAAGAGTAACCTTTACTGCGTTTGCCAGTTTGTCAACGCCAGCCTTCAGTTTGTCGCGGGCGTCTTTTTCGAATAATATGAGTTTTGCCATAATGATAAATTTTGATTTTAAGTTTTAAAAGTCAGTTTTTATGTCCCTTTTTTGGGTAAGAAATTTAAAGAATAGCGAAGATGTCAGACTCACGCATAATAAGGAGGTCTTCACCGTCCACCTGTATTTCGGTTCCGGAATATTTACCATAAAGAACGGTATCGCCTGCTTTAACAGTAACAGGTTCGTCTTTTTTACCTGGGCCTGCAGCTACTACAGTTCCGCGTTGTGGTTTTTCTTTTGCCGAATCAGGGATAATAATTCCGCCAGCTGTTTTGGTTTCTGCTTCAGCAGGTTTTACCAATACTCGGTCAGCCAGGGGTTTGATAGATACTTTTGCCATAATGCTGTATAATTTTAGTGAATGAAATTTTACGAGGCGCGAATCTAACAGAGTTTGTGCCATTGCCTAATGCAGGAATTTTTGGCAGATTTTTATCAGAACTTATGTCAAAGTGCTGTTCACAGATAGCCATTTTTGCCACTACAACCAACGTTTACACATTCTTCGTTCTCGTCTTTAAATAAGCACTATCCACAGTAATGAGTTAAATATTGGGGTGGTATAAACAAGTTAAGAGCACAACTTTGCCATAATAAAAACTACTTGTTCAACGTTATAGGGAAAACAAGCCAAAACCACAGATTAAATTGTAACCTGAAAACTAACCAACATGAAACTTTTGCAAATTATTGTTGACTCTTCTTCGGTAGCTAACACGGTAGCTCAGCAACCACAAACACTTACTCTACTCGATTTAATAATGAAAGGTGGCTGGGTAATGATACCTATAGGCATACTTTCAGTAATAGCAGTTTTTTTAATGATTGAACGGTTTATTACCATTCAGCGGGCATCTAAAGTAGATACAAGTTTTATGGCCAATATAAAAACCATGTTGCTGGATGGTAAAACAGATACCGCCCTTAGCTTGTGCCGTAGCACTAATACTCCAATAGCCCGCCTACTCGAAAAAGGAATTAAGCGTTTGGGGAAGCCCATAAAAGAAATAGAAAGTGCTGTAGAGAACACCGGCAAACTCGAGATCTATAAGTTGGAAAAGAACCTTTCGTATCTTGGAATTATTGCCGGCATAGCTCCTATGTTTGGTTTTGTGGGAACTATTAGCGGAGTAATAAAAATATTCTACAACATTTCATTAGCCGACAACATAAGCATTGGTTTAATAGCCGGTGGCTTGTACGAAAAAATGATAACATCAGCAGCAGGGTTAATTGTTGGAATTGTAGCCCATATCGGGTTCCACTATCTGAATACCATGATTGATCGTGTAAGTTTTCAATTAGAAAGTACCACCGTAGAATTTATTGACCTTATTCAGGAACCAACCAAGTAAAAAATGCAGCTGAGAAGAAAATCAAGAATGCAAAGCGAGGTGAGTACATCATCGTTAAGCGACATTATGTTCTTTCTGATGTTGTTCTTTCTCATTATCTCCACTTTGGTAAACCCATCTGTAATTAAACTGATGCTACCGAAAAGCGATGCCGGAAAAGCAGTGGCTAAGCAAACGATTACGCTTTCGGTAGATGCTGAAAAGAAGTATTACATAAACAATACCGAAGTGCCTTACGAAAGCATAGAACCTCAATTGGCATCAGAAACTAATGCGATGGAAGACGCTACGGTAGTGCTGCGTGCCGATAACACCCTACCGGTACAAACCATAGTTGATTTAATTTCTATAGGTAACAAATTGAAGATTAAAATGGTGCTGGCAACCACTAACAAATAGTTCTTGAATGTAAACCGGTGTGCGGAGTTATGGAATATTCCTGTTCATTACATCTTATCAAAGCCAGTTAGTTATTTAATAATATCAAAAACCAATTTCCGTGTTTGTTCAGAGTTTCGAGTCAGAAGAACGTAGTTTTAAAAACCGCAAAACAAGTTGGGCGGCTTTTATTACTCTGTTTTTGCACGGCCTTATACTTTTGTTTTTAATCTTGACTATACTTACCCCCCCAGATCCGCCTTATACCGATAGTGCCGGAGGAGTGGCAGTAAGTTTCGGTACAGATGATGCCGGAAGCGGAGATGTGCAGCCTATGACACTTACCCCAATAGCTGCTGATTTTAGCCCGGCACCGGCTGCTGCCAGTACACCTTCATCATCGGCTGCTGAGGATATAGCTACGCAGGATTTAGAAGATGCTCCGGTTATTGAAAAAACAAATACGGAAGCACCTAAACCAAAACCGAATGAGAATGCCTTGTTTAAGCCCAATAAAAACAATACTACGAAGGCTGAACCCAACAATTCTAAAGCTACCAACAACACACCACCTGCACCTACAACCAATAGCGATGCGTTGTTTACTAAAGGAGCCAAAGGCAACCCTAACAACAGTAAAGGCGATGGCACCGGTGGTGGAAAAGGCGACCAGGGAAAGCCCGATGGAGATCCAAATTCAAAAAACTATTTGGGAGATGGAGATGGTAATGGAAGTGGCAGCGGCAAAGGTGACTTACATGGTGGCTTTAGTTTAAAAGGAAGGAATAAAGTAGCTCTGCCACCACCAACACAGTGCAGTTCGAAAGGGAAAGTAGTAGTAAGCATAAGAGTTGATAGAAACGGCAGAGTTGTGGAAGCTAAACTCAAACGTTTTGAATCTACCGTGTTTGATGAATGCAATGTAAATAACGCATTAAGCGCAGCCCGAAAATCAACCTTTACACCTGATACAAATGCGCCCGAAATACAGGAAGGAACTATCACTTACATTTACAAAGTGAATTGATAAAAAGTTCCACTTTAGCGCTTTAACACAGTTCTGTCGTGACCTATCAGCAAGCACTTAAATACCTTCTTGAGCAGCTCCCCATGTTTCAACGGGTAGGAGCTGCCGCTTACCGCAGCGACCTGACAAATATTGTTCAGTTGTGCAATATTATAGGTAACCCGCAGCGCGATATCAAGTGCATTCACGTTGCAGGAACTAACGGAAAGGGATCGGTTACACACATATTAGCATCCATTTTGCAGGAAGGGAAAAAGGATGTGGGGGTATTTGTTTCGCCACATTACAAAGATTACCGAGAGCGAATAAAGATTAACGGGCAGTTAATAAACAAACAATTTGTTAGCCAGTTTGTTGAGCAATATCAGGAAGAGTTTAAACGTATTAATGCATCGTTTTTTGAGATTACAACCGCTATGGCATTTGCCTACTTTAAGCATAAAAAAGTTGATTATGCAGTTATCGAAACAGGTTTGGGCGGGCGTTTAGATTCTACCAATATAATTAGCCCCATTCTTTCTGTTATCACAAACATTGGGTATGACCATCAACAGTTTCTCGGAAATACTCTAGAGAAAATTGCCGGTGAAAAATCAGGAATTATCAAGCAGGGTGTGCCTGTTGTAATCGGAGAAACTCATTTTGCTACCCGTAATGTATTTATTGACAAAGCAGAGCAAACAAATTCAAAAATTGCATTTGCCGATTTAGAATATGACCTTGTTAAACATCTTCGTTTTAAAAAAAACACTTTTGAAACATTCAGAATTAAAAAACGAGAATCAGGCATCCCTGTGGACTACAACACAGATCTAACTGGTGCTTATCAGGCAAAAAACATTATTACCGCATTGAGCGCCCTCGATATGCTCAGCCATATTGGAATAGTTGTACCTGACTATCACAAAACATTAGGGTTAATGTGGGTTAGAAGATCAACCGGATTTGCCGGAAGGTGGATGGTGCTCAACAAATCGCCTTTAACTGTTTTAGACAGTGCCCACAACGTTGATGGTCTTCGTACATTGAACGAAGAACTGGAGCAACTGAAATTTACACATTTGCATTTTGTGTATGGTACTGTGAAAGACAAAGACATCAGAAGAGCGCTTTCACTTTTGCCCAAACATGCCACTTACTATTTCTGTAAAGCCAATTTGCCGCGCGGCTTAGATGCCGGTGAGTTGAAGCAACAAGCTGCTGAGTTTAATTTACACGGTGAAATGTATGAATCGGTAGCTGCGGCATTTGCAGCAGCAAAAAAACAAGCTCAGAAACCTGATATGATATTAGTAGCGGGTAGTGTGTTTGTTGTCGCTGAAGTGCTTTGAAGTATGACCAATGGCATGAAGTTAGCGTTGGGCTAAGCATTTTATATACATAAGTCAATTACCTAACCAACAGCACCATTCCTTTGCGTTCTACTTTCACGCCATCGTTAGCATAAAATTGAATCAGATACCCATAGCCGCCCTGTTGTGCATCTTTGCCATGATCAGTGCCGTTCCAGCCCAATGTAGGGTCGTTACTTTCAAAAACTTTTCCTCCGTACCTATTATAAATTTGCATAGAATATGCTTGCGGCTCACCGTAAATAATGGTTGGTTTAAAAACACTGTTCACACCACCCGGTGCAAACGCATTTGGTATGTAAATAATTGGCCGGTGAATAATGCACATTTCATTACTAAAACTGGTTAGCGTATCATGAATGTTGGCGGTGGGAAGATTTAAGTCATAAACAGCTTCGATTCGATAACAAAAAATGCCTTTTTCATCTAAGAACTGTTGTAATGAGTCAGAGAATGCGTTTGTTCCTAAAGGAAATGTTCGTATTAACTGATAACCGTTTCCGTAGTTACGATAAAGGTTATAGCGTAATATAGTAGCGCCTTCTAACTCAAAATCATTCCAGGTGAGGTTGGCAATGTAGTAATCGAATAATTCTCCTTTAAGGCATATAGTTTTTACGTATGGAGTCGGAAACTGATTTTGACAACTATCGTAAGCAGTTACCTTGTAAAAATATGGGTTATGCTCGGGTTGTACACCCAACGAATCAACATAAATTTCTATAGGGCTAACAGGAACTGGTGCATTTAGCTGCTCTACTTTATCGAAACTAACATTATTACCGCTGCGCTCAAGCATGTAAAACAGTAGCTCAGCGGTAGGGTCAATTGCCCAAGTTAAAGTTACATGGTTGTCTAAGTCAACAGTGGCGTTTGTAATGTAGTTGTAAGAAGGTGGTTGAACTATGGTGGGTAGCAGGCAGAGTTGATTGCTGTTAGATACGATGTTAGTGTCAGCAGCACTAACAGCACGCACTATTACACATAGTGAATCTCCATCATTAAAACCTGTGTATGCGAAACTAATTGTGCTGCTGTCAACTGCCCCTACATTTACAAATGGTCCTAAGTTAGCGCTAACTAATATTTGGTATTCTTTAACTCCTTGTTGCCAGTTAATGTATTTGTTCCAGTTAATGTTTAGCTGATTGCTGCATGTGGTTGTAGATGCTGTTGCAAAAATGGTGTTGTGCGGTAGAATATTAAACGAACTGATTCTTCCGCAACTGTCAACAGCGGCTACGGTAAAGTATAGCGATTGTGCGTTTGGGTCATTGAATACCCCTGCTATGTCTGTATAAGTGGTATTGTATCTGCCGTAAACGGTATCAAGTGGTATGGCGTTGCCATTGCCCGGTAAATAATAGTAAACTATATAGGAGTTAGTTTGCGGAGATGCGCTAGGCAGCCAATTAAAAATTGCATCGTTTCCCGGGGTTACATCCACATTTACAATTTCAGGCGTAACAGGGTTTAAATTGTTTACTGTATCAGATTGTAAAACGGTAGCTCCAGGACAATTGTAAACAGCCTCAATATAAAAATACCATGTAGGAGAAGCCGACAGATAACCTGATAGCAGATGCGAATTAGTGCCTTGACCTGTAACTGCAACTGGGGCATTGTAAGGACCCAAAGGACCTGTTTGAGAAGCGTAAATATTGTATTGAACAAACGCACCACATGGGTTTGTGGGTGGGTTTGTCCAGTATAGCGTAATGTTGCCATTTACCGCATCGTTCGCCACGCACTGTAAATCAGGGGCAAGAATAGTTTGAGAAAAACTTCTTGTATAAAGAACAAGAAGTAAAAAAAACAGTATGAAAAACTTTTGGTTCACGAGTTGATACGGTTGCAAGTATAAGAGTAAAGCTCAAACGGTTTAGTTGCAAGTTTATTTTATCCTACTGTAACCTTATACATCTTTTCATAATCAAAATACCTGTTTGCCAGTTGTAAAAGTTCTTCGGAATTTACCTCACGAACGGTTTTTAGAAGTTGCTGAATGTATTCAGGTGTTTGGTTGTAAATAAGCAACCCTTTCAGCGTATCAGAAAATTTCATTGGGCCATCTATACTCCGTAGAATTTTTCCGCTCATATAATTTTTAACTACTTGTAGTTCTTCATAGCCAACCAACTCGGTGCGAAGCAGGGTAATCTCATGCTTAATTTCATTCAAAGTAGCTTCGCGCACATCTTTACCTACTTCACTGGCAATTTCAAGAAAACCACCATGCGGATACGAAGCAAATGATGAGTAAATGCCGTAGGTATAGCCTTTTTCTTCGCGAATATTGCTCATTAATCGAGACCCAAAGTAACCGCCAAATACCGTGTTAAGAACAGATAATTTCAGAAAATCGGGATGGGTTTTGTTGATGGTAAGGTTACCCAACACAACTGCACTTTGCACCGAATCTGCTTTTTCGGTATGTAGCACTAAATCTTTTTCTGATTCTATTTTATGAACAATATCTGTTTCTGCTTTTTCTCCCAAAAAATCATTACAACCGAAAAAGTTGTTTAATGTTTTTAGAAGTTGGGTATCAAACTTACCCGCCACAATTAAGGTCAGGTTGTTTGCGTTGTAATACCTATTGTAGAATGCCTTTAAATCATCTGTCGTAATTTTTTCGAAATGTTCGAACTCAGTAACCCTTCCATACGGATGGTTTTTGCCATACAGTGCATTTACAAACTGGCGGTTAGCAATAAAATCATTTTTCTGCAACTCAACAGTAAAACGTTGCTTACGGTTCGAAAGAATAGTTTTCAGTTCTTCTTCCGGAAAAACAGAATCACGAAATATTTCGAAGAAAAGCGGAATTAAGGTCTCGGCATGCTTACTTAAACTGTAAAGTGATGAACTGCCGTTTTCGAATCCTGCAGATGTGTGAAAATTAGCCCCGTAATAATCGAATGCGTCAGCAATCTGTTTGGAACTTTTGGTTTTTGTTCCTTCGCGCAACATGCGGTTGGTAAGATCGGCAACAAGGTTCTTTTTCTCGAACCATTTGCCTGATTTAAACATCAATTCAATTTTTACCACTTCTTGGTCTCCGCTGTTTAGTACATAAACTGGAACTCCGTTATCAAGTGTCAGTTTCTCTACCGTGGGTAAATCAATTTTTTCAATAAGATTTATTGAGGGGGCTAGTGTTCTGTTCATTAATATTAGTGGTTAGAGAAATAACGAATGGTATTACAGTTCTCTTTTCTAAAAATTTCGGAAGCTGCTTGTTGTAGTCCTTCAGCAGTAACAGCGGCATACTTGGCAGCTTCATGGTTTACATCAGCTGCATTGCCAAGCATATCGAAATAAGCAAGGTTCATGGCGCGGTTGAGTACATTCACTTCGCTGAAATTCATGAAGGCTTCTACTTTGTTCTTCACCTTTTGCAGTTCATCATTATTTACTTTTTTATCAGTCATTTGTTTTACAATTTCTTCCACAGCACTATTGGCGGTATCCATCGAAACGCCTTCGCTCAGTTTGCCTTCAATCATTAGCAAGCCATCGTCAATAGTTTCTGTACTGTATGCCCCAATGCTGCTGAAAAGTTTTTTGTCTTTAACTAAACCCTGATACAAGCGCGAAGAATCACCATTACTTAAAATATCGCGCAGCAAATCAGATGCATAAAAATTTTTGTCAGTGCGCGCACACATTTTATAGGCTTTGTATAAAGCGTTTACAGGCACGTCTGCTTTTACTTCTAACACACGTTCTTCAGTTTGTGTGGGCTCCTTAGCTATATTGCGTATTGTTTTTTCACCCGGAGAGATTTCGCCAAACCATTTTTGTGCGAGATTTTCGACAGCCCCTGTTTTTACATTGCCTGCTACTACCATTACTGCATTATTAGGTCGGTAATACTTAAAAAAGAAATCTTTTGCTGATTGCATTTTTACCTGCTCAATGTGTTGAAGATTAAGCCCAATAACCGGCCACTGGTAAGGGTGAACCTTATATGCCAGCGCGCTCATTTTATGCCACACGTCTCCGTAAGGTTGATTGATGTAGTGCTCTTTAAACTCTTCCATTACCACGTTCTTCTGTGTGTTCAAACTTTCTTCTTCAAAAGCCAGCGATAACATGCGGTCACTTTCTAACCAAAAAGCAGTTTCAAGGTTATTAGACGGTAGAATATCGTAGTAGTTGGTGATATCGCTGGAGGTAAATGCGTTGTTTTCACCGCCTGCATTCTGTAGTGGTGTATCGAACTCGGGAATGTTTACTGAACCTTCAAACATGAAATGTTCAAACAAGTGCGCAAAACCTGTTTGTTGGCTATCTTCATCGCGCGAGCCAACTTTATACAAAATGTTGACAGCCGCCATGGCGGTAGAGTTGTCTTCATGCACAATTACTTTTAAGCCATTGTTGAGAGTAAACTCATTGAACTTGATCATTATTAAAATTAAGGCGGCAAACCTATATGAATTTAGGTGGCAACAAAACAGATAGTTAACCGTGCAATTAAAGTGTATGCTATCGCAAAATGTGTCATGTGGTGGAGTGTTTTAACTTACACAACTGTTGAGGTCAGCAGGTTTTATATTTTCGAAACCTAATTTGTACGCAGATGAGCATGATAAGAAAAGCTGCTGTTGCCGGTTCAGGCGCTATGGGTGCAGGCATTGCACAGGTTTTCGCACAAGCCGGATTAAACGTTACCCTTTACGATTTAAGTATTGAACAGCTACAAAAAGCAAAACAAGGTATAGAGAAAAACCTTTCGATGGCTGTACAGAAAAACAAAATTCAGGAGGCTGAAAAAAATGTAATTCTTAGTCGCATCACCTGCACTACTGATGTAAATACATTACAGGCCGATTTAATAGTTGAGGCAATTGTAGAAAGGCTCGACCCCAAGCGTGAGTTGTTTCATAAGCTGGCAGCTATTAACCCGGCAGAAACAATTTTAGTTACCAATACTTCTTCAATATCGGTTACACAAATAGCCAAGGGAATTCTGAATCCTGAAAGAGTTGCCGGTATGCACTTTTTTAACCCGGCTCATTTAATGAAGTTAGTGGAAGTAATTAGTGGTGCAGAAACATCTAAAGAAACTGCGAACTCTATTTTTCAACTGGCGGTTGCCATCGGCAAAACGCCTATTATGTGCAGCGATTCACCTGGCTTTATTACCAACCGTGTAGCTCGACACTACTATGTAGAGAGTTTAAAAATACTGGAAGAAAAAGCCTCTACTCAAGAGAACATAGATGCACTGATGGAAAGTGCCGGCTTTAAAATGGGGCCATTTAAACTTATGGATCACGTAGGTAACGATATTAATTTTGCTGTTACATCTTCACTCTATGAATCGTTTTATCAAGATGCAAAGTTTCGCCCATCACGTATTCAACAACAAAAAGTAGATGCCGGGCATTTAGGTAAGAAAGCCGGCAAAGGATTTTACAATTATCAGTGAAAAACTACATTCGCCACCGTCTGAACGAAGCGAAGCACAACTGTAGTTGTGCATTTCAAAACAACAGCGCCCGGGTGGCGAAACTGGTAGACGCGCTCGTTTCAGGTGCGAGAGCCGCAAGGTGTGGGGGTTCGAATCCCTTCCCGGGCACCAACTTCATCAGCTAGTTAGCCATGTGCCGATTAGCTGATTTTGTTTTACCTAAACTCTAATACTTCACCTCTTTTAATTCTTCCCATCGCTGGTTGTTCATAGCGTCATCTAAGTTGGGGTTGTAATCACTCTGGTTGGTGCTGATATATTCGCCATTAGAGTTCATCCAGTATTGGTTATATCCGCTTTGCACTTTATAAGTTTGCCCGGTAGATGAGTTCGTTACTTTAGTTCGTTCGGTTATTACATCAACAAACTGTTCGTGTTGCCTGTCGCTGCTGGCGTTGCGCTCGCGCCACCCATTCATAATAGCATCGTTTATAGCATTGCTCTTGTTTACAAAGGCACGCTGTTGTGCTTCAAATGCCGCCTGATTTTGAGCCATACGTTGATTGTGTGCTGCCCAGCTTGCACCGGCCTTTTGTGCCTCACGTTGGTTATACTCTGCTATTGGCTCTAGCGCATAGCGCACACTAGCCAAGCTGAAAAGCAACTGTTTTTTTGCCCTGTCGAAATACTCGGGGTCGGCTTCGAGCCCCGATGACCAATAGCTCCAATTTTGCATTTCAGCAGTGTTACTAACAGAAAGGTGTAGTAACAAAAAATAGGGTTTGCCATCAGATGTTTGCCAGTCGGTTCCTATGGCTACTACGCGGCCTTCTGACGGTACGGCTTTATACAACTGGTCGCTATACCATTTATCTGCCTTGCTGACTTCGGGCACTTCATAATACTTTACTAAATTATAACCGTACTGTGCACACCAGGGCGCTATATCTTGTTGTATTAGTTCTTCTATTCCCGGCATGGCACGCATTTGCTGCCCCGACTGGTAATATGCCTGCTGAAGACGGGGATCTGTAACGTTCATGAATATTTGAATTGGATAATCTGTAATGCGAGTTTGATAGGGACCAGTTATTGTTGGTTCACCTTTGGCATGATTCTCTGCTACGTCCCACGACTCAGGAAAAGGCATTTCGGCAACAACATTACCCGACTGATCGCGAAAAGAATACATTTTTAACTGCTCCCAACTGCTAGTTGATGCTTTTACATTACTGCCATTTTCAGTTTTCTCTGAAGTGGTAGTTTCCGCGGTAGAGCGGCTTTCTGAGCTTTGGTTACAAGCCGAAAATAGCAACGCTGATAAAAAGATAAACTGCCAACGCATAGGTTAAAGTATTATGAGTTAAAAAAAGAGTACGGTAAAATTAAAATTGCAAATCATGTAATTTTATTTTCACAGAGTGCAATTTACCGATTCGCTGAATTTTATTTCAAAATTAAATGTTATAAAACTGCTGAACGCATTGTCGGTAGTATCTTCATTTTATGTTGCTAAATGGAGTAAAAAACCCGTGCAGTGGGGGGTGCCTTTCAATGTTTCTATAGAACCCACCACTACCTGTAACCTTGGCTGCCCCGAATGCCCAAGTGGTTTAAAGAGTTTCACCCGCCCAACAGGCAACCTAGATTTCGGTTTTTATAAAAACACGGTAGATGAAATTGGAAACAAACTGATTTATCTCTACTTCTATTTTCAGGGAGAACCGTATATGCACCCCAAATTTTTGGAGCTGGTAAAATATGCTTCGCATAAAAAAATCTATACGGTAACCAGTACTAATGCACACTTTCTTACCGAACGCAAGGCCCGCGAGACAGTAGAAAGCGGGTTAGACAGAATTCTGATTTCGATTGATGGCACTACTCAGCAAACCTACGAACAGTATCGCATTGGCGGCAGTTTAGAGAAAGTGCTGGAAGGAACACGAAATTTAGTAAAAGCAAAACGGGAAATGAATTCTAAAACACCCCATATTGTGTTTCAGTTTTTAGTGGTAAAACCCAACGAACATCAAATTGATGACTTGCAAGTGCTATCCAAAGAAATTGGTGTAGATGAAGTGAAGTTTAAAACCGCCCAGATTTATAATTTTGAAAACGGCAATCCGCTGATTCCAAGCATTGATAAGTATTCACGCTACAAAAAAAGTAGTGTTGGAAATTACTTCATAAAAAATGAACTACTGAACCACTGTTGGAAACTATGGCACAGCACTGTAATTACCTGGGATGGCAAAATTGTTCCCTGCTGTTTTGATAAAGATGCCCAACATCAACTGGGCGATTTAAACAACAAAAGTTTTAATGAAATTTGGAACAGTGCTTTATACCGAAGTTTCCGAAGGCGCATATTGAAGAGCCGTAAAGAAATAGATATCTGCACTAATTGCAGTGAAGGTACAAGAGTGTGGCATAAATCCTAGTTGCTATTTTTGTAACAAACCTTATTTTCGAAACGTTATGGCAATTGTGTTAGACAAATGGAACCCTCCTGTGCTCGATAAGCCCGACTACTACGACACGGTTCGGTATATCTATAAGCATATTGAGTTTCATATTTCGGAAGATGAAGCCTACACCGTGCTCAATGCATTTATCGAGCGTTGGGATGCTTCGGCAGGAACTACCATAAAGGAAGAAGAATTGGTAAAGCATGTTACCGCGCAATTGCAGCACAATTTCGATGTGCTGTTGCCTAAAAAGAAAATAGAGCGCATAGTAGAACTCATTCTACGATACTTGTTCGAAACAGGTCATTTTTTTCAGCAGGAAACAAAGCAGTAAGTGAACAAAATAAAGGCCTGGCTTTATGCATTCAGGCTACGCACCCTGCCTCTTGCTTTTAGCAGTATTATAACCGGTTCGGCCATTGCCTACACGTATAACCCAATGCTTTGGAACGCAAAGGTGTTTGGACTTTGCCTACTCACCACTCTGCTGCTACAAATACTTTCTAACCTGGCTAACGACTATGGCGACAGCCAAAAAGGTGCTGATAACGAAGGTCGCATAGGACCAATGCGTGCTGTGCAAAGCGGCATGTTGAGCCCGCGCGAAATGCTGGTTGGTATAATGGTAGCAGTTTTGTTGTGCCTAATAACCGGAAGTGTATTAGTGAAAGAAGCTACCAAAGACATGCAACTTAGTTACGGTATATTCTTTTTTTTGCTAGGACTGGCGGCAATTGCCGCAGCCATTAAATACACTGTGGGTAAAGGTGCTTATGGCTACCACGGGTTGGGCGATGTATTTGTGTTTTTGTTTTTTGGTTTAGTGGGAGTGTGCGGCACTTACTTTTTACTGGCACATAGTTTTAATCTATGGTTGTTGTTGCCGGCATCAGCCATTGGTATGTTAAGCGCAGGGGTGCTTAATCTCAACAATATGCGCGATGCTGAAAACGATGCACGTGCCGGTAAAAATTCGCTGGTAGTAAAGATAGGAGTGGTGAAAGCGAAGCAGTATCACCGTGTGCTTATAATAGGGGCACTTCTGCTGCTCTGTATTTTTGTAGTGATAAAAGGCACCAGCACTATTCAACTTCTGTTCATTATAACGTTTCCGCTTTTCCGCAGGCATTTAAACACCGTTGCTAAAACAGAAAACCCTGCGGATTTCGACCCTCAGCTTAAGGTGCTGGCATTAAGCACCTTTCTTACAGCAGTTTTGTTTGCTGTAGGTATGGTAGCGGGAATTAGTTAAGTTTTTCAAGTGGCTCCGGAACAAGTTCCTCACCAGTTCCAGATTTTAAGAGTGCCTGCGGAATCTGTTCCGCTACCGTTCCCGATTTTGGGAGTGCCTGCGGAACGTGTTCCGCTACCGTTCCAGATTTTAAGAGTGCCTGCGGAACGTGTTCCGCTACCGTTCCCGATTTTAGGAGTGCCTGCGGAACGCGTTCCGATACCCTTTCAGCCAATCATTCACCTGATTCCGGGTTTTCTGCCAACATATCCTCTTCTTTATTGCTCATTCACCACACCCTCTTATTTTCACGCAAAACATTTTACAGGTATGAATTTTCAGAAAATTGGGTTAGGGGTCTTGTCAATGCTTTTGCTGGGGGCTGTTTTTTTCGGCTACAAAAACCATTTCAATAATCCGTTTGAATTTGATGATGACCATACTATAGTAAGCAACTACTACATCCGCGACATAAGCAACATACCGTTGTTTTTTAAAGATGCCACTACTACCAGTTCATTGCCCGCTAACCAAGCGTATCGCCCGGGGCTTACTACACTTAATGCTATTGACTACTGGTGGGGAGGTAAACCGGAGCCCACTCCGTTTTATTATCACGTACATATTTTCATTGCGTTCCTAATTCTGGGGTACTTCATTTATCGCTTTTCACTCAAAATTTTTGACTTGTCGTATAAGTCTGAAGCCAACCCGTTTGTAGCTTTTTTGGTAACAGCAGTATTTCTACTGCATACAGCTAATGCAGAAACCATCAACTATATTATATCGCGCAGTGATACGCAAAGTACCTTGTTTATTCTTATATCGCTTTTTGTATTTACCCACTATCCGCAGTGGCGAAAATACCAGGTGTATCTCGTGTTTATGGTCATTGGATTTTTTATTAAAGAACCTGCGGTAATGGTTGGGCCATTTGCTTTTTTATATCTATACTTTTTCGAACAAAATCATTCGCTTAAAGAAGTTACCAAACCCGCCACCTGGACAAAAACGCTCGTTAGCATTCTTCCTGCATTGTTCATTGCCGCATTTCTTTTCTGGTTTGCCAAACACATGACTCCCACTACCTGGAACTCGGGCGGTGGTAATGTGCGCCACTACCTGCAAACCGAGTTTTTTGTAATGGTGCATTACGTAAAAAATTATTTTCTGCCGTTTGAATTAGCAGCCGATACTGATTGGGGCTTACTAACAAATTGGTACGATGACCGCGTCATTATAGGTATTGCCTTTATTGCTGCAACGGTTTATCTGGCTTACCGTGCATCGCTCAGTTTAAAATGGCGGCCGGTGGCGTATGGCATTTTGTGGTTTTACATTTCGCTGCTACCCACCTCAAGTTTTTTTCCATTTAGTGAAGTGTTGAATGACCACCGCGTGTTTCTGCCTTACATTGGTTTAACTATTAGCTGTGTATGGGCGTTGTTTATGCTTTACGAAAAGTACGAAGCCACCGTGTTTAAATCGTTGCAGGCAAAAGGTGCATTAGGCGTGTTGGTTTTGTTGTTTTTAAGTGCCCATGTATATGGCTTGCGTACCCGCTGCGAAGTTTGGAGCAGTGGCGAAAAACTTTGGTATGATGTAACGGTGAAGTGCCCTAAAAACGGACGCGGGTTAATGAACTATGGAAACGTGCTCATGAGTAAAGGCGATTACAAAGGTGCGGAAGAATATTTTATGAAAGCGAAACAAGAGTGGCCTTATTACTCATACATATTCGTAAATCTCGGTGTGCTTTACAATGCTCAGGGTAAACCCGAAGAGTCAGAAAAGAATTTTAAAGAAGCGCTTCGCTTAAATCCTAATAACCCCAACTGCTATATTTTTTACGCCAACCTGCTAAAAACAAACGGGCGTGCCAGCGAGGCACGCGCACAAGTAGAAAAAGGCTTAATGCTTAGCCCAAAACACCCAACTCTTAATGCTCTAAAAACAGAGCTGCTTACCAACCCGGCTTATGTAAAAGACGCAAAAAGCAAAATAGAACTACTGCAAAACCTGAGCACAGCTAACCCCACCCCCGAAAACTATATTAACCTTAGCTTAGAGTACTATACTCAAGGCATGTACCGTGAGTGTATTCTAGCAGCCGAAGAGGCTGCAAAACTACGCCCCACCTACGATATAGCATACAACAATATATGCAGCGCATACAATATGCTGCATGAGTGGGATAAAGCTATTGAAGCCGGACAAAAAGCAGTAGAACTAAACCCTAACAACCAATTAGCTAAAAACAACCTCAAGGCTGCATTTGATGGTAAAGCCAGTGGAAAGTAAAAACCTATTCTCACAATCTTTCAACTATATTTTTGTTATTCATTATGTCAGAACTTATACTTACTATAGATTTAGGAACCTCAGGACCTAAAGTAGCCGTGTTTGATAACCAGGCAAAGTGCCTGGCACAAGAATTTGAAGAAGTACCTCTTTTGCTTTACGATCACGGTGGTGCTGAACAACGACCTGGTGACTGGATAAACGCTATTAGCAATTGCTACAAACGTTTAATAAAGGCAAATAGTATAGACCCTAAACAAATTGTAGCTATAAACTGCACTGCACAGTGGAGTGGAACTGTTTGTGTTGATAAGGCAGGTAAGCCTTTAATAGATTCCATCATCTGGATGGACACTCGCGGTGCTGAACAAATTAAAAGACTGATGCACGGCCCTATACGGGTAGAAGGTTACGGGTTGGGGAAAGTGATGCAGTGGGTGCGACTTACCGGAGGAGCGCCTACAAAATCAGGTAAAGACTCCTTAGCACATATTCTTTACGTAAAAGATAAGTTGCCTAAAACGTATGAAGCCACCTATAAGTTCTTGGAGCCAAAAGATTATCTGAATCTTTGGCTTACCGGTACCTTTGCCGCCACTTATGATTCTATTCTTTTGCATTGGGTTACCGACAATCGCGACATCAACAATATAACCTACAACCGGCAGTTGCTTCAACTAACTGGTATAGATAGAGATAAATTGCCTGATCTTATTCCCACCAATTCTATTCTCGGTAACATTAAAAAAGAGATTGCCGAAGAGTTTGGTTTAAGAACTGATGTAAAAGTAGTGTCAGGCACGCCCGATGTTCAGAGTGCAGCAGTGGGTTCGGGTGCGGTAAAAGATTTCGAAGGGCATTTATACATAGGCACTTCATCGTGGTTGGTTTGCCATGTTCCTTTTAAAAAAACTGACATGTTTCATAATATGGGTACTATTCCTTCTGCATTACCAGGCCGGTACTTAATAGCCAATGAGCAGGAAACAGCCGGAGCATGCCTCAACTTTATCAAGAATAATTTACTCTATAATAACGATGCATTTAATACAAGTTCACCGCCTAAAGATTTTTATCAACTAATGGATAAAGCTGCTGCTGATGTTCCGGCAGGAAGCAACGGTTTGTATTTTCTGCCGTGGTTATATGGCGAGCGAAGCCCGGTTGACGATCACCACGTACGCGGAGGTTTCTACAACCTTTCGCTAACCCATAACCGCACCCACCTCATGCGCGCTGTGCTCGAAGGGGTGGCGCTCAATGCGCGATGGCTCTTGTTTTATGTCGAGAAAATGACTACCAAGCAGTTTACAAATGGAATAAACTTTATTGGTGGAGGCGCTAACAGCAATGTATGGAGCCAAATTATTGCCGATGTGCTTAATCGTCCTATACGGCAAATGAATGAACCGCTCATGAGTAACTCACGTGGCACCGCCATACTAGCATGGCTTGCGCTCAACAAAATTTCGGTAGAAGATGTAAGTAAGTTTGTAGAGCCAAAAAAGATTTTTGAACCCAACAAACAGCATACTGCACTTTACGATGAAATGTTTGAGCGCTTTGTAGAAATCTATAATAGAAACAAGCCGATATTTGCCAAACTGAATAACTGAAGTAGTAAGTATTTATCGGAACATGCGGCTGCCCAAATATGGGTATAGCATGACCCTCCAGCTCCGGTATGTTTTGTTGGCTTCTCTGTAAACAGGTAATTTGCCATCCAGCATGGATTGGTGTTCTTTTATTTTTTCCTGAAATTTTTTCAGCCCATGTTCATACAACTTAGCATCTAAACGGTTAAAGTGTAATATCATTTGCTGCGTTTCAGCGTCAAAAGGTTCTTTCTTTTTTTTGGTACCTTCGTTAAGACGAGCATAGCAAGGTAGCTTCCAACCCATATTATGAGCTAGTATCAACATAGATTCATCATAATACTCGTTAATGCCAAAGTGAGTAAAGTGTTTATCAAAATTGCTAATGGCTGTTTGTAAATCGCTTTCATTCATTTTATCCCATCCGTTCATAACGTTGCCGGAAAGAAAACGCACCATACAGTTATCTAAGTTTAGCACTAACCCAGTTTCCAGCATTTGTTTCATGCTGTATTTATGCTTTATCATTTCATCGTAAAACCAATGCTTTGGGTTTTGATACAAGAAATAATAATGCGAAACGGTACGTGCCACGGGTTCGCGCAGAAAAGTGAAGAACACAGAATCAGGCGCGGGGGCAAACTTTTCGAAATCGAACCAGAAATGCCCTTTCACTAATTTATACTCAGACTTGATTGAAGGCGAAAGTGCAAAGAAGCGATACGCTTCTTCTCTGGAAACAAATGAAATTCGCTTTTGCCCTGGATACATATCTATTAATACATTGTGAAACGTAACCCCTCCGGTTTTGGGAATATGTAAAAAGCAAAATGGTGGTTTGTGGTTTTTCATAAATAGGAATAATTACTGGCAGCTATTTTAACCGAAACTGTGAACATCAGAAAATGCACAAAATTCAATTCAGTTTTTACATTTACGTTCTTATGCGTAGGATCTTGGCTACCACGCTTATCGTTGTGCTTTTTGTAAACCTGTTTGGTTACTTTATTGCATTTACTGCAAAACAGTATAAAGTAAAAGCAGAAGTTACAGCCGCATTAAAAGCCGAAAAAATAAAGCACACTCAACAGTTTGTGTTTACACCTGCTGAGTACAAGCAGTTAGATACCCGTGAATGGGGAAAAGAGTTTTGCTTAAATGGCAATATGTATGATGTGGTGGAAAAGAGAGAAGTAGATGGCAATGTGATATTAACTGCCTACTACGACCATAAAGAAACCGGATTGCTGACTAAGTTTGTTTCGTTTTTTAAGAA
Organism: uncultured Chitinophaga sp.; assembly: GCA_964615305.1. Lineage (GTDB taxonomy): Bacteria > Bacteroidota > Bacteroidia > Chitinophagales > LD1 > Bog-950. The sequence goes on from CAZTNA010000007.1 coordinate 71,006, forward strand.
CGAAACTGAGTCAGCCGGCCGAAAAACAAAGCACTTGATATCGTTTGCTCTTTTAGAGTTTACATTATCAAGTAAAGCCGCAGCTTATATTCCCGAACAAAAAGTGTTTCGGTTACCAGTTAGCAGCACTTCGCTGCAGCATACTTTCGGTGATACACAATCACCCCCACCCGATTCGGTTACTGTGTAATTATTTTTTAGTAACTCATTATTTTTTAAGCAAAGCTATTGCAAAGCAGGGCTATTGCTTGCATACAAAAAACTACTCATGAAAAAAACAATTTCTTTTCTTATAACTATACTATTTACAACATCCATGTATTCTCAAACCGATACATCAGATAAAGCGATCAATGTTTCTGAGGTGGTCATATCTACCAGTAAGTTTGAAGGGCTACAGCAGAACGCTGCTCAGCAAACACTTGTACTTAATTCTAAATCAATTGAGCGACTAAACGCTCAAAAAACAGGCGATGTGTTGATGAACAGCGGAGCTGCATTTGTGCAAATGAGTCAGCTAGCAGGTGGTAGTGTGATACTGCGAGGCTTCGAAGCTAGCCGGGTGCTTTACGTAATTGACGGTGTGCGGATGAACAACATACTTTATCGTTCTGGACATTTGCAGAACATTGTAACCGTTGACAATAACTCGCTTGACAGACTGGAAGTACTATACGGCCCTTCTTCTACTATTTATGGAAGTGATGCACTTGGTGGAGTAGTTCACATGCGTACTAAGAATCCCGTACTAAGTAGAGAGAAGAGTTTTTATACTACCGGAAGTGCATTTTTCCGTTTTGGCTCTGTTAACAATGAACTTACAGGACATGCCGACATTAGTTTGGCCGGAAAAAAGTTTGGTTCATTAACATCTGTTACTTTTTCGAAGTTTGGAGATTTGCGTCAGGGCAATTTGTTAACCGATCAAACAGCAGGATACTGGAACAGATCGTTTTATGCTGCCAGAACCAATAAGTACGATTCGTTAGGAAACATTACGGGGCAAAAAGATACGGCCATTGCCAATCCTACACCTGATGTAATTAAAGGAAGCGGATACTACCAGTATGATATCTTGCAAAAATTTCTTTATCAGCAAAGCGATAATATTTCGCATGTTATCAACTTCCAGTTTTCTAATACGGGAAATGTTCCTCGTTACGACCGCTTGAATGTTCCTTCCAGCTCAACAATACTTAAAGATGCCGAATGGTATTATGGTCCACAAAGGCGGGCCATGTTGGCTTATGACTTCAATTATAAAAACGCAGGTCCTTTAGATAATGTAAGTGTAGGACTTAACTACCAGAACACAGAAGAAAGCCGGCATAACAGATCTTTCAATAGTTCATTTCGAACCTCACGTATTGAAAAGGTTCATGTAATAGGTTTACATGCTGATGTACGTAAACGAATTAAGGCGCACGACATTACTGCCGGTATAGAAGGCCAATTCAATATTTTGAAATCTACTGCGTTTGGCACCAACATTAATGTTGATACCACTAGGGCCGCCAGCACACGCTACCCGGATGGTAAAAACAACATGAACTATGTAGCCTTGTATGTTACACACCAATGGGACATAATTCAGGATAAGTTAGTGTTGAGTGATGGTATTCGTTACAACTTCGTTAATCTTCATTCTACGCTCACCAATGAATCTCAAGATTTTTTTCCACTTCCTTTTAATGAGATCAAAAACAATTACCACGCTTTATCGGGTAACTTAGGTTTAGTGGGTAAGCCCGGAAGAGGGTTTCGTATTGCGGCATTATTTAGCACTGGATTTCGAGCGCCAAACGTAGATGATATAGCCAAGGTGTTTGAGAGTGTGCCCGGAAACGTGGTGGTGCCTAACAGCAAACTAAAGCCTGAATACACTATCAATGGCGATCTTACTTTAGAAAAATCTTTTGCCAATAAAGTACGCATAAGCGTTACAGGCTTTGGTTCTTATTTCATCAATGCTATAGCATTAGATGTAGCCAAATTCAATGGACAGGATAGCATTGATTATGACGGAACCTTGAGTCGAGTACTGGCACCGGCTAATAAAGACAGAGCTTACCTTGCCGGAGTCTCTGCACGTGCCGAAGCTGATATTACTTCATGGTTAAGCGCCAACGCTAGCGTTACATATACCTACGGCAGAATTATTACCGACTCTGTTCCGTATCCGTTAGATCATGTACCTCCGGTATATGGCCGTGCCGGTTTCAGAGCACAGTACAAGTGGATACGCGGTGAGTTTTTCTCGGTGTTCTGTGGCAAGAAGGCAACCAAAGATTACAACATGCTTGGCGAGGACAACTTTGGCCAGTCAACTGCCAATGGCTCACCGGCATGGTACACGCTAAACTTACGAGTAGGTTTTCAGCCGGTTAAGTACTTTGGGGTTGACCTGGGCTGCGACAACATTATGGATTTGCGCTATCGCCAGTTTAGCTCAGGCATAAGTTCTCCGGGAAGAAATTTCTTTGTGAAGGCAACTTTCAGGTGGTAATTACTCTGTGCCGTTTTACGCAACATCTTGTTTTATGCAAGTTGTTGATCTTTCAATTGTCATAGAATTGTCATATTTTCTTCAAGATGCAGTATGTGTGAACGCTCTTCTTTTCATTTGTGACACAAACCAAAAAACATGAAAAACATTTTACAACGCACAGTAACATTTGCCCTTCTTTCAGCAACTGTCCTTACAGGTTTTTCGCAGCAAAATAATTTCTGCGATGCCGATGTAATGCGTAAACAATTATTGAAAGACCACCCCGAAATTCTGCTCACTGAGAAGGCATCGGATGAATTTGCATTGCGCTTTACCCAGGAAGATGGAGCGCGTTCAGGCCCTATTATCATTCCATTGGTGTTTCACATCATACACCAGGGAGGTTCAGAAAACATTACAGATGCACAAGTCCGCGACCAGGTTCGCATACTTAATGAGGATTATAACAAGCGCAACGCTGACACAGCACAGGTTATTCCGCAGTTTCAGAGCATTATCGCAAATGTTGGAATTGAATTTCGTTTAGCCACCAAAGACCCTGATGGAAACTGTACTAATGGTATAGAGCACATCTACGGCTCGCAAACTTATGGTGGTAACGATTATTGCAAATTGCATCCGTGGCCGCACGATAAGTATTTAAACGTTTGGGTTTTCAAAAAAATGCGTGATGGTGTAGCGGGATATGCATATCTGCCCGCAAGTGTTGGATCAGTGGCAGAATTGCCAATGATTGACGGAATAAATATTCTGAACAATTATGTGGGAAGCATCGGAACTTCCTCTCCATTTAACAGCAGCGCGCTGACACATGAAATCGGTCACTTTTTGAATTTACGTCACTGCTGGGGCAACACTAACGAACCCGGTGTAATGTGCGATGATGATGGAGTATTTGACACCCCTCGTACTAAGGGTTGGCAATACTGTCCGCAGCCTACTGCTGCTGCAGTGTGCGACCCGAACATTGTAGAGAACTATCAGAATTTTATGGAGTATTCTTATTGCGACAACATGTTTACTGAAGGGCAAAAAACAAGAATGCTGGCTACGCTCAACGATACAGTTGCAGAAAGAAACCGTTTGTGGAGCAATACTTCGCTTATGGCTGCTGGTGTTGACCAAAATCAGCCCAGCCAATGTTCGCCTATCTGCGATTTTACAACCAATAAAATGTTTGCTTGCGTAGGCGATCAGGTGACTTTTATAGATCAATCTTCAAACGCAGATATTATCGGTCGAAATTGGACATTTCAGGGGGCCAACATCACTAACTCAATTGACTCTATGGTTACAGTTAGTTTTCCTTACCTCGGTAATTATCCCGTTACACTCGATGTAGCAAGCAACTGGGGTACTGGCAGCAAAACATCCAACGAGTTTAAAGTGATGGATACAGCCAATGTTCCTACACCTTATTACACAGGTTTCGATAATGCGTTTGATTTCGATTACAATTGGGCAGTAATAAATGGCAGTCGCGATATTCCCCGGTTTCATCAAGCAGGTACTGTGGGTAGAAACAGTTCATCTTCTTCTGTTTTGCTTGATTGCTACAACAATCGCTCTGATTACAACTTCGATGATTTAATTAGTCCTGCTTTTAACTGTACTAATCTGAATGCTACTACGGGGTGGTTGTCGTTTTGGTATTCGTATGCTACATGGAATAGTGGTTTTACCATTGACCCTACTTTCAATATGACCGATTCTATTACTGTTTATATAACCAGAAACTGTGGAGCTACCTGGCAAAAAATTTATGCTGATGGCAGTAACACACTTTTTAATTCAGGCTACTCACAAGGGTATTTTGTTCCGGGGTCTCATCCTACACAGTGGAAAAATGTTAAGGTAGCTATCCCTACAACTTACCGCACCCGCGGTGTTCGCTTCCGTATCCAACTTTCAAGTTCAAACAAGGCCAACAATTTTTATTTAGATGATTTTCAAGTTGGGCTGAATGCTGTAGGTATTGAAGAACAGGAAGAGATGCTGGCTGATGTAAACGTTATGCCTAACCCCTTTTCATCTCAACTCCGCATAGAGAATTTGAATCCCGGTGAAGTTAGTTATGAGTTACATGATATTACAGGTCGCAGACTAATTTCAGTGACGACCGATAATCAGAACGAAACTCTGAGCATTGATTTGTCGGATGTAACAAGTTCTGGTGTTTATCTGCTTACCTTAAAGCAAGGAAATGCTTCTAAAACTTTTAGAGTGGTGAAGCAGTAACAGAAATGTATGCTCTCTTAGAACAACCCGTTACCGTTTTCGGTAGCGGGTTGTTTTTTATCTAAATTTTTAAACGGGCTAAAACTTTCAAAGATTTTAGGAAGTTTGCCGCATGAGTAAAATACGGCAGATAATAGATGCGAGTATTGCAGTGAAAAGCAATATAGCCAACAACGAAATTTTTTTGAAACAGATTGATGAAGTAGCCAAACTGATAGCCCACGCATTTGAAAACGGCCACCGGCTGTATCTGTGTGGTAACGGGGGCAGTGCAGCCGATGCGCAGCATCTGGCAGCTGAGTTTACCGGCAGGTTTTACTCTGACCGCGATCCATTACCTGCCGAAGCTCTACATGCCAACAGTTCGTTTCTTACAGCTGTGGCAAACGATTACAGCTATGATGAAATTTACGAACGTGCAATAAAGGCGCATGGCCGTAGCGGTGATGTGTTGATAGGGATTTCCACCAGCGGAAATTCAAAAAACGTAGTGCGTGCACAGGTAGAAGCCAAGCGAACAGGCATGCACGTAATTTCATTTACCGGTGAAGGGGGAGGCAAAATGAAAGAGAGTTGCGATTACTTGTTTAATGTGCCCAGCAACGATACTCCACGTATTCAGGAGTCGCATATTCTCATTGGGCATATTATCTGCCAGTTGGTAGAAGAACAACTTTTTAATAAATAAGATGCCAACCGAAACAAATAGTTTTGCTGCGGTAATACTGGCGGGTGGCTTGGGCACCCGCCTTAAGCAGGTAATTAACGATTTGCCTAAACCCATGGCTATGGTCAACGGCAAACCTTTTTTGCATTACCTGTTTGTTTACCTCACACAGCAAAAAGTAAAAAGAGCCATAGTTTCGGTGGGGTACAAGGCGTTTGTCATTGAGTCTTTTTTTGGTGATAAATATTTAGATGTAGAAATAACCTACAGCCGCGAAGATGAACCACTGGGTACGGGTGGGGGAATAAAGAAGGCATTTGAGCATATAGACAAAAGTGCCTTTGTTTTAAACGGGGACACTTTTTTTGATGTTGATTTGGCAGACCTTGAAAAGTTTCACACAGAGAATAATGCAGACCTATCGTTGGCTTTAAAACCCATGCAAAATTTCGACAGATATGGCACAGTAGAAACTAATGGCACCCGGGTTACTTCTTTTCAAGAAAAGAAATTTGTAGCTAACGGGCTTATAAACGGAGGTGTCTATTTGCTCAACAAACACCTACTAAGTGAAGTAGCCGGTGAAAAATTTTCGTTCGAAAAAGAAATACTCGAAAGCAAAGTGAGAGAAAAGAATTTTTGCGGTAAAGTGTTCGACAACTATTTTATTGACATAGGCATTCCGCAAGACTATGCGCGTGCTCAGGAGGAATTTAAAACGCTGTAGCCCTATATGAAGATTCACGACCTGCCTATTGATAAGACCTGGACGCTGTTTCTTGATCGCGATGGAGTCATTAACCTGCATTACCCTAACGACTATGTAAAAAACTGGGACGAGTTTTATTTTTTAGAAGGCGTGCTCGATGCTTTCAGCAGTTTATCACAGGTGTTTACCCGGGTAATAGTGGTTACTAACCAACAAGGCGTTGGCAAAAAACTGATGTCAAAAGCAGAGTTAGAGCTTATTCATGCCGAAATGCTGCGCGAGGTACGTAAACATGGCGGGCGCATACACGCTATTTATGCTGCGGTTGATTTAGCGGCCGATGATGTGCACCAAATGCGTAAACCGAATATTGGTATGGCGCTGAAAGCCAAAAAAGATTTCGTAGAAATAGATTTTAGTAAGTCAATAATGGTAGGCGACACAGGCAGCGATATGCGTTTCGGAAAAAACGCGGGAATGAAAACTGTGTTTGTAGGCGATGACAACAAGATAACTGCTGAAGAAAAACTGCTTGTCGATTTTCGATTTGACTCACTTAAAAGTTTTGCTGAAACGCTCGGCAACTAATACCCCTATACAATTTCACTCGCTGTGGCATTCACCGTTACACGATTTTTGCTTTTTAGCCGCGTAAATAAGCCTTCGGTTTTAGGCACTTCGTATTCAAAAAAGTATTGCAGGGTATAAATTTTAGAAGCCAGAAACTCACTTGTGTATTTCATACTGCCCATAGTTTTTAGTTCTTCTGCCTTGGTTCCCATTTTTAGCCATTGCCAACTTATTACCAGAATGCTGAACAACTCTAAGAACAAGGTGGCATCGCTCAGGAAAACTTCTGCGCCTTCTTTTTGCGCACGCCCCATCAACTTCATGGTAAGTTCCTGTAACTGTAACAGTTTTTGAGAGAGCGTTTCGGCATACGGTTGTAATGATTCAAACTGCTTTGCTTTTTCTATGTCGGCAAACACTTCCTGCATTAAGAGCATTGAAGCTTTACCATTTTGCAATATCATTTTTCTGCCTAGTAAATCCATGCCGTGTATGGCAGTGGTTCCTTCATGAAGTGTATGTATGCGGGTTTCGCGGAAGAAAAGCTCTGCCATAAACTCTTTAGTAAATCCATATCCGCCAAAACATTGCAGTGCTGCACTGGTGCTTGGTATGCTCATTTCTGCCGGATAAGATTTCATGACAGGTGTAAGCAATTCGAGTTTCAGAAAATTTTCTTCACGTTCTTCGCCTTCCAGTGTTTTTGAGTTATCGTAATACATACAGGTATGCATGCCCAATGCCAGCGAGCCTTCTACAATGGCTTTTTGAAACAGCAACATACGCTTTACATCGGCATGCTCTATAATGGGTACTTGTGGTTTTAGCGGATCCTTTTCACCGGGTTTACGGCCTTGCAAACGCACATGGGCATACTCCAGGGCATTATAGTAAGCGGCTGATGAAATAGAAGTGGCCTGTAAGCCCACACCAATGCGCGCTTCATTCATCATTTGAAACATGTAGTTGAGCCCCCTGTGTGGTTCGCCCACTAAGTATGCGCGGCAATTATTGTTTTCGCCCATAGTAAGGTGGGCAATGGGCGCACCGTGATACCCCATTTTATGAAACAAGCCCGCTGTGTTTACATCATTAAACTCTAAACCCCCATTGCCATTAGGGCGAAGGCGTGGCACCACAAAAAGCGAAATGCCTTTGGTGCCTGCCGGTGCATCTTCTATTCGTGCCAGCATCAGATGCACTATGTTTTCACAACCATCGTGGTCGCCACAACTGATAAATATTTTTTGCCCCTTCAGCAAATAATAACCGTTGCCGGTATCAGTAGCGGTAGAAACCATATCGGAGAGCGAACTGCCTGCCCCGGGTTCTGTCATAGCCATAGTACCTTGCCATAGGCCGGCATACATATTGGGTATATAGGTTTGTTTTAGCTCTGCGCTGCCAAATGATTCAATTAAATGTGCCGCACCGTTAGTTAAAAACGGGTAGGCCATAGCTCCATAATTAGCCGAAGCAAAAATAAAAGCGGTGGCTTGCAATACCGTAAATGGAAGTTGCTGCCCACCAAATTCTTCGGGGGCGCTGAGCGAAATCCAGCCGTCTTCGCCAAATTTTTTCATGAGCCGGTTCATGTCTTTATGAACTTTCACACGTCCGTTTTCTATGCGCGGAGGGTTTCTGTCCATATCTACCAGTATAGGTCTAAGGTGCTGCGTGGCCAGCGTATCTGCCGAGTCTATCAGCATGTCGAAGCCATCGGAGGTGTGTTGACTGAAGTACGAATGTTTACAAAGTTGCGCTACGTTGATTACATCATGCAAAACAAAGCGCAGGTTTTCTTTAGAATAAAATTTAGCAGACATGACCGTTGTTTGATTTTTTCAAATGTATGTAAAGCGTAGAGATAGTTGGGTGATTTACAGTTTTTGGTTGATAGAAAATATCAGCAGGCAGAAAGCTGCCATTGATGCGCCCACACCGCTGAAAACAAAAACTGCTTCGGGCGAAACATATTGCCAGATAACGCCCGCCACTGTGCTTGCGAGCAAAGCCATAACAGACACCAGGCCTGAGTAAGTTCCGAGTGCAGATGCGGTTTCGTTAGCGGGAACCAGATTGCACAAAAGCGCCTTCGACACTCCATCGGTAGCAGCAGTGTAAAATCCGTAGAGGATAAATAACAACGCAAACGCCTGAATGGAAGAAGCAAAAGCAAAACCTATATACACCACACTGAAAACAAGTAAGCCGAAAACAAGCGTTTGTTTCATACCGAATTTATCTGCTACGTGCCCGAGCGGAAACGAAGCAGAAGCGAATATGAGATTGTAGAGAATGTAACTGCCAATTACATACTGGTCGCTGTAGCCCGCCTGCTTTATGCGCATCATTAAAAACAAATCGCTGCTGTTGAAAAAGGCGAACAACAAAAGCACCGCTACCATTTTTTTGTAAGAAGCAGGAGCGGTGTTCAGGTAGTTAAACGTTTGCGAAAATTTGAACGATGTTTTTTTCGAGGGTGTAGTTTTCTTTTCCTCCACCAAAAAAGTAAGTGCAGTGCCTGCTAAAGCCGGTATAAACGCTATTACAAAAATGAGCGCGTATTGTTCAGGAAAATAGTAGAGGAACACCAACGCCAACAGAGGGCCTATAGTGGCACCGAGTGTATCCATGCTTTTGTGAAACCCGAAAACCTTCGCTTTGTTTTCGGGAGTGCATTCACTGCTCAACACAGCATCGCGTGCTGCGGTGCGCACTCCTTTGCCAAGGCGGTCGGTAGCGCGGGCAGCAAAAATCCATAATGGAAAACTGAAAGCAGCCATCATGGGTTTCGAAAGCGAACTCATAAAATACCCTAAGCGCACAAAAGGCATCCGCGCTCCGGCACTATCGCTCCATCTGCCGAAATACCCTTTGCTTAACCCGGCTGTGGCTTCGGCAAAACCTTCCAGCACACCAATAAGCACACTCGAAAATCCAATGCTGCTCAGAAACAACGGCATTACGGGATACAGCATTTCGCTGGCTACGTCATTAAACAAGCTGACTACGGAGAGAATAAAAACGGTGCGGGTAATGTATTTCACAGAGTAAATCTATTGAACGTAAAACAAATGCCCGCGTGTTTTAAAAACCACAGCTAAAGAAAGGCATGATAATCTGCCTGCGGGTTAGCCGCAAACTTATACAGCATCGGCTGTAAGCCGATGGCAGAAAACACATGATAAGCGGAATAAATACAGTTTTTTATCAGCGGGCTTTAAGCCCGCTTCGACCAAGTGCCTTTAAAGTTCCTTTTATCCTGCATTTCCTGCGGCTTATAGTCGCAGATGAAAAAATGACAATCCCATGACAATTCTCCATGTAATTTGAATTTCTTTTACAGGCCGTTTACCACACAGCACCCACTGCATGAAAACGCGCAACAGAAAACCGAGTAAAGAGTCGCTGCAAATGCTCGACTTCTTTGCGCGCGATTATGACCTGAAGCAGATGGTGGGTGAAACCGGTATTGCTTACCGAACCTTAGAGCGCAGGGTAGAGCGGCTACGCATAAAGTTGGGTGCGCGCCATCCGCACGGCATATTAGTAAAAGCCCATAAAAGGGGTTACATCAACCTCAATAACTACTAAGCATGGTGAATCCCCCATAGGTAAGCGGTGGTTTTGTGCCCTTGTTTGCACTGCGCAAAAAAACTACCGCGCAGCAAACAAATTACTAACCGCTAAAACAAAACTTTATGGCAGCCTTACAAATCAACCCTATCCGCAGAATTATTGCAGTTCTCAAATTACCTAAAGCCATAGCATCGGCTATTGCCAAAGCCCGCTTAATAGTAAGCAGCATGACAGGCAACGCACACTTTCCTATACCATCACCTGCTTTAGCCACCGTTACCACTCATATAGATGAACTGGAAGCCGCAGAAACCGAAGCGCAAAAGCGCACACAGGGCGCAGCCGAAGCCCGCAACGTAGCGCTTGCCGTAGTAGCCGAAGACCTGCGCGACCTTACCGCATATGTGCAGCAAATAGCCGATGCCACCCCCGCCAGCAGCGAAGCCATAATACAAAGTGCGGGCTTGCAGGTAAAACAGGTAACCAGTCGCACCAAGCCCGATTTTGAAGTGAAGAATGATAAAGTGTCGGGCACCGTATTACTTATTGCAAAAAGCGCAGGCAACCGCACTTCGCACGATTGGCAAAGCAGCAACAACGGTTCAAACTTTACGGCATTGCCCTCTACCATACAGGCAAAAACAAAAGTAAGTGGCTTAACACCCGCTTCCCGAATGTATTTCCGCCACCGGTTAGTTACTAAAGATGGCCCCCAATCGTGGAGTCAGACAGTTAGCATAGTAGTTACTTAACAGAAAGTAAGCTACCTGTTACAAAGCGAGAGAGTTTAGTAATAAAGCAAGAGGAAATACTTACAAAAACCTCTCGGTTAATAACAGGGAAAGAGAGAACACCTACAAAAACCGCTCACTTTATAACAGGGAAAGAAGTAACACTTATAAAATCAAGTCGCTTTGTAATAGACAAAAAGAAAACACCTACAAAAACCTCTCGTTTTGTAACAGGAAAAGAACAAACACTTATAATAATCACTCGCTTTGTAATAAGGAAAGAGCAACCACTTATAAAACCATCATAAACTGTCAACTGTCAACCCCGAACCGCGAACTGTTAACCGTAAACTCTGTTTGTTTATTCAAATTAATTTTTTTTTTTTCGTGTGTGTAAAGCAAAAACGTTTTAACCACACGGTTCACACAAAAAACTTAACTCCATGCCTCTACCTACCTACAACCCCTACAAAATAGCTAATCCGCTTTTTTCAGATGGTTTAGATTATATAATAGCCAATATACCTGCCGACCCTACTTATACAGATGTAGTAGATACTATAGAAGCCTATCTCGAAACATTACCTGATTCGTTTGATAGCGTTCCGCCATTAGTATCTGTGGCTTACAACAGTGCCAACGACTATATGAACAGCCGCATAGCACAGAACTTAAATTTTGGTGCTAACGAATGGGCTTTTGTTGATGCTGTGTTACAAGGAATAAAGGATAACAGTATAGATAGTTTAGCTGAATTTCTGGCTGCTGCCGAACAGCAACTGGCAGAGGCAGAAATAAACACCGCCACTAAAACTTCCTTATACGCATCTTTGGGGCTTACTTATGCCAGCTATAATTATTGGTTAACTGCTGTTACCACCACCCCCAACGCATGGGATACTTATTTGAACGCAAATGCTGCTATTAACTATGCCAATATACCACATTGGGTAGCTGCCACTTTTGTAAGTTCATTGAGCGGTTTTGCGCAGTTTCAATCTCCGGGTATAAATCAAGTAGATATTCTTACTACATCACGTTTTACAGCTATAGAAGGGCTAATTGTGGGTGCCTTGGGTGTTACCGCAGGTAAGGTAATTGTGAAGTGGGCGAGGAGGCCGGTGATGAATTGTGGATGTGGCGGTTGATAAAATTAATTACAAGTAAAAGATTAGCTATGAAACTGCAAAAACTCACTTCTTCAAAATTTGCACCCTTTTATAAAAACGCAGTTCACGATTTGGCTGTAGTAACAGGAGGTGTTGCAACGGTGATGTCAAGTTCTCATGGAGCTTCGGGAAACAGGTATGATTGTTCTTCTCCAACAGGTTCACCTGGCACAAGTTCAGGTGATTGGGGTAACGCAAGTTGGCATAGTGGGAGTGCTTCTATGGGTGCTTCCGGACCTGGTATTTGTGCTAGAATAGCTTTTACCTCTAATACATTTACTAGTATTCTAGATCCTACAAATCTGAATAACGTTATTAGTATTCACAGCGGATTGGACTCAGCAACAAATAAAATTAGGTTCTAACTTTTTCGTGAGGTAGGTATAAGATATAGGAGCACACAAAAGTGTGAAATTGAGTTAGTAGAAGGGATAACGATTTGAGGTTTGCGAAATTCGAAATCTTTCATTTTTTTTTAAAACTGATATATGAAATTGCAAAAATTAAGTTCTGAGAGGTTTAAACCTTTTAAAGAAAATGTTGTAAGTAACTTAACTACAATACGAGGTGGATGGTATTTGGCGATGTCAACTTCGCACGGATTTCAAGGGAACCGATATGATTGTGCAGAGTCTTCGGGGAAGCTATATTCATCTTCAGGTGATTGGGGTTCTGAAACTTGGTACTCTGGAAGCCATCCTTTGTTAACTCCATGTGCTCGACTTAAAGATAATACACAAGATCAAAGTGCAACTTTTATAGACCCCAAAACTGGGAATGTTGTATCAGACTTGAATCAAGTTACAAATAGCAACCGCAGGTTTTAAGTTGGGTTGTTGGGTGTTTTCTCCAAAAAACTCTTAAATGTAAACTGACATTTCAGTATGAGAATATATTTATGAATTCTCATACTGAAATGTTTTCAATAAATAGTGTGTGAATTTTTTTTTAACTTTTATGGCTCTATTGGGTGCAGGATTATCCACTTCACAAAACTATTCAGGTAGTTTTAATCCGAATGACACCTTAAATCCCTTACATTTTGCCAAGACTCGAAAATTAGCATTTGATTATGCTCAAAAAAACAAAGTAGATTCTTGTTTACTATTGATAAACATTTGCATCCGTAACCTTAAGACAGAAAAAGAACGTAAAGCAGGTTTTACTGCTCTTTTGACATCTCCCGAACTCAGTAATTTAAGAGATAAAAACTGGATAAAACTGCGAGATAATTTATCAGAAGACCTAAAGAAAATGTATGAACCTGAATTAAATTTCCCCCTTTTTTTAAAACTTCTTACTTATCATACGGAAGATCAAAATGCCCGTTGGGCAGCACTCGCAAGTAAAAGTAAGTCTATCAACTGCGTAAATTGTGTCGATACGCTTAATTTAAAGCATTTAAGATTTGTCGACTCACTTTTGAAGCAAAATGTTCGGTTAAGCAAAGTAACAATAGGCGTTGATGGAATGGAAGCTATTTTTTTATTCATACAGCATTGCCAAGATACTGTCAGGCAAGCAACATATTCGAAGTTAATAGAAGGTTGGTTTAATTCGGGTGATTTGTCTGGTGGAAGCTATGCTCTCTATCGTGACCGTATCAGAGTAAACCAAAAGCAACCCCAAATTTATGGAACCCAATTTTGGAAAGATGAAAAAACTGACCAATTAGTGCTTTACCCGGTTGAAAACATAGTTGAGTTGAATAAGATACGGAAAAAGATGGGGATGAAATCAATACAATACTACTTATTGAATGTTGAATTTTTAGAAAAAAAAAGATTTAATAGAGAAAGTGTTTCAGGTCTTTTAAAAGGCAATGAAAATTTGCAGGATTTTATATCTAAAGAAATGCAGGATTGATTTTTAGATTATGGTTTTAATAATATCAACAAATGATGAACCATCAACCGATGAAGTATTAAAGTGGCTAAAATGTTTCAATGTATCCTTCCTTAGAATTAATGAAACAGATACTGTATTTGTTAAAGAGATTGTGTTTACAAATGGCGAAGCCTCAATTCTGTTTGAGGTTTCAGGTATAGGTGAAGTAAACTCAAAAGAAATTACTGCATATTGGTATCGTAGAGGATTTATAAACGTTGGGGCTGTATATCAAGCAGCAAATTCATTACATCGAGCAGCGATATCGCAATTTGTAAATCAGGAACGGTTTAAGGTAAGTGAGTTTTTTGATTACTACTTCAAGGACAAAATTAAATCTATTGGTTCAGTTATTAATGCTGATTTAAACAAACTGAGTGTGCTTTTCGAGGCAGTAAAGTTAGGTCTTAAGGTTCCAAGCAGTTTGATTAGTCAACGTAAGAGTTCAATCTCGAAATTTGGAGGAGAGGATTTTCAAATCCCATTAATCACAAAGGCTATTTCCAATTCCTTTGTATTGAGAAATGATACCGAGAATGTATCGCACGGTACAGAGGAATTAACTTGGGACAATATAGTTTCCAAATCCGAGCTAATGGACGTTGGTCTTTATCAAACTAATATTCCGAAACTATTTGAAATACGATCTTTTTACTTACACGGTAAGTATTATTCAATGGCTATTTTTTCACAAAAGGACGCCACTACAAAAGTAGATTTTAGAAACTATAATTCAGAAAAGCCCAACCGAACTACGCCCTATAAATTACCAGAAGACATTGAACACAAACTTACGAACCTAATGAACTTATTGTCATTAAACACAGGTTCTATTGACATGATTTATTCAACCGACAACCACTACTATTTTTTGGAAGTAAATCCTGTTGGTCAATTTGGTATGGTGTCTTATCCATGTAATTATTATCTGGAGAAAAGAATTGCCGAATATCTTATATGAGAATAGAGAAGTTTGATATTCAGAACTTGGAAGACAACCCTATTTATTCAGGCAATTTGCCTTTAATATTTAATTCGTTAGGGAAAACAAATTTATATAAACAAAAGAATGCTGCTAAAAGCAGAATCTTCAATACAGTTCATTACAATCTCTACCCTCTTTATAAACCTATAAGTATATGCATGAACTTAACTGTGAAGATGAGAATCGAGAAATTGTACTGAAAAATATTTCTACTTGTCTAACAACTAAAGGCTACTCGCGTTCAGTTGTTATTGATAGTCAGAGAGGCAACTATCGCATTGTCCCCAATAGTCTTATTGAATTTATGATTGAAATGGAATTTAAGACTAAAGAAATGATTAATTTTCTTGCAAAAAGTAATGAAGAGAAATTAATAATAGATGAGTATCTTAATTACATCGAAGATATGGAGTTTAGCTTTTGGTGCCCTAAGCATATAGCGTACAATTTTATTGATATTCCATTACAATGGGACAGTCCGTCCATAATTCAAAATGCAATTGTGTGTGTTAATCAGACCACGAATGTTTCATTAATTCTAGCGCAATTAGAAGAGTTAAATTGCTTTCATCTTCAGCTAAGAGTTTCTGATTGTTTAAACATTTCTGACCTTGATGTTTTGTTAAGAAAATTTGAATCCTCAATAATCACAAGCATTGAACTTCAACTAGACTATTTCAAAGCAGAAAAAAATCAGATTGCCGAGATTATGAGTAAACACCCGCGTGTTCATTTAATACTTTTTTTTAAAGCAATAGAAGATGCAATAATCCACGTGAGCGATTACCAGCGTGTTGTTTTTTCGTCTCAAGATGCAGTTCAAATCAATAACAATTCAAAAAAATCTATCGAAGAGTTTAATCCTAATCTTGCTTTTTATATGGAATCACTTTCGCATAATGTTTTTTTCAATCGTAAGTTATGTATAGATACAGAAGGGTTAATTCGTAATGCTATTGAGTTACCTTGGAATTATGGGAATATTCACGATACTACAATAAGAGAAGTGGTTAATCAGAGTGCACTAGAAACCAATTTTTTTCAGGAATACCTTAATGGCAAAATTGATTTTACAACCAGCAAACCATCCTTTAGCTCTCTTTGGCACGTAAGCAAACAACTTATAGATGTTTGTAAAGATTGTGAGTTTAAAAATATGTGTTTCGATGAGCGTTGTCCTGCACAAAGAAAGGACGGTAGTTGGTACTATAATTCAGAGTGTAACTATAATCCCTATATATGTAAATGGGAGGGTGAAGTAGGATATAAAACTCTAAAGGAATGTGGGGTAGTTGTAGATGAAAAAGCGTATCAAAGAGATGATAAAGCCTTAATAGATATAAACAATATTCTTTGGCAAGAATAACTACTCGTAGTTTAATCTTCGTTATCAAACAGTAAGGCTATACCTTCCTTTTCGAACTCTGAGGCATACCAATATTGAATCAGGTCTTTCTCTTCATATTCAAATTTACCTAATGCAGGATCTGCTATTGAAAAAATTGTACTCCTACCTAATCTCTTTTTTACAGAATATAAGACTACAAAGTGGCTTTGGTTCCAATGAAGTATGCATGGTAAGGGAGCATCTTTAACTAGTTTTTTTAATGAGACTTTCACTCCTAATGTTTTAAAACCAAGTATATTAGCTACTTCGCTTAGTTCTAACATGCTTGCTTCCTTTTTTGTTGACAAAGATTTAAAATGCTTGGGGTTATCATCTTTACCGTAATATTTTGAAATCATCCGAAGACAAGCTCGGCCACAATCCATTGTACTTTCTTGGGTTAAATAAGGAAACGGCATAACCGAAGGTATCAATTTTTTCCGCTGTTGTGATATTCTAGCCTTACAAAAGATAACTTGGAATTTTTAATAGTAGAAAGTCTCTGACTTTCGTTAGCCCCTGTTGCTATTATAGTTTCGTGCATTTAGTTTCACTCCATGCTCCTCAGTTTTGCAGCGCTGCTTTACCAATTAAACTTACTATATACCGCCACTATGTTAATGGAGCGTTGAAAACAGTTTTGCCCCGAATAAAAAGTATTCTGCTTGGTTATATTCGCGCACCTTTTTAAACAAGACCACAGCGCAATATGCTTAACCTGAAATCCACCGACCACTTTGTAAACCGCCATATAGGCCCTGACGAAAACCAAACTGCCGAAATGCTGAAAGCCATTGGCGTAGAAAGCATAGAAGATTTGATTTCGCAAACAGTGCCGCATAACATCCGCAGAAAAGAAAAACTCAACCTGCCCGATGCACAAAGCGAATACAATTACCTGAAAGAACTGAAGAAGAAAGCGGTTAAGAACAAAGTGTTTCGCAGTTATATCGGTTTAGGATACTATAACAACATTACTCCTGCTGCTATCCGCAGAAATATTTTCGAGAACCCGGGATGGTACACGCAATACACCCCTTACCAGGCGGAGATTGCACAGGGAAGATTAGAGGCCTTATTGAATTTTCAAACTATGGTCAGTGACCTTACAGGTTTGCCGGTGGCTAATGCATCGCTGCTCGATGAAGGCACTGCTGCTGCAGAAGCCATGCACATGTTTTGGGGTTTAAAGAATAAGAAAGATGCGCTGCACAATAAGTTCTTTGTTTCTAATCTCTGCTTTCCGCAAACTATTGATGTAATAAAAACACGCGCGGGTGTTTTAGGCATTGATGTAGTAATAGGCGACCACAACACGGTGGTGTTAGATAAAGATTTCTTTGGCTCTCTCCTGCAATATCCCGCAGTAGACGGCAGTGTGTTGAACTACAAAGCATTTGTAGAAAAATGTAAAGCACTGGAGTGTTACGTTTGTGTAGCTACTGATTTGCTCGCGCTTACAGTATTAACTCCACCGGGAGAATTTGGTGCCGATTGTGCGGTGGGCAATTCACAACGTTTCGGGGTACCAATGGGTTTTGGCGGGCCACATGCTGCTTTCTTCGCTACTAAAGACGATTACAAACGGATTATTCCCGGTAGAATTATAGGTGTGAGTGTTGATTCGCAAGGTAAACCTGCATTGCGAATGGCGTTGCAGACACGCGAGCAGCATATTCGCAGAGAGAAAGCCACTTCAAATATTTGTACCGCACAAGCCTTGCTCGCTATTATGTCGGGCATGTATGGCGTGTATCATGGTGCTAATGGCATAAAAAATATAGCCTTGCGTGTTTATACTCTTACAGCTATTCTCAAAAAAGAACTTCAGCATCTTGGGTTCAAAATCAACAACGAATTTCATTTCGATACACTTAATATAGACACTACAGGGCAAAATCAAAAGCACGATTTTATACAACAACTGGCAGTTAATAGGGAAATGAATTTCTATTACGATGAAACAGGCATTTCTATTTCGTTAGATGAAACCACACAGCCCGAAGATGTAGCAGATATTGTAAACGTGTTTGCTTGTGCAGTAGGTAAGGATGAATACACGTTCGATATCTACCGCTATCCTCAGCAAACTCTTGAATTGCCAGCGGCTCTTAAAAGAACATCGGCTTACTTAACGCACCCTGTGTTTAATACGCACAGAAGCGAAAGTCAATTAATGCGCTACATCAAGAGTTTAGAGAATAAAGATTTATCGCTCACTAAATCAATGATAGCGCTGGGCAGTTGCACCATGAAGTTGAATGCTGCTGCTGAGTTGGAACCCGTTAGTTGGGCAGAGTTTGCAAATATTCATCCGTTTGCCCCTAAATCACAAGCAGCAGGTTATCTGGAGATAATCACCGCACTCGAAAATTATCTGAATGAGATAACGGGTTTTGCTGCTACTTCGCTGCAACCAAACTCAGGTGCGCAAGGTGAGTATGCAGGATTGCTCGTTATTCGCGCTTACCAAAAAGATATTGGACAAAGCCACAGAGATGTAGCACTTATTCCGGCTTCGGCACACGGCACTAACCCTGCCACGGCTGTAATGGCTGGTTTGAAAGTTGTGGTAGTGGCTACCGACAGCCACGGCAATATTGATTTCAACGATTTATTGAAAAAAGCAGAAGAACATAAGGACAATCTCTGCTGCCTGATGGTTACCTATCCGTCAACTCATGGTGTGTTCGAAAGTACCATAAAAGATATTTGTGAGGTAATACACGCCAATGGCGGACAAGTGTATATGGATGGTGCTAACTTAAACGCGCAAGTAGGCTTAACCTCACCGGGTTTAATTGGAGCCGATGTAAACCACATCAATCTGCATAAAACATTTGCCATACCACACGGTGGTGGTGGCCCAGGCATGGGGCCTATCTGTGTGGCAAAACACCTTGCTCCGTATTTACCGGGCAATGCTGTTTCTAAAACAGGAGGCGAGAAAGCTATTCACGGGGTTTCTTCCGCACCGTACGGCAGCGCTAGTATTCTACTTATTTCTTATGGCTATATCAGCATGTTAGGAGCCAGTGGTGTAACTGAAGCCACTAAAAACGCTATTATGAACGCCAACTACATGAAAGCGCGATTAGAAAAACACTATCAGGTGTTGTATGTAGGCAAAGAACACGGACGTGTAGCTCATGAACTTATTCTGGATTTCCGCCATTTTAAACATACTGTTGGCATTGAAGTTGAAGACGTGGCAAAACGATTAATGGATTATGGTTTCCATGCACCAACAGTTTCGTTTCCTGTTGCGGGCACTTTAATGATAGAACCAACCGAAAGTGAAGATAAAGCGGAAATAGACAGATTCTGCGATGCGCTGATTGCCATTAAAGGCGAAATAGATGCCATTGAAAAAAAAGAAATAGACGCTGCTGATAATCCGCTGAAAAATGCACCACATACAATAGGAGTAGTAACTGACAGTAATTGGAAACACCCTTACACCCGCGAGCAAGCAGCTTTTCCGCTGCCTTTTGTTTCAGAAAATAAATTTTGGCCGAGTGTAAGCAGAGTAAACAACAGTCATGGCGATAGAAACTTGATTTGCACCTGTCCGCCAACAGAAAGTTACGCGTCTTAGATTCTTGTTAGTTCGGGTTGGAGCAATTTGTTATGGCGAGGGAGTCCGGCTTTGCTGATTGACAAAGCCATCTTCCGTTTTGTATGTAAAAATTACAAAATCAAAGATGGCTTTATCTGCTACGCGATTTCTTTTAGGAAGCCGCCTCAAAATGCGTAGAGGCGGCTTTTACCTATAATTCTAAGAAAGGTGTTTATTTAATGTGGCAACCAAATTTGCTTTTGGCACAGCACCTACCACTTTATCAACCACTTGTCCATTCTTTACAAATAAAAGAGTAGGTATATTTCTAATCCCGTATTTCATAGCTGTTTCAGGATTGCTGTCAACATCTACTTTACCAATTACTGCTTTGCCTTCATATTCTTTAGAAAGTTCTTCAATCATTGGACCTATTGCTTTGCATGGGCCACACCATTCTGCCCAAAAATCAACCAGCGCTACCTTTCCGCTGTCTAATACTGTTTCTTTAAAATTGCTGTCGGTTAGTTGAGTTGCCATTTTTTATTGATTTAATTTTTAATAATCGTTTTTTCGTTTTACCGGAATACAAATCTAAGCTACATACGGTCAATAAGTGAACCAGTTCTTTCTTTTGTTTTCAACACTCCTTTCTTTAAGTCATTTTACGCCTTCATCGGTAATAGTGTCACTGTCCTTACTTTAATCGGCATAATTCAAGCGACAGCTTTTCCGTTTTTATACACCGATAATTTCTTTATCCCATCAAAAATGTAAACACTTGAGCTATTCTCGTTACATCTACATAAAACAATCATCTCATTTTAATAAATGTTTACACTTTGAGATTAATGACGTGTAAAAGGAAAGTTTATTGCACTTCAGGTTGCAAATGTACGTTAAGTATAAAGGCCTCCATTTACATTTATTACTTCTCCTGTAATATATGAAGCACCTTTCGATGAAAGAAACAAAACTGCCTCGGCAACTTCTTCAGCTTCTCCGAAGCGTTGAACGGGTATAATACTTCGAAATTGTGACTCCTCAATACCTTCTGTCATTTCGGTTTTAATAAAGCCTGGGGCTACGCAATTTACAGTAACTCCTTTTCTGCCTACTTCTTGTGCAAGTGACTTTGAAGCAGCAATAACACCTGCTTTTGAAGCTGAATAATTTGTCTGACCCGGCAATCCCTTTATACCTGAAAGCGAAACCATATTTATTATTCTACCATACCTCTGAAACATCATGCCGGGGAGCACTAGTTTAGTAATGTAGTAAAACGAATCAAGATTAGTTCGCAACACTTCACTCCAATCTTTCTCAGCCATCATCATTAATAAAAAATCTTTTCTGATGCCTGCATTATTCACCAAGACCTCAATCACACTATCTTTGTTGTTTTCAATCCAACCGCCCAAAATAGTTTCTACTTCTTGTTTATTTCCAACATCAAATTTAAGTGCAATAGCATTGCCACCTGCTTGTCTGATTAGTTCTACCGTTTTATCAGCTTCTGCTTGGTTGCGTTGGTAGTTAACTAACACCAAATAACCTTGGGCTGCCAACTTTACACTTACAGCCCTTCCAATACCACGTGAACCACCTGTTACTAATGCTGCTTTCATTATTCAATAACTTGAGGGTTGTTGTTTACTAAATAATCCTTAATGCTCTTCAGTCTCTTGAAACTGGGAGTATCCGTTTCTATCTTGGTCGAAACCCTGCGTACCCCTTTGTAAAACTCCATGGTTTTAGAAGACAGGTATTCAGCTTTTTCCAAACAGTCAATTGCTTCAACTATGGCAAGGGCGTGTACAGCTAACACCTCGTAAGTATTACTTATAACTCGTGAGGTTATAAGTGCCGCATTGCTTCCCATACTAACTATATCCTGGTTATCATTATTACTTGGTATGCTATGAACGTAAACAGGTGTTGATAGTGACTGGTTTTCTGCAACAGTTGAGGTAGCAGTATATTGTATGCCCTGAATTCCAAAGTTTAATCCGATAGTTCCAGTGTTTATAAACGCTGGCAGTTTGCCATTTAGCTTATCATTAAGTAAATAATTCAACTGGCGGTCAGCCAACAGAGAAAGTTTAGTAATTGCAATTTTTAGTTTATCCATTTCAAGAGCAATGTAATCTCCATGAAAATTTCCACCGTGGTAAACGTTCTTCATTTCATCATCAACCACAGGGTTATCACTAACCGAGTTTAACTCGTTAATTACTACACTTTCTGCATGTGCTATGGTATCGTACACCGGCCCTAAAATTTGAGGCATACAGCGCAGCGAATAATACTCTTGCACCTTTTCTTTAAAGTGAGTGTCGGGGGTATCAGTGTATAAATGCTCTTGACGACTTCTCATTAACTGACTATCTGAAACTATCGAGCGCATTGCTTTTGCTATTTTCCCTTGACCTATGTGAAGTTTCACATCGTTTAACGGAGCTGAGATATGGTCATCAAACGCTTCAAATATTTCATTGATGGTAATAGACATTACGCTTGACCAATTGAGCAACCGTTTAGCTTCTATCAAATTAACTAAGCCAATACCGGTCATGCATGATGTGCCGTTCATTAAAGCTAACCCTTCGCGAAGTCGAATAGCAAAGGGGGTAAGACTATGTTTATGCAAAATCTCTGTGGCATCACAAATTTTTCCTTCAAACCAAACTTCACCCTCACCTATAATTGCTAGTGCCATGTGTGCTAATTGCACCAAATCACCACTGGCTCCTACTCCACCGTGCTCGTATATTACAGGAATTAAATCGTGGTTAATCATTTCTGCAATAAGCACTAACAAGTCAGGGTGAACACCACTTTTACATTGCGCAAATGTATTTAAACGGTCAATCAGCATGGCTTTAGCAAACTCTATCTCAATAGGTTTACCACTACCCGATGCATGACTGCGAATAAGGTTGTACTGCAGCGCAAGGCGTTCAGCATAAGCAATCTTAAACTGGGCCATTGGGCCAAAGCCGGTATTAATACCATAAATAACTTTGTTTGAAGCAAAGTCTTTCAAAAAATGAAAATTATCTCCTGCTCTTTTAAGCAGGTTTTCACTCAACTCAATTTTTGTATTCTTATAAAGAATCTGATAAACATCAAGAAGCGTGAGCGCTTTTTCACCTACTGCAATCATTCCTAAAAAAGTGGGGTAATTGTTATTCGTTAGAAACGCGAATAAAGCAAAAAATAGCTAATGAATTTTATGATTTATATCGCAAAACATGATTGAACAATCAAACTAACAACCAGCAAAAGTAAAATGCCTGTTACTCCATTAAACCTCTTCCGTGTTTTTTAATCTCACCGTTCTCTTTCATCCCGTTCTTGACCTTATCAAGTACTCCGTTTACAAAATCCTTGCTTCGTGGTGTGCTGTATAGCTTCGAAATATCTATGTACTCGTTTATTGTAACCTTCACTGGAATTGTTGGAAAAAATTTTAGTTCGCAAACAGCCATTTTCATGAGTATCAAATCGAGTATCGCTACCCGATCCATCTCCCAGTTTTTTAGGTTGGGTTCTATATATGTTACCAATGCATCATTGTTTTGAATGGTTTTACATAACAAGTCAAGTGCATATTTTTTCTCTTCCTCCCAAAGGGTCATTGTCTGAAAAAAATTGTTTGCGTTTTTTTCATCAAATACTTCTATGTATTTAGTAATAATATGAATCAGCAACGTGTTGTCATCTTCGTAATTAATAAATATTTCTTCGAGATGATGAGCCAGATTCTTGTTTGCTTGAAAAACCTTCTTAAGTATGTATATCAGTATCTCTTTGTTCTGTACGTGTGTAGGGTTTGGCAGAGAAGTATACTCTTTGTATTTGTCTTTGCTCACCATTTCTGTAAACAGTTCTTTCACCACACCTTCATCAATGTAGTTTCTTACGCCTTGTTTTTTTGCAATTTCATTCAACTGTGAATCTTGCTGCAAAAACTGAACAATAGTATTGGCAGCAATGGTTGTACTGGCGTTTGTATCTTCGTCTGTTTTTACAAACTTGGCCATACGTTTAGCTTTATCAACCATGCTATAGTTACACACCTCTACCAGATAAAGCAGATTTGTAATGTATAATGCTACCGATTTCTCAATCTGCGATTTCAAATGTCCCTCCAATTTTACCAGTGGTGTATCCTTATCGGTTTCCCACGCATAAAGGGTTTGCATTACTTTAATTCTAAGGTTGCGTCTTCCTAACACTGCTAATAAATTATGAAATCAATTTTTTGAAACAGCAGATTCAATTCTCTCTACAGCCATTCTAATGGCTGCCTCTTGTGCAGGAATTTTCTCTGTCTTCGACTTTTTAAAAATTTCTAAGGTTCTGGAATATATCTTTTCTATATAACTGCTTGTTTCGGTTTCAGTTAAGTTATGTACTTCTCTGTAACAGTTTATTACCCCACCTGCATTAATAAGAAAATCAGGAGCGTAAACAATTCCTTTATCTAACAACATTTGGCCATGTAAATTTTCATCTGCCAACTGATTATTGGCTGCACCTGCAATTATAGAGCAGCGAAGAGTTGAAAGGGTGTCAGAATTTAATGTAGCACCAAGAGCGCAGGGCGAATAGATGTCAACGTCTAAATCATAAATTTCATGAGTCCCCACTACTGTGGCGCCAAACTCTTTTACCGCTTTATCTAAATTTTGCTGATTAATATCAGTGATAAACACCTTTGCTCCCGCTTTTGTAAGATGGCTCACTAAGCAGTATCCTACATGACCTACCCCTTGTACCGCCACAGTTTTACCTTGCAAAGAGTCGCTTCCTGTGAGTTCTTTTACACTTGCCTTTACACCTAAAAAAACTCCATAAGCGGTAAACGGTGATGGGTCGCCAGTACCTCCAGCGTTAATAGGCTTACCCGTCACATGTTTGGTTTCCTGCATTACAATGCTCATCACATCTGTACTGGTTCCTACATCCTCTGCAGTTATGTACTTACCGTTTAAACTGTCAACAAACTTACCAAACCTTCGCCAGAACGTTTCGTCTCGTTTAACTTTTGGGTTACCAATAATTACCGCTTTGCCTCCACCCAGGTTTATACCACTGATAGATGACTTAAAAGTCATACCACGTGAAAGACGGAGAACGTCCCAAAGTGCATCTGACTCGTTATCGTAATTCCAAATACGACAACCTCCTAATGAAGGGCCCAAAGTTGTATTGTGAACGGCTATTATACCCTTTAAACCAGTGGGCTTATCGTAAAAGAACATTACCTGTTCGTGCTGCATTGGTTCAACCATCTCAAACACATGAGCACTCTTTTTTTCTACGGTTGTTATCAAACTTTCCATTGGCATAGAACGATTTATTTAGTATAACTTACTAGGTGCACAAAGGTGATAAGGTTTTCGACTTTGCCAAATGAACAATTACCATTAAAAACATACGCAGTATCATACAAAACATAACGCCACTCTTGGTAAGAATGGCGTTTTATGTGTAAGGACAAATTTCTACTACTTGGAAACTCCTCTTTCTACCCGCTTAAATCCTGTAACGGTTAAACCGCTTTCAGCAGCTGCCAATACCTGTTGCACATTTTTGCTACCATCTTTTACAAATGGCTGAGTAAGTAATGTGTTTTCTTTGATGTAGCTATTCACAGCGCTTTCGGCTATTTTATCGAGAATGTTAGCAGGTTTTCCTGAAGCAGCTGCTTTTTCAAGAGCAATACCCTTTTCGCGGTCAAGCACCTCTTGAGAAACACCGGCAGCATCTACTGCCAACGGGTTCATAGCAGCAATTTGCATAGCCACATCTTTACCAACAGTGGCTACATTATCATTCAAGCCTTTGTTTAAGCCAACCAACACGCCAATTTTATTGCCCATGTGGTTATATGCAATAACTGAATCAGCAGATGCTGTTTCATAAGCTGATACGTTAATCAATTCACCAATTGCAGATACCTTCTCTTGAACTTGTGCTTTTACAGATGCACCATTTAGATCCAGATCTAACAGTGCATCAAGGCTTGCAGGTGATTTTTCTAAAGCCAAATCTGCTATGGCATTAGCAAACTTTACAAAATCTTCGTTCTTAGCTACAAAGTCTGTTTCGCAGCTTAAGTAAATAACTGCTCCTTTTTTGTTGTCGGAAGAAGTTTTAGCTACCACTACTCCTTCTGCTGCCGCGCGACCTGCTCGGAGTTCAGCTACTTTTGCGCCTTTTTTACGAAGTAAATCAATGGCTGCTTGTACATCACCATTTGCTTCTGTAAGGGCCTTTTTACAATCCATTAATCCTGCTCCTGTCAGGTTTCGTAATTCGTTTACTTGTGCTGCTGTAATTGTCATATTATTTGTTGAAATTTTAGTTGAAGTTTATTAATTCAAGCAGCCAAGTGTTTTTACCTGGCTGCTTGTTTCTAATTCTGAAAAATAGAGAGTTTACTACACTGTCTTTTTAGGACCGCTGCCAGTTCTTGTTCTTCCTCTGCCGCCTGCTGTGCCTGTGCCGCGCTTTTTACCAGCCCGATCGTTGCCTTCGCCTTTAGTTTTATCTTCTTCTGTTACATCGGCATCAAACTGGTTACTGTCGTTTGCAACTTCGTCACTATCTGCGTTATCATTACCTTCTTGCGAAGCAGCACGCTCAGCTAAACCTTCTGCTATTGCATCAGCAATGTAGTTGGTAAGTATTGCTATAGATGTAGCAGCGTCATCGTTGGCAGGAATAGCAAAGTCAACTCGAGTAGGATCACTATTGGTGTCAACAATTCCTATGGTGTTAATGTTTAATCGTTGAGCTTCTTTCAATGCTATGTTTTCATGAAGAATATCAACCAAAAACAATGCTGCGGGTACGCGGTTCATAGCTGCTACACCACCTAATACTTTCTCCATTTTCTCTTTTTCACGGCTCAATACCAATTTTTCTTTTTTGGTAACGCTTTCAAGTGTGCCGTCTTGCAACATTTTTTCAATGCTTTGCATTTTCTTGATACTCTTACGTATAGTTGTAAAGTTGGTGAGCATACCACCCAACCAACGCTCTGTAACAAAGGGCATTCCGGTACGTTTTGCAGCTTCTTTCACCACTTCTTTTGCCTGTTTCTTTGTAGCTACAAACATTATCTTTCGTCCGCTACGCGCTATTGACTTTGCTGCTGCTGCTGCTTCTTCTAACTTCTCAGAAGTACGGTTAAGGTCAATAATATGTATGCCTTTCTTTTCGCCAAAAATGTACGGTAACATTTTAGGATTCCATTTTCTTTTCAGGTGACCGAAGTGAACCTGTGCTTCAAGTAATGCTTTATGATCTGGTTTTGTCATTTTTGTTTGTTTAATTGTGTTCAACAATGATTAACGCTTACTGAATTGTTCTTGCTTACGTGCTTTGCGCAATCCGGTTTTCTTACGCTCTACTTTACGTGCATCTCTACGAAGTAGTTTTGCCTTTTTAAGTTCAGGGCGTTTTTCAGGATTATCAGCAATTAAAGCGCGGCTGATAGCCAATGCAATAGCTTCTGACTGTCCTTTTATACCACCACCAAAAACGTTCACGGTTGTGTCGAAACGTCCTTCGCTACCAGAAATTTTGAATGGAGCTTCCAATTTATTTTGAAGATATTCAAGAGGAAAAAAATCCTTGTAGTCTTTGCCGTTAACAGTAATGGTACCGCTGCCGGCTGTAATGTTAACACGGGCTACTGATGCTTTTCTGCGGCCAACTTTTAGTTTTTCCATAATTAAAGTGCTTTTGGTTTTTGTGCGCCATGTGGATGTTCGGCACCTTCGTAAACAAATAATTTTCCGAATTGCTTGCGGCCTAAACTGCTTTTAGGCAACATACCTTTTACTGCATGTTCAATTAAATGGTTTGCGTTTTTAGTTAACACTTCTTTAGGTGTAGCAAAACGCTGCCCCCCAGGGTGACCTGTATAACGCACTAGTGCGCGATCGTTCATTTTATTACCTGTCATACGAACTTTGGCAGAGTTGATAACTATAACGTAATCGCCACAATCGGCATTTGGGGTAAAAGTAGGTTTGTGTTTTCCGCGCAATACAGCAGCCACTTTGCTGGTCATTCGACCCAAGGTTTTGCCATCGGCATCAACAATAAACCACTCTCGCTTTAGGGTGTTTTCAGACACCGATACGGTGTTGTAACTGCGTGATTTCATTTTGATTTGTTTGTTTTAAATAAATACGCTTTTTCAAGCGGGCGGCAAATGTAGAATTGCCAGCATGGTTTGCAAATATTTTAGATTATTTTTTTTAAAGCACCTTCATAAGTCGCTGAAAAACAGCCTAAATATTATCTCTAACAGAAAAATACGCCTTCCTAAAAAAACACTAAGCAGATGAAGATAATTTACAATTGGCGTTCACAAAAGGTATGTTGCATGAATACAACTATATGTGTTTTGGCAATTTAACCCCAAAAGAAAGGTTTATGTAGATAAATACTTGACAAAAGTACGTGGACACTACTATTTTTGGTGTCATAAACCGAGAAATGAAAAAACCTTTACTTCTTGTCGCAGTTCTCGGTTTTTTCTATAACTGTTTTTCACAACAAGACGCCCAGTACAGCATGTATAGGTTCAATGGCCTATACGTTAACCCGGCCTATTCAGGAAGCCACGATGCGTTAAATGCTATGGCAATTTACCGGCATCAATGGATAAAAATACCCGGTTTGCCTCAAAGTGCTTCTGTGGCAATTCACTCTCCCCTTAAAAATGAACGTTTAGCTTTGGGGCTTGTATATAATTTCGATAAAATTGGAATTGAACAAACGCATACATTAAGCACATCATTTGCATACAGACTGCCTGTTGGTAAAAAGAAAAAAGTAAAACTCTGCTTCGGATTGTCGGCAGGCGTAGCATATTATCAGGCAAAACTTAATAGTGTAAATGTGGTGGATGCTGGCGATCCTAATTTTGAAACCAATGTAACCAATCGCTGGCTACCCAATGTTGGATTTGGTGTTTATGCCTACAGTGATCGCTTTTTTGCGGGTATCTCAGTGCCGCATATTCTTGCTAATAAACTAAATGGCAACTACTCAGCTTTTTATACCAGATCCGATGTTGCCCATCAATATCATCACTTGCTGATTACGGGTGGTTATGTGTTTAACATTGGCAAAAAAGTAAAATTTATGCCTTCTATGTTGCTAAAGTATGTACCGACTAAAAATCCTGTAAGTTTTGACTTTAACATAGCTTTTATTTTTATTGATCGAATTTGGTTGGGCGCTGGTTACCGATTCAACGATTCATACAACTTTCTGTTAGCGGTAAATGTTACTCCTCAACTTCGTATAGGTTATTGTTACGACCTTACAGTTAATTCCCTGAACAAATACACGTCAGGCAGCCATGAAGTAATGATAAGCTATGACGCATTATTCAAACATAGCAAAGTGGTTAGTCCGCGATACGTAAAATATTTCTAAGCCCCATTTTTCTGAAATGAAATACACGCTAACTCTACTCCTTTTTTTACTGCTTACTTTACCAACTATTGCACAGCGCAGCTTGGTAAAACGTGGCGAATTAGAACTGAAGCGTTTTCGTTTTGACGAAGCTGCTTCACTATTCAAAAAGGCTGCAGATGCCGATAGCAACGATGTGGTGGCTCGCGAAAAACTGGCAGAAGCATTTATGCTTACCAACGATTTTCAAAGTGCAGAAGCAGTATATAGAACATTGTCAGAAAACCCTACAGCAAACCAAATCAACAAGTTTTACTATGGTCAGGTACTTTGCATAAATGGGAAATACGGAGAAGCAACAAAGGCGTTTAATGCATTTGTTGTCGCATCACCAAACGATACACGCGCTATTGAATTCAAAAACTTTGCCGATGAAATAAATGCTATTGCAACGGATGTAAAAGCATATGATTTGGCAGGAATACCAGAAAACTCGCCTCATTCTGAAATTGGTCCAGCTTATTGGGTGGGAAAACTCACATTTAGCAGTAATCGGAAGGCAGGTTCAGCAGTTAAAAATATTGATTCGTGGAGCGGTAAAGCATTTTATGACTTATATGAAACAGGGAGTTCACCTGAAGCAACTGTTGCAGCAACAAAAATTAAAGGAAAAAAGGTTAACCGTAGATTAAACGAAGGCCCTGCAGTATTTAGCGCTGATGGTAATGAGATAATTTTTACACAAAGCAATTACAAACACAAAAATGCTGAAGGTGTACGCACGCTTGGTTTGTTTTCGGCAAACTGGACTGCTAAAAAAGGGTTTACTAATGTGCAACCACTACCCTTTAATAACTACAGTTATAATGTAGCTCAGCCAGCACTATCACCAGACGGCAAGCGCTTGTATTTTGCAAGTGATATGCCAAACGGCAGAGGAGAAACTGATTTGTATATGAGTTTGCGCAATGGCAGCACTTGGGAAAACCCCATTAATCTCGGAAAAGAAATAAATACAACAGGCCGGGAAATGTTTCCCTTCATAGCACCTGATGGAACATTGTATTTCTCTTCTGATTCGAGAGTGGGTTTAGGAGGGCTTGACATTTATCGTGCCTACCCAGAGGGTAATACATTTAGTGGAGTACAAAACCTAGGAGCAACGGCCAATAGCTCCGCTGACGACTTCGGTTATGTATGTGATGAAACATTAAAAAATGGATTTCTGGTTTCTAACCGCACGGGTGGTCAAGGCGAAGACGATATATATAAGTTTATAAAAAATTCAGAAGCAGTTTGTGGTACTGTGGCTGATGCTAAAACTAAAGCAGGAATAGAAAATGTACTGGTAACTGCAACTAATGCTGAAGGCCAAAAGTCAATAGCGCGCACAAATTTAAAAGGCGGCTTTTGTGTTCAGTTGGCAGCAGGAAAGGAATACAAAATAGAAACCTCAACACAGAGCTACTACAAAACTGATACTAAAGTAATAGCTCGTAGTTCACGAAATGACCATATTAACATTTTACTAGACCCCAAGGGTGGTATTGAATTGGCGGTTGATGTATCGCAAAAAGGTGATGGCAAAATTGAGGGTGCCACCGCATTTTTAATTAACAAAAAGACAGGCGAAGTAACAGAAATGAAAAGTGATGATAATGGAATTGTAAAGTTCGACTTGTTTAAAGATCAGGAATATGATTTAAAAGTGGTAAAGAAATTGCCGGGACAGGAAGGAGTGTACGACAAGTTCGTAAAAACTATCAGTACAATGGGATTCAAAGAATCAGACAAGCTGAACGAAAACGCCCAACTCACCTATTATGATGGTAAATTTGTATTCGATTTACCTAATGTATATTTCGATCTTAACAGTGCAACAATAAAACCTATTGCGGCTGCAGATTTAGATAAAGTAGTTTCGGTGATGCAAACCTTTCCTGACATGCAAGTTGAGCTCAGCGCGCATACCGACAGCCGAGGAAAATCAGCTTTTAATCTTGGCCTTTCAGCACAGCGAGCCAGCAATTGTGTTGATTATTTGGCAGCTAGAGGTGTAAATAAGGCACGGTTGATTGCTATTGGATACGGTGAAGAAAGGCTTCGCAACAAATGTGCTGATGGAGTTAATTGCACTGAAGCTGAACACTCAGTTAACAGACGCACCGAATTTAAGGTTGTAAAGTTCGACTAACCGAATCTTAGAACATTATACAACGTCTTTTTATTTTCGCGTTCCATGTTTTACAATCGTAAGGTAGCGCTATATACACTAGGTTGCAAACTCAATTTTTCTGAAACTTCAGCTATTGCCCGTCAAATGGCAGACAATGGCTTTCAAAAGGTTGACTTTAGCGAACCTGCTGACTATTACGTAATCAATACGTGCAGCGTAACCGAAAATGCTGATAAAGAAACAAAGCAAGTTGTAAAAGCTGCATTAAGAACCAACCCTAACGCCAAAGTGGTAATAGTTGGGTGCTATGCTCAGCTAAAACCCGAAGAAATAGCTAGTATAAAAGGGGTTAGTCTGATATTAGGGGCAAGCGAAAAGTTTAAAATACACGAACATCTCGAAAAGTTAGAAGAACAAACAACACCGTTAATAATAAATAGCGAGATTGATAGCGTAAGCTTTTATGCTGATGCTTTTTCTCAAGGAGAACGAACGCGTAGTTTTTTAAAAGTGCAAGATGGCTGCGACTACTTTTGTTCGTTTTGCACAATACCGCTTGCCAGAGGGAAAAGCCGTAGCAACTCGATTGATCAAACAGTGCAAGTAGCACACAATGTAGCTGCTACAGGGGTAAAGGAAATTGTACTCACAGGTGTAAACCTGGGAGATTTTGGCAAGTCTCCGGACGGCAGCCTAAGAACTGAAGAAAATTTCTTTCACCTTTTGAAGCGGTTAGACGCTGAAATAGATGTAGAGCGTTTCAGAATTTCGTCTATAGAACCTAATCTGCTCACCAATCAGATTATAGATTTTGTGTCGCAGAGTTGTAAAGTAATGCCTCACTTTCATATACCGCTACAAAGTGGTTCGGATAAAATTTTAAAGCTGATGCGCAGAAAATATTTGCGCAAACTTTACAGGGAGCGTATTGAACACATAAAAAAAGCAATACCACATGCGTGTATTGGTGTAGATATAATTGTGGGCTTTCCTGGCGAAACTGAAGAGTATTTTAAAGAAACCTACAATTTTGTAAATGACTTAGATGTTTCGTACTTACATGTGTTTACATATAGTGAGCGTGCTAATACCAGAGCGCTGAATATTACCCCTGTAATACCTGTGGCTGAAAGAAAAGAACGAAACAAAATGCTTCGGATTCTCTCTGAAAAAAAGAAACGCAAGTTTTACAGTGAGCACGTAAACACTCATAGGCCAGTGTTGTTTGAAGCAGAAAACGACAATGGTGTTAGATATGGATTTACTGATAACTACATTAAAGTGGGTATTCCTTACGAGGAAGATATGTGGAACACTATACAAGACATCCACCTATTGTCTATCTCTGATTTTGGATATATGAAAGGTACAAAGCACTTAGAAATTGCATTAGCTTAGTCTATCTAAAAAAAACAAGCCGCCCCCTTTCGGAAGCGGCTCAAAAAAAATCTGAAATTTCTATCGGATAATGTTGAATTTGCTATTCACTACATTATCATTTGTCGAAATTCGAACAAAATACATTCCGTTAGCAAGATCACTAAGGTTAATGCTCATACTTTGTTTTCCGTTTACCGGATTTGCATTCATTACTTGTTTAACCACAGCCCCCTTAATATCAGTAACCTGCACATTCACAGTTTCTGTTTGCTTTAAGTCAAAGTTGATAAACAGGTTATCTGTAGCTGGATTCGGGTAAACACTCAGGTCTATCTCTTTCGCTGTTTCATTAACTGAGTTGTAAACCGGAAGTGGAACAAATGGGCCACCTTGTGAGGTTACCAGGTACAAACCAACAGAACTACCACCATTATTGTTTCCGGGGTTAACAAAACCACTGGATAGCAAAATGCCTGACTGTCCACCTAATGCTGAAAGATCCGCTACATAACTTTCGAAGGTTTGTGTACCTGAACCATCTTTTAAATCAACAACATAACTCATAGCCGGAACCGGAAGGTATGTCGAGATATCGGTGTATGAAGCATCATCTATAATGGTGTTTCCGCCTTGTACAGCTAAGTCAATGGTGGGTGCATCCGGAGAACCATGAACCACAAAGAAATCGAAATTGCCTGATTGGCCGGCAAGTTGTTGCGCAGGTGTCTTAACCAACACATCGAAATCTGTACTAACCCCATCAGGATTGGCGGCATAACCTGTACCATTTACACCACTGGCAATAGCAACATATGTTTGGCCTGTGGTAAAGAACAATACATTACTCCAAACTGTATCGTTTACAGAAGTAGAGTTCCCTGGAGCTATACCAATACGTTGAGGAAATTCAGCCGTTAATACACCTTGAATAACTGGCGATGCTGTACGGTATGCAAAGTTATCGAAGAACTTAGCTCCGTTTACATAAATATCTATAGCAGCCAAGGCTGTATCTGGTGAATTGTGAACCAATTGGAAGTTTGCAGTGGTACGTTTAGGTAAGGCTAGCACAGTACCGTCATCTAACGCAGCGAACAAACCTAAAGACGGACCATTATTATTAGCCAAAGGATTTACAAATCCTGAAGCAAACACCGTAGCGGCCCTACCGGCTAAGCTACTGAAGTTAGCTATCCATGTATCATAAACTGATGATGAGTCGTATTCAATTACTTCAAATTGATAATAAGAAGGAGGTAAAGACAAATAAGAAGATCCATCCTTGTAATTAACGTTATTTACTAACAATGGGCCTCCGCTTCTAATGCGAAGGTCTAAGCCGGGCGCATCGGTACATCCATGAAATGCATTAAAGTCTAACACCCCTGCATTGCTTGAACTGTTACGTGCATTATTTAATACCACTAAATCTAGAGCAGTGCTTATAGCATCCGGATTTGAGGCGAAGCCACTTCCTTGCAGACCTGAAATGAATGCTGAATATTTTTCGCCCGGGTTAAATTGAACTCCATTGAATGTTGCTACAGCATCGCCAACGGAAACAGAATTACCAGGGGCAATTGCTATACTCAAAGAAACACCCGCTGGTGTAGCGCTAAACGGGGTAGCTGTACGGAAGGAAAAATTGTCTAATGTTAAAGATCCATTAACGTACACATCAATTGTATCAACTGAAGCATCGGCACTGTTATGCACAAACTGCACATAAGCATTTGTTTCCTGAGCAAAAGGAACAAACGGCCCTCCCTGTGATGTAACGTAGAATAAACCAAAAGCAGGGCCATTGTTATTGTTAGCTGGAGTTACGAAACCACTCGAAAGAACTACACCAGACTGACCGCCCAAAAGACTAAAATCTGCATTGTAAACTGCGAATGTACTGGCTGCTGTACTATCTTGAAGTTTCCATACGTAAGTGCCGGCAGCAGTAGGAACATAACTAGAAAGATTACCATAGCTGGCATTATCAACAATGTTTCCTCCGCCAATTAAATTAATATCCACGGAAGGCGCGTCTGTAGTGCCATGCACAACGAAGAAATCAAAATCACCCGACTGCCCGGCCAACTGTTGTGCGGGAGTTTTTACTAAAACATTAAAACTGTTATCTAAACCATCTGGGTTAGCAGCAAAACCACTGTATTCAACTCCACTTGCCACAGCTACGTAAGTTTGCCCTGTGTTAAAGAAAAGAACGGTGCTCCAAATAGTATCGTTTACCGAAGTTGAATTACCGGGAGCAACGCCAATTCGCTGAGGGAAGTTTGCCGTTAGCACCCCCTGAATAACAGGAGAAGCCGTGCGGAAAGCAAAATTGTCGAAGAACTTGGCTCCGTTTACATAAATATCTACAGTAGCTAAGCCCGGGTCTGGAGAGTTGTGTATTAACTGAAAATTTGCAGTGGTTCTTATCGGAAACTCCAACACAGTACCATCGTCTAAAGCTGCAAACAACCCAAGTGCCGGTCCATTGTTGTTACTTAACGGAGAAACAAAGCCTGATGCAAAAACAGTTGCTGCTCGCCCGCCTAATCCGCTAAAGTTTGCAATCCATGTATTAACTACCGATGATGAGTCTTCAGCAATAACCTCAAGTTGGTAGTATGTTGGCGGAATTGAAAGATATGATGTTCCTTGCCCGTACTTTACATTGTTAAACAAAAGTGGTCCACCACTTCTAATCCGAACATCAACACCGGCAGCATCTGTAACACCATGAAAAGTATTGAAGTCTATTAAAGCACCGTTGCTTCCTGTACTGCGTGAACTGTTTAGCACTTTCAACTCAAACGCAGTGTTTAAAGCATTAGGATTTGCTGCAAAACCAGAACCTACTAGACCGGATGCAATAATTGTGTAGTTAGAATCTGTAATAAAAGGGCCTAGCGCCTGAACATAAAGTGACGGGTCAGATACAGAAGCGTTAGCTGCCTTAATATGAGCAGTAATACTCATACCAGCTGGCACAGCCATAAACGCAGTAGCCGTACGGAAGGCAAAAGCAGAAGAAACTAATTGTTGTCCAATTCCGAAATCAACAAACACCGAAACGGTATCCGCTGTAGGATCAGCACAGTTGTGAATGAGTTGCACATAAGCGTTGTTGGCGCCTGCATAAGTTGCAGTGCTGACTGTTATGGCCAGCATTAAAGCCTTAAGTTTTTGGAGAAAATTTTTCATGGCTTACATTTTTAGTAATTAAATGAATAAGGAACGTGCAAGATAATTAATCTCGCTGCAATTGTAGGTTTTCATAATAGATTTTTTCATTGTTCAGGAATACAATGCGATAATCTATTGTAGATAGCACTAAGGCGTACTTACTTCGAATCTGATTAATCGTTGCTGTGAATCGCTTCCGGGTTTACTTAGTTTAATATAAACCTCTTCGCGGTTATTTTTGTTTGAATCTGCTAGGTAAGCATCAACAATCATTCCTTCACGCGTACCTTTTGTTACAGTATCGGGTTTGTTATCCGCGCCTCTGCGTAAAATAGCATACTCACCCGATGTTGCTGTGCCACCAAACCCTATTATGTCAAAGACTAAGTTTTGATGAACTACCAATGTTTTGTGAAACTCGTATGAATTTTCAAAGCCTAGTTGCATTGCTGTATCCAAAGCAATAGCTACAGTATCTAGGTTGCCAACAGTTGGAATGTTCTTTTGATTTTGGCTACATGAAGTTAAAACAATGCAACCAAAAAGCATGACTACAAAATCACCAACCAGTTTAACACTACTCCCCTTTCGGCTCATTTACTTCATTGAGTTAACAAACTCATCAAACAGATAACGTGAGTCATGGGGTCCGGGAGAGCTCTCCGGGTGGTATTGCACACTAAACGCTTTCTTCCCTTTTATCCGAATGCCTTCAATCGTATTGTCATTGAGATTAACATGTGTAATTTCTACCGTGCTTGACTTTTCTATATCCTGACGAGAAACCTCAAACCCGTGATTTTGTGATGTAATTTCACTTAATCCAGTAATCAGATTCTTAACCGGATGGTTTGCCCCTCTGTGGCCGTGATGCATTTTATGGGTAGAAATTCCATTAGCTTCTGCCAACAGTTGATGCCCAAGGCAAATACCAAACAAGGGCTTTCCGGCTTCGCAAATTTCTTTAACCGTCTTGATAGCATACTTCATAACTGCAGGGTCACCGGGGCCATTGGAAACAAAATATCCATTAGGTTTAAATTGTTCCATTTCCGAAAACGATGTTTGTGCGTTAAACACTTTAGCGTACACACCACGGTCG
Source organism: uncultured Chitinophaga sp. (assembly GCA_964615305.1). Taxonomy (GTDB): domain Bacteria; phylum Bacteroidota; class Bacteroidia; order Chitinophagales; family LD1; genus Bog-950. Next base: position 108,290 of record CAZTNA010000007.1, read on the forward strand.
GTCATGCACTTTAAAATATTCTCTTTTATACCGCAGTCCAAAACTGCAACCCGCAGTGGTGCGTTTTCGTTGCCGTAATTATAGGCCTGTGTTGTAGTAACTTTCATGACCAGGTCTAATCCCTCCATTCCCGGCACTTCAGCTAGCATCTTTTTTAGAACACTTACATCTGTGGTTTCTGAGCTGATAATACAATTCATAGCGCCATGTTGGCGTACATGAATTGTTAATGCCCGTGTATCTACATCTGATATTCCAACAAGATTGTTTGATTGGAAATAATCTTGAAGGGAACTATCACTACTTAGGCGTGAATATGCTTGTCCGGAAAACTTCTTGGTAATAACTCCGGCAATCTTTACTGAACCTGACTCAACTTCATCTGAACTTACGCCATAGTTTCCAATGTGGTCAGTAGTCATTATAATTATTTGACCAAAGTAGCTGGGATCAGTAAAAATTTCCTGATAGCCAGTCATAGACGTATTAAAACAAATTTCACCGGAAGTGATTCCTACTTTACCAAGAGACTTTCCGTAGAAAACTGTTCCATCAGCCAATAACAAAACTGCGGGAACGGGAGCAAAAGGTTTTGACATATCGGAGCGCAAATATAGTTTTTGAACCTGTATGCCACTTGGTTTCGCTTTATTTGTATAAACAGAATATCCACCATGCAGTTTAACCCCCTAACCTGGAAATCAGAAGCTGAACGAAAGAAGAAGGAGAACAGGCAGTATCTCGAAAAAGCAAAACGCGTAAGAGGCATTGAAAAAAAATTGCCAAAACTGCATGATGAAGCTTTCTCCAAGATTGACTGCCTTACTTGTGCTAACTGTTGTAAAACAATTTCTCCCCGCTTCAAAGCACCGGATATTGTTCGCATATCTAAGCACCTGGGCATGAAGCAGGGAGAAATGATTGAGCAATTTCTCCGTTTAGATGAAGACGGAGACTACGTAGTAAAAAAATCACCTTGTCCGTTTCTGGATTCCGACAACTATTGTAGTATATACGAAGTTCGCCCACGAGACTGCGAAAAATATCCTTATACAGACATAGGTGATTTTTTTGAATACACAGGTACTACCTTTCAGAACAGCACAACGTGTCCGGCAGTTTACTATGTGCTTGAGAGGTTAAAGCAGATAGGTTAGTTAACAGTAATTCCTACTTGTTTACTGTTTTGCGCGCCATCGTGATCTTCAGCAGTAATTTTTACTGTGTATGTACCGGCTGTTGATATAGAGATGTGATTGTGATACGCTTTGGTCTTCAATGCATGTACAACCGGAAATTCCTCTAGCACAGTATCTGTTGCACTGTAAATTTGCACGCTCATTTCGTGTAAACTTTCATCGTCACTTAAGTTTGCTTCTATATGAATTGTAGAATCAATCTGCCACACCGACCCATCTGCAGGTTCAACAAAAGCAATTACCGGTGCCTGGTTTTCTTTCTTAGTACATGATGAAACAAATAATGTAACAAATGCTGTTACGAAAACAGTAGAAATGAGAATATGAATTGACTTTTTCATGATAGTGTATTGTTTATTTTTTTAAAGTTGAAAAATTATAAAAAACGCCAGCTTCAATACCGATTCTGTTTTTGTTTTCACCATTCCAATTTAACTTATTCATCAACGCTGGCGTAACAACTGATGAAAAGGCAAATTGTTTGTAGTAAACATCAAATCCTATAGATGCAGTTAAGAAACTTCCACCAGTATATGAGAGTAGTTGCTTTTGTATTAAGTTTCTTGACTGATGTTCATAATTGACTGCTAACGAAGGCATAATCTGAACGTTCTTTACTTCTGCCAAGTAAAATAACTGAACGGAACTTTGTGCTCTGTTACCAAACTTGTATTGCTGAGGGTTTGACGTGTTCATTCTATAAGTAACCGATGTGTTGAGTCCTATTTTACTAATACGGAGGGTGTAAATACTGCTAAAAACAAAATCAACACTGCCGGTGCCTAATTGTAGGTTAGTAACAAACATATTGTTGTTATTCATTTCAAACTCGCCACTGGGTAATTTTACACCCGCACCAATGCGTAACTGATGTTTATATTTTTTTCCGGTGCATTTTAGCGGGTCTAACACTTGATACTGTAATAGCAAACTCATGTCTCCTAAGCCTGAAGTAGTTTCAAGTTTGTTACTACTGTTTTGTGAAATAACACTAACAGGTAGAAAAACTGAAAGTTGTAAGTGCTTGTTAAGATTAAAACGTCCAAAAATTTCTGTGGTATGCAAATGCTGCTTGGTAACCATACCGTTTTGTTCAGAATTTAAGCTATGTTTTTCGTTGTAAAAATTACGATATCCGTAACGAAATCCTACCACGTGCATATCAATGTTAGGCAGTATGGTGTAGTTGACCCCGGCACCAGTACAACAACAAGCCTGCGAAAATATTTCTGTAGCCGTTGTTAACAACAACAGCACAAATACAAGTCTCATTTGCTTAGAATAAAATGATTAGAAAATAATTACACCCCTTCTTAGGACTTAGCGAACGCTTATGTATTGGGTGGCTTTACTAATTCATTTTTAAAGTCGGATACGTAAATGCGAAGTTTACTGCTATGAAACTTCTTGATGATAGCCGAAGGGCTATACATCTTAGTCTCTGAATAATTATTTTCAGAAACTAACTCTTCCTTTTCTTTTAAAATTTGTGATGACTGCTTCTTCTCTCCTTCATCGGCTTTTTCCAATTGCTTACTTAAGTAACAATGACCTTTGCAATGTTTAGAAGGATTGTTCCTGTTTTCACAAAGTTGTTCACTGATATACTTCTTATTCATGTGATAATACATGGCTACCCCTACATGCACCATTCCTTGAGCAAATATGAGAAGTGAAAGTAAAATTGCCAGTATCTTTTTCACGCAGCAAACATAAATGTGTAAAAGCAAATTTCAAACTTTCAACATCTAAACAATTATGAGTTGTATCATTGCCGTGTATGACTAAAAACAAAACCTGTGTAAGATGTAGTGGCTCATTCTCATGTCAACCAGAATCTATTTCTTCATGCCAATGCTCAACAGTAGTATTAAACGAAGAAGAGAGATGTTTTATAGCATCACAACATAAAGACTGCCTGTGCAATACCTGTTTAAACGATCTGAAGATTGAATACAACAAATTATCTTTATACTATTTTGAAAATGGCATGATGGTAATGACTGAAAAATATCACTTGGAACGGGGATTCTGCTGTAATAACGGTTGTCGGCACTGCCCGTACAAGTAGCTTATTACTAATCTAAAAATATAAAAACTCGCCTAAGCAGAGGTCAATTTGTTTACATTGCGTTATGAAGCGCCAATTAATATTAATACGTCACACAAAATCAAGTTGGAGTGATTTGGGCCTGCGCGATTTCGACCGCCCATTAAAGAAAGATAGAACTGATGACGCAAAAGAAATGGCGAAATACTTAAAAAAAATTTCCCTTGAACCGGACTTGATTATATGTTCGCCCGCCTTACGTACTAAACAAACGATTGAGTATTTCTGTGGCTCATTAAAATACAATTACAACAAAGTAGAGTTTGATGCACGCTTGTATGAGTCAAACGCCTATGATTACTTGGAAGTAATAAGAGAAACCGATTCAAGAGTTAACTCGCTGGTGATAGTCGGACATAACCCCTCTCTCTCAGATTTAGCAAACTTGTTATTAAATAAAAACATTGGAGAGATTCCAACTACAGGTGTGGTTTGGATAGATTATGCATGTATTGATTGGGAACTTTATGCACATACGCCAAGTAAACTAAAGTACTTCTTGACACCTAAAACAATATAGTATGGTATTTTTCGTTCAGTTATTATCATGATATTGTTTCGTTGTTTACTTTTCTTTTTGCTCATGTGTGTACTGCTTCTTACATCGTCTTGCTCAGTAAAACGCGACTGTCGCGGGCATACAAAACACAAATTGCCTAACGGCATTTGGATGTAAACTTTAAGTTAAATTATACATAACTGCATTTTGCGGTTTTGCTCTGCGTAGCATTCTTCTACTTTAGCGGTAATCACACATAATGCAATGGCAAAAAAAAACCACCTGATAAATCGAGAAGTAAGTTGGCTTAGTTTTAATAGCCGCGTACTGCAGGAAGCAAGTGACAGTTCTGTTCCCTTATTGGAACGTTTGCGGTTTCTGGGCATTTTTAGCAATAATCAGGATGAGTTTTTCCGGGTTCGTGTAGCTACTGTAAAACGAATTTCTGAGCTTGGGAAAAGGGCAAAAGATGTATATAAAAACAAACCTAAGCGAGTATTGCAACACGTACATGAGATTGTTGTAAAGCAAGGTAGGCAATTTGATGAAATATACCGGACTGTTCAACAAGAACTGAGACGTAATAAAGTTTTTATCATTAACGAAACTCAAGTTACCAGAGCACAGGCAGAGTTTGTAAAAAATTATTTTGATGAGAATGTTAGGCCTTCACTAGTACCTATTATGCTTAATCAGGTAAAACAGTTTCCATACCTAAAAGACAAAGTAATTTATCTAGCTATAAAACTGAGCTACGGCAAAAACAAACAGTATTCTCTGGTTGAGGTTCCATCCGAAACAATCGATCGCTTTGTCATCTTGCCTTCTCACAATCAAAACCAATACATCATTCTTCTTGATGATATTATTCGATACAATCTGCCAGAAGTGTTTTCTACATTTCAGGTTTCAAAAATTGAAGCATGTACCATTAAGGTAACACGCGATGCAGAGCTAGACATTGACAACGATATTTCGCAAAGTTTTATTGATAAAATATCGAAAGGTGTTAAGGCAAGGCAAAAAGGGAACCCCGTTCGTTTTGTGTACGATAACAACATACCACGCGACTTGCTCGATTTCCTTAAATCGAAAATGAAACTTCAAGATTTAAATAATCTTATTGCCGGTGGACGTTACCATAACTTCAAAGACTTTATGAATTTTCCGAAGGTGGGTGACAAAAGCCTTCTTTACGAAAAACATAAGCCGCTAACTCATAAACTGTTACCGCTCAACAAAAGTTATTTTGATGTTTTGAAGAAGCAAGACGTAATGCTTCATTATCCTTATCATACCTTTTCTCATTTTATCGAATGGCTTCGTGAAGCAGCCATAGATCCGGATGTAAAGACTATTAAAATTACACTTTACAGGGTGGCCCGAAATTCTAAAGTGATAAACGCTCTGATTAATGCTGCTAAAAACGGAAAACAAGTAACTGCTGTGGTGGAAGTACAGGCCCGTTTTGATGAAGAAGCAAACATACGCTGGGCAAGGCAGCTGCAGGATGAAGGGATACAGGTAATTTACGGTGTGCCCGGGTTAAAAGTTCATTCCAAACTTTGTTTGATTACCCGGAATGAAAACGGCAAAAATATCCGCTATGCAAATATTACCACAGGAAATTATAATGAACAAACTTCGAAAGTGTATGCTGACGACTCTCTTTTCACTTCCTTCACCAAAATAACAAGCGAAGTTGAGCAAGTGTTTGAGTTCTTTGAACGCAATTACAAGGTTCATTCCTACAAGCATCTGATTCTATCTCCATTAAGTACCCGTAAAAAATTTTTACGTCTAATACAAAACGAAATCGACAGCAAACAAAAGGGCAAACCAGCTTCAATTTTTTTAAAAATGAACTCGTTGGTTGATGAAGAAATGATTGACGCCCTTTACACCGCTTCTAAAAATGGAGTAAAAATAAGAGTGATAGTACGTGGCATGTGTGCATTAATGGCAGGCATTGACGGATTGAGTGAAAACATTGAGGTGATAAGTATAGTTGACAAATATTTAGAGCATTCCCGTATATTCATTTTTGAAAACGAAGGAGATCCGCTTTACTACTTTTCATCGGCTGACTGGATGAAACGAAATTTAGACTCCCGAATTGAAGTAAGTTGTCCAGTTTATAACAAGGAAATTCAAAAAGAACTCCGCGACATGCTTGAAATACAGTGGAAAGATAACGTTAAAGCGCGTGTTGTGGATCCTTTACAAAAAAACATTCATCGCCATTCAACGACTACCCGTAAGGTACGTGCACAGGACGCTACCTACAATTACTTCAAACGGTAATTACATGGCTCACTTCCACATTTTTTGGTTGAAAACTAAGTTCCCTTCACCTTTCATGAGCAACTATTTTTGGTGAAAACTGTTTCTCATTGGATATAAAACGATTTGCTGCTATTGATATAGGTTCCAATTCGGTACGTTTACTTATTGAAAACGTGTTGCAAAATGGTGAAGGTCCTATATTTAAAAAAAGTGCTCTAATTCGCGTTCCGGTACGCTTAGGCGGCAATGCTTTTCGTAATCATAACATACCTGAAATTACAGTTAGGCAATTAGTGGACACCATGATAGGGTTTAAGCACATTATGCGAGCAAATGGTGTGCTTCATTACAAGGGCTGCGCAACTAGCGCTATGCGAGAAGCATCAAACGGGGCTCAGATTATTAAACGCATTAAAAAAGAAGCCGGTGTTGAAATAGATATCATCAGCGGCAATCTTGAGGCAAACATAATTTTCAATAGCCAGAAAGCGGTTCGTGAAAAGATGGCTAAAAACTGTGTGTTTATAGATGTAGGAGGTGGCAGTACAGAGATAACTGTATTTAAAAACGGCAAGGTAGCCGCTGCTAAATCATTTCGAATTGGCACTATTCGTCTGTTGCAAAAAAGTGTTTCGAAAGCCGAGTGGAAAAAAATGAAAGACTGGATGCACAAAAACACTTTGCGAATGCGCGAGGTTAGCATGATTGGTTCGGGAGGTAACATAAACCGCATATCAAAATTGGCTCAACTGAATACAGAAAAGCCTCTTAGTTTAAAAAAGCTGATTGAAATTGTGAATGAGTTGAAGCAATACAGCTATGATGATCGCATTAAAAAATTTGACTTAAATCCAGATAGAGCCGATGTGATTGTGCCGGCTGGAGAAATTTTTGTAACTGCTATGCAATGGATGAAAGCCGAAAAAATTTACATCCCCAAAGTTGGTTTAGGCGATGGCATTGTTCGCGAGGTGTATAAAGAATATCTTGATGGAAAAAAATCTACTATTTAGTTTGCTAAAAAGTGAGCGTTAAAGAACCAAATTTTTGCCCCGCTAAACCCTGTGTATAGCGATCGAGTTCGATATTTTGTATAGGAGCAAAACCTAATGTTGGTTGTTGTAATGCTTTTGCCTGCTTTTTGTATTTAGTTGCTTTAGACAAATTAATAGCCCCCACAATGGTAAGTGCTGTTCCTAATGCAGCAGATGCCAAGCCGGCACCAACCAACATGGGGCCTCCAAAAACCATACCCCCACCACTTGGACCACTTACATCATACGATTGAGTAATGCCTGCACCAACCAATACAGCACCCCCTAAAAGGGAATGTATGCCAAGACCTGTCATAATTCCGCCCATTATTGTTCTACGTCTTGCCAGTTTGCTATATCGGTCGTAATCAGTTAATGAAGTTGCGGGTTTCTGACACTGAAATCCCGTTTTATTATCACTGCTTGTATTTGTACTGCTCCCAAATACATCTTTACTTCCGTTCTCGTACTTAATCATAAGCACTTGACCTTTGTCGGTTGTATATAGCGGGCCGTTAGGGTTATCTGCTTTCTTATACTTTACTTCAGAAATACCTACTTCCTGCACTTTGGCTTTAATTTCTTCACCACTCTTAAGCACTATGTTGTCTTGTGCAAATACTGAAAAAGTGAATACAAACGAAATAGAAAGCATCATTAAACTTTTCATAACAAATTTATTTTGAGGACATAAAGGTGAAAAAATATTGATTCCGGGTAGCTTTAAGCAGAACAGTTTAACGTAACTTCTCAAATTTTATTGCTTCCGCTAAAACAATTACGAAAAAAAACCTTGCCCGGTTGTAACCTTTTATATAATACAGCGTAAACAATAACGAACCGAGAAAAATTACGCCTATGCGGCAACTAACTATTACTCACAACATTTCAGGTCGCGACCCACAGGTAGATAAATACCTGAGCGAAATTGCCAAAAACGAATTGTTAACCGCTGAGCAAGAAGGAGCTCTAGCAAAAAAAATACGCCAAGGCGATACAGACGCACTGGAGTTAATGGTCAAAAGCAATCTACGTTTTGTAGTCAGTGTAGCTAAACAATATCAAAACCAGGGGCTAAGCTTAGGCGATCTTATTAATGAAGGGAACTTAGGCCTTATTCGCGCGGCCAACAAATTTGATGAAACAAGAGGGTTTAAGTTTATATCTTATGCTGTTTGGTGGATTCGGCAGGCTATAATGCAGGCAATAGTTGAGCAAAGCAGGATTATTCGTGTGCCAGCAGGAAAAATTGGTGTGTATTCAAAAATTACCAAAGCATTTCAAAGTTTTGAGCAGGAGTATCAACGAGAACCAGACGTAGAAGAACTGATGGAAATGCTAGGAATGACCAAAGAAGAAATTGACGAATACTTTCGCGCTAACACCTATATGCTTTCTACCGATGCTCGATTTTTAGGGGCGGAGGAAGGCGCTGCAATAAGCGACATGATTTACGACCGTGAAACAGCAACTCCGGTAGATACCATGATGCAACAAAATGTAGAGTTTCATTTAAATGAAGCTATTGCACAACTTACAGAGCGGGAAGCCGAAATAATATCATGTTACTTCGGACTCAGCGGAAAACAACCAATGACACTTGAAGAAATAGGCACTCGCTTTAACCTTACACGCGAGCGGGTAAGACAAATTAAAGAAAAGTGCATTCAGCAGTTAAAACAGAGTACCAGCCCTCAATTACGCCACGTATACACAGCATAGTATTTATCTAATGAAATAAAGGGAACGTTCATCGTTCAAAAAGAGTCCTTCAATCTCGGTTCCAAAGAAAACTCCCCGTCAGAAATGGCGGGGATTTTCAATTTATACAGGCAAGCTAAATTTGAAAGAGCAGCCACCATCTGTTCCATCATCAATCCAGATTTTACCGTTATGATGCTCAATAATTTTTTTGCAAATGGTAAGTCCTATACCCGTGCCGGCATATCTTTCGCGGCTGTGCAGTCGTTGAAAAATTTCGAATACTTTTAAACGGTACGATGGAGGAATACCAATACCATTATCGTTAAAATCAATGCAATAGAAACCGTCTTGTTCTGTAAACGAGATATCAAGCAGTGGGTTCTCATTTTTTGAAAACTTGATAGCGTTGCTTACTAAATTCTGAAATAACTGTTCCATTTGATGCCTGTTTGCTTTAACTTTAGGCAATACACCAGTTAATACTCTGAAATTTTTCTCTTGCATTTCTGGCAAAAGAAACTCCTGAACTTCACGAAGTATTTTATTTAAATCAACCACTTCGCTTTTAATATCCGGGTTTATTTTTGATAGTTGAAGTATGCTTTCTATAAGGTTATACATTCTACTTGCACCTTCTTTTGCGTAATAGAGATACTGTAAGCCATCTTCGGTAAGACGCTGTGCAGAATGTTTCTCAAGCAGTTGCATATAAAGGGTAACCATTCGCAGTGGCTCTTTTAAATCATGCGAAGCTATATGCGCAAATTGTTTCAGTTCAGCGTTTGAAATTTCGAGGCGGTGTGTATACTCCTCAATTTCAGCATTCTTTCTTTTCAGTACTTCTGCTTCGCGTTTTCGTTCTTCCAGCTCAAAAGTAACTCGTGCATCACTAACAGCCGAACTCTTGTCGAACTGATACATCTCTACCATGCTTTTATAATACTGCTTATACATAGAAAGGGCATCGGTAGTTTTACCTCCTTGTTCTAAAGCTATCGCCCATTCTTCGTAGAGCGTAGCTCTGCTAAATCCGGTCTTACTAGTTAACGTTAAGTCTTCAACACGCTTAAACTGCTGAATTGCTTCCGCCCATTTTCCTTGAAGCCTGTAAGCAATACCCAACAGAAAATACCCGTTTGCAATAAACACGTTGCTACTTGCTTCTTCTAGATACTCAGTGCCTTCTTTTATTAATCTTTCGCCTTCTTCAAATTTCCCTTGTAAACTATACTGATAACCTACATTAATCAGGCAGTTTCCTTCTCCCCTTCTATCGCCTATAGATTTAAACAACTCTGCGGCCTTTGTAAAATACTCTAAGGCTTTGGGCGTATCTTTTATGCCTGGGTAGTTGTTAGCATAAGATATGTAACAGCGGGCAATACCCTGTATATTTTTGGTTTCGGTAAAAAGTTCGAATGCTTTATCAATGTATTGAAGGCGAACTGTATCTAGCTCAAACTCTTTGTATAGTGTAACAGTATTAAAATATAGACCAGCTAAAATCACTTTATCATCATTCGTAAGTTTTTCCTGATTCTTGAGAACTTTAATTCCGGTTTCATAAGCTTCACGGGCTTGAGTCAGATCCCCGGTATAGTTGTAGTTAACCCCTAACATGCGCAGTGCATCAGCGGTGTAGGTGTAATCTTTAATTTGTTGTGCCAAAGTCAAACACTGTTTAGCTGACTCAATGCTTTGTAAATAATCGCTTTGAACATGATTTTGATAGACGCATAATTGGAAAAGCACATCAAGTTCCAATTTTTTATCCTGGATTTTCTGGGCTTGTGCAATATACTCAGCTGCAACTGATTCCATCTCAGTGGAACGCTCTTCTCGTAATTTTTTGAGTTTGGCAACTATTTCATTATGAGTTTCGTTGTTGAATTGCATAAAAGAGAGGAATCAATTATAATACCAATTTACAAACAATAGAAGAGATGTCAAGTGAACTTAATCATTAGAAGTAACCTGTATTTCTACATTTACCGCCAATGATACTGTCTGTAGTTTTTTGGTTCTTCGTCTTGTTACTGTTACATTCTTATGTAATATATCCGTGGCTGCTGAAACTTATTAGTAGGGGTAAACAACAGAACTCACTTACGTTTGCTAAATCCGATGAAAATCTGCCTGATGTGTATGTGGTATTTGCAGTTTACAACGAGCAGAAAGTTATCAGGCAGAAATTAGCAAGCATTTTTGAAACTGATTACCCTTTGCATAAAATACATGTATTTGTTGGCTCGGACAATTCAACTGACGACACAAACTCCATCATACAAAGTTATTCGTTACAGCACCGGCAACTTACGTTCCATAATTTTGAAGGAAGAAACGGTAAAGCGGCAATATTAAATCGGTTACTGGAGAGTATAAGCGAAGCTAACCCGGCATTTGATAGTATTTTAGTATTGACCGATGCCAATGTGTTCTTTACTCCTAATCTGCTTTTTGAATTAACAAAGCATTATAAAAATGAGAACATTGGGCAGGTTGGTGCTAATATTCTAAACGTTGGTGAACGAATAGATGGTATTTCGAAACAAGAAAAGGGGTACATACAAAGAGAAAATCACATAAAGTTTTTAGAAGGATTAAACTGGGGCGCTATGATTGGTGCATTTGGCGCTTGTTACACCATGAGGATGAAATTATGGAAGCCCATACCACCAAATTATTTAATGGAAGACTTTTTTTTAAGCATGCATATTTTAAGGCAGAAAAAGAAAGCCATCCTTGAACTAAATGCAATTTGCTACGAAGATGTTTCTAATGATGTAACAGAAGAATTTAAGCGAAAAACACGTATTCAAGCCGGAAATTTTCAAAACTTACGTAATTACTGGTCACTTGCGTTTGGGTTCAATGCTGTTGGCTTCTGCTTTTTTTCACATAAAATTATTCGTTGGTTCGGTCCATTGTTAATGGCAGGCTGCTACATAAGCAATCTGTTTCTATTGCATGAACCCTTTTATCAATTTACCTTCTTGCTCCAGAATATGCTCTGGTTATCTCCTTTGCTCGATGCCTTGCTAAAAACTGCCGGCATACATTTAACCTTTCTTCGCTTTGCTTCTTATTTCATAATCATGAATATTGCGCTCGTTAAAGGTTTTTTAATGTTTGCGAAGGGAATAAAAACCAGCGCATGGAACCCTACCAAAAGAAATGTTTAACACGCGCAAAAGAAATTGAACAAAAATAAATTACAATGAAGCTAGACACAATACCACAGGCAATAAAAGATATTAAAAACGGCAAACTGGTTATAGTAGTAGATGACGAAGACCGAGAGAATGAAGGAGATTTTATAACGGCAGCACGAAATGTAACGCCTGCTATTATCAATTTTATGGCAACGGTAGGCAGGGGGTTAATTTGCATGCCTATGAGTGAAGAAATGTGTGACCGGCTCGATCTGCCCATGATGGTTTCTAAAAACTCTTCGAATCACGAAACAGCCTTTACTGTATCTGTTGATTTATTGGGTCACGGCTGCACAACAGGTATTTCGGCTCACGATCGTGCTAAAACAGTTCAGCAATTAATAAGCAAGAATGCACAACCTCAAGATTTTGCACGGCCTGGGCATATTTTTCCTCTGCGTGCAAAAAGTGGCGGTGTGTTGCGCAGAGCCGGGCATACCGAAGCTACCATAGATTTAGCCCGTATGGCCGGCTTTGAAGAAGCAGGTGTACTCGTTGAAGTAATGAACGAAGATGGAAGCATGGCGCGTTTGCCCGAGCTGGCGAAAATTGCCAAAAAACACAATCTCAAGATTATTTCAATTAAAGATTTGATTGAGTACAGAATGAAACACGACAGCTTGATTAAGCGTGAAGTGGAAGTGAAGTTGCCGTCAAAATATGGCGAGTTTCGTGTAAGGGCTTATTCTCAGGCTGGAGGAAACGAACCACACCTGGCCATAGTAAAAGGTTCATGGAAAAAAAATGAACCTGTATTAGTGCGTGTTCACTCATCTTGTTTAACTGGCGATATTTTAGGTTCGCTACGATGCGACTGTGGCGACCAACTGGCATCGGCACTTAAAGCAATAGAAAACAATGGTAAAGGTGTGCTGCTTTACATGCAGCAAGAAGGCCGAGGTATAGGACTTTTGAATAAACTAAAAGCATACCAACTGCAAGAGCAAGGTTACGATACATACGAGGCAAATTTAAAACTAGGCTTGCCTATGGATGCGCGAGATTATGGTGTTGGAGCACAAATACTTCGAGACTTGGGCATTACAAAAATGAAACTGTTAAGCAACAACCCAAAAAAGCGCGTTGGTTTAATAGGCTATGGTTTAGAGATAGTCGAAAACGTAGCCATTGAATCAACACCTAATAAACACAACAAAAAATATTTAGAAGCAAAACGCGACAAGGCCGGTCATCAGATACTAAAGAAGAAAAAAAAGTAGCTTGTTATTGCAAAGTGCTGACATCCCACTCACCGTTATAGCCAATGCAGCCGGAAGAAACGTAAAGCGGAGATGGAATATTTTTGGTGTATAAGCTACCTGTGCCCAACCCCTGTACCAATGCATTTTTTTTAGTAAACACCCACTGTGCAATTGCATTTAATCCAATGTTTGACTCTAGTGCAGAAGTAGCCCACCACCTGATATTTTGTTTTTGAGCAGTTTGTATCCACTGCTCACATGCACCTAAGCCACCAAGTAAAGCCGGCTTTAGTATTATATAGTGTGGTTGAATAAACTGTAAAAGTTCTTCTCTAACTTTTCCGGAAACTCCAATAAGCTCTTCATCGAGCGCTATTGGAATAGGAGACTCTTTACATAATCGCATCATTCGCTCTATCTGCCCTTGTTTAATCGGCTGTTCAATCGAATGCACCTGATACAAAGCAAGTTTTTCTAACTGTTGTAAAGCAAAATCAAACTTAAATGCCCCGTTGGCATCTAAGCGTATTTCCATAACCTCTGCAGGAAATTTACCCCGTATAAAATCTAGAAGTTCTAACTCTTTTTCAAAGTCAATAGCCCCAACTTTCAGTTTAATACAGCTAAACCCGTCATTAATTTTTTGCTGAATCTGCTGTTGCATAAATGTTTTACTCCCCATCCAAACCAATCCGTTAATGGGCATTGTTGCACTTCCATTGGTAAATTCACTTTTAAACAATACACGGTTTCCGCCCGAAGAAAAATCAAGCAGGGCTGTTTCGTATCCGAATGCAATGGACGGGAAATCATTAAAACTGGGAAACAACTCTTTACTTCCTTGTTCTATACCGTTACACAGTTGACTGAGTGCCCTTTCGTAATTTACTAAGTCATCGGGGCTTAAACCTTCAATGTAACTACACTCACCAATACCGGTTTTAGTTCCGTCAGTAATAAAAAGATAGTACCCATTTTTTACTGACATACTGCCTCGTGATGTAAGCACGGGACTATTAAATCGAAGCTGATATTGTTTGAAGTGTGCTTTAAGCATAACCAGGGTAACTTAAGCCAAACTTAAAATTTAGCTATACAACGAGTTACATTTCCACTGTTTAGAACTGTAATACATCGGCACTTTGCAAATTCTGTTTTCTTCGCTTAAAATTTACTGCATGAGATATTTTACCGCCATCGCATTCTTGTTGCTTTGTATATTCGGGAATTCGCAATCTACAACACCCGAAAAACCTACATTAGTTGTTGGATTGGTAGTAGACCAAATGCGATGGGATTTCTTATATCGTTACACAGACAAATATACTCAAGGCGGGTTTAAGCGTTTGCTAAATGAAGGGTATAGTTGCGCAAACACCTATATAAACTACTCTCCTTCTTATACTGCGTGTGGTCATACATGTATTTATACCGGCAGCGTACCTAATATTCATGGCATTGCAGGCAACAACTGGTTTGATGCCGATGAACATAAATACGTGTATTGTACAGACGATAAAACCGAACACACTGTAGGAAGCAACTCTTCTGCAGGCAAAATGTCACCTCGCAGAATGGTAACAACAACAATTGGTGATGAGTTAAAACTTGCAACCAACTTTAAGTCAAAAACTATTGGTGTGGCATTAAAAGACAGAGGCTCTATATTGCCGGCAGGGCATTCAGCAGATGCTGCATACTTTTATGATGGCAGTACAGGAAATTGGGTTACTTCTTCGTACTACATGAATGACCTGCCGCTATGGGTAAAACAGTTCAACGATTATCGCTTGCCTGAAAAATATTTATCTGCCAACTGGAACACCCTTCAACCCATAGAAAAATATTATGAAAGCCATGATGACGACAAACATTTTGAAGGCACTTTCGAAAATGAAGAAAAACCTGTTTTCGAGCATAAGGTGGGTGCTTTGGTTAACCCTTCTTACAAGATTTTGGCGGCAACCCCTTATGGCAATTCAGTTACCTTGAAATTTGCCGAGGGGGCTATACTTAACGAAAACCTCGGTCAAAGAAACACAACAGATTTTCTGGCGGTAAGTTTGTCGTCCACTGATTACATCGGTCACCGTTTTGGCCCAAATAGTGTAGAAGTGGAAGATTGCTATCTGCGACTTGACAAAGAACTGGGTGACTTTTTTACTTTTTTAGATACACACGTAGGCAAAGGAAACTACTTGTTTTTTATGACAGCAGACCATGGCGCTGCACATGTGCCGGCATTTCTAAAGGAGCATAAAATACCTGCCGGAGTTTTTCCGATTGACACAGTGCTAAAACAATTAGAGATTAAGCTAAACGAGTTATATGGCGAAGGAGAGTGGCTACTTAGTTACGACAACATGCAGCTGTACCTTAACGATTCAACAATAACTACTAAGAAGGTTAGCCGCACAGAAATATTTGAAACAATTAAAAAGTTTTTACTCCAGTTTGAGGGAGTATCGAAAGTATTGGACTTAAAGAATATGGCAAATGAGTTGATTGAGGAGAGAATGAAACAGCACATAATCAACGGATACTACGAAAAACGTTCAGGAGATGTGTATGTGTTGTTTGAGCCGGGTTGGTTCGAAGGCATGACAAAGGGAACTACTCACGGAACCATTTATCCGTATGACACTCACATTCCTCTCGTTTGGATGGGTTGGAATGTGAAAAATGGAAGTAATTACAACCGAGTAAACATGACAGATATTGCACCCACTATGGCTGCAATGCTTCGCATACAAGAACCAAGCGGCTGTATAGGCAAAGTAATAGAGCCGCTGGTGAAATAACTTTATTTGCTCACAAAATAATTTATGCTCAAAATAGGTATTTTAGGAGGGGGACAGTTAGGACGTATGCTGTTACAGCAGGCAGCAAACTATCCGGTTGAAACTTTTGTGTTAGAAACAGGAAACTACTCCCCTGCTTCTACTCTTTGCCAGCATTATTTCAATGGCGACATTCGAAAGTTTGATGATGTTTACAACTTCGGCAAACAAGTAGATGTACTTACTATTGAAATTGAAAACGTAAACCAAGTTGCGCTTGAAAAATTAGAAGCTGAAGGACTGAAGGTTTTTCCATCGCCTAAAGCACTTGCTGTAATACGAGATAAAGGTCTGCAAAAACAGTTTTACGCAGAGCACAACATTCCTACTTCGCCCTTTGTATTAGTTCAAAACAGGCAAGAGACAGCTTCAGCAGACATTGAGTTTCCGGTGGTGCAGAAATTACGTACGGGTGGATACGATGGCAAGGGTGTTCATATTTTGCAATCTGTTGCTGAAGCTGAAAATGGTTTCAATGAACCATGTGTACTCGAAAAACTAGTTGATATTGAAAAAGAGATTTCAGTGATTGTAGCAAAGAATGAGAAAGGAGAAATTGCAGTTTATCCTCCGGTAGAAATGGTATTTAATCCTGAATATAACTTAGTTGATTATTTGCTTTCTCCGTCCGAAACTACAATAGAACAAACAACCGAAGCACAAAAGATTGCATTGAAAGTTTTAAATGCCCTGAACAGCAGCGGTATTTTTGCCATAGAGATGTTTTTAGATAAAACCGGAAAAATATTGGTAAACGAAACCGCACCTCGCGCTCATAATAGTGGTCACCAAAGCATAGAAGGCAATTATTGCTCTCAATACGACATGCAACTGCGCGTACTACAAAACCTACCTCTCGGCAACAGTGAAGTTATACAACCCTCGCTCATGCTAAACTTGATTGGAGAAACAGGATATACCGGTGCTGCAAAATACCGGGGCCTTGAACTTGTAATGCAGATGCAAAACGTTTATGTACATCTATATGGTAAAACTGAAACCAAACCAGGCCGAAAAATGGGGCATGTTACTATTCTAGGAAAATCAAAAACAGATTTACTGGGTAAAGCAGAAATAATAAAACAGAATTTAAAGGTAGTTGCTTAATTTGTTTTAACGCACTTTAATTCGTTGCCGTTTACCAGTTACTCTGAGTTTTACACTTAATGTAGGTGAGTTGCTTTAAACAGGTTTAATGTTTGCCAGCCTGGCTGAAGATTAGCTTCTCTCCTTTTTTCTTTCTTCGCGAACCAAAACATGGTTATGCTAGAACTTATTCAGGAGATTATTCAAAAATTTGGCCCACGGCCTGCGGGAAGTACTTCTGAGAAAGGGGCTCAAGAACTGATAGTAGAAAAAAGCCGTGCATTTACTCAAAAGGTTCAATTGCTCGAATTTGAGGCATATCTAAACGCCCGTTTTGGTAAATTGAAATACTACTGTGTTCTGTTCTTCGTTTCGTTGAGTATGTATTTTGCTTGGCCGGCAGCTGGGTTAGTAATCTCATTATTGAACGTTGCTGCATTTGTGCTCGATTTTATGACCTACAGAGTTGTACTTGGCAGTTTCCCCGGACCGCTCTCTAAAAGTTGGAATGTAGAAGCTGTACTTGAACCGCAAGGTGATGTAAAAAGCACGTTAGTATTTTGCGGGCATATTGACAGCGTGTATGAGTTCAAGTGGTGGTATAAACTAAAGCAAACCGGCATTACTCTTAACATTATTGCAGGCGTTTTGTTTCTCTTACTGCCATTGTTGTATCTTTTAATGCTTTTTGTGCCAGATGGAAACTGGCATTGGTATGCTTGGCTATTTATAACAATCCTTTCACCTTCAACCATTACTTACTTTAACATGCACGGCAATAATCCGGTAGATGGCGCGTGTGACAATCTTAGTGGTGTGGCTATTGCATTTGAAGTATTTAAATCATTTGCCAATAAACAGATGCACGGCATTTCTACGCTTCAACATACGCGGCTAAAATTTGTAAGTTTTGGAAGCGAAGAAACCGGGCTTACGGGTTCTTACAACTACGTAAAAGTAAAAGCCCAAGAACTAATTGACGAAAAGGCCAACGTAATAAACATTGATAGCATACGCCTACCTGAAGCTATTTGTATAGTAAAACGCGAAACTATGAACGGCACTGTTTTCGACAATAACTTAATCGAGAAAATTCAACACAGTTTCGGTTCGGTAAATGTTCCTATTAAAACAGGAGTAACACCGGTGGGCGGCACAGATGGAGTTTTTTTTATACGTGCCGGAATACCGGCAGTGTCGGTTATTGGTTTGCCGATGGATAAACTCGACCCTACTTACCACACCCGCTTAGACGTAGTAGAAAATGTCAATCCTAAAGCGTTAGAAAATGCCGCCATTGGTTTTCGTGCGTTTGTGGCGCAATGGGATAGTGCCTCGTAACAAAACCAATGATTCAACGTTACAAAAACAGTTCAGCAGTTACACGCGCTCATGTGCAAATGCACATCTCTATATTACTCTGGGGTGCTACTGCTGTACTCGGAAGGGGGATACAGCTATCTGAAGGACTATTGGTATGGTATCGCATGTTTATTACAGTAATAGGATTAGGGCTACTTGTACTTTTTACAAGCACAAGCTTTAAAGTAAATAGAAAAGATTTATGGGAGTTGTTTGTTATCGGCACTCTGCTAATGGTGCATTGGCTTTTTTTCTATGGCGCTATTAAATATTCAAATGTTAGCATAACTCTAAGCATTTTTTCTAGCACAACATTGTTTACAGCTTTCATAGAACCGGTAGTCACTACCAAGCGATTTAACAAAACTGAACTACTCTATAGCTTAATGGCTATAGCGGGCATAGCACTAATTTTTTACAGCGATAAAAACTCCTACACAACCGGAATTATTCTTGCTCTGCTGGCAGCATTTGTAGGAGCGTTTTTCAACATACTCAACAAAGACATAGTTCACCGAGTATCCACTTCAGTGGTTACATTTTATGAAATTGTGTTCGGCTTACTTGTACTAACTTTATTTTTACCTCTTTACCTATATTGGCTGCCGCCCGCGTCACTGTACCCAACTTATAACGACTGGGTTTTATTGTTTGTTTTGGCCATAGGATGCACTCAAATTCCACTCATTTTATCGCTCAACGCGCTAAAACACTTATCGGCCTTTACACTCAACCTGTCAATAAACCTTGAGCCGGTTTACGGAATTGCCTTGGCATTTATTTTTTTTGGTGAAGCAAAAATGCTGAGTGCCGGATTTGTTGCAGGTGCTGCGTTAATTCTGTTATCTGTATTTCTACACTCTTATTTTGCAAAAGACGCAGAACCTAAATCATTAGAAACATAAATTGGTGTTGTCATTCTGATCATTCGCTTGTGTCCTGTCTATTGTATCTTATCTTCGCCCCATGTCGCTTAATCAACTCACAGCCATTAGCCCCGTTGACGGGCGTTATCACTTAAAAACCCAAGAACTAAGCCCTTACTACTCTGAGTTTGGGTTGATTAAATACAGGGTGCTGGTTGAAGTGGAATACTTCATTGCACTTTGCCAGTTACCATTACCTCAACTAGCAAACTTCCCCGGTTCTCAATTTTCTAATCTGCTTCACTTAGCTCAGCATTTCAGCGAAGCCGATGCACAAAAAATAAAAGACACCGAAAAAATAACAAACCATGATGTAAAAGCAGTTGAATACTTTTTAAAAGAAAAATTCGATGGGTTAGGTTTACAGCAGTGGAAAGAGTTTATTCATTTCGGGCTTACATCACAGGATATAAACAACACAGCAGTACCGCTTTCATTCAAACAAGCACAAACCGATATTTACTTACCCTATATCAATCGTGTTTGCGCTCAGCTTGAAATGCTTTCATTAGAGTGGAAAAACATACCTATGTTAGCACACACCCACGGGCAACCGGCCTCGCCCACACGTTTGGGAAAAGAAATTGCTGTTTTTGTGGAGCGAATCAAGAATCAGCTTGTTCTCTTATCTCAGATACCATACAATGCAAAATTTGGTGGAGCCACAGGAAATTTTAATGCTCATCATGTGGCCTATCCGGGTGTAAACTGGGTTGATTTTGCCAATAAATTTGTAAACGATAAGCTAACACTTACCCGATTACAAAACACAACGCAAATAGAACACTATGACAATTTTTCAGCTCATTTTGATGCTATAAAGCGAATTAATACAATACTGATTGACTTATGCAGAGATATGTGGATGTACATCAGTATGAATTACTTTAAACAAAAAGTAAACAAAAATGAGGTTGGGTCATCGGCCATGCCACATAAAGTAAACCCAATTGATTTTGAAAATGCTGAGGGTAATCTTGGTTTGGCTAATGCAATACTGGAGCATTTATCTGCCAAGTTACCGGTTTCACGGCTTCAGAGAGACTTGACCGACTCTACAGTTTTACGAAACATTGGAATGCCACTGGCTCATACATTAATTGCCTTCTCTTCAATAGAAAAAGGATTAAGCAAACTTCTTTTAAACGAAACGGAACTTAATATGGACCTGGAGGACAATTGGGCGGTTGTGGCCGAAGCCATTCAAACTGTTTTGAGAAGAGAAGGGATACCGAATCCGTATGAACAGCTTAAAGAACTTACTCGTGGCAGCGTAATTAACAAGCAAACTATCCATAATTTTATTGAAACCTTACCCATTTCTAATGCGTTGAAAATGGAATTGAAGCAAATTACTCCCCAAAATTACACGGGTGTGTAAAAGTAAAATCTGTTGAACTATTTGTTTCGTAGTTAGAATGAAACATTTTTGCCCGAATTCGGTTTAAGTATTTGGAACCCCTTAACCAAAATAAGTGAGATGCAACAGTTTAAAGAAGAAATTGCATCTAACTGATAAAAAGAACAAGCTAAGAGTGAGAAGGAAATTTACCCTGATTCTGTTTTTGTGCATTTCTGTGGCTCATAATATGAGCGCACAGTTAAATTGTCAGTTTAGTTCATCAGCACTTTTTGGCTGTCCGCCATTGGTAGTGAACTTCACCGACCAATCAACCGGTAACCCAACCACGTATTGGTGGGATTTTGACAATGGAAACACCTCTACCAACCAAAACCCCACTACATCCTATTCTGCTGCAGGAATTTATAACGTTATACACGCTGTAAGTGATGGTGTTAGCTCCGACACGCAGGTATTACAAATACGAGTGTTCTTACCTGCCACTGTAAACTTTACTTCTGCCGATAATCATGGTTGTATTTTTCCTTGCCATACTGTAAACTTTACCAACCAAACTATTCCGGGTGAAAGCCCCGTAACCCAATACGTTTGGGATTATGGCGATGGTTCACTTCCACAAACAGGTTATAACACCAGCCATTGTTACAATACAGTAGGAAGTTATGATGTTACCTTGGTAGCCCGTGACAGCAATAACTGCCAAACCAGCAAAATACTACCCGGCTTTGTTGTAATTGGGCTAAACCCTCAAGCTAATGCTACAGCCAACCCTACGCAATCTTGTAACTCACCACAGGTGGTGAGTTTTACAGGAAATGGCACAAGTAGCAACGGTGTGCTAACTTATAACTGGTATTTTGGAAATGGAGGCAACTCATCACTGCAAAACCCTACTAACGTTTATGTGAGTGGAATATACGACCCCATGTTAATTGTTACCGACACATTGGGCTGCCAAGACACTGCTTTTTTGCAAATATCAGTCACTGATGTAGATGCCGGGTTTACTGCTACCTCTAATAATGCTTGTAATGGTGTACCAATTCAGTTTACCGACACTTCAAATTTTGCTACATCATGGCAATGGAATTTTGGTGATGGGAACAGTAGTACCCAGCAAAACCCGTTGCACACCTATACTGCTAACGGAACATATACTGTTACGTTAACTGTAACGTACGGGCCTTGCACCGACACCGAAACCCAGACAAACTATATTACTGTAACAGATCCGGTAGCATTTACTTTTTCAGCAGATGATACCTTAGCCTGTACCGCACCGCACACAGTAAATTTCACCAGTAATGTTAGTGGAGTAGCGGGTGGTTACTTATGGGATTTTGGCGATGGAACCACCTCAACATCTGCAAATCCTTCGCACACATACACTGCCAACGGAACATATACGGTAACACTTTCTGTAGCAAACAGCAGTGGTTGCTATAATACACAAACCCTGAGTACTTCTGTAACAGTAGGTTCTTTGCAAGCCAGCTTTACGATTGATTCTACAATGGGTTGTACACCGCTTACGGTTCGGTTTACAAATACCAGTGTTTCAAATGTTCCCATAACCAGTTTTGAGTATTTTTTTGGTGACGGTACATTTTCTACCGGAGCTAATCCTGTTCATATATACAACGCAGCAGGCCAATACACCCCGGAGCTAATAGTTACAAACGCTGAAGGTTGTATAGATACATTTACCTACTCCGGCACAATTAATGTTGGGCAATCACTTAACCCTTCGTTTACAGCTACACCGCTTGTTCAATGTGTTAACCAATTGGTAACTTTCACCAACCTGACACAAGGTGGCAGCGCAAGTACCATTTACACTTGGGATTTTGGCGATGGAACAACCAGCAACTTAGTAAACCCTACACATGCTTATACCGATACCGGATTTTATGACATTACGTTAACCGTAATAAACCAAGGCTGCTCTAACGACACTATTAAAATACGCTATATAGAAATAGTGGTTCCAAAAGCAGATTTTTATTTCGACTTTGATTGCACCAACCCCACTACAGTAGCTTTTTATGACACCTCACAAGGTGCAGACACGTGGCTCTGGGATTTTGGTGATGGCACGTCTTCTAATCAACAAAACCCCGTTCATACTTTCCCTTCGCAGGCAATTTATACTGTGCAGTTAACCGTTACCAACTTTACCACCGGCTGTACCGATTCGTTAGTAAGAGACATTCCTATTGGAACGCCCAATGCAGGTTTTACGGCTGATACGTTTAGTGGTTGTATGCCGCTTCAAGTTCGGTTTACTGATACTTCAACATTTGCAAGCAGTTGGTTATGGTATTTTGGAGATGGATCTACTTCTACGTTACAAAATCCTGCCCATATTTATACCGATACAGGTCGTTATACGGTGTCATTGGTAATCAATCCGGTTGATTCTTGTTCAGACTCTATTACTTATACAAACTATATTACAGTATATGGTATAAAGTCAAAAATTGGTGCAGACCCAATTTCGGGTTGTGTACCCTTGACTGTAAACTTTACAGATACCAGTTCATCGTACATGGGTTCGATAGTTAGCTACCTTTGGACATTCAATACCGGTGATAGCAGTTTTGTAGCCAATCCAACGTACACGTTTGATACGGCAAGAACTTTTTCAATTAGGCTTATTACAACAGATTCAAGGGGGTGTTCAGCTACTGCATCGCGCTTTATTACAACTTACCATGTAACCGCTAACTTTATTTCAGACACTGCTGTGTGCCCGGGCGAAGTAGTTAACTTCATTAATTTATCAACCGGTGGGGCAAGTCAATTTGTATGGGATTTTGGCGATGGAACAACTTCAACACAGCAAAGCCCCTCGCATTTCTACACCAATTCGGGTAACTACTCTGTTTCTTTGATATCTACTCGCACAAATCCGACATGTAGCGATACGTTGGTAATTCCTAATTTTTTAAATGTGGATACTCCGGTTGCTGATTTTTTTGTTACCACAACTTTTGCCCCTTGTCCACCATTTCCTGTTCAATTCTTTAATACAACAAATCGTACGGATCTTAACTGGCTTTGGAGATTTGGTGACGGAGATACTAGTACGGCTTACAACCCGCTCCATGTATATTTCTTTCCGGGAGATTATGATGTAACGCTAGTGTCGTGGGATTCATCAGGTTGCTTTGATTCAATTACTTATGTTGATTTAATTCGAGTTCGGGGGCCGGTTGGAAATTTTACAGCCACTCCAGATAGTGGCTGTGTTCCACTAACAATAAGCATTAGCGGCACTACCCAGTCAACGGTTTCTATGGTAGCTGATTTAGGAGATGGAACGGCTTTTCAGGATTCCATTAATGTATCACACACTTACGGCCAGGAAGGCTATTACTACCCTGTTTACACGCTTACAGACAGTGTGGGTTGTACCGTTGCATATCCTGTTGATACAATTGTAGTAGGCCTTATCCCCTACCCCGGATTACCTGACGACACTACTGTATGCAGAGGCAACTATGTACAGTTTGATTTGCTGTTGGGCGATCACTTTCAATGGTCAGCTAATCAAACACCAAACTATTTGAACTGCGATACCTGTAGCAATCCTGTGGCATCAGCATTAGATACCATTACCTACTATGTAACAGCTTCAACAAATATAGGATGTGTAGCTAGCGATACCATAGTAGTAAACGTAGATGCCTTGCCACTCATTTTCCCTGGAATAGCTTTTCGTATTTGCCCTAATGATACATTACAACTGAGTGCCGGGCCAAATGTTGCTTCAGCATTTTGGTCTCCTAATTTATATATGGATGACTCTACGATTGTGAATCCGCTGGTGTGGCCGCCAGACAGCATGATTTACCGGGTTACCGGGTTTAACTCAACCGGTTGTTCGATTTCGCGTATTGTACGGGTGTGGGTAATACAAGATGTAGTTGCCGAATTAGCTGTAACAGATACATTGGTTTGCGATGGTGGACGCATACAGTTAGGAGTAAAAGTTTTGGAAGCGTCAGTAAATGATACTTCGTTCCAATGGCGGCCCGCTACATACTTAAATTCAAGCATAATTGACAACCCTGTGTTAGACGCGCCAACCGGGGATTATTTATACACTGTAATAGTTAGCAGTAACACCTGTAAAGCAGATACAGACACCGTACATGTTACCATAGCTCCTAACCCATCGGTAGAAGCAGGCGATAATCAAACTGTTACTGAGGGTACAGAAATTCGACTGTATGCATCATCGCCCGATGATGTTACTTATGAATGGCAGCCTAAAGATGCCATGACATGCACTGACTGCCGGCTACCCTATTTAACAGCTACGCAAAATCAAACCATACCGGTTATTGTTACCAACCAATGGGGTTGCAAAGACACCGCATACGTTGAAATAAAGGTTGTGTCATGCGACCCGGAAATGATTTTTGTTCCTAATACATTTACACCAAATAATGATGGATTGAACGATGTGCTACGAGTACGAGGTATAGGTTTGCGATCGTTGGAGTATTTCCGGGTATTTGACAGATGGGGTAAGTTGGTGTATACCACCACCAACCTAAGCGAAGGATGGGATGGAAAGATAAGCGGTAAAGAAGCCGATGTAGCCACTTATGTGTATTTAGCTAAAGGCGTTTGCAGTAACGGGCATACCCTTGAAAAATCGGGTAACGTAACGTTGGTTCGTTAAGGTTTAGCACTACTCTCAACTTTTTAGCATAAACATTTGCAACTCTGCCCTTAAAAGATATTTTTGCGTTCCTTTTTGAAAAATAGAGGATAAAACACGTTAAAATTCAGTGTTATGAACGTAAAAGTATTGAACAAAGACGGGAAAGAAACCGGCAGAGAAATTAACCTACCAGATGCAATTTTCGGCATTGAGCCGAATGACCATGCGGTATATCTTTCTGTAAAATCATACCTGGCTGCGCAGCGTCAGGGAACTCACAAATCGAAAGAAAAGTGGGAAGTAGCCCGCACAACCAAGAAAGCATTTCGCCAAAAAGGTACAGGTGGTGCTCGTAGAGGCAGCATGAAAGCGCCTGGATTAAAAGGTGGAGGCCGTGCGTTTGGACCTAAGCCACACACCTATGATTTAAAGGTGAACAAAAAAGTAAAAGATCTTGCTAAGAAGAGCGCACTTACTTATAAAGCCAAAGACGGAAATTTGATAGTTGTAGAAAACTTCAATTTCGAAACTCCTAAAACAAAGGCTTTTGCTGCTGTAATTACAGGTTTAAACTTAAAAGGCACCAAGAGTGTTTTTGTTCTTGATAAAGCTGATAAGAACACAGTTTTATCAGCCCGCAATTACCCAACAGCTCAGTTGTTGGATACCGCCAACCTGAACATTTTTGACATTATGAATTGTAAAAAACTGGTGCTTAGTGAAGCCGCAGTTAAAGCAATAGAATCTAATTTCTCTAACAATTAATTTATAGGAGGATAACCCATGGCTACTAACGTTTTAATAAAGCCCATTATTTCAGAAAAATCTACCAAAAGCAGCGAAAAGTTAAGCCGCTATGCTTTTAAAGTAAATCGCGAAGCCAATAAGTTGGAAATAAAGAAGGCAGTAGAAACCACCTACAGTGTTCAAGTAGAAGACGTAAACACTGTGGTAACGGTAGGAAAGTCAAAAGTACGTCAAACTAAAAAAGGTATTGCTTATGGTATGAAAGCACCATATAAAAAAGCGTACGTTACACTTAAAAAAGGCGAAACCATAGATTTCTATGGTAACGTATAAAAATATTCTTTAACTAAAGTGGAACCCTCCACCACTGATAATAAAAACAGAGGAAGTAAAAAAGAATAAACATGGGAATTAAAAAATACCGCCCAACAACCCCGAGCATGAGGTTCACAGAACTGCTCACGTTCGATGAATTAACAACTAACAGACCTGAGAAAACGTTACTTGCTCCTAAAAAATCGAGTGGAGGGCGTAATAGCCGTGGCGAAATGACCATGCGCTATTTAGGTGGTGGCCACAAACAACGCTACCGTATTATCGATTTTAAGCGTAACAAATTTGATGTACCAGGTAAGGTTGCTTCTATTGAGTATGACCCTAACCGCAGTGCATTTATTGCTTTGATAAATTATCCGGATGGTGAAAAGAGATACATTCTTGCACCCAACGGATTGAAAGTTGGACAAACTGTTTTATCTGGTAAAAGCGCAGCTCCTGATTTAGGAAATACTCTTCCACTTTCCGAAATACCGCTTGGTGCTATTATTCACAATATTGAACTCTATCCTGGTCGCGGTGGAAGCATAGTTCGCAGCGCGGGTACTTCTGCACAACTTTTAGCAAAAGAAGAAAGATATGCTGTTGTTAAGTTTCCTTCTGGCGAAACACGTAAAATTTTATTGGTTTGCACAGCTACAATTGGTACAGTTTCTAATGGAGACCACAACCTTCAAAGCTATGGTAAAGCCGGAAGAAAACGTTGGCTAGGCCGCAGACCTCGCAATCGTGCAGTAGCTATGAACCCTGTTGACCATCCGATGGGTGGTGGAGAGGGAAGAGCTTCGGGAGGTCACCCACGCTCAAGAACCAACATAAAAGCGAAAGGTTACAAGACCAGAACACCAAAGAAAGCATCTTCGCAATTTATTGTTCAAAAACGCACTAAGTAATTAAATCTAAAACATCAATAATCAAAATATACGATGGCACGTTCAGTAAAAAAAGGACCTTATGTTCAGTTTAAACTTTCTAAGAAAGTTGACAAAATGAACAGCGGTGGTAAAAAAACGGTAGTTAAAACATGGAGCCGCGGCTCAATGATAGTTCCTGAAATGGTTGGTCACACATTTGCAGTACACAACGGAAACAAGTTTATTCCGGTTTATGTTACAGAAAACATGGTTGGCCATAAATTAGGTGAGTTCTCTCCTACCCGTGTTTTCAAAGGACATTCATCAAGTAAAATTAAGTAAGTATTCAACCAAGTTTAATCTATAAGAAATGGAAGCAGTTGCACATTTAAGAAATAACCCCACCAGCACACGTAAAATGCGTTTGGTAGCTGACCTTATTCGTGGTAAAAAAGTTTATGAAGCTATCACCATACTGAAGTTCAGTAAGCAGGAAGCATCTGTAAAGCTTGAAAAGCTTTTAAAGAGCGCTATCAACAACTGGGAACAAAAAAATGATGGTGCCCGACCTGAAGATAGTGATTTAATTGTAAAAGAAATTCAGGTTAATGCCGGAACAATGATTAAGCGCTTTCTACCAGCACCTCAGGGTAGAGCTTACCGGTTACGCAAAAGAAGTAACCACGTAACTATTAAAGTTGATAGTAAAAATGCAGCTCCAGTAGTTGCAGAAGCAACAGCAACTGAAGAAGTAGCAGCATAATTAACAGCAAAAACTCACTACTGAAGGAACCTAAACGGGTTCCTTTTTTTTTGCCCCTTTAAACTTTTTCATAATTTCTGAGTCAGTAGCAGCAAACTAATTCACTCAAAACTTTTTTCCGTTATAAGCTGATAACGGTTTTTCTATTTTCCGATTTTAATTGTTATCCCACTTTTACCATTACATGAACAAACTATTACTTTCTCTTCTTGTAACTATTGCCTATCTAATATTACCCGCACAAACACTTACTCAGCAATGGGCAACTTCACTTGCCGGGATTGGTGACAATTCTGATAAGTTTAACGACTTCGAAGTTGACAATAACGGCAATACCTATGCTGTTGGTTTTACCTACAAACAGGGAAATGGAAAGGACTTTTTGTTTGTAAAATTTAATAGCACCGGAGACACTGTTTTTACGCGCACATACGATGATGTGGGCAATGGCAATGATGAACTTGAGTCAGTTACCATGGACAATTCAGGGAATGTAATTGTCTGCGGCACATCTAAAACGCTTTATCGCAAAGACATTACCACTGCAAAGTTTGACATCAATGGAAACTTATTGTGGTGGAACAGTTACAATGGCCCCGGCAATTTGGATGACAACGGAGTGGTGGTAAAATGCGATGCTGCAGGTAATATTTATGCCGGTGGCTACGGATACAATGCTATGCTGAATACAGATTTTATAGTGATCAAGTATTCGCCATCAGGCTCACAGCAGGCAGTTGGATTTTACAACGGTGCTGAAAATTTAAATGATGAGCTAAATGATTTGTTAATAGATGGCTCGGGTAATGTGATTGCTACAGGTCAGTCGCGCACATCGGGCAGTAAAGATGATTACGCAACGGTGAAGTGGAACTCTTCTTTGGCTCAACAGTGGACTGCTACACTAGATAATGCTAATAAAACCGACCGATCAAAAGCTGTTTTTATTGATGCTTCGAACAATGTTTATATAACTGGAAGAAGCGACAACGGGAATGATGATGACTATGTAACTCAAAAACTAAATGGTAGCGATGGCACACAAATCTGGATAAAAGTATACGACTCAAATGGAGAAGACCAGGCTACATCAATTGCAGGAAACGATTCTATTGTTATTGTTACAGGCTCTCGCTTCAATGGTTTGCAAAAAGATATTCAAACAGTTGCATACCATCATACCAGTGGAAATGTTTTGTGGTCGAAAACTTATTCAAATGCCAACGGGAAAGATGAAGTAGCCAACCACATAACTATTGGATCAAATGGTGCAGTTGTAGTTACAGGCTCTACTAATATTTCAACTAGCTCTTTAGAAGATAACGATGTTTTGATTCTAGAATATGATATAGCAGGAAATCAACAAGGGGCTACAATTACCGGGGGTAGTTGGAGCAAAAACGATAACGGGGAGAAAAGTTGGGTAGAATCAAACGGCAACATTTATACCGTTGGCGGTCTTGCAAATACAACAACTATGAAAGATGCCTGGCTGTATAAACAAGATGCCGGGGGCGCTGCGTTACTTAATAAATTTTATCAGGGAGAGGGAGAGTTTACGGATAAAGCTACAACCTTAGCCCATAGCGGTGGCAGTGTTTTTGCGGCAGGTTATGTTTACAGTTATGATGAAGACAAAAATTTTTGCACAGTAAAATACGATGCTTCAGGTAATGTTGTTTGGCAAAAATATTTTAACGGGCCCGATTCTGACACTGACGAGCCTGTTGCTATTGAAGGTGATGGGGCGGGTAATGTTTATGTAGCCGGCAGAAGCAAGAATGCGGATAACAACTACGATATGTTTTTGATAAAGTACAACAGCAATGGTGACACACTTTGGACAGAGAATTTTGATTTTGGGCTGTTGGGTGATGAAGAAGTTAAAGATATGGTAGTTAGTTCAACTGGTGATGTTTACTTAACCGGTTTAGTTGATAATGATGTTACGGCAGCCACAAGTAATGATTTTTTGACTGTAAAAATTTCGTCTTCAGGCACATTTTTATGGATGGCTCAATTTAATGGTAGTGCTAATGGTGATGACAGAGCATATTCAATTACCCTCGATAACAATGAAAACGCCATAGTGGTTGGTAGAACCTGGAATGGCTCAGACTATGATATGCAAACAGTAAAGTATGATGCCGCTAACGGTTCTGAAACTTTACTAGGTTCTTATACATCAAATTTGGGAGATGATGTTCCCGAAAAAGTATTATTAGACAACAATGGTAATATCATAGTAGCCGCCACATCTGACCGGGATGTAACTGCTTCAACTGATCGGGATTTTTTAGTTGTAAAATATAGTAACAGCGGAACACAACTTTGGGCTCAAACTTATAATGGTGCAGGTACTGGCGATGATGATTTAAAAGATATGGTGATTGACCCAACTGGAAACATCTATGTTACCGGACAAAGTGATATGGACTCAACTAGTACCGACAATTTAGATTATACAACCATAAAATTCGATGCAACCGGAACTCAAGAATGGGTGGTTCATTACAATGGTGGTGTGAGTGCTGACGATGCTTCTGAAGCTATCACTTTATTAAACAATGGAAACATTTGTGTAACAGGTCAAAGTGCTGAAAACTACATGGGAGTATTGAACAAGAATGCAACTACTATTGTTTATTCGCCTAACGGATCGCAACTCAGTTTAGCCACTTATGACGGAGTGCCAACTGGTGCAGATGCCGGTGAATCTGTGCTATTTTACAATGGAGCTATTTATGTGGGCGGGTATGGAACTTACACCACCGCCAACCAAAAAGATTTTTTGCTAATAAATTACGATTTAGCCGTTGGTATTTCAGAACACGAAACACCCATGAGTGTTTCTGTGTATCCGAATCCAACTAGATTCCAGTTTACGGTTAGTTTTACTGATTTAGGAATAGATAACAACACTGAACTAATTGTGACTGATATTTCTGGTCGTAAAGTATTTTGGAGTACCCCCGATTCTGCAGTTCTTCAAGTGTTAACCGACAAGTGGAATTCAGGCGTGTATTTTTTACAAATTAAGTCAAGCCGCAACAGTTTTGAATCAAAAATCATTATTCAATAACACATAGAAATGAAACAAATTGTATTGTTTGCTCTCGCATTAGCACTCATATCATCTTGCAAACAACTTCCAGGTGATGGCGGGCAAGGTACCATTCACGGCAAAGTGTTTGGTTACGATTTAAACAACTTTGGTTTAGTAACAGACTCTGGATACGTGCAGGACACTCGTGTGTTTATATCATATGGTGATAACACCTGGGCCGATGATGATGTACGAACCTCTTATACCGGAGAATATCTTTTCCCTTACCTGCACCCAGGCGATTACACTGTGTGGGTTCTAAACTTCTGCGACACCTGTACGCTCAACCAATCATACGATATCAGGCATGTCACAATTTCTAAGCCTAAGGAAACAGTAGAAGTACCTGATCTGATAAATTTTTTCTAATGCTGAGTTTCGAAGCTGAGGAAAAGCAAATTAATGATGTGCTTAGCACCTACGAGCCCATTACATTAAAAGAGCTTGATAATGTAAAAATGCTGAATCGTATTGACACTAAATATGTATTTCACATTTCTCAGTTTGCGGATATACTTCAGGAAGTTAGAAAACACTATTACGCACTTGAAATTGACGGAAGTAAAATATTCAGATACGAATCGTTGTACTTCGACACTCCTGATTTCCAACTTTATAAATTTCATCACAACGGAAAATTAAACAGACTAAAAGTTCGTTACCGAAGATATTCGGATTCGGGGTTGGTTTTTTTTGAAGTAAAGTATAAAGTAAAAGGGAACCGGACTGATAAGAAAAGACTTAAACAGAGCTATTTAAAAACATCGCTTGGTCCTGAAGAATGGAATCTGATCAAACATCATCAATTAGATGAACAACTGTTAGAAAAAAAAATGTGGATCAACTTTAACAGAGTAACACTTGCCAGCAAGAAAATGAATGAGCGCCTAACGCTTGACCTACAAGTAACATTCGATAATTTTGAAAAGAAAAAAGTCTTTCCCGAAATTGTAATTGCTGAAGTAAAGACTGAAAAAAGTGCAACGGGAAGCCCTATGATAAAAAATTTCAACAAACATCACTTCGAAGAAATTGGGTTCAGCAAATACGCAACAGCAGTTGCCATGTTGGAGCCTATTAAAAACAATGCTTTTAAACCAAATTTTATCAAACTCGAAAAAATAATTAATGGAAGAAGAAATGATTGATGTAACCAAAACAGTAGGTTACTTTGTAAATGGCGACCTCACTGATTTTTTAATGCGCTACGCGCTCAACCTGGTGGTAATAATCATACTTGTGCGCTTTATCTACTACCCACGGCATAAGAACAAAGACTTTTTATTCACGTTCATGTTGTTTAACTCCGTAAACTTTTTTATCTGTTTTTTGCTGAGCAGTTTAAAGCTAAAAATCGGGTTTGCCTTCGGTTTGTTTGCAATTTTTTCCATACTCCGTTATCGCACGGTGGCTGTACCCATTCGAGAAATGGGCTATTTCTTCATCTGCGTAACTGTTGGTATTATTAATGCTCTGGCTGACATAACAGACAGCCTTAACTCGCTTCGGGAACTTAACAGCAAGCATGGTATTTTTTATGCACTTCACAACATGGATCAAAGCGCAACCATTCTGTTAGTAACCAACCTAATCATCCTAATATTAATATATGGCTTAGACCGACAACTTTCGTTAGAACATGAAAACTGGAAAGATGTAGTGTACGAGCGCATAGACTTGATTAAACCCGAAACCCGCGATGCTATGTTAGAAGACTTAAAATCGCGGACAGGTTTGCCCATACACCGTGTTGAAATAATAAAAATTGATTTCCTGCGCGATATCACAAGGCTAAGAGCTTTTTATTACTCATTTGAGAATGAAAACAGTTCGCTAGGTACAGGTGATAGCGATGATTAAGTTTGCTATATGCCTATAAAAAAAATACTATTTTTTGGACTCAGCTACTTGTTATGCCTAATCAGCGTGAAGGCTCAAGATGGAGTTGAAGATGATTATAATTACAACAGCTATCGAAGCAACTTTCAAATTTGGCCAGCTGTGAAGCTAAGTCATGACATAAAAAAAATATGGACGGTTAGTACTCAGTATATGCTCCGTGCAAACATTACTGAGCGGCACATCAGAGGACATTACATTTCATTTGGTGTTAAATACAAAGTACACAAGTATATATTCGCTGATGCAGGTTTCCGGATAGTAACAGCTACTAATGAGAACAATCATTACAGGTTTGAAGTTGGTTTTAAACCGCGCTACAAGTACAAAAATTTTACTTTTTCGTATCGCCTAGCTTATTTTTTTCAGGCTGAGTATATCTCGCGAAATTATCAACGTGGGCATGAGCCTTCGCA
This sequence comes from uncultured Chitinophaga sp., assembly GCA_964615305.1. Classification (GTDB taxonomy): domain Bacteria; phylum Bacteroidota; class Bacteroidia; order Chitinophagales; family LD1; genus Bog-950. Next base: position 141,909 of record CAZTNA010000007.1, read on the forward strand.
CTATTTAAGAAACAAGATTGAAATTAACTGGGGAGTTAAACCCAACTGGGATGTGTATGTTTCGGCTGAGTTATATTCCAAAGTAGCCCCCTCTGATGCTACTAACAGAAAAATATCATGTATAGCTGGCTTTAGTTACGAGTTTAAAAAAAATCATACCATTGATGTTTACTATCGGGTACAACCTGATGTACAACAAAAAAAATTAGACCTGCCTCATGCAATTGGAATTGTATATAACTGGGATATTCCCAAAAAATTCAAGAAGAAAAAGCCTAAATAAGTTTTAGGAATGTTTAAAAGCCAACTGCTTTTTCTTGTAAATAGAATTTACTTTACCGCTACATAGATGGAGCAAAACCGCAACATTCTTTTACTTGATAACGATGAAAAAAGCGCATTAGACATTTTGCGCTTTTTAAAAGTGAGTGCTTATGCGTTTAGTGTTAGCCACGCGAGCGATGTTAGTGAAGGCATGAACTATATTAAAACCCGTAAACCCGATTTGGTTCTGTTAGATGCAAATATTATAGCACAAAAAGACTTTTCAGGGCTTTCTCAACTAACTCATGCAGGAAATATCCCGGTCATATTGTTATCTGATATGAGCGAGCAGGAGACTCGTAACCAATCTGAAAAGGCAGGTGCTACTGACTATATTGTAAAGAACAAAATCAATTTATTTCATTTGCAAAAGTCAATAGCCAACACGCTAAAACTAAGCGAAGTTGAAGCTAAGAGTGATAACACAGTAAGTAAATTAGCTTCACAAAACGAAGCCTTACATTTGTTGCTCAACAGAGTAAATACTGGAGTAGTAGTGCTAAACGAAAACAATACTCAACTCTACAGCAATGAAAAAGCATACATTATTATTAGCGATTCCAAATGGCGAACTGTAATTGATGCTTATTTGAGTTTTCGAGAAATCGAACATAAAGAAACAATTGAGTTTAAATCTGCTAAGAACGAAACACTACGTGTAACATCTGAATTACATAAGTGGAATAACGAGAAAGCTATGGTTTTTGTGCTCGAAGAAGTTAAGAGCCAAGTACAACTACCGAACTTTTCTGAAAACGAATCTGCCATAGCGCTTCTTAACGCTGTGCGCGACAATGTGTTGCTATTGCAAAACAGCCAAATAGTGTTTGCAAACAAAAACGCTTTGCAGTTGTTAAAGGGTTTGGCCATTGAAGTTACCGGTAAAACATTTTCGTCTGTTTTTGAAGGAGCTCAACTTCCAGAGCAGAATTTGTTAATCAGTCAGCATTTCCAGCCGGTAGATAGCACTTGTTTCTTAAAACAACCGGATGGCCAACTGATTTCTACTTGGCTAAATATACAACCCATCTTGCTGAATAAAACCATGCACTATTTGGTATTGTTTCGTTTAGTGGTAAAAGACGATGAACAAATAATACCGGGTGCTCGAAGTGAAGATGACCGGTTTAGCAGTGAAGGGGTTTTGCATCTTGCCTCGCATGACCTTCGTGAACCAGTTCGTACTATTCTGAATTATGTACAATTGATTAGCGAGAACCTACGTAATAAAAAATATGACGAAGCTACTGAGTATGCCAACTTTGCTAAAGATGCAGCAGGCAGAATGGAAAAATTGCTGAGTGACTTAAAAACATATATAGGGCTGAACGAACATAAATTTACACTTAGTAAAATTTCTCTTAAGACTTCTTTGGCAGATGTACTAAGGCAATTGAAACCACGTTTAGAAGAGGCAGGTGCAGAAGTAAGTTTTTCTGAGTTGCCTGTGGTAAGCGCAGACAGAGAGCTAACTGAGAAATTGCTTTTTCATCTGATAGATAACGCAATCAAGTTTAGAAAGGGCGATAAAAAACCGGTTATTGATATCGGGTACGATAAGTTTGAGGGCAATACTATTTTTTGTGTTCGTGATAATGGAATAGGTATTTCCAGAAAGTATTACAGCAAAATATTTAATTTATTCGAGCGACTTAACCGGGTAGATGAGTTTCCAGGCAATGGTCTTGGTTTGCCCATTTGTAAAAAGATAATCGAAATGCATGGTGGAGAAATTTGGGTTGAAAGCCTACCTGGATCAGGTAGTAATTTTTACTTTACCTTAAAAGGCAAGTAACTTTATTGTGCTTGCGTATATAAAATTTCATGAGCGTTTGAGCTCATTTTTCGCGTATCCTAAGCTCACTAACAAAAGACTAATTGCCAGTAATTGTAACACTCGCACTAGCTGTACCGCCATCGCGTTCTGTAACAGTAAACGTGTATTTATCTACCGCCCCCGAATCAGGAGCAAGGTACGAATAGTATTGCGCAAAATACTGTGTAACCAAAGTCATTTGTTGTAGAACACTATCGCTTCCTCCGTTACGACTTCGTAAAATAGTACAACCATTCAATAGCCCCTCAGTTCCGGTTTTTTTTGCTTCAACACCAATATTAAAAACCGTATTACGGTAAATAGTAGTGTCAACCCCAACATAAGCAGTACCGGTATAGAGTGAAACTACAGGAGGTGTGCTTATTTCTTCACCACAAGAACTGACAGATGTTATTGTAGCAACTAAAACAACAAGGGATAAAAGATAAGTTACTTTCTTGTTCATAGGAAATAATAAAACGAAACGGAACTACTAAATTGTGCCGTTTCGCTGATTTTTATTCTGCGGTGTATAGTTCTACTTGTTTTAAAACCCGATTAATCTGCGGATCGTTGGGTTCTATTTCGTGTGCTTTATCCAAATATGGTTTTGCCTTTTGATAGTAGCTCTTACGCAAGGCCTTTAGCTCATCATACTTTTTTATCTCAGCACTCGAATTACCTAATTTATTCATTGGCTCAACTAACGCATTTGCTTTTGCAACATACAAAGCACCAAGGTTATTCCATGGTTTTACATTTGTAGGGTTTACTTCGGCTGCTTTTAAGTAGTAATAAACAACCGAGTCTTCGTTACCAATTTTCTCGTAGGCTAGCCCCTTAATAAAGAGAGCGCCATCATTTTTAGGTTCTACTTCCAGCAAGTTATCTACGTAAGTTAATGCATCTGTGTATTGGGCACTTTCAAGATAAAAGTTAATTTTTTCTACTAACAGGTTAGCATCTTTAGGGTATTTAGAGATTCCTTCATCAATAGTCTTTCTAGCTTCATCCGCCTTGCCTTGCTTTTTGTAAGCTAAACCTAAGCTTCTGTAGGCTGATGCCTCAGGAGCAACAGCTAACCAGTCTTTAAGTACACTTATAGTTGCTTCTGCATTACCTGAATTTTCAGCGGAAATTGCTGCATTTTTAAGTGCCACTGCTAGCTCAATATTGGGTTTTTGGCCTTTACCTATCAGTACCTCGTTAATATCTTTAATGGAATAAAAATACTGATATGCTTGGGCAAAATTCTTTGCTTGGTAATAATCTACGCCTTCATTGAAACTGTTGGTAGCCAAAGGAAACATATACTTATATACGTCTTCCCAATCTTTAAACTTTGGATCTTTGAGATCATAAAGCTTTTTGAAGGCCTTTACAGCCTCAGCAGCAGCATTGCCGTACTTTGGCTTTAATGTTTTATCAATAAAAATTAAAGTATAGAGTTGTCCACGATAGAACCATGTTTTCGATTTTTCCATGGTCGAAGCGTTTACAGATGCTTCGTCTGAACATTTAATGGCGCTCTCTAAATCAGCAGGTCCGCCCCCGGTGTTGTAGGTATTCATGGCGTTCCATACACAAATGTTGTTGCCGTCCTGCGCTATGGCAGTGCTTACAAAGGCAACTGTAATAAGAATAAGAATTTGCTTTTTCATATTAATTATTGTTTAGTCTTGGGTTATTATTTCAGAAACAATGCCAATTTACCCTTCTCCGTTTTCTTCTGTAGTTCCTAACTCGCCATCTTCTTCAGCATTGTAAGTCAGTTTACCGTTCTCTATTTTGGCTACGGCTGCAATTTCATCCTTAGCATTAAGTTTTATTAACCTAACACCTTGTGCGGCTCTACCCATTTTGCGCAGTTGTTCAACAGCTAAACGAATTGCAATACCGGATTTATTAATAATCATAACGTGGTCATTGTCGGTAACATTTAGGATAGAAAGCAAGCGCCCCGTTTTGTCAGTTACGTTTAAGGTTTTCACCCCTTTTCCACCTCTGTTAGTAATGCGATATATCTCCTCCCCTGATTCCGGATCGTTTAAAAACGAACGCTTACCGTATCCTTTTTCTGATAACACCATGATAGTTTCATCTTTGTTATCAGGATTCACTGTAATCATACCCACTATTTGGTCTTTATCGTCTTCAAGCGTAACTCCACGAACACCTACTGAATTTCTGCCTACGGCACGAACCGTTTCTTCGTTAAAACGAATTGCTTTACCGGCACGTGTTGCTATTACTATTTCGCTCTTTCCATTTGTCATACTTACTTGCACCAGTTCATCGCCTTCTCGTATCTCAATAGCATTTACTCCACCAGAGCGCACGTTACTATAAGCGCGCAAAGTTGTTTTCTTAATAGTTCCTCGCTTAGTACAGAATATAACGCTGTGCGTGTCCAGATACTCATCTTCATCTAATGTACGCACCGGTATGTACGCCATTATTTTATCTTCTTTCGGAATGCTGATAAGGTTTTGAATTGCGCGACCTTTACTTGTTTTCTCGCCTTCTGGTATTTCGTACACTTTCAGCCAGAAACATCTTCCTAGTTCAGTAAAGAAGAGTATGTAGTTATGATTAGTAGCCAGGAAAAGGTGCTCAATAAAATCTTCATCGCGTGCACTGCTGGCTTTGCTTCCACGCCCTCCGCGGTTTTGTGTTTTGTACTCTGTTGAAAGTGTGCGTTTAATATACCCCAGGTGAGAGATAGTAACCACAACTTCATCGTTGGCAATTAAATCCTCCATATTAAAATCGCCTGCTGCATATTCTATAGATGTTTTGCGTTCATCTCCATATTTCTCTTTTACTTCCAGCATTTCGTTTTTAATAATTTGCATACGCAAACCTTCCTCCGCTAATACACGTGTTAACCATTCAATGGTTTTCATCAACTCGTTGTACTCTGCCCGTATTTTATCTCGCTCTAAACCTGTAAGGCGCGACAAACGCATTTCGAGTATTGCCTTTGCCTGAATTTCGCTTAAGCCGAACTTTTGTATCAAGCCATCTTTTGCCACATCGCTATCGGCCGAACTTCTAATTAGCTTAATGACTTCGTCCAAATGATCAAGAGCAATAAGTAACCCTTCTAAGATATGCGCCCGTTCCTGAGCTTTTTTCAACTCCCATTTTGTTCTCCGCACAACTACTTCGTGGCGAAACTCCACAAAGTATTTTATCATATCTTTTAGGTTTAGTACCTGAGGTCTTCCATGTACAAGCGCTACATTATTAGCTCCAAACGATGTTTGAAGCGATGTAAGCGCAAATAACTGGTTCAGAACCACGTTTGAAATAGCATCTCTTTTTAATTCTACTACCAAACGAATACCGTTACGATCTGACTCATCACGCACTTCGCTAATGCCTTCAATCTTCTTCTCATCACCTAGCTCCGCTATTTTTTTGTGCAAATCGCTCTTTACAACCTGGTAAGGAATTTCTGTGATAACTATTTGTTCACGTCCGTTTTCAAGTGTTTCTATTTCAGCTTTTCCCCTTAAAACTACTCTGCCTCTACCGGTAAGAAACGCCTGACGAACTCCATCATAACCGTAAATTACCCCTCCTGTAGGAAAATCAGGAGCTTTCACTACTTGCATTAGCTCTTCTATCGTAATTTCCTTATTATCAATATATTTAACCACCCCATCTACTACTTCAGTTAAATTGTGAGGTAGCATATTTGTTGCCATACCCACCGCAATACCACTAGCCCCGTTTACCAACAAATTCGGAATTTTAGAGGGCAGAACAGTTGGCTCTTCAAGTGAATCGTCAAAGTTCAATCTCATGTCCACAGTTTCCTTTTCTATGTCGGCCAACATGTCTTCTGTAATCTTCCGAAAGCGGGCTTCTGTGTAACGCATAGCAGCCGGAGGGTCATCATCAATAGAACCAAAGTTACCTTGTCCATCTACCATCGGATAGCGCAAGCTCCAATCTTGCGCCATACGCACCATGGCATCATATACGGAGCTATCGCCATGCGGGTGGTACTTACCTAATACCTCCCCTACTATACGAGCTGACTTTTTGTATGGCTTACCTGGGCTTAGGCCAAGTTCGTTCATAGCATACAGCACTCTGCGGTGTACGGGTTTTAGTCCGTCACGAACATCAGGAATAGCTCGCGAAACGATAACCGACATAGAATAGTCTATGTATGCGGTTTTCATTTCCTCTTCTATATTGATTTGAATAATGCGTGGATTTTCTTCTTGCGGGGGGGTGTTTGGGTTCAGTTCGTCAGCCATTTATTTCAAGATGTGTTTAATTGCGTTGAATGTTTTTCGTTGCGTAATGCAAGGTATTTTATGCTTTGTTTTTGAGGCGCACGAATATAGTTTTAGAGGTGTGTTTACCGCCTAAACTATAGGAGTATTTTTCCACAATTTTATACTTCATTAAAAGGTTGCTGCATGTTAAAATTCACAACATGGAATGGGGGAACTCAGAAACGAGCAAACCAGTTGCTTTGTTTTTGCACGGGATGGCATAAAATGCATACAGGTGATACGTTTTTCGAGCTAAAAACAGCACAATTCAATTTGAAGCCCCTGATTCAATATTTTTTAGCAAAGCAGTAATTGTAAAAGCTATCATTACCCCTAGCAGCGCCCCACCAATTATATCTGCAGGATAGTGAACCCCAACGTATATTTGGCTAAAACTTACGGCAACGGCCCATACTACCAGAAAAGCAACAACCAGCCTGTTTACTGCCTTAGAGAAAAACAGAAAACTTACGCTGCCGAACACATTAGCCGCATGTGCCGATACAAAACTAAATCCGGCTCCACAATTGTTTAATAGCAGCCGTGCGTCAACTGTTTTGTCGTTACAGGGGCGCAACCGTTCAAAATATTTCTTAACTACTGACGCTGCCAATTGGTCGGTAAGCAAATACACAAGTGCACCTGCAGCAATCAAAATAAAAAAACGGTGGCTGTTGTGCTTAAAAACAGCATAAGCCATACAAGCATATACTACGCCCATACAAAGCTTATCTCTAAGTATAATGCAAATAAAATCAAGTGGAGTACAAACAAGTGTTTGATTTATGTACTTAAAAAATTGTAAGTCGAGTTGCGACAGTTGATCCATTTCCTACTTTGATGCAATTAATATTAATCGTGGAGAAGTAGCCGGTGCAAAGTCAGACAAATCGTAATCTCCAAATACTTTCTCCAGATTAAATCCGGCAGTATTAAGCATTTCTTCAAACTTAAAGCGATTTAGAATTTTTAATTTCTCTTCGTAACTATGGTTTACACCGTTCGCCAAAAAATCAATGTTTTTTTTAATAAAACCATTTTCTATTCTCTTTTTGATATGAAACTGAACCTCGTGCCGTTGAATAATTTCGCGGGGTTTCATTTGTTTGACAGCCCACTCAGTATTTAGGTAATCAATTACCAATTTTCCACCTGGTTTTAGGTTTGTGTACATAGCACAAATAGTTAGCAGATCATCTGCACCATTTTCGAAATAACCAAAGCTACTAAACAGATTAAACACAAAGTCGAACTCACTTGCGCTATACACTTCGCGCATATCATGTACGGCAAATCGCAAAAACTCAGTTTCAAAACTTTTTGCTTCGGCTATACTGTTAATAGAAAGGTCAACCCCTGTAACATTGAACCCTAGCCGGGCCAATGTTTTAGAATGACGACCTTTTCCGCAAGCTATGTCTATTACTTTAACACGCTTAGGCATGTTTAAACTTGCCGTTATCCGTTCTATAAAAACTTCCGCCTCCGTTTCGTTTCTGTTACAATAAAGTTGATGATAGTAAGGCGAATTAAACCACTCTTGAAACCATTCCATTGTTGTTACTATATTAATTAGGTATTGTTATACACAACGCTTGATTACTTACTTTTCTCACACCTTCAAAATTATAGATTTGCGCTCCCAAAAATAAAAACATACACCTTGTCACTCATTAAATCTATATCGGGCATACGCGGAACCATAGGAGGTTTTCCGGGTGCTAATTTTACCCCAGTTGATGTTATGAAGTTCACCCTTGCTTTTGGTGAGTGGATAAAAGCAAACGAAGGCAACCGCAAAATAGTAATTGGCAGAGATGCCCGCGTAAGTGGTGAAATGGTTAACCATATTGTAGTAGGCTCGCTGCAATCTATAGGCATAGATGTAGTTGATTTGGGATTAAGCACCACGCCTACTGTTGAGATTGCTGTTCATGAAGAAAAGGCAGGTGGAGGAATCATTATTACTGCTTCGCACAATCCTAAACAGTGGAATGCTTTAAAGTTGCTCAATAGCCACGGTGAGTTTATTTCGGCCAAAGCAGGTGAAGAAGTTTTGCGTATAGCCGAAGACAAAACAATTGAGTTTGAGGAAGTAAATGCTATTGGCTCATACACTACCGATAACACTTATATAGATCGCCACATCGAAAAAATTCTAAAACTTAAGATGGTAGATGTGGATGCGATTCAAGCACGCAACTTTAAGATAGTTATTGACTGTGTAAACTCTTCGGGGGGCATGGCTATTCCTAAGCTGCTTCGCGCTTTGGGAGTTGAAACTATTACGGAATTGTATTGCGAACCTAACGGACAGTTTCCCCATAACCCTGAACCATTACCCGAAAACCTGAACGAGCTGGCTTTGACGGTAAAAAAGACAAATGCTGATTTAGGCATTTCCGTTGATCCGGATGTTGACAGATTAGCGCTGGTATGTGAAGATGGCAACATGTTTGGCGAAGAATACACACTAGTGGCTGTAGCAGATTATATTTTAAGCAAGAAAAAAGGCAATACCGTATCCAACCTATCTTCAACACGTGCTTTGCGCGACATTACTCTTAAGAAGGGAGGAGAATATTTTGCCTCTGCAGTTGGCGAGGTAAACGTGGTGGAGAAAATGAAAGAAGTTAAAGCTGTTATAGGAGGAGAGGGTAATGGTGGAGTAGTTTACCCCGAGTTGCATTATGGTCGCGATGCTTTGGTTGGAATCGCCTTGTTTCTAACGCACTTAGCCAAGTTTGGCAAATCAGCTTCATTACTGCGCGCATCGTACCCAAGCTATTTCATGGCAAAAAAGAAAATTGATCTTGACCTGGGTGCAAATATTGAACAGATATTTGATGAAGTTGAAAAAAAGTACCGTAAATACCCCATCAACACAATTGATGGTGTAAAGATTGATTTCGAAAATGAATGGGTTCACCTGCGCAGAAGTAATACTGAACCAATTATTCGCATATACACAGAGAGTAACTCAGAAACTACTGCCGAGAATATTGCCAACCAAATTATGAACGATTTAAAAACGTTCAGCCAAAAGAAATAGCAGCCAACCTGTTGTTTGATTTGTCGTAATCTACACTAATTCATTTTGCCGGCGCCTGCATAAGGAAAAATCACTTTCCTTATGTAAAAAGTTTGTATTACCTTTCGCACTACAAAACTAAACGTTATGAAAAATTTAACACTCCTAGTTGTGTGCGGTTTTCTTGCTACCATTCTCATGTCTTGCGAAAGAGAAGACTATAACTGTTCTTGCTACTGCTTAAGCGGTGGAACCGGAGAATACTCAGGAACAGCTTCCTTTATGAAAGGACATGGGTCGGTAGATGCTGCTGAAGATAAATGTGTGAAGGATGCAGATAAAACCGGGCAGTCATGTGCTGTTTGGACCTGCTACGCTACTTTACAGTAGTTATCGAATCCTCTAACAATTTTCAGCTACACTTATTTGTCCTTTTAGCTTGAGTAAAAAGGGAAGTAATAATCATGAGTGTAAGCACAACACATTCAGTTTACCTACTTACAGACTGTTGTTTAATGCTACACCACTATTTTTATTACAGCTATAGGAATGCCCCATAGCAAAGTAGCACCTATTACTCCGCGTGAAGCGTTGTAGTAATTTCGATTAATAAAAAGAAAAAATACTCCTAGATTAATAACACACCCAAAACTTATAATCTTCGACAGTAGTTCGGGGGATTGCACGGAACGTACGTAATTAATAAAACTAATATCGCCTATCTGCAGTAAGTAGAAAAATACGAAAGCCAGCAGTGGGCAAATCATACCCGGTATTAGTCCAATCCAAAAGCGATCCCACTTGTAAAAGGTAGGGGTGGGGTTAAACATCTTATCTATCATAGTTCTTTCTCTACAAATTAAAACGTTTGCTGTCAGTTTGAAGTATTTCACCATCGCCAAACTTCCAGTTTTCATTTATAAATGGTATTACATGATGGGCAGTTAAATCATGCTGCACAGGCACTATACTAACATAGCCGTTGGCTAAAGCCCATTCATCGGTATCTTGCCCGTGATCATAGTTCACAAACTTACCTGTTAACCAATAATAAGGCCTCCCAAAAGTATCAACACGTTCTACATACTCTTCTTCCCACTTGGCTAGTGCTTGGCGGCAAATTTTCATTCCCTTGATTTCTTGCAGAGTTAGCTTGGGTATATTTACATTCAGTAAACTGTGCTTAGGTAATCCATAACTTAAAACCGAAGAAGCAATCTGCTGAGCGAAATGTGCCGAAGCACTGAAGTCAGCATCGTGCTTGTAATCAAGTAGAGAAAAACCAATGCTTGGAATGCCTTCTAAACTGGCTTCAAAGGCAGCACTCATGGTTCCAGAATATATAATATTGATACTCGAATTGCTTCCATGATTAATTCCACTTACACATAAGTCAGGGTGGCGGTGCAGCACCTTATCCACTGCAATTTTTACACAATCCACAGGGGTCCCAGAGCAGTTGTAAGCACGAACACCGTCAAACAGTTTTTGCTCATTTAATCGTAGCGGTCTGTCTATTGTAATGGCGTGACCCATTCCAGACTGCGGTTTGTCGGGGGCTACAACTACCACTTCGCCCAAACTTTTCACAGCCTCAACCAACGACCTTATGCCTGGGGCAGTTATGCCATCATCGTTTACTACAAGTATTAATGGTTTACTCATGACGCTAAGATATTTTTTAGAAGCATACGGTGGTTTTGCTTTGCCGATTTCTCTGATACATTCGCTCGCCTTTCAATTAAAAACTGATATATGAAAAACCTTTTTCTCTTATTTCTTATGGTGGGTAGCATGAACTATTCAAACTCACAACAAACTTTCAACCGTTGCGGCACGCACGAGCTAATGTTACAAAAAGAACAAGAACATCCGGGCTACCTGGCATCAGTAAACGAAATGTTTAACCGCGCACAACATCATGCTGCAGAAAACTCTCGATCAACAAGTGACACTATTTACAAAATACAAGTAGTAGTACACGTTGTGCATACAAAACCTGAAGAAAACATACCTGATTCTGTCATTTACCGGCAGATAGAAATACTTAACCGTGATTTTAGAAGAAGGAACGCAGACACAGTGAAAACCCGTGGAGTGTTTAGGCCATTTGCTGCTGATGCGGGTATTGAATTCTACTTGGCTACCACTGACCCTAACGGGAACTCAACCACAGGTATTACGCGCACACCAGGAACTCCTTCTATTCCTGGCTTAGGTTTCAGTCCGTTTGCCGATGAAATTAAAAGCTCAACTACAGGCGGAGTTAATCCATGGCCTACTGACCGTTACTTAAATATTTGGGTAGGTCCACTTTTTTTAGGAGCGGTAATGGGTTATGCTTTCCCTCCTGATGGCGCACCAAACTGGGGGCCTCAGGATGGAACAGATTCAGCACACCAAGGTGTAGTTCTACACTATGCAGCCGTTGGTGATAATTTTTCAGCACCTGTAGATCCAACGGTAGCTGGCGGTAGAAGTGCCGTGCATGAAATTGGCCACTATTTGGGATTGCGACATATATGGGGCGATGGTGACTGCACTGTAGATGACGGTATCAGCGATACCCCCGATGCCACTGCAGCATCGCAACAAACCTGCGATACTACATCGAACACCTGCACCGAAAATCCGATTGAATACCCAGACATGATTGAAAACTATATGGACTATAGTGACGACCGCTGTCTGAATATGTTTACCCATGATCAGGTAAATCTTATACGCAGCATGATACAAATTGCACGCCCGGGCATTGCTACCGTAGAAGTAGTATCGGCTATAGAGAAGGAAGGGCGGTTTGCATCAATTCAACTTTATCCAAACCCTTCAACCGGATTGATTCAAATTTTTGTTCAAACCGACAAACAACAACCAATACAATATAACGTGCTAAATATGATTGGACAACAGGTAGTTGAGCCAACGCCTGTTATACAATACCCTGCTTCTACAATTATTGATTTAAGTAATAAACCGGCAGGTGTATATTCTGTAGTAATTACAGACGGAAACCGAAAGATTTCTAAACGAGTTATACTTCAATAGAAAAACTGAGGGGCTGTGCAAATTCAGCCCCTCAGTTTTTTTTACATATACCTTTTTATTTTGTTTCTGCCCGGGGTTCACCTGCAATGTTCCCCGTTGTTTCATAATCAATTGGCTGGCATGAAACAACGCCATTTGCCACTCGCAAAACCATTTTACCTGTCTTAGTAATTTTATTGTAGTTCACTGCTTCGCGGTCAAAATCTCCATTGCCATCAGTATCGAAACTTACAATTACATTTAGATTATACTGCCCCGGCTCATCGTTGGTTTTTCCTTTAAACACCAGCAAACCTCCCTGCCCTTTTTGAAATGTGCGATCACTGTGACTTGTAACCCAACACATACCTGATGGTATGTTAGAAATCTTATCTATTCTCATTTTATAAACCTGATCATCATTATTCCCTCGAATAATTGTATTGAATACCTGAAACGGTACATCTATTTGAACTTCATTCCCTTGCTCAATACAAGGTAAAGAGTATGAGCCCGAAAAACCACTGCCTGACTTCATCTGCACTGAGCTCCCATTGTCAGCAATGCTTAACTCTGAACAATGCTGAGCATGGATAGAATTAAAAAATAACAGATAGGCGCAGCTTAAGCCGGCCAACTTTAGTAATAAATTATTCATGGTAAAAAGTTTTGTTTCTTATACGGCTCTTCACAAATTTTGTTCTTTCTAAGAGTGTATAAAAAACAACTACGGTCTGAAGTCTGGGTTGGCTGAGCTTCGTTTACGTTTTAACCTTTCATATAAAAATGAAACCGGGTTGGTAAACTTTGCTTTAGGAATTTTAGTGCCGTACTTAGGTGCTGCTATGCCGGCAATGCTAACACGCGCTACATCTTTACCTTCCACGAATGCCTTCTTAAACTCCTCCTTGTCGCGGTAAGGATAAATGGTTACTTCTTTCAGTTTCACAAAATCATGCATCAGTTGTATGTTTAAAGTGTAAAACTGGGTAGAATCTATATCATAAACGTGTATTACTTTGGGCAAATAGCCGGTAGATGAAAAGCGGAGAGTATCGTTATCGTAAACATAAAATGCAAAGTTACCATCGGCATCGGCTGTATATCCCTTGTTAGTGTTATTTAATCGGATGTTAGCGTATGCTATAACCTGTTTGGTTTGTATATCTGTAACCTTCCCCTTAATTAAAAACTTACCTTCAGTAAAACTAAAATTAAGTTGCGCAGACGAGGCATGGAACGCTATACACAAGACACAAGACAATAGCAACTTTTTAGCTATAGTAAGTTGTTGTGTTGTTTTTTCAAGTATCATGTCTGTGCGAAAAATAAAATCCCTGCCGCAATCAACGACAGGGATTAAAACTTGTTGTGAATCTTTAGCTAAAAATTACTCAGCTACCACTTCAAACGCTACTGTAACCTTGTGGCTGGCACCCAACCCTACTTCAGCGGTATAGTTGCCAAGTGCTTTTACTTCACCTTCTACTATGTTCACTTTTCTTCGGTCAACTTCTACCTGCAACTGACCTTTTATGGCTTCTGCTACGTGGTATGAAGATACACTTCCGAAAATTTTGCCGGTAGTACCTACTTTGGCTCCAATTTTAACTGGTGCCGATTGTAAGCGTGCAGTAATTTCAGCAATCTGTCCAAGTAATTTGGCTTCGCGCTTTTCGCGACCTTTAGCACGTTGAGCCAACTGTGCTGTGGTAGCATCGTTTTTTACTACGGCAAAACCTTGAGGTATCAAATAGTTTAAACCATAACCCGGGCGCACTTTCACTACATCGTCAGCGTAGCCCAGTTTTTCTACATCTTTTATTAGGATTAATTCCATTGTTCAATCTTTATATTGGGTGAAACCATTTATTTCATCAAATCGGCTACATATGGCAGTATGGCAATGTGACGGGCACGTTTTACTGCCTGTGCAACCTTACGCTGATACTTTAACGAGTTACCAGTTAGTCTGCGTGGGTAAATTTTACCTTGCTCATTAATAAAATGAATCAAATACTCGGGATCTTTGTAATCAATGTATTTGATACCATTCTTTTTAAAGCGGCAATACTTCTTTCTTATTAAACCTATTTTGGTAGCGGTTAAGTACTTAATTTTGTCGTTTCCTGGTTTCATACGGCTTCCTCTTGTTTTTTAGCGTTAGATACTTTTTTGTTTCTGCCTACTAAGCCCGCACGCTTGTCGTCATTGTATTTAATGGCGTACTTATCTAAGCGGGTGGTTAAGTAACGCAACACGTTCTCATCGCGTCTGAAAGCCAGTTCAAGAGCTTCTACCGCTTTGCCGGTGCCGCGGTATTCTACCAAATGGTAAATGCCGGTGGTTTTTTTGGCTATTGGGTAACGTAAATTTTTAAGGCCCCAGTGTTCTTCATGAACAATCTCAGCTCCCTGGGACTTTAGCAACTCAACAAAGTTGTTGATGCTTTTTTTGGCGTCATCTTCCGACAACACGGGAGTGAGAATAAATACCGTTTCGTACTGTGTCAGCATGTTTCTCTGCTTTTGGGTTTTATCTGCAATATTGCAGGGTTTTAAAATTTGGGAGCGCAAAAGTAGCCGAATAAGCAAGAAATCCAAACCGGTGACGCGATTGATTGTATGTCAACTTTTGCTTGTTGTTAAATTCAACCATGGTTTGAAGGATGAAAGTATTGGTTACAAAGGGAACTGGCATTTAGCCCTTTGCCCGCTGCATAAGAGCTTCATAAAGCACAATGCCGGCACTAACTGATACATTGAGCGATTCAGTGGTGCCGCTCATAGGTATGCGTAGTGTTTCGTCACATTGCTTAAGTATTTCTTTTGACACACCCTCACCCTCGCTGCCTAAAACAATGGCGCAAGGTACCGTAAGGTCGGCCTTAGAAATAAGTGAAGAGTTTTTGAGGTCGGTACCGAAGATGCGGATACCGTTTGCTTTTAAATACTTTACTGCAGTAAGCAAACTTTTTTCGCGGCAAACTAATATTTTATGGAGTGCGCCCGCGCTGGCTTTCATAGCTTCAGCATTAATCTGAGCTGCACCGCTTGACGGAATTACCACAGCGTGCACACCCATACATTCGGCAGATCGGGCTATAGCCCCAAAATTTCCAACATCAGTAATACCATCTAACACTAGTAGCAGCGGGGTCTGAGCTTGTGCATAGGTTTGGTGAAGCACATCGTCAAGGGTATAATATTCTATCATAGAAAGAAAGCCGATAACTCCTTGATGATTGGCTTCCTTAAACTTGGAGTATTTCTGGGCCACAGCGTCTAACTTTTCTTTGGGCACTTGCTGTATTGGCGTATCTGTCTGGCGGGCTTGTTGCTGTATTTGCCTTAGCTCCTCTCCTGTGGCATTTTTAAGTAGAAGTATCTTATCGAACCGCTTGCCGGCTTTAAATGCTTCGAGCAGCGGCATACGACCAAAAATGCAAAAATGAGGCTTGGGTTGGTTCATGAGCAATGCGAAGAAAAAAAAGAAAGGGAGAAATAAATGGGTTAACTGGTATGGATACTTCATTATTCAGTTGAGAATAATTCTTTTACCAACGCGCTACTTTCGCCCATCACTCCATGAAGCACAAAGGGGCGTTCCACACTGAAGACAAAATCACAACAACGAAACGCCTTGTTTTATAGGCAAAATTTTACAAAATTGTAAACTTTTCTATACAATGCAACTACATAACGTACTGCCAAAAATTGGGTGGTATATTCAAATCTCCATCAATTTTACATACAGCTATACAGATGAGTTTACAACCACTGAAAAAAAATGAGCATAATCATACAATTTGGTATGAAAAATGATATTTTAGGTGTGCCAAAAAGATAAATTTATTACCCCTAAATTTTAATTTATGAAAAAGAATTTACTAGCTAACTTAATCTACAATTTGCAGTGCTTAACACGAGCTATCGCGTTGCTGATTGTGTTTGTTATTTTCAGCCACGAGCTAAAAGCCCAAAGTTCACATGAAGTACTGGGAAATGCACCTACTTTCACGTGTGACGGAGATGCTCCGACAAATTTTTCTGGCACATGGACTGTACCATGCGGTGTAAGTTCAATCAACGTAGCCGTTTGGGGAGGAGGAGGTGGTGGTGGTGGTGGCGAATCGGGAAATAAAGGTGCAGGTGGTGGTGGTGGTGGATACTCCACACGAACTATTACTGTAATTCCGGGGTTAGTATTTAGTTATCAGGTAGGTGGAGGTGGTTGTAAGGGAGAAGGGCATGGTGGTATTACAGATGCAGACGAAGGTGGCAATGGAGGTGCATCTTTTTTCGCTGGTCTAGATGCCTTCGGAACTTCATTGAACCTTGTTGCAAACGGAGGCGGAGGGGGAACCGGAGGAAGTAACTCGGTTGGTGTAGGGGGGACTGCTTCGGGGGGGACAACCAATACTTCAGGCAACTCAGGCAGTGGACAAAATGGAGGTATGAGCGGAGGTGGGGCATCGGGTGGCACGGGAAATGGAGGTGCTGGTCAGGTTTATGGAGGGGGTGGTGCTGGCGGTAATAGTGGCAATAACAATGGAGGGGCAGGGGGCAGGGGTCGGCTGTATATAACATTTACTGTAAATCCGCCAACACCCATCTCGGGGACTACTACTCTTTGTGTAGGGGCAACATCCGATTTAAGTGTTGCCGGTCAGGTTGATTGGCAGTTGCCAACAGGCGGCACCATTAGCCAAATAGGCAATGACCGCATTCACACTTATGTAGCTTCTACCAGCCCAAAAACATTTTCGGTACCTGTGTATGATGTTAAGGGACTGCGCGCATTAGTAGTAGGTGCCGGTGGTGGTGGTGGTGCTAATGGTGGTGGCGGTGGTGGTGCAGGTGGTTTTCTTGATCAAACCGGAATCACAGTTTCAGGAACTACTGCTATAACAATTGGTACTGGGGGCAGTGGTGCAGTCGTACCTACAGCGGCAGGCACAAACGGAGGTTCTTCTTCGTTTGGCACTTACACCAGATTAGGCGGTGGTGGTGGTGCCTCGCGAGATGGTGGCAATGCCGCTAACAACGGAGTAAGTGTAGCATCTGGCGGAGGAGGCGGTGCCACAAACAATGCCACACGCAGAGCAGGTGGCGCTGGCATACAAGGTAATGCAGGTAGACCGGGTAATAACAACAGTTCAACCGATCAGGGATGCAACTCGGCCGGTGGAGGTGGTGGCGGTGCGGGTGGCTTGGGGACAATAGGCAGTAACAATATTGGTGGAAATGGTGGTGCCGGTTTATCAAGTGATATTTCGGGGTCCTTTAAATTTTATTCGGCTGGTGGTGGTGGTGGAACCACAAACTACAACCTAGGTTGCGGAGGGTTATCTTCTTGCAACGGCACCCCATGTGCAAATATTATTCCCGGCATAGGCGGTTCTCTTGTAGGAGGAAATGGCGAGAGTACAGCCGGAGCTGCCAACACCGGTAGCGGTGGTGGTGCAGAAAGAAATGGTGCAGATGGAACTGTAATTGTACGCTATACTATTCCATCGTACTGGCTAAGTAGTAATGTATCAGTTGCTACAGTACATCCACATACTGGAGTTGTAACAGCAGTCTCCCCAGGCACTACCACCATTACTTATACAAGTGCTGCAAGTTGTGCATCATCAACAATTGTAAATGTAAGGCCATTGCCTACTGCTTCAGTAACCGGACCCACAGGTGTATGCCAAGGTGCTAGTATGCCGAACATAACATTTACAGGTGCTAATGGAACCGCACCTTATACATTTGTTTACAATATTAACAATGGAAGCAATTTATCAGTTACTACATTAAGTGGAAACAGTGTAACAGTTCCTGTTTCAACCGGCACTCCGGGTAATTTCAAGTATAAATTGGTTTCGGTTACCGAGTCTTCCTCATCATCATGTTCGCAATTGCAAAACGGAGAGCATACAATAACAGTACACCCAACACCTACAGTAATTGCATTACCAGATGTTACTTATTGCAATGGAGATGCTGTTTCGTCTATTGCTTTAAGCGGTACACCCAGTGGAGTAACATTTGATTACTCTGGTGGAGCAACAGTAGGCTTGGCAAATGCAACATCTGTAACCAACCTTGCCTCGTTTACTGCTATAAATCTTGGCAATAATCCTGTAACACTAACAATTACCGTTACCCCAAAGGCAAATAGCTGTACAGGTACTGCAGATCAACACAGTATAACCGTGAACCCCACCAATAAAGTTACCACATCACTGACAGATAAATTTTTCTGCAATGGACAAACCACTAATGCTATTGCCTTGAGTGGAACACCATCAGGTGTTACATTTGACATAAGCGGGGGTGCAAGCGTAGGGCTAGCCGACCAAACAGGGGTAATTACTATTCCTTCTTTTACGGCCATTAATACCGGCACGTCAGATGTAGTAGTAGTTGTTACCGTTACGCCTCAAGCGAACGGTTGTCCAAGCATTTCGGAAACTTACAACATTACTGTTCACCCTACTCCAGTTTTATCAACTGTATTAGGCGATGTTACTTATTGTAACAATGATGCAGTCTCAGCCTTAAGCTTAAATGGCACCCCTAGTGGAGTAAATTTTGATTTTACAGTTACAGGTCCTGGCGCTAGTATTGGCTTGAGTGGAGCAAATGGAGTAACATCAATACCGGCATTTACAGCTACCAACAGCGGAGGAGCAGCACTATCAAAAACAATCACCGTTACTCCAAAAGCTAATGGTTGTACCGGGTCTGCTGCCACCTATAATATTACTGTAAATCCAACCAATAAAGTAACAACAACTCTCAACAATAAAGTGTATTGCAATGGAGAAATTACCCCTGCTATTTCGTTAACCGGAACACCCTCAGGTGTTACATTTGACATAAGTGGGGGTGCAAGCGTAGGATTAACTGACCAAACAGGAGTAAGCGCTATTCCTTCTTTCACAGCCATTAATATTGGTACGTCAGATGTAGTGGTGATTGTTACCGTTACACCTCAAGCGAACGGTTGCCAAAGCATTTCGGAAACTTACAACATTACTGTTCATCCTACTCCCGCATTCACCACGTTAATGTCGCCTGTATTATGTTATGGCGGCAATAGTGGTT
>CAZTNA010000008.1:0-129766 GCA_964615305.1 uncultured Chitinophaga sp.
CTTTAAAACCAGTGCAGCTATAATGAGGGTTAACCAACTACTTTATAGTTCCGTTCGTTTAAGTTGTATCAGATAGATACTTACTCTGATAATATTGATAGCAGTATGATACAACTTACAAGAGGCGACTTAAGTAACTACCATCAAATGTTTTATCACCAACTAACGCCTAATGGTGAAATTTACATTGCCGGGCATAACTCTCCTACTCCAATTTCAGTTATACATTATCCTGATTCAGGAGGTTTAGCATGTGGTTTAGATACGTTTTCGTTTAACCCTTATTTTGGTTATGTAAGCTTTGGTATGCCTTGCTTTCCGCACTACCGCACACCGTCCAATGCGGCCTATGCCGCAGAAGCTGGCAGAGATACAACGGTATGCGATAGTTTGCTGCAATTAAGCGTGGGTATAACGCTGGGCAATACAGCAGTAGATAGCATAAGCTACCAATGGAGCAGCCCTAACGATGGTAGCTTTGGCGGCAGCGCACAAGCACAGGTAATAGTTAAGCCCAACGCCAGCGCTATGTATGTGCTGCATATACAAGATACCAGCACCACGCCTAAGTATAGCTGCACAGATAGGTGGGATACGGTGGTGGTAACGGTAACAGGTAATTGTTTTACTGAGATAGACGAGAGACATGAGACACAAGACACAAGACCGATACAAGTAAGCCCGAATCCGGCTAACAACTCATTCACAATTTCAGTTCCTGAAAGTTTAATTGGCAAGCAACTAAGCATTACTGATGTAACCGGAAGGAAGGTAGTGGCTGTTCAACTCAACACTTACAACTCAACAGTCAACACTTCCGATTTTGCAAGTGGTGTGTATTTTATAACGATTGGCAGCCGAACGCAGAAGCTGATTATACAGAAATAGTTGATTAGGTGAATGGTTGAATAAGTGAGTGGTTATAGCCATTCTAACTCAATCAACTCAATGAACTTAATCCAACCAATTACTGACTACAAAACCCGCCTTGCTTGGGCACTTCATTCTTCTATATTTGCCGCGCATTTTTAAAAAAGTAAACGGGCACCCGCCCTGCAACTATGGCAAACCTCAAAGAAGTCCGCATACGCATAAGCAGTGTAAATACCACACAACAAATTACCAAGGCCATGAAATTAGTGGCTGCCAGCAAGTTAAAGCGCGCACAAGACCGCATTTTGCAAATGCGCCCTTACAGCGAAAAGCTGAACGAAATACTGAGCAACATTATGAGCGGTATGGAGAGCGGTTCGTCACTCAGCTTTGGCAAACAGCGCCCGGCAAAAAATGTGTTGGTGGTGCTTATTACCAGTGATAAAGGACTTTGTGGTGGATTTAACTCGAACCTGATAAAGACCGCGCGCAAACTGGTAGAAGACACCTACAGCGAGCAAAAGAAAAAAGGCGGTGTTACTATATTGAGCATTGGTAAAAAGGGCTACGACTTTTTTAAGAAAGACAAAGACCTGAAATTTATTACCGACCACACCGGCTTTATGAGCAAGTTGAGCTTCGAAAACTCTCAACAGATTTCTGAAGCGCTGATGCAGCAATTTAAAGACGAGAAATATGATGTAATAGAACTGGTGTATGCCCGCTTTATTAATGCAGCTACCCAGCACTTTATTACCGAAAGATTTTTACCGGTTGCGCCTTCTGCCAGCACCAAGAAGGTAAAAACAAAAGCCGATTACATTTTTGAACCGGAGAAAGAAAAATTGCTCGAAGAACTGGTTCCGAAAATTCTGAATACGCAATTGTTTAAAGCCATTGCCGACACTAACGCATCGGAACACGGAGCGCGTATGGTGGCTATGGAATCGGCAACTAACAACGCCAACGAACTTATCCGCTCGCTTAAAATTCTTTACAATCGCGAACGTCAGGCGGCTATTACCAAAGAAATTCTGGAGATAGTAGGTGGTGCAGCGGCATTGGAAGAAAAAGGATAAACCCCTCTGAATCTCCCCTAAAGGGGAGACTTTAATACAAGCAAATGGAGAATTTACACCAACATATAGAAGCTCTTGTTTTTAGCAGCGAAACCGCTGTTACTAAAGGCGATTTGGTGGGCGCTATCAACAAAGCGTTTCCGGGCACTGTGCTCGATGAGCAGATTATTGAGTCAGTATTAAACGATTTGCAGGAAAAATTCAAGAGTGATATTTATGCGTTTGAACTGCGCGTAATTGGTGGCGGCTATCAGTTTTTTACCAAGGCAGAATATCACAACACGGTGGCTGCGTTCATTGGCCAGAAAGAAAAGAAACGCCTTTCTACGGCTGCACTTGAAACGCTTTCTATAATTGCCTACCGCGGGCCTATTACTAAAGTAGAGTGCGAAAAAATACGCGGTGTTGACTGTAACTACTCTATTGAAAAACTTTTAGAAAAGGAATTGATTGAAATTGCGGGCCGCCTCGAAAACCAACCCGGTAAGCCAATTCTGTATAAAGTAACGCAAACCTTTCTCGATTACTTTGGTATTAACTCTACCAACGAGTTGCCTAAACTGAAAGAGATTTTGTTGCCGCCCGATGACAACACTGTAGGCGAAGTGCCTGAGATAATTTCGGACCAACCCGAAACAGAAACACCTGCCGGAGAAACCCCTCCTGCTGAATAATACTCCCGTTTGTCATCCTGAGTGTAGCGAAGCGGAACGAAGGACCCTGTATTTAACTTGCAGATAAATACAAGATGCTTCGACAAGTTCAGCACGACATAACGCATTTGACTTGTGTTTGTACTTGTCATTATCACTAACTAATTTACTTTCATAAAAAATACACACTATGGAAGTTAGCAATAACAACAAAGAAAAAGACAAAGTAGCCGGTATGCTTACCGGTGGCTGCCTTTTGCTCGGTATGGGCATTGGTTTCTTTTTCGGAAAACTTTTAGCCGGGTTGTTTATTGGTTTGGGTGTTGGTGTGCTGGCAGGGGCTGCGTACCGCGCAAGAAACTAGGCCCCCTTTGGCAAACACCTTTTGCTGTTAGATTCGCACCCATGAAAAATGTGCATCTACCTATTGTAGCATTTCTATTGTCTATATCATCATGTAAGTATTCTGGGCAATATCAAACTATAAACGCTGCGAACAAATTTTCAGTAGCAGTTCCCAGTTGGATGAAAGAAGATAAAGAATTGAAGCCAGGAGCCGATTTTCAATATGCTAATCATTATCGGAATTTTTACGCCATAGGTGAGGCTTATCCCAAACAGGGCTTCAATAAAACTGCGGATCAGCTAATGACCGAAAACCTAAACGTGTTGCGGAAATCACTGAAAGATGCTGTAGTAACCGATTCGGTAGAGATAAATGCCGGTGCCCTGAACGGAACCCGAGTAGAAATTTACGGAAAAATGAGCAACGAAAACATTTACTTCAGCGAAGTGTTATACGAAGGCAGCAAAAACATTTACCACCTTAGTATATGGACCCGCAGCGAAGACCGCAGGCTGCATTTTAAGGATGATATTGAACGAATTCTTATTTCGGTAAGGGAGATTTAACCGTTAACCCAATTAACGCATAGCCCAGTAACCCCCGATTGTCATAGAATTGTCATTTTTTTCTTAAATAAGAAAAATCATACGCAGAGTATTGCGGCACGAATACATTTGCGCCCATTACAAAACAAAATTCAGAAAAATGAACTCAAAATTAACTCTTGTTGCCCTCTTGATTGTGGGCTTTTTTACTGCTACTGCCCAGCAGGTTCCCAATGCCAGTTTTGACACCTGGACAGACACTTTAGCTCCGGATGGATGGAGTACTTATGAAAAAGCTTTTGGCGTACCGCTTGGATTATCGCACCGCGATGGTGCCGACTATATTGTTGGCCCATATTCTTTGGTATTAAGATCTGACTCAGTACCAGGTCAACCCAACTATGGGGTGCTTGCCGGCACAGCTGCACTTGGTGAAGTAGTGATGGGTATGCAAGGTCCAACTTATCCGGGTATAGCTTTCCCATATCGTCCAGATACTTTATTTATTGGTTATAAGTACACCGCTGCAGGTGCCGACTCGGCTTATATGAGTTTTGTATTTAAAAAGAACGGAACATCTGCCTTAGTAAACAGTGCTCCGGGTGTTGGTTTTCTGTTACCGGCAGCCAGCCAATGGACACTTGTTGGCACTTTGCTTGGCGGAATTTACCTTAACAGCACCATTGTGCCTGATACACTAAAGACATCATTTTATTCATCTAAAAATCCTGCACCCGGTGGTGGTATAAAAGGTTCTGAACTAAAATTAGATGCTTACTTGTTTGGCTATGCTCAGCTGCCTAATGCTCTGCAACAAATTGCTGATGAACTTGGCTTCAACGTTTTCCCTAACCCAACTGCTGATTTTGTAACTATTACTTCTAAACAAAATGCTGATGGTTTCCGAGCTTTTGTTTCAGATATTAACGGGCAAATGGTTTCGGTTAATCACTTGAATGGCGAAACCAACCGTATTGATGTTTCTACACTATCTACAGGCACATACATTTACCGTATTGCTGACGCACAAGGAAACGTGTTGAAGAACGGAAGATTTAACGTAGTGAAGTAATTACGATAAACTATTGCAATAGAAAGCCCTTCGGTTTCCCGAGGGGCTTTTTTATGCCCCTATAAGTTGGGTGCAAAGCGCCAGTAATTTTTCTTTGCGTAATTGCAGGGGATAGTTATGTACTATTCTAGCGCGGGCTTCTTTGCCGAGTAAATCGGCATTGGAGTTTAATGCCTGTTGTATTACCCGCAACAAGTTTTCAGCATGGCGATGTGGCAAAACAAAACCTGTATCGCCAATTATTTCGGGAATAGAAAAAACCGAAGAGCCGATAGGCACACATTCACAAAGCATGGCTTCGCAAAGTGAATTCGGGAACCCTTCGGCCATAGATAGCTGCAGGTAAAAACGGTAGGTACCCAAAATTTGGGGAAGGTTCTCGTTTTTTGCAGGCGGAAGTACCTTAAGGTTTGCAGGAGGGTTGGGTATTAAGTTTTTGTTGGGCACACCCAGTACGGCAAACTCACAATCTGGAAAATTTTTGGCAGCTGCTACTATCAAATCAACGCCTTTCAACGCGTATTGAAATGAAAACTCCCAGCCGCTGCAAACTGTAATAAAACTGTTACTGGTTTTAGTTTGTGGGCTCTTCCATTTTTCTGAGTCGTAGCCGTTAGTTATTTCAGTAAACGGAGTTTTAAGTTGTGGCATGCGTGCATAAATGCCCTGTTCGGCTGGCTCTGATGTATCGTATTTATTTTCCGAACGCATAAGTGTGTTATGCTTTGGCGCTATATGATTGCACAACTTAAACGTAAGTGCAGTAGCTGATTTCAAAAAACGTTTTTGCCAATTGCCGTAACCAATACCCGGGTAGTAATGAGCATCAGTACCGCCCACAATTACTAAGCATGGCTTATCAAAAATTTTTGAAAATAAAGCAGGTAATACAGAATGATACGAGGCAAACTGGCAAACCACTAAATCGGCAAATAGTATGTGGCGAAGCAGAAAAAAATTTTGCTGTGCAAATTTTAAGGGCAGAAAGAGTTTGGAATGTGTTTCGAAATTAAAACTGATTACCTGATATTTTGTAGATAAAATCTCGATGTCTTTTTTTATAAAAGACGAAAGGTGATTGTAAAAAAGGAGGACTGTTTTTTGTTGCTCCACGTGTTGAAATAAATTACAATCTGCTTTTTATGTTGGCAGCTATTGCCGCTGCCTGCGATTTTTGTGTAACCGTACGCAACGGCTTGTCGGGCTTAATCACGATGTTTTGGTAGTCGAACTCTTCGGTGTGCAGTGCATACGGTTCTACGCGCTCAATGTAAAAGCCGTTCTCGTAAGCAAGTTTTGCAAAATGATTTACATGCAGCGGCTGGTCAATAATCTGTAGCCATTCAGGTTTGTTTTTGTGTACCCACTCCAAGGCCAGCGGTTCCGGGTTATTTATAAGTATCACTGAATTTTCGTGTACTAAATTTTTCAGTGTCTTGAAAATAACATCATGTGCTTCTGCGGGAATATGTTCGAGCACATCAGGAAACACAACGAAATCAAATTTCTTGGGGTACTTAAAATCTGCCATATCAGTAACCACAAAATCGGCTTTGTTGTTACCCGCAAATTTTCTTTTCAAAAACTCAATGGTTTGCGGGCTGATGTCTGCACCTGTAAAAAAGCCATCGCGCAGGTAGGCAATTATTAACCGGGAAAGAGAACCGATACCACAGCCAATCTCAAGCACAGTGGCATTGGTTTGCATACCTGCTTTCTTCAGGTTCTTAAAAATAGTGCGGTGACGGCTGTTGGGTTTACTCCAATTCTTTTTTTCAAAGTCATCCCACATTTTATCGTAGAAGTCGGCTACCTGTTCTTTGCTTGCACTCATACTAAATTTTTAACCGCGCTAACTTAAACCGTTTCCTGTATCACGTATGTTTTACCGTTGAATAAAAAGCTATCGTGCTGCTTTTTATTCATAAGCATTTTTCCGATAGGTGAGTAGGCCGAAACGGCTACATACTTTTGCCCGTTGTATGTTAGTTCACCAACGCTGATTGAAACAAAAAAAGTTTGATATTGTGTTGTAACCAAACTACCCAGCTGAACTTGGTTATATGTTTGATCTGGCGTTAGCCATTCGAGTACAGTTTTTTGTTTTAAAGCTTCTGCTAACTGGGTTGACACATTTTTTATTTCCTGTGTCATCATTTCACGGCTGGTCTCATACTTATCTCCCGCACTGCTCTTTGTATCTTCGTTAATAGATGCATTAGCTGTTTCAATTGCCAAATTGCAATTGGCTATTCGCTGCTCAATAATTTGCAGGCATAATTCGCGAAGGGGTTGTTTAATTGTACTCAACAGATTGTTTTTAGAAGAACAACAAAGTAATACAAACAGAAAGCCGCCCGATAATGGGGCGGCTTTCTGTTTTATCAATTGAAGGATACTATCCTTTCATTTTGCGTTTTCCTTTTTCTTTAGGGAAATTGTTTCCTCCTTTAATCTTATTACCTGAAGGAGAACCTACTTTATCCATGGCGCAACGGAAACCTAAGTCATCGGTGCTAAGTGCCTGGTCTAAATATCTGCGGGTACCCGGAGACAAAAAGTAAGCTCTGTCTTTCCAGCTTCCACCTTTAAATACGCGAGCTTCTTCGTTAATCAATGATGACTGCCCGAATTTGTAATCTACGTTTGATTGTTCATCACCATCACCGTAGTTACGAACTTCACCTTTGCGGTAGTTTCTGCGGTTAGCGCTTTCTTCCTGAGTAACTTCACGATATTGAATTTTACCCAATGAATCTTTTTCAACCGGGTTGCCGTCAGCATCCAACACTTTTGTTTTGAAGGTGTTTCCACGGAAAGTTCTGAAATCGTTCGCATCAGAAGTAGTCATAGGACGGTAAACATCCATTACCCACTCGTTTACGTTTCCTGCCATGTTATACAAACCAAAATCGTTTGGCATAAATGATTTTACAGGAGCTGTGATATCAGCGTTATCATTCAATTTACCGCTTATACCCATGTTATCACCACGACCTCTTTTGAAGTTAGCCAAAAACGAACCTTGCCACATGCCTGATTTAGGGTATCGTGTAGATGTTCCGTTCCAAGGGTAAATTCTGCGGTCAGTAATTCTTTCTTCAGAAGTTGCTGGTTGGTTACCAACTAAACCAAGAGCAGCGTATTCCCACTCAGCTTCTGTTGGTAAACGATACTTCGGCAACATAATACCATCTTCCAACTTTACGTGACGAGTACCTGAACCGTTCGGATCTAAATCTTTCATAGGTCTTTTACCGGCAGCACCTTCATATTGGCCTACTAAGTAAGATTCCGTATTAAAGTTATCGCTACCAACTTGTGATGGGTTTTCAGCCAACACACCCTTATTGATAAGTATGCGTTCGTTTACGCGGTCGCTTCTCCAAGAAGAAAAGTCATTTGCCTGTAACCAGTTAACGCCAACAACCGGATAAAGATCGTAAGCCGGATGACGGAAGTAATACTCTACATATGGCTCGTTGTAGGCCAACTCATCTCTCCATACCAATGTATCAGGCAATGCCTTCTTCACCACATCCGGAAAATCGGTACCAAACACGCGGTTCATCCAGTAGAGGTATTCGCGGTAGTGAACGTTTGCAATTTCAGTTTCGTCCATGTAGTATGACGATACAGTAGCTCTGCGTGCAATGTTGTGGTATTCATACATCACATCCTGCTCGGTGTTACCCATTACAAAAGTTCCGCCTTGCACATACACAAGACCCGGACCTGTTTCCTGCCCCTGATATTTCACTACTTCAAAGCCTCCGTTCTTGGAGTCGTTGTAGTTCCATCCGGTAACAGATGATTTTTCTTTGCCGCAAGATGCTATCACAAAGGGCAAAGCAAGAAGCAAATACATTTTGTTGAACTTCATGTTGGTTTATGTTTAGTTTTTAAAGGGTTCAAATTTTAAAGGTTGCTAAAATATAGTTTTGAACGAAAGCGCAAAACCTTACAAAACTTTCATACCTCGAATTATTAAAATCATTTGGCGCTACCGTTTTCTCCTCCGCTCAACATCTTGCGCGCCACGCGCGTTCAACGGCTTGCCTTCTTCACCTAATCAAAAATTCAATATATCGGGGCAGGGCACATAACCTTTGTTCTTTTTCGGATTAAGCGAATTGTCATCGCCTGTCCAGTTAAAAGTAAACGACAGTTCGTGCGTTCCGCCTGTTTTATTTATCAATTTAGAGATGGTGTAGTCATAACTATACCCTACTCTGAATTTTCCTTTTTTAAAGCCCACATATCCAATCACGGCATCTGAATTTCGAATAGCGTGGCGGTAACCCAAACCGAAATACATAAAGCTGATACCGGTTAAAAAAGTTCCTTCTGCCTGAAACGCGTTTCGCTGATTCACAAATAGAACGTTAGGTGATACCCAAATATTGTATCGCATTTCTTTTTTGTGTCGTACAGGAAACACACCTCCGAAATGCACTTTAAATTTTATGGGCACCTGGGCATCGGTAGTGCCGGTAAAACTCTGTTTATGCATGAGTAGATTGTTTACGGCAAAACCCACATATAGTTTCTCGGTAAAAAACAAAGCACCGGCCCCCATTTCTCCTCTATGCAACGCGGTAGTACCCGGTGTTGGTTCTGTGGTGGGGTTTAGCTGGTCAATATTGTTGTAAAAGCCTGTGTAAGGGTTTACCATATCGCTCCATCGCAATTCGCTCCACTTAATTCTGCTGTGTATATAACTTCCTTCAACACCTATTTTTACAGCCATTTTGCGATTAATTTTTATTTGCTGCGAGTAAAGCAAACTCACTTTATAACTGCCGTAAATGCCATTGGCAACTAAATCGCCTACAAACAGGCATCCTATTCCCGCGCGTATTTTATCAATGTGCATGTCGAAACCCGCCATGTATGTAGTATATCCTCCATTAAAACCATCACCTAACGCACTCCACTGGTTACGGTAATTAATCATAGCCCTCGGACCATACGAAATGCCCGCCATAGCAGGGTTCAGTTGCAGAGGTGCACTAAAATACTGGCTCATTTCTACGTCCTGAGTTTTGCCTTCATTAACAAAAGCAAAGCAGACAAGCGCTAACAACAAATATTTGAATACGGATTTCAATTTATATAGCGATAGTTAAACTTAAAAACCACTTGTTTATTGTGTTTTTGAAAGGCGGCTAAAATAAGAAGTGAAGTGAAACACCGATGAGGTAATGAGTTAATTTGCCGGTAAGCCGATGAAAACGATTTGTCTTTGCAAGGAAATTCGGCTTTGCGGGCTGACGAAGCAATCTTGGTATTTGTAGTTTTGAAAAGACAAAGCGGAAGATAGCTTCAGCATTTACTTGTATAAATTTTTTATGGAAAATGCTTCGCTCTGACATTAACTTTCAAAAAAAGGCAGCTAACGTCAAACAACTATTATCTCTAAATCATTTATTTGCTTCCATGCGGGTAACTATTCAAAGAGTAAGTGAGGCCTCTGTTACGATTAACGGAACTGTAAAGTCGAAAATTGGCTTGGGATTATTGGTGCTGGCGGGTTTCGAAGAGGCAGATACTATTGAAGATATAGAATGGATGAGCAGCAAGTTGGTGAATCTTCGCATTTTTCAGGATAGTAATGAGCAAATGAATTTATCAGTAAAAGATATGAATGGCGCTGTAATTATTGTTTCGCAGTTTACGCTTCATGCATTAACTAAAAAGGGAAATCGCCCATCTTTTATCCGTGCTGCAAAACCCGATGTAGCCATTCCGCTTTACGAAAAATTTGTAGCACAGGTAGAAAAAGAGTTAGGAAAAACTGTAAGCACCGGTGAGTTTGGTGCCGATATGAAAGTGGCTTTGATAAATGATGGGCCTGTAACTATTAACATAGATAGTAAGAGTAGGGAGTAAACCCCTAAATCCCCTAAAGGTGACTTAACAACCAACGGCCGGATTTATATTTAAGTCCCCCTTAGGGGATTTAGGGGTTCTTCACAAACTTCTTTACTGTTCTGTCTATTCGCAGAAAGTAATCTCCCGAATTCCAGTTTTCAGTTTTCAGTTTACTGTTTTCTGTTGTTAATGTGGCTTGCATAATTTTTCTCCCCATTAAGTCAAAAATTTCTGCACTAACCGGAAACTGTAAACCGAAAACTGAAAACTCACTTGAAAATGGATTCGGATAAATCACAAAATCTTCCTTTGCTATCTCGTTTACTCCGGAAACAAGAACCCTTTCTGAGTTATCAGCATTCAGCACTTCCTTGGTATCGTGCCTTTGCACTAAGCACATAGTATGCAGATTGTTGATACTCCAACCGCTTTCCACTTTGTAGTAGAAAGTATAAACCACAGAATCGTTAAGTAAAGGGAGCGCGAAAAAATTTCCTTCGGGCGCTGTCAGTGCTTTTCTAAAAACATCATGATGAACGGTTTCGCCATTGCTAGCATTGTAGTTAACCGGTTCTTCGGCTACTCCTGCAAAAAGTTTTACGGTAGAAAGCGATGTAGCCCCTGTGGTTTTAACCACCACCGTTACTTTTATAGAATCAGTGGTTATCAGTTCTTCGTAAGCACGGACTTCAATAGGTGAAAACTGATTTAATGCAGTATCAATCGTAGTATTGTTGATAGCGGGACTGGCGGAAGGCAATTGTTTGCCGTTTAAAAAATAATCAGGCGTAGAACCGTAAGTGTTGTAGTAACTGGTGCGGGTATCATTCTCGGGTTTGTTCTGTTGGTTGAAGTAACAGTTTTGATACGGTGCACTTGGATGATACGCTATATGAATTACTTGCGGATAGTTGTCCAATACTGAATAAAAGCCGGGATTTCGCGAAGCGCATATACTGCATTTGGTATTAGTAAAATGCTCGATAACCACCTGTTTAGGTGACTGTGAAAAACCGGTTACAGATACAAACAACAAAACACACGCAAAAAAATTCTTCCTCATAATTTTAGTTTTGGTTTCAGACGAAACTGATTTAAAAACCTTTCATGTATATCCCCAAACATTTTAAAGAGGAAGACAAAAACGAAATAGAAAAACTAATTCGCGAATTCGGTTTTGCCACTTTAGTTTCAATCAAAGATAATTTACCCTGGGCAACACATATTCCTCTTGAATTAATTACGGATGATTCGGGCAATTGGGTTTTGCACGGACATGTTTCCCGTGCAAACCCTCAATGGAAAAATTTTGAAACAACTAACGATGTGTTGGCCATTTTCATGGGACCACACACGTATGTTTCGCCATCGTGGTACAACCATCGCAATGTACCCACTTGGAATTACAAAGCTGTTCATGTGTATGGGAAAGCGCGTTTGGTGGAAGGCGAGAAATTAGAAACCATGCTTCGCCATTTAATGAAGCGCTACGAAACTGCTCATGCAGAAAAGCCACAGGGTTATGATGAAATACCTGCACACACTTTAGAAAAAGATTTGCGTGGTGTAGTTGGTTTCGAAATAAAAGTAGAGCGCGTAGAAGCTGTCAGCAAGCTATCGCAAAACAGAGATGCGGAGAGTTATAAAAATGTAATTGATAAATTGAAAAAATCGGATGCGTATGATTCCGAACGCATAGCCGAGGAAATGGAGAAAAAACCCCCAACCCCCTAAAGGGGGCTTAAATGCAAAAAGCATGAGCAAAGTTAGACGTGATATGTTTTATGGAGCTAAGCCCGAAACATTTGAACTGGCTAAAGGATTAAGAAATCATGTTGCCGAAACGGAACAAATGCTTTGGAGTTATCTAAGCAAAAATCAATTAGTGGTAAAGTTTCGCAGGCAACATCCCATCAATAATTACATAGCAGATTTTTATTGCCACGAATACAAGTTGGTAGTGGAGTTAGATGGCAGCATTCATAACAACATTGACCAAAAAGAGAGAGACAGTTTTCGTAATGAAGAAATGAAAGCATTAGGCATTACGGTACTTCGTTTCAAAAATCAAGAGGTAATTCAATGCCCACAAAAAATTATTCAATCAATTAAAGACACCCTTGTTCCCCCTTTAGGGGGCTAGGGGGTAAAATTCGTTCTATGACTATCGAACAAGCCCAAACCACCGTTGACAACTGGATTAAGACAACCGGTGTCCGTTACTTTAACGAGCTAACCAACATGGCTATGCTTACCGAAGAAGTAGGCGAAGTGGCGCGCATTATTGCCCGCAAATACGGTGAGCAGAGTTTTAAAGAAAGTGACAAACAAAAAGAACTAAGCGATGAATTAGCTGATGTGCTTTTTGTGCTCATTTGCCTTGCCAACCAAACAGGGGTTAACCTCACCGAAGCGCTACAAAAAAGCTTAGACAAAAAAACTAAGAGAGATGCCGACAGGCATCAGAATAACGAGAAGTTGAAATGATGCTTTGTTTTCCCTTCTCCTTTAGGAGAAGGTGTTCCGCGCATTTCAGCGGAACGGATGAGGTCTAACTCACCGGATTCAGTGTAATGCTGAAAATTTTGTAAGAACCTAAATCACGGCCGTAGTAAAACTTATCGAGCGCTTCATACATGTTTTGTGCGCGGAAGTACGAGGTGTGCAGTTTGTTTTCGCCCACCTTTATCCATTGAACAGTTAAGCTGCTTTCGTTGTGATAATGCTGGTCAATATATTCCAGCATTTTTTTTAGTGCATCTATTTTGTCGGTACCTGTTAGGGTGTGAAACAAAAACGACTGGTCGTGTTTGGGGTTTACCGTTACCAAATCAAGACGCACAGTTTCGTTTTTCTGCTTGTAATTAAAAATCAGGTTGTCTGAATCAATGCCAAGACGGTTCGCAATATCTTTCTGATACCGCGCTGTTTCAACGTTCTGGTCGGTTCTGGTCATTTCAATTAAAGTTTTTCCGCAATGCCATCAACAATTCCGTATTCTACTGCTTGCTTTGCATTCATCCAGTGGTCGCGGTCAAAATCTTTCATTACCTGCTCGAAAGTTTTGCCGCAGTTCTTTGCCAGCAACTCAGCACTCATTTCTTTTATTTTCAAAATTTCTGCTGCGGTAATTTCTATATCTGTTGCCTGACCATACATGCCGCCCAAACTCGGCTGGTGAATCATTACCCTTCCGCTTGGCCAAATAAGGCGTTTGCCTTTAGTGCCTCCGCTTAAAAGTATAGAGCCCATAGAAGCCGCCAGCCCCATGCACACCGTAGTAACCGGTGACGAAATCATTTGCATGGTATCATACACTACCATACCGCTGGTAACCACGCCACCGGGGCTATTGATGTAAAACGTAATCTCTTTTCCCGGGTCGCTTGCCTCCAGAAACAACAAACGGTTTACTAGTTTTTCGGCACTCTCATCATGCACGCCACCCCACAAAAATATTTTGCGCTGCTCTAGAAATTTGTTGTCAAATTTCATCATACCGCCTGCAAACTTCTCAATCAGTTTATCGGGTTCTGTTCCGGGTGTTTCGGGCTCTTCCAGTCTTGTATTCATGCTTATTTTTTGTTGTTATAACGCGGGCGAAAATAGAATATTTTGAATGTGCCGTAGCGAAGTGAATTAAGCAGATAAACACAGCGCTGCAACAAAGTTGTTATTTTCACCTTTAGTGTATTGCACCTATGGCTACAAAAAAGTTAGACAACGAATTACCCACCGATTATCAGCTTATAGGTATAGCAACTCCGTTAAAAGAGTATAAGTTGTGCTATCATCTTAATCAATTGCTCTCTGCCGATTTTCAAAAATTAGCCGATATGGTTTATGAATCGAGAGATAAAGCCAGGCAAGTGCCCTTTAGTGTGTTTAAATCTGGCGATGAGCACGACTTGGTACAGTATATGGTTTTTAGCAACAAAAATTTGAACGAAGTGCTGCTGCCTGAAATCAGCAATTTCGATTTTATATTGCAAATACACGGCCGCTTGGAGGCCGATGAAATAAAAGCTGTGGTAGAGAGCATTAATGGTTTGCCCGATGTAATGCTTACGGCCGAAATTCCGGTTAAGAAAATAAAAAGCAAAGAGCGCCTTGTTTACCGCGAAGAAAAGCCCGTGCAAAAATCAATGATAAAACGGATAAAGGCTTAGTAGGGCATTGGGTTATTAGGTGGCTGTGTTTAACCCTTTATCCTACATTCGCTCAAACTATTACTCTGCCAATGAAAGTTCACATCAACAAAACAAAAATAATAGCCACGTACGGCCCGGCCTGCAGCAATATTTCGGTAATGGAACAAATGGTAGGGCACGGCTTAGATGTGTTCCGCTTTAACATGAGCCATGGCGACCATGCACTTCATTTAGAGGGTTTCAAAAAAGTGCAGCAGATAAATAAAGAGCACAACCTCAACATAGCCATACTGGCCGATTTGCAGGGTCCTAAAATACGTTTAGGCAAAGTGCGCGATAATATGGAGGTGCTCGAAGCCGGGCAACTCGTAGAAATAACCAATAAAGAGTGCATCAGTACATTCAAAAAACTATACATCAGCTATCAACACCTGCCTAAAGATGTGGAGCCCGGCAACACCATACTAATAGATGACGGGCGCGTAGAACTAAAAGTAATATCCACCAACCGCAAAGACAAAGTAAAAGCCCGCGTAATTATTGGAGGCAAAATAAGCAACAACAAAGGCGTAAACCTGCCTGATGTGAAAACAACCGTACCCGCACTTACCGACAAAGACAAACAAGATTTAAAATTTGCCCTTGCCCAAGGCGCCAACTGGATAGCCCTTTCGTTTGTGCGCTCACCACAGGATGTAGTAGAGCTGAAAAAAATTATTGGTAAAAAGAACAGCTACATAAAGGTGATGGCAAAAATCGAAAAGCCCGAAGCCCTTACCCAGCTCGATGAAATAATAAAAGTGAGCGATGGCATTATGATAGCCCGTGGCGATTTAGCAGTCGAAGTAGCGCAGGAGCGCATGCCCATGATTCAGAAAGACATTATCAGCCGCTGTATAAAATACGCCCGGCCAGTGGTGGTGGCTACGCAAATGATGGAGAGCATGATAGAGAACCCCAACCCTACCCGTGCCGAAATTACTGACGTGGCAAACGCGGTGTTAGATGGTGCCGATGCAGTTATGCTCAGTGGAGAAACATCCGTAGGCAAACACCCAGCGCGGGTAATCGAGATAATGGAAAAAATACTCACCAACACCGAAAGCCACACCGGCATATACAACAAACAACAAACTGCCGACAAATCATCACCCAGCTTTTTAAGCGATGCCATCTGCTACAACGCAGCCCGCATAAGCAGCGATTTAAACGCCCGCGCCATCATAGCCATGACCTTCAGCGGCTATACCGGCTTCATGATATCAAGCTACCGCCCCAAAGCCGACATATTTATTTTTACTGAAAACCGCCAACTCATGAGCGCACTCAGCCTCTGCTGGGGTGTGCGCGCCTACCACTATAGCAAATTTGTAGGCACCGACACATCCATCCGCGATGTCATACGCATACTCAAAGAAAAATACATGCTCAACACCGGTGACATAGCCGTTAACATCGGCTCCATGCCCTTATCCAACAAAGGACGCGCAAACATGGTCAAGGTTACCATGGTGGAATAAATATTTTTTTCCGGAATACATTTTGGCGCTCCCGTTTTGTTTTACCCACTTACATCAGCGCGCCACGCGCGTTCGGAGATTTGTTCTTCTCTCTTGATAAAATACTAAAGAGTTATGTCATGCCGAGGAACGAGGCATCTTGTATTTTTTATTTGCCGTTGCCAACAACTCTACTCCCAGTGCTTATAATTCGATTTATACTCCAACATTATGTTCAGGTAGTTGGTGTATCGCTCTTCAGAAATTTTTCCGTCATGATATGCCTGCTTCACCGCACAACCCGGCTCCTGCTCATGCAGGCAATTATTAAACCTGCAATGGTTCAACACCTCGCGCATCTCCACATAATAGTGCGATATTTCTTCGGGCCTAAAATCCATAATACCAAACTCACGAATACCCGGTGTATCAATCACACTACCGCCAAAATCAAGAGCATGCATCTCTGCAAAAGTAGTAGTATGCATACCCTTGCCAGTAATCTTCGAAATGCTTTCGGTGCGCAAGTTAAGCTGCGGCTGCACCGCATTCATCAACGTTGATTTACCCACCCCCGAATGCCCCGCAATCAGCGATGTCTTATCCTTCATCAGCGCTTTTACTTCCTCCACGTGTCCTCCCTGCAAAGCTGAAACAAAAAGCGTTTTGTAACCTACACGCTCATAAATTTTGGCCACAAACTCCTGCTTCTTAGCACCCTTCACGTCCAGCAAATCTTGCTTATTAAAAACAACTACTGTGGGTATATGATACGCCTCAGCAGTTAAAAGAAACCGGTCAATAAACCCCGTAGAGGTGCGCGGGTTACCCATAGTTACAATCAACAGCACCTGATCAATATTAGCAGCAAGTATTTGCCGCGCACCTTTATGTTTAGGCGAAGAACGTACAATATAGTTCTCCCGCTCTTCAATCTCGTTTATTACCCAGCCATCTTCCGAATCTTCCTTTACAATACAAACCCTATCCCCCACAGCCACCGGGTTAGTATCCTTCGTATCATCTAAACGAAAAATCCCTTTCAAGCGCACCTTCAGCACATCTCCCCGCTCCGACTTTACATCGTACCAACTGCCCGTTGACTTTATCACTACTCCTTTCATTCCTACACTTTACTGTTTGTGTGTACTGCCAATGAAATCTCCATCAGCAATTCCGGTTCCTTCTCTAAAACATTTCCAACAACCACAACATCAGCTCCTGCCCGGCAAACTTCTTCTGCCTGCTCACCGCTACGTATTCCGCCTCCTACTATCAGTGGTACAGTTATGCTTTGCTTCACTGCTGCAATCATTTTGCTGCTGACTGTTTTTGCCGCACCGCTTCCTGCTTCTAAGTAAATCAACTTCATACCGAGCATTTCCCCCGCCAATGCAGTAGCTACAGCAATGTCTGGTTTGTCGTTAGGTATAGGTACCGTTTGTGTAATATACGAAGTGGTGGAAATTCTTCCTCCGTCAATCAATATATATCCGGTGGGTATGGTTTCTATACCGGCTTCTTTCAACAATGGTGCAGCCACTACGTGCTGTCCTATAAGGTACTCCGGATTTCTTCCCGAAATTAAACTTAGAAACAAAACCGCATCTGCATGTTTGCTTATCTGGTAATTGTTCCCGGGAAAAATGATTACCGGAATTTTCGAATTGGCTTTAATAGTTTGAATAGTTTGCTCGAAACTGTTTTCGAGGAGTAAACTGCCACCCACAAAAAATAAATCTACCCGGGCATTTTCCGCCAATTGAATTAAAGGCAATAAAGTTTCTACAGATTGTTTGTCGGGGTCTATAAGAACCGCCAATTGCTTTCGCGAAGAATCTTGTATTTGATTATAAAGCATAACTACAAACTTATCTAAATGTTTGGCGCCTTGCCAACCAACACATTGGAAACTGTTGGCGGGGACGCCAACAAAGAACAAACATCTATTACGACAAAACTCCTCTCGAAATAACTATGCGCTGCACTTCGCTGGTACCTTCATATATCTGTGTAATTTTTGCATCACGCATCAGGCGCTCTACATGATATTCTTTTACATATCCATAGCCACCATGTATCTGCACGGCTTCTACGGTATGCTTCATGGCTGTTTCGCTCGCAAAAACTTTTGCCATGGCACTTGCCTGATCATAATTTTTGCCGGCATCTTTCAGGCGGGCTGCTTTGTAAACCAATAAACGCGCAGCTTCAATTTCTGTAGCCATATCGGCCAGCTTAAACGCTACCGCCTGGTGATTGATAATTTCTTTACCAAACGCTTTTCGTTGTTTTGAATAATCAACTGCCAGCTCGTAAGCGCCCGCAGCAATACCCAACGCCTGCGCAGCAATACCTATTCTTCCGCCACTCAATGTCTTCATCGCAAACTTGAAACCGAAACCATCTTCACCAATCCGGTTTTCCTTCGGCACCTTTACATCGCTGAACAAAAGCGTATGTGTATCGCTGGCACGAATACCAAGCTTATCTTCTTTCTTCGCAATTTCAAAACCGGGCATTCCTTTTTCTACAATCAAAACATTTATGCCTTTATTTCCTTTGGAGGCATCCGTTTGCGCAATAACTAAGTAAGTAGAAGCGCAGCCGCCATTGGTAATCCAGTTTTTGGTTCCATTCAGCAAGTAATGGTCGCCCATATCTATAGCCGTGGTGCGTTGCGAAGTGGCGTCACTGCCTGCTTCGGGTTCGCTCAAACAAAAGGCGCCTATCTTTTCACCTTTCGCCAATGGCACTAAGTATTTACTTTTTTGTTCTTCGGTACCATACGCCTCAAGCCCCCAGCACACCAGCGAGTTGTTTACACTCATCAACACCGAACAAGAAGCATCTATCTTCGAAATTTCTTCCATAGCTATTACATAGCTCAGCGTATCCATGCCGCCTCCCCCATACTCGGGCGAAACCATCATGCCCAAAAAACCAAGCTCTGCCATTTTCTTTACCTGCTCGGCTGGCCATTTGGCGTGGGTGTCGCGTTCTATTACACCGGGCTTGCAATCATTTTGTGCAAAATCGCGTGCCGCCTGGCGAATCATTAAATGTTCCTCGGTTAATGAAAAGTTCATACAGAAAGGTTAATAGTTATTGGTTATCGGTTAATGGCAAATACAAGAGGCAGCGAATATATCAGAGAAGTGGTTAAGCGCAAGCGTTGAAAATTTATGTTTCAATTTCAGATAAAAGTTTATTTTTCGTTTTAATAAAACTGAATGCTATGGGAAGACCACCAACCAGGCCCAAAGGGCTAAAAGACGGATTCTATATTGAGGTTCGCAACAAACGTCAGGGAACTGCCGTGAAGATTCGCAGCGAAACTAAAGACGAAATGAAGCGCGCTATAGAGCACTATAAATTGAGCAAAGAGGTGATCATTTTAGGTGAGCACAAGAATGGCGAATGGCTCGATGCCAACGGCAAACCGATTGACAGCAGCAAGAAAAAGAAATAGTGCCTCGTATTATTTAACTCGGTGTAACCACATAGTTGCCAAATAGCAGCTATGTGGTTCGTTTTTTTCTAAACCAAACTCACTTTGACTTTCTCTGATTTTAATTTTGAACCAGAGCTAATGGAAGGGCTAAACTCTATGGGTTTTAGCAAACCCACTCCTATTCAGCAAATGGCCATTCCGCTCATACTCCAAAACAAAGACTTGATTGCCTGTGCACAAACCGGTACCGGAAAAACAGCTGCGTTCACACTTCCTGTAATGAACAAGATTGTAAAAGCACATAAGGATTTGGTAAACACCCTGATTATTGTGCCTACCCGCGAACTGGCTATTCAGATTGATGAAGCCATTCAGGGCTTCGGGTATTTTACTCCTGTAACAGCTATAGCCATTTTTGGCGGCAAAGACGGTATTAGTTTCGAACAAGAAAAAAAAGCGCTTACACAAGGCGCAAACATTATTATAGCTACACCCGGGCGATTGATAGCCCACTTAAATATGGGTTATGTAAAGTTTGAAGAAATACAACACCTTATTTTAGACGAAGCCGACCGCATGCTCGACATGGGCTTTAGTGACGACCTGAATAAGATTGTGAGTTTTCTGCCGAAGAAACGTCAGACGCTGATGTTCAGCGCTACCATGCCGCCAAAAATCCGTGAGCTGGCAAAAAAGATTTTACATGAACCTGAGCAAATAAATATTGCCGTATCAAAACCGGCTGCCGGTGTAATGCAGGCAGCATACCTTACTTACAACACACAAAAAGGCGAGTTACTCAAAGGGCTGCTGCGCGGAAAAAACATTTCGAGCATTATCATCTTCTCTTCTACAAAAGACAAAGTGAAAGAATTGGAGAGGGAGTTGATGCGAGCAAAATTTAATGTAGCAGCTATTCATTCTGACTTGGAGCAAGACCAGCGCAACGAGGTAATGCGCAATTTCAAAAACCGCAGCATTCAGATTTTAGTTGCTACCGATATTCTTAGCCGCGGGATTGATATTGACAGCATTGGCTTGGTAATAAACTACGATGTGCCGCGCGATGCCGAGGACTACATACATCGCGTAGGCAGAACAGCCCGTGCAGAACAAACAGGTGTTGCACTTACCTTCATTAACCCCGAAGACATGCGCAAGTTCAAAAGCATTGAAGATTTAATTGGTGATGAGATAAAAAAGTTGGCGTTGCCTGCATCATTAGGCGAAGGTCCTGCGTATGAGCCGCACAAAAAATTTGATCGCGCGTATAAACCGAAAGGAGGAAAGCCAAACTTTAAAAGAAGGAAATGAGCAACTGCACTTCCATTAACAGTAGTTGTTTTTACTCTACCTGACCACGCACGTCCAGCGCATCGCGCAGGCCATTGCCTACCAGATTAAAAGCAAGCACTAGCAGCATAATAGCTAAGCCCGGAAATAAGGCAAGGTATGCTTTGTTGGTATCAATAAAGTCTTTGTACTCGTTTAGCATACTTCCCCAACTTGGTGCAGGTGGCTGAATGCCAAGGCCTATATAACTCAAACCACTTTCTACCAAAATAGCACTGGCAAAGTTAGAACACGCTACTACAATAATAGGCCCTAAAATATTTGGCAGAATATGGCGGAATATAATTCGGCTATCTTTAAATCCCAGGCTTTTTGCTGCAGTAACAAACTCCATTTCACGAATAGCCAGAAACTGTCCGCGAACTATGCGGGCGGTTTCTACCCACATGGTTAAACCCACAGCTATAAAAATCATTATCAGCTTATTTTCTATTAGGCTACCGGCACTTATATATAACCCCATGGCAAGAAGCAGTGTGGGTATGCTCCAGAAAACGTTAATCACCCACATAATAATCTCATCTACCCATCCACGGAAATAACCGGAGAGAGCACCAAGAAAAATACCGATGATGAGCGAAATGACCACAGATATTAAACCTACAGAAAGCGAAACGCGCACGCCTATTAACAGTCGCGACAGAATATCGCGTCCAAACTTATCGGTGCCAAGCCAAAATTTTTTATGAACCACAAATTCATTCTCAAAATCTTTCTCTGAAAGTTGTTGAATCGGTTTGCCTGCCAAATCAGCCAGTGTCATTTTTCTTGCTTCGGGCTTAAAACTCTTACCGCGGTATTCTGTAAACGAAACGCTGCCTTCCCTTAACTTGTAATCAAGTACGGGTATAGGTTCGTAGTTTTTTACATAACCGTTTAATAACCCGGAAAAGAAACCGTTGGATTTTCCATTTCGTTCTTTTTTTAAAACAGTAATGCCAAACCCCGGCTCATGAGTTTCTATTTGCAAGATTTGTTCATTGCCGGACGGTGAATTATCGGGTGCTACCGCATACGCAAACACAGAAAGAAAAAAGGAAATTGCCACTACCCAAAGGCCAAACATAGCGCTCTTGTTGCGCTTTAATCTCCGCCAAGCTTTGGCATT
This sequence comes from uncultured Chitinophaga sp., assembly GCA_964615305.1. GTDB lineage: Bacteria > Bacteroidota > Bacteroidia > Chitinophagales > LD1 > Bog-950. Next base: position 22,008 of record CAZTNA010000008.1, read on the forward strand.
TAAAGAGGTAGATTTTACTTCACTCATTTTACTAACCTATCTTTCCAGCGGTACTTACCCGTTAAACTCAACACACCAATAACTACCACATACGGCACATAAAAAACTTCGATGAAAGGTAAAAGTAAAAGCATGTACCACTTGCGAAAAAAAAATGTAACAGGAATATTGAACACAAAATCACTAAATAATTTTGCTCCACCTAGTACTGCTAATGGCAGCCATGTAAATTCCTGCATTTGCAACGCAAATAAACCGGAAACAATGATGAGCAAATTGAAAAAGTAAGCAAAGTATAAGACAGCTGCCACCCACCAACTACTAAAACGAGATGACTTTGAAATCCAGCGGACACGTTGCGAAACAAACCCCCAAAAACTACGCTCGGGTTTTGTAAAAACACATGCTTTGTAACTTTTTACAAATCCAACAGTGCCGGGGAATCGCTCATTAATTTTTTGCATTAAAAAAATGTCGTCACCGGTTGGCACATCATGATTGCCTTTAAACCCTTCAATTTCCAGAAAAGTTTGTTTGGCATACATCAGATTTGCGCCATTACACATGGTAGGGAAATTATTTCTGATGGTGGCTCCGGTAATACCGACTAAACACATGACATCTACTTGCTGAAAGATTTCAATAGGGAACAAAGCCGGTTTCATAAATACGGGTCCAGTAAGAAGTTTAGCATTGGTTTGCCTAAAAGCATTAACCATCGTAGCCATCCATTCTTCACCAACTATACAGTCGCCATCAGTGGCTAGTATTAACTCGCCTTTTGCGTTTTTAATTCCGAGCGCTATTGCCTTTTTTTTATTTGGGAAATATTCCCCCGGGTTGCCAAGATATTTCATGAGGTCGAGCACTATCAAATTTTTCTCATTTACCTCTCGTGCCAAACGCAATGTTGGGTCTGTGCTGTAGTCGTCCACAACAATTACTTCAAAAAAATCTTTCGGGTAGCTCTGCTTAAAAATACTTTGCAGACATGCCTGAATGTTTTTGCTCTCATTACGGGTTGGTATAACTACTGATACAAAAGGTGTTGTGCTGTCGGTTGACGGCTGTCCGGTGTCTGTTGTTTGTTTAAGTCTAAGCCATCCCACCAAAAAATAGGCTATCATGATAAAATACAATACCGAAGCAACCACAGACACCAAAAACAACGGAGAAAAAACCATGGGGCTAAAATGTAGAAATAGAATTGCCGCCCAACAGAAAATACTAACAGTTACTTTTCTCTGAATTCGAGCGGTGTGGTGCCCGTTCGCTGACGGAAAAAATTTGTGAAGTGTGCCGCATCAGTAAAATGAAGTGTATATGCAATCTCTTTAATGGGCTTATGTCCAAACTTCAATAACCGTTTAGCTTCAGTTATTATTCGAGCATGTATAAATTCAATAGCTGTCATGTCGGTGTATTGGCGACAAAGTTCGTTGAGTTGTTTGGCAGAAAGGTGAAGCAGGGCAGAATATTCGGCCACGGAGTGCATGCGCATAAAATTTTTTTCTACTGCAGTGCGCAACTGAATGTATCGTAGTGAATCTTCTGCGTTTTGCGCCAGTTGTGGCATTGGCAAAGAGCCCGAACACTTACTAATAAAAACCGACAACAGATCAAGCAACACGGCACCTTTGTTGGGTGAATTGCTCTGGTTTTCAATTTGAATAAGACTGAGCAGTGTAATAAAGAACTGTTTCTCGTGCTTCGTGATATCGAAAGCTGCGGCTTCGTCTGCATCCATAAAACGAAACAAGCGCATGAGCAGCCTGGTTGTTTCTTCGCGCATTAAAAAAAACTCTTCGGTAAACATAATAGCATGAGCCAAAAATCCTTTGCTTCCATGCAATGCATGAATTTGTCCGGGTAATACAAAATGAATGCTGCCGGGTTTAATTGCCACTTCTTTAAAGTCAATTATATGCCTGCCCTTGCCTTGAAGAAAAACAAAGACTGTCCAATAGCCATGGCGGTGTTCTACATCTGGCACATCGAAACTTGTATCGGTGATGGTTACAAACCTGAACTTCACATCACCTGCTGATGCAAACCGGTGTATGGGCGTAATGGTTTGTTCTATATTTTTCATGTTGTACTTTTACATTGTGCTGAGTTTGGCCTATAGCCTTGGAGCGAGCATCTTCAGTGTTTTGTTGTCTTTTGACAAGTTCAGAGTGCCCTTGTTTTTCTTTTTACAAAAAATGGATGAGCGGAAATACCACTCATCCATTCATTTACCAACAACAAAACTACTTGGTTATCACTATTTTTTTTGTGCCTATGGCCTTTCGGTTTTCAGTTAATGTTATAAAGTAGTTTCCTGCCGCTAACTCGGCCACAGATACCGATGTGCCAGCTCTAATTGTTTTCTCCATCATTACTTCGCCACTTACACTTACTATTTGCATTTGCTGATCGCAGTAGCCGGTATTGTTGCTTTTAACAAACAACTCTGATTGTGCCGGATTAGGAAACACCACAACATTGTTGTTGGTTTTTTCATCTTCTATGCTACTTGCAATTGAGGCATCTAAAATCCAAAGCTCTCGTCCCGCCTCATTAAAGTTGGCAGGCAAAATCAACTTGTCGTTCCAAACAAAAAAATCAAACACATCTGCCATTCCGCAGCTCAGAATTGCATTAAAGGGGTGTGTTGTGTTGCTGCCATCGGGCATAATTTCGTGCATGTTACTTAAATCTTCTTCAGCAACTAACAAGGTTTGTTTTGTGTTTAGGCTATCAAATGCAGATAAATATACTTTACCATTTATTCCTACCAGAAACTCTGTAGAATAATTGCCCCACTGAATGTACGATGGTAATGTTCTGCCATTAAGATTTGTAACTGAGTAGCTGAGTGTATTTAAATCAATGCGGTGAATGTTTTGCGTATTGTCGGCAGTAAAATAGAGGTTATCTCCCTTGTAAGTTATTCCTTGAATCCAACTAAGGTTAGCATTGGGAACCAATGGAACCGGGGTTAAATTGCTTTGCGAAATTTTGAAAATATTTAAAGATGGATCAGCGTAAGCAGTTAAGAAAAGCGATCCGTTGTGCAAGCTAAGAAATGAAGGATAGCTGTTTCCACCGGGCAAGATTTCAACTTTGCTTAACTGCCCCCCGGTGTTTCCATCAAAGACAAACAAATCGTTGCCTTCGCCAGTTTTAGCCGCCACCAGATAAATTTTACCGTTAAACGAGAGCATTTGTGTTACGCTAGCCATGTTGTAAGGTGCTGCATGAATATTAATGATGTGCTCTGTACCCATACTAGTGCCATCGGTTCTCCATATTTCGCTCTGGCCTATGCTGTTGTTTAGAATGAAATAAACTTTGTTGTTCAACTCACAGTAGCCATAACCTTGCGAGTAAGCGGTTATGGGATAAATAGAGTCAGTGCCGGCAACGGTGCCATCGGTAATCATAAGTTGTGTAGGTGAGCAAAAAATCATTCGGTTTCCGAAAGTGGCAATGTTTTCAGGAGCCAGGGTATTGTTCCAGCTTTGGTTGATTTCAGCAATTTTTATAGTGCCGGCAGTGGTACCATCCGTACTCCATACGTCAAAATTCCAGTTGTTGTTATCGGCAGCCATAAACAATAGTCGGTTTCCAACTTTTACCAAATTACCTATTTGTGAGCTACCTGCGGGGTTTATGTCTTTTACCTGGGAGGTGCCGGCTTGTGTGCCGTCAGTGCTCCATAGTTCATCGTTATCAAAACGATCGCGGGCAAGGAAATACAGTTTGCCGTTTAACTCAGTAAAATTGTTTATTTCACCGGCACCATATACGTTCTTGGCGCTATCACTCCAGATAAACGTCTCTGAACCATGGTCAGGATTAATTTCAATCATGTTAAACGTGCCGCTCGCCTGTACCGCTGTTGCGATAGTTATGGCTGCATAAAAGAAAAGATGTTTCATGTTCTATAATTTTGTAGCACAAAGATGCCGCAACCCTTTTCAGAGGTATTGTAAATTTGCGCTGTAGTGTTGTAACCTCATCCGTGCCTCTTAATGCTTGACCCATCTCTAAAAGAAGAATGGGGCATAGGCCAACATACTTAATATATCATTATGCGTTCTGTCTTTCTTAGTTGTTTGTTGCGTTCGTTATAGATATTCAATTGAAAAACGCCCGTGCCTGTTTCGCTTCGCGAAAAACTTTGCGCTGCATTTGCTGTCAGATTTTTACGAAGTAACAACCTGCCTTCTGTTGTAAAAACCTCAACTACTAGATTTTCGTTTTCGTGCGAATACAAGTTTACCACATCGTTAGCAGGATTAGGAAAAATAGAAACCGAAATTGCGCGAGCTGGTTCGTTGATATCTGAGATAAGCGTAGGATCACAAGTGGTATTGTCGAAAAGAAAATCTCTAACCAGCCATACAGTAGAATCCATGTAAGTAGAAGCCGGTGGTAAAAAAGGAATAGGCAAAATATATGGCACATGATCGGCTCCGTAAAAAAGGTGCAGCGAATGTGGCTTATTAATATGTTCTAGGCGGTTCTTAATATCGCCACCACCAAACAATAAACTTTCGGGATGTGTGGAAGCATATACGCTGTCGAAATAGCAAGAAACCGTAGCATCGTTAGTGCCGTGTACACCAACCAGCATCGGGTCGTTGGGCATTATCCAAACGGTATCTGCAATACCGCCACATAAATCAATAACTCCTTTTACCTTCGATGAAAACCCCGGGTTGCCGCTATTACCTTCGGGGCCGCCCAGCGAATCTAATGCCGGACGAGCCCAGTCAGGTTCAGACCGAGAAAGTGTATCGGTTTTTCCATACGCGTAGTTTAGAGCTATGAAAGCGCCAGCAGAACTTCCTCCAATCCAGACTTGATTGGTATCAATACGAAACAGATTAGTGGATTGTGCATCCTTATAGAAATAGCGCACAGCGGCTTTCATATCCTGTACTCCACGCATAAGTGCCTTAAATTGATTGGTGTCACAATCGCTACCGTCTTCAAACCCTAAACGATAATCAATAGAAGCACACACATACCCTCTGCGCGAAAAGTTATCGCAGAGTTGAATGATATCAGGACTTAGGCGTGTGCCTGCAGTAAAACTTCCCGGAAAAGCAAAAACCAGTAGCGGACGATAAGCGAGCAAATCTCCGGTAGGCTGGTAGATGTCCATTTTTAAGTCAACATAAGTACTGTCAAACTTCATGGCGTTGCCAAACGTAACGGTGCTCATACTCTGTTGAAATATTTTGTCGTAATAGCGTCCGTTACCGCACTGTGCACTTAGTTGTAACGAGTAAAAACAAAAAGTAATAGCACTAACAATAGAGTAGAGGTTTTTCATCTGCCGGATTTTTTTGGGTAGCGAAAGGTAAAAAAAACTATCGGAGCGTAACAAAGCTACTTGGCAAAGGCAAAGTCGTTCATAATGTCTTCGAGTTCAGCCCACACCTGTTCTTTCGTAAATCCATACTCCTCGAGCGAATACTCGTGTCCGCTTTTGTAATCGCGGTTGCGAACCTGTTCTTTAGAAAGGCGGTCGAGAAATTTTTCTGAAACCTGCCATCCGAAATGTGTGTACACATTTTGCACTACTTGTTGAGGCTGCTCTAACAAGTCGTCATACTTAATGGCAATAAACTGCTCATCGGGAATGCTTCGCCTCATTTCGCGCGAATACTTGAAAAAGTCTATAGCGTATTGTGCCCAAACTTTTTTAGGCGGTGAATTTTTTTGGATTTTTTTATCGTACATAGCTGTAAACATGCTAGCCATACTTGGTACCGCATGGTACGGGTGGCGTGCTATGTAAATAATTTTGGCATCGGGAAAGCGTTGCAAAATTGATTTGAAACGTGCGGTGCTCATTACGTTTTTGGTAAGATATGTTTTGTGCGAGCCAGCCCGAAAAACGAACCGCTTAATACTGCTTTCGTAAAACTCCATTACGTTGTGGCGCACTTCATCTGACTCATCATCCAGAAACTTGTTATCATCATGTAAATGAAAATACGGGAACGGAATAAAAATTCCCGGGCTCATCATCATTTGAGCAAACACCAATTCATCTTCTTCGGCCTTATTGAAACCCATAGCGTGAATATCATCCCATCCGCCCCAAAAAACATCATCAAGCCGGTCAATCAATGTTCGTATAAATCCGAAAAGAAATTTTCTGTCAACCCAGGTAAATAGGTTATAGAATTGCACAAAAGAAGAAGTCATGAAAAATGTGTGTGCATTCTTAGGGTAAACAAACCTGTCGCTGTCTAAAGCCATCAGGCGGTGAAGATAAGTTGTTCCGCTTCGGGGGTTAGCGATAATAAACACCGGTTGAGTTACTTTTTGCTTTTTATACCTTCTGTGAAAAATTTCATCCATTACTCTAAAAAAAAGCGATACCAAGAGGTGAAGGGAAAACAAAAAAAGGAACAACACACTCCACAACCACACTTTCCATTGAAATGACCGGTAGGTTTCAGCAATAATATCTCCTATTATTTTGAACCTTACATAATAAAACCGCGCACTGTAATACTTCATAAAAACATGCAAGGTTAAACAAACACAATCTGTTTTTAAAAACCTTATAGGTTTGTACGAATCATACAACAGCCGAAGCGTCCAATTATGCCAACCAACCGTCAACTTTTTTTAAACCATGTAGCACAAACCAGCGCATCACCACTTATGCTCGAAATAGAAAGAGCGCAGGGAGTGTACCTATATAGTAGCGACAAGAAAAAATATCTTGATCTTATTGCGGGTATTTCGGTAAGTAACCTGGGGCATTCGCACCCTAAGGTGGTTGAGGCGGTAAAAGAGCAAGCTGAAAAATATATGCATCTGATGGTGTATGGTGAGTTTGTAGAAAACCCTCAAGTAAAATTTGCTGAACTTCTCTGTTCTGTATTACCCAAAAGTTTAAACAACGTGTATTTCACCAACTCGGGAACAGAAGCAACCGAAGGAGCTATGAAATTGGCCAAGCGAATTACGGGGCGCACGCAATTTATATCGTTTAAACAGTCTTATCACGGCAGTACCCAAGGGGCGCTCAGCATTATGGGCGATGAATATTTTAAAGGTAAGTTTCGTCCATTGTTGCCTGATACTTTGCAAATAAACTTCGGGCATGAAAAAGAGCTGGAAAATATTTCTTGTCGCACAGCTGCCGTTATAGTTGAACCAATACAGGCCGAGAGTGGTGTTACTGTTCCTTCTACAAGTTATATGCAGCAACTGCGGCAGCACTGTAACAATACGGGAGCGTTACTTATTATAGATGAAGCCCAAACCGGATTAGGCAGAACAGGAAAAATATTTGCATTTGAACACTACAACATTATCCCCGATATATTGTTACTGGCAAAAGCGTTGGGTGGAGGAATGCCATTAGGTGCATTTATTTCTACGAAGGAAAAAATGGCTTTGTTTACAGAAAATCCGGTGTTAGGCCATATTACCACTTTTGGCGGTCATCCGGTAAGTTGCGCAGCCGGTTTAGCTGCTCTAAAGTTTACAATTGATAAAAACCTGGTAGCACAAGTGGAGAAAAAAGGAAAACTGTTTGAGGCACTGTTAGTTCATCCAAAGATTATGTCTAAGCGCAGAAGCGGATTGATGATGAGCTTGCAATTCGAAAGTTTTGAGCAGAATAAACAGGTTATTGATAAGTGTATTGAGCATGGAGTATTGACCGACTGGTTTTTGTTTGCGCCAGAATGTATGCGAATAGCACCGCCACTGATTATAAACGAAGCAGAAATTACGGATGCGTGTTCGATTATAGTTGATTCCATTAATAACAGCTACAACTAACTTTCCGTAAAACAAACGCCCCACAATTGTGAGGCGTTTGTTTTTTAAACCAGGTAGCTTGTTAGAAACAATATTCGTTTGTTTCAATCAGTTTGTCAGCAATCCGTCTTCTTGCTGCCACAGTATTGTAAGCGTCATATTTTGTAAAGCGTTTTAAGCCCATAAGCATTATGCGGAGCATATCTCCATCGTTAAACGAAGCTATGGCGTGTTTACCTGACAGGTTAATTCTTTCCAGCGCATCGCTGATATAAACACGGGTCATGTCTGTTTGTAAGGTGCAAGCTTCTTCGCCTTTTACACCCATCAATTTTTCTGTGCTTAGCAAAACCGACTCACATGCAAACAACTCAATAAGCATGTCGGCAATATTCATAATTACCTCTTGTTCTTTCTCCAGGTTTTGCATGAATTTTTGTACAGCTGCTCCGGCAGTCATCAAGATGGCCTTTTTGGCATTTTGTAGTGCTGTTTTTTCTGCCGCAAAAAAATCATCGCTGCTGCTGCTACTGAAATCAGGTACGCTCATTAGTTCTTTTTGAACAGCCATAGCCGGAGTCATTAAGTCCACCTCACCTTTCATAGCTTTTTTCACCAGTTGCCCTACTGAAAGCAGGCGGTTAATTTCGTTAGTACCTTCAAAAATTCTGTTTATGCGGCTATCGCGATAAGCACGTGCCACGGGATATTCTTCGCTGAAACCGGTTCCACCAAAAATCTGAACCGCTTCGTCAACTGCAAAGTCGAGCACTTCAGAACCAAACACTTTAAGTATGGCACATTCTATAGAGTACTCTTCGGCAGCTTGTAGTTTGGCTTGCACCTTATCTACACCCTTAGCAACCAGTTCATTTATTTTATCGTCAATTAACCCGGCAGTGCGGTAGGTGGCTGCTTCACAGGCATAAGTTCTAATAGCCATTTCTGCCAGCTTGTGTTTTATTGCACCAAACGATGAAATTGGCACATTAAACTGAACACGTTCGTTAGCATACTTTACTGCTGTAGAAACTGATTTTTTGCTTCCGCCCAACGCCAATACGCAAAGTTTATAACGGCCTATGTTCAATACATTAAAAGCAATTTTGTGCCCTTTACCAATTTCGCCCAACACATTCTCTACAGGCACTTTTACATTTTGAAAAAATACCTGGCGGGTTGATGAACCTTTAATTCCCAGTTTATCTTCTTCACTTCCCAACGAAACACCTTCACTTTTTGCATCCACTATAAAGCCGGTGAATTTATCTCCATCAATTTTCGCGAACACAGTAAAGATGTCGGCAAAACCACCATTGGTAATCCACATCTTATTACCGTTGATGATGTAATGTTTGCCATCTTCACTAAGCACGGCTTTGGTTTTTGCGCCAAGTGCATCGCTGCCACTTCCCGGTTCGGTAAGGCAGTAAGCAGCTTTTAGATCACCACTCGATAAACCCGGCAAATATTTTTGTTTCTGTTCTGCAGTTCCGAAATATAAAATAGGCAGAGTGCCAATGCCGGTGTGTGCTGCAAACGCTGCTGCAAATGAATGACCTTTGCCTATCTCTTCATTTATAACTGTATCGGTAACCAAATCAGACCCCATACCACCATACTCTTCCGGCACTGCTGCTCCAAGAAGCCCCAGATCGGCACTTTCTTTCATTAACTGTATAACCAAGTCGTGAGCGCCCTTGTCAATTTTTTGCACGTTTGGTTGTACTCTGTTTGTAATAAAATCATCGGCTGTTTGTGAAAACATTTTTTGTTCTTCCGAAATTTCATTGCGGATAAAAACATCTTGCGACAGAGTTTCTTTCACCAGGAACTCTCCTCCTTTTAATACAGACTTTGTTTCAGTTGTTGTGCCCATTGTGTTTAGTTGTATGATTTACAAATTATAGTCTTTCAAAAATTCCGGCAATACCCTGGCCGCCACCAATACAAGCCGAAACCATTCCGTATTTGTTGTTTCTGCGTTGCATTTCACCAATCAGTTTTTGGAACAAGTAAGTTCCTGAAGCGCCCAGCGGGTGACCAAGAGCCACAGCACCTCCGTTTACGTTAATGATATCGGTATTCAGCTTGGCTTCTTTGATAACAGCCAATGACTGAGCAGCGAATGCTTCATTCAACTCAATCAGTTCAATGTCATCTAACTTCAGGCCGGCTTGCTTCAATGCTTTTGGAATTGCCGCTACCGGACCAATACCCATAATAGTTGGGTCAACACCTACGCTTGCTGTTGTTATCATGCGGGCAATTGGCTGAAGATTCAATTCCTTCACTACTCTTTCGCTTACCACTAAAACAAATGCAGCTGCATCAGAAGTTTGAGAGGAATTACCGGCTGTTACCTGTCCGCCATTTTTGAAAGCGGGTTTTAGTTTCGCCAAACCTTCCATCGAAGTGTCAGCACGCGGACCTTCATCCTGTGAAACAGTGAACTTGCGCGTTTTCTTTTTCCCTTCTTCAAAATAAGTTTCTTCTACTTCTACCGGAACAATGTCAGCAGCAAACTTTCCTGCTTCAATTGCAGCAAAAGCTTTTTTGTGACTATTGAATGAAAACTCATCCGCAACTTCGCGAGTAATGCCATACTTTGTAGCAACGTTTTCAGCAGTTAATCCCATTCCAATGTAATACTCCGGGTGATCCTTAGCTATTGCATAATTAGGAACAGTTTTAAAACCCACTGTTGGAACCAAACTCATGCTTTCTGTTCCTCCGGCAATAATTACATCGGCCATGCCTGCTTTAATTTTTGCAGTAGCCAAACCAATTACTTCCACTCCAGATCCGCAGTAACGGTTCACGGTCATTCCCGGAACTTCAACAGGCAGCGAGCGCACAGCTACCCAGCGAGCCATTTGCAATCCTTGTTCAGCTTCGGGAACAGCGTTGCCAACAATCAAATCATCTACACGCGATGGGTCGAGTTGAGGAACCTTTTTTAATAAATCCTGAATGGCGTAATAAGCCATGTCAACGGGTGTCATAAAACGGAAACCTCCGCGTTTTGCTTTTCCGATGGCGGTGCGACTGCCTGCGATAATGTATGCTTCCATAATAAAGTATTTAGTATTTAGTATTTAGTAATTAGTATTAAGTATTAAGATTTGAAGCCCTCAAATATTTGAGGATTAAGTTTTAGTTGTAAGTTGTAATTCATTTTTTGAATCTCAGAAATTCTTGTGCAGATTTCTTCCGAAACTTCTTTTGATAGGAGTGAGAGTTTCTCGGAAACAATTACTTGAGTTTCTAATTCATAGCTTGAACCATGTGCAATAGATAAAAACCGACAGAAATCCATGTCTGAGTTTCTTCCTGCCCCTTCAGCAATATTAGATGGAACAGAAACGGCACTTCTTCTCATTTGCGAAGTCAAACCATATTTTTCTTCCGTAGGAAACTGAGTAGTAGCTTCGTAAACAGCAACAACCAAGTCAATCGATTTTTCCCACACTTTAAGTTGTTTGTAATTATGCATGTTCTTGAATATTGTATTTGTCTGAATACTTAATACTAACTACTCAATACTTCCATTTAGTTTCTCAACGGCTTACCACTCGTTAATATTGACTGAATACGCTCCAAAGTTTTCTTCTCACCACAAAGTGAAAGGAATGCTTCGCGCTCTAAATCCAACAAATATTGTTCAGTAACTTTCGATTCAGAAGTTAAGTCGCCACCGCAAAGAACCCATGCAATCTTCTGCGCAATTTTGAAATCGTGTTCGCTGGCATAGCCGCCTACTTTGAAAGTAGCTGCCCCTGCATACAATGCACTCAAACCTGTTCTTCCCAATACGGTGATATCATCGCGCTGTGGTTTTTGCACATAGCCATTGTTGTATAGTTCCAACACTTTGTCTTTTGCTTCTGCAATCAAACGAGATTGGTTGACTACCACAGAATCTTTTTTCTTGTCCAACACACCAATGTTGAAACCTTCATAGGCAGAAGTAGCCACTTTTGCTGTTGCAATAGCTGTGAAGCGTTCCGCCAACTGAGGAATTTGTGCATCACCGGCATAGTAAGCATCTGAAGCGCGAAGCGCCATTTCTTTTGTTCCGCCACCACCAGGGATAAGACCCACACCCACTTCCACCAATCCGATATAAGTTTCGGCACTTGCTACAGCTGCATCGGCATGCATAGAAAATTCGCACCCGCCACCGAGGGTCATACCATGTGGCGCAGCCACTACCGGAATAGAAGAATAACGACAACGCATAGTAGAACCCTGGAATGCGCGAACCGCAAAATCCAATTCATCGTATTCCTGCTCTAAAGCGAACATGAAAATCATAGCGAGGTTTGCACCTGCGCTAAAGTTCGGGTAATCGTGACCCAACACAACTCCTTTCCAACCTTGTTGCTCGGCAATGTCAATTCCTTTGTTGATGGCTTCAATTACTTCGCCACCCAATGAATTCATTTTTGTGCTCCACGAAACGTTCAACACACCATCACCGATATCATCAATTCTTGAGAAGGCATTTTTCCAAACCGGCTTCTGGTCTTTGTAGTTATCTAAAATGATAAACGCTTCGCGGCCCGGAATTGCCTTGTATGATTTGGAAGGAATGTCGTAATACTTCTGCACGCCATTTTCTACTTTGTAGAAAGTTTTGAAACCGGCAGCTAACATTTCATCTACCCAAGTGCCTACTTTAAATCCTGCTTCACGCATTCCTTTCAATACCGCTTCAACACCAATGGCATCCCACTGTGCAAACGGACCAATCTCCCATCCGAAACCCGCACACATAGCATCGTCAATTCTGTAAAGCTCATCGCTAATTTCAGGAATACGATTGCTTACATAAGCAGAAACGTAGTAGGTGAGCTTACGCAAAAATTCTCCGTGCTTATCGGTTTGCTTGGCAATAGCTGCCAGACGTTTTTTCAAATCTTCAATGCTCTTTAATTCGGTGGTTGCCGATTTAGTTTTTGCAGAAGGTTTGTATTCCAGTGTTTTCCAATCGAGCGTAGCAAACGACTTTTTGCCTGAAGCATCTTTTGTTTTTTGGAAGAAGCCCTGACCGGTTTTATCGCCAATCCATTTGTTGGTTTCCATTTGCAGAATCCATGACGGCACCTGCAACACATCGCGATACTCATCGTTCGGCAGGTTGTCGTAAGCGCCCTTCATTACTTTAATCATGGTATCCAAACCAACCACATCCGTAGTTCTGAATGTTGCTGATTTTGGTTTACCGATTAAAGTTCCTGTCAATGCATCCACTTCATCAATAGTCATATCCATTTCCTGCATCAACTTAATAACTGCTGCAATGCTGAAAACGCCCACGCGATTGGCAATAAAAGCCGGAGTGTCTTTACACAACACGGTTTGCTTACCGAGATACAAATCGCCATAGCTCATTAAGAAGTCAATTACTTCCGGGTGAGTTTCGTTGGTAGGAATTATTTCCAGCAAACGCAGGTAACGCGGAGGGTTGAAATAGTGCGTGCCGCAGAAGTGTGCACGGAAATCATCGCTTCTTCCTTCTGCCATCAGGTGAATAGGAATACCCGAAGTGTTGGAAGTAATGAGCGTGCCCGGCTTGCGGAACTGTTCTACTTTTTCAAAAACTATTTTCTTGATATCAAGGCGCTCTACCACCACTTCAATAATCCAGTCGGCATTTTTGATCAGGTTTAAGTTGTCGTCAAAGTTTCCGGTGGTAATGCGGCTGGCAAATGCTTTGTCATAAACCGGATTCGGATTGCTCTTTAAAGCAAATGCCAGAGCATCGTTTACTAACTGATTTCTCTTAGCGGGTTTCTTTGCATCGGCTTCGCTCAAATTAGGCGTTACGATGTCAAGCAAATAAACCTTCAAGCCGATATTGGCATAGTGCAATGCGATTCGCGAACCCATTACACCCGAGCCCAACACGGCAACGGTTTTAATTTTTCTGGCTTTAGCGGGAGTTACATTCACCGCTTTTGTTTCTTGTGCTGTTGCGCTCATGTCTTAAATAATTATGGTAAACAAATTGTTGAGGTTGAATTAGGGACAACGAATGTAGAAACAGTTTGTATTTTACCAAACGGTTGGTAGGGAAAAATATTTTACCTAAATTCTATTACTTCTTTGTCGTTTTATAACCGAATGATTACCACAGAAAAATACTTTTGTGATTCGCTTTTTTTTGAAACCATGCCCTTTAACCTTACCACTAAATACAAACCATCTGGCGACCAACCCCAAGCTATCAAGCAATTGGTACAGGGCGTTCAGCAGCATGATAAGCATCAGGTTTTGTTAGGCGTAACCGGATCCGGAAAAACATTTACTGTGGCTAATGTGATACAGCAGGTGCAGAAACCCACGTTGGTGCTCTCACACAACAAAACACTCGTGAGCCAATTGTATGGCGAGTTCAAACAGTTTTTTCCGGATAATGCAGTGGAGTATTTTGTTTCGTACTACGACTACTATCAACCTGAAGCATACATTCCATCTACGGGCACTTACATTGAAAAAGATTTATCCATCAACGAAGAAATTGACAAGTTGCGTTTGAGTGCTACCGCTTCTCTCCTTTCAGGCAGGCGCGATATTATAGTGGTGGCTTCGGTGAGTTGTATTTACGGCCTAGGCAATCCGGTTGAAATTGAAAACGGAATTATCCGCATTCAAAAAGGGCAGGTAATTGCGCGCAATAAGTTTTTACACAACCTGGTGAACAGCTTATACTCAAGAGCCGAAGAAATTACCCGCGGAACTTTTCGCGTAAAGGGCGATGTAATAGAAGTTGTTTTGCCTTATGTAGATTATGCTTATCGAATTACGTTCTTTGGTGATGAAATTGAAGAGATAGAAAGTTTCGATCCGGTAACAGGTCGCAGATTAGGTAAGTTAGACATAGCTGCTATTTTTCCTGCCAACCTGTATGTAACATCTAAAGACTCGTTGATGCGCGTGCTAGATGAAATTCAGGAAGAGTTGAACTCTCAGGTGGAATATTTCCGTGAAGTAGGCAAGCATGTAGAAGCATCTCGCTTGAAAGAACGCACCGAGTTTGATATGGAAATGATGCGCGAACTTGGCTACTGCTCAGGCATCGAAAATTATTCGCGGTTTTTAGATAAGAGAGAAAAAGGCACCCGCCCTTACTGTTTGCTTGACTACTTTGCCGATGACTTTCTGCTTGTAATAGATGAAAGCCACGTTACTGTTCCGCAAATAGGCGGCATGTATGGTGGCGACCGTTCACGGAAAATGAATCTGGTAGAATATGGTTTTCGTTTGCCTTCGGCTATGGATAACCGTCCTCTGAATTTTCATGAGTTTGAAGCAAAAATGAACCAAGCCATTTATGTAAGCGCCACCCCCGGTGATTATGAAATGGAAAAAACCGAGGGAGAGTTTGTAGAACAGATTGTTAGACCCACAGGGTTGTTAGACCCACCTATTGAAGTGCGGCCAAGCTTAAATCAGATTGATGATTTGCTGGAAGAAATAGATGAGCGTATTAAGAAAAAAGAGCGTGTGCTGGTTACCACACTTACCAAGCGCATGGCAGAGGAACTGAACAAATATATGATGCGCCTGAGTATTAAGTGTCGATATATACACAGTGAAGTAGATACGCTCGACCGCATTGAAATTATCCGTGACTTGCGCTTAGGAAAATTTGATGTGCTGATTGGTGTAAATCTTTTGCGCGAAGGTTTGGATTTGCCCGAAGTTTCGTTGGTGGCAATTCTCGATGCAGATAAAGAAGGATTTTTGCGAAACCGTAGAAGTTTAATTCAGGTAAGCGGACGTGCTGCGCGTAACGCAAATGGTTTGGTAATAATGTATGCCGATAAGATAACCAACAGCATGCAGTTGACTATTGACGAAACCAACCGCAGGCGCGAGAAACAGTTGAAGTATAATGAAGAGAACAACATTACTCCAACAACAGTTTTTAAATCGCGTGAGGAAATAATGAAGCAAACTTCAGTGTTAGACATCAGAAGCAACTCGCCAAATACGTACACTGAAATGGAAAATGAAACAACCATGGCAGCAGAGCCGGTAGCAGATTATTCTTCTGCCGATAGTTTACATAAGGCAATAGAATCGAAGCGTAAGAAAATGCTGGAAGCATCTAAAGATCTAGACTACCTCACAGCCGCTAAACTACGCGATGAAATGCTGTCGTTGCAAAAGAAGTTGAAAGAAAATTTCGAGGAAAAATAAAAACCCCGCTACTGATTGAACAGTAAACGGGGCTACCTGAAGATTCCTTCAATCTTGCGGTAAAGAGTTAGGGGCTAATTATTCATCCCACTTGCGATCAACAGCGTTTTTAATTTTTGGAATAGTTTGCAAATAGGCCCACATGGATTTTACCTCTAAATCGGTTAGACCATTGTAAGGCAGCATTGGGTCACGAAGCGATTTTCCGTTTTTACTTTTCGATTCACGCATTGCTCTCGAAAAATCTTCCAGCGTCCAACGGCCCAAACCGGTTTCTTCATCCATAGTAATGTTAGCAGTAAAGCGTTTTGTGCCATCTAAAGCTATCATCAGGTTTCCACCACCACAATACCCACCGCTTTTTTCGGGTTCTGCCTGATTCATAGTTTTAAAGTCAGCTGAATGGCACGGGTAACAATCATAACGGCCGGTTATCAGATATTTGCCGTAAGTAACAGCATCGTTTGTGTCAGGTTCTGCTATAGCACCGGCCGGATAAGGAATTTTCTTAAATGCCACCAAACACAAAAATTTTGTAAGAAAGCTCGGTTTGCTTTCAACTTTCGGAACTTCTGATGCTTGCACATAAGGTTTATCGGAACGAAGCAATGCTATGAGTGCCTTTAAATCATAATCGCTCAAATGCGGGAATTTGGGCATGTAGGGTGGCAGAAACTGACCATCTGGTTTTACACCGGTGCGCAATAGGTAAGCAATCTGTGCATCTGTCCAGTTTCCAATTCCATGTTCCTTGCTTTGGGTAATATTAGCTGAGTGAATTTCCCCAAAATCAGGAGGCAGCTCACCCAATAAGCGCCCCGAAAGTTTACCATCACTGCCGCGGTGGCAAACCACACACTGCACAGCTGCTATTTTTTCGCCTCGGGCTATCATGGCCGAATCGCCCGGCACTTCGGTGTATTCTATCTTATCAACTTCGTATTTAGGTATGCCCCGCAATTGAATAAACGAAGCAAAACTCACTACAGCTACAACTATCAATAGCACTAAGTAAAAGAGAACTCGTAATACTTTTTTCATACGCGTAATTTTAAGGTTAACTAATGGTTTGTTAATGTGTATTTCGACAATATACAAAGTGATTTCGAAAACAGAAAAAATTATTTCAGCTGTGTTTGCAGGGCACAAAATCTTCTACTCGCTCTGTTTTTTACATTCGCGCCCCTATGCATTATTTGTCAGTAGAGAACCTCACCAAATCTTTTGTAGAAAAACCACTTTTCACCAATATAAGCTTCAATATAGAGCAAGGTGATAAAATTGCGCTGGTAGCTAAAAACGGAGCCGGCAAAACTACATTGCTAAATGTGCTGGCCGGCAAAGACACTGCCGACAGCGGAAAGGTTTGGGTGAATAAAGAAGTAAGCGTTTCGTTTCTTGACCAAAACCCATTGTTTGACAAAGGCAAAACAGTGCTTGAAAATATCTTGAGTTACAACCATCCGGTGGTTAATACCGTACGCGAATATGAGTTAGCTATGGAACACCACAATGAAGCAGCACTAACTTCACTAATGGAAAAAATGGACGAGCTGGGCGCGTGGAATTTTGAAAGTAAAGTGAAAGAAATTTTGCACTCACTCAATATTACCGACCTCGAACAAATGACTGATTCTCTTTCGGGCGGGCAGCGCAAGCGTTTGTCATTAGCAAAGGTTTTAATTGATATCAGTTTTGGTGAACGCAATAACTTTTTAATTCTTGATGAACCCACGAACCACCTCGATTTTGAAATGATTGAGTGGCTGGCTGAATTTCTTTCGGACAACAAAACCACTTTGCTGCTGGTTACCCACGACCGCTTTTTTCTCGAGGCCGTTTGCAACGAAATATTGGAATTAGAAAACGAACAACTATATGTACACCGTGGTAATTTTGAGAGCTACCTTTTGCGTAAAGCAGAGCGTGAAGAAAGTGATGCTGCTTCACTTGACAAAGCAAGAAATCTATACCGCAAGGAACTGGAATGGATGCGTAAACAACCCAAAGCACGCACTACCAAATCAAAATCGCGGCAGGATGCTTTTTATGACGTAGAAGAAAAAGCCACCACCCGCAAGGCAGACGACAAACTTCAATTGCACGTAAAAATGACCCGCATAGGCGGTAAAATTCTGGAGTTGAAAAAGGTTTACAAATCGTTTGGTGAAAAGAAAATTCTACAGTCGTTCGATTATACGTTTAAGCACCGCGAACGAATAGGCATTATTGGTAAAAACGGTGTGGGCAAATCAACTTTTCTAAACATCATTATGGGTTTAGAAAATGCTGATTCGGGAAAAATAAACTCCGGTGAAACAGTGGTGTACGGCTACTTTCATCAGCAGGGGCTGCAACCTAAAGAAGATAAGCGGGTAATAGAATTTGTGAAAGACATTGCAGAACACTTTCCACTGGCCGATGGCACCAAAGTTTCGGCCGGGCAATTTTTGCAATTGTTTCAGTTTAGTCCAGATCAACAGTTTACTTACATAAGCAAGTTAAGCGGTGGCGAGAAAAAACGCTTGCAACTACTCTCCATTCTTTTCAGCAACCCGAATTTTTTGATTCTCGATGAGCCTACCAACGATTTGGATTTAGTAACCCTGGCAGTGCTCGAAGAATTTCTGGAACAGTATCAGGGCTGTGTAATTATTGTTTCGCACGACCGCTACTTTATGGATAAACTGGTTGACCATCTTTTTGTCTTTGAGGGCGAAGGCATAGTGAGTGATTTTCCGGGTAACTACACACAATGGCGGCAAGCAGAGATAATGAAAAAGAGAAAACCGGTAGCAGAAGCAAAAGTTCAGGTAACCGAAAGCAAGCAACCCGCAACGGAGTTACAAAAAAACACATCTCCCGCTCCCGCTAAAAAGAAACTGAGCTTTAAGCAAAAAACAGAGTTGGATGCATTGCAAAGAGAAATTCCCGAACTGGAAAAAGAAAAGGAAGAACTGAACCAAAAACTGATTACCGGTAACATTCCTTATACCGAAATGAATCAGTTGATAGACCGACACCAAACTGTTTCTAAAATGCTGGAAGAAAAAGAAATGCGTTGGTTAGAGTTGAGTGAAATTACCGAAGTATAAATTCCTTATTCGCACTTCTTCCGTCTTACCAAATCTCCATTCCACAAACAGTCCGTTCATTTGTATTTGCACAGGTCTTTTGTCTTGTGTCTTGCGTCTTCTATTTTGCTTTCATGATTTACGACTTCCTTACTCCTATCAACAAAGAAACCCTGCTCGATGGGCAGGAACTTCACCCCGGGCAAATTGGCAACTACATGTTTATTTACGATGGCAAAGAGCCTGAAATTGGATGGTACGATGTAGCTATAATCGGAGTACCCGAAGACCGTTCCTCAGTAGGAAACCATGGCAGCGCTAAAGCGCCCGACTTAGTGCGCAAAGAGTTTTACAAACTTTTTTTACCCCCCGTTGAAAAAGAATTTCATGTTATTGACTTAGGAAACATTACACCGGGTGAAACCGTACGCGACACCTACTTTGCACTTGCTTCGGTAATGGTAGAACTCATTACGCATAAAGTTTTTCCGATAATAATTGGCGGCAGTCACGACCTGGCCTTTGGTCAATACATTGGCTACAAAGCTTTACAAACACTTATCAATGTAGTAAATGTTGACGAACGCATTGACATGTTCGAAAATGGCCCCATTACACCAGGCAAAATGCCCGACAAAATAGATGCTGCCTCATTTATCATGAGCATTTTCACACACACGCCTAATTATCTTTTCAATTACTCACACCTCGGTCATCAAACCTACCTTAACGATTCGAAAGCTATAGAAACCTTAGAGAGCTTAAACTTCGATTGTCACCGCCTTGGGTTGCTGCGAGCTAACATGGAAGAAGCGGAACCAATTCTTCGTGATGCTGATATGCTCACCATTGATATTTCAGCCGTGCGTATGGCCGATGCTCCCGCACACGCACAAGCATCGCCTAACGGTTTTACCGGTGAAGAACTTTGTCAAATAACCCGTTATGCGGGCTTGAGCGATAAGCTGACTTCGCTCGGCATTTATGAATTGAATCCCGGCTACGATAATAATCGCCAAACACTTCAATTAACTGCTCAAATGATTTGGTATTTTATTGAGGGCTATTACTCCCGTGTGGGCGACTATCCGCTAACCATTGACGAACACCTCAAATTTACTGTGCACCTT
Organism: uncultured Chitinophaga sp.; assembly: GCA_964615305.1. Lineage (GTDB taxonomy): Bacteria > Bacteroidota > Bacteroidia > Chitinophagales > LD1 > Bog-950. Next base: position 42,208 of record CAZTNA010000008.1, read on the forward strand.
GAAGACACCGGCCACGAAATTATTTTCTGGAAAAGCAACAAAACCGACCGCTGGTGGATGGAACTACCCTATGGTGATAAAGAAAAAATGGCGCGCCATCAGATTGTGCCTTGCAGCAAGCGCGACTACGAACTTGCCTGCGAACAAGAACTGCCAGACCGCTGGATGAAAGCATATACTAAACTGGCTTAGTCCTTCAAAATTTTCTCCAACTCGTTACTACGCGAACCTTTTATTAGGATAAGCGCATTGTCAAAATGTTGCCGTTTAAACCACTCTTTAGCTTCAAGAGTAGTTTCGAACCATAACACATCTTGCCCGTCAGCAAAAGCAAAACCTTTGCCTACAAAAACACGCTGAACATGTTGCCAGGTACTACCTGCTGTAAGCGAGAATATTTTCCGGTGCTCTGCCTCCGAGTATTCTCCAAGCTCCATCATTTGTCCGATAATGGCAACTCCGGTTTGTGAAGTATTATCAAGCAATAATTTCTCGAAACTTTTTATTGCCTCTGCCATACTTGACGGGTTGGCGTTGTATGCATCGAGAATAATTGTGTTGCTGCCTTGCTTTATTTTTTGAGAGCGGTTGTTAGAAGGTAAATAGTTTTCAATGGCGTCTTTTATCTGAGGAAGCTCCACACCAAAATACACCCCTGCGCAAACAGCGCTCATCACATTTTCGAAATTGTAATCGCCCACCAGATTGGTTTGTATGGTTTCTCCCTCTGTTACCACAGAAAGAAATTCTTTAGTTACACCCAATCTACCTGTGCTAAATGCTTGCTCGCTTTGACCATAAGTTATTACTGTATTCAAATCTGAAATCCGAAATCCGAAATCCGAAATTTTACCGATAAGTATCCCGTTGTCTGCATTCACAAAAACTTTTCCGTTTCTGTTTGCTAAATCGCGGTACAATTCAGTTTTGCCTTGTACCACACCTTCAAAACCGCCAAACCCTTCTAGGTGAGCGTTGCCCACATTGGTAATTAAACCATAATCGGGTTTTACATACCTGCAGTACGAAGCAATTTCGCCCTTATGGTTAGCGCCCATTTCTATAATGGCAAATTCTGCATCGCTCTTAATAGAAAGAAGTGTAAGCGGAATGCCAATGTGGTTATTCAAATTGCCCTTAGTAGCGTAGGTTTTATATTTTTTAGAAAGCACTGCCGCCATCAACTCTTTAGTGGTGGTTTTACCATTGCTACCCGTAATAGCCAATACCGGAAACTTAAACCGCGCACGATGAAAGCCCGCCAACTGCTGCATGGTTTGCAAGCCGTTATTCACCAAAATCAATCGTTCACCGAATTGCCCTTTCCATTCCGGCTTACAAATTTCATCTACCACCACATGCGATGCACCTTTCTGCATAGCTTCCTCCGCAAACAAATTGGCGTTAAATTTTTCGCCTTTCAATGCAAAAAAAATGTAGCCGGGTTGAATGCTGCGTGTATCGGTAGTAACACCTGCTGAGGCAAGAAAAAGTTGGTAGAGTTTTTCTATCGTAAAATTCTGCATGTCAGAAATCTGTTCTGCTTAAAAACCCTGCTTTAATCCCTTTACCTTAAAAGCAGTAAAAAAGTAGTTGTTGGCTGCCGCTATTGGTTCTAGCTCTCTGCGGAAAGCTGACTGATAATTACTGAACGCCAAAAACTCATGTGTAGGCACTCCGAATTCATCAAACATCAGAATATCACCTTCCTTCAAATAGGGTTCTAAATAAGCAAGCACATACAAAGTTGATGAATACAAATCAGCATCAAGGTGAATAATTTTTCTGCGGCTGTTGTCTAAGCGCTTTACAAAATCAGGCAGCGTATCCTGAAACAAGCCTTTGATAAACTCCCCACGCGAATCACCTTTAATATCCGGAAAGTTTCCGTGCATGGTCATGTCTCCGGCTTTAAATTGGTCCCACTGTTCAGGCAAACCGGTAAACGTATCGAAGCCATAAAAGCGTGAACTGGTTTCTTTGTTATGCTCCAGCCACCAGCGGAAAGAATGTCCTTCGCAAACTCCAAACTCAAGATAGTTGACAGGCGCTGTCAGTTTCTCGTAATCCAGTATAAACTCATACAGTTTATAACGCTTGGTATAGTCGAAATCGGAAAGGAAAAAATCGTTGAACGGCAATTGGCTGTTTTGTTCGCGCCAGGCACTAAACTTTGATATATAAGCCAAATTCAACAACACACCACTAAACGGCTCCACCAGCCGGTGCAACCTGTATTTTACAAAATACGCTTTGAACTTTCGCTTAAAACCTAGGGACAAACTCATAGTGCAGCAATAATAAAAACAAATGCTTCTTGCCGCGCCCATTTCCGTTAATACCTCCTATTCCTACTGCCCTTGGCGGTTACTTCCACCACTACCCTATATCTTTCCTCTTGCCCTTAATGCCTTTAGTGCAACCTAATACCAAATGGCAACATGCGTACAACTCACCAATACAACCGGCTAAACTTTTTGCCTATTTCGCCACGCCCGAAAGTCGAATGTTTCGAAAAACAAACCCGCAGTGCTGTCCTTTTTGTTTTTCTGCATTGCTTCCATTTCTGTTATCAGGGCACTGCACTCGGCTGCGTCTTTGGGTTGTTTCAAATTCCACTTACACAGCTTGCGCAAAAACTTGCTGAGCAGCACATAAAACTCCTCCTCTATATCCGTATCATTTATGCTTTTGTAAAAATTTATGGCTTTAGAGTCTGCCAGGTCTAGCTGCCCTTGGTTGTAATACAACATTACCTCCAGCAAACGTGCCGTGTGATACATTACCTTAACCTGTTTTGCATTATGCAGCGCAAAATATTTTTCGAGCCAGTAATGTCCTTTGTCAAACAAATTATTTTGCACCAATACACTGGCAAAGCGTATGGTCATTATAGCCGGCAAAGTTGGTTGTGTTTCATTACTGGCTATGCTCAGTAATTCTTCCAGTTCAGTTTCCATCTCCAGCATTTCTTTCGGCTTGTTATGTACTTTGCACAGCCATATTTTTGTGCTTAGCACCCTGAACCTCACTCGGTTAAACACATCGGGGTTATAGGTAAAAAACGACTTCGAATCGCTCACCCATTTTTCCAGCTTGGCAAGTAACTTAGCTGTAAGTACAGGTTGATTGCTATCAAGCGAAAAAACAAGGTAGTTAGAAATACTGCTGAAAAAAAAAGTTTTTGGTGCTTCGAGCAACGATGGGTTGTTTTCAAAAGCCTGCATGTTTTGTTCGTACAGCGCACCGGCCTTCAGCTTATCGCCATTGGTGTTATACTGAGCAGCTGCCAGTTCGGTATATATGACGCGGGCACGAAGCGAGTTCACCCTGCCTATACGAGTAAGAGCTTCATTCAAAAAAAAATCACTGTGGGTTTTACGTACTGTCGGACTCTCGTAATCGAAGGCGTTCATATAGCGTGTGATACGCATGTGAAACAAAACGGCCTCATACATTTCCACCATACTTTTTGCGGCCGAATCTATCTGTTGTTGCTTTTTATCCATGTAAGCAAACATTTCAGCGCAATCTCTTATGGGCTCCATATTCATTACCTCGCGCATGGCCAACTCGGCAGTAGCGTAGTAGCTCTCCGAATCATTCACCAGTTTGGTTAGTTTTTTTATCTCTTTTCGGGCTTCTGCTTTCAGGTTTTTGTTGGTCAAAAATTCAATTTCTGATAGGGCACTGCGTATCCGGTCGCCTGTGTTGTGCTCTTCTCGAAAGTTGCGCATGGCTTTTAGCAGCAAGGCTCGCAGGTTGCTTTTGGCTACACCTATGTTTTTAATTCCAAGTTGTTTGCTTAACTGCTTATCGTCTGCTTCCTGCTCCTTCTCCAACTCATCATACACCAGCAGCAAATCGCTATTGGTTCTAAATGCCTTGGCAAACAGTTTAAAATATCGTTTTTCAGAGGGTGTTAGGGAGTGTATTATCTGCTGTAAGGCATCCATGTTTACAGGCGTAAATATGCTAACCTTTCCCAGAACCTTTATTTTTTAAAAAAATCGGATTGCGGGGCTTAGGGGCATAAGGCATGTTTGCAATACAAAAGCAAAAAACATGAAATCAAAGATTCACAACTTCCTTTATGGAAAAAACAACAACAGTTGTAAAAAGAAAATTTACACCTTAACTGCGCTGCTCAGTTTTATGGCAGCAATTTCGTGGGGGCAGGTAACGCGCACTATTAACTACCAGGCTAACATTACCCACAACGGGGTGCCATTGACAAGAAGTAGCAATACTGTTCAGGTGATGATTCACTTACAAGGTGCTCCCGGAAACATAAAGTATGAAGAATTCCATTATAACATTCCAATTATTAATGGGCTGCTGAATGTTACAATAGGTGCCGGAGTTGTCACTCCGTGTCTTGGTTGCTTTATGAATCTTGGAGAATTAGATTGGCAAAACAACTATCAGGTAAGACTCACTATAAACCCATCCGGAAACCCAAATATCCAAGTACCATCTGCCTTGTTGCACCCTTCCTTGGTAGCAATTCAAGCAATATCAACCATGCAATTAAGCAACTCTGGAAATGATATGACAACCACCAATACGGGGAATTTTGGCATTGGGCAGCCTGTACCCACTCAACGATTGGATGTAGCTGGAGCAATTAGAATTGCTGATGTAACCTCTGCGCCAAACGATGGAACTATACGATATAACGGAACCGATTTTGAGGGCAGAACGGGGGGCAACTGGGTTTCGCTTACTGCACAGGGAGGTGGTGGCGGTGGGGGTCAGTGGACAACCAATGGAGCTAATATTATTAACAACAATACCGGGAATGTGGGAATAGGAGCAGCAAACCCGGTGGCTAAATTAGAAGTAAGCGGGCCAATAAGGGTAGGTAGTTTTGCTGGAGGTAACTATCCGCAGACTGCTGGTATGATGCGCTTTCAAAGCGGAATTTTCGAAGGATATAATGGTCAGGCATGGGTGCCTTTTGGTGCTGGTGGTTCATCTCCTACATTATCCGTAAACGGCAATCAACTGTCTATAAGTGGTGGTAATACGGTTACACTTCCTTCGCTTACGCCATGGACAACCGTAGGCAATGATATATACAACAACAACAGCGGCAAGCTGATGATTGGAATAGTAAACTCAACACGCCCCGAAAAATTTCAGTTTATTGATGATGTAACAGCAGCGTATCAGAACTCGGCAAAATTTATTCGCAGCAATCCTTACGGCACTGTACTGGCTGTTATTGACAGCGGTCTCTCTGGCGACCCAAATTACAATAAAGGATTATCAGCTCACTCTATTTATGGTACTGCTCTTTATGGTGAATCTACCCGTGCTTATGGTTTAAAAGTAAGAGGGGGTGGCAATACATACCCTGCATCTTTGATAGAAGCCAATAGCGGGGCTGCAGGTTTGGTAATTTCTAACTCAAGCACTACTTCTGCACCTCAATTAAATATTGAAGAAACAACCAGCGGAAACTATGCCCGGTTGAAACTCACTAATTTTTCAAATCCTAACAATTCGTGGACCATAGCGGGTTTAAACACAACCACACCTGCCAACGACCGGTTAAATTTATTTCACAGCACTGCAGGCGATGTATTATCCGTAACCGGTGATAGCAAAGTGGGTATAGGTACCGCTAATTCGGGAGGTTATTTAGAAGTAAAGGCAACCAGTACAACCGCCTCTCCTCAACTTAAACTAACCGAAAACGCAGGAGGAGGGTTTACCCGTTTAACTTTCGGCAATGCTGTAAACACAAATACCAGTTATACAATTTCTGCCCTAAACACCGGCACAGCCGCTAACGACCGATTAAACTTGTTTCACAGTACAGCAGGCGATGTGTTCTCCATAACCGGTGATGGTAAAACTTTAATTAAAGGAGCTACTGCTTTTAATAACAGCTTTGGAACTACCGGGCAAGTATTGCAATCGAATGGAGATAATGCCGCGCCTACTTGGGTCAATCCAACATCAGCACTTCCACCTCCTATTCTTTATACAAACTATATGTCAGGGGGGCAAATCTCAATTCTAATAGGCCAATACACAACCATTCCAGGTTTAGTCAGAACATTTACTACTACATCAAACGTTATAGCCACTATCAAAGCTGCGGTTCCTTTTTTTAGATATTTTGGTGGTACTATCGGGGGGGGGGTAAAGGTCATTTCGAGTATTGTTGTAGATGGAAATATCGTTGCTGCCGAGGGCTCAGAAAATTATGATAATCATAGCGGGCACATGATTACTGTTTCTAAACTCATTCAATTAGCCCCCGGAACACATACTATAGAGATAAGATTTAATAACTATTCAACTTCTACAGATGATGTACACATAAACCCCGGAGGTATCAATTTTTTTGGAAATGTTCCGGTTTCGATGGACATAATGCTCATCAACCAATAATTCTCTCATCCTTAAAACCAAAGCCATGAGAAAATTAATAACTATAGTAACCTTACTTATTGCCCTGCATAGTTCAGCGCAATACGAAGTAAGCAGAATCACCATCAGCAGCGGTGGCGGTGTAGATACGAGTAACGGATATCTTATCAGCTATACAATAGGCGAAACATTTACTGATACAGCCAGTGTATCGGGGGCATATGAAATAAATGCCGGCTACCACGCACCGCTCGATACGCTGTTTATCTGGAACGGCATTACCAATGCAGACTGGTTTGTGCCCACCAACTGGACGCCCAACGGAATACCCAACGGAACTAATACCGATGTAATAATACCGAGCGGAACACCCAACGCAGCCGTGTGCAGCGCACCGGTAACAGTCAACGATATACTTTTAGAAAACGGTAGTTTACTTACGCTGAATGCCGATGTAAATGTAACAGGTGTGTGGAGCAGCAGGGGAACCGGTACCGGTACGGTGATTGGTAACGGAACCGTGATATTAAACGGCATTTTTGGCAACCTCGTTTACGGTGCTTTGCAATTTAACCAACTTACCGCCAACACCGGCACCGATACCGTGCGTTTTCAGCCCTCTGCCAATGTAGATGTGGTAAATGTTTTAAATCTTCAAAGCGGCAACCTAAGAACAAGCGCTGGCTCTTTAACCCTGCTATCATCTGATACTCTCACTGCGGTTATCAACGATTTTACGGCTGGCCACACCGGCACATTCAACGGCAACATAACGGCCCAGCGTTATATTACCGGCACCGGCAACATTCAACACCAAATGGGCTCTCCGGTTAATAATACACCCTTTACTCAGTTGGGTGCATCGGGTGCGGCAGGTAATTTTATACCTACTGCCGGTTGCGATGAAACACAAGCCGGTTCCGGAAGCCCCGTTGGCACTCTGTATCAGTGGAACGAATCTACCCCCGCCAGTTGCATTCTCGAAGGTTGGCAATCAAGAGTGGCCGGCAATACCGAAAACGGTCGTGGTTACAGTATTATTGCCAATGGCGGAAGTGTAAGGAGTGTAAGTGGTGTTCCTAATCTAAACAGCAGTTATTCTTCTCCGGCATTAGGCAATAGCAACTACAACTTGCCTACACTTCAGTCGAGCGGTGTTTACACCTTTGAAAGCGGATGGCACTTGCTTTCTAACCCTTACCCGAGTGCTTACACGTATGCTGCCGAGCCGGGCTTTGCTGCCAATGGTTTTGTTTACGTTCCATCAGGTCCGTTTAATGGCACCTATCAGCCCCTTACGCCCGGTATGGTTATAGCGCCTTTTCAAGGCATCATGGTTTTCAAAACACCGGGCGCACCAGCAGCTTTTACCTTTCATAAAGCCAACCGATCGCTCAACGGCTCTGCCCCATTTTACCAAAACAACAATCCGTTGACACTAAACATTCAGCTAAGCGGCAACAACTACTCCGATCAAACTCAACTCAGCTTTACCACCGGTGCCACCTCACAGTTCGATTCCGAATTCGATTTACGAAAACAACGAAGCAACCTTGGTCAGCCAACTCTATTTACCGGTGATAACAACTTCCCATTTGCCATCAATACACTGGCAGGTTTAACCCAAACAGTAGCAGTAGGCCTTGGTCTAATACCCGGCAACAACGGCAACTTTACCTGTACTATCAACGGCATACAAAGTTTCGACCCCACCACCTACATCTACTTAGAAGATAAAGTTACCGGCACCATGCAAAACCTTCGCGCTAACAACACCTACACCTTTAGCATGACCAATACCGAAAATGTAAACAGGTTCGTTTTACACTTTACACCGGCTGCTCAAATCAACTTGATTGACGCCACCTGCTCCGGCAATGGGCAAATTCAAATACAACAGCCAGGCACCGCACAATGGCAATACCAAATCAGTAATAGCATCGGAGCCGTAGTAAGCGTAGGCCATGTCAACCAAAGCAATCCTGCCGTTGTCAACCTTCCGGCAGATTTATATACGCTCACCTTCTCCGACACCACCGGCTACTCTGTAGTAAAGCAAATTCAGCTAAACGGTACTATAGCGCCAAACGCATCATTTACCGCCAGTGCCAATTCGGTAGAAACACGGCAAGATATTGCATTCAACAGTTCTTCCACAAATGCTGCCTCACTATCTTGGCAAATGGGCGATGGTCATACTTATTACACACCAACGGTTACGCACCAATACCAATTTCAGGGCATCTATACAGTTACGCTAACAGTCGTAAGTGCCGATGGATGCACCTCTACAGCAACACAAACTGTTACAGTTACACCCGAACTTGTAAATGGCGTGGCAACTACCAACAGTAGTGAAATCAGCATAACGGCCTATCCAAACCCTGCCATCACAACATTGCACATATCGGTAAATCAGCTAAGCCAACAGGCAGAGTTGCGGGTATTTAATGCGCTCGGTCAACTTATATTATCGCCTTTAGTTGTTATAAACGGCATGTATAAAATAGATGTAAGCCAATTGCCGTCAGGTACCTATACTGCCGAAGTAAAAACAACCACAAGCTCACAAGCACAAACCGTGCGTTTCATAAAAGAATAACCCTCCGGTTTTTATATGGCGTTCACCATGTAAAACTCACATTTTATGTTTTGCTTTTGGTCCCGCAGCGCCTCCGTTGCGGGATTTTTTTTGCACTAAGTCCACACTCAATTAACCTTCTTTCTTCATGTTTCTGCAGCCCTAGGTGGTTACTACTCCACTGCTTTCTTCATGCTCTTAATGCCGGTAGCGGTCGCTTACTTTACCTAAAATCACTACTTCTTAAACAAAAAACCACCAGGTCAAATCCTATAAACTCACGCACCCCTTCTGCTTTACATTTCATACCTCTATCGGGTTGTTCTCAACTTCTACTCAGACATATTTTCCATCCGCATCAAACTATTTCTACTCCCTACTGCCATATTTTCCGTTTCACTCAAAATATCTCCTCGCCCGTGCATTCCGGCCCTCATCTGTTTACAGTTTCTCCAGCTCATGGTGATATAAAAAATAATCCACAACACAGTTTCAAATTTCCACAATCCAAACAAACAGTTTGCTTGTTCAATTTACCGTCTATTTTCGCCAACAGTTGCATGCTGCTTCATCGTTCTTTAATAATAAGGAAAGGAAAGTCCGGACAATACAGAGCACCGCATCCCGATAACCTCGGGACATTTCGCCTGAAAACGGAATGGAGATAGTGCCACAGAAAATAACCGCCTTCTTTCGAAGGTAAGGGTGAAAACGTGCGGTAAGAGCGCACGGTTCCGATACGAAATTATCGGAACGGGTAAACCTGGCGGATTGTAAGCCCACGTATATCAGCGTCTGAGTGCTGCTCGCACAATTATCGTTGAGGGGTTGGGTGCTACAGGTGGCAAGCAATTGTCATCGCAGATAAATGATGAGGGTTCCGAAAAAATTCGGAAAACAGAATCCGGCTTATAAGCATGTAACTTTTTTTTGTTTAACCCGAAGGCAAACACACCGGAGTATTGACACACTTCAAACTTTTGCCCTCACACAATACATAATCGCCAAAGGCAAACTTAACCACCCTACTATGCCCAAAATCCTGATTGCAGACGATGAAAAAAGTATTCGCAAAACACTCCGCGAAATCTTAGAATACGAAAGCTACACCGTAGAAGAAGCCGTAGATGGCGCACAAGCTTTCGACATGCTCAAAGATGGAGGTTACGACTGCGCCCTGCTCGACATTAAAATGCCTAAAATGGACGGGCTCGAAGTACTCACCAAACTGCATGGCACCGACTGCGAAACCCCCGTCATCATGATTTCCGGCCATGGCTCAGTAGAAAATGCCGTAGAAGCCACTAAGAAAGGCGCATTCGATTTCATCAACAAACCACCTGACCTCAACCGTCTGCTTATAACCGTACGCAATGCTCTCGAAAAATCAACACTGGTTACCGAAACCAAAGTGCTGAAAAGAAAAGTGAGCAAAACCCGCGAAATCATTGGCGACTCACCCGCCATTGGAAAAATTAAAGAAACCATCGAGCGCGTAGCCCCCACCGAAGCACGCGTACTTATCACCGGTGAAAACGGAACCGGCAAAGAACTGGTAGCGCGTTGGATTCATGAAAAAAGCAACCGCACAAACGGACCATTAATAGAAGTAAACTGCGCTGCCATACCAAGCGAACTCATAGAAAGCGAACTGTTCGGCCACGAAAAAGGTGCTTTTACTTCTGCCATGAAACAACGTATCGGCAAGTTTGAATCTGCTAATGGCGGCACACTGTTTCTCGATGAAATAGGCGACATGAGTTTATCAGCACAGGCAAAAGTGCTACGTGCTTTACAGGAAAACCGCATTACAAGAGTGGGTGGCGATAAGGATATTTTGGTAGATGTGCGCGTTATAGCTGCTACCAATAAAGATCTGCTAAAAGAAACCGAAGAAGGCAGATTCCGCCTCGACCTCTACCATCGTATTGGCGTTATTCTCATTCACGTACCATCACTTAATGAACGCACCGATGACGTTCCATTATTGGCCGATAAATTTGTGAAAGAAATTTGCGAAGACTACGGCATACCTAAAAAGGTAGTAACACCAAAAGCTTTTGAAGAACTAAAAACAATGAACTGGGAAGGTAACATCCGCGAACTGCGCAACGTAATGGAACGCCTCGTTATTCTTTCCGACCAAAAAATTACAGAAGCGGAGGTGCGCAATTTTGTAACCAATACTCAAGCCAAAGACACACCCACCGATTTGTTTGAGCAGTTCGATAAATTTCAGGACTTCAAAGAGCATATCGAAAAACTTTTCATTGAACATAAGCTGAAAAAATTTGTTTGGAACGTATCTAAAACAGCTGAGGTGCTCGACATTCAAAGAAGCCACCTCTACAACAAAATAGAGAAGTACGATTTAAGACGCCAGTAAAGTGCCGCCTATGAATACCGAAGTATTACGGATTCAGAAAATGATTAGTCGCCATTGGGATGGCCCCATGTGGCATGGAGGCAATTTACAGGAACTGCTCAACGGAATTACTTTTCAAAATGCATTTGTAAAACCTGCAGGTTTTAAGCACAACATTTTCGAATACATACAGCACATGATTTGCTGGCGCAAGTTCACTATCGAAAATCTTCAGGATAATTCAGCATATAGCGTAGAGATAAACTCTGAAACAGATTGGGTAACTAGCTATGAGGCCAGCGAACAAACCTGGAATAAGGCACTTAAAGAATTAGCCAACACCCAACAACAATTAGCCAGTACATTAGATTCATTATCTGATTCGAAATTGGATGAACTTGTGCCGGGAAAAAAATTTAAGTGGTATGTATTGTTACACGGAGTACTTCACCACGACATATACCATTCAGCACAAATTGCGCTTATCAAAAAGCAGAGTAGTTAATCTCTTTAAGTAGTGGATTCCAAACTTTACCAAATTGCCCTCACACTTTTGCCCAACGTAGGAAGTGTGCTGGCTAAAAACTTAGTGGCGTATTGCGGCAGCACTGAACAGGTTTTCAAGACAGGCAAAACCAAACTCGAAAAAATTCCCGGAATAGGCAAAGAACGCGCAGCGGCCATCGCGTCTGCAGATGTATTAAAGCAAGCAGAAAAAGAAATTTCTTTTATTACCAAGTACAACATCCGTCCGCTCTTTTTTACCGATGCTGATTACCCTCAACGGCTTAAGCAATGCAACGACTCACCTGTACTGCTGTACTACAAAGGCCATGCTGACCTAAACACAGAAAAAATTGTAGGTGTTGTGGGCACACGAAGGTGCACAGACTATGGTAAAGAAGTAACCAAAAAATTAATAGCGGGATTATCTGCACAAAACACACTGGTAGTAAGCGGACTGGCCTATGGTATTGACATTGCCGCGCACAAAGCTGCATTAGAAAATAATCTGAAAACCGTAGGCGTGTTGGCGCACGGGCTCAACACTATTTACCCAACACAACACAAAGCTACCGCTAAAGACATGGTAGAGCAGGGCGGCCTGCTGACAGAATACATTTCAACCAATGAAATGCACCCTTCAAATTTTCCGAACAGAAATAGAATTGTAGCAGGCATGTGCGATGCCGTTGTGATCGTTGAATCGGCAATTGAAGGTGGTGCTGTAATTACGGCTAACATTGCCAACTCCTACAATAGAGATGTGTTTGCGTATCCGGGTAAATCAAGCGACAAGTTTAGTTCCGGTTGTAATTTTCTGATAAAAACTTACAAAGCACAAATGATTGAAAGTGCCGAAGATTTACTCACGCACATGAACTGGCAACAAGCCACACCTCAGTCAAAAAGTAAAAAACAACAGCAGCAACTCGCCCTTACACTTTCCTCTGAAGAACAAACAATATACAGTCTGCTCACCGAAAAAGAAACTGTAGGCATGGACGAACTGGCTGTAAAAACAAATTTGAATGCAAGCATACTTGCAGCCACTCTCCTCGAAATGGAAATAAACAGTTTGGTGATGTCTCTACCCGGTAAACAATACAAATTGGTAAAATCGTAGCCCCTACATTAAAAAAGCCCCACAACTTGGCGGGGCTTTTTTATTAGTTGCAGGAAACTCTGCGCATTTACAACTCCTGTTAATCTTTATCCCCCATTGGGGCTCACAATTTACGAACAACCCATGCTGTTGCCGCAGTTGATACATTTATAACATGTGCCGCTGCGAATCGTAATGTTACCGCAAGTGCTGCACGGTGGAGCATCGCCCATCATACTACCCGCTGAAGCATTAAATGCACTCATAGATGTGTTGTTGGCTAAGGTTAGTTTCGGCTCAAGTTTAGTTTCTGTATCCTTTTTTACCGGAGGTTTTGGTGTTTCCTGCATCTCAGGGTGCACAGAAATACTGCTGTTGGTTTTTATAGGCTCATCCGAAATATCAGTTGTAAGGTCTAAGCTACTGCGTTCGCGCATGCTTAACTCGCTTGGAGTAACGTGCACTAAATCGGTGCGCTGCAAATACTCAAACGCCAGCAGACGGAAAATGTAATCAACTACCGAACTTGCATTCTTGATATTCGGATGGTCAACCATACCACTAGGTTCAAAACGGGTAAACGTAAATTTGTTTACAAATTCTTCAAGAGGCACACCGTATTGCAAACCTATGGAAACCGATATAGCAAAGCAGTTCATCAATGAACGGAACGATGCTCCTTCTTTGTGCATATCGACAAAAATTTCACCTAAGGTTCCATCATCATAGTTGCCCGTGCGAACAAAAACTGTTTGTCCTCCAATTTTTGCTTTTTGTGTAAACCCAACTCGTCTTGAAGGAAGCTTCTTCCGCTCAACAATTTGAGAAAGTTCACGCATGAAATGCGTATCAGTTGACTCCTGCATTAACACACGCGCTGCTTCCAACACTTGCTCGGGAGTCAACTTGCTGAATTGTTCCTGTGCTTGCGGTTGTGGTGTGGCTGTGGTAGCGGTAGCATCTTTCTTTTCTTCTTTCTCTTCATCTTTCTTGTTAGAAAGGGGTTGTGATAGTTTGCATCCATCGCGGTAAAGCGCATTGGCTTTAAGACCAAGATGCCATGAAAGTTCGTAGCAACCTTGTATGTCTTCTACCGTTGCCTCGTTGGGCAGATTAATAGTTTTGGAGATTGCTCCGCTAATGAACGGCTGTACCGATGCCATCATGCGTATGTGCCCGTGTGCATGTATAAACCGTTGGCCTTTAGTACCGCACTTGTTGGCACAATCAAATATCGGAAGGTGTTCATCTTTTAAGAATGGTGCGCCCTCTACTGTCATAGTTCCACACACATACTCATTTGCTGCATCAATTTCCTCTTTGCTGTAACCCAAATCGCGAAGCAGGTTAAAGGTTGGAGCATTATATTGCTGCGATGTAAACCCTATACGCTGCAAAGTTTCTTCGCCCAATGTCCAAACATTGAAAGCAAAGGTAATATCGAACGCAGATGGCAGTTGTGCTTCAATCTTCTCAACATCGCTTGATGTAAAACCGCGGGCACGCAATGAATCAGCATTTACATGAGGGCAACCCGTCAATGTAGCAGCACCTTTTGCATATTTTACAATGGCTTCAATTTGTGCAGCAGCGTAGCCCAAATTTTGTAAGGCAGCAGGCACACATTCGTTTACAATTTTAAAATACCCACCACCTGATAGTTTTTTGAATTTGACCAAAGCAAAATCGGGTTCTACTCCGGTAGTATCACAATCCATCAACAAACCAATTGTACCTGTTGGTGCAATTACCGTTGATTGTGCGTTTCGGTAGCCATGCTTTTCTCCTAACTGTAACGCTTGATCCCAAGCTGTGGTAGCTGCTTTTAATAAATAATCGGGGCAAAATTTTGGATCTATGCCTACTGGTTTAATTTCAAGACCCTCGTAAGAAGTAAGGTCAGCATTGTAAGCTGCCAAACGGTGATTGCGCATTACACGCAGCATGTGTTTTTTGTTTCTTTCATAGCCGGGGAATGCACCTAAAGTTGCCGCCATTTCAGCTGAAGTTTTGTAAGCCACACCCGTCATGATTGCGGTAATGGCTCCTCCAATTGCACGTGCTTTGTCACTATCGTAAGGTATGCCACTTACCATTAATACAGAGCCAAGGTTGGCATAACCTAAGCCTAATGTACGGAACTCATACGAAAGTTGAGCAACTTCTTTTGAAGGAAACTGTGCCATGAGAACTGAAATCTCTAACACGGTTGTCCAAACGCGGCTCATGTGCTCAAAGCCGTTTACATTAAACTCAAGCGTAGTGTCATTAAAGAATTTACGAAGGTTAAACGAAGCAAGGTTACATGCGGTATTGTCTAAGAACATGTATTCACTGCACGGGTTCGATGCGCGTATAGATCCGTCTTCGGGGCAAGTATGCCACTCATTGATAGTTGAATCATATTGCACACCAGGGTCAGCACAACGCCACGCGGCCATAGCAATTTTGTCCCACAGTTCGCGCGATGGTATGGTTTTCATCACCGCTTTATTGCTCCGGGCAATCAGGTTCCATCCTTCTCCTTTTTCTAAAGCATGAAAAAAATGATTGGGTATGCGAACCGAATTGTTAGAGTTTTGTCCTGCTACAGTTTTATATGCTTCGCCTTCGTAATGTGAATCGTAGCCAGCTGCAATAAGTGCAGCAACTTTATCTTCTTCCTTCATTTTCCATTCAATGAAGTCAACTACTTCGGGGTGGTCGAGATCTAAGCAAACCATTTTAGCAGCACGTCTGGTAGTGCCGCCACTTTTAATGGCTCCGGCTGCAGCATCTCCAATTTTCAAGAAACTCATTAAGCCGGATGAGGTGCCACCGCCAGAAAGTTTCTCCCCTTCGCCACGTATGCTGCTGAAATTAGTGCCAACACCTGAACCATATTTAAAAATACGAGCCTCACGAATCCAAAGGTCCATAATACCTCCACCATTCACTAAATCATCATCAACTGATAGTATAAAGCAAGCGTGTGGTTGCGGGCGTTCATAAGCCGAAGTTGATTTCTCGAGTTCTCCTGTATCAGGATTTACAAAGTAGTGCCCTTGCGGTTTTCCTTTAATGCCATACGCAGTATAAAGACCGGTATTAAACCATTGAGGTGAATTTGGTGCAGCCATTTGGTCAAGCAGCGAGTACACCAACTCGTCATAAAATACTGTGGCATCTTTAGCAGATGCAAAATAGCCGTAACGTTCACCCCAACTTTTCCAGCAGTCGGCTAAGCGGTGTGCTACTTGTTTAATTGAGCGTTCACCCCCCAATGAACCATCGGGTTGTGGAACACCCGCTTTGCGAAAATACTTTTGGGCAAGAATATCAGTGGCAACCTGACTCCAGCCTTTTGGCACTTCTACATTATACATTTCAAATACTGCATCTCCCTTAGGGTTGCGGATTACGCTGCTGCGCAAATCGTATTCGAACAAATCGAATGGCGATTTTCCGTCCTCTGTGTAGAAGCGATCGAACTTCAATCCTTTTTTTTCTGTTTTTCTTGCCATGGTGCTTTATTGTAGAGATTTTTAGAATAATGTGCAGGGTGTTTTGATTAAAACCTGAACGAATCTATTTTTCGAAAAATGATTTGAGCACCTCATTTTTCCACACAATTTGTGCAAACAGGTTTCGGAAGTTTGAAACGCTGTGTGGGCTTAGTTTCCCTTTGTGGAAAAAGATTTCCGCGAAAAAATTTGGAAAAATTTAGCGCGTAACAGGTAAATTTTTTGTCTGATTTTTTGGGCGGAGTTTTGGTAGAAATTGGCGCTGTAAAACTTATACAAACCGTACGCTGTGCTAGTTTTTCACCAACTTGTCATACTTGCTGGCATTAGATGGATCAACTTTTCTCAACAGCACCAGCGCCTTAGATTTCTCCGTCATATCGGCTCCTGAAAACACGTTAACCATTTCATCGCTCTTAGCTTGAAAAAATACCGCCAGCAGCATATTGTTCGGATTGTCGCGGGCAATTTTCTCAAGTTTATCTAAAGCATGTAAAATGTTCTGACGAGCCAGCGCTGGTTTCTCATAAAAATTATCCATACCGTTAAAATGAAACTCATAAAGTGCCTGCTTAAAGCCTTCGTACTTGCTACCCATTAAACCGTTTATCAGCCAGTAGCGGTTTCGGTTAGCATTGCCATCGTATGGCCTCCATCCTTTTGCATCGGGGGCATTAGTAGGCACGTTGTTCACTATTTGCTCGGCCATAGTAAAATACTTTGCGCCACCACCCTTTGACATGCTCTCGTAGTCTAAGCCAATAAGCACATAGGCATAAAAGCCCAACAACGAAGTAAGGTTTGAATTGTATTGTGTAACGTTGAACTCCAACGGCTGGTTTTGGGCGTATGTTATTATCCAGTCGTTGTCAATAAAGTTGAACATGGGCGAGTTGTAGCTGCTATTAAATACCGGTCGCGATGACTGAATAGTAACCTTGGCATTGTAAACATCCTGCGCTGTGGTTGCTGTAATATTAATGAACATGCTGCACTCAATTCTTTCTTCAGCACCAAACTGATCAGCTGTCCAAACTTTGGAGTTCATAAAATCGTTGAGTGATGTTTGCATGGTAGTAAACACGGTGGGGTCAACACTCTGAATTTGGTTGGCGTTAACCGTTATCTGGCACTTAAGTTCTTGTGCCTGTGCAGAAAAAAAGGAAAGCAATAGTATTGGCCATGTTGCTACCACTTTGTGTCTGATGTTTCGCATATTGAATTGCATGATTATCTGCTGCTGTTTATTTTTAGAATATAGTCCACTATATCACTTGCCACATCGCGCTTACTCTTTAATTCAAATTTAACCACATTTCCTGCTCGGTCAATGATGGTAATTTTATTGGTGTCGGTTTGAAAACCGGCACCTGCATCTTTCATGGAGTTGAGCACTATAAAATCGAAATTTTTCTTTATCAATTTTTCTTTTGCATGTTGCTCTTCATTATTGGTTTCTAATGCAAAGCCCACTACAATTTGTTTCGGTGTTTTTAACTTACCTAGTTCCAGCGCTATATCTGTTGTTTTGGTTAGCTCAATAAAAAATTCACTTTCTCTTTTTTTTATTTTTTCAGTGCTCGGAAACTTGGGTGTATAATCTGCTACTGCTGCGGCAAATACTATAACTTCTGCAGCGGTAAAATATTGCGAGCATGCATCGAACATTTGTGCAGCGGTTTGTACTGTAACTTGTTTTATGGATGTGTTAGTGGGGTTAAGATGTGTAGCTCCTTTTATAAGCAACACCTCGTGACCTCTGTCGGCAAATGCTTCGGCTATGGCAATGCCCATTTTGCCTGACGAATGATTGCCAATAAAACGAACCGGATCTATGGGTTCGTGTGTTGGTCCTGCGGTGATTAATACTCTCATACTTTGTAGCACAATATTAAATGAGAAATGCCGGATGTCTCCATCCGGCACCACATTTTAATACCATTTTACATGCGCCATTATTTAGGTTCTACCGGTTCAAGTTTCATCTCTTTTTCTACCGGCTTTATTTGAAGGGGTTCTTTAGGCTTTTCTTCTGACACCTTCTCTTTGTTCTTTTTCTTAGGCTCATCGGGCACTAAGGAAATACCGGTGCTGTTATTCTTTGACTGCTTTCCGCCTTTTACAAAGTCAAATAATAGTGTAAAGCGGAGCGTGTTGTCAAGCGGATTTCTCTGTATTGTTGTAGGAATGAGGTAAGAGAAATTAAGCCCTACTACACTATACTTTACTGTTAAGCCGGCAGTTAAGAACTGGCGGTTTCCCTTTAACGGATGTTCGTAGAAGTATCCGAAGCGAACGCCAAACTGTTTATTATAAAGATACTCTGCCCCAACGCCCCACGTTACTTCGTTAAATTCTTCTGCGGCACCACCGGGCGCATCGCCAAATGAGGTAAACACACCACCAAATCCTTTCTGGCGAAAGTCATACACCTTATTGTTATCGGCATCAACCGTATCGGGCGTTGGCACCATTAACTTGTTTACGTCAGCATAAATGCCTATAGAGTTGTGCTTGTCTATATCTAAGGTGTATCCAATACCAATACCCAAATTAGTAGGAATAAAATCGCGCACTATGCTGCTGGTGTACGACATTTTACTTCCCAGGTTAGAGATATTCATACCTACTGAAAGTTCGTGCACTAACTTATTGGCTTCGTTTTCGTTGAATTTTTTGCGGAAATACCAGGATATATCTCCCGCTCCTGCAATGCCCGGTTTTATTACATTGCCATCAACCTGTTGCCCTCCGGCTAGGTTTGAGTAGATAAACCTAAGTGAGGCTGCAATGGAAAAATATTGACCCAATCTGCGCGCATAATGTGCATCAATGGCAAACTCGTTGGGTCTAAATTGACCTGTCTCCTGCCCGTTTACATCAGTAAATGTAATGTTCCCCAAAGAGAAATAGCGAACCGAAAGAGCTACCGTTTGTTGCTTTTTAATACGGTAGTATCCGGCAATATTTGCCAAATAAATGTCGTTTACCAATGCCTTTAGCCAAGGGCTAAACGTTACAGCAAATCCAAAATCTTTGTCAATGAAAGCAATTTTTGAGGGGTTAGTATAAAGCCCGTTAATATCCGGACTCATATAACTATTGTTTCCATAGCAAGGGGCCGCAATACCTACATCGCCCATACCACCAGCACGGGCATCGGGAATAATTCTTAAAAACGGCACGGCTGTAGTAACTGTATTAATTCTACCCGCTCCGGTTATAATTCCTTGTGCGCTAACTGCCGAAACGGCTAACACACACCAGAGAAGTAAACTGATACGCTGTTTCTTACGCAACGAATAATTCATGCTTTGTAATTAATGATTAAACAAAAGGTAGAGTTGTTGCGATATTTAGCCTTTACTTTAGAGGGTGCCAAACCTAAACAAATTTCTCAGAAAATAAGTTCAGCACCTTTGATATGAATATAGCAGGCGTTAGGCATAAAGTCAACCTATCGCAACAACACCAGTTTCTCAAATTTATGAGCGCTTTGCCCTTCGCTGTCACGCACGGTTAACTTATATACATACACCCCCTTTCCTATGGCATCACCATAGTCATCTTTTCCATCCCACTGAATATCATCTACCCTGTAACCCTGGCTGCGAACCGGTTGTACAATGCTTTTTACCAGTTTGCCACTTACGGTAAAAATTTGAACGCTAACGTTTAAATCATCGCAGCAGCGGTTGTGTTCAAACATAAACTCGGTGTGAGTGGTAAACGGATTGGGGTAATTATACACATGGGTTAAGGCTAGTTTAGCATCGCTGGCAACTATAAACTCTGTATAGTCCTCTGCAGAGTTGTTTTGAATATCCCATGCTTTTATTTTTAGCGTGTGCCTGCCCTCTTTAAGTTTGCTGTACGGATACTTCACCGCACCCTTTTTGTAATTATCTAACTCACTTTCATAATAATCATTGAGCACAACTTTATTTTGTGTGTTGTCGTCTAGAATGGCGGTTAAGTCGTGACCAATGCCGTTGCCTACGGTATTAATTCCGCTTTCATCTGTCAGTTTCACCAAAAGCATTGGGTCAGCATTGGTGGTGCCTCCATACACAAATTTTTCATCGTTCATATAAACATCCATTTGTGGGCCGTTGCCATCAACCATAAATGAATCAGCAGAGCCGCCAATTACTATATCTGAGGTATAGCCATGTGCGTCAAGATTTGCATTGTTATCGGCATAGTAACTTATTCGCCCGTTTCCAAACTGGTAGTCAATATCCTTTGGCACCATAAAAGTGAATGTGAAATTGCCGTTGGTTACACTTGCTTTGCCTTTAAACAGTATGTTTTTGTAGAGTTTAAAAATACGCATCGGACTTCCCGAAAAACCCTGTGAAGGGGGGTCGTTACTGAGTGTTTGTACATTTGAAATTTTGTCGTACACCACCGGGTAAACAACTCCGCTAAACGAAGTAAGTTTGCTTCCATTGTCATCACGAACTTCGCCTTTAACAGTAACCGTAGAAAGTGCCTTAAGCGTGTCGTGGGGTTGGTTTATGGGAACATTGTTCAATTCGGTAGTTACTACATTATAGCGTGGATAGTTGAGCGTAAGTGCGGGGTCTCCAAGTAAAGTGAATTTACGTGTGTTCGAAATGTCGGTTACAACTTGGTTCTTGGTGAATTGAAGAATTTCCCCCAACCGAGCGTATCTGCCTTCATACATATCAAACATGTGCTCAAACGCTTCGCGGTTCAGTGCATCATTTGCATTTGAATACACAAGCCGCACGGTTGTAATTGCAGCAATGGCTCCTCCTTTACCATTTACCACCAGCCATTCACCGGCAGTGCGGTCTGGCAAATCGAACCGGCTAAACTCACATGTGGCTGTAATAAACAGGGGAAGTTTTTCTTTATTCTGCAATTGAACAATATCGGCCATATTAAAAATTCGCTCGTGAGCCCAGTTGGTTTCACCCCCATGACCTACCCAGTTTAATATTAAAGTGCCGGAGTTTATTTTGTTTAAAATAGCCGTATTTACATCCGGATAGCGGTCGCCTGCGGGTGTAGCAACTTGTTTAAAAGCATCGAGATATATTTTGTCGAAGTTGTAAACCGGTTTGGTTGACCGTGTGTCTTCAGCCAAGTCATCTGAAGAATCCTGATGTACATCACCATCTTCATCATCTGCTACAAAGGTTACGCTGTTCCGCCAGCTTTTGTTTGCGCTGATTTGCAAGCAAGAGGCATCTACCACAGGGTTTTTATAGTTCTTGATTTTGTTTACTACATCCCAGGCTTCTTGCTCTGTGGACACTGGAATTCTACCTACTCCCATATCCAGTTGTTGTGCCATATTTCCTATGTCGCCACCTTCATTGGCATCAAGCAACACAAAAAAGTCATCTGATGTATAGCTGTTTGTTGGAGAGTCGGAATTGTAACTTTGATAGGTAGAAACATAGTTGTTTGCACCGGCAATTCTTCCTTTACAATCGTACGAACCATCGCCCATTAAAAGCAAATAGCGCGGCATTAATGCTGTGTCGTTACCTGCACGGTCGTACAACATGCGCATAAAATCGCGAATGGCTGATATATCCGGGCGACCGCTTCCAAACTCATTATATATGTCGTTTACATTCACCACAGCCACTGTCAAATTATCTTGAGTTCTGTGAAATTCTGCTAGTTCATGGCTTGGTGAAAGAAAATCTGGGTGCGACACAATTATCATGTCAGGCTCCCCAACAGCATGAAGGTTTTGATTGGCTGTTTTGCTTACGAACTCCGGCACATCAAACGACCCGTTTGTGTTTAGTGCTATGAATTCTTCAATATTGTCGGTAGTAGTTATAAATGATAATTGATTACCATTTAGGTTCCCCGCCATTTCTTCAATGGCACCTATGTTGGTTACTCGCCAAACTTTTGTTGCACTACCGGCATTGTTCAGATTAAACTGCGAAACACTTCCGGCTCCTGTAGATGAAATACTTCTGAAGCTCATAGCACTGCCACTCATTGACAACTGCCGTTTAAAGTTCATTTCAAAATAATCAATATAGCCGGCAGCTGTACCGGTTGGGTCGCTACCTGGGTTAAAAGTGTACGTGATATTTAGCTGATCAGTAGTAGCCGTGTAGGCAAAGGTGTTAAGTGCCGGAATGGTAGCTGGTGGGTAGTTGCCGATGGGAATGGGCGCAGCGTTTTGGGTCAGCGCATTTTGCCCGTTTATATTTATTACTGTGCTGGATGTAGAAGAAGTTTTAGCAGCTAGTTTTGAGGTAAAAACTATAGGTACTGATGTAATAAGGTTAGGAAAATTGAGCGAAAAATTTTTTGTGTTATTGAAGCCGGTCATTTTATCACCAATCCAAACTCTACCCGACTTAAGTGGCTGTTCCTCATCACTGTCATGCGCATAGCGTTCATCAAAATCGTTTATTGTCTTGTTTGGATTACCTGCCGGAGCTGCGGCTGTTACTCTCTTGCCGGTACCTCTATCAGTAGTTACAAAGTAGTATGTGTTATCGCTGTAGAGGTTTTTGCTGTGTATAAAGGTGTTGTTTCCGGAATTGTACGACCAACCATCGGGTGCTTGTGTATAAAACAATAAATAATCACCGTCATCTAACTTGTTGTTGCCGTTTTTATCCATCACCATGGTAGGGTTCTCCATCAAATCATCGGGGCGGCTTACCGAGTTGGCTTCTGGCACCATACCTCCACCATTTCCAAATACTGCAAGCGTGTTTAGATTGAAAGAGGAGGGGTCAACACCCAGTGTTGTTTTTACAAAGTTGTAGTCTAGTTTAAAAATGCCTTCTCTGTTTACCGCTATTTTATACCAATTGCCTGAAGCCAAAACCGAATTAGCCGAATACGCATTCGCTGCGCGGTGTTGACTTTGCGGAGTAATAGATAAACGAAGTGTATAAGACTCAAGTTTTTCTATCTGATTATTAACTTTTCTAAAAGGCAAGAGAGAAATAAACGCGGAGGGGCTTTTTCTGTTAAGTGAAAGTTCAGCCTGTAATTGGGGGGCATCAGTAATAAAACCAACGCTCTCAACATCTACTCCTGTGGCAGGAGAATACACCGTATTCAGAATTTGTGCGCTAACCTGCCCCGAAAATTGTAGCGGAATTCGTTCCGAATAAACTGGCAGCAACCCTTTTTGTTCAAGATGGGCAGCGTTTGTAAAAGTTGGCTGGTTAATGTGCTTTTCGTCAAGCGTGTAAAATTTTTTAGGTGCAGATTGCCACTCTATCTTACGTGCATAGTCTTGTGCTAATAATTTACCACCACACAGCCAAAATGCACAAACACACAGAACCGAAACTCTATTTTTCATATAAAACACTTACAGGTTTATAACAGATGACGCGGTAAAACGCAAGGTTGCAAAATTTATTTTGCTATACAGACGAAATATAGAGTATTTATGAAGTATATAGAGGTTTAATCAGCGTAAACACCTTCCAAAAATTCACGTTCATTAGTTGTAATCAGATCTAGGATTTGTTGTTTCTGATCTTTGGTAAGGTGAACAAACAGGTCGTGACCTTTCTGGATAATGTCTTTCCCTATCTCAATAGCTTCAATTTCGGTATGGCTGTACACCCCTTCTTTAGAGCGCATACGCACCAACACATCGTCCATAATAGCTACAGTCTTTACAAGCAATTCGGTATTAGAAAAAGAATGAAACAAGCCGCCTACCTCGTTTATAAATTTTTCTAGCTGTGGTTGGGGTATAGAGCGTAGGCAAACCAAAAACTGCTCATCAGTAATGGGTATGCTAAAGTTGTTTTCTTGAGCCCCGCTGAGTAATGCGTTTTCGAAATGTTTGGCTTCTGTATGTACTTCTAACGCACTTATACCACTCTTAACAGCCAATGGAAACTGAAGACCAAACCTAAAAATTGCGCTGCCTATGTTACCAATCAAATCGGCAATGCGTCCGGGGTGAAGCACATAGTTTTGCAACTCTTCAAAGGCTGCATCTAACTTCTCGCGTTTTGCCGGCTCGGGATACAAACTTTCCAGAAAGTAATCGCGAAGTGTATCCACAATTTCCTTGGTAATATCATCCGGCAGTTGGCGTGCTTTTTTTAATGTTTTATGGTCATACCTCTTACGCACCATTTCTCGGTATTTATCAATGAGGTGATACTTCATTTCGGCATTAAGTGCCGGTTTCTTTACAGATTGTTTTTTTGAGGTCATACTATTTTATTGGGTGCCTATTTATAATACGTCAAAAAGGTAAATACTATTGTGTTACTCCATATCTAACTTTCCGGTTTTCGAATTAAATCGGTTACCCATTTGCAGAATGTGCACACGCAGGTTTTCAAGCGAAATGGGTGAGCCATCTGTAATGTGAGAGATATTGTTGTGTTTTATTAACAAGCCATCAACTACCAATACAGCACCGCTGCCTATAACTTCAAGTTCGTGTTCTTTGGTAATAATTACACCTGTATCTTCCCCCAAACCAATTCCTGTTTTGTGTGGGTACAGTGCTACCATTTGAGCCAGCCGCGAAAACCTTCCGCGTTTGTTTACATGCGAGTCAATTATTATATCGCTTACAAAGCCAAGCCCCGCTGCATTTTTTACTTCGCCTTTTAATAGTGAAATGGCGGCATGCCCATCAGATATCATAATATGGCTCATAGCCATAGCACCCGCGCTGGTACCTGCAATTACAAAATTTTGCGTTTGGTAGCGGTGCTTCATAACCTTAAAAAACTCAGTGCCTGAAAAAGCTGCTGTAATTTTACTCTGATTGCCTCCGCTAAACAACACGCACTGGCAAGATTTTAAACGGGAAAGGTTCTCTTCGGTATCGGCATCCTTTGTTTTTCGAATACGCATGTGAAATACTTTTGTACAGCCCAACGCGGTAAAAGCGTTCAGGTAATTTCGCCATACCTCTCCCGGAATAGCCGATGCTGTGGTTACTACTTCTATATGAGCGTGTTTGCCACCCGCTTCTTTAACAATGCGCTTAAGAACACCCAACTCGGTGTAATTGGGATTGTTTTTATGTGCAGCAAATAAATCTTTATCTGTGCCTTTATCTTCTGCTCCGCCAATGGCTATTAGTTTTCCTCCGGGTATCATTTACTCGAAAATGAATAAAGAGGCAGCATTGCAAAAATTTGTTTTCAACAATACAATTGGGCTACACGGCAAAAATTCCCCCTCCTTTGAGAGTTATTTCCCTTTCACCCTGAAATAATATATTCGCCCGCCCCTGTTAAACTGATTAAAATAAAAATCAGAAACAGCGTTAAACCATTCGTAGTGAGTTTAAAACACCAAATAGATTTAGTTAAGTTACCAAAGCACATTGCCGTAATAATGGATGGCAACGGCCGTTGGGCAAAAAAACAGGGCATGAACCGAATTTTCGGTCATTCGAGCGGGGTGAATGCTGTACGAGAAACTACAGAAGCCTGTGCTGAATTGGGGGTAGAGTATTTAACCCTGTATGCATTTAGTGCCGAAAACTGGAGCCGGCCTAAATTGGAAGTAAACGCGCTCATGACCTTGCTGTTAAAAACGATTAATGGAGAACTGAACACTCTTTTGAAAAATGATATTCGCCTCAATGCCATTGGTGATATAGATGCTTTGCCAAAAAGTGTAGCTAAAGAGTTAAGAGAAACCATTGAAAAAACGGCAGGTGGTAAACGAATGGAGTTGGTATTGGCGCTTAGCTATGGAGCTAAAAATGAAATGGTACGTGCCATGAAACAGATTGCGCTTAAAGTGCAAAGTGGAGAAAAGACTCTACACGATATAAACGAGCAATTGATTACAGAGCATTTATACACTGCCGGAATGCCAGACCCGGAACTTCTGATTAGAACAAGTGGCGAAAAACGAATAAGCAATTTTTTATTATGGCAGTTAGCTTATGCCGAGTTTTACTTTACCGACATTTTTTGGCCCGAGTTTAATAAAGAAGAACTGTATAAAGCCATTATTGAATTTCAAAACCGCGAACGCAGATTCGGCAAAACCAGCGAGCAAATTTCAAAAAGCTAACAGCCGGTACAAAAACCCACCAAAATTCTGAAAAAGTTTATTACTCCACTCTTACTATTTATTTCCACTCTGTTGTTTGCTCAACAAACAGTTGAAACGTTTGACTACAGTAAGCCGGGCGAGTATGAAATTGGTGAAATTACTATAGCAGGAGCCAAGTACCTCGACTCACGTATTTTGGTCACACTTTCAGGTTTAGCCAAAGGCGACAAAATCAAGATTCCGGGCGAGCAATTGCCTAAAGCCATAAAATCGCTTTGGAAACAAAAACTCTTTACCAATATTCGAGTTGATGCCAGTCGTATAATTGATGGTAAAATTTACCTGGTCATTCATGTAGAAGAGCGTCCTCGAATTTCGCGTTACACGCTCAAGGGCATAAAAACCAGCGATGCCGATGAAATAAAAAAGAAAATTGACCTGCGTGCCGGTAGCATTTTTACCGATAACATGCGGAGCATGACGGTAAACTCAATCAAGAACTATTACATTGATAAGGGTTTTCTGAATACCGAAGTAAAAGTTACTGAAGTGCCCGATACACTGCTTGTAAACAGTGTGCTTATTCGCATAGAAGTAAACCGCGGTGGCAAAATTAAAATAGATCACATTAACATTTACGGCAACCATGACTTGCCTGAAGCACAACTAAAACGCCAGCTCAAAGAAACTCGTGAAAAAATAAAGTTTGATTTAGACGCGCTTTTCCGCTTTAAAAAGAATTTTGCTCGTGACAGTATTAAGGTAAAGTGGTACCAAATACCCGGCAACTTATCTGTAATGCGTGCTATGGATTACGCATCACGTCATATAAATCTTAACTTTTTTAAGGCTTCGAAATTTAAACGCGATGACTACGAGGCAGACAAACAAAAGCTGATAGAGTTCTACAATGCCAAAGGTTTTCGTGATGCGCATATTGTAAACGACAGCGTTTACATGCAAGACAGTAAAAATCTGAATATTGATATTTATGTTAATGAAGGCCGCAAGTATTATTTCCGCAACATTTTCTTTAACGGAAACACCAAATACCCTGATTCACTGCTTTCTAAAATCGTAAACATTAAAAGAGGTGAAGTTTACAATCAAAAGCTTTTAGACGAGCGTATTTTCATGAATCCAAACGGTGGCGACTTAAGTTCATTGTACATGGATGATGGTTACTTGTTTTTCAGTGTAACACCACTAGAAGCAAAAGTTGATGGCGATAGCATTGATTTAGAACTTCGTATTAACGAAGGAGCTCAAGCTACTATTAACGAAGTGCGAATTTTGGGAAACACAAAAACTAACGAGCGTGTAATACGCAGAGAACTGCGCACACTACCGGGTAACAAATTCAGCCGTACGGATTTAATACGCTCTCAACGTGAAATAGTCAACCTCGGGTATTTTGATCCGGCACAGTTAGATGTTGTGCCTATTCCTAACCCCGAGAAAGGAACAGTAGATATTGAATACCGCGTAGTTGAAAAACCATCTGACCAGTTAGAACTCTCTGCGGGTTGGGGTGGGCGGGCCTCTCAGGGAAGTACAGGTGGGTTGTTTGGTACATTAGGTGTAAACTTTACCAACTTTTCGTTGCGAAACATTGGCGACAAAAAAGCATGGACTCCGCTGCCTTCAGGTGATGGGCAACGTTTGGGTATTAGGGTTAATAGCAACGGGCGATCGTATCAAAGCTACTCGGTATCTTTTACTGAACCTTGGCTTGGTGGTAAAAAACCTACTGCGCTCAACTTTGCCTTTAACCGTTTGCGTGCCAACGCATTTAACAATGTGGCCGACCTTAGTAAAATTTCGGGTTCGTATTTTTCTACCAGTGTTTATTTAGGAATTGGCACACGTTTGAAATGGCCCGATGATTTTTTTACTGCAGAAATAGGGTTAGAATTTCAGAACTATATTCTTAAAAATTATCCATCCACCTTTATTTTTACCAATGGCAAAGCCAATAACTTAAACCTTCAGCTAACCCTTAGCCGCGATTCACGCGAGTTGCAAGCACCAACGTTTTACAACCGTGGTATTTACTTTATGGTACAGGGCAAGTTTACCTTACCTTACTCACTCATATTTAATTCTCGTAAGAATATTGATTACGAATCGCCTACACTCAGCGATCAGGATCGCTACCGTTTTGTTGAGTTTCATAAATGGAAAGTGTTGTTTGAATGGTACACACCTATCTGGCAAAATCTGGTGTTTAAAGCATCTGCCAACCTTTCATTTTTGGGCATGTATAACAGACGCGTAGGCTATTCGCCATTTGAGCGTATAGAGTTTGGTGGCGATGGTTTAAGTAACCTAAATCAGGGAACTCAACTGGGGCGCGAGATTATTTCATTTAGAGGATATAAAGAGGTGGTGTCGCCTTATGGTGGAGCACCAATCATGAACAAGTTTAGTTTAGAGTTGCGATATCCTATTTCACTCAATCAATCCGCCACTATTTATGCCTTGGCATTCTCAGACTTCGGTAACTACTGGACCAACATTCGATCTTACCGTCCTTATGACTTAGCTAAATCGTTTGGAGTTGGAGTGCGCGTGTTCTTGCCCATGTTCGGGTTGCTTGGTTTCGACTACGGATTTGGTATAGACCGCGACAAATTTGGATTAGGCACAAACGGAAACAACTTTTTTGCTAAGTACGGTGCGTTTAGAATAATACTGGGTCGCGAACCGGAATAGGTGTTTCTGTTTTTATTCAATAATTATCATTTGTTGAGATTCATGGTCCGTGTTTTATTGCCCAAGGAAAGTATCTAGTATTTCAATAGTTTTTTTACCGCTTCTTTTACCCTAAGAAAATATACGCCATTTTCTAAGTTCTGAGCGGGTATGCTGATATTCTGTTTGTCTTTGTGGCTAAGCAGCTTAAGTTTTAAAAGCATTCGACCTTTTATATCCAGTAGTTCAATAAATGAATCTTCGGTAAAGTAGTTACCAACCTCTACACTCCAGTAACTGTGTGTTGGGTTTGGATGCACGGAAATGTGCCCTGTCAGCACTGAATGAACACTGTTTGGCTGTTGAATTGAAATAGTATGTGATAAGGTGTCACTCTTTCCGCAACTGTCGGAAACTATGAGTGTAGTAACAAAAGTTCCCGTATCGGTGTAGGTATGTGTATTTGTGGTTGTACTTGAACTTCCATCGCCAAAATCCCAAAAATAGGTATCGTAGTTCTGTGACAACTCGTGATTGAAGTTAAACACTCCGGTAGCTTCGTTTCCTGTAAAACTAAATTCAGCAACAGGGTCAAAGTTGCCTATGTTCCAGTTGCTGAGAGAGTCAAACACGGTGTGAAATGCCATGTTCTGCAAATAACTGTTCGTAGATTGAACTGAAATAGGACTGTAAACAACACCTACAGGAGACTTTCGAAAAATGGTTGCGTAAAAAACACAAGCGGTTAAATAACTGCCAGCTAAACTTGGGTGGCTATTATCTGCACTCCACAAATTAATGAGCGTATCAGTATGCCAACTGGTTTGCCAGGCTCGTCCCGCAGGGGCAACTAATGCATGATTGTCGTTTGCCATTTGTAAGTAGCTTTCGGTCAGGCGGCTTTGCACACCATCGAAAGTGCATAAAATAGGATAGCCCCCACAATTTTGCTGGTCGCCATACTTTTTGCCCCATGTCATATAAAAAACTGTTTCGGTGCATGGGTTATTGTCGCGTATTAAACTATCAAGTATATGAGCATACGGAAACGTTTGTGTAGCTACTTGTGCCGGTGGAAAAGATGGCTCTTGACTTTGCGCCTGAACAATGACAAAATCCCACGGTTGCGAATAAATTTTTTGAATGCTGGTTGCGTTTACGCTATGCTGTTGAAGCGTGAATCCACCGGGTGTATTGCTGTCGAAAATTACCGTGTCGCCAGCGCTTAATGCCAAATCATGAAACAACTGAGGCAGATTGTTTACCGCTACATAACTGTTGCCCAGCCAAAGCACACGAGTTTGCTCAGCTTGAATACTAAATACAAGTGCTACGAAAGCCAGGGTAAACACATTTTTCATGATGCTAAGAAATGAATTTGCAGTTTACCACGCACCTACAACCTTTGTAACTTCAGATATGGGTAAAGAAATTTTAAAATTACTGATGGAGTATAGCAGCTGGTATTACTTTGCTTTCAGTGATTTTGTGATAGCATCTTTCAGCGCTGTAGCTGAAGTAGGAGCTACGTTTTCTTCTTTTGCTCTTAAAATAGCATAGTCGCATGCTCGCTCAGCTTCTTTATAAATACTTTGTTTATAAAGCAGGTATGCGTAGGTAAGGTTGTAGGTGTATTTGTTGTCGGTGGTTAAAGCGCTGTATGCCCACTTAGTTGCCTTTTGAAGTTGCGCTTCATCATTTACGTTTAAGAAATATGTCCAAGCTATATCATTAATCTCTTTCGGGTTCTTAGATGCATATTTCTTGATGAAGCTCGAAGCGTTTTTATCGTAGTTTGCCCAATCGTTCATTCTTGAGTAGTATTCAAGAGAAAGCTTAAGGGACTTTTCTGCGTGGTCAGCAGCTTTATTTGATTTCAATAAATCCATAGCTCCACTAAACAACGCTGCGTCATTGGCTTTGGGTGCTTCTTTTACAGCTTTTTCGGCAATTTGGTTTATCCGTTTATTAAAAACATCGGCCGTAACCAGATTCAAATAATAATCGCGGTTTTTCATCAGGTAGCTAAGCCCCGGTGATTTTAAATCTTTAGTAAGGTTGAAAATAGTTTGCGCGTGTTTCTTATCTGTAAAATCGTTTGTTGAAAGTTTGTTTAGGTACTCATTAAACACCTCTTCATATTTTTCTTCTGCACTATTCAGTGTATTTAAAAAATCTGACAGAAAACTAACATCGCGGTTGCCATTTTTGTATTGTTCGCGCATACCGGTTAAAATTCCCGGAGTAGGGTCAATAGCTTTTTTGCCTTGTGCAATTAGTCCGGGGGCATCGGTGCCTCCTACTAATTTGTGTTTCACTGTTCCATCGCCATCTATCCAAAGCAAAGTAGGATAAGCACGTATGCCGTACTTAGCCGCAATAGAAGGGCCGTCAATATCTTTTTCCATATCAAACTTTGCGTTAAGAAAGTTAGCGTTGAAGTATTCGCCTACAGCGGCATCCGGAAAAACCTGAGCAGCTAAGCGTTTGCAAGGGCCACACCACGAAGTGTAGCAATCCATAAAAATCACTTTGTTCTGTGCCTTGGCCATTGCTTTTATTTCTTCAAAACTTTTGCCGTGTATAAAATCTATGCCATCGGCAAATAATAAACTGCTGCTTAGCAAAGAGACGGTAAAAACAATGGTTGCAAAAAAATTTTTCATTGAAAACTAATTTAGTTCAAATGTAATGAAGCGAATTTATCAAGCCATGAAACACAGCCTGTGTTAATGATTTTTCCAAATATTTAAATACTGTAGCTGAATTTTCTTGCCCCAAAAAACCTGTGTTGTTTTTTCAAATGACTCAGTATGATCTGATACATAAAAAATATCACTCCTGTTTTTCTCATGGCTCAGCAGGCTTTCTTTTTCCAGAATCCATTTCAATTTCTGCGCCACAACTTCTGCCGAATCAAAAATTTTTACTGTGCCTTCGTAAAACTCCAAAATCTCTTTTTTGATAAGAGGGTAGTGAGTACATGCTAACACTAAACCATCAATATTTTTTAAAGCCGGATTACTCAGATAATCGTCCAGCACGGTTGTGCTTATTTTATGATTGTAGTACCCTTCTTCAATTATACTCGCCAAAAGCGGTGTAGCCATTTCAGAATAACTTAGGCTGGCTTTTCTTCTTCCGAACTTTTCAGCATAAACACCTGATGCAATAGTGGTTTTTGTAGCTATGAGCCCTACACTTTTCACTGAATCATCTGCTATCACAGCTTCAATCATGGGGTCAATAACATTTATTACCGGCACTACTCCTTTGTACTTATCGCGAAGTACTTCATAAGCAGCAGCAGAAGCTGTGTTGCAGGCAATTACTACCGCCTTGCAGTTTTTCTCTTGCAGTAGAAAATCAGTAATAGCCGTGGCATACGAGCGAATGAGTTCTTTCGACTTATCGCCATAGGGCAGATGGGCGGTGTCGCCAAAGTAGATCAACTGTTCGCTAGGCAGCAGCTTAGAAACAGCATTGGCGACCGTTAAGCCGCCAATGCCTGAATCAAATATCCCTATCGGTTGTTGATTACCGGGGTTCATGTTTTGTAACTATTTAGGAGTACCGGTTCCTGTGCTTTGAGGAGCCGCAGTAATACCAAGCTTCTTTAATACCAAGTCGGTAACATCGTTAGTTCCTTCAGGGAAATATGCCAAAGCACCTGAAACTATATCTAATACATAAGAGTATCCGTTGGCTGCTGCCACATCTTTTACTGCTTTCATATACTTGTCATTGATAGGTTTCAATTTGTCTTGTTGAAGTTTCTGCAAATCTTCATCGGCTTTGGTTTGAAAGTCCTGAATACGCTGTTGGGTTTGTTGTAGGTCTTGCACCAATGTTTCAACTATAGCATCTGGCACTGTTTTGTCCTGCGACTTACCTTGAAGCTCTTTCTGCTTTTTTTCATAGTCTGCATACATGCCTTCCAATGCTTTGGTATAGGTTTCTTTCTGTTTCTCTAAATCTGTTTGCATGGTTTTAAACTCAGGCATAGCTTGTAAAATGGTAACTGAGTTAATATGCCCAATTTTTTGCTGTGCGCTTGCCGGCACTACAAAAGCCAAAACTATGGCTGCTATTACTACTACTGCTTTTTTCATTTCTGTTTGGTTTTAATTACGGTTTTAAAATCTTGTTTATGTTCTTTTAGTTAATTCCCATTTTTACTTTTACTAACGAGGTAATGTCACCGGAGTTATCGGGATAAAAAACCACCGCGCCTCCAGCCAAATCAAATATGTAGGTGTAACCATTCTCTTTAGCCACAATGCCTACTATTTTCAGATATTTGTCGTTCAATGGCTTCATTAATTTGTTTTGAAGACTTTGCATTTCTGTTGTTGCCTTTCCCTGAAAGTTTTGGATATTTATCTCTAACTCCTGCAACTCTTTCATGCGCTCTTCGCGTACGGCCTCCATCATAGCTTCGCCATACTTTGCCAACTCTTCAGACTTCGACTGGTAGTCGCCTTGCATTTTTCTTAGTTGTGCATCGTATTGCTTCTCTTTCTGGTTGAGTGTTGCCATTAATTGTTTATACTCAGGCATGGCATCCAGAATATCTAGTGAGTTAATATGCCCGTATTTCTGCTGCGCAAAAACACCTATAGCAAAGAACGACAAGAATAAAACACAAAGTTCTTTTTTCACGGGGCGCAAATATATCTTTTCAGAGTAAAAGACGGTTTTAGTTTCCGGCCGGCTTTAAAGAGATGCCCAGTGCCGCCAATATATCTTCGCTCTTGTTATAACGATCACCAGCGTATAGCATGGTAGGTCCGCTGCTGCGGTCGAAGATAAAATCGTAGCCCTTGGCAATAGAGTACTTTTGTATTTCGTTGTATATTTTATCCTGAATGGGCTTTATCAGTTCCTGACGCTTTTTAAACAACTCGCCATTAGGTCCAAATTTTGCTTTTTGATATTCTTTCACATCCTTCTCTTTACCTTCTATCTCTTTAATTTTTTGTTGTTTCATGGGTTCGGTCATAAGCACTTGTTCTGCCTGAAACTGCTTATACATTTCGTCCACGTTTTTCATTTTGGCTTCTACTTCTTTCTGCCACTCACCGGCAGTTTTATCTAACTGCTTTTGTGCTTCTATGTACGTGGGCATTTTACCGAGTATGTACTCCATATCTACAAAGCAAAATTTTTGCGCAAGTGCAGCTGCACTGAAAACTATCAGAGCCACCGCGGTGCTTATTGTCTTTTTCATTATACTTGTTTTGTTGTTACGGCACTATAACGTGCCAATGCTAATTTATTTTAGTTGCAGAATTCAATAATGCTGCCAAACAAATA
Source organism: uncultured Chitinophaga sp. (assembly GCA_964615305.1). Lineage (GTDB taxonomy): Bacteria > Bacteroidota > Bacteroidia > Chitinophagales > LD1 > Bog-950. The sequence continues at coordinate 76,674 of CAZTNA010000008.1, forward strand.
CATTTTTAAGTTTCTTCACAACTGACAGGCAAATTACACGAGCGTTTATGCTTTACTATTGCATTACTTTGCTCTGATGCCTAATGCTTTCATTGTGCACCTGCTGAAATAGTTTTAAAATAAAATCTTCGGTAAGTCCACCTGTTTTCCCCTTTTCTAACGCTCGCTTTACTATCTGCGCCCAGCGTTCGCTCTGGTGAATAGCCAGCTGATTCTCCTTTTTTAAAGTGCCAATCTCTTCTGATATACCCATACGCTCGGCCAGCAGTTCGATAATATAATCGTCAATACGGTCAATTCGCGATCGTAAATCATGCAGTGGCTTTAAGCTATCTTCTGTGCCTGTTGGTTGCCGAACAATCAGAGAACTCAGTATTTCACCAAGCCGTTTGGGAGTAATCTGCTGTTTAGCATCGCTCCAAGCTTTGTCTGGACTAATGTGGCTTTCTATCATTAAACCATCGAAGCACAAATCCATAGCCTGCTGTGTAAGAGTGCTAATTAAATCGCGCGTACCGCCCATGTGGCTCGGATCCACTAAAATCGGAATTTCCGGGTAGCGCCTACGTAACTCAATTGGAATTTCCCACATAGGTGGGTTGCGGTAAATTTTTTTCTCGTACGAAGAAAAACCTCGGTGAATAACTCCAAGCTTAGAAATACCTCTTTGATAAAAGCGTTCCACCGCGCCAATCCATAAGTCTAAATCAGGATTAACGGGGTTTTTAATCAGCACCGGAGTATTGGTTCCGCGTAAACTGTCGGCAATTTCCTGCACGGCAAAAGGCGAAGCTGTTGTGCGTGCACCAATCCATAAAACATCTATTTCGTTTTTGAGTGCTGCTTCTACATGCTCGGGGTTGGCTACCTCAACTGTAACCGGAAGGTTAAATTCTATACCTGCTTTTTTAATCCAAGGCAGGCCAATTTCGCCCACACCTTCAAAGGTGTTAGGCCGGGTTCGTGGTTTCCAGATTCCGGCCCGCAGCATGTGTACTTTGCCGTTTGCGTACTTTACAATTTCGCGCACTGTGTTTACTACCTGTTCTTCGCCCTCAGCACTGCATGGTCCGGCAATAACAAGCGGGTGCTGATGTGTTTTAGCCCAGTCGGTAAAAGGTGCTATTTGAAATTTGTTAACCACAAAAGCGAAAATAAATGTTTGTGTCACAGCGGCTAATTATAGCCGAGCAAAACAGTTATCAATAATTGTATTTTAGATTTATGGAAGAAGATGTTTACGACTACATAGTCATTGGATCTGGGTTTGGAGGTAGTGTAAGCGCTTTGCGTTTGGCTGAAAAGGGTTATTCTGTTTTGGTGATTGAAAAAGGCAAACGTTGGAAACCGGAAGATTTTCCTAAAACAGATTGGAACCTGCCTAAATACTTATGGGTGCCCATGTTAAAATGGTTTGGCTTTCAGAAACTAACATTTTTTAAAGAGGTGTTTGTAATAAGCGGTGTTGGGGTAGGTGGGGGTTCTCTGGTATATGCCAACACACACATGCTGCCCAAAGAAAATTTTTATACCAACAAAATATGGGCACATTTTAAAGACTGGAAAAGCGAGCTGTCTCCATTTTTTAAGAAAGCACAGTTTATGCTGGGTTCCGCAAAATATTTAAAAGACAATACCGAAGATTTAGTGTTGAAAGAGGTAGCCGTAGAAATGGGACATGGCGACTCATTCAAAAGTGTAGATGGCGTGGGGGTTTACTTAGGTGATACAGAAAAAGAAGTAGATCCTTATTTTAAAGGGTTAGGACCATTGCGCAAAGGATGCACCGAGTGTGCCGCCTGCATGATCGGGTGCCGACATGGCGCAAAAAACACACTCGATAAAAACTATTTGTGGTTTGCTGAAAATATGTTTGGGGCTGATGTGCTCGCAGAAACACTGGTTACAAAAATTGAATACATTAATAACGAGTACATAATACATACCGAAAACTCTACTTCAATTTTAAGAAAGCAGAAAAAAATTTTCCGCACGAAAGGCTTAGTATGTAGTGGTGGCGTATTGGGCACTCTTGATCTATTACTAAAACAAAAGTATTTGAACAAAACGCTCACCGATATTTCCGATAAACTTGGAGACAATATTTTAACCAACAGTGAAATGCTGAGTGGTGTTGGTGGGGCAGATAGAAAGCTGAACAACGGTCTTGCTATTTCCAGAATTTTTGCGCCCGATGAAAACACCAACATAGAAGTTTGCAAATTTCCGGATGGCAGCGGAAGCATGATGCACCTGGGAACTTATGCGGTTGGTAATGGCACACCCGCTGTGCGCTCACTCAAGCTTATTGGAAAGTTTTTGACAAATCCCATTCCGTTTTTCAAACTCTTTTTTACCAAAGCACCGGCTGACAGAGGTGTCATTTTCCTGATTATGCAAACGCTTGAAAACTCTATGCAGCTAAAGCTAAAGCGAGGCATGTTCGGCAACCGCCTTGCAATGGTTAACGAAAGCAAGCAGCCGGTACCAACGTTTATACCTGTAGGTCAGGAAGCGCTTTTTAGGTATGCTGAAAAAGTTAAGGGCATACCTATGAACGCTCTTACTGAAGTAACTTTAGGACTGGCCTCTACTGCTCACATTTTAGGTGGTTGCCCCATGGGAAAAACTAAAGCAGAAGGAGTAGTGGATGAGTTTTTCCGCGTACATGGGTACAAGAACTTCCTGATACTTGATGGATCCATTATGCCTTGCAACTTAGGGGTAAACCCATCGCTTACAATAACCGCTTTAAGCGAATATGCTATGGCGCATATACCTGAAAAAACAAATAATGGAGTTAAATCTCTCGATGAGCGGCTCAACCTAAGCACATAACTTATATTGGCAGAGACACTGTAAAAATTGAGCCCTTCCCTTCGGCACTTGATACTGAAATATTCCCCCCTTGACGTTCAACAATTTTCTTGCAAATAGATAAACCGAGACCTGTGCCAGAAAATTCGGCCTTAGTGTGCAGCCGGTAAAATGGTTCAAAGATACGTTGTTGGTGCTCGGCCTTAATTCCAATACCGTTATCCGCTATAGTTAACAGAACCCTTCCGGCTGAATTTTCTGACGTAACTGTTACTTGGGGTATGTTAGCGCGGTTATATTTTACTCCATTCAGCACCAGGTTTTGTAACACAAGCATTATTAGGTTTCTGTCTGTGTTTATCTGGGGCAGATGATTGAAAACAACTTCAGCTGATTTTTCCATTACCGGAACTTCAATATTCTTTAACACATCTTTCATCACATCGTTTAAATCAACCAACTCTCTCTTTATCTCTGTTCGGGTAATACGTGAGTATGAAAGTAAATCGCGTAAGAGTTGTTGTAGATTCGAAGCTCCTTTGTTAGCATAATCTATATATTCCTGGGCCTGTTCATCTAACTTACCATCGTATCGTTTCTTTAAAAGCTGCATGTAGTTTGAAATCATGCGTAACGGCTCCTGCATATCGTGGCTGGATACGAAGGCAAACATTTCCAAATCTGCATTACTTCGTTCCAGTTCTTTGGTTCGTTCCTGCAACTGAAACTGTGCGTTTTTGCTTCTTCGTATATCACGACTTTGGCTCAACACTGCATTGTTTGTTCCTTCGTTTTCAGTAATTGTTGTAAAAATTGTTTCTATCCAAACGTAGCTACCATTTGCGTGCTGCAAACGATATTGAATAGGTTGCTGAAGTGTGGCATTCCCCGGGTCATGAAAGTTTAGTTTTTGAATTAGCTCTTTATCATCCGGGTGTACTATTTCATACGGCTTGCGACCCAGCATTTCATGTGTAGAATACCCTAACAACCTTTCGGCTGAAGGGCTAACAAATTGTAATGACCCATCTGTGTTGTGAATACATATCAGGTCGAATGAGTTTTCGGCCAGCAAACGATACATTTTTTCACTGTTGCGTAATTTATCTTCAATGCTAAACCGGAAATGAATGAGCACTGCCTGTGCTACAACTGCAATAATGTGTGTAGCGTAAAAATCAAACGTTGAGTTATTCTCCTTCTTAGTAAAGACGATAACAATCACTAGAAGTATGTTGATGACCAGAGTATGTATAAGCCAATTTCTTTTATCTCGGAAAAACCAACCCGAAATAGTATATGCAACAATAAATTGGTACGCATACTGAACATGGAACGATGTGCCGTAAAGCAGGTATATGTTTACCAGGTTCATGGTGTACATGAATACATAGGCGCACTGCTGATAACGCACCTGCACAGGTTTAATAAACAGCAATCCGATAAAAATTACGAACGCTACTAATGCATCAATTCCATTCAACCACTGGTGTGATATGGTTCCTTTTACCGGAAGGTTATCGCCATAAAAAGTAAAACAGGTAAACCCGACCACTAGTAACCCGAACAGAGCCTGAGCCGTACGAAGCTCATGATCTATCAGTCGGTCAAGTAATTTATCTACATTTTTTACCATGATTGGGGAGCGGAATGTAACTAAACTCTCCTAATATAAACAGACAATGCTGTTTGGGCAAGTTTAATACTTAGGCATGTCATTGTCCACCTCATCTGCCCAAGCAAGAATCCCTCCTTCCAGATTGTAAAGGTTTGTAAACCCGAAGTTTTCTTCTAAATACTGAATAATATTACCACTCCGGTTACCGCTGCGGCAGTGTATGATTACCGGCTTACTTCTTGATATTTTGTCTAAGTTATCAGTTACTGTTCCCAATGGAATAAGCTCTCCGTTCAAATGACAAATATCATATTCAAACTCTTCGCGAACATCTATCAACTGAAAATCTTCTTTTGCATCTATCATGGCTTTTAACTCGCCAACTGTTTTCAATTTCATAGCTTAAAATTTAATCAATTATCATACAAGCAGCTACGGTAACGTTTGTAGCTTCATCAATTAACACAAAACTTCCGGTATCGCGGTTTTTTGTGTAGGCATCAAAAAACAATGGTGCAGTGGACCTTAACTTTATTCGTCCAACATCGTTAACGGTAATTTGTGGATTATCGGTAATTCTATGCAGCGTGTTAATGTCGAGTTTATACTTAATTTCTTTTACCACAGCACGGACATCTTTTGAAGTATGCTTCAAAAAATACTTTCCGTTCAACTGAAGTGGTTTTTCACTCATCCAACAAATCATTGCTTCTATATCCTGGTTTTGTTTGGGCAGATTTCCTTCGCGCACTAACATATCGCCTCTTGAAATATCAATATCGTCTTCTAATTGAATAGTAACCGACAGCGGAGCAAATGCTTCTTCCAGTTCTTTGCCATCCAGTTCCACCGATTTAATTTTTGACGAAAAACCAGAAGGCAGCACAGTCACCTTATCGCCTTTTCGCACCACACCACTCGAAATTCTTCCTGCATAACCACGGTAATCGTGAAACTCATCGCTGTATGGGCGCACCACATATTGCACCGGAAAACGCATATCAATGTGATTAATGTCGCTGGCTATGTGAATATTCTCGAGCAAATACATCAGCGTAACCCCCTCATACCATTTCATATTGGTAGAGCGGTGCACCACATTATCGCCATTCAAGGCACTAATCGGAATAAAGTGTATGTCCTTAGTTTTTAACCGGGTTGCAAACTCTCGGTATTCAGAAACTATTTTGTTGTAAACAGTTTCATCGTAATTCACCAAATCCATTTTGTTTACGCAAAGTGCTATGTGCGGAATACCCAGCAACGATGCAATAATGCTGTGGCGCTTGGTTTGCTCAATAATTCCCTGACGTGCATCTACCAGAATAATAGCGAGGTTCGCTGTGCTGGCACCTGTAACCATGTTGCGCGTGTATTGAATGTGTCCAGGAGTGTCAGCAATAATGAATTTCCGTTTAGGCGTTGAGAAATAACGATACGCTACATCTATCGTAATTCCCTGTTCGCGTTCAGCGCGCAAGCCATCTGTAAGCAAGGCAAGGTTAACGGTTGTTTCGCCTCTGCGTTTGCTGGTGGCTTCAATATTTTCGAGTTGGTCTTCAAAAATTGATTTACTGTCGTAAAGTAACCGACCAATCAAAGTTGATTTACCGTCATCAACACTTCCCGCTGTTGTAAAACGCAACAACTCCATGTTGAGGTAACTATTGCTATCAAAAATTTCTGCTGTTTCTGCCATTGCTTTGTATTGTCAAATTCTATTAGAAATATCCCTCTTTCTTTCTGTCTTCCATACTTGTTTCACTACGTTTATCATCAGCTCTGCCACCACGTTCGGTAGTTCTCGATGATGCCACTTCCTGAATAATATCATCTAAAGAAATTGCGGATGAAAGTGTGGCTCCGGTAGAAGTAATATCTCCTATGGTGCGGAAACGCACCACCATTTCTTCAGCTGCTTCGGTTGGTTTCATAGGAATGAAAGGTGATTCAGCCAACAACACGCCATCACGGTTAAACACTTTGCGTTTGTGTGAAAAATAAAGTGTTGGCATAGGAATTTTTTCCATGGCTAAATACTGCCACACGTCTAACTCTGTCCAATTCGAAATTGGAAACACACGGAAGTGCTCGCCTACATGCATTTTGCCATTAAACAAATTCCAAAGCTCCGGTCGCTGGTTCTTAGGATCCCACTGACCAAACTCATCGCGGTGCGAAAAAAAACGCTCTTTCGCTCTTGCTTTTTCTTCGTCTCTGCGTGCTCCACCCATGCAGCAATCAAACTTGTATTTATCAATGGTGTCAAGCAAAGTAGTTGTCTGCAAACGGATACGCGAAGCGCTGTAACCTTTTTCTTCAGCCACACGGCCCGTATCAATACTCTCCTGCACTGAACCTACTATCAGTTTTACTCCAAGCAACTTCACTAACTCATCTCGGTAATCAATTGTTTCCTGAAAGTTGTGTCCGGTATCTACATGCACTAACGGAAACGGAATAGCAGCCGGATAGAAAGCTTTTTTAGCTAAGTAAGTTACGAGTATAGAATCCTTTCCTCCGCTAAAAAGTATAGCGGGGTTTTGAAACTGCGCAGCAACTTCGCGAAGCACATAAATAGATTCTGCTTCTAAAGTTTTGAGGTGATTGAGTGTATATGACATTCCTAATGGATTATTGATTCTTTACTATTGAAAACACAAATTTGCTCACCTCACTTACAGATTCTTCTACTGATTTATTGTTTGTGAGAATTTCCAAGTCCGGTTTTACAGGAATTTCAAACGGTGCGTTGATGCCTGTAAAATCTTTTATCTCACCCTTGCGCGCTTTAGCATAAAGCCCTTTTACATCGCGTTTCTCACATTCTTCCAAAGGTGTATTGATGAAAATTTCCAGAAAATCGTTTTCGCCAACAATTGATTTTGCCTGGGCACGTATTTCTTCAGTAGGCGAAACAAAACAGCAGATAGTTACTACTCCGTTAGCACAAAACAATTTTGCCACTTCAGCAATTCTGCGAATGTTTTCTTTTCTGTCGGCTTCACTAAAGCCAAGGTTGTTATTAATGCCTGTGCGAACGTTGTCGCCATCCAGCACTACAGAAAAAAAACCTTTAGCATGAAGAGCCTCCTCCAATCCTTTCGCAATGGTACTCTTACCTGAACCGCTTAATCCGGTAAACCAAAACACTTTTCCTCGCTGCTGCAATAACTGCTCCTTACTCTCACGCGAAAGCAGTTGATTATAGGGGTGAATATTCTCTGACTTGGAGTTCATAAACGGAGCGCGAATCTAAAATTTTCGCTTAATCTATAAGCTAAGTAGAGTTGCTTCATTGCTTTCTTCCCCACTTACAATATTTTTGCGATTGGAAAAAGTAAAATATGGCAGGCATTCTTGATTTAGTAGGCAATACACCTTTAGTAGAACTCCATCGTATTAACCCTAACCCGCGCGTAAAAATTTACGGCAAACTCGAAGGCGAAAATCCCGGAGGCAGTGTGAAAGACCGTGCCGCCTATGGCATGATAAAAGGAGCTCTTGACCGCGGAGAACTGAAATCAGGAATGAAACTGATAGAAGCTACCAGCGGAAACACCGGCATAGCACTGGCTATGATTGCCCGCCTGTGTGGAGTTGAAATAGAATTAGTGATGCCCGAAAATTCTACCCGCGAAAGAGTGCTAACCATGCAGGCATTCGGGGCAACCGTTACACTCACCTCCGCAGCAGGCAGTATGGAAGAAGCCATTGACTATGCGCACGCGCAAGTTGCTAAAGGCGGTTACTTGATGTTGAATCAATTTGCAAACCCTGATAATTACGGAGCGCACTATCACACCACAGGTCCTGAAATCTGGAATGACACTGAAGGAAAAATCACGCATTTTGTTTCCAGCATGGGTACTACCGGTACTATTATGGGTGTGTCGCGGTTTATGAAAGAAAAGAATAACACTATTCAAATTATTGGCGCTCAACCTACCGATGGCTCACGCATACCAGGCATACGCAGATGGAAACAGGAATATTTGCCTAAAATTTTTGAACCGCATCGAGTTGACCGAATTGTGGATGTATCGGAAGAAGAAGCTACTGCTATGACTCGAAGATTAGCAAAGGAGGAAGCTGTGTTTTGCGGAATGAGCAGCGGAGGTGCTGTACATATTGCCACTAAAATTGCCGCTGAAATTCAAGAGGGAGTAATTGTTGCTATCATTTGCGACAAAGGCGACAGGTATTTATCGAGCAACTTGTTCGGGTAGTTTTTTTTAAAAACTTACAGCCATACGGTAATCGTATTTTACTGATGAAAGGTTCTTTTCTTTCAACGCATCGGCTTGTTGTAGCTGCAACGAAATAAACTGCTGAAGAAATTCTATCTGTTTTTCTGATTCTTTTCTGTCAAAAAAAATTCTCCCTGTTCTTCGAATCAAAAAATCGCTGAGTGAAAAAGTCATTTCGTGCTGAATACAGTATTGTAATTCGGCAGCGTAATACAGTTTATCGTTATCGGCAATTTTGTTTCGTAACTCTTTTGCTGCTTCTATTACCGTTAAGGTGTTAGCACCAAAACGAAAAAACCATTCCTTCACTTTTTCGGCAGGAATATTTTCTTCTGCTCCTTTTTCAGTCAAATCTGCAAGTGTTTTTTTAAACCCGGTTTCATTTTGAAACTCGCCACCGCTTAAACGAAAAGATTTTGTTTTGCACGAACCAAAATCTCGGTTTAGTTTTTTTGCAGCCATGTCAACAACCTTAGCTGCCATTAAACGATACCCCGTCAACTTACCACCAGCAATAGAAACCAAACCCGAAGCAGAAACCATTACTTCATCTTTCCGCGAAAGTTCAGACGCTGACTTTCCGTCCTCATAAATCAATGGGCGCAAACCCGCCCAACTTGATACTATATCTTCCGCTTTCAGGCTCACCGATGGGAAAACATGATTGATGGCCTTGAGTAAATATGCTACATCTTCTTTATTGCATTGCGGTGTGTCAATACTTTGGTTATACACGGTATCTGTGGTACCCACATAAGTAATTCCGTTTCGTGGAATTGCAAAAATCATTCTTCCATCGCCTACATCGAAATATGCGGCTTGCACCAGCGGCAGTTTTTCGTATGAAAAAACGATGTGTACTCCTTTTGTTAGTTGTAGCCGTTTCCCTTTAAGTGAATTGTCTTCTTTGCGCAGCAAATCAACCCATGGACCGCAGGCGTTTACTACCACACTGGCGCGTATTTCAAATTCAGTATCCTCAATTTTATCGTGTACTTTTACTCCTGTAATTTTGCCTTGCTGGTCGTAAACGAAGTTTTTGCTTTCGGCATAATTAAGCAAGGTAGCACCATTGGCAAAAGCACTCTTGGCTATTTCTATGGTCAGCCGCGAATCATCCGTGCGGTACTCGAAATATAAACCACCACCAATTAGCCCTTTGTTGGTAAGCAATGGCTCCGCTTTTAGTGTTTGATGTTTGTCGAGCATTTTTCTGCGCTCGTCATTTTTTACGCCTGCCAGTAAATCATATACCCACAACCCCAAAGAAGAAGATTGCTTGCCCAGGGAACCATCTTCTACAATTGGCAGCAACATTTTTTCAGGAACAACTATGTGTCTTGCATTGCTATGAACCACAGCCCGCTCACTACCCACATCGTGCACCAGCTTAAATTCCAATTGTTTTAAATACCGAAGCCCACCATGTATAAGTTTGGTAGATCGCGAACTGGTGCCTGATGCAAAATCACTCTTTTCGATCAGAGCTACTTTCATACCGCGAAGTACCGCATCTAAAGCAATACCGCAACCTGTAATTCCTCCTCCAATCACTAACAAGTCAAACGACTGTGATGAAAGCTGTTCAACAAATTGTTTTCGGTGGCGGTTAGAAAAATTCATGTGAGCAGGAAAATCAGTTATTCGTAAAACGCGAATCTGTTTTATCTTTTTTCTTTATAACGAAAGGAAGTTTAGTGTTTTTAAGGTCGGTAAAGTTTGCATCCAAAACACGCACGCGCTCAAATCCATTTTGTTTAAACACTGAAGCCGCAGTTGCTGCTTCTTCAAAATTGGTAGCGCAGATGTAGTAACTCTCGTTTGTTTCCATATCAGTGAGCGTCTGTTCTAAATCGCTTAGTGCAATGTTTTCTGCATGCTCTAGGTGTTCTTCTTCAAATGCCTCTGCTCCGCGCACATCAATCAGAAAAAACTCATCGAAATTATAATCAATGGCAAATTCTTCAACATCTATAGATATCAATAAGTCTGTTTCTTTAGCAGATAAATTCCATTCTTCATGAACCAAAGAAAGAACCCCTAACAAAACAAAGTTGCCCGCTAAAGCAACTGCTTTGGAAACAGGTGCCGCATTAACTTCAGTACTAATTAGCAAAAGTGATTGTCTGTCTTCAACCAGGTCATTCAGTTTGTCTTTAAAGTTTTCGTTAAAGGGAATGGAAATTGCGCCTTTTATAAACCCGTCAGCAAAACTTTGGGTGGGTCGTGTGTCTATCAGCCAAACACCTTCGGTGTACAGCCGTTTAAATTCATTGATGTCAAGAAATTTCATTGAAAAAAATTAAGCGCGCGAATTTATTGGAAACTGCGGCTTTTTTAGCCTGTAAACCGGTAAACCGTTTCCAAGATACGTTTTAATTTTTCGCGATTAAGAGAATAAAAGATGAATTTTCCTCTTCGGCTGGTAGTTACAAGCTGTTGATCGCGTAAAATTTTAAGATGTTGCGAAGCTACTGATTGGTCAAGTTGAAGATTGCGATAGATGTGGTTGACGTTTACCGGCTCGTTTGTTTCAATATAGGAAAGGATGTTAATTCGTAACGGGTGTGCTAGGGCGCGAAGTATAGAAACCGCATTATTTAACAGCGGCTCATGGGTTGTTTTTTCGATAGAGGGGCTCATGGCGAAAAATTGAAACCTGTAAAATACACAAGGATTTCTGAAAACGGAAATAAATTTTTGGACTTCCCATGAAAACAAAAAAGCCCGACTTACGGGTCGGGCTTTAGCAAATAACTTCTTCTCCTTTATTCGGGTTGTGCTAAATCATCTAACATCTTGATTATTTCTTCTATGCGCTTTGTGTTAACTGAATAGAAAATAAACTTGCCTTCGCGCACAGTAGTTACAACTTCTGCTTTGCGCATAATAGCTAAATGCTGCGAGGTTACCGATTGCTCTAAATCCATAGCATCATAAATTTCTGTAACAGTAATTTTCCGTTTCTCTTCCATCATGGCAAGCATGGTCTTGCGAAGAGGGTGATTAAGCGCTCTTAAAGTAAGAGAGGCTCTGCGTAACTTACCGAAGTCTAACACAACTTGAACATTACCCTTGGATAACACAAGTTTTTCTTTTCTGAGGTTTGCTTTTGCTGACATCTGTTTTGTTTTAGGTAGTAAAAGAGTAATAATTCTTTGCCATATAATAGAAACAGTGAATGTTTTTTTACTCTTATCTTGAGCAGATAATCACATTACAACTTGGCCAGTTTTGGCATAAAAGCAAGATGGTATGCGGGTTCAAAGTATGCTACGCTTTCGAACAGCGATGCATTATATTTTTGTTCGGCATCACATGCCATTGCTATGGCGTTGGCGGGCTGCACCGGCAAAAATACAATTTGCCCGTTGTTAGGTAATAAAGTAAAAAAAGCACTACCAGTTCCACTAATGAGGAGCGGTGAAAATTCAGCAAGTAACGGTTGCAAATTTTCGAGTGCTTCGGTGTAAGTAGTTGCTGTCAACTCTTTTCCGTCAGCGTCAAAGAGGCAAAAATAGATGCTGTTCTTTTTGGCTTCAACAGTAGCCATGCAATAAGATGGATTTTCAGTAATTTTCGACTGCATTTGACGGTAAACAATCTTTAGCGTGGGAATGGAAATAAGTGGCTTTTTGAGTGCATAACAAAGCCCTTTAGCTGTGGATACTCCTATACGCAGCCCTGTAAATGAACCGGGCCCTGCGCTTACAGCAACAGCGTCAATTTCCTTGAATGATTTCTTAGCTTCATCAATGCACTGGTCTATGAGTGTGGTAAGTATGCGAGCATGTGAGTTGATAGAGGTATCTTCCTTATATGCTATTGGTTTGCCGCCTTGTGACAGACAAACCGAACAAACCGCTGCAGACGTTTCTATATTTAGAATAATGGCCAATTTTAAAAATTGATTTCACGCTCTAGTGTGTCGTTACCGCGCTTCACTTTAACCTTAGTTACATCACCTTTCTTAAACAGCGAAAGTGCTTTCATATAGCTCATCATATCAGTAACTTTTGTTTCACCAAGCTGAATTACCACATCACCGGTTTTTAGCGCTGCCTTTGCTGCAGGTTTACCATCAGTTACTCCATCAATGCGCATTCCGTCTCCTTCAAATGTGTAATCAGGCATAACACCCAACGTTACCGTGAACTTTGGTGTGTTCTCGTTGGAGTCATCTTTAGTTTTAGTGAATCGAATCTTGGGTTGTTCGTTTAAAATTTCGAGCAGGTTTTTAACGTAACTAAAAATAGCATCCATCCCAGGGTAGTTAATTTTTCCTTCATCATCGCTCGGCTTATGATAGTCTTTATGTTGCCCGCTGAAGAAATGTAGAACCGGAATGTTTTTAAGATAAAACGAAGTGTGGTCGCTCGGGCCTACTCCGCTTTCAGAAGTTTTAATACGCAATGGGCTTTCAATCTTTCCTATGGCAACATTCCATGCTGGCGAAGTTCCGTTACCATAAATCATCAGTTTGTTAGAATCTAATCGGCCAACCATGTCAAAGTTGAGCATAAAATTAGTGCGGGTAGAGTCAAATGTAGTGTGTTCAACAAACCATTTGCTGCCGTACAAGCCCAACTCTTCGCCACTGAAGGCAAGAAGCAGATAGTTGTTGTTTTTTAACGAAGACGATTTAAGCCAGCGAGCTAATTCTATAATCATGGCTACTCCGCTGGCATTATCATCCGCACCATTATGTATGGCAGGTTCGCCTCGGTAGGCAGAGTGTGCGTGATCGTCTACTCCCCATCCAAGATGGTCGTAGTGAGCGCCTAATACAATAGTGTGGGGGGCGTGGTTATTAATAAATGCCACAACATTGTTTCCAGAAATTTTTTGCTGCGAACTGTCAAGTTTGGGGTTGTAATGAAACTGCTGTAAGTATTTTTTGCTGCTCAGATTTCCTTTTACATTACCAATACCCATTTTCTGAAACTGCTCAATAATATAGGAGGCAGATTTTCGCTCGTCCTCACTACCTGTCATACGGCCATGTAAACTATCTGAAGCGAGAAATAATATGTGTTGTTTGAAAGCAGTTGACAGTTGACAGTTGGCTGTTGTCAGTAACAAAAAACAAATGCAAAAAAGAAAACCTTGTATTTTCATAGAGAAAGATTTGTGATAAAGCCCTACATGTCCAGCAACAAATCAACAGGGTCGGCACCCAACAACATTTTATGCGGGTTTTCTAAAAAATCTTTTACGGTTACCAGAAAACTTACCGACTCTTTTCCGTCAATAATTCGGTGATCATAACTGAGCGCCACATACATCATAGGACGAACCACCATTTGGCCATCAATTACCATGGGGCGGTCTTGCACTTTATGCATACCTAAAATGGCTACCTGTGGCGGGTTTATAATAGGTGTGCTCATGAGTGAACCAAATACCCCACCGTTTGATATAGTAAAGGTGCCACCGGTCATTTCTTCCATGGTTAGTAATCCATCACGACCTTTAATAGCCAGTTCTTTTACTTTTTTCTCAATACCTGCTAACGAAAGCGACTCTGCATTGCGAATAACCGGAACCACTAAACCTTTGGGAGTAGAAACAGCAATAGATATGTCTGTGTAATCGTGGTACACAATTTCGCCATCTTCTATACTTGCATTTACTGCCGGAAATTTTTCGAGTGCCAGACAAACTGCCTTACTGAAAAAACTCATCATGCCCAAACCCACTTCATTCTTTTTCTTGAAGCTTTCGCCATACTTCTCACGTATTTTGTTGATGGCTGTCATGTCCACTTCATTAAAAGTGGTGAGCATGGCGGTAGAGTTTTTAGAATACACTAAGCGCTCAGAAATAGTTTTGCGCAAGCGGCTCATTTTTTCTCTGCGTTCACTGCGGCTAAATGCCTCGCGTACCGGCATGTTTGCTTTTTCGCGAACGGCTTTCATGGCATCTTCTTTAGTAATACGGCCTTTTACTCCTGTGCCTTTTACGTCAGTGGTTTTTACTCCACCCTCATCCAAAATTTTCTTTGCTGCTGGCGCTGGGTGATTGAGTTCCGCTTTCTTGTTCTGAACTTCAGGCTGTGCAACAGGTAGTTCTTTTTTAACCTCTACGGTTTTCGTTTCTTTTTCCGGTGTTTTTGAAGTAGCCGGTGCTGTGGCTGTTTCATCAATATGGCAAATGAGTGCTCCTATTTTCAAATCATCGCCTTCTTTTGCCGCTAGCTTCACAACACCCGAAGCCGGTGAGGGCAACTCCTGCGATGCTTTGTCAGTTTCAAACTCACAAAGTGGTTGATCAAGGTTTACGTAGTCGCCATCTTTTACCAGCCATCGGCTTAGTGTTACTTCACTAATTGATTCGGCAAGGGCTGGAACTTTTACTTCTGTCATGGTGCTGGTAGTTAAATGTTATAGTGTGGGACTAATTTAAGGTATTACTCAAAAGCCCGCTTCAGAATAGTTTCTTGTTCTTGTATGTGCACTTTCTTAAAACCTGTAGCCGGAGATGCGGAGTTTTTACGTGCAATGCCCCGTATTTGCAGTTTATCATTAAAGCGTGCGTGAATAAAATACCACGCACCCATGTTTTCTGGTTCTTCCTGTACCCACCACACTTCCGCATTCGGGTGTTTATTAGCCAGTTCAATTATTTTATCCTGAGGAACCGGGTAAAGTTGTTCTACGCGCGCTATTACTACATCCGTTATTTGGTCTCGTTCTTTTCGTTCAAGCAAATCGTAATAAATTTTTCCGGAACAGAATAAAATTTTACGCGCTTTACCTTTTACATCATCTACCAACAACTCTTCAAATTTGCCGCTGGTAATATTTTGTATAGGCGATACGCAACGTGGATGACGCAACAAACTCTTGGGGCTCATTATAACCAGCGGCTTACGAAACTCCCAAGCCAACTGTCTGCGTATAGCGTGAAAGAAATTTGCCGGGTCGGTAATGTTTGCCACTACCATATTCATTTCGGCACATTGTTGTAAAAATCTTTCGAGACGTGCCGAGGAGTGCTCAGGGCCTTGCCCTTCGTAGCCGTGTGGTAACAGTAACACCAACCCTGATTGGCATTGCCATTTACTTTCTGCTGCAGATATAAACTGGTCAATAATAATTTGTGCCCCATTTGTAAAATCACCAAACTGTGCTTCCCAAATTACTAAAGGTTGAGGCGAAGGCAACGAATAGCCATATTCGAAACCAAGCACACCATACTCACTCAAATGCGAATTGTGAACAAAGAAACGACCTTGTTTTTCGCCTTTACCGGCCAAATTACACAGGCGGCAGTATTCCTTGTCTGTGTTTTCGTCAGTGATAACGGCATGGCGATGGGTAAATGTGCCGCGCTTTACATCTTCTCCTGAAAGGCGTACGTCTTTGCCATCCAACAGGATAGATCCATAAGCCATTAACTCAGCAGCGGCCCAATCAATTTTTTTATCTTCTAAACTCATGCGTTTACGATCTGCCAGATATTTCTGCACTTTTCTAAGCGGCACAAATCCTTCCGGTATCTGGTTGAGCCCTTCAATTAGCTTGTCGCAGGTAGCTTGACTGATAGCGGTATCTGGCGAATTGAAAAAGTCTTCGATTTTAGATATGCGCAGTTTACTCCAGGCTATTTCTGTTTTCTGTTTTTTGTAGGAAAGCGGGTGTTGTTTCACATTGTCTAACCTAGACTGCAAGTCGTTCCAAAATTCCAGTTCTAACCGCTTTACCATTTCTGCATGAACACTGCCTTCGGCCTCCAGTTTCTGCGAGTAAACATCGCGCGGGTTTTTATGTTTCTCTATTAATTTGTACATAACCGGTTGTGTAAATTTAGGGTCGTCACTTTCGTTGTGCCCCCATTTACGATAACAAACCATGTCAATAAAAATATCTTTGTTGAACTGCTGGCGGTACTCTGCTGCCAATTCACTGGCAAAAACAACGGCCTCTATATCATCGCCATTTACGTGTAAAACCGGAGCTTCGATAGTAGCTGCAATAGATGTAGAATAATCAGATGAGCGGGCTTCGTCAAAGTCGGTAGTAAAGCCAATTTGGTTGTTGATAACAAAGTGAATGGTGCCACCGGAATAGTAGCCATCAAGTTTTGCCATTTGCAACACTTCATAAACAATTCCTTGCCCGGCTACTGCAGCATCGCCATGTATCAGTATGGGCAATATTTTATCGAAATCTGACTTGTAGATAGCATCGGCCTTAGCTCTTGCAAAACCTGTAACAATAGGGTTCACCGCTTCTAAGTGCGATGGGTTGGGCATAAGCTTTAAATATACCGATTGTTCTTCGGCAACCGGATACTGAGATGAAAAACCAAGGTGATATTTCACATCACCATCGCCAAATGATGTATCAAATTTTGCATTTCCTTCAAACTCATTAAAAATCTCTTCATAGGTTTTGCCCATCAGGTTGGCAAGCACGTTTAGTCTGCCGCGGTGTGCCATACCTATTACCACTTCTTCAACAGTAAATTTTGCACCGGTTCTAATTATAGCGTCAAGGGCTGGAATGGTCGTTTCGCCACCTTCTAACGAAAAACGTTTTTCGCCTACGTATTTAGTGCCGAGAAATTTTTCGAACACCACTGCTTTGTTGAGCATACGCAGTATGTGCTCTTTCTTTTCAATGGTAAAGTCAACCATTTTGCCGGCACCCTCTATTCTGCGTCTGAAAAACGCTACTTCATCAGCTAACCGCACATAACCTATTTCGAAACCAATAGTGTGGCAGTAAACGGTTTTTAGTTTGGTAATAATTTCTTGGAGCGAAGCGTTCGGCAAACCAATTTCGCTGCCTACCTGAAATTTACGTTCTACATCTTTTTCGGTAAGCCCGAAGTTAGCCAGCTCAAGATTTGCGTGGCGGTCTTTGCGTTTTTTTATCGGGTTGGTGTTTGCTATCAAGTGCCCCTTTCTGCGGTAAGCATCAATAAGCTTGTACACTTTTAGCTCATCGAGCGATACGGATGCCCCTTGGCCATTATAATTAAGCGTTGCAAAATCGAAACCCTCAAAAAACTTTTTGAATTCGGGGTCTATCGAAGAGGGGTTTGCCTTAAAGTCAAGATAAAGTGATTCAAGAAATTGGGGGGTAGCATTTGATATAAAACTATACGAGTCCATGAGCACTATTGAAATTGGAGCGCGAACGTAACGAAAAACTTGGTAGTTGAAACCGGTTTTCCTGCTTTGCGGCATGCATGGCACCCGCTCTGCTTACTATCATGAAAACACACGATAAGATTTTACTCGTATACAAACCACATGGCGACTGTTACAAATTAGCGGGAGTAATCAATTTCTTTATTTTCGACCGCACAAGCTATTTTCCCCTTATTACTAAACCCTGACTATGAAATTTAGATTTTTACCGCCTGCCTTGCTTTTGATATGTGTGTTGACGGCAAGCCAATTTGCTAAAGCGCAAACCAAAGAAGAACTGCAAGATCTGATTAACGAACAGTCAACTGCCAAACCGGAAAAACAAAAACCGGCAAAAGAAACTAAGCCGAAAGAAGAGAAAGTAAAACCTGCTAAAGAGGAAAAAGTAAAGCCACCCAAAGAGGAGAAACCAAAAGCCTCTAACAAGAAAGAAGAACCAAAACCGGCTATGCAGGAAACAAAAAAAGCAGAACCTGCCAAAGAAGAAAAGCCAAAAGCCGAGAAGAAAAAGGAAGAACCCAAAGCCGAAACAAAACCAGTAACAATTTCAACAGGCAATACTGTCTATGACGAAAAAGGGAAGGAACTTCCTCAGCCGGAAAGTATTGGATGGCGCAAAAACAAAAAACTAGGAAAGAAGCTAACCGAACGCGGCAGCATAGCCAACGGAGTAACATATTACGAAACTGCCTTGGTCAAAAAACCGAAAAAAACTTTCCTGAACCAGAATGTTGCCGATGGATATTTTCAACTGCGAGATTACAACAATGCTAACCGCTACTACCGTACGCTGGCCGATTTAGATTCGGTGAAACACAAAAACCCGGCTTCGTTATATCAATATGCCCTGACCGAAAAACTTTTGGGCAATTACGAAAACGCCAAAGCTCTTTTCAGCAAATTTAGCCGTATAACTAAAGATGACGACAAGCAAGCCGATTTGCGAAAAAACGCCAACCGTGAGCTTCAGGGTTGCGATCTGGCATTGGCTTATATGACCAATACTGACCTGCCCGAATTTAAAGTTGAATTGATGGGTAAAAACATCAATCAGCCACTGACCGACTTTTCTCCAATGACCAAAGACGGGCAAACACTCTACTACGGGGCATGGACAGCCGATGATGTGGTGATGGAAAACAAGAAAGAAAAGTATGCTACCTTCTCACGTATTTATGTAAGTAAGAACAACAACGGCTGGCAAAAAGGCGAAGAAGTAACGGGTGGTGTAAACGACATAAAAGCCCATACCGGCAATGCCGCATTCAGCTCAGACGGAAATATACTTTACTATACCGCTTGCCTGCAAGACGAAATGCAACGTATGCGTTGCGATATTTACAGCAGCAAAAAAACAAATAATGGATGGAGCCAGGGCGAAAAGCTAAGCGCTAACGTAAATGCAGATGGCGCTACCACCACGCACCCGGCTATAGGTAAAAATGAAGCAGGCGAAGAAGTGCTCTACTTTTCGAGCGATAGAAACCCCGGTAAAGGCATGGATATTTTTTATGCAAAAATTAATACCGATGGCAGCATTGGCAAATCAAAAAGCGTAGGCCCCTCGGTAAACACCCGAGGCGATGAAATGACCCCTTCGTTTGATTTTAAAACCAACACACTTTATTTTGCGAGCAATGGAAGAGTTGGCATGGGCGGCACCGATATTTTTAAAACCAATGCCACAGGGGGTGAATGGGAAGAACCTAAAAACATGGGTTGGCCCATTAACAGCAGCGTTGACGATATGTATTTTAACTGGAGCGAAACCGATGCGCGAGGCTTTGTAGTAAGTAACCGAACCGGAGGCTTTGCATTAAAAAGCCCCACCTGCTGCGATGATATATACATCGTAGTAAAAACCAAGCTACACTTGGCAGTAACCGGATTACTTCAAAACATAAAGAACGGAAACAAACCTGTAGCCAGTGCTCTGGTAACACTTTACGACAAATCTGCCGGCAAAGAGTTAAAAACATTTTACGCTACCGATGGCAGCTACTTTTTTGATTTAGAGCCCGAGAAAGAGTACAGTTTAATGGCTCGTAAAAAAGATTTTGAAGAAATGATGCTAAGTGTGTCAACAATAGGTAAACGAACCAACGACACCATGACGGTTGATTTTCCGTTAATTGAAATTCCACAACCACTTACTCAGGTGGGGCAAAAAATTGGTGTGGTGTACTGGGAATACGACAAAGACTATTTAACCGATGGTGCGCCCGATACGCTGAAAAATGTGGTGGCTTTTATGGCTGCCCACCCTCAATATGTATTAGAGGTAGGTTCGCATACAGATGGCAAAGGTGCTGAAGATTACAACATGAAACTTTCGCAGCGAAGAAGCGATGCCGTGTTAAAGTTTTTGGTAAGTAAAAAGGTGAACAAAATGCGCTTAGAAAGTAAAGCGTATGGCGAAAGCCAGCCCATAGAGTTGAACGAAGACCCTGCGGGTGTTGACAACCCTACGGGCAGAACCAAAAACCGCAGAACCGAGTTTAAAGTAGTGCGTGAACTTACCGCAGCCGAACTTGAAGCTGAAAAAGCCAGTGAGGAAAAAGCAAAGAAACCCGCTGCAAAAACTAAAACACCGGGCAAGTAGTCGACCTACGTAAAACAAAACAGCCCTGCAAAGTTTTGCAGGGCTGTTTTGTTTTAGATTTTACCGCTGGCAGAAACAATAAATTAATATTTCTCGCGGGTGGTTTTTAAAATGTTATACAACATGTCTTTGGCGCGAAACAGTTGAGCTTTTACCGTACCAAGAGGTATGTCGAGTTTCTCGGCAATTTCTTCGTAAGCTAACTCATCGAGATAGCGCAACTCTATTAATGCGCGGTACTTAGGCGATAATTGCTCAATAGCCGCACGAATTTTTGTAGCACGCTGCTCTTTTACCAAACTTTCTTCGGGGTTGGCGTTGTGATCTTTTACGGCAATGGGGGTTACTTCTCCATCTTCGGTATTGGTGGTTTGATCAAGCGATGTGGTTTGTAGTCTTTTTTTGCGGATAAAATCTATACAGTTGTTAGTAGCTATTTTAAACAGCCAGGTGCTAAAGGCAAAGTCGGCAGAATAATTAGTAATACTGTTAAACGCTTTGCCAAAGGCTTCGAGGGTAAGATCCTCTGCATCGTCACGGTTGTGAACCATCTTAAGCACCATGAAATAAATTGATTCGCGGTAGCGATTCATCAATTTACCGAAAGCTGCCTGGTCGCCCTGTTTGGCTAAGACCACCAACTCCAGATCTGCCTGTGCTCTTTCAGAAAAATTCGGATTTACTTCCAATTGGTTTTAGGTTTAAGCAATAATAAAAAAAATACGATGACCAGATACGCTGTGTAAGCCACATCTAACAGAGGAGAAAACAAAAACAAATCAGCGCTGCCTAATTTTTTGTAGGCAAAAAATGTGGCGGCAAGTTTGGTGAACAGCAGTAAAGCAAAGCCAAGCAACACCCATTTTACCATCACCAGGTTAACCAATAAAAAAATGAGCAGTGCATATACTAACAGGTTGCTGAACGGAAACAGAAACAACAGTATAACATGATGTGGTTTATACTTAAACCCCGAACGCAGATGTCTGCGTTTTTGATTCAGCCAATTATTAAAAGTTGTTTCTGCTTTTGAATAAGTGAATGCATCTTTATCTATACACAACTCGGTGTTTTTATAAGTGGCTGTTGCGTTTATCAGCAGGTCATCGTCACCGGTGGGCAGGT
The DNA here is from genome assembly GCA_964615305.1 of uncultured Chitinophaga sp. Taxonomy (GTDB): domain Bacteria; phylum Bacteroidota; class Bacteroidia; order Chitinophagales; family LD1; genus Bog-950. Next base: position 98,246 of record CAZTNA010000008.1, read on the forward strand.
CTTTAGTTTTATCATAACCGTTGAAATTTTGTAATAACTCTTTTTTGAAAGAAAGATTTCTGCCCACGCCCATATAAGGCAAACCTATTTTTGCAAAACCGAAGTATTGCAAAGCAGTCATAAAGTTTTCGTAGCGTATGAGTTTGTTTAAAAAGCTGGGTAGTTTTTCAAAAGGGGCGTGTGCCAGTACAATTTTTGTTTCGTGCAGGTAGGCCCCCACCACTTTTGCCAGCCAGTGAGTGGTGGCCGGGCGGCAGTCGGCATCGGTTACTACTATGGTGTCGAAAGTGGCTGCCTCTATACCTTTGAGTAGTGCATACTTTTTGCCCTCATACGGTTTGGTTTCGTTAACATCAATGTTTACAATCTTCAGGTTTTTGTTGCGCTTGTAAAATTCTACCAGCACATCAATGGTGTTATCGGTGCTTTGGTCATTAACCACTATTACTTCGTACTGTTTGTATTGCTGTATTAACACTACTTTTAAATACTGCGACAGGTGGTGGGCTTCGTTTTTAGCGCAGATAATAACCGATGCCGGGGGTAAAAATTCGGGCAGGCCGTTGAATGGCCTTACAAAACCTATACGCGCAAACACCAGCAAGTAGTAGGCGCACTGAACACCGGCTGCTGCAAAAAACATTTGTAGTTCAACTGGCATGTGTGCAAGTGTAAGAAAATCTGCCTCACCCGCTTCGCTCAAAAAAAACGCGGAGTGCATTACCTTTAGGGTAAGGGCTTACATAGCCGCCAGCCACGTGATGGTTTCTCTTATACTTGCACTATGGAAATGCCTTTTAGTTTTCTGAATTACAAAATTTACAACAACCCGCTGTACGATTGGCTTTTTTCTGTGCTCATTGTAATTTGCTCAGCGGTGTTTGCCCGGGTAGTGTATTGGCTTTTAAGCAAAATACTAAAACAATATACCAAGCATACCAACACCGAGTTAGACGACCTGCTGATTAACCGGGTAGATGCACCCATAGCGTTGGGTATAGTGCTGGTGGGTATCAGATACGCGCTGAAGTTGCTGCATTTTCCTACGTTGGTAAACTACTATGTACACCGCGGTTTTGTATTAATGAGTGCCTTAGCGGTTACCTGGCTGCTGACGCGTATTGTGCGGGCGCTTATTGAGTATTACCTCAAACAGTATTACGAAAAAGAAAACACGCGTGCCGATGAGCAGATGATGCTCACCGCCAAGCGGGTGTCAATTTTCTTTATATGGGCGGTGGGCATTATTGTAGGGCTTAACAATGCCGGCTTTGATGTGGGGGCACTAATAGCCGGCTTGGGTATTGGCGGCCTGGCGGTAGCGCTGGCGGCTCAAGACACGGTAAAAAATGTTATTGGCGGCTTGATTTTGTTTATGGATAAACCTTTTAGAATGGGCGATGTGGTGAAAGTGAAAGACATAGAGGGCACAGTAGTTTATACCGGTATTAGAAGCACCCGCATACGCACCGGTGCCGGCCGGTTGGTTACCATACCCAATGGACAGTTTAGCGATAGCGCCATTGAAAACATAACCGTAGAGCCGTCTAAGCGAGTGGTTACTTATTTGCAGTTGGTGTATGAAACACCTTCCGAAAAAATAGAGGAAGCCATACTTATTTTAAAAAGCATAGTAGAGCAGAACCCCGATGTAAATCATTACGATGCCATTATTTTCCTAGAGCGTTTTTCGGCTTCATCGGTGGACATTAACTTTACCTACTTTATAAAAAAGCAAAGCGATATACACTCCACTCAAACCGATATAAACAAAGAAGTGCTGCGCAAGTTCAAAGCAGCGGGTATTCAGTTTGCGTATCCCACGCAAAGAGTGCTGGCGGGATAACACATTCACAGAATACATCCTTATATTTCTACCCTCTGCACTTTACGCGGTAGGCCGCCACCCTTTCACTTTCCCTTTTATATTTGCCCTCACTATGCCGGCAAACTTTCATCAGGCGGATTTCGACCAACCGCATCCGCAGCGCACTCGCGCTATATTAAAAGCACATCCAGAAGTAAAAACGTTAATGGGCAAAAACCCCTACACCGCTCTTATTATGGTATTTATTTTAGCCCTGCAAACAGGGCTGGCCTACGTTATGGGGCAGTTGGGTTTTCAATATTGGTGGCTGAGCTTACTTACCGCCTGGTGCATTGGCGCTTTTGCCAACCATTGCAGCTATGTAATTATACACGATGCTACACATAACCTCATTTTTACCAGCAAAAGCTGGAACCGTTTTGTGGCCATTTTTGCCGACCTCACCAATTTGGTGCCCGGAGCTATGGGCTTTAATGTATACCACCTAAAACACCACGCCCACCAGGGTGACTATGAATACGATGCCGACCTGGCCAGTGATTGGGAAGCAAAACTCATAGGCAACAAATGGTACGGCAAAGCACTATGGCTGTTGTTTTTTCCGGTGTTTCAGGTTACCCGGCCACCGCGCCTAAAGGCCATAAAGCTTTTCAACGGCTGGACATTTGTAAACCTGGCCTTTGCACTCGCTTACGATTTTGCCATTGTGTATTTCTGCGGCTGGGCAGGGCTTGTTTATTTACTTTTCTCTTTCTTCTTTTCTATTGGCCTGCACCCGTGCGGTGCGCGTTGGATTCAGGAACACTACACCTACGATATAGATCAGGAAACGGCCAGCTACTACGGCCCCGTAAATATAGTAGCGTTAAACGTGGGCTACCATAACGAGCATCACGATTTTCCGGCTATACCCTGGAGCAACCTGCCCAAGTTAAAAGCTATGGCACCTGAATTTTACGACAACCTGAAATCGCACGACTCGTACGTCAAGCTGCTGTTGCAGTTTTTGTTCGATGAACGCTACAGTTTGTTTTCGCGGGTAGAAAGAATAAAAGCCGGCAAAGTGAGTTATGACAGAGCGCAGAAAGCAGCAAGTTAACAGTCCTTGCCATACAACATTGAAACATACTTAAGCTGACAACCAAAAGCATAACCACAGCAATGAGCAAAGTATTAACACAAGCAGACAAAGCTCATCAATTGCTACAATTACACCACTCTAACAAACTATTAATCTTACCCAACATTTGGGATGTTCTTGGAGCAAAGTTGTTAGAAAACATCGGCTACCCTGCTGTTGCAACAGCCAGCGCATCTGTAGCTTTTTCGAACGGTTACCCAGACGGTGAAAAAATTCCATTCGACCGTGTAATCAAAAACCTGACACAAATTGCAAGCAGCGTAAACTTGCCGGTTACAGCCGACATTGAAAGTGGCTACGCAAATGACGTTGAACAGCTTGAAAACAACATCAGACAATTAATAAAAACAGGTGTTGTAGGGTTAAATTTTGAAGACACCGATAAAAGCAGTGGGAAAATAAACGACATATCAACGCAGTGCTATAGAATAGAGGCCATAAGAAGGGTATCCGATGAAATGAAAGTTCCCCTTTTCATCAATGCAAGGACAGATGTTTTGTTACATAACAAACAATTCCCTACTTCAGAATTGCAACAAGCCGAGCTACTAAAACGAGGTTTGGCTTACAAAGCGGCAGGCGCGAACTGCTATTTTCCGATAGCTCTAAAAAATGAAACTTCAATGCACGAAATAGTAACGACATTGAAGATGCCTCTAAATATTTTGACAATTCCGGGCATTCCGGGTTTCGAAACACTTAAAAAAATAGGCGTATCAAGGGTAAGCCTTGGTCCATCGTTTCTAAAAATTGCCATAAAAGCAATGAAAGCACTTGCAATGGATTTGCAGAATGAAAAAGGTTTTGCCGCTATTATGGAAAATGAAATTACAACAGACTATTTAAAATCATTGATAAACCCTTCAACATAGTGAAACAAAAAAGGAAATCAATAAAAGAGCTTGACCCATCGGCCTATGAAGCGATGATTACTCTCGAAAATTGGGGTAAAAACTGCACTTTATCTCCGTTGCACAAAGAGTTAATAAAAATAAGAGCCTCTCAAATAAATGGCTGTGCTTACTGTCTTGACATGCATACTGAAGTCGCTTTAAAACTTGGTGAAACCGCCAGAAGAATTTTTGCAATTTCGGTTTGGCATGAATCGCACTTGTTCTCAGAAGAAGAGAGGGTGCTTTTGCAACTTACAGATGAACTAACCGAAATACATAAATGCGGAGTAAGCGATGAAACATACACGAAAACGGTGAATTGTTTTGGTGAGAAACTTACTGCACAAATCATTATGCTGATTGTAACTATTAATTCATGGAATAGAATTGCCGTTGCAACAAAACTGATTTTTAAAAAATAAGATGAGCAACAAACCGATAACAAAACATACACCAAACATGAGAAACAAGACACCCGAACTAAAGTTAACTGCCTACGCAACAAAATTCTTGTTGCTGCCACTCCTGTTTTTTATACTGTCAATCACCCCTGCCCAAGCACAGTCAGGCGGCTACGCCACAGTGCGCGTATTTGATTGCAATAAAGCCATTGGCATGGGATCGGGTTATATAGCCGCCAAAATTTTTATTGTATATGAAAACGGAACTACCGAAGAAATACCCCTGTTGAGCTACAGCGAAAAAAACGAATTGGAGAATTTAAAAACCATCAACGCTACTATCAACAAGTTAAAATCTAAGGGCTATTTTCTTATAGCCCAATACACCACCGGTGAGCAGGGCAGCTTAATATCTGACTATACTTTTCTAAAACAGCAGTAACCTTAGCTGACTGATTTTTTTTGTCTGAAAAAAATCAGATACACCACACCCGCTATGCTTGCCGCCACGGCCAACAACATAACCACCGGTATAGCCAGCGCCATCAACGAACCCCCTATCGAAAAAATATTTTCAGTAGTAGCCACGGCACTATTGCCAAGCCCGGCAGTAAACTTGGTAGCACCCAACCGCAACAATCCGGTACCGGCTTGTATAACACCGGCAGCACCTCCACCGGCTATAATGGCCAGCGTCCATTTTAACATAGGGTCAAAATCTACAAACGATGATGCCGCAATCACAGTACCGGCCACCATACTGCTGGGGGTGGTGAGGGTATCTAAAAAATTATCAACCACCGGTATGTAGTAAGCGGCCATTTCTAACACAGAAGCCACCGCAAACGCCACCATAGCAGGCACAGAGCCCAGCCACTCAAAGCCCGCTGACACCGGCAAATAGTTAAACTTGGCAGCTATGCTGGCCACCAGCAGGGGTACAAAAATCCGAAACCCGCAACAAGCCGCCAGCGAAATACCCAAAGCAGCAGAAACAAAATATGTAGAAATCATGCGGCTAAATGAAAAAGAAATTTTAAACATCATAGCCATAAATAGCGGCCGTTCAATTCCATGGGCAAATAACCAACCCTTCACTCATAAATTCTGCTGTCAAAGCATAAATTTTCAAGTGTAAACAGCACCTGTTCCTAAATCCGGTGGTCAAAACAGGCACGGTTTTGTCACTTGCGTACATCAGTTTTTATCACTTCTTCGTTCAACTTAAAACAGTACTTATGCGAAAATCAGTTTTATTTCTGGCGCTATTAGCAGCGCTTACATCTTTTGCGCAAGAGAACATTTACCTCCGTGGTTTTGTGTACGACAAAGACGCTAACAATGCACCTCTGCCAATGGCAGCCGTACAAATTAAAAACACACAACTGGGTGGGCTGGCTGACGACAACGGCTATTTCGAAATTCCTATCCCGAAACTGAACCTGAAAGATTCGCTCAAAGTTTCATTTGTAGGGTACGCTCCGCAATCGCTTTCTATAGTTAACTATAAAGAGGGCGACACCCTGCGCATTTCCATTTCTTCTTCGGCTGAAACCAAGCAGGAAGTAGAGATAGTTGCCATGAATGCAAAAGGCGTTTTGCTGAAAGCTATTCAAAACATGAAACAGAATCTGCTGTATGATTCGCTGTTAGCAACTGGGTTTTACCGCCAGTATCACAAAGAAAACGGTAAATACGTACGCCTAATAGAGGCCGATGTAAGCGTGGCTTTCAATTGCAAAAGCCCCTACAAATATTCGTTTCACGAACTGGTAAAAACCAATAAAGTGCGCAGAAGCCTAAACTACGAAACCAATGGCGATGTGCATGGCGACCACCTGGTTGACCTGCTGAAAGAAAATCCCTACAGCTACAACCGAAACAATTTTCTGGATGCTAAAAAGCTGGACTTGTATGCCCCAAAATTTGCCGGTGAAGACTCTGTAGAATACATCATAAGCATGCAATACAAAGAAACCAGCAGCGCCAAATTAGTGCAGGCCAAAGTTTGGGTGCAAAAAGAAACCTTTGCCATGACCCGCATGGAAATTGAAAAATTTCCGAACCCGTACTACGTAAAAAGCCGCTATGCTAACGACAGCCGCTGGCAGTTAGTGAATGAAAAAGACGTGGCTGAAACAGAAAAAGTAAACGGCAAGTATGTGGTTAGCTCACTTACACGCAGCTACAATCACCATGTGCTGAACCGATCTACGGGCAATGTTGATTTTATTGTAGAAGAAAGTTTCGAGTTGCACTTCGATGATTACAACATGGAATCTGTTTCTGAAAAATTAGTAAAACGCCAATTCAGCGATTTCAGCTACCTGTATTTTTCTGCTTACAAATACGATGAAAAGTTTTGGAGCGAATACGATTTTGCTGATAACTTTCCGTTGTCCGAACAGGTGCAAAAGGACTTAGAAGAACGCAAACCGCTAAAGACACAATTTGTAGAGGCGGGCAAGGTAGAAGAGAAGGAAAAAGAGAAGTAAACCGCAAAGAATTTTTGCGGGAAGAACCGTCTATAATCGTTATAGACGGTTCTTCTTTTTTTATAACATTCTCTTCATTGGGCTATGGTCTTTTAAACTACTTTCGCGCCACACACAAAAATCTGAATTTATGGGTGCATGTTTTACGCTTAAACGGCTATTGCCGTTATTGTTGCTTTTGTTTTTAGCTGTCGATGCTTTTTCGCAGGCAGAAGTGATAAATGCCGCAGGCACCTACTGGCGTCTGCGAGGTAACAGCAGCACAGATACATCAACACATTTTATGGGTACTCTCGATGCCGCATATATGACTATACGCACCAACAACGTGCGCAGAATGACCTTTGATATTTCGGGCAGAGTGGGCATAGGCACCACCACCCCCCAGGGAACTCTCGAAACAGTAGGTAAGGCAGACGGCAATCTGGTTATGGCCATTACCAATTATGGCAACCCCACCGAACTTTGGTTCAAGCGTGCACAAGGCAACATTGGCGCGCCAACCATCATAGGCAGCAGTGGATCTATAGGCAGAATAGATGCCCGCGGTTATGACGGCAGTGCGTTTCAAAATGCTGCACGCATAGAATTTGTAGTGGACTCCAATTCAGGCAGCGGCAACATGCCCGGCCGAATTGTTTTTTCAACCAACCCCCCGTTTGTTACCGGAACACCCACCGAACGGATGCGCATAAACCGAAACGGATTAGTGGGCGTTAATACCACTGCCCCCGCTACACGTTTAGATATTAATGGCGATTTAGCACTTCGTCAAACAACTCTAACTCTTGTAAATGGCTCCAACGACAACGTAAATATTTCTCCATTCCCGGCCGGCAATTCGTATTACCGTATTACAGGACCCACCGCTGCTTTTAGCTTAACAGGCTTAACTGCCGGTGCCGATGGCAGAATTGTAATTCTTCAAAATGCCACCACACAAACACTAACGGTAAAAGACCAAACTACATCATCAGTTTCAAACAGAATAATGACCGGTGGTGGTGATTTAGTAGTAGGCGACAGCGGCACCGTTACACTTATTTACAGCACAACCGATAACCGCTGGCAGGTGCAGGCATTTACCAACGCAGCCTTAACCAATACTACCGTTAGCAACAGTTGGCTCATAAACGGCAACAGTGGCACAACAGCCGGAACCAATTTTGTAGGAACCACCGATGCACAGGATTTGGTTTTGAAAAGATTTAATGTAGAAGGAATTCGTTTAACAACCGGTGGAGCGCTTTGGGCTACAGGCAACACCGGTACGGGTGTTACACCCACTGCCGGTGCAGGAACGCGCATGATGTGGATACCGGCCAAAGGAGCTTTTCGCGCAGGCGATGTTACAGGTACGCAGTGGGATGACGCCAACATAGGAAGCTATTCTGCTGTGTTTGGAAGAAACAATCAGGCAACAGGTACGCATACTCTGGTAAGTGGAAACGGAAATAATGCAGCGGGAAATTTCTCTGTTGTGTTTAACAATACAGCAAGTTCTACAGCTGCAGCTACCACTTCAATAGCCGGAGGTTTTCAATCTCAAACACAAGCTAACTTGAGTGTGGCTATTGGTTGGGCAGATACTGCAAAAGGAGTGGCATCTGTGGCTTTAGGTGGATTCAGTAACGAGGCGCAAGCAGATAACTCATTCAGTACAGGTAATAATAATTTATCATCAGGTACTCAAGCCGCAACGTTTGGCAGTGGCAACACGGCCAGCGGATCAAACTCCTTTGCTACTGGCAACAATAACAACGTAAGTGGACAGAATTCGTTTGTAACAGGCAACGGAAACACTGTAACTGCTACGCATGCACTTGTAAGTGGAAACGGAAACAACGCAGCAGGAAATTTTTCTGTTGTGCTGAATAATACAGCTAGCACTACTGCAGTAGCTACTACTTCAATAGCAGGGGGCTTTCAAAGTCAGGTTCAAAGTAATTTGGGTTTAGCTATAGGTTGGGGTGATACCACTTCGGGAGTAACTGCCGAAGCTTTCGGTCGTGGCAACTATGCCCGCTCTTTTGCCGAGTTTTCAGTCGGCATTTTCGGAACTGATTATGTAGCTGCTAATGCAAGCGGACACAACACCGCTGACCGTGCATTTAACGTAGGTATAGGCACAGCCGCCAACGCACGTGCCGATGCCTTCACCGTTTTAAAAGGTGGCAATGTGCGCGTTAGTGGAATCGCCACAGGCGGTACATTTATTACAACGCCTTCTGCAGTTACAGATAAAATAATGTTTGCCGATGCACTTGGCGATTTACGCGCTATGACAGCGGGCACAACAGGACAAGTGCTTACTTATACTGCGAGCGGACCGGCTTGGGCGGCTGCTTCTACAGGAAACGATTGGGCATTACTCGGTAACTCGGGCACAACAGCCGGAACCAATTTTGTAGGAACCACCGATGCGCAGGATTTGGTTTTTAAAAGATCTTCTGTAGAAGGAATTCGTTTGACAACCGGAGGAGCATTGTGGGGAAGCGGCAATACAGGCACTGGTGTTACACCTACCAGCGGTGCCGGCACTCGTATGATGTGGATTCCTGCCAAGGCCGCATTCCGAGCTGGAATTGTAAGTGGCACACAATGGGATGATGCCAACGTAGGCGTTAATTCAGCAGTGTTCGGTCAAAACAACACTGCCAGCGGCACTAACACATTTGTAGCTGGTAATGGTAACACAGCAGCTGGTAATTATTCTACAGTTCTCAACCAGTTTAACCGCACTACCTCAGCAGGTTCTTATGCAATAGCAGGTGGCTATGAATCGAGTGTGGAAGCCATGTTGGCTTATGCTATCGGTTGGGCAGATACAGCTAAAGGAGTTTCTGCAGTAGCTATTGGCGGATGGAACAATAGTGCTGATGCTGAAAACTCATTTGCTACGGGATATAGCAATACAGCTACCGGAAATCAGTCAGCTATTTTTGGAGATAACGGACGAGTGAGTGGAGGTAGCGCCTTGGTTACCGGTTCTGCAAACAACGTAAGTGCTAACTACTCTATAGCGGGTGGTTCGGGAAACATTGTAAGTGGTTCGAGAACTCTTACAATGGGAGAAAACAATACCGTAAGTTCTACACGCAGCATGGTGAGTGGAATAAACAACAACATAGCGGGTGAAAACAATATTGTAAGTGGAGTGCAAAACTACATTGCTCCCGGGTATGGTCACGCTATAGTTGTGGGTTATCAGGACTCTTTGAGTGGATCGGCATCAGCTGTGTTTGGCTTTCTGAATAAAACAACTGCATTTACCAATTTTGCAGCCGGTGACAGAAATTTAGTTACAGGGCAAACCGCCTCTGCTTTTGGGTATCAAAACGTGGCATCGGGTACTAATTCGTTTGTCACAGGCCAGCAGGATACCACAGCGGGAGACCTGTCATCTGTGTTTGGAACCGGTAACCGCGCTTCCTCTTTCAATGAAATGGTAGTAGGTATGTATGCCACCCGTTATACAGCGGCTTCAACTTCTGCACACAACACAACAGACAGGGTATTTAATGTAGGTATTGGTACTGCAGCCAATGCACGTGCCGATGCGTTTACGATTATTAAAGGCGGAAATGTTCGTGTAGCTGGTTTAGCTACAGGCGGTGCCTTCATTACAATACCATCAGCTGTTACAGATAAAATAATGTTTGCTGATGCTCTTGGTGATTTACGCGCAATGACGGGAGGGTCAACAGGTAATGTGCTTACTTATACTGCGAGCGGACCTGCTTGGAACACATTAACCGACAACACTGACTGGAACCTTACCGGCAACAGCGGCACAGTAGATGGCACCAATTTTATAGGCACTACCGATAATGTTCCTTTTACCATCCGCACCAATAACCAGCAGAGCGGACGGGTTGACCCACTGCTCAGTAATACGTTTTTGGGCTATTGGGCGGGCAGAGATTTTAGCACAGGCACGCAAAACGTGGCGGTTGGAACCAATGCTTTGTTGAAAAATATAACCGGAAGGAACAACACCGCACTAGGCAACTCGGCATTAGAAAATAATATGGGTGGATTAGAGAATACTGCTGTGGGATCAAACGCTATGCAAAACAATGAGAGTTCAAAAAACGTAGCGGTTGGTGTGTCGGCATTAGCCGGCAACAACACAGGTGATGAAAATGTGGCTGTTGGACATTCAGCACTCTTCACCAATACTACCGGTTATACCAATGTAGCGATTGGTTCTAGAGCGCTATACAATAACACAACCGGATTGGCCAACTTAGCAGCGGGGCATTTCTCTTTGTCAGCTAATACCACAGGGGCTTTTAATGTGGCCTTAGGATTGGCAAGCATGCTAAAAAATACAACAGGTGGAGTAAATGTTGCTATTGGTGAGCAGTCTTTATTCGAAAACACAATCGGAAATCAGAATGTTGCTGTTGGTGACCAAGCATTGCAAAACAATGTGGCTGGCAGCGGTAGCGTTGCGATCGGTTATTTTGCAATGAAAAATACAAACAACACTACTTCAGCATTTATTACTAACAATGTGGCCGTTGGAGCTAACGCATTATGTGGAAACCTTCCTCCAGCTACAAATACCGGAGTAAAAAATGTAGCAATCGGAAGTTCAGTTCTGCGTAATAATAGCTCAGGAAACGATAACACAGCCTTAGGCAACGAATCACTTTTTAGCAACAGCACAGGTAATGCTAATACAGCTATTGGTTCTTCGGCTTTGTATTCAAATGTTTCCGGGAGCGATTTGGTGGCTATAGGCGATTCTGCACTTGTAAGCCAAAACGGAGGTGCGGGAAGAAACACTGCTGTAGGCAGCAGTTCCCTTTGGCAAAATACTACCGGGCAGCAAAACACAGCAGTAGGCCGTGCAGCCATAGCAGGAAATACCACCGGCTGGAACAATGCTGCAGTTGGCTATTTGTCATTGCACAGATATGTAGGTGATAATAACGCTGCCTTCGGTTCGCAATCGCTGCGCGAAAATCTGTCGGGCAATTTCAATACTGCGGTTGGTACATTCGGATTAGTGAACACTACCGGTGGAAGCAATACAGCAGTAGGATACACAGCGGGGAGCACTAATGTAACAGGAACTAAAAATTCTTTTTTCGGTGAAAGTGCTAACCCCACCACTAATGCGCTTACCAACGCAACAGCTATTGGCGCAAATGCATTGGTGGGTCAAAGCAACACAGTGGTATTGGGAAGTATTAACGGAATAAACTCAGCTACTTCATCAGTACGTGTAGGTATAGGCACCACTACCCCCGCCACTAAACTTACCATATATGACCCTGACAATGTTAACGTAACCCTGCGTATAGCCAGCGTAAGCACCGCTTATGAACCTGCTGTTGAACTCATGCGCACAGGCGCAGGAGGAGAATGGAAAATAAGAACTAACACCACCGGTCAATTAGCTTTCTCCCGCAGCCCTGATGATTTTGCTACTAACGTTGACTACTACGAAATGACAGCCGCATCATATCGCCCTGTTATCGATGGTAACAACTCATTGGGTGAAGCAGGCGCACGCTGGAGCACCGTTTATGCTACAGTTGGCGCTATCAACACATCCGACATACGCGATAAAGAAAACATTGCTCCACTCAATTACGGTGTTAATGAAATCATGAAACTCAATCCGGTAACATTTAGCTGGAAAGACAATCCGCAATGGGGAAGAAAAATTGGTTTCATAGCGCAGGAAGTACAACCGGTATTGAGGGAAGTGGTGCAAGTGGGCAATCTGAAAACAAAAGCCGCCACTACAAGTAATATGGAAGACGTTGAACAAAAAGAAACCAATAAACTTGGCATCTACTATTCAGATATTATTCCTGTAACGGTGAAAGCTATACAGGAGCAACAACAAATGCTTGATGCAGTAAAAAAGGAGAATGCTGACTTGAAAATTCAATTGCAATTGCTCAAGGAGCAATTCGATGCTTTTCAGAAAAAGTAGATTCAGGTAACTATATCTTCTTGCGTAGTGTTTTTCCTGCAAACAACCGGGCTCATTACGTTTCGTTCTCTTGTTTATTCCGGTAAAACCGCATACCTCTTATTATTCTATATTAGCAGAGCACACTAAATTATTGTTGTATGAGATACGCATTGTCCATCAGGCAACTGCTGTTGCTTTTGCTTGTTTTGTTATCTGCTCAGTTGGTTTACTCACAGGCAGAAGTAATAAACGCTGTCGGCACCTACTGGCGTCTTCGCGGCAACAGCAATACCGATACAGCTACACATTTTTTGGGCACGCTCGATGCCGCGTATATGACCATACGCACCAACAATGTGCGCAGAATGACCTTCGACACATCCGGTCGTGTGGGTATAGGAACTATTACGCCTACTCAGCGTTTACACATTGCCGGACTTACTTCAGGCTTCCGTTATGAAGGCGTTTCCACGGGCGGAGCATTTATCACAGCGCCAACAGCCACTACCGATAAGCTATTGTTTGCCGATGCTGGTGGCAATGTAAGAGCTATTGTCAATGGTACAGCAGGGCAAGTGCTCACTGCTACAGCAGCAGGCCCTGCATGGAGTAGTTCAACTTCCAACGATTGGGCATTGCTTGGTAATAGCGGCACCAACCCTTCAACAAATTTTGTAGGCACTACCGATGCCAGCGATTTAGCATTCAGAGTTGACAACGAACAAGCGGGCTACCTTGAAATAGGAACTGCCGGTAATACATTACTAGGTCATCGTGCGGGATTCAACTTAGGCGGCAATACTGAAAACACCATGATAGGAAACTATGCCGGTGAACTAACCACTTCGTTTTACAATGTGTTGGTAGGTAACCGCGCAGGACAATTGCTTACTAGTGGACAAGGAAACACAAACATTGGATACCGAAGCAACAGCAACTCGAACAATCCTGAATTTACCACAACTCTTGGTTACGAAGCAGGAAGAAACAATGCTGCCGACAATGTAACTTTTGTTGGCACAGAGGCAGGAAGAGAAAACAGTACATTTATCAATAACACTTACTTCGGTTATCGTGCAGGCCGTAATGTAGATGGCAATGGCAACGCTGCATTTGGCGATTCGGTTTTGGTAAACACTAATTCTCCTTCGCATAACAATTCAGCATTTGGCAGTAAAGCGTTATCACAACACACCTCCGGCAACGATAATGCTGTGTTTGGCGGGCACGCAGGCGAATACTTAGATGGCTCCGGCAATGCTCTGTTTGGCGCTAAAGCGGCTCAGGGCTGGGGTAACAGTACCAACAACTCAGTTTATGGTTTCGAGGCGGGTGGATTTTATTATGGCAATACTGTTACTGCTACGTCATTATTCGGTTATCGCGCGGGCTATTCCAACAACCAGGTAAATGGCATGTCGGCATTTGGTGCACAAGCTGGTGAAAACAACGATGTAGGAAAATTCAATTCATACTTTGGGTTCCGTTCAGGCAGCAAAAATCAATCAGGTGAAGACAATGCTTTCTTTGGTGATTCTGCTGGTGTTGAAATGGGTCGTAACGACCAGTTTTCAGAAAGCCGCAATTCATTTTTTGGTGCAAAAGCCGGTAGAGATATTTATCTGGGTGCCGACAATACCATGTTGGGTTACAACCTTGGCAGAATTTATGAAGGAAGCAGAAACACTTACACAGGTTCCGAAGCCGCCAGCAATATGACCGGTCCCCTAATTGTAAACGATGTAACAGCTATTGGTTACCGTGCCGGTTATGACAATATAGCCAACGAAAACGTGTATGTGGGTTCTAAAGCAGGTTTGGCTAACAATGCAGCCGTAAACAACGTGATGGTAGGTTTTGAAGCCGGTGAAAACAGCAAAGGCAGAGATAATGCTTTCATTGGTTACCATGCCGGAAATGCATACAACGGCAACATGAATGACGGCCAAAATGTTTTTGTAGGTAGCGAAGCAGGAGCAGAGGTAATGTCCGGCACCGACAATACTGCAGTGGGCTACCGCGCGCTTTCAAGTAGTATTAATTACGGTTCACAATCATCGCGCATTACAGCCGTTGGTTCGCAGGCAGGGCAAGAGTCAGACAATTCATCGAACTCGGTTTTTGTTGGTTACCAAAGTGGTTTCAGCAACCTTGGAGGAGATAACAACACAGCAGTAGGCTACCAAAGCGGAAACAACACAACCGCCAGCAGCAATAACACACTTGTTGGCTATCTGGCCGGATTAGATGCCGGTTCCAGCACCGATAACGTGGTAATAGGTGCAAACGCAATACTTGATTTATCTGGTTCAAGTGAGAACGTGTTTATTGGTGCCAACCTACCTTCAGCCTTTAGCCTTGCCAGCAAAAATGTGATGATTGGTGAAGGAATCGGCAATGCCGAAGGTGTAGGCGTAACACTGGTAGGCAACGCTGCTAATGCTCCAACTTTGGTCAATGCCACAGCCATCGGTTACCAAAGTATAGTAGGGCAAGATAACAGTTTAGTGTTGGGTTCTATTGCGGGCAATAATGGTGCTTTGAACTATACCGATGTTGGCATAGGCACACCTGCACCGGCACAAGCCCTGCACATAGCCGACATGAACCGAACTATACGTATAGAAGGCGTTTCGCTAGGTGGCGGTTTTGAGCTCGCCCCCTCGTTTGGTGGACACAGACTATTATATGCCGATGTAGACGGAGATGTGCATGCTATGCCAATAGGAAATGATGGTGATGTGCTTACCTTTACGATGGCCAGCGGGCCGGTATGGAATGCACTAAACAACAGTGCCGACTGGGCACTTACCGGAAACAGCGGCACCGTTGATGGAACAAATTTTATAGGCACTACTGATGCTGCTCCACTTAATTTCAGAATAAGAAATGTAGCATCAGGCAGAGTTGACTCTACGCTTAGTTCAACATTTTTAGGATTCAGAACAGGAGTAGTAAACACAGGGCCAAACAATACGTTAATTGGACGTGAGGCAGGCTTGGTGAACACCAGCGGGCAGTTAAATACTTTTATCGGGGCTGCTGCGGGCGCTGCTAACATTACAGGAAGCCAGAACACTTTTGTAGGAGCCGCAGCAGGTATTACGAACACAGGTAGCCTGAATACTTTTATAGGGCGAAGTGCAGGCCGCTTTAATACCACCGGTGATTACAACACATTTACCGGTTGGACAAGCGGGCTGAACAACACTAGCGGTATTTACAATAGTTTTTACGGTGCTGTTTCGGGTGAGCAAAATACAACAGGAGATGAGAATACTTTCATTGGAGTTAGTGCAGGTAGAGGTAATACTACAGCAAGCTTTAATGTGTCTGTGGGAACTAATGCCGGGTATTATGACAGTGTAGGCAACTACAACGTTTATGTCGGTCACAGTGCTGGTTACCAGAATGGCAATGGCGAACGAAATGTGTTTGTGGGATATCTGGCGGGTGATCAGAATGACTCTTCATCGAACGGAACATTTGTAGGTAACCATGCCGGACGTTTTAACGAAGGAGATGAAAATACCTTTATAGGTTACGAAAGCGGTGAAATAAACGTGTCGGGGGTGTATAATACTTTTGTAGGTAGCGTAAGCGGTAACGATAACACTACAGGCACCGAGAATACTTTTTTAGGAGCGTGGGCGGGTTATAATAACGACAACGGAAATCGGAACGTTTTTGTGGGAAGAAATTCCGGGCGCGATAATTTTTCAGGAAGTAACAATGCTTTACTGGGAGCAAATACCGGGTTAAATTTCAGTTCGGCAAAGTTCAACGTGCTGGTGGGTGATAGTACAGGTTATAATATTACCACTGGTAGAAGTAATGTGGGCATAGGAAAAGATGCCATCCTGCAACTCAGTACCGGAAACTACAACATAGCCATAGGCGATAGCGCAGCCCGCTCTGTTACTACAGTAAGCCACCTTACAGCCGTAGGTTCACATACACTAGAAAATTTGACCACAGGCACTAACAATACGGCCGTGGGTGACAGTGCCCTGAATGCTGTAATAACCGGAGGTAGCAATACCGCTGTGGGCAATTCAGCGTTGGCAAACAATACAAGTAGCAGTAACACCGCAGTAGGTTTTCGCGCAGCATGGACATCTGCTGCCGCTTTAAGTACTACCGCTATAGGAGCACGTGCTTTAGAAAACAATACAATCAGCTTCAATACTGCTGTTGGTAATTTAGCCATGTTCGCTAATACTACAGGAGGAACTAATACGGCAGTTGGATATACTGCGATGCAAGATAATGTAGCGGGAAGCAGCAATACAGCTATAGGCTATCAGGCGCTAAGCAACAATACTTATGGCAACAGAAATATAGCTATCGGGTATCAGGCATTACTTGATCAATCATTTGCTAATGGTAATGTTGTTTACAATACCGACAATATAGCTATTGGCTATGAAGCACTTGAAAATAATCAGCCCACTGCTACTTCAAACGGTATCTATAATATAGCTATAGGCACCAGCGCTTTGTTTAATAATACGCAGGGTACACAAAACATAGCCATTGGCGGCAGTGCAGGCGCAGCAATAAGCACCGGTGATAACAATACAGGGGTAGGTCACACCGCCTTAAATCTATATACAACCGGATCAAACAACACAGGTATTGGCGCAGGTGCTAACGCGGTAAATACTACCGGCTCAAACAACACAGGCCTTGGGTTCAACTCAAACCCCAATGGCGGAGGAGCACAAACCAATACAACTACATTGGGTGCCAATGCGCTAAGAGTCGGAAACAACGTAGTAAGATTGGGCAGTGGTGCGGTCGCAATTACCGAAGGTCAGGTGGCATACTCCTTCCCTTCTGACGGCAGGTTTAAAAACCGGATAACCGAAGATGTAAAGGGGTTAGAGTTCATTACCAAGCTGCGCCCGGTTAATTACAACTTCAACAGCCGCAAATACACTGAACACATCTGTGCTAATTTACCGGACAGCATTCGCCAGAAATATTTAGCACAGGATTTTACTGAAATAGAAAATATGCGTCAAACAGGTTTTATAGCGCAGGAGGTAGAACAGGTAATGGATTCGTTGGGCTTTGTGTTTAGTGGTGTGCGCAAACCGGTAAATGAATTAGATACCTACGGTGTGGCATACTCGCAGTTTGTGGTGCCTTTGGTAAAAGCCGTGCAGGAGCAACAACAAATGATTGAAACACAGAAAAAAGAAAATGCAGAGTTGAAAATGCAGCTACAGTTGTTGTTAAACAGAGTAAGTGCTCTTGAAAAAAAGTAAAAACCTATAACGAGCAGTGTTCCGGTAACTATACATACCGGAATGGCGGAAGTTTCATTTACACAGGTATCTTTTCTGCTAAAATTGTTTATCCTGGTATTCTTTGCTGGTTTCTGCAATTTTAAAATACGTTTGCACCCCTTATTAGAAAAATGACCAGAAATCAAGTTTTACTAATTGCGTTTTGTGCTGTACTCGGTATAGGCATTTATCTTTTTGCCGACACTAAAAAACCTAAAGAAAAATTAGCCGAAGCAGAACATGAACACACACCCGGTGAGCAGCCGGCTGCCGAAACTCTGGATATAAATGCCTACATAACCGAAACCAATGCCGGTATTACCAGCGCAGCCACCAAGAAAAAAGTAGAAGAATTTACTGCAACAGGAAACTATAAAGAGTTAATGGTACAATATCAGCAGCTCGACAAACCGTTGGCGGTAGCACATTTTGCCGTAAAACTTGCAGAAAAAGAAAACAAACCCGAATCATTTGCAGCAGCCGGTGATTATAACGCCCTGCTTTTGCAAACCGCACCCGATGAAAAGGCAGCGGGTTTTCTGCGAACTAATTTGCTTACCTGCTACCAAAAAGCGGTTGACTTAGATTCAAACAATACAAACAACCGCATACGTTTAGCCGGTGCCATTATAGAGCACAACCCGGCCCCCATGCAGGGGGTTGCTATATTGCTTGATATTGTTCGTAAAGATTCTGCCAATACCGATGCCCAGCTAATGTTGAGTCGTTTTGCCATTGTTTCGGGACAATACGACAAAGCCATTGTTCGTTTAGAAAAAATTTTACATTCGCACCCTCAAAATTCTGAGGCACTGCTTTTGTTGGCGGAGGCTTACAAGGCCAAAGGCGATAACAACAAAGCGGTAGAAATGCTGGAGCGCTGCAAAAAAACAGTAACCGATGCGGCTACCAAAAAGGAGATTGAGAAATATATAGAACAGATTAAAAAGCCTAACGGCTAAATATTATAAACTAAAAAACACAAGCCATGCCTTGCGGAAAAAAAAGAAAGCGTCATAAGATTGCTACCCACAAACGCAAAAAACGTTTAAGAAAGAATCGTCACAAGAAGAAGTAATTTTTCTTATCGGTAGGCAGGTGCCTTCACTCACCTGCCTGCTTTTTAACATTCCCTTTCCTTTCCTCTATCGGTTTATCCTTACAGATTGTAAACTATGCCCGCACTTGCGGGTTTTAAACTTTTTATTTTGAACAAAGAACTGATTATAAACTCAGGTGCTGAGGGCATAGATATTGCCTTGCTTGAAAACAAACACCTGACCGAACTACACCAGGATCGCCACACCAACCAGTTTTCGGTGGGTGATGTGTACCTAGGAAAAATTAAAAAAGTAATGCCCGGGCTTAACGCGGCATTTATTGAAGTAGGCCACGAAAAAGATGCGTTCCTGCACTACACCGATCTTAGCCCCGATATTCGTTCGGTTATGAAGTTTACCGGGCAGTGTGTAGCGGGCAATGTACCGCCTGATCAAATGTTGAATAACTTTCAACTGCAACCACAGATTGTAAAAACCGGTAACGTACGCGAAGTGCTGCAAAGCAAAAATCACTTGCTGGTGCAAATTTTAAAAGAACCTATTTCTACAAAAGGCCCGCGCCTAACCTGCGAAATTTCTTTGGCCGGAAGGTTTTTGGTGCTGGTACCCTTCAACGACTCAGTGGGTGTTTCAAAAAAAATTGACTCTGCTGACGAAAGAAAACGCCTCAAAGTTTTAGTAGAAAGTTTAAAGCCGAAAAACTTCGGGGTAATTGTGCGAACGGTTGCTGCAGGTAAAAATGCTGCTGAACTTCATCAGGATCTGCTCAGCCTGCAAACCAAATGGCAAGAAATGATGCGCAACCTCAAAGGAGCGGTGCCCGTAACCAAAGTGCTGAGCGAAATGAACAAAACCACCGGCATACTCCGCGATTTGCTTTCGCCTCAGTTCAACAAAATTGTAACCAATGATGTAAAACTGGCTAAGGAGTTGGAAGAATACATTGCGCGCATTGCCCCGGAGAAAAAAGATATTGTTCAGCGCTACACCGGCAGTGTTCCCATTTTCGATCACTTTGGCGTTACCAAGCAGATAAAGGCATCTTTTGGCAAAACGGTTAACATGCCCAACGGCAGTTATATCATTATTGAAAAAACCGAAGCGCTGCATGTTATAGATGTAAATAGCGGCCACCGCTCTACCATGGATGGCAACCAGGAAAGTAACGCGCTGAAAGTAAATTTGGAAGCAGCAGAAGAAATAGGCAGGCAACTACGCCTCCGTGATTTGGGAGGCATTATTGTTATTGATTTTATTGACATGAAAAATCAGGAAAACAAGAAAGCGCTGCAACAAAAAATGAAAGAGGTGATGGATACTGACCGTGCTACGCACACCATACTGCCACTTTCAAAATTCAATTTGATGCAGATTACACGAGAGCGCGTAAGGCCGGAAATAAACATTGCTACAGCAGAAACATGCCCCACTTGTGGCGGCAGTGGTGAAATTACAGCATCACTCTTACTGATAGATGAAATTGAAACCGACTTAACACATCTATTAACCACACACTCAAAACTTACGCTGTACTGCCATCCTATTATTGGAGCTTACTTACGCAAAGGATTTCCTTCATTACGGGTGAAGTGGTTGTTTAAGCACAAGAAATGGATCTCCATTAACCCTAATGAAAACCTCGGCATTACAGACTACAAGTTTTTTGACGATAATGATGAAGAAATAAAACTAGAATAATTGAAACAGGGACAGCTATACAAAGTTTATTCCATAGAATTCAATGCAGCTTTGTTTACTACAAAGATTAGCGGCTCGGAAAACACCGCTAATTTCTGCTTAAAATTAATTCTACAGCCTTACAACCTATTTTCTATCTTTCACATCTTTTTTACTCCGTGTGCTTTGTGCAAACCTCTCATATATAAAATCAATGTTTCTTAAAAAGCTTTACACCGCGCTCGCTATTTTTATGTTGCTACTTAGCGCTAATCAAGCGGAGGCATCGCATGTAATGGGTGCCGACCTTAGCTATGTTTGTAACGGAAACAATAACTACACGGTTATACTGCGCCTTTACCGCGACTGCTGCGGTATTGACTTAACCGGCCCCGAAACCATGACCGCTTTCAATGGCTGCACCAACACAGCGGGCCCCACGTTTACGCTAACCATGCAAGGCGGATCAGGAACTGAGGTGTCGGAACTGTGCGGTTCTCAATTGGCGCAAAGTACTTGTGCCTCACCCGCTAATTGCCCGGCCAACCCTCAGGGTTCACCCGCTACATATCCGGGAGTGCAAGCGTACACATACGTTGGCAACATTACACTTCCTTCTGCGTGCTCACAATGGTATTTGCGCTACAGCACATGCTGCCGGAATGCCACCATCAGCAATGGTAGCTCGAACGATGGAATAGGTATTCAGGCGCTGGTAAACAACACCGTTGATCCGGCTACTGGTTTGCCTTACTGCAATACTTCAGTAACGTTTAATACGCAACCTGTTCCGTTTGTATGTATTAATTCTGATTTTACTTACAACAACGGAGCAGTAGATGCCAATGGCGATTCGCTCAGATATGTGATGATAAATCCACTGGACGATACGTATAACTCAATTCCATTTGCTTTCCCATGGAGCGCTAACTATCCGGTTACTACTTCGCCACCTAATAGCTTTGTATTTGATTCTACCACAGGGCTTATTGCTTTTACTCCACCCAACCAGGAAGTAGATGTTATGGCTATGCGTGTGGAGGAATACAAAAACGGTGTATTGGTAGGCAGCACCATGCGCGATATTCAGGTAACTATGTTGCCTTGTGTAATTTCCATACCCAATCAGGAACCCATCACGAATGTTCAAAATGGCAATCAGGTTGATTCGCTTAGTGTGCAGGTTTGCCCCGGCACACCACTCACATTCGATATAAGCTGCACCGACCCTAACAACCACGACATTACTCTAACCAGTAATATTAACGGAACACCTTCGGCCATTCCCGGAGCAGTAATGGCACAAATTGGAACAGGCGACACTGTAATTGCCAGAGTTAACTGGACACCACTACCCGGTGACACAGGCTGCCATAACTTTTTGCTCACTGCCAAGAATGACGATTGTCCGATAAACGGATCTTTTACCCGTGCTTATACAATCTGTGTTTATACTGAAGTGCAATTACTTACCGCAAGCACCACTTATTGCGGCACTCCGGTTCAATTAACTGCCACCGGTGGAACCAATTTTACATGGACACCAAGTGCAGGACCAAATGCTGTTTCTAACCCAAATATTTATAACCCTACTGTAACGCCCACTACCAACACTATGTATTATTTCACTAGTGATTGCGGCACCGATTCAGTATTGGTGAATGCGGCACCGCCATTTACTTACGATGCCGGACCGGGTGGAAATATTTGCCAAAACGGGCAATTGCATTTAAATGCTACTACAGATAACTTATATGCCCCTTACAGTTTTCAATGGGTGCCCTCCACAGAACTTTACGACCCGGTTTCAAATTTGCTAAACGATACCATACCCAACCCGGTAGCAAGCCCATTGGTTACTACTAAGTACTACTGCTACATAACCGGTGCAAATGGCTGCACCAATCTCGACTCGGTTACGATAAATGTAAACGGATCGGGGCCAAATATTGTGGCACAAGCAAATCCTACGTTGGTTTGCCCTAATGATCCTGTGCAGCTAAACATTGTTACCAATCCACAAAGTTGCGGTTTAAACCAAACCCCTTGTCAGGGTCACCAGGTAATGGCGCAGGTGGGTACAGGTACCGCCTCTTATCCGGCATCGCCAACAAACTACCCGACTATTTACGGGCATTACCGCAAGAGTGCTCGTCATCAGTTTTTGTATAGGCAAAATGAATTGGTTGCTTTGATTGGCTCAGGAGGCACCATTGACAGTATTGCTTTTTACATGGACTTGGTTACTACGCCTGCTATTGATTCGCTTGATAATTTTACAATAAAAATGGCCTGCACCCAAGCTACTGATTTAAGCACATGGCAATCAGGATTGGTAACAGTTTTTAATCCTAAAAAAGTAATGTTGCCCAATGCAGATGGATGGATAATTCATCCGCTTGACTTTAAGTATGACTGGGATGGCACATCAAATTTGGTGGTAGATGTTTGCTTTAACACAACTTCGGCTTCACAGTTAAACAGAAAAATGCAAGTAACACCCACTGCGTTTAACTCTGTTTATTTTTCATCAGGCAACACTGACCAGTGTGGTAACACCGGAACACCACAAGCCAATGTAAACAGACCTAATACCAGATTCCACGTATGCGTTACCGATGTTGCAGGCCTTCCTATTGCATGGACTCCTGCTTCAGGCCCTAATGCCCCAACACCAACTAACATTGTAAATCCCGTGGCACATCCTGTAACACCTGTTATATATACTGTAGATGTTACCGCGTTAAACGGTTGCCATAGTCAAGACTTTGTTTATGTAAATGTTGATACTGCTTTACGTTTTTCTGCGTTTCCCAATGACACATTTTTCTGCAGCCCAACCTCTGTAGCGCTTACCACAGTAACCACCTCATCGGTTGGTATGCCTCCTTCCGGTGCTTATCAGTGGACAAACCTAACTACAAACACTCCGGCTGGCACCGGGCAATCAATTACAGTTAATCCAGCTGTAACAACAGATTATCTATGTACACTTACTGGTGCAGCTTGCACACTGCGCGATACTATACACATAGTTGTTGGCAGCAGCATTCCGATTAGTATGGTTGTAGATTCTATTGATTGTTTTGGTATGACAAACGGTAAAATACGAGCCTTACCAACAGGCGGCATACCACCACTTAGTTACACCTGGAGCAGTGGCGCTACAACTGACTCCATCCAAAATCTTACAGCGGGAAGTTATTCTGTAACTATTAATGATTCACAAGGGTGTTCAGGAAGTGCATCCGTTAATCTCACACAGCCACCGCAACTTACTCTTGCTGCAGCTCCTCAGAACATTAATTGCAACGGTGCAAACAACGGCACCATAACTCTAACAGCTGGCGGGGGAACTCCATCATATAGTTATTTATGGAATCCCGTTCAGTCCAATTCGCCAACAGCCACCGGCTTAGCCGCTGGAAACTATTCAGCAACAGTTACAGATGCTTTTGGTTGCACAGCTTCAGCAACAACTACAGTAAACGAACCAACAACGTTAGTTATAAATACAGTGGCGCATGATGCTACTTCTTTTGGAGGTAATGAAGGTTGGGTTTATGTACTTGCAAGCGGAGGTGTCCCGGCATATACTTATACATGGAACACAGGATCTACCAATGATACTATCCAGAATCTTATGGCAGGAACTTACTATGTAACCGTTTGCGATGCTAATGGCTGTTGCCGACAAGACTCCGCTATTGTGAATGATCCGCCACCTATTTTACTCACCTTTGTAAACGTTCAAAATTTATGCTTTGGCGACTGTAATGGAACTTCAACTGTTTCTGCCAACGGAGGGATTGCACCTTATGTTTTTGATTGGAGTACGGGTACAAGCAATAGCAGCTCAGTTAGCAATCTTTGTGCGGGAACATATACTGTAACAGCAACTGATAGTGCCGGGGTAAGCGTAAGTGCCAATGTTGTAATAACTGAGCCATCACAAATTTCTATAGTGTTCGACACGGTAGATATTAGTTGCTTTGGTGCTAACGATGGAAGTGCACTAGCTATTGCTACTGGTGGCACAGGTGGTTTTACTTACAGTTGGGGTGCAAGCGGTGCATTAAATCCAAATACTAATCTGGGGCCCGGAACATACACGGTTACAGCCACCGATGCCAATGGCTGCACCGCACAAGCATCGTGGACGGCAATTGAGCCGCCACAATTAACTGTAGCCATATCATCTGTTACCAATGTTTCCTGTTTCGGAGGTAGTGATGGAACAGCTACAGCAACGGTTACTGGGGGAACACCCGCATACACTTATACTTGGAGTAATACGGCTTCCACCACCAATCCGGCTTCCGGTTTTATTGCCGGAAACCAAACGGTAACGGTTACTGATTCGCACCAATGCGCTGCTACCGCGTTGTTTTCAATTACAGAGCCAATACAGGTGACAGTAGCAGTCGTATCAACTGTAAATATTTTATGTAATGGTGGAACCAATGGTGTAGTTGACATTACCGCTTCAGGTGGAACACCGACATACAGTTACCTGTGGAGCAATAGTGCTACTTCAGAAGACTTAAATTCAGTAGGAGCTAACACCTATACAGTTACTGTTACTGACTCTAAATCATGCTCGGCATCTACATTAGCAACACTTGCCGAACCAACTGCTATTTCTCTTTCGTTCAATCATACTGACCCATTATGTGCAGGCGATGCTAACGGCACATGCAGCGTTACATCTGCCGGAGGCACACCCGCTTACATTTATGATTGGGCTAATGAACCGGGTATTAATAATTTGCCATCGTTGCAAAATTTATCTGCCGGTGTTTATGATGTTACTGTTTATGACAACAATCAATGTATAGCAACCGGCAGTGTAACCCTCACCGATCCTCCTGCGTTAATTGCTCAGCTCATAAACAAACAAGAAATTAGTTGTTCTAATGCAACTGATGGTTCTGTAGAGGTTAGTGTAAGCGGAGGAACACCTCCACTAAGTTATTTGTGGAGCAATGGTACCGCTACTTCTATTAATAACAACCTAGGTCCCGGAAATTATTTAGTAACAGTAACAGATAACAATGGCTGCTTTACCATACTGAATGAAGTTTTTGTTGCTCCGTGGCCTATATCAATAGATGTGCTTTCGGTTGACTCGGCATCTTGTCCCGAATACACCGATGGAGCCATTCATGTTTCAGCAATAGGTGGTACCCCCGGTGCCAATGTTCCTTATGAATATTCAATTGATGGAATAAACTTTCAGGGCTCTGAATTTTTTCTTGATCTTCCGGCAGGGGTTTACGATATATTAATACGTGATAGTAAAGGGTGCACTAAAGACACAACTGTAACTATTGGAGAACCACTAAAACCAACACTCAGCATTTTACCTCAGGACAGCATGGTGGAATTGGGCGAAAGCATTGTATTGGTTTCCAGCGTAAGTGTTTATAGCGGAGTAGATGTGAATTTTTATACCTGGTCACCTATTAGCGGTTTAAATTGCAGCGATTGTGCCTCGGTGGTGGCAACTCCTTATAAACAAACCGAGTACACACTAACCTTAAACTATTTAGCTAATTGCAGCGTAAAGGAAACCGTAACAATAATGGTGGGTGACGGTGAAGATTTTTTTGTTCCCACTGCATTTACACCCAACGGTGACGGCAATAATGACGTCTTTACTACATACGGAACCGGGTTGGCAAAAGTAAATCTGAAAGTATTTAATCGTTGGGGCGAAAAAGTTTACGATAGCGGCAATCAGTGGTTGGGATGGGATGGAACATATAAAGGCATTATTCAAAACCCAGGAGTTTATACCTACTATATCAATGCAGTTTATTTGAATGGTAAAGAAAGAGAAAGAAAAGGGACGATAACGCTGGTGCGGTAAAAAAATAACCAGGCAGAGGTGTAACCTTTGTCTGATTAAAACGGTAAAAGGAATGGCATAGTCTGACAAATATTTGTTTGAAAGATTTTGCGGAATCGAAATATTTATATTTTAGTTAACAGTTTTAATTAAACCGAGACAATGAAGAAAGTTTTACCTCTGCTTGTGATGGTTGTGATGATGATGAAGGCATCAGCACAAGACCCACACTTCTCACAATTTTACATGTCACCTCTCTATCTTAATCCTGCAATGACAGGTGCTTTTGATGGCAACTACCGGTTAACCGGTTTGTTCCGCGGGCAGTGGGGAGAAATTCTCCGCAACGAGTCAACACCAATGTATCGCACATATACATTCTCTGCTGACTTTAGAACCAACAAAGGCTTTATGAAAGGCGATGCATTTGGTTTTGGTGCTTCATTTATTGGAGACCAGGCAGGTGAATCGAAATTTGGTTATAACGTAGGCGGCTTGGCCATAGCTTATCACAAATCATTAAACTCACGACACACCAATTTTCTTACACTCGGGTTTTCTTCACAGATTTTCCAGCAAACCATTGACTTCAGCCGCCTGCAGTTTGGTAGCCAATGGGATGGAAGTTCTTACAATGCGTTGCTTCCAACAAACGAATTTTTAGTGGACAACCGCTTTATGTACTGGGATGTAAATGCAGGCTTGCTGTGGTATATGAAAATCTCTAAACGCACAAGTGTTTATGTTGGAGCATCGGTGTTTCATATCAACCGCCCGGCTATTTCGTTCCGGGGCGACAAAAATGTAAAGTTGAACATGAAAATTGTTGGGCATGGTGGTGTTCGTTTTCCACTGAAGGGTCGTTTTGATATGCAACCGAAGTTTATTGTAATGAGTCAAGGCAAATCTTTAGAAATGATATTAGCTACTGACTTCCGTATTTTGTTTGAAGAAAGATACCCGGACGGCAACCACTTTAAAATAGGTGCTATGTTCCGTATGGTAGGTGGTGATGCAAACGCTCCATGGAGAGACAAAAGAATGGTGGGAGAATCAGTGGCTCTTACTGCAGGATTTGTATGGAGTGGATTGGAGTTGGGCGTAGCGTATGATATAAACGTATCTGAACTTATCAGTGGTTCTAAGTCACGCGGTGGATTTGAAGTTGGTTTAGCATACGTAGGTAAGTGGAAAAAGAGAGGCCCGCAAACTATTTACTGTCCAAGATTCTAATTGCTTGATAGCATGTATAAAAAGCAAAAGCCGCTCAACAATAAAGAGCGGCTTTTGCTTTTTACAGAAGCAGTAAGATACATATGGTTTCAATGTTACCACCTTGGTTAATCTTAACACAGCTGACCTATATTAGCTTTCATCGAAAAATCTACATTTGATAGCTTTTTTTTAAACCTAATTTCATGCACTACGCCAAACGATTTTTATTTTTTCCGTTAATGCTTTGTTGTGTTTTTGTTGCACATAGTCAGGTGCTCATAAACGAGTACTCCGCTGCAAACAAGTCTAACTACGTAAACAATGGTGACTACTACGACTGGATAGAGATTTATAATGCCGGAGGTACTTCTGTAAATATTGGTGGTTATCATCTTTCCGACAACCGTATGGACCCAATGAAGTACACCATACCATCAGGAGTGAACCTAGCGGCCGGAGGCAGAAGAATTTTTATATGCAGTGGTGACAGCGGATTTTTTGGCGGCCAGTATCACACCAATTTTGAGCTTACACAAAGTAATTATACCGAAGAAGTTTGCTTGACAAATGCTTCAGGTGTTTTTCTTGATTCACTTAGTATAATGCCCTGCCGTAAAAATCATTCTCGCGGTCGGGCCACTGATGGTTCGCCAAATTGGCGCGTGTTTCAAACACCTACACCAAACGCATCAAACGCCACACAAACCGCTTACATCGAATATGTGCCTAAGCCGGTATTTAGCACTGGTGCGGGTTTTTATACAGGCACACAAACAGTTACACTCACCTGCCCTCAGGCAAACACAAACATCTATTACACAACTAACGGCATAGTGCCCACCAGCACCCCTTCGGCCACTAATTTCTTATATACAGGGCCTATCACAGTTTCTGCCACACAAACTATTCGTGCTGCTGCCTATGATGTAGGAACCACCTATGCGCGCAGCTTTACTGTTACTAACACTTTCTTCATCAACGAACCCGCGCACACTTACCCCATCTGGTCTATTTGCGGCAACATGATTACAGGCGGAAGCGCTTTTTTTAATACAGGCGCTGAAACCGAAGTAAGTGCCGAATACTTTGGCACTGATGATATTCGTATTTTTCAAATGGAAGGCGACATACGAAAACACGGAAACGATTCTTGGGCGTACGATCAGCAGGGTATGCGTTTTTACGTGCGCGATGAATACGGATACGCCAACAAAATGTATCATAAGTTTTTTCCTACATCGCCACGAACCGATTTTGATGTTATAATTATTAAAGCTGCAGGCTCTGATAATTTCCCTGATGGAGGTATAAGCCCTCCAAACCGCGTAACACACAACCGCGATGCATACGTGCAAACTTTAACCGAAAAATTTGATTTGAATCTAGATGTAAGAAGACTTAAAAATGCACTCACTTTTGTAAATGGAGGATACTACGGTATTTACGAAACCAGAGAGCGAATAGACGTAGATTATACGGAGTATTACTATGGTGCTGAAGAAAAATGGGTGGATATGCTCGAGTATTGGGGAGGTATGCAGATAGTAGCCGGCAGCGATACCGGTTGGAACAATCTCTTTACTTACATTACTACAAATAGTATGGCCGTAGCGGCAAACTATAACTACGTAATGTCACAACTCGATCCATTGAGCTTAATTGACTACATAGTGCTGAATACCTATACCGTAAACAGCGACTGGTTAGATTGGAACACTGCTTGGTGGCGTTCGCGAGAGCCGGGCAACAAAGTTCGTTGGCGGTATAAACTATGGGATCAGGATAACACATTTAATCTCGGGGAAAACTATACCGGTTTGCCAAACACCGGAAACACAGCATCACCTTGTGATATTCAAAGCGACCCATCCTTTGCTAATACCAATGACCCTGATATTGGGCACATACGCATCTTTAACCGGTTAATGCAAAATCCGAATTTCGAGCAGCTATACATTACACGTTATGCAGATTTAATAAACACAGCTTTTGTATGCCCCAGCATGCTGAACCATTTCGACACAATGATGGCACGATTAACTCCCGAAATGCCAAGACATATTGCTCGTTGGGGAAGTAGCATGGCGCAGCGAACAACTAATATCAATTTTACAAGAACTCAAATATCTGGCAGATGTAACAACGTAGTAACCGGATTAGGCCCTTGCTATTCAATTACAGGCCCATATACACTCAAGGTAAATGTATCGCCAGCCTGTGCTGGCACCATTACTCTTAACACTATAACTCCTGACCAATATCCGTTTACAGGTACTTATTATGGAGGCGTAACCACCACCCTGCAAGCCAACCCCGCAACCGGTTGGCAGTTTAGCCATTGGACAACAATTAGTCATACACTAAACCCTAATTCAAATGTTGACAGCGTTTGGTTTGACATGAATAACACGGGCGACTCCGTAGTTGCTGTATTCACACAGATAAACCCTACCCCAGGCAACTTAACTGTACAAATTGTCGGCAATAACCCCGGGGCGGTAACAATAAACGGCACACCTGTTACCAACGGCCAGGTAGTTCAATACATGCTCGGCACACAACTGAATGTGGCCGCAACACCCATTCCTACCTGCACATTTTACAAATGGGAACTACATCATAGTTTAATATACCCGGTAGATACGCTTGAAACCGGCTATTTTTGTTTTCGTCAAAACGATACATTAAAAGTTACGTTTGATCAATGTAATGTTTTAGACACAAATTATTTGACAGTTATTGTTGTACAGCCCGGATACGGTAATGTAACCATCAACTCTATCCCCGTGCCTGCACCGGTTACTATTCCGGTGCCTGATAATACTTTGCTGAACTTAGTTGCAACAGCTAACACAGGTTACACATTTAGCAACTGGGCTATGATGCACCATTCTGTAAGCCCAAGCAACAACAATGCTGCAGGAAGTTTTACGATTACCGAGGACGATACACTATATGCTTATTTCCTGGCACCCGATTCATTTAATCTTACCGTAAATGTAAATCCGTTAGCCGGTGGTAATGTGAGTGTAAATGGAAATACACCACCAATTTATCCGACAGTTTGGCGATTTGCTGGTGGCACACCTTTAAATGTAATAGCTACAGCGTTGACCGGTTACACATTTGTCAACTGGGCTTTGCTACACCACACCCTTACACCAAACAACACAACAGCAAATGCAAGCTTTACTATTACTGCTGACGATACATTAACCGCTTTCTTTACACAAGTACCGGATAGTTTTAATCTCACAGTTATGGTTAACCCGTTGGTTGGAGGAAATGTTAGCGTGAATGGAGTAACTCCGGGTAGTTATCCAACAGTTTACCGTTATCAAACGGGTACAGCATTAAATATTATTGCATCACAGAATGGTGGCTACACATTTACTAACTGGGCCCTGCTTCATCATACACTTACGCCTAATAACACCACCGCCAACGCATCGTTCAACATAACGGCTGACGATACACTGGTTGCCAATTTTACTTTAATTCCCGTGCCTGATACGTTTAATCTCACTGTATTGGTAAATCCGGGTGGCGGAGGAAATGTGAGTGTTAACGGAACTACTCCACCTTCGTATCCTGCGGTATTACAATTTGTGGATGGAACTCCGGTCAACATTGTTGCATCACAGAATGGTGGTTACACATTTACCAACTGGACCCTGCTTCATCATACACTTACGCCTAATAACACCACCGCCAACGCATCGTTCAA
>CAZTNA010000008.1:129866-142392 GCA_964615305.1 uncultured Chitinophaga sp.
CATAACGGCTGACGATACACTGGTTGCCAATTTTACTTTAATACCTACAAACGACACCTTTGCCATTGTTGTGCAAGCATTTCCTCCGGCAGGTGGAAATGTTACCGTAAATGGAACTACTATCAGCACATATCCTACTACACTACTAGTAGCGGACGGAACCATTTTAAGTGTATCTGCAGCAGCAAATACGGGGTATAATTTTTTGAGCTGGCATGTGGTATATCAGACGCCTTTGCCAAACAATCAGGCAAACCCAATGAGTTTTACAGTTCATCAGGCAGACACCATCTATGCATTTTTTGATGTTATTCCACAACACGAGTTGGTAGTGCAAGCAGTACCGGCCACTGGTGGCAGCATTACCGTTAACGGAAATACTTACACTACATTTCCACAAATAGTTTCAGCACTGAATGGAACCAACATAGACGCATCGTACGCGCTGAACCCGGGTTTTAGCTTTATTAACTGGCAGTTATTAAATCATGCGGCACTGCCGACCGATACTTCTAATCCTATTGGATTTGTGTTAACGCAAAGTGATACACTTTATGCTTACTTCAGACGCGATTCATTTACAATTACTGTTGATGTTCGACCAAATGTATTAGCTGGCGATGTTAAGATTGCCGGCTTTACTCCAACTACTTACCCCTACACATTTACGGTTGAAGAAGGAATAAATATTGACTTTGAAGCATTAGGCAATGTGGTTAATACTTCCAACCACACCTACAACTATGTGTTTGATCACTACGATTTTATTTACCATACACCTAACCCTGACAGCTTAACTCCTATAGTATTTATACAGGTTGAAAACCCCGACACTGTAATTGCATATTTTATAGACAAAGTAGTTGATACAGATACAACACTAAACGTTTGGATACCATCTGCGTTTACTCCAGACGGGGTAAATAGTGTTTTCAGGGTTCACCCACGCAGCGAAGTACTGGCAGAATTTGACATGCGTATATACAACCGATGGGGGCAAAAAGTATTTGAAAGTAATTCGCAGCAGCACGGATGGAATGGCGAATTCAATCAGAAGCCTTGCGCTTTGGGTGTTTATAGTTATATGGTTGTTGGTAAACGCATGACCGGTGAAGAGGTGTTTATCAAAGGAACCGTAACACTAATCCGGTAACACAATTATTGCCCCGAAAATTATTTTCAAAACAAAGCCGGAGCAATGTGCTTCGGCTTTGTTGTTTCTGCTTAAATTTTTTTCGTGGAAATGACACATCTCTTTATCATTACTCACCCATGTTGCGAATAGTCAATTTTCTTTTTGTGGTTTTTTGCATCTGCTTCATGTGTTTTTCATATAACCAGTTGTTTCTGTTTCCATATATAGAAACAGGAGATGGTCTTTCACTCTTCAACCCCATTTACATGGGGAAACACTATCACCGCATAGTTTATCCTGCATACTATTACTATACAAGTATGCCGGTGCATCCGCCAGTGTACTACGGATTGCTTTCGATGCTTTACAGTATGGGTCTGCCTGTTTTTTATGTTGTAAAGCTGCCTGTGTTTTTATCATTAGCCGCATTTTTGGTTTGTATTGGGGCATCGCGCTTGCACTACACGGCAAAGTTTTCTGCATTGTTGGCTCTTGCAGTCGCTATAGATCGCACTGGAGCTTACATTACTTTTCGGCCCGATGTTGTTTTGTCGGTTTTGTTTATTACATCACTGTTGTGCTTATATAACGGAATTCACCCTACTACGAGAAGAGGTTGGCTTTTTACGGGAAGCATTTTAATTGGCATAACATCTACGTTACATTACTTCGGCATATTAGGGTTTTTGGGCTTGTTCTTTTTTGCGCGTCAACTGTATAAACGAGAAACGAACACACACAACTTTAAAAACTTTGCATACCTGCTTCTTCCTGCTTTAATCATTGTAAGTGTGTACTTGCTTTTCATAATACTACCTAATGCGAGTAAAATTTATGGCGAAATAGCAGCTACAGCGCTCAACAAGCCACAACCGGCTATGGTGGCTCACTACAAGATGTATCGCAGCACATTTAGCAACGATCCACTTTTGTATGCCCTGCTTTTAATGCCAGGTGCACTTTGGATTGTGCTGGCAGCCCTTGTAAATAAAAAAATGAGTGCGCTTTACCTGGCATCGGTTCCACTTATTCTTTTCGTGTTTTTTGTTCCTTCAGGAAAAACAGCGGGCTACTATATTGTAGAATGGTTTATGTTTTTCTGGGTCTTGTACCACGTTGTTTTATATGCATTTACTGAACTGGGCAAAAAATTACCAGAGTACAGCAGAAACGCACTTTCCATTTTTGCTTTGTTGCTAGTGATAGCTTACACCGTGTTTGGTTTCAATTTAGACAGCCATGCCGAAAAGGTGACCATTGGTGCCAAGCCCAATGGCTGCGAAATGGAAACTGCACGCGCTTGCGGCAAACAAATTTTAGGAAACCATGCTAAAGTAAGTGGGCGATTAAACGCATGGTACAACACCGGAGCAGCCCACTGGTTATCCATAGGAAAATACACCATTTACCCAATGCCGCTGACCAATCAAACAGTAAAAAGTGTTTTCGAAAAATTTGATGCTATTGCTGAATACCGCCAGGGAGCAGAGGTTTCATACCGGCCTGATAAGTATTCACTACCGCAATGGTATGCCGACAGCACATTGCATTTAAAAGGTTTTTATCTGAGTAACAATTATATGTCTGTACCTTACAACGAATTTAATGACGCCTGCTGGCTTTTGTTTAGTGCTACAAAAACCGATTCTGTAAAGGGATATATGACTTATAACAACGAAGCCATTTTAAAACTAGCAGCCACAGCACAAACACCAGAAAGGTTTTTTGTGAGTATAATAATGCCAGACACCAACTTAGTAAACAGCCGGTTCGATTCATTATTCATTATGTACACCAAGTTTGTTTATCCGGATGTAACTACAACCGGGTATAAAGCATTAGTTTGGGGTATTACCCGGCATGCTGATAGTAACAGCATAGTTTCGTTTTTAAACTTTCCTCCTGTTGTTATTCGTGATTTTGTTCCGGTGAAAGCAGAAAAGATAAACAAGGCAACACTGCTGAACT
Source organism: uncultured Chitinophaga sp. (assembly GCA_964615305.1). Lineage (GTDB taxonomy): Bacteria > Bacteroidota > Bacteroidia > Chitinophagales > LD1 > Bog-950. The sequence continues at coordinate 132,970 of CAZTNA010000008.1, forward strand.
ACTCTGATAGTACTGTGAAATTTTATTCCGGGCTATCTGAGTTGCAACAAAATTCACCCTTTTATTAGCCTTGAAAGAGATTTCTTAGCGTTTATACCTTCCACTGTCTCAGTTGTTTCTGTGCCAACAACTACCAATTCGAAAACTTTTTTCAAAGAAGTGTAACCTTTTGCCTCAAGCCTACGTTAAAGAACACACGACATGAAACTTTTTAAACAAAACTTAAAACTAGATACTATGAACTTCAAAAAAACACAAACCCTTACCGCTACTGCAATTTTAGCTGTAGCCCTGGCGCTTACCTCTTGCCAAAAGGAAAACGTAACGCCTAAGCAAGCATTCAACGCCAACTCAGGAACATTAACAGCAGATGCTGCATATTCAGAAGTTAGCACAGCAATAGATATGGGCGATGGCTCATTTAAAAACGAAGGTTGCGCCAGTGTAACCGTAGATATGAATGCTATGCCACATACCATGACTATTGACTATGGAACAGGATGTGTTGGCCGCGATTCACGCAACCGTCAAGGTCAAATAGTTATATCTTTCGACCAAGCTAGCCTAGATGTGCCTGGTGTAAACATCACCACTGCCTTCAACAACTATTACGTAAATGGCCGCCAGTTTACAGGATCTGTTACCCGCCACCACGATGGTTTAAATGCAAATAATAACCCTGTTTACTCCGTTACTACAAATGTAACAGTATATGAACCGGGCGGAGCCACCAGCAGTTCTGTATTCAGCTCACAAACTCAGGAAATTATTGCTGGCAGCGGTACACCTACTAAGTCTGATGACATGTCATCTTTCACAGGAACTTCAAATGGTACTGATATCAACGGCAACGCTTATGGTGAAACCATTACTAGCGCTTTAATTAAAAACCGTCAACCGGGTTGCAGTTTCTTCCACGTGCAAGGCATAGTAGTAAACCAAACTGTAGGCCAGCCAGTAAAAACAACAAATTTCGGAAACGGAGCCTGCGACAACTTAGCTGATGTTACTATCAACGGAAATACTCAAACTATTACTCTACAATAAGCTCAAGATTTTCTTCAAACAAAGTGCCCCGCATAAGCGGGGTTTTTTGTTTTTAGGCGCGTTCAAATCACCTTATTTTTATTTTCATGCAAAAAATTTGAGTTTATATTTACAACTCCTGACACACATTCATTATAACCCAAAAACTTAAACGTATGACCGATTTCACCCGCCTCTTCGACATTTTGTATGTGCAAAAAGCAAAGTTTCCCCAGTCCGATGCATTTTCAAGCAAAATAAACGGCACCTGGATAAAGCGTTCAACTGATGATATGATAAACGAAGCCAACCGCGTAAGTTTATCGCTATTAAAACTGGGAGTACAACCCGATGATAAAATTGCATTGGTTTCTACCAGCCGCCCCGAATGGAACACAGTTGATCAAGGTATCTTGCAAACCGGAGCAGTAAATGTGCCGGTGTATCCAACCATTAGCGAAAGCGATTACAAGTTTATTTTCAACGATGCAGAAATCAAATACTGTTTTGTAAACGATAAAAATCTGTTTACCAAAATAAATAACATTAAAAAAGATGTGCCTTCGCTGATTGAAATTTTCAGTTTTGAAAAAGTAGATGGTTGTAAAAACTTCAGTGAATTTTTGGCGATGGGTGATGGTGGTGATTTGGCGGAAGTTGAAAAACGCAAAGCAGCAGTAAAGCCCGAGCAGCTCGCTACTATTATTTATACATCTGGAACCACCGGTAACCCTAAAGGTGTTATGCTTTCGCACAACAATATAGTGAGCAACGTTAAGGCGGTGTTGCCGGTGCTTCCGCTAAATGAAAGTATGCGTTGCCTTAGCTTTTTACCGTTATGTCACATTTTCGAGAGAGTAGTAGTTTATGTGTACATGGTGCGTGGCATTTCGGTTTATTATGCCGAAAGCATGGAAACCATTGCTGATAACCTGAAAGAAGTGAAACCTAACTTCTTTACTTCAGTTCCACGCTTACTCGAGAAAGTTTACATCAAGTTGCAAGGCGCTGCTGCCAACCTAGATGGCTGGAAGAAAAATCTTTACAACAACGCGTTGGCGTTTGCTCAAACCTATGACGTTGAAAAAAATTACGGTATAGGTGATAAAATCAAACACGCCATTTACGATAAACTGATTTACAAAAAATGGCGCGAAGCATTAGGTGGTGAATGTCAGGGAATTTGTACGGGAGCAGCAGCGCTTAACCCGCTACTGGCAAAAGTATTTACATGTGCAGGTATTCCTATTATGGAGGGCTACGGACAAACAGAATCATCACCGGTTATTTCTATTAACCCTTTCAGCCTCGACAGAATAAAATTCGGAACGGTGGGTATTGTGATAGATGGCGTGGAAGTGCGCCTCGACCACCGCGAAGGAATGGGTGAAGGAGAAGGCGAGATTGTAGCACGCGGACCAAACGTAATGATGGGCTATTACAAACGTCCAGATATAACTGCTGAAACAGTGGTAGACGGCTGGCTGAAAACAGGCGATGTAGGAAAATTTGTAGAGTACAAAGGAGCTAAATACATCAAGATTACTGACCGCGTAAAAGAACTCTTCAAAACATCGGGTGGCAAATACATAGCACCGCAGCAGATAGAAAACAAAATGAAGGAGATACCTTACGTGGAACAGATTATGGCAGTAGGCGAAAACAGAAATTTTGTTTCTGCGCTTATTGTTCCAAACTATCTGAATCTTTCTGAGTGGGCAACTAAAAACGGTGTGGCTGCAAAAACACCTGCCGACTTAGTGAAGAATGCCGAAGTTCAAAAACTTTTCCGCGATGCTATTGAAGACAAAAACAAAAACTTTGGTAGCTGGGAAACTGTAAAGAAATTTGAGTTGATGGAAAAAGAATGGAGCATTGACGGTGGCGAACTTACCCCTACCATGAAAGTAAAACGCAAAGTGGTATTGGAGAAATACAAAGACCAGATAGATAAAATCTACGCTAACTAAAAAGAAGAAGCCCTCCCTGTTAAACAGGGAGGGCTTCTTCTTTTTTAGAGAGTTCTCTTCGATCAAATTACTCCTTCATCATCTTCTCCCTCGCCACTACCGCATTACCCCGCTTTATATAAACAGTATAGGAACCTCTCGCAAAGCTGCTAACGTTTACTTTCTGAAAACCCGAATACTGCGGCAACTCTTGCGCATACACCACCTGCCCGATTGTGTTTGTAATTTCTAATTGGGTGTTGCCTTTGCTCCAATCGGTAAAGCAGTAATCAACCGTTACCACATCCGTTGCCGGATTCGGAAAAACCCGTAATTGCATTTCTCTATTGTCTGATGTCTGATGTCTGTTTGGTATTGAGCAAGCGCGATAGCCATGCTTTGTAAAAAACAAACAATAATCAGCCATTGTTTCTTCATATTCTATCTGGTAATTACCAGTTTACCTACGGTTTCGAACTGTTTACTGGATTTGAATTTATAAAGGTAAACACCGTTACTGAAATCTTTAACCGATACCGGTGTTTGGTTATTGCCGCCTTTTACCTCTATCTGCTTACTTAACACACCTGTTACATTCCAAAAGGTAAGAGTGCCTGTTTCATCTGCTCCTAAAGAAGACAGGATATTTACCTGATTGGTGGCAGGGTTAGGGAACAGAACTATACCTTTCTGGATTGCCGGTTTTTCTGTTGATGGAGGTGTTGGTGTTTGTTCTGTTTCGGAAACATCACGCTTATACGATTGGCTGCATATCGCACTGTCATTGAAAAGAACAGTGTCGCGCGTAAACCCGTAGTAATAAGACCGGGCGGTGTACACCATATCGCCCTGGGTAAACGGACAGCTGTATGGCTATTAACAGCAAAGGCAAAAGCGCCTGGAGCGAGCCGTGCAGCGGAAGAACAATTCAGTTCTAATTCCATTAAACTTGTTTTGGTTACAAAGAACAGCCCTTCGCTATGGAGGGCTGTTTTTTATTGCGGGCTTTAAGCCCGCATAAGCAAAGTGCCTTTTAAAGTTCCTTTTCTGACTCTCCGGCTGATGTAACCTGATAGAAGAGTTATGTCATTCCGAGTTTTAGCTTTGCAAAGCGATGAATCTTGTATTTGGTTGCATTCAGAATACAAGCTGCTTCACTACGGAAACCTCCGTTCAGTATGACATCGCTCCATTTATTGTTTAGATTACTTCAAACTTAGAGTCCGGTTTCCTTTTATAGTGTATTGTCTGCGGCTTCCAGCCGCAGAAACAAATCCTCTACTTATTCTTATTCGCCAACTGACCACACGCGGCATCAATATCTTTGCCCCTGCTTCTGCGCACGGCTACATTCACACCTTTATTGCGCAGAAAATTGACAAATGTATCGCGTACTTCGCGTTTGGCTTTATGAAACTCCACCCCCTCTACTTTGTTGTATTCAATAATGTTGATGAACGAAGGCACCTGCTTGTGTAAGTTGTAAAGGTTATTAGCGTCCTCCAGCGAGTCGTTGAATTTATCGAAGAGGATGTATTCGAAAGTTACTTTGTTCCCTGTTTTGTCGTAGAAATAATTCAACGATTCAATCACTGTTTCGAGATTGTTGGAATGATTGATGTCCATAATGCGGTCGCGCTTTTCGTTGGTGGCTGCATGTAACGAAAGCGCCAGGTTAAACTTCATGCCTTCATCCGTTAACCGCTTAATACCTTTCGCAATGCCTGATGTAGAAACGGTGATACGCTTTTGTGCCATACCCAAACCTTCGGGCGAGGTAATAGCGCGTATGCTTTTCATCACGTTATCGTAATTGAGCAGGGGTTCACCCATACCCATGTAAACAATATTGGTAAGAGGTTTGCCGTTGTGTTGCAGTGCATGTTTGTTCAGCAGCACTACCTGATCGTAAATTTCAGCAGCATCTAAATTGCGTTCGCGTTTCAAAAAACCGGTAGCACAAAAACTACAACTGAGTGAACACCCCACCTGCGATGAAACACAAGCTGTGTTTCTATCACCATCGGGTATCATTACTCCTTCTATCAACCGCCCATCGTTCAGTTTCATGCCCAGTTTTACAGTGCCATCACTGCTTTTCTGCACTATATTTTCTTCTACAGGATTGAGCGAAAACTCCTGCGCCAGTTTTCCGCGCAGCGCTTTCGACAGATTCGACATACTTTCAAAATCTGAGGCAGATTTTTTCCAAAGCCATTCGTACACCTGCTTTGCCCTAAACTTCGGTTCGCCTAATTTTTCGAAAGCAGCAACAAGTTCTTCGCTACTTAGTTTTCGTATGTCGGGTTTCAGGTTCACAGGCGGCTAAAATAATTTTCTGTATTGGCTTACTTAAAAACAAAACGGGCTTGAGAAAATCTCAAGCCCGTTTTTAAAACTATAGCGACATTTATTTAGCGCCACCTGCGTTGTTAGCCGGTGTAGCTGGCGTAGCTTGACCCGCATTAGGGTCATTTACGGTTCCTGTAATTTTCAAAGTTTCGTTCGGATTCTTTGCGTTAGAATTTACAGTTACTGTTTTAGTAAACGGACCTACACGGTTAATATCATAGTGAACCTTGATAGAACCTTTACCTCCGGGTAAAATTGGCTCTTTAGGGCAAGTAGGTACGGTGCAACCACAAGAACCACGGCAATCAGAAATAATAAGCGGAGATTTACCAGTATTGGTAAATTTGAATTCTCGACTAGCGGCACCTTCATCGCCTTTTGTTACAGTACCATAGTCAAGCGTAGTGCTTTCCCATTTGAATTCGGCAGCGTTTGGATCCGGAGCCGGTGTTGTTGTTTGCGAAGCAGCATTGTTGCTTACTTGTTGAGCAGTACCCAACAGCACGGTAGCAGCCAAACCTAACATCAGAAATACTTTTTTCATTGTTGTTGTTTTTTTAGTTGGTTAATTTTTTCGTTGTTGTTTGTATTTCAAATGTAATGCCTTTTTGTGCCATACCCGCATTTACCCCCCTGTTGTTTAACGTTTTTTTACATGGCATTGATGTTAAATAGAACTTGCCTTCGCTCCTCTATTATATGTTTTCCTCTGCTACATTCTCTCTTATATTCGCCACTCAAAAATTTAAGCTATGTTAGAATTGGCAGCGATAAGAAATAATGCAGCGGCAACAAAAACACGCCTTGCGGTAAAGCATTTTAAAGAATTGAATTTGATAGATGATGTATTAGCTGCCGATGGAAAACGCAGAGCAACTCAAACTAAACTTGATGAAAACCTGGCGAAACAAAATGCTATTGCCAAAGAAATAGGCGAACTGTTTAAGCAAGGCAAAAAAGACGAAGCCGATAAAAAGAAAACTGAAACAGGTTTGTTGAAAGAAGAATCGAAACGACTTGAACAGGACTTAGCAAAACATGAAGAAGAGATAAAGAACATTCTTGTTTGCATACCTAACACACCACATGCCAGTGTGCCAAACGGAAAAACACCGGAGGAAAATGAAGTGGTTAAAAATGTAGGTGAAGTTCCAACCTTGTTTGAAGGAGCTTTACCTCATTGGGACTTAGCAAAAAAATATGATCTTTTCGACTTAGAGCTCGGAGTTAAAATTACCGGTGCCGGTTTTCCTGTTTACAAAAAACAGGGAGCTAAACTGCAGCGCGCGTTGGTTAGTTTCTTTCTTGACAAAGCTGTAGAAGCTGGTTACACAGAAATTATTCCCCCGCATTTGGTAAACGAAGCCAGTGCTTTTGCCACCGGTCAGTTGCCCGACAAAGAAGGTCAGATGTATGTAACCAAAGAAGAAGGTTTTTATATGATACCTACTGCAGAAGTACCTGTTACCAATATTGTGCGCGATGAAATAGTAGAAAACCTGCCATTGAAGTTTGCTGCTTACTCTCCTTGTTTCAGACGTGAAGCAGGCAGTTACGGAAAAGATGTACGCGGGTTGAACCGTGTTCACCAATTCGAAAAAGTGGAGATTGTGCAAATTGCACATCCCACTAAAAGTTATGAAGTGCTCGAAGAAATGGTTAAGCATGTAGAAATGCTCTTGCAACAATTAGAGTTGCCTTACCGCATACTACGACTTTGTGGTGGCGATATGAGTTTTGCCTCTGCGCTTACTTACGATTTTGAAGTTTACAGCACCGCGCAAAAACGGTGGCTCGAGGTAAGTTCAGTATCAAACTTCGAAACTTTTCAAAGTAACCGAATGAAGGTTCGTTTCCGCGATGAGAACAAAAAAACAGCGTTGGCTCATACACTGAACGGAAGTGCGCTTGCCTTACCGCGAATTGTTGCATCACTCTTAGAAAATCATCAAACTAAAGATGGTATAAGAATACCGGCTGCACTTCAGGCATATACCGGATTTGATTCCATTAGATAAGATACAGCGTCTGATGCAGTAAGCAGGTGTTTGTAAAATTTACTCTACAATATTTTAATACTGATCTAGCGGATGTTATAGTGGTGATGGATTGTTATCCCCCACTGCTTGGCACACAAAACATTCATTTATAACAGATTGAAGATGCTAGAACCGAAATCTTGTTGATATTAAACTTACTGTTAGAATCAATGGCATTATTATAGCAGCCAATGTGTAAAACATAGAGTCATAGTTGTATTTATTGTGTGTAATAAATAACTGATTCTATCGTTTTAAAGTGGCAAGAAACAAATAGAAACCATAAACTCAGGCTTATGAAAACCGATACATCCATGAATTTAATGCTGGTGGTATTTTGCGTTATTCTGGTTGGTTTTGTGTTGCTCAACAACCAAATGAGCGAAGCGCTTAGCAAAAAGCAGGCGGAGCTGGAGCACAACGTGCAACATGCACATTAGTTTTTATTGCTCGGCAATTGCTTTCACTTTTTCTAATGCTTTAGGAAAGGTATCCGCGAAATAATCGGCAAACGAATCTGCGGTATCCATTTGAGTAGTTAAAACTGTTTGTCCGTTTTCTTCAGTTAGAAAATATTCTTCCATACTGCCTGTCCATGCCTTAGTTTCATCATCGAGCGGTTGCTCTTCATTGTTTTTCATTACACCAATGTGCTTAAAACTCATTTGTTTATCGACAATCAACTTGTCAATAGTACTGTACATTCCTCCTCCATCGGGCGATAAGAACTGAATTTTACTTCCCTCCTTCCAATCAGAAATAGCATAGGATCCTTCACAAAAAGCAGATGTCCATTCGCGGTAGTTAGCGTCCTGCCATAGTGCTGCCCAAACTTTAGCCGGTGTTGCCTGAATGCTTATGCTGAATTTAATTTTCTGCATGATGGTTTTTAATGGGTTATGAAGATTTTCTGTGTGGTTATTCTGTGCTTGTTTACTACCTGCATAACATAAACCGCAACCGGCAAATCATCAACCGTAACTTGATTTAACCCGCGATGCAAAGTTTTTTGTTTTAGTTCTCTTCCTTGTAAATCGAATATTTTCGATACTGCATTCTCTTCCTTCAATTCTATATTCAGAAAAGCATTTGCAGGATTCGGAAAAACAGTAACAGCTAAATCATGCTGTAAACTATTTACTGAATTATATGTACCAGCTAATTGCAATGCAGCAAATGCATTTACTCTACCATAACCAAGTTCATTGCTCCATGTGCCGTTGTAAAACAAAGAATCGTAACCATAGCCCCCTACTTTATCACACGTACGGGCTATTACATTGCGTACGTCCTCGGCTGTTAAATCAGGCCGAACAGAAAGCACCAAAGCGCCAACTGCCGCTGCATTGGGGCAGGCAGCAGATGTACCATTAAATGATGTGTAGTAATGGCCGCTTGAAAACCCATTTACGCCTGTCATGTCTGTAGTAGAAATTTTTACACCGGGTGCGCTAAAATCTAATCCATTTCCCCAATTGCCACTCCAAGTTTCGCCACTGCAATCTGAAGAGTTTTTCCTTTCATCGCACATACTGGTAGCATTTACAGCTATAACCTGTGACAGTTCTCCCGGCCAAATTGGACCCGATGGGTCTTCTTCATTTCCGCTGCTAAAAAACATAGCTATTCCTTTTCCGTTTCGAGCATTGGTATATGCCGTTTGTATGGCATCATTTACGGGTTGAGTGCCCCCGGGCAGCAAACCTATAAGTGAAGCGGGCAACCCCCATTAATTGCTTAGTATATCTGCACCATTGTTCCATGCCCAACCTATAGCATCGGCAAACGCAGCAGCAGTGGAAGCAGGAAGTACGGTTCCTGGCCCGGGTGATACATAGTAAAACGCACGCACCGGAATAATTTTACAGGATGGTGCCACACCAGTTCCTCCTTTGTTGTTGTCTTTAACCGAAGCAACAATGCCGGCACAGCATGTTCCGTGTCCGTCTTCATCGTACACAGGTGACGGGAAAACATCTGTAGTATCGCCTAGGGAATCGTGCCCGGGAAACATGTTGGCCGCTAAATATTCGTGCAACGTATCAACTCATGAATCA
>CAZTNA010000009.1:0-116895 GCA_964615305.1 uncultured Chitinophaga sp.
TTTACAGAACTTAGAAGCGGCTTATGTGATTGTAAAAGTGCTGAACAATGGCGAGTTGATTACTAAGAAATTGTTTATAGCTGACACTAAATAAGCAGTTGACCTAAACTTTACAGAAGGGTTGTCTTGGTAAAAGGCAGCCCTTTTTTTATGAGGGGGGTGATATAATGGGCAATCACCCAATCTGCTACTTATCAAAGTATCAAATTACAAAACAGTCAACTCTTCTATATTCACCTCATGCAACTGCGTTGGAGTATTAAAGAAGTTGATGAGCAAAAAGTAAATGCGCTTGCCGATGCGCTGAAAATAAGCCCGGTAATTTGCCGCCTGCTGGTGCAGCGCGGAATTAAAACGTTCGAAGAAGCCAAACGGTTTTTTCGACCCGAAGTAAGCCACTTGCACGATCCGTTTTTAATGCGCGATATGGACAAAGCCATTGCGCGGATAACAAAAGCTATAGAGGCGAATGAAAAAATTTTGGTGTATGGCGACTATGATGTGGATGGCACTACAGCTGTGGCTACTGTTTACTCGTTTCTGAAAGAGTTCTATAAACAAGTTGACTACTATGTACCCAACCGCTACACCGAGGGCTATGGTATTTCGTTTCAGGGCATTGATTTTGCAAAAGCGAATAACTATAAACTGATAATTGCGCTTGACTGCGGTATAAAATCTAACGATAAAGTACACTACGCCAGCCAACAGGGTATTGATTTTATCATCTGCGATCACCACACCCCCGGTGAAGAAATTCCCGAGGCGGTTGCCGTGCTTGACCCCAAGCGAAGCGACTGTAGCTACCCTTACAAAGAGCTAAGCGGGTGCGGCATTGGGTTTAAGTTAATACAAGCGTATTGTTTGCATCACCAAATGAACTTAGAAAAGTGCTACCGGTATCTTGATTTGGTGTGTGTGAGTATAGGTGCCGATATAGTTTCTATGACAGGGGAGAACCGAACACTGGCTTATGTAGGTTTGCAAAAATTGAACACACACCCACAACCCGGGTTGGCAAAACTGATGGAAGTAGCCGGCAGTAAAAAAGAAATGGACATTACATCAGTAGTGTTTACTCTGGCACCCCGAATTAATGCTGCCGGTAGAATGGATGATGCAAAGTATGCAGTTAAACTGTTAGTAGCCGAAGAGGAATCTGCTGATGCGCAATGGAATGCGCTGCAACTGCATAAATACAATACCGACCGCAAAGATTTAGATAAAAATATAACCGAAAGTGCACTCCATATAATTGCCGCTGATAAAAATTTACAGCAGCGAAAATCAACCGTGCTCTACAGCAGCAACTGGCACAAAGGTGTGCTGGGCATTGTAGCTTCGCGGCTCACAGAAACCTACTACCGCCCCACCATAGTATTGACCGAAACAGATGGCAAGCTAACCGGAAGCGCCCGATCTGTAAAGGGCTTTGACTTGTACGAAGCTATTTATGAATGTCGCGAACACCTGATTCAGTTTGGCGGACATAAATTTGCCGCAGGGTTAACTATGCATAAAGACAACTTCGAAAACTTTGCTACTCAGTTTGAACAGGTAGTGAGCCAGCGGATAAAACCCGAACAGCTAATTCCCGAATTAGAAATTGATGCGGAGATTGAATTAAAAGATGTTCAACAAAAATTTTACAAGGTGATAAAACAGATGGAGCCGTTTGGCCCGGATAATATGAAACCTGTTTTTGTTACCAGAAAGGTAACCGATACCGGTTGGAGCAAAGTAGTAAAAGAAGAACACGTTAAGTTTTCAGTTAAGCAAAACGGCACCTCAGCCGAGGGTATAGGTTTTGGAATGGCTAAAAAGCTAGATGTGGTAAAGCACGGTGAGTTTGACATAGCCTACCATATTGATGAAAACGAGTGGAACGGCAGCGTAAAACTACAGTTAATGGTAAAGGATATAAAGTAAAAGGTGTACTGTAATTGCAATGGGTAGGGTTGCTCAATTTACTAGGTGTTTGTTACAAAAGTGTATAACCTGCCAATAAAAAAGCAACCGTGTTAGACGTAACAATTATTTTTTTAGCAGGTATAGCTGTAGCGTTTATCAATACAGTTTCAGCAGCAGGATCGCTGGTTTCGCTATCAGCATTTATGTTTGTGGGTTTAAGTTCTGCAGAAGCAAATGCCACCAACCGCATACCCATTATTTTTCAAAGTTTTTTTTCAGTAAAAGGTTTTGAAAGTAAAGGCGTTACAGGCGATAACTATAAATGGTGGCTGGCGTTTGCCTGTGTGCCCGGGGCAGTAATAGGCGCACTGTTCGCGGTTAAAATACCTGCCGAAATTTTTGACGGTATTCTGCTAAGCGTAATGCTTTTTTTTCTTGCGGTTACCATTTTAAACCCGCTGAAAGCAAAATCGGAAACAAGCGAAAGAATATCAACGCAGCATAAAGTTATTGGTGTTGTGCTATATTTTTTTGTTGGAATTTATGGAGGATTCATCCAAGCCGGGTCCGGATTTTTTCTAATGGCACCCGCATTGCTGCTTCACCGCTTCAATATTCATAAAACCAATTACTACAAAGTTTTTATCACACTCATCTATACGTTTGCCGCATTAGCCATATTTATCTGGAAGGGAAACATTCACTGGGCGTATGGCTTTGTAATGAGTGCCGGCACATCTATAGGCGGCTGGCTAACCAGCAGGTGGAGTGTGGCAGTAGATGAGGTTTGGATGAAGAGAATTATTGTAACAGTAATAGCCCTGCTAACACTGTACGTAGGGGTGTATAAATAAAAGAGAAACTGTACTTAGTAAGTTCTTTCTAACACAAACCAACTGAAAGCTCGCAGGTTTAACTTAACCATACTGTCGCGCAATAATGGATCAATTTTTTTCCAGGCTTTTTCTAATATGGCCTTAGCTTCACGTTCGCAAAGCTCAATAGCTTTTACCTTATCGAGCAACGAAACTGCTTCTGCAATAAGTGTAATGTCTTCTGTTTTCATACTTACTATTTGCCATAAGCGTGCCCGGTCAATTTTGCTGAGCAGCGGCATAGCCTTAGCTATAGGGTAAGTAATTTTTCCGGCAGTAATGTCTTCGCCTTTTGTTTTCAAATGATCTTTGAATCCTTTTAGGTTAAGTGTATCGTCAATGATTTGAAATGAAATGCCGAGTGCTTCAAAATATTCGCCCATGGCGGCTACTTGTTGGTCGCTACCTTCACCCAGCATTACACCAATACGCGCCAGGTAAGCAGCCGGTGCGGCTGATTTTAACCGGTGGGTTGCCTTCACTCTTTTCTGTAAGAGATGGGCTACGCTGTCGTCTTTCAGGGCATCGGGCATCATATAGTCGAGGCCGTAAATATCCATTGCCTGACCGCTGTGCGAAGCCCGCATAGCTTCAAAGTAAGCGTTGTAAATTTTTACTTTACCATCAGAGTGCTTATCAATATTATAAATGCAGTACTGCCCTATGAAATAAGCTGCCGTACCGCTGTTAATAGCTATAGCATCGCCATGCACCACGTGTGCAGCCGGTCCGCCTCTGCGCACTATTGATTTATCCTGCACATCGTCCACCATCAGCGAACCCACGTGCATGAGTTCGGGTAAAGCCAACCAATCAATGGCTACCTGAGAGTTTCCTCCTACCGCATCGCAACAAGCTATGGTTGCATAGCTACGCCAGCTTTTGCCGCTGCGGTCGGTTATTTCACGAATAGGCTTAATCAGTTTTTCTATGTAAGCATTTTTGTCAAGCCCGTCAGTCAGGTGTTTGTTGCCCTTTTTAGAAACCAACTCTTCGAACTTTTCTTGCGTAAGTGCCAATGGCAAAATATGCTTTACTGAGTGGAGTGTAGCTTTTGAAACAGCTTTCAAAAACTCTTTCATGTTGTTGCTGTTTACAAAGCCATGCCTTTCTATGTATGCAGGCCCCGAAACTTTTTTACCGCGCATTTTTCCGGTTACGTTCATTCTGCCTTCCCAAAAAGCAGGTTTCGAAATTACCGTTGCAAACTCTTGGTTAGGGAAAGCACATTCCGCAATAACCGACAACCCAAACTCCGGTGCCTGCAGTTTCCATTGGGTGGGGTATTCGTTAAAGGTGCGCGTGCTTGTCCACAGTTCGCCTATAGGTGTAAGTGTAAAGTTAGTGGAGTAATGGCGTTTGCCGTTTTTGTCAATCATAATTACAAACGAACCGCAATCTTCACCTGTTTTTAAATCTATTAAGTCATAAGCGGTAAGTTCACAACCATTGTTTAGCTGCATAGCTATCCAGTTCCACGACACATCTTTTTTTGCCTCATCTTTTGCGGCTTCATCTTTTTTGGCATGGCAGCCAAACTCGTGGTCGTACCAACCGCTGGCCGACTTAATTTTCAATTTTTCTTTCTTCAACTTCAACGTACCGGTTACTTTATTGCGCGGAATAAAGTAGTAGAACATATCTTCAGCAGATACACCGCGAACCACTCCGTTGTCTCCATGGCGGACAGGTGCCTTTAGAGGGGCAAAATTAATGTCTAAGCCAAGTTGCAATTCTTTATGAAACAGATGAAGTTGATAGGAGCCGTTTTTCAGTTTTTTAAATGTGTTGCCATCATAATCTAACATCAACACCTTGTTTGAAATTACCGGATGCTTTTTTAGCAACTCATCCGGGTAAGGCATTACACCCTTAGTCAACATTTCTATGCCGGCTCTGCGTATGTAAGGGTCTTTTACTAACTCGCCTTTTTTTAATCGCTCTAAACCCAACTTTGGGGCTCGTTTGTCAACCAGCGACACCGTGTGGTATTTTTTCTCCTTAACATCACTAATTCCCCAAATTACCGAGTGAGCATAATCGGGTTTCTTAGTTTTTTTATCAAACGAAATAGCGTGACGAAAGAAAGATGCAAAAATTGAAAACTCTCTGCCATCCATAACTTTTATATGACTGTGCATGTACCACCATTCGGTAGATGAAGATGCATGAGGCAGGTCGTGAATGGTTAAATCTATTGGGCCGTCTTTTGGCCAGTCTGCAGCAAAAAATTTTTCTACAACGGGTGAAGTTTTTTTCATGTACGAGAAAGAATTATGGGGCTTTTTTAACAGTCGCAATGATATTAAACATTGAATGGTGTGCAACTGATAAAAGTTACTGATGGCAGGTGTTTGATAACATAGTGTACGAAGGGCTATTAATTAACAGTTGAGCACTGCAATAAAAACAAGCGTAAATTTCTTTTTCATAAATCACTCAAAATTTATTCTCCAAAAATTATGGAGCAAACATATTTTTCTAACATCGCTGCCGTTTTAAAAATACAGCCTGCCATGCAAAAAATTTATAGTTGCTCATTAGCTTTCATTATTACACTGGGTTTGTTTGCTACAGCAAAAGCATCCTTTAGCCCACCCGCTAATTTTTTAGTTGATTACAAACTGCGTTACAGTTATAGTGCAGATTCGTTAGAACATTTTTGGAAACGGAAGGGTATTCCGAAAATAGTAGTACCCATACGCAATGCAGTTGATATGTATGAAGTTACCTACAAGGGTATGTGGCTCGATAGCAGCTTTATTACTGCTAAAGGTGTGGTGTATATTCCTAAGATTGATAAGCCCTCCGCAGAAATGGTGTATTGCCATGGCACCAGAATTGGATTGCAACAGAGTTATGGAATTCAGGATTTAGAGCAAGTGGTATGTATGATGCATGCAGTGGATAATTACATTGCTATGTTTCCGTTTTACTACGGTCTTGGCGGTAGCGAAAAAGAACATGTTTACCAAGATAGCCCTACTGAAGCTATGGCTACCATTTACATGATAAAAGCATGTCGCGAGTTGTTTGATAAGTTAAACAAGCAAACCACCGGACAACTTTTTTTAACGGGCTATTCGCAAGGAGGCCATGCCAGCATGGCCACTCATAAGTTTTTGGAGTCGGGCGCTTTTAATGACATAAAGCTTACAGCCTCATCGCCCATGTCAGGCGCATACGATATGATTGGAGAACAGGCAAAAACTATGTACATAGAGTATGATCAACCGCACTATTTGCCCTACTTAATTCTTTCTTATCAGTATGCATATCACCTTTGGCCGGGCGATGTGTATGATGTTTTTAAAGAACCCTACAAAACCAGAATGCGTGAGGTTTTTGCTCAACCAAGGGTGAAAGATTTTGGCGATGTAAATGCTATGCTTCCTAAAATACCACAGGAGATGATTGTAGATAGTTTAATGGATAGGTTTAAAAACGATACCTCGTTTCCTTTCTCTGTGTGCTTAAAAGGAAATTGCCTTACCGATTGGGTGCCTAAAGCCCCCATGCAGTTATGCGCTTGCTATGGCGATAATGAAGTAATGTACCAAAATACAGAATCAGCTTACAACGCCATGAGCGCAAAAACAGATGTAGTTACCAAGCGGGTGTTTGGCAAGCATTTGTCACACAATCCTTGTGCTCCGTTTGCTATTCTCTATTCAAAGTTTTTCTTCGATAATTTCCGCAAAGGAAAAAAGAACCCAAAGCGAATACAAGCCGGCAAAAAGTTGGTATTGTTATTAGGTGTTGATATTGCCAACCGCCAGGCCAAAAAGCACAAGAAGAAAACCGGCAAAGCCGAAAACGATGCCATGGCGAGCCGGAAAGGGAAAAAATAAAAGCGACCCGCGATAGTGGATGAATACCGGGTGCTGTAGTTTTAGCGCGGTTTTTTATTTTTACTAAAACTAAAATCAACCACATGAAATCTATTGTAGGAGTTTACGAGTCGCACGATAAAGCGGTGCAGGCGGTTAACGAGTTAAAAGCAGCAGGCTTTACAGCAGAAAACATTTCACTAATAAGCAAAGCTGATTTAGTTAATAACCATATTCATGTAAAATCAGATCATACGGCTGAGCGTGCAGAGGTGAGTGTAGGGGTAGCAGCCGGCACAATTTTGGGCGCGTTAACCGGTATTGGAATTTTTGCCATACCCGGTTTAGGAGTGCTTTACGGAGCCGGTGCTTTGGTGGGCGCGTTTGCAGGCTTAGACATTGGGTTGTTAGGCGGTGGTTTGGCGGCTATTTTAACCAGTTGGGGTATGGATGAATTTAACGCAAAGAAGTATGAAGGACATTTGAATGCCGGCAAGTATTTAGTGTTTGTGCAAGGCGAAGAAACTGATCGTGACCGTGCACAAACTACACTTCATACAAGTGGTTTGCACATGGAACTGGATGCTCACTAGTAACAACATTGAACTCACTTAAAGGGGGTGTTTGCCATGCAAGCACCCTCTTTATTTTATGTGTATCTACAGAAATTTGATGAACGATAATATCCAAACAGAGTTAAACCATTTCAATACTTTCCGTCATTCACCTACATTTGCCCCGTGAAAAAGTTATGGCTACTTTCTATTAGTGTCTTGCTTTCTGTGTTTTTGTTTGCACAGGAAGGCCGAGATGAAACGTTAGCCAACAGCTACCTGCAAAACGGTGAGTACGAAAAAGCAGTTGAATTGTTTCATGGTTTGTGGGAAAGCAATAACCAGGAGGTAAAGTTTTATTCGCCCTTGTATAAGTGCCTGCTTGCGCTTAAAAGGTTCGATGAACTGGAGAAAGTAGTGAAGAAGCAGATTAAAAAAAACTATGGGGACCCTCAGTTTGTAATTGAATTGGGTTACATGTATGCTCAGATACCCAGCGAACAAAAAGCTAAAGAGCAATACGATAAAACCGTAAAAGACTTAAAACCGCTTGAACCGGCTGTGCGTAAGCTGGCAAATGCATTTGATGCATACCGACTGTATGATTATGTAATTGCCACGTACGAAAAAGGTGGTAAGCTTCTTCGCAATGATTCGTATTTCAGTTTTGAATTGGCGCAAGCTTACCTGAACAAGGGCGATGCCGCCACGGCCGTAAAGTATTTTTTACAGTTGATAGAGGAGGATCCTTTCAAAGCGCAAGTAATTAAAAACACTATTCAAACATCTAAACAGGCTCCGTCACTGTTAATTGAGATGGAAACCCAGCTTTATGCTAAGGTGCAAAAGAGCGCTTCGAACGAAGACTACATTGATCTGCTTACCTGGGTATATATTCAAAATAAAGATTTTGAAGGAGCACTTACACAAATGAAAGCTCTCGACAGACGAAAGAATGAGAATGGTTTTCGTGTATTGAACATTGCACGAATGGCGCAAACGGAGGGCGACTATAGCACTGCCATTGCTGCGTATGAATACATTATTTCAAAGGGGAAAGACAACACGATGTATTTTATTTCAAGAACGGAGTTATTGAATTGCAGACGAGAGAAAATAGCCAAAAACATCAATTACACACGTGCTGATTTAGAAGGCCTAAAGGGAGATTATATCAACTTTATAAACGAGAACGACCGCGGTTTTAAAACAGCGCCAAGCATTAAAGAGCTGGCAGATTTAGAGGGGTTTTACCTACACGAAATGGATAGCGCAATTGAGCTTTGTAACGAACTACTCGAAATGCCCGGTGTAAATACTCAGCTAAAAAATAAAACCAAACTTTCGCTGGGCGATTTTTACTTAATAACAGGAGATGTTTGGGAAAGCACTCTGCTTTATTCTCAGGTTGATAAGGACGAAAAGGACTCTCCGCTAGGGGAAGAAGCCCGTTTCCGAAATGCGAAGCTGGCGTATTTTAAAGGTGATTTTGAATGGGCACAAACCCAACTGGAAGCGCTGAAAAGCAGCACCAGCGAGTTGATTTCAAACGATGCCATTAACCTGTCGGTTTTTATCATTGATAATCTTGGCCTAGATACTATTGAAACACCTATGCAAATGTTTGCTAAGGCAGAATTGATGATGTATCAGAACAAAAATGCCGAAGCACGCGCTACATTAGATACGATTACTTATTTGTATCCAGGTCATGCATTGCTCGATGATATTTCATTTTTAAAAGCAGAGATGTTTGTTAGCCAAAAAGAATTTGACAAAGCAGTACCATTGTTGGAAGATATTATTCGCAACTATAAAACGGATTTAAAAGGCGATGATGCAACGTTCTTGCTAGGCAAAATTTACGAAGAGCATTTAATGAATAACGAAAAGGCAATGGAGTTATATAAAACCATTATTACCGATTACAACAGTTCGTTGCTTGTGATTGATGCACGTAAACGGTTTCGCCTGTTAAGGGGCGATAAACTGAACGAATAGAATTAGTCTTCTAGTCATTAAAGTTTCACGCAAAAACTATTTTCATTGCCACAAAAAAATTAGATATGAGCAAAGTGAAAGTAGGGTTGGTGCAAATGAGCTGTGTGCAAGAAGCACAACCTAACCTCAATAAAGCCATTAAAGGAATCCGCGAAGCAGCAAAAGGTGGTGCACAGATTATTTGCCTGCAAGAACTATTTACTTCCTTATACTTCTGTGATGTAGAAGACTATGACAACTTTAAGTTAGCTGAGTCAATTCCCGGAAAAACAACCGATGTTCTTTCAACAGTAGCCAAAGAATTAAATGTTGTAATTATTGCTTCGCTCTTTGAAAAACGTGCACAAGGAATTTACCATAACACAACAGCGGTGCTTGATGCTGACGGCACCTATTTGGGCAAGTATCGCAAAATGCACATACCGGATGACCCTGCATTTTTCGAGAAATTTTATTTCACACCAGGTGACTTGGGTTACAAAACATTTGAAACCAAGTATGCAAAAATTGGTGTGCTTATTTGTTGGGATCAGTGGTATCCGGAAGCTGCCCGTATTACGGCTTTAATGGGTGCGGAAATTCTCTTTTACCCAACGGCTATTGGCTGGGCTACCTCACAAGATGAGCAAACAAATGAAGAACAGTACAACGCTTGGCAACTAATGCAACGCGCACACGCTGTAAGTAATGGTGTGCATGTAGTAAGCGTTAATCGTGTGGGTTTCGAGCAAAATGGTTTAATGAAGTTTTGGGGGGGGAGTTTTGTAAGTAACCCTTTTGGCAAATTGTTACACCTTGCCAGCCATGACAAAGAAGAAAATGCAGTTGTAGAAATTGATTTAACTAAAACCGATTTTTATCGAACTCATTGGCCATTTATGCGCGACCGTAGAATTGACTCGTATCAACCCGTAACAAAGAGATATATTGACGAAGACAAATGAAATTTGCTAATCCTACTCCCCGGCAGCTTGGTTTCCGTTTTCCCGCAGAATTTGCTCCACAACGAGCTATGTGGTTAAGTTGGCCACATAAAGAGGCAAGTTGGCCTGGGAAAATCCATACGATCTATAAACCCTATTGCGATTTTGTTTGGCTGGTAGCACAAGATCAAAAAGTATGTATCAATGTGCGCGATGAGAACATGAAAAATTTTGCCTTGGGTCAACTTCGCCATTCAGCATATAAGACATCAGAAGCATCATCAAATATTGAGTTCTACTATCACCCTACTAACGATGCCTGGTGCAGAGATCACGGCCCAGCATTTGTGTTAAGCTCCAACGAAAAGGCCATTGTTGACTGGGGTTATAATGCATGGGGCGATAAATACCCTCCATACGATTTAGATGATGCTATACCCACTAAAATAGGTGAGCAATTGAGGGTGAAAGTATTTAACCCGGGCATAGTAATGGAAGGAGGAAGCGTGGAATTTAACGGTAAAGGAACTCTACTAACTACCACCGCTTGTTTGTTGAATAAAAATCGGAATCCGCAACTTTCGCAAAAAGAAATAGAAACATATCTTATAGAATATTACGGAGCAGATCATATTCTTTGGTTAGGAGATGGTATAGTGGGCGATGATACCGATGGTCATATTGATGATATAACCCGATTTGTGAATCAAGATACTGTAGTTACTGTAGTTGAAGAAAGTAAGAGCGATGAAAACTATGAGCTGCTTCAGGATAATTTGAAAATACTGACCGGTATGCGCCTCGAAAACGGTAAACAGATAAATATTGTAGAGCTACCTATGCCATCGGCAGTAATTTATGAAGATCAACGCCTGCCGGCATCTTATGCCAACTTTTATATCTCGAATAAGTATGTGGTAGTTCCCACTTTTCGAGATTCTAAAAATGACGAGAAGGCGCTGGATATTCTACAACAACAATTTTCTACACGAAAAGTAGTTGGTATTGATTCTACCGATCTAATATGGGGTCTTGGAAGTTTTCATTGCCTTAGTCAACAAGAACCGCTGTTGTGAGCTGCTCCCGATTTCATTGATAACGGAATTGTAATATTGCTGTAATGACTTACGAAGAGTTTAAACCGCTTCGCGACACTATTCCGAATCTGCCCGGCATTTACAAATACATGAATGCTAACGGTGACATTATATACATAGGTAAAGCTAAGGATTTAAAGAAGCGGGTTAGTTCATATTTTACAAGTAACGATCATACACACCGCATAAAGCGGATGATACACTTTATACACACCATAGAATTTGTAATTGTAGATACAGAGCAAGATGCATTTCTGTTAGAAAACTCACTTATCAAAAAGTATCTGCCGCGCTACAATGTAATGTTGCGCGATGATAAATCGTACCCGTTTATCTGTATTAAAAAGGAGCCTTTTCCTCGTGTGTTTTTCACAAGGAATATTATAAAGGATGGCAGCCAGTACCTTGGGCCTTACACATCGGTGTATAATGCACGCATTGTGCTTGACTTGCTAAAAGAAATATTTCCGTTGCGCACATGTAATCTTTCGCTCACGCAAAAAAATATTGATGCAGGAAAGTTTAAGGTTTGTTTGGAATACCACATTAAGAACTGTATGGGGCCATGCCAATCGCTGCAAACTGAGTCAGATTACGATGAGCAAATACAGCAGATTAGAGATATTCTGAAAAGTAATTTTGGCTCAGTTAAAAAGTATTTAGAAAGAAAAATGGGGGACTATGCCGCTGACTTACAGTTTGAGAAAGCGGAAGAGTTTCGTCAGAAACTTGAAATACTCAGCGGCTATGAAAACAAATCAACTATCGTGAACCCGCGGCTTACAGATATTGATGTGTATGGATATACAGAAAATGAAACTGCAGCATTTGTCAATTATCTGAAAATTGTAAACGGCACTGTAGTTAAAACACGAGCACTTGAGCTGAAGCGAGTATTAGAAGAAACACGAGAGGAGCTTTTACAACGCACTATTACGGAGCAGTCATTTTCAAATGCAGAACAACCGGCTGCCGAAATTCTGATACCTTTTGAGGTAGAGTTTCCATTTCAAAGTGTAAGGTTAACCGTACCTCAATTAGGCGATAAAAAACGACTGGTTGACTTGGCTCTAAAAAATGCTTTATACCAAAAGCAGGAACGAGTAAAACAAACATTAAGCCCGGAGGAGAAAAAGCCTGCTTTCCGCATTATGAAAACTTTAAAAGAAGATTTAAAGTTAAAAGACCTGCCACGGCACATTGAGTGTTTCGACAATTCAAACATTCAGGGAACAAATCCGGTAAGCGCTTGTGTGGTTTTTAAAGAAGCCAAACCGAGCAAGAAAGATTACCGCCATTTTAATATTAGAACAGTTGATGGACCCAATGATTTTGCCTCTATGCACGAAGTTATATCACGCAGATACAAGAGACTGTTAGAAGAAAGTAAAGAGCTTCCACAACTTATTATAGTAGATGGCGGGAAAGGGCAGCTTAGCAGTGCGGTGGAGGCATTAAAAGAGCTGAATGTTTATGGACAGGTGGCCATAGTAGGCATTGCTAAACGATTAGAAGAAATTTATTTTCCTGAAGATTCGCTACCGCTTTTTATCAATAAAAAGTCTGAATCGCTGAAATTGATTCAAAAGATGCGAGACGAGGCTCATAGGTATGGCATTACCCATCACAGGCAACGCAGGAGCAACAACTCACTAAAGTCAGAATTACTCGGAGTAAAGGGTATTGGCGATAAAACTTTTGAATTGCTCCTTAAAAAGTATAAGAGTGTTAAGAAGTTAAAGGAGGTGCCGTTTAGTGACCTAGTTGAAGTTGTAGGAGAGAAGAAGGCAAAAATTTTGACACAATATTTTTCCAGTGGCGAAAGTGGGTTTGAGATTACTGAGTAAGCCCGCTTTTTATACATTTATTTATTACTACAAACCCAATTAATACTGCTATATGAAAAGTGTTTTGTTCTTTTTTATCGCCTTTTTATTTACCCCGAATTTGTTTGCTCAAGATCCTAAAGAGATTTTCACCGCTGAGAAAATGAATTTTTTAGGGCTTGATTATTCGCGGGCAAAATTTGCCTTGCCGGACGTTAAACCTGCCGATTACAAAAAGACATATTTCGATGCATGGAACAATGCCATATCTCACGACAACGAGCGATTTAACAAAGAAAGTACTTTCGAAAAAGTGGGAGGAGTAAGCGTTGATCTTACAACGGTTAACCGAAGAAATGCTGCCATGAACATAGAGGAAGCTATTGGAAAACCTGAAGGTGGCTTAACTCAGTCGAGCATTGAGAATGTGATAGCTGACTATAAAGACGTTTGGAAAAAACAAGGCCTTGCCATGGTAATAATTGTTGAAAGCATGAGCAAAGCCGCAGGTAAAATGGTAGCACACATCGTATTTTTCGACATTGCTACCCGCAAAGTATTGCTCACAAAAAAAATGGAGGGTGATGCCGGAGGCCCGGGGTTGGTTAACTATTGGACAAATCCGGTGAGCTTAATTTTTCGTGAGATCGCAAAAACAAAGTTTACAGAGTGGAAAAAAGAGGTAATGAAAAAATAGCATACGCTATCAACTGAAATTACCGGTTAATCTAAGCGGTTATATTCGCTGCCGCTTCATGCCAGTGTCTTCAAAAAAACAACTTATAGATTTTCACTTGTTAGGTCGCATTGTACGACTGGCAAACCCGTACAAAGGAATTTTTTATACATCTATTTTACTTTCATTGGTGTTGGCTATTGTAGCTCCGCTTCGGCCTTGGTTGGTAAAACATGCCATTGACGGCTACATCAGTAGTTTTAACGTTGAACAACTAAAAACCTTCTGCGTATGGATGGTGGTGTTGCTCATTGCGGAAAGTTTGTTGCGCTATTTTTTTGCATATATCACCGCATGGCTCGGTCAAAGTATTATTCGCGATATGCGGGTGCGTGTGTTCAGTCATATTATTCACTCGCGCTTAAAATATTTTGATAACACTCCAATTGGAACAGCTACCACACGCACTATAACAGATATTGAGTCTATCAATGACACTTTTAGCGAAGGGCTTATTACCATAGTTTCTGATATACTAACCATTCTATTGGTAATGGGTTTTATGATTTCTATAAACATAAAACTTGCACTGGTGAGTGTGGCAGTGTTGCCTTTTTTGATTCTGATTACTCGTTGGTTTCAGGAAGGCGTTAAAAAATCTTTTCAAGATGAACGAACTCAAATTGCCCGGCTGAATGCATTTTTGCAAGAGCATATTACCGGTATGCGAGTTATTCAGATTTTTGCTGTTGAAGAGAAAGAGAAACGAAAGTTTGAAAATATAAATGCCGAGCTACGTGATGCTAACATACGTGGAATATGGTATTACTCCTTGTTTTTCCCGGCAGTCGAAATTTGCCTGGCTGTTGCTATAGGCTGCTCAATTTGGTATGCATCTAAACTAATTTTGGGAAGAGAAATTGACAATGTAGGTGTTATCTCTGCCTTCATTCTTTATATCAATATGCTTTTTCGCCCGCTAAGGTTTATAGCTGACAAAGTGAATATTATTCAGCGAGGGCTGGTGGCGTCAGAGCGTGTTTTCAAGTTGCTTGACCAGAATGAATCTATTACAAACAATGGAACGTATGCACCGGAATCTATTCAGGGTAAAATTTCATTCGATAACGTTTCGTTTGCTTACAACCCTCCCGACAATGTTTTAAAGAGGATTTCGTTTGAATTGCCTGCCGGAGAGACACTTGCTATAGTTGGCGCAACGGGCTCCGGTAAAACTTCTACCATATCTATCCTTGGAAGGTTTTATGAAATAAGTGATGGAGCTATTAAACTTGATGACGTTGATATTAGAGATTACGAACTGTCTGCGCTGCGTTCAAAAATGAGTGTAGTATTGCAGGATGTATTCTTGTTTGCCGGAAGTGTTTATGATAACATAACACTGCGCAACCATCATATATCTGAACAGGAAGTAGTGCGTGCTGCCAGGTTGGTGGGGGCGCATAATTTTATAGAAAAATTACCGGGAGGCTATAACTATATGGTAATGGAAAGAGGCGCTACGCTCAGTATGGGGCAACGCCAGTTAATATCATTTGTTCGTGCATTAGTATATAACCCGCGTATTCTCATTCTTGATGAGGCAACATCTAGCATAGATTCGGAAAGTGAACAGCTCATTCAGCATGCTATTGATACTCTCGTAAAAGAACGTACGTCTATTGTAATTGCACATCGCCTGTCAACTATCCGCAAAGCGCACAAAATTATGGTACTTGATAAAGGGGAATTAAAAGAATTTGGCCAGCATGAAGAACTTATTTTGCTGAATGGCTATTACAAGAAACTGTATGATATGCAGTTTATGAAGCAGCGCGAAACTGTTTAGCCGATTATTCCAGTTCGCTTGTTTTTACCTTGATGGTTCCGGTTATACGCTTAATTGTGTAGTTGCTAAAATTTTCGTCAGCTATCATACCGTTGCCATAAATTATCTCGTCAGCAGTAGAAATTTTTACAAAAGAATTGGAGTAGATAATTTTTTTGTCTTCATCCCAAATCAATTCATCGGTGTTTAGATGTTCGCCTTTATTGTTTACTACCACTACACTATCACGAGCAGTCATTGATTTGCTGTTTTCAATAGCAGTAGCGTAACGGGCTGTCAGTTTACTTTCAATAGCATGATTAGCATCAAAAAAAAGTATCTGTATACCATCAGTAAATTCGAGGTAGGGCTTTTCTGTGTTGTGTCTTGTGGCGGTTGGGCCGCTGGCCTGAATCCGCACCACACCATTGTCTGAGTAGTTTATTTGCACGTTTGTTCCGTGCTCAATATTGACGTTAGCGCGCGAAGTAATCAGCTTGGCCTCCTCCAATGAATTTTTGCAGGACGAAAAAAGTAAGATAAAAAAACTACAAGCCACTAACGAAAGGAATTGGTTTTTTGTTTCGTAGTTCGTCATTCGAAAATTGTAGTTTACTAGTCGAGCTTGCGCTTTACAAACCAAATATCATTCAGTACAAAACCGAACGTTAGTTTGTAGTAGTTTTCGCGGATTACATCTTTTCCACTTCCGCCTCTTGTACCAATGTCTGCACTAACATTTAATCGCGCCACATTTTTAAAAGGAAACCCTAATCCAAGCGTGCCGCCAGCTTCGCTTAGCGCTTTGCCGTTGTATATTATTTCGCTTTTGCCGTAGTACCCACCTAAGCGATACTGTACCCTATTGAAAAATTTACGGTTATCATCAAACTTAGGTGTAACCTGAAACCCAAAAGATAATTTCCAACTGTTTCCTAAACCGGCATTATTCAGAGGCGAGCTGTACTTTTGCCAGTTCATGAATTTGAAATCGGCACCAAGCATCCAAAAACGCTCATTACCAAACATTACACCGGCACCTAAGTTAAAGGGCAGATTTATTTTTGTTTTTTGTTCAAAAGAACTGGAGGGAGTGTCAACAGCAATGAATCCATAAGTGGCATCATAATAAAAACGCTCCCAATAGTTCGAAAGTTTGGCAGTCATTTTCATGCCGCCAGACCCATACGCTCCAACAGTTACAAAAATATCGTTGCGAGCATCGGGGTTATCGTTATTATGAAATATTCTCCGGTTATATTGAACACCTACGCTGTATACGAAACTTTTTACGTTTAAGTTGGTAACATTACGCGAACTGTATGCTCCGGAAGTATCCGAGAACGAAATGCTTTTTTGATAATCTAATTTGCCGAATACAAATCCAAGATTAGCTCCTATAGAAAACCCTTTTATTTTATAAGCCCCACCTACATAAGCCTGGTAAAGCGAACCTTTGCCACTGTATATCTGTCTGAAATTTCCTATTGACGAGTCGTTGAAATTCTGGATAAAGTTGTAGTTTATGTTGGTGAAAGGTAAAAGACCAATGCTAAAACCCATGCTGTTACGCTTTAAGGGTGGGGCAAAACCAAGGGCAAAATGATTGATGGAGCCCTGTGTGCTTTTGTACAGCGAATCTTTTGTAGCAATGTTTACACCATCAAGATTAGCGCCAATTTCGATAGTTGTTCTTGTAAGCGAAGCGTATGAAGCAGGATTTGTAAAGTTGATGTTTACCCCGCTGGCATAAGGGGCGGCTATTTCGCCCATTGCTTTATTAGCAGAGAAAACTGTAGAGCGAACATACCCAAGGCCGTAGCGAGAATACGGAGAAGCTGCCTGGCCAAATAAATGCAGAGTATTGAATGTGGAATATTGTAGAACTAAGAAGCAGATAAACGACAGTAAATTTTTCTTACCTGCAGGATTCATTAAAAACCTATTATAAACCGTAAGCCGTAAACCGTAAACTGACAACGTATTTTTTTAGATGTTGTTATTCAATATGATATTAAGCCCTTCCAGGACTAAATAAGGGCGGGCAAATATCTCAGATTCCATCACAGTAGCAAACAAAGCCGCATCGCCCCCTGTAGCCACCACTCTAAGACCGTTGTAACGGTGGTTATACTCTTTTATTACGCCTTCTACTTCGTGTTTTATTCCATTTACCACACCGCTTAAAATGCTGGTGTCAGTATCAGTTCCGGTTAAGTCAAATTTTTTGTGCCTTAAAGGGCTAATCAACGGAAGTCTAGCTGTGTAGTTTTTTAACGCTTTAAAACGCATAGTCATGCCTGGTGAAATAGCACCGCCTTTATACTCGTTTTTCCGGCTTACAAAGTCATAAGTGATACACGTGCCAAAGTCAATCTTTAATACTGGGGTGCTTCGAAACAAATCATTCGCAGCCACAGCTCCTGCAATGCGATCTGGACCTAAAGTTTTTGGTGTTGTGTATAGATTGTGCACAGGTAGTTTTAATCTATCAGAAAACTCAATTGTGTTCACTTTGGTTCTACGCAATTTTAAGAGCAGTGAGTTATTACTGCCCGTTTTTGAAACTATCACATTTTCTATGCTCTGCTCACGAAGGGCTTTGTCCAACTGTTTTTCCGTTGAAAATACATCAAGAAAAGCGTACTGATCAAACAGACCGACTTTTGTTTTGGTGTTTCCGATATCTATGCTAAGGTTCATTCTAATATTCTTTTTCCGTCCACATACTTAATAATAAAACTTTGTTTATAGCGGGGTTGTATCTGACTTTTCCAAAGTTTTTCACATTCTGCTAAAGTTTTATATTTTCCTAACAGATATTTGAATAGCCCGTCTTCTTCCCGTACTTCGTATCCTTTCAGGTGAGTATAGTAGTTTGTATCTAGTGGAATAAACTTTTTTAAAGCGTAAAATTGAATACGGTAAAATGTATCTACCACCATTTTCATATTAACCTCTTTTAAAGAAGCTAAGTTTGGCTGTATGGCTCCGCTTATGCCGGTGCCAATTTCCTTTGTGTTTTTTGACGAAATTTCAATGTCATTTACTTTTTCACGGTTTTCTGTGGTAACAGTTGACTTTGGTTTTGTTCTGTCGGTATAAGTGGGTATGGCCACATCGTAATCTTTTCCCGTGCTTCGGTAGTTGGTGTTCGCAGGTTTGTTTTTGGTTACGTTATTGGCATAATCATAGTTGGCAGCTTGCCTTTTTCTTTCCTCTTCATCTATCGAAACTGTTTCTGTTTGAACTTTAGCATTGTCGCTAGAACTTGAGCTGTCAGCTTTTGGGGCAATTGATTTTTCAGACGTTGAAACAGTAGCGAGGTTCGGTTCCTGAGTTTTGCTAATTGTAGTAGTTGTTTTCTTATCTGCGTTTTTGGTTATGGCGCTATTCTGAGCGGTCAGTGTATTCTCTGTTGAAACAGCACTTATACCTATATTATTTTGTGCATTAGATATTTTGGGAGTTGAAGAAGCAGAGTTTATTTCTTCTGAGGTTATAGCGGTTGCTTTTTTTACGCCAACCAATGAAGCAACAGTAGCTGCTGATGTGGCAGCAGCTAGAATTGTACTTACATTGTTAGTACGTTGCGCTTCATTTTGCACAGCCACTTGGTCAGCACTTATGTTGTTTTCTATTATCAGGGGCTTTATTCCCGGTTTACTGCCGGCATGCACCGGTTCATAAATGCTTGCAAGCGAGGGTGGGTTATTTGATCCTATAGTTGCTACAGGTAAAACAGGAGGCTCGGTTGGTTCTACATCTTCTTCTCGTGCAATACTGAATTTATTATTGAGTGGTGCATTGGTAATATCAATAGTTTCCTGCACGTTGTTTACAATAAGTTCGTTTAGGTTGTATTGAATTTCGTCTGCCACTGCACCTACCAGTTTTCTTATTTCATAGGCACTGTTGGCCGATCTTCTTTTTTCTATGTAAGGTATGTTCTTAAGAATCTCTCCGTTCTCCACCGCCCAGCAAGGCACCGAAAAAACTTTCATTTGGCCTTTTACTGTGGTTGTGTCATAATGTGTGTAAACAGGAATTACCCCCCAATCATTAATGCCGGTTGTGTGAGTGTAGTTGTTTTTCTTCAACTCTATGTCAAGCAAAAAACCGTTCCGGTTGTTTACTTCATCGTTACTAGCAATCAAGTTGCCCAGAGAGTATGCTGCAATACCTTCACGAAGTTGGCCGTTGTCCATGTAGTTGATTAAGTCAATGCGCATGGGGGCGTTGGGGTTGGTGCCCACCACTATATTGGCTCCCCGCTGAAAAACAAACTGTGCTAAATCCATTTGTTGCTGGTTAGGAATGCTTTGTTCTTTTGCCCCCCAGTCGAAATAGACGATGATAAAATCTGGCTGGTTAGCGCGAGCCATGCGGAGATCGCGCTCTATAAGTGTCTTATCGAATTCATTAATAATAAAATCGCGAGAAATAGATGGGCGTGTCAATAAACTAGTGTAGTTTAATATGGCAAGTCGAAAACCCTTTTTGCTGATTATAAGCGGATAATTTCCATTTCGCTGGTTATTATCGGTAAATGCACCTGTATGAAACATATCGTATGTATTCAACACCTGGCGGGTCCTCTTTAGGGTTGTTTTGCTAACGTTAGCTGTATGCAGGTTAGCATGCATTAATGTATTTACACCTGAATACTTAAGTTGTAACGCAAATTCATCGGGTGCCGAAAACATGTTTTTGTTGTCTCCGCTGAACGATGTACGAAGGTTGGCAATGCTAATATCACCAATGCCTAATAGTGGCTGCACGTATTTAAACTCATCTTTAAAATTGTATTTGCCAGCACCTTCGATAAAACAGTAGCTAATGTGTTTTTCGGTTTGATAAATATTTCCCGCAATCATGAGGTGCAGAATGCGGAACGAATCGGTGCTTGCTATATCATCATTGTTTTGTTTGGCTGTGCGCAATAGGCGGTGTTTGAAATTTATTATTGCTGAGCTGTCTTGTGAAAATGTAGAGGCGGAAAAAACAAGCAGGGCACACCCTAACAGCGTAATCTTGATTGTTGAAACGATTGTTAAGTGTTGATTCAGTTTGCTCATTTCAAAATTTCTTCGTTTTCGAAAACGCACACTCCTGTCATGTTTTGCTGTGCAAAATGAATCATTTTTGCCGCCAAAATATCTACCGGTGTGCCGCTGTATTTTTTTAGCGGACCGGCAAATAAAAACGGAAATTTTTCGGCCACAAACCTACCCACTTCTTCGCCATAGCGTCTTTCTTTTCGGTTGCCCAACAGAATTGAAGGGCGAAAAATCAGTAATGTTTTGAAGCCAACTGTTTTCAGGGCATTTTCCAACTCACCTTTTACTCGGCTGTAAAAAATGGAAGACTGCTCGTTGGCCCCCAATGATGATACCAGTATAAATTGTTTAGCTCCGTTTTTAGCACACCACCCGGCTACTTGTAATGGGATTTCAAAATCTACTCTACGGAAAGCTTCTTCGCTACCTGCTTTGCTGATAGTGGTGCCCAAGGAGCAAAACACATCATCAGCATTCATCTTATCTTTCAAGTTTTCAAGATGCTCGAAGTAGGTAACTATGTTTTCGAGTTTTGGGTCAGAGGTGGTTAACTTAGAACGTGTAAGTGCAATAACTTTTTCATAGGCATTAGATTGCAGAAGTGCAGTAAGGCATTGCTCACCCACCAAACCGGTAGCACCAATAAGTAAAGCTGTTTTAGCCATGTGTTCAAAAGTAAAAATTGGATATTGTAGCTTGTTTAAGCTCTCAACAGTTTTGCAAAAGTTGTCTAATAAACAAGTAGAAGTATCTATTTCTTAGACAATATGCCGTTATACTCATCTGGTGTATTTATCAGGGAAACTGCTTTTGATACCTCTGTGTCGTTTTGGTAGCTTTTCTTCACTTTGCCGTATGCGTAATAGTAACGTCCAACAATTTCATTTTCAATTACAGTCACTATTTCATCCTTGTTTTTAAGCAAATCCTGCTCTTTATCGTGCCTAAGCTTTACCTGTATAGCTTCATAGTGTGTTTTTAACGCATCGAAATATTTTTCATCGGTTGCTGCTTCTTTCAGGCTTTCAAGCTTTTCTTCGGTCTCTGTTTTGTAGTTACAATCTTTAGTTTTTACAAAAGCAATAAAGTCAATAAAGTCTTTTTCCGATAACTTAAACTCTGCCGCATCGGCTATGGTGGTGTGATTTAGTTTGTAGTTTGATGCAAAATCGAAAATATAGTTCTTGCTATAGAGCGTTTCTGCAATCTTGCTGTGTTCCTGCTTATCAAGTGTTATATCCGGGTTTATACCCCCCCCATCAAAAACAGTTCTATTGCTGTTCAGTGTTTTAAACGCCACTTTCAGCGAGTCGGGAATTCTTTTTACACTGCCATCGGCATTTTTTTCGGTATAGTTAAGCGCCTGAATACAACGACCGGTAGGTATGTAGTATTTAGCCGTTGTTACTTTTAAAACCGTGTTGTATGAGAGGGGTTTGGTAACCTGCACTAGCCCTTTGCCATAAGTGCGCTGGCCAATTACCACACCGCGATCATAATCTTGCATGGTGCCGGAAACAATTTCAGAAGCAGATGCACTTGTTGAATTTGTAATAACGACCAACGGAATTTTCAAATCACTTGGGTCATTCAGTGTTTTAAATGTGTTGTTCCATTCATCTACTTTTCCTTTAGTGGTTACCACCAGTTTATTTTTTTCTATAAACACATTTACAATGTTTACAGCCTCGTTGAGTAAGCCCCCCGGATTACCACGCAAATCCAGCACCATGCCTTTCATATTTGGGTTTGCCTTTTTTAAACTGTCGAATGCCTCTTTTACATCCTTGCCAGCGCCTTCGTTAAAAATTTTCAGTTTTATACACCCCACATTGGGTGTTATCATGCCGTAAAAAGGAACAGAGGTTTCCTGAATTTCTTCGCGCTGTATATTTAGGGCCAATATTTTGCTATCGAGCAACGAAATTTTGCGTTCTAATGTAAGTGCTACCGAGGTGCCCGGTTGACCAATAAGAATTTTTTCTACCTCATCTTTTTTTCTGTCTTTTGTTGACGACCCGTCTATTGATTTTATTACATCGCCTGTCTGCACCCCTTTTTTATCAGCCGGCTGATTTTGAGTTACCGTAGTGACCACCGGATAACCATTCATTATTTCAATTTCAATACCTAAGCCGCCAAACTTTCCGCCCTGTTGTATTTTTGCATTTTCTACCTGTGACCCGGAAAAGTAATTTGTAAATGGATCAAGAGTTTTGAGCATGCCATCAATACATGAACGCATAAGTTTTGATGGCTCTACATCATCTACATAGTAATTGTTCACTTCTTTATATAGTGCAGAGAATACGTCAATGTTTTTTGAAATTTCGAAATAGCTATCGGCAAAAGACATTAGCCCCAAGCCAACAACTACAACTACAATAACTTTAATGAAACGGTTTTTCATTTCTATTTCTTGGCTAAAATTTCCTTTACTCTTTTTTCGTCTTTAATCAGTTCAACAGCTTTTCTTAACTCTTCATCGCTATTAAACGAGGCTTCGGTTCTTCCGGTGTTCAGGTAGTAGCGCGCTACAATTTCTTCCTCAAGCATACTTTTAATCTGTGCTTTTTCTTTCAACAGATCTTTCTCTTTATCGTGCTTCATGGTTTGTTTCATGGCCTGCAGGTCGTCTTTCACGGCATCCAAATACTTTTCTTTTGTGGCTGATGTTTCTAGCTGCTCAATAATTTTTTCGCTACGTGTAGTGTAGTCGTATTCCTTTTTTGATACCCAGTTTATAAAATCATTGTAGTCGGCATCGGTTAGTGCAAATGCTTTGGCATTTGCAATTGTTTCGTGTTTTGCGCGGTAGTCAGTTGCATAATCAAAAATGTGGTTCTTAGCTAACAGGCTAAAAGTAATGTTTGCCAGTTTCTCTGGCTCCACCGCCGCATCCGGATCAATACCGCCACCATCATAAACTGTGCGCTTACTGTATTTGGTTTTAAATGCAACTTTTAATGAATCGGGTATGTGTTTCACGCTTCCATCTTCGTTGCGTTCGGCATAATTAATTGCCTGAATGCATCTCCCCGAAGGAATGTAGTACTTGGCTGTTGTTACTTTCAGTTTTGCATTATAAGGAAGAGATCGGGTGCTTTGCACTAAACCTTTTCCAAAAGTTTTTTGACCAATAATTACAGCACGGTCTAAGTCTTGCATCGAGCCAGCTACAATTTCTGCCGCAGAAGCAGAGCCCCCATCTGCCAACACTACTACCGGAAGTTTTAAATCAACCGGATCGTTTAGGGTAGTAAATGATTTGTTCCACTCAGGCAGTTTTCCTTTAGTAGAAACAATTTCAATGTTTTTGTCAACAAAAACATTAGCCACGTTTATAGCTTCGTTCAGCAAGCCACCAGGGTTGCCACGCAAGTCAAACACTAAGCCTTTTAGTTTGCCTTTGTTTTCTAATGCCAGCAATGCATTTTTTACTTCTACACCGGCACGGTCGGTAAATCCTCCTAAACGAATGTAGCCAATGTTGTTGTCCAGCATTCCGTAGTAGGGAACGTTCTTTACCTTAATTTCTTCGCGAGTAAGTTTCACTTGCATTTCGGCTTCAGAACCATCAGCTTGTGGTCGTTTAAATTTAACCAGCACATCGGTGCCCGGTTTGCCTTTAAGCATAGCGCTTACCTGGTCGGTTTTAAAATTTTTAGCGCTTTTACCATCCACCTCAATTATTTTATCACCAGCACGCAGACCTGCTTTTGCCGCAGGAAACCCCTCGTAAGGTTCGGTAACCAGAACCCATTCATTACGGGTTCCAATTACTGCACCAATACCTCCATACCTACCGGTGGTTTGCATACGGTAGTCATCCATGTCTTCTTCGGGAATAAAATCAGTGTACGGATCAAGGCCGTTCAGCATTTCTGTAATGCCGGCACGCATCAACTTTTCAGGGTTGAGGGTGTCAACATAGTAAGTGTTCAGCTCTTTGTAAAGCGTAGTGAATATGTCGAGGTTTTTAGTGATTTCGAATTGCGAAACCGGTAGCGTAAAAGCAAGCGGTATAAATGCTGCTGCCACCACGCTAATTATCGTACAATATTTTTTTGTCTTCTTCATTTCAAAACAGGCAGCGTTGCGCTGCCTGTAGGTTCAAACATAAATTTTATACCCGGACTTAACTAAATAGTTAGTGTCACCTGTTAGTGTTTTAATTTCTTTTAAGACAGACCTTAGCAGAATTTCCTAAAACCTCACTGTCATTCCTGCCAACACATGAAACCCTGCTTGCGGATAGTAATAGTTGTAAGTGTAGGTATCGGTAGTTTGCAGTTGGTTGTTCGAATCGAGATAGGCGTATCGTTCGCTGTAAGTGTAGCCGTTGCTTTCATACAGCCTGTGAAAGATGTTATTCATCAGCAAGGTGAGTTTTATCATTTTATCATCCCTCTTTAAAGGCAGTTCATAGCTTATGCGCAGATTGCTGTAAAAAAACGGCTTCAATTTGCGGCTCTCGTTCGATGTGTTATCGAGGTATTGTTTACTTACCGCTTTGTTTACCAAACTTATTTCCAGTCCTTCTACCGGGTAGCCGACAAACTCAAGCATGGCGATAATAGATGGCGAAAAAGCAATGGTGGAATTTCTATGTGTGGTAACCTGAGTTAACGAGTCAATAGGCCAGTAGTTTTCATCGTAGGTGTAGATGTACTCATCAAACGATTTTATTCGGTTGAACGAACAGGTAAGGTTGTCGTTGATGGCAAAAATGCGTCTGCCGGTTTTCTTCGAATAGAAATTTACACTGGCGGTTAGTTCAATTCCGGTTCTGTAACTCATTGCTACATTTTCTTTCAGTGGTGCGCCCACATTGTTTAGTTTGCCGGTAAGCACCAATTGGTCTTTGTAGTGCATCAGATAGTAGTTAATGCCGAACGGATATTTGCGATGAACAAATTTGTAGCCCGCTTCCACATTGTGCATGGTTTCGGGCTTCACTATTTTTGAAGTGGCGAGTGCCGCGAGAACATCATCTCGGTTAGGCTCGCGGTTACCTAAAGCATACGAAGCATACACCTGATGTTCAGGTTTTATTTTGTAAAGCAAACCCGCTTTCGGATTAAAGAAATGCCAGCGGTACGAAAAATCATAAGGGGTTTTATCATCGTCTATTCCGTTGGAGGAATGGCTTACATAACGGTATTGCAGGTCAATAAACAAATTCAGTTTATGGAAGAAGAGATAGTTGAGTTTAGCGTAAACATTAAAATCACTCTTTACCACTTTGCCATCATAATACTTTGCCTCTTTATCTAAACCCACCGCCTGTTCAGTCCATATTACTTTACCAAAATGTTTCCCGCGAGACTGTGACATCGCCCCGCCAAAACTTGCCGAAGCGTTTTTGTAATTGTAGTTGAGGGCAAAGGTGCCACCTAACAAAATATTGCACAGCCATTTCTGACGAACCAAATCTGTTTCTGCTGAGGGCAGATTTTCGAAATAACCGGAAATGTCGGTTTCTGCTTTATACTCTTCATAGTAACCTTGTCCAAGTGTCGCAAACAAACCTGCGTTCAGGTTTAAGTGTTTCGGTAAACCCTGGGAAAACAATAGCTGGAAATAATCCTGATTGTATTTGTCAACCTGATTTTTATAAGCAGGGAAATGTGAACCATAATCGGTACCCAAATTATTAAATGTTCTGTTGGTAGCCAGCGAATCCTGCGGAACTCCATTCCACGCCTGATATGTTTTTTCCTGTCCCCCAAAATACACCAGCTTAAGCAGTGTGCTGTTGCGCATGTATCCAAGTTGGCTGAACCACGAAACAAGATTTGAAGATGCACGGTCAATGTATCCATCGCTGGTAATCCAACTTCCGCTACCTTCAAAGAAAAAACCTTTGCGAATACCCGTACCTATTTTGCCATTTACCTTTAGTGTGTTAAATGAACCACCTGACACCGTTGCCTCACCAAATGCCTTCGTTGAAGGCGTTTGCGTTTGCAAACTTACCGTTCCTCCAAATGAACTTCCACCGTTAGTAGAAGAACCCACCCCACGCTGAATCTGTATGTTCTGCACAGACGAGGCCACATCGGGCAAATCAACCCAAAACACGTTTTGCGATTCAGCATCATTTACTGGAATACCGTTCAGGGTTACGTTTACACGTGTGGCATCGCTACCGCGTATGCGAATGCCTGTGTATCCAATACCCGCACCGGCATCGCTGGTGGTAACCACAGAAGGAGTATTGTCTAACAAAAACGGAAGGTCTTGCCCGAGATTGTTTTTGTTGAGTTGTTCTTTACTAATGGTTTGAAAAGTGGTGGGCGTGTTATCTGCCGCACGTGTCGAAAAAATGAAAACTTCATCGGTAGTAACAGTTTTTACTGAATCGGTTTTTACCGCTGTGGAATCTGTTTGTGCCAACGCAAAGTTGGTAACAAGCAGAAAGAATAATGTCTTTTTCATAACCTGGTTGGTTTCGAGGATGAACAATTATTCTTTCTAAGAGTGAAGATATTTCGAGCGAGTCCTGAAAAGAATTCGGGATTTCTTCCCTTACGCATGAATTACCATGTTCAAGGTTCGAAGGGTTCTTCTCAGGCGCCTTGTTGCAGACACCGCCCCCAGAAAGTTGATGTAAGGATAAACAGGAAGTTCAATATTCAAAAATCAACGCTAAAAAAATGCGTGGGCCACTTCTTAGAGTTTTGATTTTAGTCTTAGAGTTTAATTATTTAGGTATCTTGAAGCAGAACTTGCTTCCGCCAAGTGGCGAATCTTCAATCCAGATTTTGCCGCCCAGCGAGTCAATAATTTTTTTGCAGATGGCAAGCCCTATGCCTGTGCCATCAAACTCATGGCGGTCGTGTAAACGTTGAAAAATGATGAATACTTTTTCGCGGTACTCAACAGGTATGCCTATGCCGTTATCGGCTATTTCTATGTAATGAAACCTATCGCACTGGTCATAAGTAATATCAATTACAGGACTGCCTGTTTTGTTATACTTCATTCCATTGCTCACCAGGTTTTGCATTAACTGCATAATATGAATTCTGTCTGCAAAAAGTTTAGGCAAAAACACTGACTTAATGTGTGCATTCTTTTCGTGAATCTCCAAGTTAAGCGCTTGTTTCACTTCTTCCAGCACTTCATTCATATCAACTTCTTCCTTGTTCTGCGCTGAATTTATTTTCGATAGTTGCAGCAAACTTTGTATTACGCCCATCATGCGCTTTGCGCCATCATTTATATAGTAGATGTAATCTTTCTGATCAACATTCAAACTTCCGTTCAAACTTTTCTCAAGCAATTGCGAATAATTTGAAATCATTCGCAGCGGCTCTTTCATATCATGCGAAGCCACGTGAGCAAACTGGTTCAACTCGTAGTTTGACATTTCGAGTTTATGCGTGTACTGTTCAATTTCCGCATTCTTCTTCTTCAACAACTCCTGTTCTTTCTTTCCTTCTTCGTAGTTAAAACGTAGAGTAGCATCGTTCAGCGCTGCTTGCCCTTTGGCTTTATGCAACTCATCTTTCTGTTGAATAAAGAGGTTTAGTTTTTCAAACGCCTCTTCGTAACGTCCCAGTTCTTTAAGTGTTTCTCCCCAAAAACGATAGAGTTCAAAATTGTCCACCACCTTACCCATCTCTTTATTCATGCGGTGAGCTTCAGCAAACCAGTAGTCAGCCTTTTCAAAATTTTTAGCCACTTGATACACTCTGCCCGCCATTTGATATGTGCTCAACTCAAAATGCTTGTTAGCTTGATTCTGCACTCTTGCAATAGACTTCTCTGCACATTCAATGGCTTTTTCAAATTCATCTAAGTCAGTGTACACTATTCCACAATTTCCCATAGCAATACAGTATGGGGGTACATCGTTAATTTCATCTGCTATTTCTATTGCCTTCAGGTAATAGTCCAGTGCTTTGTTGTAGTCCTTTTTGTCGTATTCTTCTACGCCAAATGAAATGTAGCATCGGGCAATGCCGGAATTATTTTTGCCTTTTGTAAAATATTCGAATGCACGTACCAGATAATTGTGGTGTAGTGTGTCTAACTCTAAATCTCCGTAAATAATTGATTGGTTGAAAAGTGAACGGGCTAGAGTTAGAAAAGCCGGTTCACTCAGATTTTCACGATTTTCTAACAACCTTATGGAGTCATCATAAGCAAGTTTCGACAGAATTAGTTCACCCAGATAGTCGTAATTTAAACCAAGCCGCCTGTAAAATTCAGACTTTATCTCAAAATCTGTTTCGTCATCCAGTAAGCTAATTCCATCTTTAATATACTTTATAGCTTTGTCAAATTCGCTCGTAATTTCTGTATAGTAACCTGAAATAGCTGTTGATGCTTTTATCCATAGTTGTTTTTCTCCTGACTCTAGAGCTAATTGATAGGCCTCAACACCCAGTAGGGCAATAGTTGTATCGCGTTGCTTTCTACGGTTATCAAACAAAGTAAGCATCTGCTCTATCTTTTCTCCAACAGAAAGATGGGGCGTAATAATCTCGGTCATTAAATAGGTATAGCCGATGTGTTTACGATAAAAACCGCAAATTGTTGCTAACTACTTATGTAGCTAGTATGGAATGAAGAAAAGTATCTACATGAGCCGTGGCTACTTCGGTGCGCTCGCTCAGGTTGCCGCTTACAAATTTCACGTTAGCTTGTATGGCCGTAAGCTCTGATATAAATGCTGCAAAAAGCTCATCGCGAAGGTTAGGGTTAGAGCGTTGGTTATCAGCCACCCAAGGCAAATCAATATCGCAGAAAAGATACATGTGAAACTTACGTTTTAATATTTGGTCGTTTAACCATGCCGGTACTGGCCATTTATTAAACTGCAGCCAGATTTTGATATTCACTAAATCGTTATCGCTGAATAAAAGCCTGTTGGCTTGCTGAAGCATTTTGTCTTCCTGCTCAATAATGCCGCGAGCAATTTCAAGTACATCAAATTCGTTGTAAGGTCGCAGAATCTGATCTATATAGTAGCGCGAATAGTCAGGCACATGAATAGTTTTGTAGTGAATGGCCAGTTTTTCTACGAGCGTAGTTTTGCCTGTGCTTTCGGTTCCGGTAACGCAAACTCTGTAAATCATGCAGCACTCATTTTTTTTCGCCACTCAAAATAGCCATACACAGCTATAACAGCAAAAAAAGCATAAAGCCCTGAAGTGGGTTGAAGGTTTTTAGTGAAATACATAACAGCAGCCACCAGGTCAATCGCTATCCAATACAGCCAACTTTCAATAATTTTTTTGGCAGTCATCCAGGTAGCAATAAAACTAAAGACGGTTACAGCCGAGTCGAAGTAGGAAAGTGAGTTACCGATTTTTGAAAACAGGCAGCCGAAAACAGGGAACAGCACAACTCCCCCCAAAATTATTCTGAGATTCTGTTTCAGCGAAAAAGATTGAATAGCTAATTCGGTTTGCGCATCTTCTTTTTTGCTCCACAACCACCAGCCATAAAACCCTGCCACCACATAGTAGGTTTGCAATATGGCATCCTGATAAAGTTGGTGGGTAGCATTGATGTAGATGTATATACCTGAACTGATAATGCCTGCTAACCAACACCAAACAATGTTCTTAGAGGCCATCAGTACATAAATAACTCCGAAAGCTACAGCAGCGTATTCTAACCAGTTATTCATGTGTCAGAATAGTTTTACTGAATCGGTGCCAACGTGCAATGAATATTTTTTGCCAATGACCAATGCCCGGTTGTCGGTTACGTGCCCGGCAGGGAAGTTGAAACATACAGGAAAGTTGAAGTCACTTACATGCTCTGCAATAATTTCATAAGCGCTTTTGCCGAACGGAATTTTATTGTCGTGCATATCGGTAAAACCACCCACCACTAAACCGGCTAGTCCGTGAAGTTTGCCGCTGCGTTTAAGGTTCATCATCATCCGGTCAATATGGTAGAGGTATTCATCTAAATCTTCGAGAAACAAAATCTTGCGGTCGGTATTCATGCCGCTTTTAGTTCCTGTTATAGAATATAGGATAGAAAGATTGCCGCCAATTAAAATTCCCTCGCTGTTTCCTGTGCGGTTCAATTCGTGTGGCTCAATGCTGTATTCATTTTTCTCGCCAAACAATTCCTTGCGTAAAGTTTCTATGGCTTCAGGGGTACTTTGCTCAAACTGAACAGGCATTTGTGCATGCAAGCCCATAATACCGATGTTGTTGGAGATGTGTGTATGTAAATAGGTTACATCGCTAAAGCCCACAATCCATTTCGGGTGTTTCATAAACTCATCGAAATTCAAATCGTCCATCATGCGCACCGTGCCGTAGCCACCACGGGCACAAATAATGGCGCGCACATTTTTATCGTCTAAAGCTGCCTGAAAATCCTGTCTGCGTAGTTCATCGGGCCCGGCAAATTGGTTTTGTTCAGCGCCAATGGTTTTGCCTACAGCAACCTTTAAGCCCCATTGTGTAAAATATTCTACCGCGCATGAAATTTCTTGGTTCGAAATTTTTTTGGCTGTGCTGAGTATGCAAATAGTATCGCCTGCTTTCAGCGAAGATGGACGTAGCAACATGTCAACGAAAATATAACTCTTACTGAGTTTTGTAGCCATACCCACTGGCGAAAATCCACGGGCAACTATTGCTCCCCGATTCTACTGCTTTGTAATATGTTACCACAGAATCGTGATTAGTGAATGTCACAAAACCTGAAGTATTATACCAGCAATATTGCCCTGAGGGTGAACTTTGCAACGGAATGGTAATTGTATCACTATGTAATATACCCACTACGGTATCTAACCTGTTTGCCAAGTTAGTAAGCAATACAGTGTCCCACGCTAGGCTATCTATTTGTAGGGTGTAGTCTGTAGAATAATTCAAAACGATTCCAAGGTGTTCATGAACCTGATAAGTGCCATAAATACTTGTGGAGTCGTTCGAGAAGTGTTTTTTAGTTTGTATCTCAACCACCTCTTTTTTACAGCACATACAAAACACACAAAGAGACAATAGTAAAAATGGAAGCTTTACCATCCTGATTTTTCGAATTAAACGACTTTATTCCCTTTTATTGTGTCATTCAACTTACCAATCAGGTAAAATTTTCAAATTCGCCAGCACATGAAAAACTGGAAAAGATATACCATTACAGCAGCTTTGCCTTATGCCAACGGACCTAAACATATCGGGCATTTGGCGGGTGCTTATTTGCCTGCTGATATTTATGTGCGCTATTTGCGTGCGCAAAAACGCGATGTGGTTTTTGTTTGCGGTAGCGATGAACACGGCACGGCTATCACATTTCAGGCACTGCAGGAAAACACAACACCCCGGGCTATTATAGATAAGTACCACGTTCTGGTAAAAGATAGTTTCGAAAAACTCGGTATCTCGTTCGATATCTATCACCGCACATCCGAAAAAATTCATCACGAAACTTCGCAAGAGTTTTTTCTTGATTTCTACAACAAAGGTTTGTTTAAGGAAGTTACCAGCGAGCAGTATTTCGATGAAGAGAAAAAAGTTTTTCTGGCAGACCGTTACATCAAAGGTACTTGTCCGAATTGCGGACACGATAGTGCTTATGGTGACCAATGCGAAAAATGCGGCAAATCGCTTTCGCCTACTGATTTGATAAATCCGAAGTCAACTTTGAGCGGGGCAGTTCCCGTTTTAAAGCCAACCAAACACTGGTATCTGCCGCTGAACGAGTACGAGCCGTGGTTAAAACAATGGCTCATTCGCGACCATGCTAAGGACTGGAAAACGAATGTGTACGGTCAATCAAAAAGTTGGATTGAAGCCGGACTTCAGCCCCGAGCTATGACTCGCGATGGGGAATGGGGAATACCTGTGCCGCTGAAGGATGCGCAGGGCAAAGTGCTCTATGTTTGGTTCGATGCGCCCATAGGTTATATCAGTGCTACCAAGCAATGGGCCATTGACAACAACAAAAGTTGGGAACCATACTGGAAAGACAGTGATACACGTCTTATTCATTTTGTAGGAAAGGACAATATTGTTTTTCACTGCATTATTTTTCCGGTTATGCTGCACATGCATGGCGATTACATAGTTCCGGATAATGTTCCTGCCAATGAATTTCTGAATTTGGAAGGCGACAAGATGAGCACCAGTCGTAGATGGAGTGTAGAAATGCATGAGTATTTGGAGACGTTTCCCGATAAAGTAGATGAACTTCGCTATGTACTTACGTCCATTGCTCCCGAAACCAAGGATTCGGAGTTTTTATGGAAGGACTATCAAACGCGGGTGAATAGCGAACTGGTGGCCATACTTGGTAACTTAGTAAACCGCGTAATGGTTTTAACCGATAAATTTTTTGAGGGGAAAGTGCCGCAGGCAGGTGAATGTAGCGACTTGCAAAAATTTATTGGAGAGCAGTGCGAAAAAATTTCGGATGCACTGGAAAACTTCCGTTTCCGTGAAGCATTGTCAGAAATGATGAATGTAGCGCGCCACGGCAATCAGCTTCTTTCAGATAAGGAACCATGGAAGTTGATTAAGAGCGATAAAGAAGCTACCGCTATAGTGCTTTACGACTGCTTACAGATAATTGCCAACCTCGGTATTTTGTGCGAGCCGTTTTTGCCGTTTACTTCCCAAAAGATTTTCGGCATGCTTAATCTCGATGCTTCTAATTTCAGTTGGAAAGATGCGGGCAGGCAAGACCTGCTAAAGGGCGGCCATATTTTGGGTAAAGCAAGTTTGCTGTATCAGAAAATTGAAGATGATGTTATTGAAGCGCAGATAGTAAAGTTGCAAAAGAACCAAGAACCAAAAACCAAGAACCAGCAAAATGCACAGGCTGTTCAATCTGAAATCCGAAATCCGAAATCCGAAATATCTTACGATGACTTCATGAAAACTGAATTGGTTGTGGGTACCATTCTAACTGCCGAAAAAGTAGAGAAAGCCGATAAACTTCTAAAACTTACAGTTGATGTTGGTTTCGAAACCCGTACCATAGTTTCAGGTATAGCTGAACACTTTAAGCCCGAAGAATTGCCCGGTTTGCAGGTGAGTATAGTGGCTAACCTGGCACCCCGTAAAATAAGGGGAATAGAATCAAAAGGAATGATATTGCTGGCAGAAGGTAAAGCCGGTAAACTGCATTTTGTATCTCCCCGTGAAACCACCGATAATGGAAGCACGATTAAATAGAAAAAACTACTTTCGATAACTTTAAAAAACAAAAAATAAGATAGCTCATGAAAAAAATTTACGCCTTTGTTGTTGTGGCTGTAATGACTTCGCAAGTATTGCTAGCACAAAATTGCGGTGCCCTTTACCACGACAAGGTTTTCCAAAATGTTACCATTACCTCTAACATTACTTATTCAACCGAAAATAGCACTACATTAAAGCTAGATGTGTATGAGCCAACCGGTGATACTGCTTCAATGCGGCCACTTATGATATTGGCACACGGTGGCAGTTTTATTGGCGGTAACAAAACAGCCGATAACGTGGTTACTGAACTGTGCAGCAACTTTGCCAAGCGTGGTTATGTATGCGCCTCTATCAACTACCGCCT
This sequence comes from uncultured Chitinophaga sp., assembly GCA_964615305.1. GTDB lineage: Bacteria > Bacteroidota > Bacteroidia > Chitinophagales > LD1 > Bog-950. The sequence goes on from CAZTNA010000009.1 coordinate 34,115, forward strand.
TGGTAATATTCTAGACATGTTTGATTCAACCACTGCCATTACTGTTGTAATGAAAGCAATCAGCGATGGAAAGGCAGCTATCCGTTTTTTCAGACAAGATGCAGCTACCAGCAACACCTATAAAATAGATCCCAGTAAAGTTTTCTGCGGAGGAAACTCAGCAGGGGCTGTGTTGTTTGCTCACTGTGCATTTATAGACAGTGTGAATGAAGCTCCTCCACATCTTCGCACCATTATTAACCAAAACGGTGGCATAGAAGGTAATAGTGGTAATCCGGGCTACTCTTCCGAAATGCAGGTTTTAGTAAATCTTGCAGGAGGTTTAAATGTTCCTGAGTTTGTAAGTGCCGGTAACAAGCCATCATTTAACGCACAAGGCGATGCAGATAACACCGTGCCGTATTACTGTGCAAACGCACAAGGGGGAGCTACACCGGTTCGTTTGTGTGGCCTTGGAACATTGGAGCCACTGTATCAACAGTACTCACTTCCTCATCATAGCATAGTTTATCCGGGTGCAGGACACACACCTTGGGCGACTAATGCCGGGCAAATGACAGAGATAGATACTACACTTGCCAATTTTCTTTATGACTATGCCTGTAATGGTGCTATCTCATCAATAAAAGACGCTGAAGCTGCTCTTCAGTTTTCGGTTTACCCGAATCCGTCTAACGATGTATTAAACGTTTCGTTAAACGATTACAACCAAGTAAAATCTGTGCAGCTAATTAACGCACTTGGCCAAGTGGTGGTTGAGGTGCCAGCTACACAAAATAAGATGAGTTTGTATCGCGGAAACATTGCAGCAGGAGTTTATTATGTAAATGTTGTTTCAGTAAGTAAAATTTCATCCATCAGAAAAGTTGTTTTCGAGTAGTAGTAACTTATAGACAATAAAGCGCAGCAGGTGATTAAAACTTGCTGCGCTTTTTTTTTGTGCTAAGTTAAAACCTGGGGCAGTAAACTTTTTTGCCTCGGTAGTGCAGTTTCCAACTTCCTACATGCACCAGTGAAATTTCGGGGCCTCCGTTAGCTCGTGCAGCAGTTACAAGTTTCGAGAGCGTAACATCATAACTCAAAAGCAGGCGTGTGTTTCTAAACCCATAACCAAATGTTGGCGCTAAAGCATCTTTTATACGGTAATAACTGCCTAAATAAAAACTATGTTCTGGAGTGTACCTGTTTTTAGATAAAACAGCATAGCCAAATAATGCGCCCACCATTATTTCACTCGCTTTTTTCTCGTATCCGTAGTAAGCATTGGCGGCTACCGAAAACCTATCAGTTATCTTGACGGTTATGTTGCCATTTGCCTGGTAGCGAAAACCAATCCGTTCACCATTGTTTAAAAAAGAATGTTTTGGCCGGTTGATATGAAGCATACAAAAGCCGAAATCGAGTTTTATTTTTTCATGCACCTGAGCTCCGAAGTTAAGTCCTGCACTTACATCTAACATAGAGAATGTTTCGCGCTTCAACGGTTCGTTGCTGGGTATGTTGGTGCTGAACCCTTCATCTTCCAGCCATTGATTGTTAAAGTAGAATTTCGAAAAATCTACTTTGCGAATTATGTAGCCCAGTGCAGCACCGGCCGACAGTACATACTTATGCTCTTTGTCAAACGCCTGATGATATGCGTAGCTCAGCGAAAATCTTCGGTAAGTTAATCGCCCGTCACCGGCTTCATCATTTACAAAATTGAAACCTGCGCCCATCCACCCACTTTTCAGTTTTTTTTCTCCGAACGAAAAATCTATGTAAGGCGATTCGGTGTGGTAGTTATATACTATGCCTTGAATGGCCCAAGGCCATTGAGCTTTAAAATTAAATCCTACGCGGTAATTGCCATCGTAGTAACCTGTGTTAGCCGGATTAAGTGCCAGAGGTGTTGTGTAAAATTGAGTGAAATGAATATCCTGAGAGAAAGAGCCAAGAGTCAAGAGCATAGAGCAAGAAAAAGCAAGAAGAACTTTTTTGAGTTTCCTGTTTTGATTCTTGGTTCTTGGTTCTTGGTTCTTCATCTGAGTAGCGTAATGTTTCCTTTTAAAAATCTTTTGCTTCCATCTATTAAAAGAGCATCAGCAGTGTAGCTAAACACATCCATTTCCTGCAACTCACCTTTATAAATTCCATTCCAACCTTCATAGGGGTTATGAGTTTCAAAAACAAGTTCGCCCCAGCGGTTGTAAATTCTGAAAGTTAGCTCTACAATTCCTTTGCCCTCAATTTTCACTACATCATTTATTCCATCAGCGTTGGGTGAAAACGCATTTGGCACACCTATAAGACCGTTGTAGGAAATGAAAATGCTTTTACAAACGGTATCGTTGCAAACCAAGTTGGTAGCTTCCAGGCAAACGGTTTTCCATCCTAAACTTTCATATAAATGGATAGGTGTTATCTCGTCATAAGTGCCACTGCCATCGCCAAAATCCCAAATTAGGTGTTGGTAGTTGGTGCATTGGCTGAAAAAAGCCACCTCGGTTTGATAGCGAAATGTGTCGCTGGTTAAGTAAAAATCTGCCATGGGTTGTTCGTTAATTATCACATCATGCACTACTGTATCCTGCACATCGCAGGTAGCAGTATCGGTTATTATCAATTGCACAGAATAGGTGCCGGTTACGGTGTATTGGTAAGCCGGAGAAAATTGATTTGAAAAAACACCATTGCCAAAACTCCAGTTGAATTGTGCCGATGGGTTGCTCAGATTATAGAACTGTACCGGGGTTCCCAAACATACGTCTGCCAAAGTAAAATCTACATACACGTTTGGTTTCAGCGTTACATATTTTGTAACTGTATCGTACGGGTGGCAACGGTTGGTATCGCTTACAATAAGTGTAATGGTGTATGTAGAGGGTAAATTGTAAACATGGTTTTCGTTTATCTGTGCAGATACAGTTCCATCACCAAAGGTCCAGTAATATTCGGTGGCATTAGTGCTTACATTGATTAAGTCAACAACTAAATTAGAGTCGCAGTCGTTTAGCACATTTAACTGAAAATCTGCATGTACCGAATCATTTATGACAGTTATTTGCGTGAACGCAGAATCGGCTCCTATGCAAGCATTAGTGTCAACAGCTACTAAAACGATATTAAAACTACCTGTGTTGTTAAACGTGTGCGACACTACAGTGCCGGTTGCAGTAAACCCATCACCAAAATTCCAAAAATAGTTGGAGGTAAGTAATCCGGTGTTTCCTGTAAAGTGAGCTGTAAACGGATAGCACCCTGAGGTGTCGTTGACACTAACTGTGGTATTGAGGGGCAACAAACTGATGACAATTTGTGAGGTGTCGAGCGGTTTGCAAACCATATCTGCGTCAGTAATAAAATGTGTAACTACGAACGAACCTGCTGTATTGTACACATGTGATGCGCTGTCGCTAACGGATGTAGATCCATCGCCAAAGTCCCAAATTTCAGTGTCCTCACCCGTATAGTTACTCCACACGCTCAGCCGCACAGAATCGCAACCATAAAATATTCGCGAAAAATTAAAGTCAGCATTGGCACTGGAGTCAATTACAGTAATAGTAACATCTGCTGTGTCAGAAATATTACATGAATTTGAATCAACTACAATCAACCTAACCGAATATGTTCCAGCGTTTAAGTATGTATGGCTAACCGAAGTCAGTGTGTCGGTTGCGCCATCGCCAAAACTCCAATAGTATTTCGAATTGCCCGTAGGGTTCAAATTGAAACTAGCCGTGAAAGGCGCACAACCGTTAGAATCATTTAATGCAAATTCTGCATTAATGGTTACCGGAATAAAAATTTGCTGATGAAACGTGTCGGTGAGGTTACATTTAGTGGTATCATGGAGAACCAGCATAATGTTATATGTGCCGGGATTGTTGTAATAATGCTTTATCGAGTCTCCAGTCAGTATGGCGCCATCGCCCATATACCAGTTTGTGCTGGTGGTGGCAAAACTTTGAGAGAATAGCTCAACTTTGTTGCTGTCGCAATCTATGAGAAGGTTGGGTGTAAAATCTGCTAGTAACGAATCGTCACGCACCACAACATCTAAATAAGCTGTGTCAGCAATATTGCATGAATTTGAATCAATGCCAATGAGTACGGCTAAGTATGTTCCCGTGTCGTAATATGTGTGTAGCGGTGCTGTTACGTTCATAGCTGAGTCACCATCACCAAAATACCAGATAATGGTTTGCACGTTACTAAGTGTACTTTGAAATTGCACATCAAGCGGTACACAACCAGTTGCCCTTGGGTAGGCTTCTATTTCTACGCTCGACCCGGATAAGTCGAAGGCAAGTTTCATGCCTAGCAAGTTGCAGTTAAAGTTATTGTTCGTTTCACTCCATACTCCTGGTGTAGTAGGAGTTAGATCATTTCCTAAACCTGTGTTGCAGTCAGCGCACATGGCCTGATATACAATTCCGTTTCTATCAAAACGACTGGTTCCGCCATCTACATGTTCTGCTGATCCGTTGCCGCCAAAATAGGTTGCGTACAACAAGCCCACGGCATTTTTGTTCAGCACTATGTAGTAAAAGTCACTTCCATCGGTTGTGCTTTGCATAGCATCGCTGGTTATAGCCATACCGTTGGTATAGCCCTGCGTAGCAGGGTTGGGTGAATACTGATTGACAGCACCACCCCAACCGGAAACGTACACGTTTTCGCAAATATCTACCAAAAAAGCCGTAGGTGAAATATTAGTAGTTGACGATCCGGAACCAAACACTGTTGAGTAAAGTGTGGAAGTGAAATTGCTGTTTAACTTATGTATAAACTGTTTTCCACCATTATTGTTATAAACCCCTGATGTAACAGGATAGCTACCCAGCGATTGTCCGGTAACGTACACATCACCGTCACCATCTATTTCTACAAAAAAACTTTGATCGTAAGCAGCTGTACCTAAAAAAGTTGAACTTAGCAATTGACTGCCATTTGCCGAAAATTTTGCTACATATCCATCTGCAATACCCCCCATATATGAAGGGTGAACAACACCTGCTGTAACCGGAAAATCATTACTTGCTGTGCCACCTGTAAAATAAACATTGCCAACTGTATCTAACTTTATACCGCACGAAGCATCAGCACCGCTGCCACCTAAGTAGGTGCTAAATAAAAGTTGTGAGCAATCAGGATTTAGTTTAAAAACACAGGCGTCATGCACCCCGCCAAAAGTTGACTGAAAGGGCGTGCCGGCTGTTGGAAAATCTGGCGATTTGGTAGAACTTGCAACATAAATTTCGTTTTGCCCATTCACAATCACTTCTCCCCTAAACTGGTCGCCATAGTTGTAATGCAAACCTGTAGCGTCATATAATCCGTCATTTGCAGTACCTCCCAAAAAGGTTGAACCAATTAAGGCGGTTCCTGTTGCATTCAATACAGTTACAACAATATCGGACCCATTGGTGTAAGTAAGGCCGTTTTGGGGGTAGTTGACAAATACACCGCCATTGTAAATAGTGTCGTAACTATTTCCGCTAACCGGATAATTGAGCGATGATGTAGTGCCAAGAATTACTAACTCATCGCGATTGTTTACTACCAAGCTGTTTGGTTGTTCGCTTTCAATTCCACCAATGTAGGTGGAGTATAAGAGCTGAGTGCCATTAGCGCTGAATTTACTGATGCCCATATCTATTTGACCTCCACCAAACGGAATTTGCCACGCTCCGGTTGTGGTTGGATAACCTACTCCAAACACAATACCGCCCGCATATAAATTTCCGAGCGAATCATAAGTAGCAGTAAAGCCAAAATTATCGGCAGTTGATCCTGTAAAGGTGGAGAAAATAAGAGTAGGGTCAATTACTAATGTATAATTGGGATTATACCCGTTGGGCAAAGCGAAAGACAATGTATTTGTTGTGCTGTTAAACACATACCTACATTCTACTTCTACTGTTTCTCCATTTATTATTTGATAGCTGTATGGTTGCAGTTCACGGAATTGCCCCAACGATGTTGAGTAACGGAACTCATTTTCGGCAAGATGAGCGTTTTCTATCCCTGAGTATTCAAGTTGAACACGGTTAATGTCGCCTCCGACATTAAGCACCACATCATACTTCAGTAACCCGTTTTTTTCGTGCCACAACACATCGGTATGCTTCCACACATTTTTGTAAGTAAGTTTTGCGTATGACTTTACACCGCTCTTCCAATGTTTGGGGTCGTTGCCCAAAAAGTAATTGGTGTATCCGCTTTGCGGTTGCTCATGAACAGTTTCTGTATTAGGTAACGCCCCTACAAATGAAACCTTGTGTGCGTGCATTTGTATCTGAGCTTCAGGGTGCACATGGTGTTCATCTTGAAGTAGATTTTTATTATGCATTTGCAAAACATAACCGGATGATTCAAAATAAATTTGACCGTGATTTATTTCAGTCTGATAGAGTATGTGTTGCTGCCACTGACCTGCGTTTGGTGTAAATTGAAAAGCCGGCTTGGTAATGGCGCGTGGAAACGTTTGTGCGTTGGCTACCACGCAACTAACCAGAGAAGTGAGGAGTATTTGTAGAAACCGTGTCACAGGAATTTGTTCTAAAGATAGATAAAAATGACTGTGGGTGGTGTGTTGGTGTCTTTACTACAATGTTATGTACTAAATTTACAATTTGTCAATTGCCCAACCGAGCATTAGTTTATCAGCTTATCTCTAAGATATCGAGCAGTGTGCGAATTTTTTACTGATAATATTCCTTCCGGTTCACCTTGATATACTAAGTGTCCACCTTCATCACCACCTTCGGGGCCCAGATCTATTAACCAGTCAGCGCATTTAATTACGTCCATGTTGTGTTCAATAACTATTACTGAATGACCGGCTTCTATCAACTGGTTAAATGACGATACAAGTTTATTTATATCATGAAAATGTAACCCGGTAGTTGGTTCATCAAAAATGAAAAGAACAGGATTTGGGGCAGACCCCTTTGTTAGAAATGAAGCCAGCTTAACACGCTGAGCTTCGCCACCACTCAAGGTGCTACTGCTTTGCCCGAGTTTTACATAACCGAGCCCCACTTTTTGTAAAGGCAAAAGTTTATTTACCACATCTATATCAGCACTAAAAAACTCTATGGCTTCATCAACACTTAATTCCAACACGTCAAATACGTTTTTGCCTTTATACTGCACTTCTAATATTTCTTCTTTAAATTTTCTTCCGTTGCATATTTCACATTTCAAATGCACATCAGCTAAAAACTGCATTTCTACAATCACTTCTCCATCACCTTTACAAGTTTCGCATCTGCCTCCCTCTACGTTAAACGAAAAATCTTTTGGTTGGTAACCCCGAACTTTCGATAACTGCATTCGCGAAAATAAATCTCTGATGCCATCATAGGCTTTAACGTACGTTACCGGATTACTTCTTGAACTGCGGCCCAAAGGATTCTGGTCAATCATTTCTACTGAGGTAATTCTTCTTACATCACCTTTTATGTCTCGAAAAGTACCTGGCTTTTCACCGCTGCCATCAAATAATCTAAATAGTGCAGGGTAAAGAATTTTTTTAATCAATGTTGTTTTGCCAGATCCGCTAACTCCGCTTACAACTGTTAATGCGTTAAGTGGAAACCTTACTGAAATATCTTTAAGGTTATGTTGCGAAGCATTCGTTATTTCAATGTGGTTAGCAACTTTTCTTCGGGTTTTGTTATAGGTAATTTTTAAATCTCCATTCAAATATTTAGCTGTCAGTGTTTTTGCTTTCAACAAATCAGTAGAAGAGCCGTTAAACATCACTTCACCGCCAAAAATTCCGGCTTCGGGACCCATGTCCACTACATGATCACTGGCTTTCATAATGTCTTCATCGTGTTCAACAATTACCACGGTGTTACCTAAGTCTCTAAGATTTTTTAAAACACTGATTAGCCGCTCGGTATCGCGTTGGTGCAAACCAATGCTAGGCTCATCGAGTATGTAGAGAGAAGATGTAAGATTGCTGCCAATAGAGCGTGTTAAATTTATACGTTGCGTTTCGCCCCCGCTTAGTGTATTTGAAAGACGGTTGAGATTAAGATAACCTAAACCTACATCCATCATTGTTTGCAAACGGGTGTTTATTTCTAACAAAATACGTTTAGCAATTGTATTTTCTGTAGTAGTCAAATTCAGTTCCTTAAAGTACGCATGCAATTCTTTAATTGATAAAAGTGTTAGTTCCGAAATATGCCTGCCATTAATTTTTACATACTGCGAATCTTTACGGATACGAGAACCTTTACAATCCGGGCATGTTGTTTTTCCGCGGTAGCGCGAGAGCATTACACGGTATTGAATTTTGTAACTCTGTTCTTCTAAGTGCTTAAAAAAATCGTGTAGTCCATTAAAATATTTATTGCCGTCCCAAAGAAGTTGCTTCTCTTTTTCGTTTAAGTCTTTGTAAGAACGATGAATCGGAAAGTCAAACAATACGCCTTTTTTGATCAGAGGCTCAGCCCATTCACTCATTTTATCGGTACGCCAGGGTGCTATAGCCCCTTCGAAGACAGAAAGTTCCTTGTCAGGAAAAATCAGATCCTCGTCTAACCCCATTACCGTTCCAAAACCTTCGCAGGTTTTACATGCACCATAAGGGTTGTTGAAATTGAAAAAATCCGGGCTGGGTTCTTCAAACAATACTCCATCTGCTTCGAACTTAGCATTGAATATCCTCTGCTCATTATTGCCAAACTCTATAAAGCATTCCTGATGGCCCTCGTTAAACGCGGTTTGAATCGAATCGGCTGTGCGGCTTAACAAGTCTTCATCATGATGCTTAACAATCAGCCGGTCAACTAAAACATGTATGTAACTCGTTTTCTTTTTGAGTACATCTTTATTTTCAAGTAAGTCTTCAATTTGAAGAATTTCGTTGTCAACCTGTACGCGTGTAAACCCCTTTTGTAAAATGAGATTTAGCTCTTCTGCTAAACTTTTAATAGCTGGAGATTTGTAGTAGATATAGATTTTTTCACCCTCTGGTTTTCTAAAAATAAAATCTACCACATCACGCACTTCGTGTTTGGTTACCGGTTCACCTGTTTTAGGCGAATAAGTTTTCCCGATTCTTGCGAACAAAAGTCGCAGATAGTCGTATATCTCGGTAAGAGAGCCAACGGTGCTTCGTGTAGTTTTAGTGGAAACTTTTTGTTCAATAGCTATAGCAGGGCACAAACCATTGATATAGTCAACATCGGGTTTGTCCATGCGTGTTAAAAACTGACGGGCGTATGAGGATAGAGATTCAACATATCTTCTTTGTCCTTCAGCAAACAGCGTATCAATGGTGAGTGATGATTTCCCGGAACCGGAAACTCCGGTAACTACAACAAATTTGTTCTTAGGTAACTCTACATCTACGTTTTTTAAATTGTGCACACGGGCACCCTTTATAAAAATTTTTTTTTCGCTAACAGGATATTTATTTGGAGTTTTCAATTTTTTAGCTTTTATTCGGAACACAATCAAACAAAAACAAACGCTATTTGGGTCAAGATTTACTTCACAGAACTAAGTTTAGCAAAAGTAATTTTTAGCGTTTTTCGTCCAATTAAATTTACCGTATAGACATTCCTCTACATTAATCAGCAGTTTATATTTCTTACATAGAACAGTTTTTGTACGTAAGAATTTGAACTCGCTTGCCGGTAGTATTTGATTTGTTTTTTAACCGATTGAGTTTTTGAGGTGGGTTTACATTTTCTGTAAGCAGGGCTCTAAAACTTAATACAAAAGAAGATTGTTGCCTATAGCAAAACTCTACGTTTTTTATTCACCCTAAAACGTAACCACATGCGCACTCAATTACTGAGCGATAAGGAACTGGTTGACCAGTACCTTGCAGGCAACGAATTTGCTCTTGAACGATTAATTCACCGTCACAAGGACAAAATTTACACTTCCATTTATTTAATGGTAAAGGATGAGTATTTGGCGGAAGACCTTTTTCAGGAAACTTTTATCCGTGCCATAGATTTTTTGCGGAGAGGAAAGTATAATGAAGAAGGCAAATTTGCACCTTGGGCGTGCCGTATTGCGCACAATCTCTGTATTGATCATTTTCGAAAAATTAAGCGATCTGCTGATGTGGTAACCAGCGAAGGCGATGACATTTTCAAATACATGAATTTTGATGAGTCAAAGTCAACTGAAGAACACATGTTTGTAGAATGTTATGAAACCAAGTTGAAAGAACTTATTGAGTTTCTTCCCGAAGATCAAAAAGAGGTGGTGATACTTCGCCACTTTTTCAACTTCAGTTTTAAAGAAGTAGCCAATTATACCAACTCACCCCTGAATACTTGTTTGGGAAGAATGCGTTACGCGTTGACCAACCTGCGCAAACTTATGGAAGAGAAGAATGTTGTACTTAGACAAGTTTGATTAGTTGTTTTTCGTTGTGTTTTAAATCCGCCCAGCATTATCGGGCGGATTTTTTATGCTCAGCAAGTACATTGTTTCGCCAAGCTCATGCCTGATACCGGGGTTCAAAAATTTTAAGTTTAACTGCGAAATACGAATTGATTTTTGCTGCTGTATAATCTCAAACTTCATGTTATCTGCTTTAAGTTCATCGAAACCATATTGGTTGGTAACTATAACTGAGCTATGGTGTGTTTCAACAAATGAACGAAGCCCTTCTCTGTTCCATAAAGTTGTATCGGGCATTTGCTGAGCATAAAAAGTGGTGCTGAAATCATTTGAACAATGGTAAAATACGTAGCCAGTTTCGGGAGAAGTTTGTTCCTTTACATATTTGCCAAAACTGTTTCCATGCTGGTACTTCAACATTTCAGGAAAGTAGAATAACGAAAAAAGGAGATTGAAAGCACAGATAGCCGCTACCGAAAAGTAAAACTTGTTTTTTGTTTTCAACAACAATAGCCATACTACACTAAGCATGAATAGCAACAGCAATAGCGAAATTAGGTCGAATCCTTTAAACGACCATTGTAGCAATATAGCTGAGGTTGAAAGCAATGCCACAAGCAGTATCTGAATAACCATAACCAGTTTGCTAAATGATTTATTGTTTTCAGTATCTGTAAAATAATTTGCTGCGAGAACAGTTGCTAACGGAAAAACTATAAAAACGTAATGCGGCAACTGATACTTTGAGAGCGACAGTGAGAGTAGCACAAGCGTAAAGCCGCTAATACTTACAAACTCTTTTGCGCTCCAGGGCACTAAGCGCAGTTTTGTCAATTGAGTAACTTTTGTTAACCAGCCACCAATCAAAAATATAGTCCAAGGCAAAAACTGCCATAGCGTATTTTGAACCAGAAAGAATGTGTCGGGGTGGTTGTTCCATTCGCTTTCTCCGGTTATTCGCCCAAAACTTTGGGTCCAGAAGTAAAACCGTAACCCGGCCATGCCATGCTGCTGATACAAACCTATAGACATAGGTAGCAGCATTAATGCCACTAAGCCAGCAGATAAGAACAGTCTGCGGTCAAGCAGCAGTTTTAATTTTTTCTTTAAAAGCAAATGGGGAAACAACGATACTGAAACTGCAATAAACCCAATAGGGCCTTTAGCAAGTAAAGCAAGCCCAAGGCCTACGCTAGCCCAAATAAGATTTTTTGTTTTTCCTGTTTCAAAAAATATTGCCCATTGCCATAAGGCAAGCATAACACTGCCCATGAGCATTGTGTCGGTGCGCACATCGTTAGTCATTATGAACATAGCTTGTGTGCTAGCCAGCATTACTGCCGCAATACGGGCTGTGTATTCTCCGTAGAAAACTTTTACAAAACCATGAACAGAATAAACAGCGAGTGCAGCGAACAACAGAGAAAAGAGCTTATAGGAAACATTGCTTATTCCCAAAACAAAAAAACTTATCGTGTTTAACCAAAACAAGAGAGGCGGCTTGTCTAAGTAAGGTGTGTGCAAGCAAGTGGGTTGCAAGAAGTTTTTCTTCCAGAGCATTTCCCAACTCATTTCTGCGTACTGTGCTGCATCAACCTCCATTACATCAACCGGCAGGCTGCATACGCACACCAGCAAGCAGACTGATAAAAGTATGAAGAATGTGTTGTTGCTGATTGATTTCAATATCTATGGTATGTCAAAAGCGAGTTGATAACAGTTACGTTAAATAGTATTTTCTGATTAACTCAGTGTGATGGCCGTTATGGTAAATTGTAAAGTAAGCAAGTTCTCTTAGCGTAAGCAAACCTAGTATGGGGTGAGAAATCTGATAATGATCTAATTGCTCATCTGTCCATTTAGATTCTAAAGCCGAAAGCAATTTTTCTGCCTGCGCATTCAGTTTATCATGAAGCGATGCTTGCGTGTAGTTTACCTTTTTAGGTATGTAAACGCCACTTGCTTTAGCTCCATGTTCTAACTTATGAATGTAATTGTCAACTATTTTTGTATAACCATGTGATGTACGGTTTGGTTTACCGTACAATAAAACAGGAACAAATTTAGGTAACATAAAAGGTATGGCTGTCATTCGGGTAGCGCTTACCAGGTGAGCAATGTTTTCAGCCGCTGTCCATTTATCGTTTTTCGAAGTATTGTAGAGAGTGCTGTCAACCGCAGCAGAAGTTTCTTTCAATACCCGAAAACTATCTCGCAGTTCAACAATTATTTCCTGTTTATTTTTTTTCATAAAACATTTATCTCTGTTTAGGGTCAAACTACTCCACAACAATTTTATTTCTCCATACTGTGCCAAGTTCATCCCAAAGCTGCACTATGTATATGCCTGGAGCTAAATTATCAAGGTTCAAGATACAATTGCCGCGGGTTAATGATGGTAAGTTGAGAATTTTTTCGCCATTTATACTAAGCAATTCGCCTTGCACTCTACTATGTTTTTCGTTGATGGTAACAACAAAGTAACCATGGTTAGGGTTGGGGAAAACAACAAGGTCATTTTCAAATGTAGAAACCGAACTGATGCCAACAGGTGAATGTTGGGTAATAGCTAAAATGTAGAGGTCTAAGTCAGAGTCCCAATTGTTGGGGTCTAAGAAAGAAACCCAATTGCCATTACTCCACTGTTGTATGCTGAAATCTTTACCTCCCCCATCACCATCAGCAGTGCTTATTAAGCCAACTGTATCACCAGCAGCTAAACCCGCCACTGAAAAGCCGAGTACAAACCCGGCACCTGAGTCAATATTTATTGGCGATGGAAACGCAATAAAATTAATGCCACCGCTATAACTTGTATCGGCATGAATGTCGGCTGCTGCCACATCAATTGAACTTAAAATTGAGCCGGGACCTTTGGCATTTGTTGCTATGGCATTAGAAAGATTGTTGCTGTCTAACGCAAACAATCGAAACGTAATTTTCGAATTTGAATTACCTGATGTGATATTTTTTTTACCAAACCAAAACAAAGCTCCTGTAACCTGTACCGGAAAGTTGTTCATAAAAATTTGTGCGGCTTGCTTATCGCCATAGCCGTTTACACCAACCAAATAACCACCATTTTGCGATACAAAAAGATTTGGGGTAACACTGTTTGCCCCCCAAGGACGAATGGTGTCTGTTGTACTGCGCATGTCAGATAAATATTCTTCGGATTTACCAGCCCAAACGCAAGCGCTTGTTCGTTGTGCGAAATTGCTATAATAGATACATAGTAAGAGCGATGTTATGATGTGCTTCATTAGTTACTAAAGTTGCAGCAAGATAGAAACAAAAAAGGCGACCTTGAGAGATTCGCCTTTTTATTTTGGTTGACAACTGTTTTACTCTATTCTTATTTTTCTTACCGAAAAACCGTGCACCGTTTGTAGTTGAACAAAATAAATGCCTTTAGCAAAGCCGGTTAAATCAATATCTGTTCTGTTTAAATTCAGTATTTGTTTGTAAATGCTTCTACCCATAGCGTCTGAAATGGTTAGTTCTGTATTCTGGCTAATTCCTTTGCTTGCTTCAATAGTAAAAAATCCTCTGCTGGGGTTTGGTAATACCAAAAATTCTATGTCATCGGAACCACTTTGACTGGCTATAGAGGTAGTGCCCCCGCAAACAGCACCATCTTCTATTACTTCTAAATAATAATCAGGCAGAGCGCCCGGCATGGCTTGGCGTATAAAACTAAATGGAGCAGTTCCCTGATTCGTATAAATATATCCATCATAAACTATATTGTACGTTCCGGCTGTGTCTGATGTGTTTCCATAAATAGTAATACAGGCACGGCCATTACCAGGCATAGTGCATGTTACAGGTGTACACATTGTAGAAATTCCGGTGGGCATGCTGCTGAAACTGGTAACTTGTATTGAATCAATAGTATAACCTGCCATAGCTGGCGGTGTGTAGAACTGCAACACTGTCTGAAAGTTTTTGCCACGTTCAATACATGGTAATTCATCGGCTGCCGGAGTTATTAAGCTGTAGTTGCCGGTGTCAATTACACAAGCCTGCGAATGAGCAGTTTGAAAACAAAAAGCGAGAAGTAAAACGAGTAAAATTTGTTTCATGTTTGCAGATATTTTTTAATTCAGTTTTGCTAATTCTTCATTTAGAAATCTAACCAGTTCGGCTACATACTTTTTACTGAAATCAAATTTTGCTCCGGCTGTTTCGTAAAATGCAGGTATAGGTTTGGTATAGCCAAGTTTTAATGCGCTTTTATAATCATTTATGGCTTTGGGGCGATTTAGTTTGAAATTACGCCATAATGCAATTGCCCCCAATTGAGCGAAGGCATATTCAATGTAGTAGAATGGCACCACAAAAAAATGCAATATGCTGTGGTACGATGTAGCAAATGCATCCTCATAGCCATCCCATTTGATGTTTGCCGGAGAGTACTGTTCATGTAGCTCGGACCATTTTTGTCTGCGGTCAGCTATTGTATGGTGTGGGTTTTCGTAAAGCCAAAATTGGAAACTATCACCCATACAGGTTTTGGTCAATACACTGAGTATGTATTGCAGATGGTTGACTTTAGCTCTTCGCACATCATCTGCATCTTGATAAAACACATCCCAGTGTTCCATACTCATGAGTTCCATACCCATAGAGGCTACCTCGGCTATTTCAGAAGTAGTGTCTTTAAACATATTTAACTCCAATTCGTGCGCAAGAAATGTATGTATGGCATGACCGCCTTCATGCACCATGGTAATTAAATCATGTTCTGAATTAGCAGAGTTCATGAAAATAAAAGGCACACCAATTTCAGGCATAGTCATGTTGTAGCCACCGGGGCCTTTTCCCATTCGCGATTCCAAATCAAGATATTTCATGGCACGCATTACTTCAAGGCAGTACTTAAAGTATGGGTCGAGCAAACCAAAGCAAGCAATTGTTTTCTCTAACAATTCATTTGAGTTTTCGCAAGGGCGAAGTGGCTGCCGGTTATACGGATCGGAATCTTTATCCCAAGGCTTTAACTCTGAATAGCCAAACGCTTTTTGTTTAGCGATTGACAACTCGTGAACTATAGGCATAATTACTTCAACCGAAGCTGAATGAAATTGCTTGCAATCGGCTGGTGTGTAATCAAATCGGTCGAGTTCTGCAAAACGATACTCAACATAATTTTTAAATCCGGCATTAAGTGCCTGCTGATGCCGAAGCTGAATTAGTTCACTAAAGAGGTTGTCGAGTTTTTCAGCATCTTGTTTTCTGCGTTCGTCCATCAGGCGATATACCACTTCACGCTCGTTTCGGTCAGTGCTTTTTAAGTAAGCACCTGCCTGTTGCATAGTTATTTCTACTCCGTTGTATGTTATGCTTTGTGCGCCAATAATTGTGTCGTATTCATTCTGTTTCAACTGCATTTCGCTGAGCAACGGAATGTTTTTTTCGCAGAAAAGGGAAAGTGAATTTTTGATCTTTCGAATGGTGGTAAAGAATTTTTCTTTGTTTAACTGCTCTGTAAAAGGGCATTCCACCAATTTTTTTTCCAGCTTATTGTTTTCAACGGTTAGTTTAGGTTGAATTTGTGTGTAGAGTTTTATTAACTCAGTCTTTGCTTTTTCATCGGTAGTATCAATGGTGGTACGCACGTATATCCAGCGACTGTGCTCAGAAATTGCAGCTCCTAATTCATCCCAGTCTCTTAACCAGGTATTTAATTCAGATAGAGATTGAATGTTTCTTTCAAACAAGTTGTCGCAATAAGGGGCAATGGCCTCCCATGTATCCGGCAAAAAATTTTCTGAGATGAAATCTCGTTTTTTGCGAACAGGGATTTCAATAGCTAAGGTTTGCAGGTCTTTCATAAAACTTATGACGCTTTGCGTGGGGTAGTTATTTTTTTAACCGGAGCAGGCTTAGAGTGCGATTTTGAGGAAGTGTCGGCTTTTGCAACTTTAGTTTTGGTTTCTGTCTTTACTTCTTTAACAGTTTCTTCTGTGTTTGCACCTTCGGCTGTTTCAGCGGTCAATTCTTCAATCAGGTTTTTATTGTTCAAAATGCCGTACCATTTTGCCAACTTTTTCATATCGCTCACATGTACTTTCTCTTTATCATAATTTGGAATTACCGCCTCCAACCATGCCTTAGTATCGGCATCGTTTTTTAAGTCAGGCACTGGCTTCGATGCTTCGTTTTTCTTAATAGATGCAAGGACATCTTTCAGCGGTACAGAATCTTCAGTAGTGTAAATGGTAATGTTATCGAGCGAGGAGAACAAGTTGGTTCGGCCTGATACAAATTGAGTTTTGTCGTCTAGCAAAGAGGTTACTATCAACCCGTCATTTCTACGAGCCGCAACTTTAAATAAACCGGGTAGCCCCGTAATAGCTACAATTTCTGATAAATGCATATTAATTTTTTAGAGCGGCTAAGATAGCAATACAAGACAAAGCACCATGCAATGAAGCATTACGTTGTATTAAAAACTGTGAAAGGGCTTATTTCTGCTTCGCCTTCACTACATTGTATTTAGCCAGCCATTGTTCAGCCATAGCAACGTTGCCTTTATTGCGGTATGAAACTGAAATGTTCATATATGCCGCAGGGTAGTCAGGGTTAAGTGCAATCAGTTTTTCGGAAGTGGCAATAGCCGCATCAAAGTTTCCGCTTAAGCCATATGCCACGCCTAAATCTTCGTAATACAATTCCACCTTAGGGTCAGCCTCTACTGCTTTATTCAGATATTGAATAGACATAGCAAAATTGCCCGCTACTTTTCCGAAGCCTGTGCCCACCTGATAATAATCGGCAGGCATAATGGCGCGAATCTTTTTGCCCTCGTTCAACCAATACTCTACAGAGTCAGGCTGATTGAGTTTTGCATACACCTGTGCCAGCAAATAGCGGCTGTCCGCTACTTCGGGTTTCAGTTCAATGGCTTTCAATAAGTTTGTTTTTGCCGTTGGCAACACATTCGATTCATTGCACACCACACCTAAGTTGAAAGAAGCATCATAGTAACCACCTACACGATAAGCAGCCGCCTTTTCGTAAATAGGAATTACCTGCTGCGGGTTATGGTAGCGTTTGTAAACTGCATTGCCCAACAGCAGCCAAGCATTGCTGTGTGTTTGGTAAATGCGTATGGCTTCATTCAAATGCGCAATAGAAGAATCGAGCAGTAAATAACGAAGCGAAGAATCGGGCAGCAAATTTATAGCATTCAACTCACTGCTGCTGATAGACGGATTTAAATCGGTAATAAACTCTTTAATCATACCACTGTCGCGCAGTGCCTGAATGTTGCTTTCGGCAGCTTTGGTTAAATCTCCACCCAGTGAGGTTTGAATTTTTGCGGAGTTAATACTATGGTGCGAATCTCTGCGGAAAAGAGTAAAGCTGTCTTTCCAATCGAAGTTGCGCGTAAATGTTTTGGTTGAATAAAGCGACAGCAAAACAAAAAACACAGCCGCTACTGCTTTCGGATTTTTGATGTAGTTAAAAACAAGAAAAGCCGCCAGTATGCAAAAGCCGAGTGAACTCATGTAAATAAAACGTTCGTTCATCAGCACGCCCACCGTAAACAACATGTTAGAGGCAATAGAGAACGTGATGAAGTAAAACAGTATGGCGTATGAAGCCACCGATTTATTTTTTAGGTTCATGAGCGCATACCCTAACAAACCACCATTCACTAAAAGCGAAAGGAAAAACAACGGACTGCCAAAACCTATGTAAGGAATCTGGTTGAAGTAGTAGTCGTGCGTAAGCGGATGCGGCACCACCAGCAATTTGAAGTAATATAAAAATGTAAGGAAGGTAGTAGCGTAGCGTTCACCGGCAGTAGCCAGCAAAAACGGGTTGTTCAAAATCTCGGGCGACTCCTGCGTTAAACCCGATTGCGTGTATTGGCTGCGCAACAACAGAAACAAGGCCGCAGGAACCAGATACAAACCAACCGTAAGAGCGTAATCTTTTATCTGCGCTTTGGTGAAAAAGAAAAACGTTAATGGTATGGCGGCAAAAAATGTAATGGCGTTTTCTTTCGAAAGCAGCGCCACAAAAAATATAAGCATGCCCCACACTAAGTAAACTATGTTTTGCGTGCGCACATATTTTAGAGCAGCCAATAACGAAAGCAGCGAGAACAACATGCACATTACTTCATCGCGGCCTTTTACATTACTCACCGCCTCGGTGTGCATGGGGTGTGCGGCATAAAGCATGGTAGCGAAAAATGCCAAACCTAAATTACCTATAGGCGTTGCTAACGAAAACTTAGCAGGAAGAATTTGCAGCAAAATGTAGTAGAGTAAAATACAGGTTAGTGCAAACAGTAAAATATTTACTGAGTGGTTCAGTGCCGGAAAAAGATATGGATCCTGATCGCCCATTATCACATTTTTTTCCGTTAGCTCGCCCCGGGTGTCGCCTTTTATTCTGCGCGATATTTCATACTCCACCGTTAAACTGACCATACTCAGCGGACGGTAACGACCACCGCTTACCAACTTTGCACCACGCTCACCAAAAAAACCTTCGAACATGTCGTGCGTGAAATGGTCTTTGATTCCGCCAAACCCGCGCTTGGTAAATTTGTTGTCAGTCAGTACTATGGTGTCATCAATAGCATATTTATTGAAAAGCGTGTTTGAGTACAATACACAACTAAAAAGAAAAATTATTACATAAGGAATCCATTTATAGCTACGGATTTCGGACTTTGGATTTGTAACTGTGAATGTTACTTCAGCTTCTGATTTCTGATTTCTAATTTCTGTTTTCAGATTTTTCTTCTTCGCCATTCAATAAAAATTGTTTAGCCAAATAAAGCAAAGAAAATGCTGTGGTTGTAATTAGTTTTTATCACCACCAAAAAATTTCTCCTCTATAATGTCGGCATTTACTGCTACTTCGTAAATGAGTTCATTCAGAAATTCAGGAGTGGTCATAGCTAATGCCGGTACGGCCTGTGCTACTATTGTTTCGCAAGGAGTGCCATCAGCAGTTTTATCAGTAGTTATAGTAATGGTGCAATAGTTGCAGTATGCTGACTCCTTAAGAATGTTGTAAAGATTTACCTGTGGTGTATAAATGCCGCAACGGCTGTTCATGTAAATACGTTCACGACCAGACGCTTCTGTAATTTTCCAAATGTAAACCAATTGAAAACGGGTGTCTTTATCTTTAACCGGAATAGCCACATCCATACGGTAAGTGCCGGGGTTAATTTCATCGAGTTTGTACTTATAGCGCGATGCTATTTGTTGTAGAGTTGCTTGCAGATCCATAGTAATTAGATTTTTAGTGAGGCCGAAAAATAAAAGAACAGTTTGTAAAATGAACTATAAATCCAGTCCATATTTTGAGCTTGTATTTTTAGCTATTTCATAACCCGCATCTGCATGGCGTATAACACCCATGGCAGGGTCGTTGTGTAACACGCGTTTCAACCTACGTTTTGCATCATCAGTGCCATCAGCCACTATCACCATGCCGGCATGTAAAGAGTAGCCCATACCCACACCACCACCGTGATGAAACGAAACCCAGCTTGCACCACCGGCTGTGTTGATGAGTGCATTTAAAATAGGCCAGTCGGCAATTGCATCGCTTCCATCCATCATGGCTTCCGTTTCGCGGTTGGGCGAAGCTACGCTACCCGTATCGAGATGATCACGACCAATAACTACTGGTGCTTTCAGTTTTCCTGTTTTTACTAACTCGTTGAAAGCAATCCCGGCAATTTCTCTATCACCCATGCCCAACCAGCAAATACGCGCAGGCAAGCCCTGGAAAGCAATTTTTTCTTTCGCCATAGTTAACCAGCGAATCAACCCTTTGTTTTCGGGAAAAAGTTCTTTTAGTTTTTCATCGCACACAGCAATATCGTTCGGATCGCCACTCAACGCTACAAAACGGAAAGGTCCTTTGCCTTCGCAAAACAATGGACGAATGTATGCAGGAACAAAACCGGGGAAATCAAAGGCGTTCATTACTCCGCGTTTGTCTTTGGCTTGCCCGCGCAGGTTATTTCCGTAATCAAAAGTGATGGCTCCGCGTTTTTGCAAATCTAACATCTGGCGAACGTGTTTTGCCATAGTGTCGAGTGAAAGGTTACAATACTCTGTTGGGTTTTTTTCGCGCAACGCTTTTGCTTCTGCCACACTAAACCCTTCGGGGAAATAACCTATCAACTCATCATGTGCTGATGTTTGATCGGTGAGTGTGTCGGGAGTTATGTTTCTGTCGAGTAAACGCTGAAGAAGATCAACTACATTGCAACAAACACCAATTGAAACAGCTTCGCCTTTTTGTTTGGCTGCTACAGCCCAGTCAATGGCTTCGTCAATATTGTGCGAGTATTTATCTAAGTATCGCGTTTCAATTCTTTTCTGCATTCGCCACTCTTCCATTTCTGCAGCCAAGCAAACACCTTCGTTCATGGTAATGGCGAGCGGTTGTGCGCCACCCATACCACCAAGCCCGGCAGTTACATTCAATGTACCTTTAAGCGAACCGTTGTAATGTTGGTTCGCCAGAGACAAATATGTTTCGTAAGTGCCCTGCACTATTCCTTGTGTACCGATATAAATCCAACTGCCTGCAGTCATCTGCCCATACATCATTAATCCCTTTTTTTCCAACTCGCGGAAGTGTTCCCAATTAGCCCAGTTGCCTACGAGATTTGAATTGGCTATAAGCACACGCGGTGCGTCTTTGTGCGAACGCAAAATGCCTACCGGTTTTCCGCTTTGGACAAGCAGCGTTTCGTCTTCTTCCAATTCACGAAGACATTCAACAATCTTATCGAATGCTTCCCAGTTCCGTGCTGCTTTTCCTATGCCTCCATAAACAATCAAATCTTCCGGGCGTTCGGCCACTTCGGGGTCGAGGTTGTTGTGCAACATTCTCAACACAGCTTCCTGCACCCAACCCTTGCAACTAAGATTGGTACCACGCGGTGATTGCAGTATTCGTTTGGATTCGGTACTCATAATTGTCTTTTTGATGTGTAGTTTTTGAACTATTGTACGAAGCAAAAAAAGTTTGACAAATACTAAGGTGCAAGAAGTTGCGATAAATTTTGCGCCATTAACTCTGCATTGTGCAGATTCATACAGTTAAAATGCCTTTTAGGGCAAGTATTGTAACCTAACTTAGAACACGGACGGCATTTAAGGTAGTCAATTTCTGATTGCAGATTTCTGATTTCATGCTTTCCATAGTATGGGCTCATTCCAAATTCAGGAATAGTGTTTCCCCAAACAGAAAGCAGCGGTTTTTTGTAGGCGGCCGCTATGTGCATCAGCCCTGTATCGTTCGCAATCATAACCCGTGATTGTTTCACCAGCGAAGCAGATTGATTGAGTGAATATTTGCCACAAGCGTTTAGGATTTCGGATTTCGGATTTCGGATTTCGGATTGAATGAGTGCGACTGTTTCTGAATCTTCTTTGCCACCGAGAAAAATAACCGGCAAATTTGGAAAGGATGAAGATTGAAGCAATTCAATAATTTTTTTAGCTGGAAGTTTCTTGGTGTTCTGTTTGGCGCCCATAGCCCATCCGATATACCCATTGTGAAATGCCGGTGGAAGTTGTTGGATGTTAACTTCATCTTCTTTCGAAATAAAATAGTCGAGCCCTTCGCCATCGTTTTCTACTGAAAATTTTTGACATGTTTCTAAATAGCGGTCAACAATATGTTGTTGAGGTAAACGGTTTATTTTGAAATTAACCAGCAGCCACTTTTCGAAATTTATTTTGTTAAAGGAAGAAGAAGGAACACCCAACAAAGTTTTAATCAGTAAGGTTCGCTGATTGTGATGCAAGTCAAAGATGTAATTGAACGCTTCTTTTTTGAGCGCACTCATTAACGGCCAGATCGAATCTTCGAGTAAATGAATTTTGTTGATGTAAGGATTATGCTCAACAATGCAGTTGAATTGCTTTTTTGTGGCGTAGTGGATTTCCGCATCTGGAAATTTATCTCGTAGGCAACGGACTACCGGAGTAGTGAGCACTATATCGCCTATTGAAGAAAAACGAAGAATCAGAAACTTCATCGGTCAAATTTGTTTTTAATCGGCCAACTCACCTTCCCAGCGAGCAATTACAACTGTGGCCAGACAATTGCCAATAACGTTTACACTCGTGCGAGCCATGTCCATCAGTTCGTCTATTCCAAGAATAATAAACACCGGTTCAATGGGCAAATTGAAATATGAAAGTGTTCCGAGCAAAATAACAAGCGAAGCGCGCGGCACACCTGCTACGCCTTTACTGGTAAGCATAAGCGTAAATACCATTAATAACTGAGTAGATAATGACAGTTCAACACCTGCTGCCTGTGCAACAAAAACAGAAGCTAAAGCAAGGTAGAGAGTTGTGCCATCGAGATTAAAAGAGTAACCCATAGGCATTACAAAAGATACAATCTTACGCGGTACGCCCAGAGTTTCCATGGCTTTCATGGCTTTTGGTAAAGCGCTTTCGCTGCTGGTGGTAGCAAACGCAATAGATACCGGTTCTACAACAACGGCAATAAATTTTTTGAGTGGAACCTTTACAATTAACGCCACAGGCAGCAATACACAAAGCAGAAAAAATATGAGTGCGGCATAGAGAGTCAACAACAACTTAAACAGATTGACCAACACCCCCAACCCCATGTGCCCTACCGTGTAAGCTATAGCCGCACACACAGCTACCGGTGCAAAATACATTATGATGGAAGTGAACTTGAACATCACCTCGCTTAGGCTTTCTACAAAACTCAGCATGGGCTTTCGGTGTTTGTCATCTACCATGGCCAAGCCGATACCAAACAGAATGCTGAAAACTACTATCTCTAACACTGCGCCTTCGTAAATACTCTTAGCTATGTTTTCGGGAAAAATATGCAGTATTATATCTGTGAGAGTTTGTTTAGTGGTGGGTAGTACATCCGGATTTTGAACTTGTGGTAATACAATGCCAACACCGGCTTTAGAAATATTGATGGCTGCTAAACCAATAAAAAGTGCCAGCGTAGTTACCACCTCGAAATACAAAATACTTTTCCAACCCATGCGCCCTACTTGCTTGATATTGCTATGGCCCGCAATGCCATATACCAGCGTTCCGAAAAGGAGTGGAGCTATAATACACTTGATTAACCGCAAAAAAAGTTGCGAAAGTACTTTCAGATTTTGCGAAAACACAGGGAAGTCAATGCCAATTTCTACACCTACTACCATACTTATAAGTATGGTAGTAGTTAAAGAGCGTTTTAAAAATCCGTAGTAAACCAGTGTGCCTATTGCCAGCCAACGAACAACCGTTAAGCTAAACAATGGTATATTCAGAATGCCTTCAAAGGTGGCTAAGGATACGAGTGCTGCCAAAAGAACAGCGCCTAACGCTGCAAATAAAATTTTGCTTTGGTTCATGTCTGATGAAAATAAAAACTCTTGCTAATGCTTCTTCTAAATGTATTTTACAAAAGCCCACAACTTCCGCTTCTCTAAGTAATCTGTACGTTCATCGTTTTTAAATGCCTCTCGTTCAAAGATTATCTCTTTGTAAGCAGTAAAGTGATTTCTATATTTCAATAAGTTGTAAAAGTAGTTGAGCGCATACCACAGGTAAAAGAAAATCAACAGCAGTTCGAGTTGCTGACGGTGGTGAATTTTTTCGTGACGAATTAGCACCTCGTTTTGTTTCATGGCCTCTTCTTTTACAAGTATAAACGGATACAAGGCCATGGCTGAATAAGGAACAAAGCGTGTGACGAGTATCATAGATTAAAACGTTCTGCTTATACCTACCACCCACCTGAACGCCACATGCTTTTGGTTTACAAATGGTGCATGAGTAATAAAGAACGGCACATCGAAACGAAGTGTGAGA
This sequence comes from uncultured Chitinophaga sp., assembly GCA_964615305.1. Classification (GTDB taxonomy): domain Bacteria; phylum Bacteroidota; class Bacteroidia; order Chitinophagales; family LD1; genus Bog-950. The sequence goes on from CAZTNA010000009.1 coordinate 58,348, forward strand.
GGTTTTATTCCTTGAAGCCGCCACCATTTTTTTATGGTGAGTGCTACACCCACACCGGCATCGGCACGAATTTGAGATAGTTGCTGTGAGCCACCGCTGTTGGTATAACCAATGGCGCCCGCATCGGCAAACAGGTAAGTGTTAAGTGCAAAAATGTCTTTCAGCTTTTGATTTTTTACCGGCACTATGCGGTTAAAATCTATTTCGGCATTTACCGAAAAACCTGAAGAACCTTTGTATGCGGGAACAATATTTCCGTATTTGTCTTTTTCTGGCAGCAGATAACCTGCATAGCCCCGCATGTTTAGCCCTCCGCCAAAATGCAGATGGTTGATGTCTGCATCGTATTTGTAAGCAAAAGTTTGCGGCACAAAACCCGATGCACGGTAGTATTTGCTCTCCATCATTTCTTCAGGATTACCTCCTGCAAAGAACAAAGCGCTTTCGCTCGGTAAGTTTTTTCCTGTACCATAACGCCCATACACCCGCGTACGGAAATCGAATTTCCAAACACTTGCTTTCAGCACATTGGTAATTTCTAAATAGTGATAATCAAATGAAGAAGTAAGCGCGCCCGAACGCAGGTGCGCAGTTATATAACCATTGAACTTTTGTTTGTTGTAAGTGTAAGTGGCGGAAAGATTGATGTGTATGTTGAACTTTTTCCCGTCATCCCAAATGGCATCCCACTCGTTCGGATAAAGCAGGTAGTTGGTCCACGCATTGCGGTTACGGGTAAATGCTTTCAGGTTTATATCGGCTGAAAAGTTTTTCGGAAACTGTTTACTCAAACCGATATTATACATCTCATATCCATCGAGCCATTGCGAATGGAAGTAGAAAGTTCCGCGCTTAATTACTTTATCAACAGCATTGCTGTAGTCGAACCGGTACGAGAAGTAGCCCGCCTTTTTCTGCATGTCTTTATCGAAATAATAAGCTTTGCCTCCTTGTGCAACATGTGTGTTTATCCAAACAGTAATGTCAAACACGTGTTTTACGTTCATGTAATTTCCATGAGCGTGTAAGCCTATCTTAAACCCATCGTATGCATTCCACCAAATATCTGGACGCATAAACACCCGATATTTCTTTGATGTTGGTGGAGGGGTGATTTTAGAATCGAAAAGCAGGTCAATATTGCCGCGCTTGCGGTTGTCGAGCATGTTGATGTCAGCCAACCTTTCCGTAGGGTCAATGATTACATTCTTTATTCCCCCCGGTATGGTAACCACTGCATTGTAGGTTGGTTGAAGTTTATCCCAGCCGTACCACTTAGGTAAAATATAAAAGTTCGAAGCTCTAAGATCAAAGGCATTTCCGCTTTGATTTTTGATTTTTGAATTTTGATTTTCTTTTGCAAACCATGTATTTGGAATGTAGTAGTCATACACCGAATCGTTATTTGCTATTACGCGTAAATCAATAGGCATTTGCATTCTGCCTTTGCGCTTGAGGCGAATAATGTATTGGTCTTTAAAATCTCCCTTTTTTATTCTGCAAATTTTGTAGTCAATGTTTTTTGTTGTCTCCATCCATTGGTCGAAAAACCAATTCAAATCAACATGTGTAAATTGAATAATACTGTTTCTGAAATCTTCGGGATATGGGTGTGCAAATTTCCATTGCGCTACGTAGTGTTTCATGGCCTCACTAAACAGCGAATCGCCTAAAACATATTGCAGGTTATACAACATGGTAGAAGTTTTGGCGTATAAATGCCTGTATCCGCCCCCTTGCCCAAGAGCCCCGTTAAATCCATCGCTGTGTGTGTTGATGGGTTCGTCTTCGTAACGGATAGCATCGCTTAAGTAGCTGTAATAGCATTTGTTTTCACGAACTTGCACGGGTTTAAAAAATTTTTGGGCATACCAGTTTTTTATTGTATCATGAACAAACGTGTTGCCATTAATTTTCTCCATACCCCAGGCTGTAAGAAACTGGGTAAAGCCTTCGTCTAACATGCCTCGATAGGTTTCATTGTTTCCTACCATTCCATAAAACCAGTTGTGCCCAACTTCATGCACCAGCAGTCCGTAGTAATCAGGTTCTCTTCCACCATCTAAGGTAAGCATGGGATATTCCATTCCGTCTGCAGCATCGGCCACAACAATTTTAGGGTAGTCGTACACGCCAAAATCGCGACTGAAAACTGAAATGATTTTTGCCAGATAGTCAGCAGCATTTACCCAACCGGTAGCGTGTGCCTCCTGCACAATAGCCACGCACCTTACACCCTCACCGTTTTTTCTACCGGGATAAATAATAGTGTCGTGAATGCGATAAGTAGGATCGGCAGTAAAAGCAAAATCATGCACATTCTCTGCATGGTAAACCCATGTTTTACGTTCACTTTTTAAATGGTTAGTGAGTTTAGAAGGTTTTTCGCCCCAGGGTTTATTTTTAAAATTGTTAATGTCTAATTGCTTTTTCAGTGAATCAGGCAGCACTTCACTTTCGTTTTGCAATACCCCTGTTGCTTCTACCACATAGCTGCCTGCAAACGTAAGACGAACATCAAAAGTGCCGTAGTCACCATAAAACTCACGGTTCATGTGCTGGTCGGTATTCCACCCGCTTTTGCGGTCGTACACACAAATTTTAGGATACCATTGACAGCCGTTGTAATGCATAGCGCCTCCGGCTTTATACATTTTCATTCTTCTTCGTGTACTGCCGTTGTCGTAAAAGGTTCGGAATTTTATAGCGAAATTATACGGTGAGTTGGGTGGCAAAGGTTTCGGTAAAAACACTTTCAAAATAGTGTTGTCTAATTCGGTTTTTAAAACAACCGAATCGGCATTCTTCATTTCATCTATCACAATACCCAACTTCTGGCTTTCATATTTTCCATAGGTTAAATGAACATTATTATTGTGTTGAAGATTATCTAAGTAACTACCTGGCTGAAAGGCGTTTTGATAGAGATGGAAAAAAACGTAATAAAGCGTGTCGGGCGAATTGTTGAAGTAGGCCAGTGTTTCTTCACCGGTAATTACATCGGTGGTTTCGTCCACATTCGCGTTTATGTTATAGTGAACGTCCTGCTGCCAATAGCCCTCAAACGGTTTTCGGTTTTTCCAATACAAATGATTAGATGAAGATTGGAAGTTGTTTTCAGGACCACGGTCAGAATAAAGTTGACAGTAGGTAGAAGCCGGCAAACTGTAAACAAAAAAAAGAAGGAGTAGAAATTTATTCATCAGGGGTAAATATAAAAGCTGCAAGCAGGTAGTTAACCCGGTTGTGTCAGTATTTGTATTTTGTTTGTCATCATCAATTGTTGCAGTATATTATATCGTGCCTGAAACACAAAAAACGAACAAAATTGAATTACTGATTTCCTTTTTACTTTTCCGCCATGAAGTTTGAACGCGGGAAACTCGCCAACGAAGAACTTATCTATCTCTATAAACTCATTCTTAAGCCAAGAGTAATTGAAGAGCGAATGTTGAAGCTTCTCCGTCAGGGCAGAGTGAGCAAGTGGTTTAGCGGAATAGGGCAGGAAGCAATTGCAGTTGGCGTAACTGCTGCGCTGGATGAAGATGAATATGTGTGCCCGCTGCACAGAAACTTAGGCGTGTTTACTACGCGCAATTGCAATTTGCAGCAACTCTTCGAGCAGTTTCAAGGAAAGCAAAACGGTTTTAGTCAGGGGAGAGAAAGAAGTTTTCACTTTGGCACCAATGAACATCATATTGTAGGAATGATTTCGCACCTCGGCCCGCAACTTTGTGTGGGCGATGGAATTGCATTAGCAAGCAAACTGAAGAAAGAGAAAAAAATTACTGTTGCTTTTACAGGAGATGGTGGAACGAGCGAAGGAGATTTTCATGAGGCGTGCAATATTGCTGCCGTATGGGATTTGCCCATCATCATTCTGATAGAAAACAACGGCTACGGTCTTTCTACACCCACCAACGAACAATTCCGCTGTAAATATTTAGCTGAACGCGCCATTGGTTACGGTATGAAGGGACTGACGATTGACGGCAACAATATTCTGGAAGTTTACAACACTGTAAAGCAACTGCGGAAAGAGATGATTAAAAACCCGCACCCCGTTTTATTGGAGTGTATGACTTTCCGTATGCGCGGGCACGAAGAAGCCAGCGGTGTAAAATATGTTCCCAAAAAATTGCTGGAAGATTGGGCGCAGAAAGACCCGGTGATGAATTATGAAAACTGGTTGATAGAAGAGGGAATCATTTCCCCCGATTATCCGGAAATGCTGAAACAGGATTACGATAAAGAAGTTCGCGCAGCATTTGATGAAGCAGATAAACAGCCGGAGGTGACAGCCGATTCGATAAAAGAAGAAAGTGAGGTGTATGCACCTGCGGCTGTTGCATTCCGAAATCCGAAATCCGAAATCCGAAATCAAAAAAGATTCGTTGATGCAGTGTCGGAGGGGTTACGACAATCTATGGAGAAGCACGATAACCTCGTCATCATGGGGCAGGATGTAGCCGAATATGGAGGTGTTTTCAAAGTTACCGATGGTTTTGTAGATGAGTTTGGAAAGGAGCGTGTGCGCAATACACCCATTTGTGAGAGCGGAGTTTTAAGTGCTGCACTTGGCTTAAGTATAAAAGGAATGAAGAGCGTGGTGGAAATGCAGTTTGCCGATTTTGTATCTACGGGTTTTAATCCCATTGTAAACAACTTGGCAAAAAGCTATTGGCGCTGGGGGCAAAATGCCGATGTGGTGGTGCGCATGCCTACCGGTGCCGGTGTAGGTGCCGGGCCTTTTCACTCGCAAAGTAACGAGGCGTGGTTCTTTCATGTGCCTGGTTTAAAAATTGTTTTTCCATCAACACCTGCCGATGCAAAAGGTTTACTGTGCGCTGCCATTGAAGACCCGAACCCGGTAATGTATTTCGAGCACAAAGCACTTTACCGAAGTGTAGAAGGGGAAGTGCCCGAAGATTATTACACCACTGAAATTGGTAGAGCAAAATTGGTGAGCGAAGGCAAAGATGTTTCAATCATCACGTACGGTGCTGGAGTTCATTGGGCGTTGGACGAATGTAGAAACAGATCTGCCGATATTTTGGACTTGCGCACACTGCTACCATTCGATAAAGAAGCGATTGCCGAAACGGTTAAGAAAACAGGCAAGGTTTTAATTCTGCATGAAGATACTCTGATAGGTGGTATTGGCGGGGAGATTTCGGCTTACATCAACGAACATTTGTTTGAGTATTTAGATGCGCCTGTTATGCGCGTAGCTTCATTAGATACTCCTGTGCCGTTTTCAATTTCACTGGAGAAAAATTTTTTGGCGAAAGCGAGATTGAAGAACGCAATAGAGAAGTTGCTGAGTTATTGATTGTGAAACTGAAAATATTCACGCAATTCGTAACAGAGTACAACTTAGCATTACCGCCATTGGCAATTCTTTGAAAACCGATCTGTCTACTTATATTCGGCTAAACCAAAACAAAAAATACATGAATACTTTACTTGTTTCTGCGCTTGCTGCATTAGTTCCACTATTAATTGGCTTTATATGGTACAATCCCAAAGCGTTTGGCACTGTTTGGATGCAGGGTGCCGGCCTTACCGATGACGGCACACAGAAATCTAACATGGCTATAGTATTTGGGCTAACCTATGTTTACAGTTTTCTAATTGCGCTTGGCTTGCAGTCTATAACTATTCATCAAAATGGTTTGCACGGTTTGCTGTTGCCTGAAATGGGCTACACAGACCCAGAAGGTGCTATTGCTACGCTTACTGAAGTATCGAAAGTGTTTGAACACAAATTCAGAACCTTTCGACATGGTGCCATTCACGGTGCTATAAATGGAATTCTAATCCTTCTGCCGGTTTGTGCCATAAATGGCTTGTTCGAGCGCAGGGGATGGAAATACATTGTGGTAAATACCGGATTCTGGATTGTAAGCACAACAATAATGGGCGGCATAGTTTGTCAATTTGCTAAATAGATTTTCCATTTGTTTTATCAGGAAGCGGAGTAGTGTTACTGTTCCGCTTTTTGTTTTTTATAGCAATTAAGTATGCTGCAAACGGAAGCAATGCAATAACTGCAAAACAGATGGTGTTAAACTTGTTTAACTCAAATAGTTGAGTAAAGAAACAACGGGTGTGGTAATAAACTGGATATACTGACGCGAGTAAATACAAAGGCAAACGAAACTGCACAGGTCGCAAAAAAGCAAACATACAAGCCAGGTAACTGACCAAGTGAACAATGTGCGACAAAACGCTTTCGTTACTTACATGCACAAATAAACCGGCTACATGCACGCTCGCAGCTATAGCCAGAAACAGACCTACTAATACATTAATTACGAATTGAACTTTTTTCATTTTCTGAAAGTAACAGATTCTGTTTTTTCTCAATTTTCTTGTGTTGATCAATTATTCAATCAAATTTGCTCCAACAGATGTACAAGAAATACCTGAAGCTTTACCCATTAATAATTTTACCGTTGACAGCTGCTATTCTGTTCTTGCTGTGGCAAGGTAAAATATTAGAAACCGGTGAAATGTATTCTCTCAATAACACTACCGGAGAAAACCATGTTGTTGAAAGCGCAAGGCATCCATTGGCTGTAATGTTGCTTCAGATCATAGTTATTTTATCAACAGCCCGATTGGTGGGGTACATCTTTCAACTTATAGGTCAACCGGCCGTAATAGGTGAAATTACCGCAGGAATTATTCTTGGTCCGTCATTGTTAGGATGGGTAGTTCCCGATGTTTTTAGTTTACTTTTTTCAACTGACTCCTTGCCTAACCTTCAACTGCTTAGCCAGATAGGGCTGGTGTTGTTTATGTTCATTATTGGTATGGAGTTAGACATAAACACCATTAAACAACGTGCCTCTGAGGCCATTTTAGTAAGCCATACTAGTATTGTGTTTCCGTATTTTTTAGGGGTGGCGCTTGCTTACTTTTTATATGTAGAGTTTGCTCCTGCTGATATTTCCTTTATGGCGTTTGCTTTATTCATGGGTATTGCCATGAGTATTACTGCTTTTCCCGTACTGGCGCGTATTTTAAAAGAGCGCAACATGACCAAAACACCAGTTGGCAGCATGGCTATTATCAGCGCAGCTATAGGCGATGTGTCCGCTTGGTGTATTTTGCCATTTGTAATTGCTATAGCACGAGCCGGAGATATTTCAAATGCTTGGTTCTCTATTTTTCTAACCGTTGTGTACGCATTCGTTATGCTGTTGCCTATTCGCATGGTGTTAAACAAGTTGAGCGAAAAATTTTATGCGGAAGGTAACCTCCATTCCACCTTTACGGCTATTGTCTTTTTACTGTTGCTTGCATCCGCATATACTGCTGAGATTATAGGAATTCACGCTTTGTTCGGAGCATTTTTGGCAGGCGCCATAATGCCTAACAACATTTCGCTTCGAAGTATATTTACAGAAAGAATAGAAGATGTTAGCACGTTTTTGCTTATGCCATTGTTTTTTGCGTTCACCGGATTGCGTACACAAATTGGCTTATTGAATGACCCGCACTTATGGGTAGTGTGTGGAGTAATTACCGTAGTGGCTGTGGTTGGAAAGTTTGTTGGTAGTGCAGGTGCAGCAAAAATTATTGGGCAGTCATGGAAAGATTCACTGAGTGTTGGAGTGCTGATGAATACACGTGGCTTAATGGAACTCATTGTTCTCAATATTGGCTATGATCTTGGCATACTAAGCCCCGAAGTTTTTACCATGCTGGTGTTTATGGCTTTGGCTACCACATTTATTACCTCACCAGCTCTTAGTTTTATTGAATTTATATACGGTAAAAAGAAGTAGTAATATTTATTTTTAGCCCATATTCTATCAGTAAAGAGGGGTAAAACAGTCTTTTTTTTACTCGTCAAATCGGTTAGGTTTGCCACCTCCAAAAAACAAAAACAAAATTTCGAAACCATGAATGTAGTTGGTCCCAAGAACCCTGATGCATCACTCGAAACCATTGGTATTAAGAATACAAGAACGCAATTTTGGAACCTTAACCCCGATCAGTTAGTAAACGAAACACTTCAGCGAAATCAAGGGGTGCTAAATGATACCGGAGCATTAGCTGTAGATACCGGAGAATTTACCGGCCGGGCACCAAAAGATAAGTTTATTGTTAAAGACGATAACACCAAAGACAGTGTTGACTGGGGTGGTTTTAACAATGCCGTATCACCGGAAGTTTTCGACAATCTTTACAACAAAGTAGTTGCCTATTTTGAAGGCAAAGAAATTTTTGTGCGCGACTGCTACGCATGTGCCGATGACGCTTACCGTTTGAACGTTCGTGTAGTTACTGAGTATCCTTGGGCTAATCTTTTTGCCTACAATATGTTTTTACGCCCAACGGCTGAAGAGTTAATCACCATACAACCAGATTGGCTGGTGTTGCAGGCACCCGGCTTAAGATGCGAAGGTACAGCAGACGGTGTTCGTCAAGGAAATTTTTCCATATTAAATTTCACTAAAAAAATTGCCATCATTGGTGGTTCTGCTTACACAGGCGAAATCAAGAAAGGTATTTTCAGTGTATTGAACTATGTATTGCCACACGAAAAAAATGTATTGTCTATGCACTGCTCAGCTAATGTGGGCAAAGCTGGTGACACTGCTCTTTTCTTTGGTTTGAGCGGTACAGGCAAAACAACTTTAAGTGCCGACCCCAACCGTCCGTTAATTGGTGACGATGAACACGGTTGGACAAAAAATTCTGTTTTCAACTTTGAGGGGGGGTGTTATGCTAAAGTTATTGATCTAAGCGCAGAAAAAGAACCTGATATTTACCGCGCTATTCGCCCCGGAGCTATTCTCGAAAACATTGGCTTTATAGAAGGAACCAACAAGGTTGATTTTGCTTACAAAGCAAAAACCGAAAACACACGCGTAAGCTATCCTATTCACTTCATAGCTAATGCTCTTCCGAAATCAGTAGGGGGCGAACCAAAAAATATTTTCTTTTTAACATACGATGCATTTGGGGTTTTGCCTCCAATCTCAAAATTGAGTGTAGGTCAAGCCATGTATTTTTTCCTTTCTGGTTTTACCTCTAAAGTAGCCGGTACAGAGGCCGGTGTTACAGAGCCGCAAACTACTTTTAGTGCTTGCTTTGGCGCACCATTTCTACCGCTACACCCCACTAAGTATGCTTCGCTGTTAGGGGAGAAACTTCGCAGTGCAAATATACGTGTATGGCTGCTTAATACAGGTTATACAGGCGGAGTGTATGGTATTGGTAAACGGATGAGTTTACCGCATACCCGGGCATTAATTACTGAAGCACTAAACGGAAATTTAGATAATGTAGATTATGAAACACACCCAGTGTTTGGTGTTTCTATGCCTAAGTCTTGCCCGAGTGTTCCATCAGATATTTTGAACCCGCGCAATTCATGGAGTAATAAAGAAGCATACGATGCTAAAGCCAATGAGTTGGCTTCAGCTTTCAACAAGAACTTTGAAAAATTTTCGGCTAAAGCAGAGAAAGAAATTTTAGATGCGGCTCCAAGAGCGCTGCAACCTACGGGATAACAATAAGACTCGCTACCGGGCCTTATTGCTTTTTACATCTTCTATCATTTTCATTACATCTGTATTGTTTGGGTTTACAGATTTTGCTTTTTCAAAGTAATACAACGCACTGTCGTATTTGTGAATGTGGTAAAATGTTTTTCCAATGTTCACCATTGCTTCAAATGCCGTTGGGTAAACTTTTAACGCTCTTCTGTTTACATCAATTGAGTTTTCGAACTGCCCCAGGTTAAACAAGGCAAAACTTAGATTAGCATAAGCTTCCATCTGAAACGGATATTTGCGAATAAACTTCTCATAGTGTTGAACCGCGGCTGCCAAATCTCCGCTGTTATGCTCATATAAAGCCAACGAAAAATAAGGAGCATAAAACGATGAGTCTATTTGAGTAGTTAGTTTATAAGCGTTGTAAGCTTCATCGGGTTTTCCCATTACATCGTAACACCGGGCCATATCGTAAGCGGCATTCATTAGCTTAGGATACAATTGTAGCGCTGTTTTAAAATGTTGTATAGCAGTTTCGCGCATTTGCAGTTGTTTCGCTGGGTTGGCCTCCTTGTTAGAAGCTATAAGCAAGTGCAATCCAAGCAGATTATTACCTTGAGCTGTGTTACTGTTTATTGCTAAATCATGACTAAATAAGGTTACATGATCTTTCCACTGTGTGTTTCTTACAAAAGTATAGGTAGAATACGCTAGCAAAACACCTAACACAGAGTATCGCAACACCGGTTTTAATTGGTTAAACAACTCTGTAGATTCTGTTTCATTTTTCTCAACAAAACGAAAAAGAAAACTGGTTAGGGCTAAACAAAACCCTAAAGACGGTAACAGTAAAAAACGATCTCCCAACATGCCAGGTATTGGTACAAGCAGAGTAGAAAAAATGGAAATAGAGGCGAGGTAAAAAAGCAGTGAAAAACTGAGCAGTGCATTAGTGTGCATTAAATACAATCCTGCCATACCAATAATCATGTGTATCAGAAAGACTAAAAGCGGAATAGCAGAAAAAATAGATGTTGCTGATATGTAGGGATACCCATAATAAAACTGCAACGGATAGGGAATAATGACCAGCTTTAAATATTTGCCCAAAACGTTCATTGCTGTCCCTAATCTGATTTCCCATTTATCTAATTCCGTTACCGGCATTTCAATAAATTTTAACGGGCGATATGTATTAGCAGGGGTGAGATCAACTCCACGGGTAAACTGCATGGCCTTCAGTTGATAGTCAACATGCATTTTAGTTGCTTCTGTAAACCGTACACTATTTGTGGTAAACAAAAAGGCAAATGAAACTGGCAGCAGCCAAACTGCAAACTTACTGACCTGCTCAGATTGCTTATACCATAGCAAACCTAAAACCGACAGTAGTAGGAGCATGCTTAAAATACTAAAGTTGAAATTTCCTTTTACTGCAAACCCGTAAATAGAAAACCCAGCTGCAACAGAAATTCCTAATGCCATTAACAAAGTGAGCGGAAGCAGCTTACGGTAAACAATTACTGCAAACAGCAAAATAGCTAAAGCAAAAAAAGAATGGAGTAGCACAGCCGTGCATACTGCATAAATACACCAACTAAGTACAGCGGCAACTTTTATCAATCTGTTTCCCGAAATAAAAGAAACAGCGATTACAATCAGCAGCGAAGCGTCAAAAACCGAAGTAAGAATATGATAGCGCACTACAAATACGGAAACAAGAATGCTGATGCAGGGCAATATAACTACACGGCTATATGGGTTAAGTATTACCCAACAACCCAACAGCACCATAGATGCCGTAATAAAAAGCCACCACACAGGCATGAGCACGGCTACTGTTGCAATAGATGTAAGGGTAACAGCAATGGTTGTAGCAAACAACCAAAACAAGATGCCGGGTAGCTTTGTACTTGCCTCAATTTTCTGAGTTGTAACTGATGTGTTTTTTATTGTTGATTTCAGTTTTGTCCAACTTCGGTTTTTTAAGCTATTCAATACAAACAATGCAAATAGCAACCCAGCTAATATGCCTACCTGTTCGGATAAAAAGTAAATACGCGAGTAAACAACAGCCGGCAAGTAAAGCAGCATAGCAACCAATGCCAGTTGCCGGTATTTAATGTTAGCCCTGAACATCAGAAGTGCAAAAGGGGTAATAAATGCAAACACAGCTGCTGTAGGTTTAGCCAGCATTGCTAGCAACATGAAGACTGGCGAAAGGACCAGCCACCACACTTTTTTGGAGTCGGCAAACAACAGTGCAGAGTACATAGCGCTCAACCCAAATAAGAGGACAAATATTTCATCACGGTTTTTTATGCTGTCAACCACTTCGGTATGTACGGGATGAGCCACAAAAAACAAAGAAGCAATGAACGGTATAAAAGTGTTGTAACCAATAAGGAGAGTTTTTAAAAATTGGTACAACAACAAACACGCTAGGGCATATAAAATTAGATTAACTAAATGGCTGTAAAATGCATTCTCTCCCAAGAGGACATGTTCAATAGTAAATGATACAAGCACCAACGGACGGTACTCGTACCGGTAACCACCCTCATCGGCATAGTACGGTGAGTTAAAAATTTCTGGAATTGCAGATAATCCTTTAGAAGTAAGGCGGTGATTTTGTGTTACTAACTCATCATCAAGATTATAACTGTTAAAGGTAGAGTTGAAATACAATAAAAAGCTGAATGCAAATATGATGGCATGAAAAAAATAGCGGTGAGTTACCGTGGCATCCGACTGCTCAACTTTATGCACAACTTTTTTTGCCATAATTTACCAACCGCGCTTGGTTGCTATTTCCCAGATGCTGAGCTTTAACTTATCGCGCCAACTTTCAGATATGTACAAATGCTGGCGAGTTAACTCTGGTTTGTGTCTCTTTAGCACTTCAAAGTATTTTTCGTAAAGCGGACGCAGAATTTCATCAGCGCCATCTTCAATTTGTCGAATAGTAAATGGATTAAAATGAATAAACACTACAGGATATTTTCCGGCAATTGTTATCTGATTGTCTGTAACTGAACGCAAATTTGTGTCTTTATTCCACGATGCCACATTGCAACCCCTATGATGAAGAACAAGAGCATCTTCATTCATTACCGGGATAAGATCAAGGTACTTTTGATCATCAAACAACCCGCGGAAATAGTTTTTTTCACACCGGTAAGAGCAGCTTTCGGCCCACCATTGTAAACTGTCAATTGCTTTTTTATTGGCTCCCACAAAGCCGGCATTATAAAGTCCCACCCGAAAATTTGATTCAAACCAATTCTGCTCCTTTTTAGGGTCACTCTTGTAAAAATGAGGCGTAAGCAAAAACGAATGCTTGTTAAGTAGATCGAATAAGAACTGGTAGGCAGAAAAAAATAGGATGTCGTTATCGAGATAAATTAGCTTATGAATCTCCGGCTTCTTTATGAGCATAGACATAAAAACCGGTTTCAAGCTCCAACGTAGTTTGTCTAATTGGCCGCTTGTGCTGTATTTGTCAATAATTGTTTGCCCGGCTAGCGTTGGTGCTATAGATGGGAGTTTGTAAAATACACAGTTTTCAAACTCCGGAAATTTAGTTTTACCATCCACCATCAACACGTGAAGGGTAAATTCTGAGCCATATTTTTTTAACGATTCAGCTAATGCAAATACTTTATACAAGTGGCTGAATGTGGTGGTGGTGCAGAAGTGATTCACTTGTGCAAAATAAAATTTTATGCTTTCAGTCAACGATATAAAAATGCTACAAAGCGTGCTGTGCTTCTGGTGCTATCTGAAACACTTCGTGCAGCCAACTAACAACTTCCGGCACTACAGCATCAGTGTCTTCGTGTAATACTGCATGGCTTTTATCCGGAAACAAAGAGATTTTTTTCTTACAGGTTAATTTGCCGAAAATTTTTTGGGTATAAGAAACCGGAAATATGGAATCAGCAGTTCCTTGTAACACCATTACCGGTACTTTTATCTCTTCTACCGGTTTTTGCATTTCGGTATTTGCCAACGATTGAAGTGCACGTAACGAAATAGTTTTTAAACAAAGCGGATCGCTTTCCATAAATGTTTTCGCACTTCCAAAATATTTTACAGGAATTTTTTCTAAATCTATATATGATGTTACAGGTACTTGCACATTAGGTAGGCGGTGCCCGTGACGGGCAATCAACAACTTAATGTATTTAAACAGTCTAGGGTGGCGGGCAAGTTGAAGAGTTTCGGGGGCTCCGAGATCTGCAAAATTCTGACAAACAACAGAACTTAATCTTTCGTCTTTTGCTGCCATGTAAAAAGCTATAATTCCTCCCTGGCTGCTTCCCATTAAACTAACTTTAGAGTTAAAACGGTTTATGGCGTAGGTTATTACGTTTTCGGTATCGCGCATAATTTCAGTAATAGTATAATCACCCCGTTCACCTTCGCTTCTGCCGTGGCCTCGAGGGTCAAACGCTACTACATTAAACCCTGCTGTACTTAGTTTATAAAGCAGTTCCCCATAACACAAACCGTATATTGCAGTGCCCGGTATAAACACAATGGTGGGGGCATCGGCAGATTTTTCCAACACATCCACATGTAGGTTAATTCCATCGCTTAAAACTTTGTCTTCTGAAAAATACTTATGCACCGGTGGAAACCCCACGGTTTCTACTATATAGTCAAAATAGTCGTGTACTGTGTTGAATGTTCTGCCTTTGCTGATGTACATATATCTGAGTTAATTATTGCTTTTTTATGCGTGTTTCTGTTTCAACATGCCTTTTGCTATCAGATATTGACCTAATGTGTATAATGTCATAATAAAAATACCGGACGACCCAAAAGGGTACAGAAATTTGTTCACCGCAATAATAGAGTCAGAAAACATAAATAAAAGTGCCCCGCCAAACACTAGTCCAAAACTTTTCTCATCAACACGGCCATATCTGTTTATTGCAAACACAACCATAATGGCTATGGCAATTGAATATACCAAAACTGGTATCAGAAAAGGTTTTGTGACTTGCAATGCGGTAATGGCAGGAACCAACATGCTCAACAGTGCCAGCATATACATTGCTAAAGGAGCTATTATCCAAACTTTTTTAGGTAATACGGCTTCTACATTTTTACTGGTTACGCCTGAGAATGATATGGTGTACAGAACATGAGTAATAAGAAAGCCTACAAGCCCGAGCAGGAAAAAATTTTCGTTTTTATATACAAACATTAATGCCACATCACCTATCCAGGAAAAGACAAATGCTGCTACCATTAGCTTATGAATTTTGTTCCATTGATTATTAATGCTCTGTACGTAGAACGCAATAAGCATAATCATGAGCAGAGGTTTTGAAATAAACCGAAGCATTTGGTTGTTGGTTAACTCTGAAAATATTTCAATGGCTGCAGTTAGCAGGTATGCATACTCAAGTGGTTTTAGCATAAACCCAAATTTTATGGAAATGAAGATAGAAATTTAGGTAAGCAGCTGAAATAACAGCATCAGCACACCAATTTCAGTAAGTTAGATCACGGAGCAGGAAAACAAAACCTGTCAAAATGAGTTGGTTTTGTAATGAAACTGACATTACGTTCTGTCAATATTGCTTTGATGGCAGTTCCTAAAATTTAGAATTTCAAGTAAACTTTGTAGTTGCTCAAATCAATGAAACTGTTACCTGTATTTGGTTTCAGCCAAAATTGGTATCGGACTTTGCATTACGATTAGGTAACAATTTGTTACACCGATATGTTTTTGGCACTGAATCTGACAACTGCGCCAACATTATTCACCAAACAAAAAACCATTAACCATGGCAACAAACAACATTCAAGAAAACCTGAAGAAATATTTCTACTCAGGTGTAGGACTTGCAGCACACACTGCTGAAGTAGTTCAGAAAGGAGTAAACGAATTAGTAAAAAAGGGCAAAGTGAGCGAAGCTGATGGCAAAAAGCTGGTAGCAGAAGCTGTTAAGAAAGTAGAAGCCCGCAGACCCGAAATTGAAGCAAAGTATAACGAAGCGGTTCACAAATTTGTGAAGCTAAGTTCTGCTGAGGTAGGCAAGCTGCAAAAACGTATCGAGCAGTTAGAAAAACAACTAACTGTAAAGAAAGGTGGTGCAGCAGCTCCAAAGGCAGCAACTAAACCGGTTGCAAAAAAAAAAGCTAAAAAAGTAGCTCGTAAAGTGGCGAAACCCGCTGCTACTACAACAGCACCTGTTACACCTGCTGAGTAATTGTGTAAGCTAAAACAAAAAGCCCCCTCCGTTTTACGGTAAGGGGGCTTATGTTTTTATAGCTGTATCTACAAACTATTTTAATCCAAACGCCTTTTTAACTACGGCTACAGCATTCAAATCTTCCCAAGGGAAAAGAGTAACGGTTACTTTCTTTTCGTTTTTCTTGCCTTTATTAAAGGTCTTTTGAACTTTTAAACTCTTTCTGCCCATGTGCCCGTAGCTGGCCGTTTCTTTGTATATAGGCGTGCGCAGGTTAAATCGTTTCTCAATGAAGTAAGGGCGCATGTCAAACTCTGGCAATTTGCTGATAATACGAGCTATTTCACCGTCTGTCTTTTTCACTTTGGCGGTACCATAAGTATTTACGAACAAACCTACCGGTTGCGCTACTCCAATAGCATAAGCAACCTGTACAAGTGCCTCATCGCATACACCGGCTGCTACTAAATGTTTTGCAATATGTCGCGCTGCATACGCTGCCGAACGGTCAACTTTACTTGGATCTTTGCCGCTAAAAGCACCACCACCATGCGCTCCTTTGCCACCGTATGTATCAACAATAATCTTTCTTCCGGTTAAGCCTGTATCACCATGGGGGCCGCCAATTACAAACTTACCTGTAGGGTTTACGTGGTACTTAATTTTATCACCAAAAAGCGCTTGCACACGCAGTGGCAATTTTTTCTTAACACGTGGAATAAGAATATTGATTACATCTTCTTTAATTTTCTTCAGCATCACCGCATCCTTGTCAAAATCATCGTGCTGGGTTGATATTACTATCGTGTCAATATCTTTGGGTGTATTGTCATCGTTATACTCAATTGTAACCTGACTCTTGGCATCGGGACGTAAATACGTCATTTCTTTTCCTTCTCTGCGGATTGCTGAAAGCTCGCGAAGTAATGTGTGTGCCAACTCTAATGGCAGCGGCATATAATTATCGGTTTCGCGGCTGGCATAGCCAAACATCATACCTTGGTCACCAGCACCTTGATCTTCGGCTTTTTTACGCTCCACACCCTGGTTTATGTCAGATGATTGTTCATGAATTGCTGAAAGAATGCCGCAACTGTTTGCATCGAACATATATTCTGCCTTGGTGTAGCCAATTTCACGAATTACTTCGCGGGCAATTTCCTGAACATCTAAATAGGCACTCGATTTTACTTCGCCAGCCAATACTACCTGTCCGGTGGTAACTAAGGTTTCGCACGCTACTTTTGAAGTAGGGTCGTATGCTAAAAAATAATCTATCAGGTTGTCAGAAATCTGGTCAGCTACTTTATCCGGATGACCTTCGGAAACTGATTCGGAAGTGAAAAGATATGCCATGGAAACTTATTTTTTAAAAGTGAGCGGTGAAAATAAATAAAGGCACTAAAGCACAAACCTATAACCCATCAGAAATTCAACAATTCTTCGAGTGCCACGCTTACTTTTTCTGTATTTGGCAGCATTGCTTTTTCTAGGTTTTCGTTCAATGGTATAGCCGGAGTATTTATAGCGCCTAAAATTTTTACGGGAGCATCTAGGTATTTAAAGCAGTTGAACGAAATTCTGCCGGCTAGTGCTTCAGCAAATGAATGGGTAATAGTTTCTTCGGTAAGCACCAGTACTTTGCCGTGTCGTTTTACGGTAGCATACATGGTCTCTTCATCTAACGGATTGAGCGTGCGCAAATCAACAATTTCAATCTGTTCAGCAAAGTTTTTTGAAGCGTTCATTGCCCAATGCACGCCCATGCCATAAGTAATTACACAGGCTGATTCTCCGCTTTCTATCCTTTCTTCACTTGCGTTCAGCACTATTCGCGCTTTGCCCAGCGGTATTATATAATCATCTGCCGGCTCAATAGTTTTAGCTAACTCAGTTCCCTTTACTTTGCTCCAATAGAGGCCCTTGTGTTCAAACATTACAACCGGATTTGGGTCATAAAACGCTGCTTTCATCAACCCCTTTATATCTGCCGCATTACTCGGATAGCAAACCTTTACACCCTTAATCTGCAACACAAAACTTTCTACCGAAGAAGAATGATAAGGGCCACCGCTGCCGTAGGCACCGATAGGAATACGAATTAATGCTTGTACGGGAAATTTACCGTTGCTCAAATAGCAAGAACGCGATACTTCTGTAAACAATTGGTTAACCCCCGGAAAAATGTAATCGGCAAACTGCACTTCAACTATTGGTTTACAACCGGCCGCGCTCATACCTGCGGTAGAACCAATAATATATGCCTCCATTATTGGAGTATTAAATACCCGCTTATCGCCATATTTTTTTGCCAGCAAAGCCGCTTCTCTAAATACACCGCCAAGTTCGCCTCCTACGTCTTGACCATACAACAAGGCTTCGGGGTGTTTTTGTAAAATTTCATCTACAGCGTGCAACGCGGCATCTACCATTACTACTTGTTCGCCACCTTCGGGTTTCCTTACTCCTACTTCTTCAGTTATTGGGGTAGGCGAAAAAATGTGTGTGGTTAAATCTTCTACCTCAGGAAACGGCTCGTGAATCGCACGGTCAAAGTTGTCATGAACCACTTGTTTCACTTGTATGTCAATAGCTGAAAGTTGAGTTGCATCAGCTATTTTATTGTACAACAAACTCTTTTTAAGCTTATTAAAAGGATCGCGTAAGATGTCGCTTTCCATATTTTCTTTAGGGCGGTACCATTCTTTACGAACACCACTTGTGTGATGGTTTAGCAAAGGAACTGTTGCGTGTACCAGGTATGGTCCACGATGTGTACGCACATAATTTACTACGCGGCTCATGGTTTCGAAACACTCTTCAAAATCGGTTCCGTCAATGGTTTCAACTTTTAATCCTTTGAACCCTTTGGCATATTCAGAAGCGTTTTGAGCCCTCACCTCATGGCTGTGAGCTGAGATATCCCACTCATTATCCTGAACCAGATATATTATAGGGTAACTGTGAAGTACAGCCATTTGCAACGCTTCGCTCACCTCACCCTCAGTAACAGCTCCATCTCCTAATGAGCAAACCACCAGTGGCTCGTCTCCACGTTTCCACTCTACCAGTTTTTGTTGTTCTTTGTATTGCAAGCCCTGTGCGGCTCCGGTGGCAGGTATTACCTGCATGCCGGTGGCTGAGCTTTGATGAGGAATTTTTGGGAGGTCTTCGCGATTAGAACTTGGGTGAGAGTAATATGTTCTGCCTCCTGAAAAGTAGTCTGATTTTTTTGCCATTAACTGCAACATCAGATCAAACGGTGTAAAGCCAATTCCCAACAACATGGCATCATCGCGATAATATGGGAATACAAAATCTTGCGGTTTTAGTTGAAACGATGTGGCTAACTGTATGGCTTCGTGCCCTCGTGAAGTTGCGTGTACATATTTTTGTGTTATGTCCTTGCGCTCTTCATACAACTCGGTCATACACTTTGCCGTTGACATCAGTTCGTATGCTCGCAAAAAGGTTTCTTTTGAGGGTTTCAAGGCTGCTGTTTAGGTGTAAGCAAATAAATTATTTTCTGCTAAAAGGATTTTGCGCAAAATATAAAACCGCCCTTAGGCGGTTTTATATTTTGTGTTTTTAAAACATTTGAAATTTAACTGTTAATCATTACCGGCATTACCAGCATTAGTAGATCTTCGTTATCATTTTTTTCTACCGGCCTAAGTACTCCAGCGCGAGTTGGAGTACTTAGTTCAATTTCAATTTCGTTAGAATCTAATACTCCAAGCATTTCAATCAGAAAACGTGCGTTGAAAGCAATTTCCATATCGTTGCCTTCGTAGCTGCAAGTCAGGCGTTCGTTAGCTTCGTTACTGAAATCTAAATCCTGTGCCGAAATTTTTAACTCACTACCTGCTATACTCAGCACTACCTGGTAAGTTGTTTTGTTTGAGTAAATAGAAATTCTGCGCAACGCATTTTGCAACTCTAAGCGGTTAATGCCAAGCTTGTTTGGGTTGTTCTGAGGAATGACAGCGTTATAATCAGGATAGTTTGCATCAATTAAGCGGCAAATAAGTTTAGTGTTTTCAAAAGTGTAAAATGAATTAGATTTATTGTAGGCAATGTTTACCCCTGTATCTGAAATTGGCAGGGCACTTTTCAGTAAGCCTAAAGCTTTTTTCGGAACAATAAATTGTGCTGATTTAGCTGCTTTAACATCGGAGCGGTTTAGCTTTACCAGTTTGTGTGCATCGGTAGATACAAAGGTAACTCCATCTGAAGCAACCTGAAATAACACACCGGTCATGGCGGGTCGCAAATCATCGCTACTTACAGCAAACAATGTTTTTGCAATGGCATTGCTTAATGCTGATGCAGGAATATTTATTTCTGTAACTGATTCGGGCTGCGGTATTTTTGGAAAATCGTCAGGGTTTTCTCCGCTTAACTTATACCGACCCGTTTCGGATGTAATTTCAATGCCGAAGGTTTTTGCATCAACCTTAAAAGTAAGCGGTTGCTCAGGTAATGTTTTTAAAGTGTCTAATAATATACGAGCTGGTATAGCTATGCGCCCGCTGTCTTTTGCTTCTACCTTTAACTCGGTACTCATTGATGTTTCCAAATCGGTTGCAAACACGGTCAGGTTACCACTTTTAATTTCAAAAAGAAAATCTTCGAGTATGGGCAACACCGAACTTGAATTAATAACACCACTTATGGTTTGCAAACTCTTTAAAAGCGCAGTAGTAGAAACAATAAACTTCATGGATTGATTTTTTAGTTGCCCAAACCTAAAATTTTTCGGTAGAAAACGACTTCGGGTTCT
This sequence comes from uncultured Chitinophaga sp., assembly GCA_964615305.1. GTDB lineage: Bacteria > Bacteroidota > Bacteroidia > Chitinophagales > LD1 > Bog-950. The sequence goes on from CAZTNA010000009.1 coordinate 78,855, forward strand.
GGGCACTTGGGGTGTGAATAACTGAAACTAAAAACCAGGCTGAAACATAAACTTGATTCCCCAGTTTTGTCCTCCGGTGTTACGATAAGTTGCACGCCACAAAAAATCAACCCGAAACACATAGGCGATATTCTCTATGCCAAACCCCAGTTCAACATAAGGAATAGGCCCAGGAGATAGCAATTCATTTGGCGCATGCAACAGTGTATTGTTTTTATTTCGGTCGTAGCTGCCAATAAGTGCTTTGGCAAAAATGACTTCACGTAATTTCAGTTTACTGAAGTAGGGTATTTTATTGAAGAAAAATCCATTGAAGTGGTGCTCCACCCAAAGTTGCGCATATTGATCGCTCACAAACTCAAATTCGCGCAGCAGGTTGTAGTTGTATTTATCTAACAGTACACCTAAGTTGCCTTGCGTAAGGTAGGCAGAAGTCCACGGCACACGTCCAAAAATTTTAGCTGCTTTAAACATATAGTTAGTATATCCAACAGCTGAATACAAACGTTGCTTAACGGTTAACTGCAGGTTGTGATAGTTGAAGTTATCGTTGTGTATATTGCCTGTGCCCGCTGTATAACGCAGCATTATTACAGGATATTTTGTAGTTGGAAATGTTCTGAAAAAATTACCGAAAATGTATATGGATTTATAAGAGTAGCGCGTATCGAGCATAAATTCGGTTACATTAAATTTTGTAACCGGTTTTACAATTCCATTTTCTGATCGGGTGAATCCGGATACGCCCGGAACATCGAAAAACGTTTTTTCCCTGAACTCGAAAATGGTGGAAAAATCTTTCAACCAGTCTTTTTCATAAGTAACGTTGAATTCAGCTACCTTCATTACTTTGCTTAAAGTTCGTCCGCTGATGAGCGTAAAAATGTTGTCGAAGGTAAGCAGCGTTTGGCTTTCATCTTGCCCGGGTACCCGTACATCGTACCGGTACATTACTTGCAACTGTTGCCATTTTTCATTTTTCCAGGGCAGGTTAATTCTAGCCAAGGCAAAATATTTAAAGTCACGGTCTTTGAGCCCATAAGCACCATATGTGCTAAAGAAGAACTTTCTCAAAAAAGTATTGGCAGGGGTTCCAATACGTTGAAAGCGAGGGTTGGTTTCAAATCCAAAGCGCAAACGCCATCCCTCAATATTATTACGGCTTGCAAAATTCAATACTCGCCCAATAGTAATTGGGCCTGCATCGGCAAAGGCAGTAGTAAAAAATATTCCGGCCCATTCATATGCCTTCCATGCGGGTACATTTTTAATAGTATCTGAAATTTCGAAAACACGTTTTTGAGAACGTTTAAGCGGTTCAAAACGCGAACTGTCCCAGTATTCTTTGCTTCGAGAACGTGCGCTGTCGAGCAAAATTTTTTCTTCTACATAATCATATATACTGTCGGGAAACAAAACATTTGTTTCAATGTTTTTGCGCACAACAGTTTTTTGTACCAGCAAGCTCAGCTTGTTTTTCTTTTTAAACAACGACCCTACTGAGTTCATTTCTTCACGGGTTTTAAACCAGTGCTTACCATCAACCAAAGCAAAATCAAGTTTGGCGTCATACTCGTTAATAAAATTCAGGTTCGACTTTTCATTTGGGCGATATTGGATATAACGAATACCCCAGGTAGCAGAGTCTATCCAGGCGTACCCTTTCAAAGCTAGGTCTTCTCTTGATTTACCTACAAAATGAAGTTTGTATGAAGTGCGACCATCTAACCTGCTGGTATCGGTTAAATGAAAGTGATAAATGCTTAACCCAATGGGTGAAAACGGAGCATTGAAAAATGTTTTAGCAAAGTAAAACATATTGTCGTATGGATCGCACTCACGAAATTCAACATGTACAAGATTTACAACCGAAGGATTGTCTATACCCGTCATTTTCTCAGCCTTAATAAATGTTTTTTCTTGTTTTCGTGGATGGCTTCTGTAATATACGTCACTGAGGGTTTCTTTTATAACGCCCGGTATGTACACGCCACCTTCTTCGGTAGTATCTTTATTGGCAAATACAAATCGGAAAGGTTTAAACAAGCCAAGATTTAAAAATTTAGGACCGGCATTGAGTAGCGAAATTTGAAATTTATCGTAGTGTTCGTACTTATAGCTTACAAAGTCAGTAGCACGGTTCTGTGGTTTGTGTTTTAATACCTGATAAAAAACATAGTTGGCTGCTGTGTCAATTTCGCGCTTCTTTTTTTTGCCTGCTTTTACAGTTACTTCTACCAATTTCAATTCATCTGAGCCCATTTCAATGTTAAGCTCAATAGTGCCACCACGCTTAATTGCAACTGTTCTTGTTCTGTATCCTATGTAAGAAAAAGAAATGGAATCAATTTTCTCGATGGTGCGTATGCGGTATTCTCCATACGGATCGGTCATAGTAGCTTTTTGAGAACCTATGAGCCGAACATTTACGTATGACAATAGTTCTTTGGTTGTAGCATCGGTTACTTTCCCAAAAATTTCTGTTGCTGTTTGCGCAGTAGTAATTTTTGTTGCCAGTAAAAGTATGGGAATCAAAAGGCGATAGACTTTCATGAACGCGGTGCGGCTAAAATAGAAGAATATGCCGGGCACTCTGACAAAAGCCAAGCCAAAGTGTATGTTCAGGAGTAAAAACGAAATTGAAGTTTATCTTACTAAAGTAAGTGATCCGTTTTTTTGCGTGGTTTTACCATCCAGGTAAGTAATGGAAGAAATAAAAGTATAAACACCGGGGTTTTGCAACTCACCCTTGTAAGTGCCATCCCAACCATGGTATTGGTTAGTTGATTCAAAAATCAATTCGCCCCAACGGTTAAATATTTTCAGGTTAACTTTTTTTATTCCTTGTCCATACACTAAAAATACATCGTTGTTTCCATCTCCATTCGGACTAAAAGCGTTTGGTGTAAACACAGGCGGTTGCCCTTCAACAATAATTTTTACAGAAGAAACTGCTACACAACCGTTGTTATAAACAACCGCTAAAGTGTATTCATTCGCATTTTCATAGGGTGTTGCAATTGGGTTTGCACAATCGGTACAACTTAAGCCTTGTGCTGCTGACCAATTATATGATACAATGTTTGATGATGGGTAAGGAGTGAAAGATGAGGTTAACTGAATATTGTCGCCTAATTGAATGGTGGAATCGTCCGGACTGATAGTAACGGTAGCATTGGCAGGTTCAGCCACTACAACCGTATGCTCTGTAACACAACCGAAATTATTGGTAGCGGTAACAATATGCGAACCCGCTGCCAGGTTATTAAAATTATCACTGTATTGGGCCGCACCGCCATCTAGTTGAAACAAGTATGGCTGGTTAAAAGTTGAAACAATAGTTACATGTATTGCACCATCAGAATACGCACTACCATAACACGATGTTGAATCTGACGAAAAGAGAAGTTCATCAGGGTTTGGTGGAAGTAATGTAAGATTTGCAGTATGCTCACATTGGTTAGCATCTGTCAGATGAATCACATAATCACCACCTTCTAAATTTGAAAAATTACCGGTAGTGGATGTTCCCACAGACACATTTTGAAAATACAATTCGAACATATAAGGGGTTGTGCCTCCTGTAGCCGCGGCATTAATTATACCGTTATCGGTGTTTGAACAACCAGGAGCAAACGATTGAGCGGTAATACTTATCTCTTGTGGCTCACCTATAGAAACACTTCCATCGGCAGTGCAGTTATTAAGATCGGTAACTGTTACGCGGTAATTACCTGATGACATATTTGTTGGTGTAGCAGTAGCCACACCGTTTTCCCAAACGTACACATAAGTTGGTGTTCCTCCTGTGGCAGTAGCTATTGCTGAGCCATCGGAGCCACCATAGCATTTTGCATCAGAACCAATTACACCAACTGTAATTATTGAGGGTTCGGCCACATTAATTGACGTGTCGGCAGAGCAACTATTGGCATCAGTAGCAGTAACGGTGTAAGGCGTGTTGGCCGATAAATTCTGTATAGTGGTAGTGGTTGCTCCAGTATTCCAAATGTAGGTAATGCCATTTGCACCACCTGAAGCTGTAACAGAAATAACACCGTCATTTCCTCCAAAACATTTTACATTGGTAACTATAGGGTTGCTGAAAAATATAGGTGTAGTTGATTGAACAGTAGCACCAGCTGTAGCAGAGCAGCCAAAATTATCGGAAACAGTTACAGCATAGGTACCACCAATTAGTGAATTGTTGTTAGCCCCGCTGGTTCCGTTACTCCATATATATTGAAAAGGTGCAGTACCTGTCAATGCAGTTGCCGTTGCAGAACCATCTCCATATCCGAAACAGGTTTCGTTGGTGGTAGATGTGTTGGCAGTTACATGGCTGATAACTACATGCACTGTATCGTAAGCTACGCAGGCACCGCTCAGCACAGCAACCACATAATCAGTAGGCACAGCAGGCGAGGCTGTGGTTGTAGGGCCGAACACAGGGGTAATATTATAGTTTGGTAACCACTGATAAATAAACGGGTTGTTGTTTACGGGAGGGCCAGTTACAACAGCTGTTAAGATAACAGATGAGTTTACACACTCTGTAATATCAGCGCCTGCGGAAACTGAAAATGGTGCGCTTATGCCCATCACATTTGTGGCCACTGATGCAGAGCAACCCGAATTATCAGAAACAGTAACTGTATATAAACCACCTTGTAGCCCAGTAATAGTTGAGGTGGAACCTCCATTACTCCAATTGTAAACTATTGGTTGTGCTCCACCATTTACTAAAACCGATGCTGAGCCATCGTGCTTGTTAAAACAAGTTTCGTTAAATGATGATATGGTCAAACTTAACCCCCCCAATGAAACATTTATAGTGTCGGTTGTGCTGCAGTTTCCACTTGATACTTGTATAACGTATTGCTGACTGTTGCCCGGTGGGGTAGCTATTGGATTTAATATAGTGGCATTACTTAGGCTGCCGGCAGGAGACCAACTATAAGTAAAAGGATTGCCTGGTAGCGGTGTGCCCGTTACAACAGCATTTAATTGTGCCGTGGTGCCATTGCACACACCTATATCAGACCCCGCATTTACGCTAAAAGTAGCTGCCCCCACAGTTACTCTTACAGAGTCAGAAGATGAACAAGCGCCTACGTTAGTGGAGCAAATATATGTTGTGGTAGTAATCGGTGAAGCAATTGGGTTGTATATGTTGGTAGCACTAAGTGTACCTGCAGGTGTCCAGGTGTAGTTTGTTCCGCCTGTTGCGGTTAACTGTACTTGGTCGCCTGCGCAAATAGTTACATCCGGAGAAACCGTAATAGCGAATGTATCAAGAATTAAGAGCGTAACACTATCGTAAGGTATGTTGCTGCAAGCGGTAAGCAAAAATATTTTTACAGTTTCAGAGCCTTCCGTAAGACCATCATTTATGGCAATAATGTCAAGTGATACTATCGAATCACCAGCCGGTATAGTAATGCTATCTGCTATTTGTTGGTAATCAACTCCGTTGGTGGCGGTTCCGGCAATGGTGTACTTTACATTGCTTGGAAAACTTACCGGGGTTTCCAGTAAGAATCTGATTTTGCCACGTACACAACCTTCTACAGCATTGCTTACGTTAGGCACGTCAGTTTGCACGCTATCCAGCGAAACAAAATTAGATGTTAAACTGTTTGCTTCAAGAAAAACCCCTGAATCAAACACCCCGTCACCCGCATCAGAAACAGCTAACTTTAAATGATAAGTTTGACATGCCTGCAGACCTTTTTTCTTAGCTGTTAGAACTTTTGTAAAACCATCGTACTGTATAACAGTAGGGTTGGTGTTTTGTGGTGGGCTAAATCCATCGCCATTGTTGTTGTAATACTGAGAATAGCTGATGTTGTTCAGATTGTCAATGGTTACGGGTGTGGTAGTACCCGGTATAAGAGCAATATTTTCTGAGCCCGTAATTCCCGGGCCGCTTATAAAAAAGCCGAACACATCGTTGTAGCCACTATTTACAAACTCTAGGTACTCTTCGCTCCCAAACGAATAACGAAACTCAACACTATCACTCAAAACTTCCATATCAAATTCAAGAACGCAAGCATCGTGAGTGCTGCTACTCGAAATATTGTCTAGATCAGGGTCACCGGGAGCCATGTGGTCAAAACCACTACCACTCAAATCATTCGGCCCAGGAATAGAGTCAACACTTCCTGAACAAAGTATAATTCCACTACCCATACCTACATTACTGTTGGTACCTATAAAACTTCCTGATGCGCCTGATGAACAGTTTAAAATTACATTGCTTATGATAACTCCATTACCGGCAAGGGTTTGAGCAAGCGTATTGCCATTGGCGTTGTTTGCCACCACTATTTGAGAATGGCCATATTGTATAACCAATACGGGCATTATTACCAGTAGAAACTTCTTTAGCTTGTTCATTTCGTGTGTACGGTGCCCTATATAAGGGAAGTAATATAAGTTGTGCCTTTGGCTTTGTCAACCCCAAAAATCGTATAAAATTCGATATTCAAGAGATTCTTTTACTTGTAGCAATCTACACAAACAGATATTTAAAAATACTGGTATGCAATTTCTGCTATTTGTGTTTTTTTACTTGGTAGTAGAATATGAATGTAACCAACCAACTATTATCCGAAAAGAAAAGAACCGGACTCAAACCAATTAGGTTGATTGTTATTGTTTTCACAACAATAGCATGTAGTTTTTTTGTTCTTAATTATCTGTTCCCAGTACCGGAGTTAACGAGTTATTCTACCATAGTAACAGATAGTAAGGGCGATGTAATTCATGCTTTTTTAAGTGTTGACGAAAAGTGGCGAATGAAAACAGAGCTGAAAGAGATTTCGCCACTGCTTCGTAAAACAATTTTATATAAAGAAGACAGGTATTTCTATTTCCACCCGGGGGTAAATCCTCTAGCAATTGTTCGTGCTATGACTAAAAATATGTTTCGGCTAAAACGAACATCTGGAGCATCTACTATCACCATGCAAGTAGCAAGAATGTTAAAGCCGAAGCAAAGAACCTATTTTAATAAATTGATAGAAATGTTTCGGGCGTTTCAGTTGGAATGGAGATTTTCAAAAGATGAAATTCTTCAATTGTATTTGAATTTAGTGCCTTACGGTGGAAACATTGAAGGGGTGAAGAGTTGCTCGGTATTATACTTCGGTAAGAACCCTGACCATCTTTCGTTAGCCGAAATAACAGCACTTTCAGTAATACCCAATCGCCCATCAAGTTTAAGGTTGGGTAGTAATAATGCTGAAATTATTAGAGAAAGAAACAAGTGGTTAAATGTGTTTGGTGAGCAACAACTTTTTTTGCCACGCGATATAGCTACTGCTTTAGATGAACCACTGAGCGCTAAAAGAATGGAAGCCCCTCATTTAGCCCCACACTTGGCCTTAAAGCTAAAGCGACAGCAAAGCAGTTCGAGGATCGAAACTTTCTTAGACATGCAAATGCAGGTGAAACTCGAAAAATTGGCCAAGGACTATGTATCGCCCTTATACACTTTGGGTATTCACAATTGTGCTATAGTAGTTATTGACAACAAAACACACCAGGCTAAAGCATATATTGGGTCAGCAGACTTTAACAATACAGTTGATGGAGGTCAAGTAAATGGAGCCGCAGCAACCCGACAGCCGGGTAGTGTACTAAAACCACTTGTTTATGGTTTGTGTTTCGATAACGGGGTGCTTACTCCAAAACAAGTAGTAACCGATGTGCCTGTAAACCTGAATGGCTACCAGCCAGAAAATTTTGATTCCAAGTTTCATGGTTATGTAACCGTAGAATATGCTTTAGAAAATTCATTGAACGTACCTGCGGTAAAAGCCCTGAACGATTTAGGCACCGGACAAATGATATCTAAGTTAAAACAGTGCAGGTTCAAACAAGTTAAGCGTGATGAAAACAAGTTGGGGCTTTCGATGATACTTGGTGGCTGTGGTGTAACTCTTGAAGAAGTTACATCGCTGTTCAGCACATTTGCCAACAACGGTGTTTTTCACCCAACATTGTATCATTCTGGTGCTGACGCAAGTTATTCCGTAGAGCAAACTTCAGATACCATTCTTTCTGCTTCTGCAAATTTTATGGTTACTGAAATTTTATCGCGCTTTGCACGACCCGATTTGCCGGTTAATTGGGAGCAAAGCTCGCATACACCACGTATTGCCTGGAAAACAGGAACTAGCTACGGAAAACGTGATGCATGGAGCGTGGGCTACAACAAAAACTATACAGTCGGTGTTTGGGTAGGAAATTTTTCAGGAGTGGGAGTACCGGAATTGAGTGGAGCAAATATTGCTACACCATTACTTTTCAAAATTTTCAACACAATTGATTATAACAGCAGTAACGAATGGTTTAGTATGCCTGGCGAATGTGGCATACGCACGGTTTGCAGCGAAACCGGCAAACTGCCGAATTATTATTGCATCAATACTGTATCAGACTACTTTATTCCGCTGGTTAGCACTACTAAGCTATGTGATAACATGCGCGAGTTTTCTATCAATGCAGACGGCAAGTTTTCATACTGTAAATATTGTTTGCCTGACAACGGCTACAAAAAGAAGTTATTAAAAGTTATGGCTCCCGAAATGCAGCGTTATTATGACGAAAACAGAATGCCTTATGAAAAAATACCACCTCACAATTACGCATGCGATAAAATTTTTTCTGACGGAGGGCCTGCCATACGTACGCCTAAAAATGGAACTGAATACTACATCAGTTTACAGCAACCAGAACCATTACAACTAAGTTGTGATGCTGATCCAGATGTAAAAACTGTGTATTGGTTCTTAAATAATGAATTTTACAAGCAGAGCGATGCGAAGAGTAAACTGTTTTTTGTACCTGATGAAGGCAACGTAAAAATTTCTTGCACCGATGACAAAGGAAGAAACACAGATGTTTGGATTAAAGTTAAAAAAGTTGACCTGTGAACGTTCTCTATCCTCTTTCCAAAGTTATTTCTGCAACCTCTGGTAATATTCCTACTCGCCCCGGATAAAACAGAAAACCAAATCCACGGTTAACATATAAGTATTGCCTGCCTTCCTGATACAAACCAGCCCACTGCTTATATATATACTGCGAAGGACTCCAGCGGAGCCATTTGTTTTCTACGCCAAACTGTGCTCCGTGTGTGTGTCCGCTAAATTGTAAATCGGTTTCGGGAAACTCGGGGCGCACACGCGAATCCCAACTGGAAGGGTCGTGGCTCAATAAAATTTTGAAAGGAATTTCTTCAGTGCCTTTGTATGCTTCTTCAAACTTGCCATACTTAGCAAAACGGCCGCCTCCCCAGTTTTCTACACCTATTACAGCAATTTTTTCTCCTTTTCGCTCTAATACCCTGTTTTCGTTGAGCAATAAATCCCAGCCAAGATTTTTGTGTACGCCTTTAAAAGTTTCGAAGTTCTGTTTCTTTTCTTCTACGCTGTTCCACTCTACATAATCGCCATAGTCGTGATTGCCGGTAATAGATATTACCCCGTGTTTTGCTTTAAGTTGATTAAACACATTCATAAACGGTTCCATTTCTGATGCTACGTTGTTCACCAAATCACCGGTAAACAAAATTAGGTCGGCATTCGTTGCGTTTATTTTCTCAATTACTTTTAGAATAGGTTCAGTTTTAGTAAAACTACCAGAGTGAATATCCGATAGCTGGATAATCTTAAACCCGTTAAACTCTTCGGGCAGGTTTGGAAACTTGATAGTTACTTTTCGGAAACGGTAATTGTAAGCGTTTACCACCATGCCATACAATAATGTAGCGGCAGGTATAGCAGCTGTAATCAAAGCGGCTTTACTCAAAAATTCGCTGCGCGAAATTTTAGTTTCGGCAGCTACAGGTGACGAAGAAAATTTTGAAAACAAAAAACGGAAAAATCGCACTACATCTTCGGGGAACAAAAACAGAAATACAACTAACTTCGAAATCAATACCACCAAAAACACAATGCCGAAGTATGTGGATAAGGTTTTAGGCATAAACTTATACAGCAGGGGCCGGTAAGTAATAAACAGTGCGAATAGTGCTGCTGATGTTCCCCAGTAAATCCATTTTGTACGTAAAATGTTTGCAGGTTGAAAAGCAGTTCTAACCGCCTGCCAACCATAAAACTCCAACAGCCCGTAAACAGAAAATACTACCAAAAAGAACACTATCTGAGAAATCATTTCAAAACATTTTTATCAATCACGAACCAACAAGAAAAATATTTTCCGTTTCAAGTTACATTGCACCACGAATAAAAAAGAAAGTTTATGAAGTGGAAGTTCGTTGTTATGTTGCTTTTTGTGTTTACGGGTAGTCAAAGCGTAACAGCACAATCGCTTTTAAATCAGAAAGAAAAATTTACTCGTGCCGATACGTTGCGAGGCTCGCTGCGTCCCGAGCGCACTTGCTATGATGTAATGCACTATGATTTACATATTAGAATAGATACGGCCCGAAAGTCTATAAGCGGCAGTAACAAGATAAGATTCAAAGCCCTAAGCAGTTTTAATTCAATGCAAATAGATTTGTTCGACAACATGACGATTGTGGCCATTACCCGCAACGGAAATCCATTGGAGTACAGTCGCGAAGAAAATGCCGTTTTTGTTACTATGGATAAACCAGTAAAACAAGGTGAAATAAGTACCGTAACGGTTGCTTACTCCGGCAAACCAATCGAAGCAAAACGTGCGCCTTGGGACGGGGGGTTTACCTGGTCGCAAGATGAGAACAAGAAACCGTGGATAGCTGTTTCGTGCGAGGGAATAGGAGCCAGTTTATGGTGGCCTTGTAAAGATTATTTGGGCGATGAACCAGACAGTATGCGTATTACATGCACCTACCCAATGGGTTTAAAATGTATTAGTAACGGGGTGTTAGAGAGAGATAAAAACAATACGGATGCTACAGCTACAACATCGTGGGTGGTTAGCTACCCCATCAATAACTATAATGTAACCCTCAATATTGGCGATTATGTCCATTTGCATGACGAATACATTGCAGACGATTCTGCAAGACTTGATCTAGACTATTATGTGTTAAGTTACAATACAGAAAAAGCTAAAGAGCACTTTAAGCAAGTGAAACCCATGATGGCCTGCTATGAAAAGTATTTGGGAAAGTATCCATTTTGGAATGATGGCTATGCTTTGGTAGAAACTCCATATTTGGGTATGGAACATCAGGGTGCCATAGCTTATGGCAACAAGTATTTAACCGGATATGCGGGTTCCGATTTTTCGCGAATTGGTTTAAACTTCGACTACATTATTATTCATGAAACCGGGCACGAATGGTGGGGTAACAGTGTTAGTTGCAGCGATATTGCCGATATGTGGATTCACGAAAGTTTCTGCACTTACAGCGAATCTATATTTGTAGAGTGCCTCTACGGTACCGACACCGCCATGAAGTACATAAACGCCAAGAAAAAACAGATAGGTAATAAGGAACCTATTGTTGGGGTTTATGGTGTAAACGAAGAAGGTAGTGGAGATATGTACAGCAAGGGCTCGTTGATTTTAAATACCGTGCGGTACATTTTTAATAACGATGCGCTGTGGTGGAGCACTATCAAAGCCATGAGCGATACTGTTTTTAAAATGAAGAACACTAACTATACCGAGATAGAACAATTTTTCAGTAGCAGAAGCGGAAGAGATCTTTCAAAAATATTTGAGCAGTATCTTAAGTATCCGAAAATACCGGTGTTAGAATACAAGCTAACCAAAGTGAAGAAGGGAAACTATGAGTTAAGTTACCGTTGGGTAACGGACGTAGAGGGATTTGGTATGCCGTTCTATTACTCAACACCTTATTTAACCAATCAAAAAGTAGAAGCGAGTAACATCTGGCAGAGCACAGTAGTAAAAATTAAACGCGATGCTGCATTCAAGCTGAATGAAGATTTTACATACTATAATACTCATAAAGTTGATACCAATTAGTATTACATCTGTTGAATAATGAATAGATACACCAATGCCCTCATCAACGAAACCAGTCCTTATCTTTTACAGCATGCGCATAACCCTGTAAACTGGTTGCCATGGAACGAAGCCGCGTTAAAAAAAGCGCGGGACGAAAACAAACTCCTCCTCATTTCTATTGGTTATTCGGCTTGCCATTGGTGCCATGTAATGGAACACGAAAGTTTTGAAGACACTGCCGTGGCAAAAATCATGAACGAGCATTTCATTTCTATAAAAGTAGATAGGGAAGAACGCCCCGATGTTGACCAGGTGTATATGGATGCGGTGCAGTTGATAAGCGGTCGTGGCGGCTGGCCACTCAACGCCATTGCATTGCCTGATGGCCGGCCAATATATGCAGGCACTTATTTCCCTAAAGAAAACTGGATACAAGTGTTGAACTACTTTATTGATTATTGGAAAAACAATAAAGAAGAAGCGCTGAAACGTGCTGAACAAATTACAGCCGGCATTAAGCAGATGGATGAAATTCCCAATCCGCAATCCGCAATCCGCCATCCGCCATCTGAAATCCGGAAAGAGATTTTTTCAAAAATTGACTCCACCTGGGATTACGAAAAAGGCGGAAGGCGCGGTGCGCCTAAATTCCCCATGCCGGTAATCATGCAATACCTGCTGCGCAATTATTTTTTTACGAGGAATGAGAAAGCGTTACAAGCGGTAACCGTTACGCTCGATACCATGATGAATGGGGGCATCTACGACCAAGTGGGCGGAGGTTTTGCCCGTTACAGTGTAGATGGCGAATGGATTATTCCGCACTTCGAAAAAATGCTGTACGACAATGCACAGCTTGTTTCGCTTTACAGCGAAGCATATCAGCTCACTAAAAACGAACGCTACAAGGAAACTGTTTATGAAACTCTCAGTTTTATTGAGCGCGAACTAAGCAATGAAAACGGTGGTTTTTATTCCGCACTCGATGCCGATAGCGAAGGCGAGGAAGGTAAATACTATGTGTGGGCGGAAGAAGAATTAAAAACTGTTTTAGGGAAAGAGTTCGAAGAGTTTGAAAAGGTGTTTGATGTAACTGAAAATTTCGAGGGAAATACAAATCTCACACGAAATCCGAAATCCGAAATCCGAAATCCGAAATTACAAGAGTGGAAACAAAAGTTGCTTTCTGAAAGAAACAAGCGAATTCGCCCTCTTTTAGATGATAAAGTTCTCACATCCTGGAATGCCCTGATGCTGAAAGGGTATTGTGATGCTTACAAAGCATTTGGCGAAGAAAAATTTTTAGCGCGCGCGTTAAAATGTGCCTGGTTTCTGAAAACAAAAGTGATTCAGCCTGACTTCAGCATTCACCGCAATTTCAAAAACGGTCGAGTTTCCATCAATGGCTTTTTAGATGATTACAGCTTTACCTGCGAAGCGTTCCTCGCTTTATACAGTATTACCTTTAACGAAGAATGGTTAGCTCTTTCTAAAAACATTACAGAATATGTAGTGCAGCATTTCTATAACGCCAACACCGGCATGTTCTTTTATACATCTGTAAACGATGAGCCGCTTATTGCCCGCAAAACCGAAACGAGTGATAACGTAATTCCATCTTCAAACTCTTCCATGTGCCAAGCACTTTATCAAATCGGAATACTGTATGATAATGATAGTTATAAAAAAATAGCAGAGCGGGCGGTAAGCACTATGCAGCAGAATGTAGCAAGCCATCCTTCATTCTATGCCAATTGGGCAATACTTTTATATAATTTTATTGACGAACCTTTCCAGATAGCAATAGCCGGAGAAAACGCACAAAAAATCTCCGCAGAACTCAACAAACGGTTTTTGCCTGATTGTGTTTTCATGGGCACTAAGACAGGTTCAACACAAATCCATTTGTTGCAGGAGAAATCTAAAACAGGAGAAACCCTCATCTACATTTGTAGAAACAAAACCTGTGGCTTACCGGTAAAAACTGTAGAAGAAGTGTTGGGGCAGATAAAGCACTAAAAGTTACTTCAAACTCTCTTCAGAAGAAAGCTTGTTGTTTCTTACATCGGAAGCTACTAATAGCGCAATGGCTATAAAAAAGAAAGGACCAACTTTGTCACTTTCCAGCATATCACTCAAAAGCAAATTTACGTACACCATAGCCAGCACAATAATCAGTGCCATTACTGTTCTCCTTTCTTCTGCATTGTTAATCCGGTGATAAATTTTTTCACCGTAGGCAAACAGCATAATAGTCAGCAAAAAGAAAATGCCCAAGCCAACAGTGCCTTGCTCTGAAAGCAGAAACAAAAAATAGTTGTGCGTAGTACTGCGCTCGGGGTTGTCACTTACATACGTTTCGAAACTGGTTACAGTGTAGCGTTTGTAAGTTGGGTAAAAAGTACCCGGGCCAAAGCCAAACCAAGGCCGGTCGCGAAACATGTGCGAAGCCGCCACCCAACGGTACACCCGTTCCATACTGCTTACATCTTTTCCTTCAAATGTAGATGAAAGATGTTCGCCAAATTCATCGTGAATTATGGTAGTTTCGAATTCAGGAGCAAATTTTAGATAGTTGTTGTTTTTGAAAAGATAGACCACAAGCACCGCCAGCGTTACAAAAACCAATAGCAACGCAGGCTTCATCCACTTCTGCTTTACTATAAAATAAACTGGAGCTATAAGCAGTAGTGCAATGTAGCACGTCCGAGTGTACGAAAGGTAAATGGCCAGCACATACAATAGCACTGAGAAACTGAGCAGCCCCCTTGTGAAACTTCCATTTGGGTACCAGGTTCTTGCTAAAAGTATAAACGGAAAAAATATGGAAAGTATAGCTGCATAGTTTACGTGATTCCTGAAAAACGGCATCATGGGTTCGTTAATCTCATCAAACGAAAAGCCAAGCATAGCATGCCGAATCATCACCTGAATCATCAATAAAGTGAGCGGAATAAAAATGCACCAGAATGCTTTTTGCAAATCCTGTTTAGTGCGCACCACTATAGCTGTAAGCAAACAGAAAGTGGTTACATACCAAAGTTTAGAAACAAACCATTTTATTGAAAACAAAAAGTTGATAGAGTTAACTGCAGATACTAATACCCAAAATACATGCATTGCCAAAACGAGTACGATTACATGTCGAAAAAAACCGGTTGGTAACGCCTTGTAGTTGCCTGTTAAGAATAAAATAGTTACCAACATTAAGCCAATCATCAGGGGCTCATCAGGTATATCGGTAGCCAGTGTACTTCCAAACGAAAATTCAATAGATATTGGTATAGAAAACAAAAGCAAGTAATACAACCACTTGAAGTCAATAACTGCTATATAAGCTACTAAAAAAACAAAGGGAATTAAAGCCAGATAGTACTGCTCTGTATTAAACGCAATTAACGCAGAAAGGATGGTAGCGCCACCCAAAAAAGCAAAAACGCCCGTTTGCAGTCTGGTGATCAGCTGTGTCAAACTATAATTGCTTTTTAATTTCTTGTATTTGCTCTATTAGTAACGCACCAACGACAGCTACAAAGCCAGTTATGAGCATTGTAACAAAAACCACTAATGAGCGAACAGGTTTTTCTCTACGCTCAGCCGGAAATGCATTTTCTAAAACATATAAAGATGTTTCATTGTTATCCATGGTAACTTCTAACTGGCCACGTATATTAATAAGGTTGTTTAACTCACGTGTGCTGTTGTTTTGTTTAGATAAAACCGTTTTATAGATCTGCACGGCACGATAATCGCTTCCGTCAACTATGACGGTTCCGTCTGTGCCTGAAGCTACTTTTATTTTGTATTGTTCACCTAACAAAGAAAGGGTGTCGGTATTAGCAGCTACCCTTTTTTGTAGTTTTTCAATTTGTTCTCCTATTGACTTGTACACCTTATCTTTCGATTCGCGAACGTGTAATTTGTTCCACTCATCAGTAAGTTGAACAACTGTATTTACAATGTCGGCTGCCACTTTTGGATCTGTATCGTACACCGAAACCTGAACTGCTTCGCGCTCTGTTTTTATAGCCTCATATTTTTTCTCAAACTTTTTACGAACTATCGTACGCCAATATTTCTTGTTTTGATCTACATTGTAATGTTCTGCCAACTTAAACGAGTCAATAATGAAATCAATAATTGGAGTTGAATTGGCAATAGTTAACACTCGGTTTACATCTGCTTTGCCACCCCAGTAATCTGTTACTTCGCCATTAAAAATGGCCGATCGATCGTTTTGTGCCTGATTAACCGGGTAAAATGTTGCGTATGACAAATACCATTCATCCATTACAAAAACAGAAAACAACGCGGATGTAATACCGGCAACAATTACCAGAATAGCAATATGCTTTTTCCATTTTAGAAGAGTTCTGATGGCTTGAATCAGGTTAAATTCTTTATCCATAAAAATTTTTGAAGCGGGCTAATGTATAATTTTTTACGAGGCACTTTTCGCTCTTATCATTGCCCAAATCTCGTTTGCAGGTATTAGTTTTAGATATGCTGCCACGCTTATGCTAACAGTTGCAGCCGCTATGAAATTAAATTTCCAATCCACATTAAGCTTCTGTATTGCGTAAACAGCTACAATGGTGAATATTACCAAGGCTACAATTTTTACAAAGTCTGAAAAACGGTAGTTTAGTTTTAACTGCCTCTTGGCTGCAACAATATGTGCTGCTGCAGCAGTCGTTTGTGTAACTAAAGTAGCTATGGCTGCCCCCCATGCACCATATATAGGAATCAGCAAGTAGTTAAGTCCAACATTTATGACTACTCCTGCTATGGCAATCTGATTCAGTACTTTCATACTTCCATTGGCGGTCAACAAGGTCCCAAAAATGTATATGCTGCTCATGGGGATAAAATTCAACATCAGGAAACCAAAAATTTTTGCCCAATAAGTAGTTGAGTCGGCATACAAAAAATGCATTATTTCTGCCTGAAAAAAGTAACAAGTTATTCCGGCAGTTATACTTAATACCATCATTAACTCGCCACTAAACTTTACCAGATGGTGTATGTTTTCTTTCCTGCGAATCATTCCGGCAAACATGGGCAACAGCAATGTTGCAAACAAATAACCAAACATGTTTAATGCATCGAGCAACCTAAATGAAGCGGCATATATGCCAGCTTCAGTTGCCCCTCGCATTCGTTCGAGCATTACTCCGTCAATTCGATAATATATGCCCATGAACAAAGCCAGCAGAGCAAACGGTGTCGATTTCCATAAAACCAGTTTTGTAAAATCCCATCTCCAAAGTGGCAGTTTTATTGTCGTATTTCTGAGCACTACCCCCATAGAAACCAACACGGTAATAAACAAAGCAAGAGTTTGGGCATATATAAACCACATAATGCTGAATGAGTTTTTATTCACTGGTGCATATAGTAACGCTAGGCAAAATGCAATTGTCAACAACCGGTCCAAAACCGAAAGCAAAGAGTCTGTTTTAAAAAGCTGAAGTGCAGCAACATTACTTCGCAGATATAAAATAAGAGATAACAGAACTTGGTTAACTGCTAAAAAAGCCAGCATCTGTGTTTGCACCGAATTGTACCCTGCAGATATGGCTGAAGTATATGTGAAGGCAAAGTAGAGTACTGCCAGTAAAAATTTTACTACCAGCAAATTGAGCACATACTCACCGGCTCGTTTGTTATTGCGTGAAACAGCTCGGTTATTGAAATTGTTTAAGCCAAAATCTAAAATAATGGCGAGCAAGTACGAATAGTTGAACACAGCAAAGTAGGTTCCATATACCTCGGCTCCTAAGCGGTTTTGTACCACACGGTCAATGCCAAAAATCCAAAATGGTTTTACCAACAGGTTGGCAACGAAAAGAAAAACAAGGTTGAATGCAAATTTTTTGCGCATCGGCAAGTAGAACGCCTAAAAGTAATATTATTGTTCGGTGAGCCATCCACTACGTATAGCTGTAAATACACGGTTCCTTATTGAAAACAAGTTAGAGGGTATTGGGCTGTTTACTTACGAGTCTCTCAAGCGTATAACACGTTCCCATCCCGAAGTTGAATTTTACTTTTTGTTCGACAGAGCACCTGCAAAAGAATTTATCTTCTCTGATAATGTTACACCCGTTGTTCTTTTTCCGCCTGCACGGCATCCGTTTTTGTGGTTTGCCTGGTTCGAAATGGCGGTTGCCCACTGGTTAAAAAAGCATAATCCGCACATGATGCTATCTACTGATGGCTTTGCATGTTTGCGCACAGATGTG
The DNA here is from genome assembly GCA_964615305.1 of uncultured Chitinophaga sp. Lineage (GTDB taxonomy): Bacteria > Bacteroidota > Bacteroidia > Chitinophagales > LD1 > Bog-950. Next base: position 97,040 of record CAZTNA010000009.1, read on the forward strand.
CCGCAGGTAACTGTTATTCACGATTTGGCATTCGAAAATTTTTCGGAGCATGTTTCTTTTCTAACACTGCGCTACTACAAATATTTTGTACCACGCTTTGCACATAAGGCCAAGCGCATAGCTACCGTTTCTGAATTTTCGAAACAAGATATAGTAACACGTTATCAGATTGCTGCAGATAAAATTGATGTGGTATACAACGGAGCTAAAGAGGTTTACCACCCTATTTCGGATACCGATAAAATAAATGTGAGGGGGAAGTATACCGGAGGCAAACATTATTTCATTTACGTGGGCTCCATTCATCCACGCAAAAACATAAAACACCTTCTACTTGCATTCGAAAAATTCAAGCAAGAGTCGGGTAGTGATTATATGTTGTTAATTGTGGGAAGAAAAGCATGGGACTTTACAGATGTAGAACGAGCCCATGATGGTTTGCATCACAAAGAGGACGTAAAATTTTTAGGGCATGTACCACCTGCTGACTTAGGGCAAATTGTTGCAGCTGCATTTTGTATGGTGTATGTGTCGTTGTTTGAAGGTTTTGGTATTCCGATAGTGGAAGCCATGAGTGCGGGTACCCCTGTAATTACTTCAAACGTAAGTTCAATGCCCGAAGCAGCCGGTGATGCGGCCATTCTCGTTAATCCGTACTCAGTCAGTGAAATTGCTTCTGCCATGCAAAAAATTTTTGAAGACCAAGGCACAAGAAATTTACTGATAAGCAAAGGCAACTTGCAGTTAGAAAAATTCAATTGGGATTTAACTGCGCTAAAGCTTTGGCAATGCTGCACAAAAGCTTTACAATGATTCTGCGAAACATTTACTTTTTATAGGAAAAACTCCGCACCGTCACAGTTATCAGAATTACTATAACTAAAAGTATAGCTACCATATAATACCATTTGCTACTTATATAGACGGCTATATAGTAGTTTTTGATGCGTTGCTGCAATGGGAAAATGGTTGCATGATTTACCGATAAAAATTCGTATTGAGCCACGGCCTCTTTTGCTTTTCCTTGATTTTCCAGTGCAAAAGCTTTCATCAGCAATGCTTCGGTCAGCAGTGTATCTATATCAAATGCTGTTTCAAAATCGAAAACTGCTTCGGAAAACTTTTCGGTACTATACAAACATAAGCCGCGGTTAAAATAACCCTCCTTACGATGTGGAAATTCTTGTATAAGATTGTTGTATGAGAGCAACGCACCATTGTAATTGCCTGATTTATATTCAGTTTGCGTGCTTAATGAAAGGGGATGAATTTCCGCTTCCGCCCAAGCGGAAAAAACAAGCAGAAACGTTATGAGCCAAGCTCTGTTCAATCGAACTAATTGTACAACGGAAAATTTTTCATGTACTCGTTTACTTCGCTTTTTATGGTGGCTGTTACTTTTTCATTTTCAATATCAGTAACAATACGTTCTATCCATTCAGCAATTTGTAACATGTCGTTTTCTTTCATGCCTCTGGTTGTAACAGCCGGAGTGCCTAATCTAATTCCAGAGGTTACAAACGGACTTTTATCATCGAAAGGTACCATGTTTTTGTTGCAGGTAATATCTGCTTTTACCAAAGCATTTTCAGCTTGTTTGCCACTTACATTTTTACCGCGCAAATCAATCAGCATTAAGTGATTGTCGGTGCCGCCCGAAATAATTCCATATCCCTTATTTACCAAGGCAGCTGCCAGCGCCTGTGCATTGTTTATTACCTGTTGCTGATAAGTTTTAAACTCAGATGATAACGCTTCGCCAAACGCTACAGCCTTTGCTGCAATAACATGCTCCAGCGGCCCACCTTGGGTTCCGGGAAACACTGCTCCATCCAAAACAGTGCTCATCATTTTTACTTCGCCTTTCAATGTTTTTTCGCCCAACGGATTTTCAAAGTCATTACCCATCATTATTACACCACCTCGTGGGCCACGTAGAGTTTTGTGTGTGGTGGTTGAAACTATATGACAATGTGGTAAAGGGTTTTTAAGCAGCCCGGCAGCTATTAAACCTGCAGGGTGCGAAATGTCAGCAAGTAACAACGCACCTACTTCATCAGCAATAGCACGAAACTTTTCATATTCCCATTCCCGGCTATAAGCACTTGCTCCACAAATAATCAATTTTGGTTTTTCGGCAAGCGCAGTATCGCGCACTTTGTTCATGTCTATTCTACCGGTTTCTTTTTCTACACCATAAAATGACGGCACATACAGTTTGCCTGAAAAATTTACCGGTGAACCATGCGTAAGGTGTCCACCGTGCGAAAGATTAAATCCCAAAATTTTATCGCCCGGTTTTAAGCATGCCAGCATAACTGCTGCGTTAGCTTGAGCACCACTATGCGGTTGCACATTTGCCCAAGTGGCACCAAAAAGTTTTTTCAAACGATCAATGGCTATGTTTTCTGCTTCATCCACAAACTGACACCCGCCATAGTATCTCTTTCCCGGAAGCCCTTCGGCATATTTATTAGTAAAGCAACTTCCCATGGCTTGCATCACTTGTTGCGATGTGAAGTTTTCTGAAGCAATAAGTTCAATTCCCTCACGTTGGCGGTGAAGCTCTTTTTCTATTAGATTAAATACCTGATTGTCGCGCATGTGTCTGTTTTTGTAGAGCTAAAATAAAATGCGCAAGCACGGGTTACATTCGAATTACTAACATGGTAGCTAGTGCTGTAAAACTAAAACGCTCCTTTGACGGAGCGTTTTAGTTATTAATATTTCGGACGTTGCTTTCGGGTTCTGTTCAACGATCCATAGCTAAACCCTCCTCTCTTTCTTTTCTTAATTACAATCCGTTTATCATTAGATGAGTTGGATATTGATTTGGTTTTTTTCTCTACGGGTTTTTCGCTGCCAACAGTTTCTGTCGTCTTGGGTTCATTTTCTGTGTTAACAACCGTTGATGCCATATCTACAGGAGGAAAAAAATACACATCTTCAGCTTTGTAATTAGTGGTTATTGTTGCTATAGGCACTGCTACTTCAGTGTTAGCAAGGGCTGTTTTTGAACTAATAGAATTTGCTGCTGTTTTTACCAATGAAGGTTTCACCTGAATTGAAGTAGTTTCATGCTTTATATTCGGTTTAGCCGTAATGGATATATCATCAGTGGCTTTGCCGTTACTTAGAACTACAGCTGGATGAGTAACTGAACTGGTGCTGACAGGATGGTTGGTTTGGCTTTCTGCCTTTTCTATAGAACTTGTTTTTTGAGTGCTACTCATATAAAGTGCAGTTAGCAAACTAGAGCCAATAATGGCAGTCGCTGCTATAATACCATAAGATATGCGCCTTGAAATGGCCGTAACAGGTGCTACAACTGCGATTGGCATCACATAGGTAGCATCTAGTTCAGACGAAATTCTGTTCCACATACCAAAAGGTGGTGCTACGCTACTTTCGTTCATCAATTGCTCAATATTGCGGTCAAAATTCTTTGTCTTCTCTTCCATACGTAAATGTTTACTCATTTAAAATCTATTTGTTTTTCAATTTATGCGTTAGATGACTTAGCAGATTGTGCTGAATCTGTTATCATTTTTTGTAAAAGATAACGGGCTCGTGCCAATTGCGATTTAGACGTGCCTTCACTTATGTTCATCATATCTCCAATCTCCTTGTGTGAATACCCCTCCACCACATACAAGTTAAACACGGTCCTGTATCCGTCACTTAACTGTTGTATCATTTTCATCACATCTTCCTGTTTCAAATTCTCGAGTGCGTTGGTTTCGTAATACTCGTAGTGTTTTGTTTCGCTATCGTGTAAGGCATACATGTTCACCTGCTTACGGTAGTGTTCTATGGCCGTGTTTACAAAAATTCTGCGCACCCAACCTTCAAAAGACCCATCGCCACGAAACTTTTCAATATTCTTAAATACTTTTACAAAACCTTCTTGCAACAAGTCTTGTGCTGCGCTGTAATCGTTAGCATACCTCATACATACGGCAAACATTTTTCCCGACAACATGTTATAAAGCATTTGCTGAAAACGCCTGTCGCCTTTTACACAACCCTGACGAATGGCTTCCTCTGTATAGCCCTGATAAATAATAGCACTCATACGTTTGGCTTTTTGTTTTGGGTTAAACTAAAATATGCTTTTCTGCCAACTTATATATTAGACTGAAATTTGCTTTAAATGGTTGGCAAACAACACAAAACTTTTTTTGCGGTGGCTAAAGTTGTTTTTTTCTTCAAGCGTCATTTCAGCGTAAGTTTTTTTAGAGCCGATGGGCTGAAAAATAGGGTCGTAGCCGAAGCCTTCTGTCCCCCTGCGTGCTGTAAGAATTTCACCTTCTGTTTCACCTGTAAACTGAACGTATTTGCCTTTAGAATAGTATGTTATTACGGTTTTAAATTTTGCTGCGCGCTTGGTTTTGCCGTGCATCTTTAGCAGCACTTTGTTTACGTTGTCGTCAAATGTGGCTTGTTCGCCCGCATATCGGGCAGAGTAAACCCCGGGTTCGCCATTCAATGCTTCTATTATTAAACCGGTGTCTTCGGCAAAGCAAGCAATACCGAATTTTTCAGAAAGAAACTGCGCTTTTTCGATCGAATTTTCTTCAATGGTTTCGTGAGTTTCGGGCAGTTCGCCTTCAAAGCCAATTTCCTGTAGCCCTACTACTTCAATTCCACTGATACCGATAGATTTTATCTCGCGTAGTTTATGTTGGTTCGATGTTGCAAAAATCAATTTCATCTGACTAAGAAAATAATTGGCAGATAAATGCGGAATATTATGTTTGCGCGGGGCGAGCCCCATACGACCAGCTCCTGTTTAATCCTCCAGGGCGGAAACGCAGCAAAGGTAGGCGGTTGAGCGGTGCGATATGGGTAACTTGCCCTATTTTTTTTGTCCGATCTTCATCCACAAGTTGTTTATTTCTCTTCTGTTAATTTCGATTACAGAGTTCATATTCGCGGTATATTTTACTAACGCTAATTGCCATCCCTATGAAATTTTTTATTGACACCGCTAATCTAGAACACATTAAAGAAGCCGAAGCGCTGGGTATTCTCGATGGTGTAACTACCAATCCTTCGTTGATGGCTAAAGAAGGAATTAAAGGTCAAGAAAATATTCTAAAACATTACGTTACTATTTGTGAAATGGTAAACGGCCCAGTGAGTGCCGAAGTAATTTCAACTGATTTTAATGGCATAGTAGAAGAAGGAAATAAATTGGCCGCACTACATTCGAATATTGTGGTAAAGGTGCCCATGATAAAAGAAGGGGTAAAAGCTATTAAGTACTTTACCGATAATGGAATTAAAACCAACTGCACCTTGGTATTTAGCGCTGCACAGGCCATACTTGCTGCCAAAGCAGGGGCTACTATGGTTTCTCCGTTTATTGGCCGGGTGGATGATAGCAACTGGGACGGTGTGCAGTTGATTGAACAGATAGTACACATTTATAGCGTGTATGGATATAAAACAGAAGTGCTTGCAGCATCTATTCGTTCATCTCTGCATATTGTAAAGTGTGCCGAGGCAGGTGCTGACATAGCCACTTGTCCGCTCTCCTCAATACTCGGTTTGTTTAAACACCCCCTTACCGATATTGGTTTAGAGCAGTTTTTGGCTGATTACAAAAAAGTCAACGGCTAAAGTCACAGGCTGATTTTGTCAATCATATTCTTCAGGCTGTTCCCTCTGTTTATTTTGCCGTTATCTGTTCTGGAAAAAAATTCTACCAGTATCAATGTTTTTGGTTGTTCTAATTTTGGTAGAAACTGAAAAATACTTTTCAATTTAGCCAACAAGCCGGGCAATAGAGTTTTGGCTTCAATGGCTATGGCTACTTGTTCACCTGTTTTGTCATGAGCTAATCGGGTTACAAAAAACGGAATGTTTATATGTTCTTGTAATTTACGTTCTACTTCTTCCGCATGAATTTTTACCCCTCCGCTGTTTATCACATTGTCTGTTCTGCCCATCCATTCGAATTGAGTAGGCGAAACAATTTTTACTTCATCATTTGTTAGCAGGTGGGGTTGACCAAACTTGGGAGCTTGGATTATAAGTTGGTTTTCAGTATTGGAAGAAACGGTTATGTCTGGCAGAGTGTTGTATTGGGCATCGGCATTTTTACCCGTCAGCTTTTTCAGTGCTATATGGCTGATAGTTTCAGTCATGCCAAAAGTTATATACACTTCGGTGCTCAATTTGGTAATGTATTGAAGTAGTGGTTGGCTTATACCTTCGCCTCCTAAGATAACGTTGCGAATTTGTGAAGCGTTTTTTTCTGCCTGAACACTTTCCATTATCTGTTGAAACTGCATAGGTGTAAAAGCCGCAAAATCTATCTCTTTGTTTGCCGGTATATGAAGCAAGGAATAAACTGAGGGTTCCATGCAAATTAAATTCATCGGCAGTTCTATGCTGCGCACCAACATCATTATTCCTGAAATCTTATTGGCGGGCAAACAAAGTAATGCGGTATTACCTTTGGTTAGCTTCAAAGCAGCACATGTGGCTTGCGCGTTGTTTTTTACATGCTGCTTGTGGTGGTAAACTTGTTTCGGCAAACCGGTGCTTCCGGAAGTAAAAACAGATATGGTTTCATCAGTAGACAGCCACTGCTGTAGAAAAAGCCAAATTTGCTTTTCCCAATCTTTGATGGGTTCAGATAATTTTTTGGTTGCTGTTTCTGCAATTTCTGCCTGACTTAACTCAGAAAAATTGATTTGAAACATAATCCGTATTAAAACAAACTACTTAAACGCGTCTAGCCCGGTTACATCATGACCGGTTATAAGCAAGTGAATATCGTGTGTGCCTTCGTAGGTAATTACTGTTTCTAAATTCATGAGGTGGCGCATAATAGGATACTCGCCAGTAATGCCCATTCCTCCTAACATTTGACGGGCTTCTCGCGCTACATGGATAGCGGTTTCACAACTGTTGCGCTTAGCCATGCTTATTTGAGCCGGAGTTGCTTTTCCCTCATTTTTTAAAACACCCAACCGCCAAACCATCAATTGCGCTTTTGTAATCTCCGTAATCATTTCAGCTAGTTTTTTCTGTTGCAATTGAAACTGGCCAATAGGCTTGCCAAATTGAATTCGTTCTTTTGAATAGCGGAGTGCGGTGTCATAGCAGTCTAACGCAGCGCCAACAGCTCCCCAAGCTATGCCGTAGCGCGCAGTAGATAAACAGCCCAGCGGTCCCTTAATACCTTCTACATTCGGCAGTAAATTATGCTTTGGCACTTTTACATTGTTAAAAACCAACTCGCCTGTGCACGAAGCACGTAAACTCCATTTTCCATGAGTAGTTGGTGTACTGAATCCATCCATGCCACGTTCTACAATCAGCCCTTGTATTTTTCCTTTTTCATTTTTACCCCACACCACAGCTATATCGGCTAAAGGCGAATTGCTAATCCACATTTTTGCCCCGTTTAACAAGTAATGGTCCCCCATGTCTTTAAAATTGGTTTCCATTCCCGCAGGATTGCTGCCATGGTTGGGTTCTGTTAAGCCAAAACACCCAAAAAGTTCCCCTTTGCCCAACCTAGGCAAATACTTTTTTCGTTGTTCTTCGCTGCCATACTTATATATAGGATACATAACTAAAGAACCCTGAACCGAAGCTGTAGAGCGGATTCCACTGTCGCAGCGCTCTAACTCTTGCATAATAATGCCATACGAAATTTCATCTAAACCGCCCCCTCCGTACTCAGCCGGTAAGCTAGGTCCAAATGCTCCTATGTCGCCCAATTCTTTAACAATATGCTTCGGAAACTCAGCTCGTTGAGCATAGTCTTCTATAATAGGGCTCAGGCTTTTCTTTACGTAATTTCGAACTGTTTCGCGAATTAACTTGTGTTCGGTGGTAAGCAGGTCATCAATGTTATAATAATCGTGGCCGCTGTATAAATCGCTTTTCATGGATTAAGAGTTTGTTTTGCTTTGCAGCGAGCGAAAATAAAAACAATAGAATGGCATACATCAAGCCGTTGGCTTTTTGGCGGATTTGGGTTCTTTTGCACTTCGAAACATTTATGACATGGGGCTAATTGCCGTAGAAGGGTTGCAATTTTACTCGCACCACGGATACTATAAAGAAGAGCAGGTGTTGGGCGGTAAATATACCGTTGACATCTACATACACATCAATTTTAGTGACGCAGCTGTTACCGATGATTTAAAGCGAACCATCAACTACGAAGAAATTTACCAGTTGACAAAAGCAGAAATGGAGGTTCACGCTAAATTAATCGAACATGTATGTCAACGAATTTTGACAAAAATAAAACTGAAGTACCCCCCAATAGAAAAACTGAAAGTTCGCGTAAGCAAATTTAATCCCCCATTAAAAGGAACAGTAGAAAGAGTTTATGTAGAGTTAGAAGAGTAGCCATTTCCGTCTTTGTCGATTTGAAAACTTAAATAGATTTGCGTTCCATTTTTTTTAAATGGTCGGATGGCCGAGTGGTTAGGCAGAGCTCTGCAAAAGCTCCCACAGCGGTTCAAATCCGCTTCCGACCTCATAAAAGCAAAACAGGTTTCAACTTTGAAACCTGTTTTGCTTTTATGTAGTGCATGAATTACACATTAGTTTAAGGTAGGGTTTGATACAACTAGTTTCTCATAAGTAAGCGGGTTCAGCATTTCGGAAAAAATCATACGCCCCTTATTAAAAACCATTTTTAAGATGTAAGGTATTTTAACGCACGAACCCTTCAAACTCAAGAACCTCGTTTGTTTGTCGTAAACCACGTAACGAAATTTAGTACTTGTTTCCTTGCAAAAGGCATCAGGTGTTGCCATTGTGATTGTGCTTGGCATAGGGTAGGTCTGTGCTTCTCCATAACCGCTGCGTTCAAATACTTTAACCGGCTTGTACGCTGTTCCGTTGTACTTTTTAAGACGCAATTTGGCGCAAGCAGTAATACGGTCTGCTTCTGCCTCCATGGCATGCCACTTTTGTATATCTGTTTGCTTCATGTTTTTTAAGTAATCAAGCGTAGATTTGTAGCTGTTGTAAATCAAAACACTGTCGTTATGACGCATGGTTTGGTCGTATTCCTGAGCCGCCAAAACAGTTGGCAGCAAGAACAGTAACATAAACACTTTATACATGGGGGATGACTAAAGTTTAGTTACCGAAAGTAATAGCCGCTTAAATTGATAATACGACCGTTTAAACTTGGGAATAAGAAATTTTCAGGTTTTAAGAGTTTTATCCTTTTTCGGTGGCTGTGCCATTGATTTTGAAAATTCACTTGCGTGGTTATATTTGCGTCCCTTTTTAACGGAGGGGCTGATTTCGCTTTGGCGGGAACGGAGAATTAGGGGCATAGTTCAGTGGTAGAATAGCGGTCTCCAAAACCGTTGACGTCAGTTCGAATCTGGCTGCCCCTGCAAATGGAGAGAAGAAAGTATTTAGTAACAACGGAAGTAAACACTCAACAGAATATAACATGAATAAGATAACACTATACTTTCAGGAAGCATACGAAGAGTTGATGCATAAGGTTAGTTGGCCTACTTGGAGCGAACTTCAAGATAGTTCAGTAATTGTGTTGGTTACTTCGTTAATTATATCTCTTATGGTGTTGGGTATTGATGTGGCGTTCAAATACGGAGTGCAGGAACTTTATAAAATTATTATCGGATAAGCCATGGCTGCAGAGGGAAAAAAATGGTATGTAGTGCGCGTTATAAGCGGGCAAGAACGCAAAATACGTGAACATGTATTGCTAGAAGTAAACCGCTCAAAGTGGGATAATATAGTAACTAATATTCTAGTTCCTACCGAGAAAATTTACACAATCAAGGCCGGTAAAAAAACTATCAAAGAGAAAACGCTTTTTCCGGGTTATATATACATGGAGGTTGAGGATAAAAAAATGACTCAGGAAATGTGGAGCCATGTACGTCAAGTGCACGGAATACTTGGTTTCTTGGGTACACTATCCAGGGCTGAAGAGTTGAAAGTTTTAGGTAAAGCAGATGAAATGCTAGATGCTGCTGAAACTATTGCTGAACCGTTTATTATTAATGAAGACGTGAAGATTGTAGATGGTGCTTTTAACGATTTTATAGGTACCATCGAAGAGATAAACAACGATAAAAAGAAGTTGAAGGTAGTGGTGAAAATTTTTGGACGTAAAACACCTGTAGAGGTAAGTTTTATGCAGGTAGAAAAGATAAGCTAAAGCAAAGATTAAAGAACAAATATTTAATTACTAATAACGATTAACATCAAATACAATGGCAAAGGAAATTCAAACATTTATCAAATTACAAGTAAAAGGCGGACAAGCAAACCCGGCACCTCCAATTGGACCGGCATTAGGTTCTAAGGGGGTAAACATTATGGAGTTCTGCAAGCGCTTTAATGCTCAAACTCAAGACAAGCAAGGGAAAATTTTACCGTGTGTAATTACCGTTTACACCGACAAAAGCTTCGACTTTGTAATTAAAACTCCACCAGCTCACGCGCTGCTAATGGAATATACCAAGAAGCAAGCCGGCTCTGCAGAGCCAAACCGTAAAAAGGTAGGCACTGTTAGCAAAGACATAATCCGCAAAATTGCAGAAGAAAAAATGCCTGACCTAAACTGCTTTACTATTGAGTCAGCCATGAACATGGTTGCCGGTTCAGCTAAGAGTGCGGGATTTAATGTGGAAGGGTACTAAAAAACAGTTGACAGTTGTCGGTTGGCAGTAACAGCCAAATGAAAGAACAGATAGCTGGAAACACTAAATATTTTTATTAACGAGGGAGAAGTTCATTGCTTCGATTGACCTCATAAAACCAAAACAATGAGATTAACTAAAAAAAGAAAAGCCGTAACCGGCAAAGTAGATGCAGCTAAGCTCTACTCATTAGCAGAAGCTTCTAAAATTGTAAAGGAAGTAACCACCTGCAAGTTCGATGCTTCCGTTGACTTGCACATCCGTTTAGGTATTGACCCCAAGAAAGCCGATCAGGCAATTCGCGGAACTACCGCCCTGCCTCACGGAACAGGGAAAACAAAGCGCGTTTTAGTATTAACTACTCCAGACAAGGAAGAAGAAGCAAAAAAAGCGGGCGCTGACTTTGTGGGTCTTGATGAGTTTGTTCAAAAAATTGAATCAGGCTGGATGGATTTTGAAGTGGTAATAGCTTCACCAAACGTAATGGCTAAAATTGCAAAGATTGGTAAGGTGTTAGGCCCTCGTAACTTAATGCCGAACCCTAAGTCAGGCACTGTAACACCTGAAGTAGGCAAAGCAGTAGAAGAAGTAAAGAAAGGTAAGATTGCCTTTAAGGTAGATAAGTTTGGTATTGTTCACACATCGGTAGGCCGCGTATCTTTCAGTGCCAGCCAGATTAATGAAAATGCCGAAGCGCTTATTCAAACACTGGCAAAATTAAAACCAGCTACAGCCAAAGGAGTTTATTTCTTAGGCATAAGCATGGCTTCTACCATGAGCCCCGGAATTAATGTTGATTACAAAACTGTAGCAGGGGTATAATTTTTTCACCTTCCTTAAAAAAAGAGAACAATGGATAAGAATCAAAAAAATCTGGAAATAGCTGACTTAAAAGAAAAATTCAGCAATACTACATACTTCTATATTACCGATTCATCAACCCTTTCGGTAGAGAAAATAAATAAGTTCCGCAGACTATGCTTTAATTCAGGTATTGAATACCGCGTATCTAAGAACACGCTTATCAAGAAAGCTCTTGAACAAGTTGGCGGAAACTATGAAGCTTTGTATCCGTCACTAAACGGACCTACAGGTGTTATGTTTTCAGCTGACGGTGCTTCGCCAGCAAAACTACTTGAAGAATTTCGCAAAACCAACCAAAAACCGGTTTTGAAAGCTGCTTACATTGATAGCGATATTTTTGTAGGAGACGAACAGATTGCTGTATTGGCAAAGCTAAAGAGCAAGCAGGAGTTGATTGGCGATATTATTGGTTTGTTGCAGTCACCTGCAAAAAATGTTATCAGCGCTTTACAAGGCTCTTCTGCACAAAAAATTGCAGGATTAGTAAAAGCCTTAGAAGAAAGAGGATAGTATTCAAACTTACCACAAATGAAGCCCTACCGTTTGGTGGGGCTTTTTGTTTTTTGTTGATCTGTTTGATCTTAGTGATAACCGTTTGCCAATGTTGTTTTGTGAAAAATGTTAAGCTTAACACTCATCATCCTTTTTATTTTTAGACATACAAACAACTTTATGAAAAAACTTCTTTACTCCTTATTTGTATTAGCATCAGCTCAGTTGCTTGAAGCACAAAACAATGTGGGTATTGGTGTTGCTAATCCTGATCCAAGTGCATTGCTTGAGTTACAGGCAACGCAAAAAGGATTTTTAGTACCGCGAATTTCATCAGCACAAAGGTTGGCTATTGTAATGCCCGCCAATGCGTTGTTGGTGTTTGATACCGACTCGGGTTGTTTCTTTTATTATTCTGTAAATCAGTGGCAATCGCTCTGCAAATTGTCAGGACCAGTTGGTCCTACAGGGGCCATGGGATTTACAGGTGCTAATGGAGCAGATGGTGCAACCGGAATGCAGGGTTTGCAAGGTGTAACAGGCGCTGATGGATCTACTGGACCTCAGGGAGTGCAAGGGGTAACAGGTGCTGTCGGCAATACCGGCATTCAGGGCATACAAGGAGTAACGGGATCTACCGGAGCTACCGGAGTTACTGGACCTTTAGGTACAGCAGGGGGCGATTTAAGCGGAAGCTATCCTAACCCGGCTGTTGTAGCTTTGCAGGGTAACGCTGTAAGCGGCAATGCCCCTGTAACAAACGACTTGTTGTTGTGGAACGGAACTGCTTGGATACCAACAAGTGGTAATAGTCTGTTTTGGAAGTTAAATGGCAATAGCGGAACAAACGCTTCTACTAATTTCATAGGAACAACCGATGCACAAGATTGGGTTATTCGAACTAATAATACAGAACGTGTGCGCGTGCTCAACAATGGGTTGGTGGGTATTAACACCAGCACACCATCAGAGTTTTTTGAAATGGGAAATGCTGCACAGATAAGTATGCGGGCAAATGCTACAGTTCCTTTAGATCCTGGAGATATTCTGTTTAAAAATTTTGCAGGCGACCAAAAGGCACGCATTTGGAGCGCACCAGACCATGTGCAAGGGTTATACATGAATGGCGATAACACCGCATCATCCGCTTTGTCTATTGATAGCTTAAAGAATGTGGGCATTGGCACCAATATTCCGGTTGCAGCGTTGGAAATCTCACGTGATTTTGGCAATGCTACGGAAGGTGCGGCAATTACTCTTAACTGCGGAAATGTTAATGATGGAAACGGAAGTGTTATTGATTTCAGGAATGTGGGAGCTGGTTATTATGCAGCTATTGCCGGTGTAGATGATGCAGGACAAGATGGAAGAATTGAATTTAGAGTAAGCAATGATAATGCAGTAACAGCAAACCGCCTTACACAGGCGCAAACTGCTATGGTAATTCGCCAGTCAGGGAACACCGGTATAGGAATCTTTAATCCAGATGAACGGCTACAGGTAGCTTACGGAAATTTTCACCTTGGCGAGGTAAATCCCGTTAACACGGGCACACAACCGGGGTTTGGGCGCATGATATTGTTTTCAGGAGGCCCTTCTGATGTAAACTATAACAGCGAAAACTCCGACCCGCTTTGGATGGCGCGTTACAACCTTACCACTGACCAAACAGAGTTGAGGTTAAACCTGAGCGATAACTGTGCCCAGTCAACCGATGCTTTTGTTATACAAAGCGGTGGATCAAGTTGCAACGCCAATACTCAGTATTTTCGTTTTGATTCAAATGGCGATGCGTTTAAACCTGGTGGTGGTGCGTGGGCGGCTTTATCTGACAGCCGCCTAAAAAAGAATGTTTCTTCTTTTACTGATGGATGGAATGTACTGTCACATATTAACCCCATAAGGTATCAATATAATGGAGTTGCAAACACTCCTAATGACGGCAATACTTATGTTGGAGTAATAGCTCAGGATATTGAAAAGGTAGCACCGTATATGTTAAGCAGTAACTACCAGGGTAACAGTCCTTCAAATGGCCAATATCTCACTGTTGATCCATCGGCATTTACTTACTTATTGATAAATGCACTAAAAGAAACTCGACATCGGTTAGATAAACAAGAATTGGCCATAGAAGAATTGAAACTAAAACTGGCAACCAAATAATAGCTAACCCGGTAATAAATGTTTGTAACCTTTGGTGTGGTATTAGAATGAAAGACGGTAAATAAAAAAGGCTGCTCATATCTCTGAACAGCCCTCTTTATTTTAGTAAACTAGAGTTATACCCTTTTTACGTTTACTGCGTTTAAGCCTTTAGGGCCTTCTTTCAGTTCAAACGTTACTTTATCGCCTTCGTTAATCTTGTCAATTAAACCAGTTGAGTGCACGAAATATTCTTTATCTGAATTATCGTCTTTAATAAATCCGAACCCTTTTACGCGGTTAAAAAACTTTACTGTTCCGTTTTCCATGTTGTATAAATTTATGGTTTAGAAATGCAAGATATATTTTTCGGTTAAAAGTTAAAGATTATTCAAAGCGGGCTATTTTATAAAAGTAGCGCTTGTAGTAAGCCTCGTTTATATCACTGATAATCACTCCAGATTGGGTAGAGGCGTGAGCAAATTTTCCATGCTGCAAGTAAACACCTACATGCGATATGCGTTTTTTCTGAATTCGAAAAAAAATCAAATCACCTTCAACAGCTTCTTCAAGTCCTCCTTTTTTCGGTTTGCACTGCGTGTATATAGAAGCCGAACTGCTGTTCAGAGTGTCGCCATATATTTTTTGGTAAATGGTATTTACGAAATGCGAACAGTCGATACCTTTTTCTGAATTTCCTCCGTAGCAGTACCTCGTATTCATCCATCGAAAAACTTCGAAATACAATGCAGGGTTATCGCATTTTCGCAGGTCAATGGTTTTGGTTTGGTAAAACGAATCAACGGTGGCAGAGTCGAGATCGGCAGGATATGCGAAAGCAGAATCCTGCGCTTTACCTGAAATGCAAAAACACAAACACAGTAAACTTAAAGCTGTAAACTTAAAACTGTAAACCGTGATCCAATTCCACATAGCTATTGCGGTGCCAGTTTGCTGTTCTTGTATCCGTAGAAAAAGTAAACGGCAAAGCCCACCAGCAACCAGATAAGGAAACGCTCCCAGTTACTTGTGCCCGATTCGCAAAGCAGGTAGAAGCACGATAGAAAACCTAGCACCGGTATCAGCGAAAGGTTTTTTAAGAACGAAAGAATGGTAATGCCTAATGCCACTAATGCAAAAGCCAAATATGGAATTTTAGTGCGCCACACGCTCCAGCCACCTTCCGTAAGTGAAAAAAAGCTCGAAACTCCTTCTCGATTATACACCCAAAGTAACACGGCAGAAACAATCAGCATGGCAGGCATTATAAATTTCGAATTCACATAAGGCACTTTGAATTTGCTTTCAGGCGGATTGGGGTACATCTGCATGCGCAAAATTCCTCCGCATACTAATACAAAAGCGAACAGGGTTCCCACGCTGGTTAGGTCAATTACCACGTTCATGTTTAAGAACAATGCAGGGATGGCCACCACTGCACCAGTTAGTATAGTAGAGAAAGAAGGTGTTTTGTATTTGCTGTGCAGTTTCGAAAATACGGGCGGCAACAATCCATCGCGGCTCATGCTCATCCAAATTCTCGGCTGTCCTATTTGAAAAACTAACAAAACACTTGCTGTTGCAATTACCGCGCTCACGGCAATAACTCCGGCAATCCAGTCCATGTTTAGCTCTTGAAAAACAAAAGCCAACGGATCACCTACATCTAATTTGGTGTACGAAACCATGCCTGTAAGTACCAACGCTATAAGCACATAAATTATAGTGCAGATAATCAGGGAGAATATCATAGCGCGTGGTAAATCGCGTTGCGGATTTTTACATTCTTCTGCTGTAGTGCTTATAGCATCGAAACCAATGTAAGCAAAAAACACGGCAGCCGTTCCTTTCAACACACCGGCAATTCCGTTCGGTAAAAATGGATTCCAGTTAACGGGGTTTACATAAAATGAACCAAGCGCAATAACCAAAAAGATAACAGCTAGCTTTAGCAGCACCATCAAATTGGCCGAACGTTTAGATTCCTGAATGCCAACATAAGTTATGTAAGTAATAAGCACTACAATCAAAAATGCAGGAATGTCACATATAAATCTGATTCCTAAAAAAATAGGCGCGGTTTCCCAGGCAAGTTTGGCAGCATCGGTGGTCATGGCTTGTGCTGTCCAGTAGTCCATGGTAAGGTAATCGGGAATGTGGCAGCCGAAACCATTTAGAAGAGAAGTAAAATAATCGCTCCACGAAATAGCCACAGCAATATTTCCGATGGCGTATTCCATCAATAAATCCCAACCAATAATCCAAGCAATCAATTCGCCAAACGCTACATAAGAATAGGTGTAAGCACTTCCGCTAACAGGTACCATGCTGGCAAACTCTGCATAACACAAAGCAGAAAAGCCGCAGGCAACAGCTACAAACAAAAACAGAAGAATAATTCCAGGGCCGCCATCGAAACTCGCTTTGCCGATGGTGGAGAAAATACCAGCGCCAACAATGGCAGCAATGCCAAATGAAGTGAGGTCGCGCACACCAAGTGTTTTGTGCATGCCTTCTTTGCGCTCAGCTTCGCTGTAGCCGGCATCTGCATCGGCTAATACACGCCCTATGTCTTTCTTTCGAAATAAATCTGTCATGATGTGAGGTTAACTATTATTCATAAACGCCTGAAAAAAAGTATAGATACTTTTAGTGTACGTATGTTGTGTGCCGGTTAACGTTGGTGTATTTATTTTTCATCTTCTGAGTCAAAACGGTTTACGTCCAGTATGCCATCTAATGCTGTAAGGCGCGAAGCTAAGTCTTCGAGTTCGGCCGTGTCGTGAACATAAACCATTATTTTACCTTCAAATACACCATCGGTACTCTCAAATGAAATAGAACGCATGTTTAGGTTCATTTGACCGGTAATTATGTTGGTAATCTTATTTACCAGCCCAACATCGTCTATACCTTTAAGTTTAATGCCTGTAAGGAAAGCTATTTCGTGCTGCTTGGTCCATTTGGTTTTCACAATACGGTAAGCATATTTACTCATCATCTGTACCGCGTTAGGGCAATTTGTGCGGTGTATTTTTATGCCCTCATTTATAGTCAGGAAACCAAACACATCATCGCCAGGTATTGGGTTGCAGCAGGGAGCAAATTTGTAATCAATTTTATCAGCACTTTCGCCCATTATTAACAGCTCCGCATTTTTTTGCAGTGTGTTCTTTACTATTTCATCAATATTCTCTTTCGGCTCAGCAGTTACCGGCTTAGGCAATTTGATTTTTCCGCCAACCACATCAAAGGTAGATAACTCGTGTAAGCCTATGCGTTTAGATGCAATGTTGAAATACAAGTCGAGAGGAGATACAACTTTATAGAAGTTTGTAAGTAGTAGTATATTGGCTTCGCTGGGTTCTATTTTCAAATTCTTGAATTTACGTTCAAGCGTTTCTTTGCCTTCGGCAGCTATTCGTTTTTTATCTTCTTTCAACGACTGTTTTATTACCGAACGCGCTTTGGCGGTTACCACAAAATTTAACCAATCCTCATTTGGCGATTGTTTGTTGCTGGTTAGTATTTCTATCTGATCGCCATTTTTCATTACATGGCTTAGCGGCACTAACTTGTTGTTTACTTTTGCGCCAATACATTTTTTGCCTACACCGCTGTGAATTTCAAAGGCAAAGTCTAAAGCAGTTGCGCCTTTGCGAAGCCGCTTTAAATCACCTTTAGGTGTAAATACAAAAATTTCTTCGCTAAAAAGTTCATGTTTAAAATCGTTGACTACATCAAGTGCCGAATCGGTATTGCTTAATACACCACGAATTCTCTCAAGCCATTCGTCCATGGCAGCATCGGCATTTCCTTCTTTGTACTTCCAGTGTGCCGCAAAGCCTTTCTCGGCTATTTCATGCATGCGTTCGGTTCTTATCTGAATTTCTACCCATTTGCCGGTAGCACTCATTACGGTTGTGTGCAAAGCTTCGTATCCGTTTGTCTTTGGGTTGCTAAGCCAATCGCGCAGTCTATCCGGATTAGGGTGGTAAATGTCAGTTATGGCTGAGTAAACTCCCCAGCAATCACTCTTTTCCTTTTCATGTGGCGACTTTAGAATGATGCGTATGGCAAACAAATCGTAAATTTCTTCGAAAGGAACTCCCTTGTTTTTTATTTTGTTGTATATGGAGTAAATTGATTTTGGTCGTCCGTAAATATCAAAGTGGAAACCGCGTTTCTCCAATTCTTCTTTCAATGGTTTAATAAAATCGTGGATAAACTTAGATCGCTCACGTTTTTTGTCCTGAAGTTTTTGAGCAATATCTTTATACATCTCAGCTTCGGTATATTTCAGCGAGAGGTCTTCCATTTCAGTTTTTATGGCATACAAGCCCATACGGTGCGCAAGCGGTGCATACAGGTAAGCAGTTTCGCTGGCAATCTTTAATTGCTTTTCGCGTTTCAGCGAGTCGAGCGTGCGCATGTTGTGCAGGCGGTCAGCCAGTTTGATAAGTATTACGCGTATATCGTCATTAAGCGTAAGAAGAAGTTTACGGAAATTCTCTGCCTGTATAGAGGAATTTAAATCGAAGATGCCGGAAATTTTTGTGAGGCCATCAACTATCTTGGCAATCTCTTTATTGAAAGTGCGCTCTACTTCTTCCAGGGTCACTTCGGTGTCTTCTACCGTATCGTGCAGCAGCGCGCATATAACAGAGGTGGCATCGAGCCCCATTTCTTCGGCAACAATTTTTGCCACCGCTATTGGGTGAAGCACGTAGGGCTCACCGCTTTTTCTGCGCATGTCTTTGTGGCTTTCCATGGCCAGTTCAAAAGCAGCGCGAATCATTTTTTTTTCTCCTGACGAAATGCTTTTTCGTAGCGCTCGCAATAAACTGCGGTACTCCTTTAATATCAGTTTCTTCTCTTCTTCTAAATCTATAACGGGTGTATTCATAATAACTTCGCGAGGTTTCTAAATTATGAAAATATACGCACCAAGTAATTGAGCAAGGGAATATGTTAGAAAATAAGGGTTTGAAAGGGTAAAAACTAAAATTAGATTTGAAAACCAGGCAGTAGAATAAGTAAGGCAATCTGCTTGGTTTTTAGTGGGAGTGATTGCGCTGGTGGTGGGGTTTGTGTTTATATAAAAGAGTTGTCATTGCGAGGACTTTTCCGCTGATAAATAAATAGAGGAAAGTCCGAAGCAACCTTCGCTGTTGTGGTTTTTAAAATACAAAGATGATGGTTGCTTAGAAAGATACATGTAAGTATTTAAGAAGAGTCGTTCTCGCAATGACAGTAGTTTTAAATAAATTGAACGCATGGCAAACGTAACCAAGGTAGGGCTGGTGCAAACCGAATACTTTGTTTACATCATGACGAACAAAGGCAACAGCGTTCTTTACACAGGTGTTACAAGCGATTTACAAATGCGGTGCGAAGAGCACATCGCCAAAAAATATCCGAACAGTTTCACGGCAAAATATAACGTGAACAAGTTGGTTTACTACGAGCGGTTTGGTGATATTAATGATGCAATCGCTCGCGAAAAGCAAATTAAAGGCGGAAGCAGGCAAAAGAAAATTGATTTGATAAAGCTGAATAACCCGATGTGGAATGATTTGTATGAAACAAAAATTGCGCAGTGGAATAAATGAAACGAGATTGTCATTGCAACAAAAAAGAGTGTCATTGCGAGGGCTTTTCAATAAATAATAAACGAGTAAAGCCCGA
>CAZTNA010000010.1:0-1368 GCA_964615305.1 uncultured Chitinophaga sp.
AGTCCGCAAGCCCAAAGCGAATTGTCGGTTTTTATTACTAAAGAATGGCCGTAGCCGGTACTTATTGCCTTCACTCCATCGGCAATTTTTACCAGAGTAGTTTTATCTATACCAGTGCCATCGCCTAATTGTCCATTGCCATTGGATCCGCAAGCCCAAAGCGAATTGTCGGTTTTTATTACTAAAGAATGGATGAAGCCGGCACTAATTGCTTTCACTCCATCGGCAATTTTTACCAGAGTATTTATATCGGTGTTGGTGCCATCGCCTAATTGTCCACTGCCATTGTATCCGCAAGCCCAAAGCGAATTGTCGGTTTTTACTACTAAAGAATGGCCGAAGCCGGCATCTATTGCCTTTACTCCATCGGTAATTTTAAGCAGAGCATTTCTATCGGTGTTGGTGCCATCGCCTAATTGCCCAAAAGTATTGTATCCGCAAGCCCAAAGCGAATTGTCGGGTTTTAAAGCCAAACTATGTAAGCTGCCGGCACTTATTTGAATTTGTGGTTCTACGTCAGAGTCGTTATCTTTTTTACACGATGGGGTAAGAATGCCCAGAAGCAGGCATATAAATACAGATAGTTTTAATTGATGCATGGTGAGGTTTTGTTTTGTCGAATATAGCTTTTGCGGTTAAATACAATAAGCAGAATAAAAAGCAGTTTATGTAAGCGGCCTTAAAGGCAGCCATGTATAGAGTGTTTTTTGATGCCGCTTATTATGCCTTTACTGCCTGCGGCTTTCTGCTGCGGTGGCCGGCTAAAAAACACCGGTTACAACCCATGGCTGCAAAAAAACATGATAAGCGGCAGGGCGTATGGTTGAAAGGCTGTTGACTGAAGCCACCGGAGTTTGTATTCTATGGCCATTTTATACCCCCTCTGATTTACCTGTCTATACCCGGTGATGCTTATATTCGGTTTTCATTATAAACCTCAATGAAGCAAGATGGAAGCTAACCCTGTTACCCTCCGCCAGCGCAGAGTGCTTTTGCTGCACGTTTTTCGGTTTACCAAACAACAGATAGCCGAAGATATTGGCTACAGTGCAGGCACTGTAACCAAAGATACGAACGCTATTTACAAAAGACTAAACGTGCATTGCCTACCCATGGCTTTGGCAATGGCTTTAATGAATGAAGAAATTACCCTTGCCGACCTCCGCTGCTTTTATTACAGTATTAGCAGCGTTAACAATAAGTAGGTAAACGCATCATTGCGTTTAACATACCTGCTCGCCACATTCGTGGCATGTTAGTAAATGGCCCCCTGGCGGGTAATAAAAACGGTTGGCATAGAGTAAACACTGCCTATGCCCTTTGTACGGTTACAACCCCTGTGGTGAACGTTTACTATGCCCTTTGTAC
>CAZTNA010000010.1:1468-96679 GCA_964615305.1 uncultured Chitinophaga sp.
TGCCCTTTGTACGGTTACAAACCCTGTGGCGAACGTTTACCCTGCCCTTTGTACGGTTACAACCCTTGTGGTGAACGTTTACCCTGCCCTTTGTACGGTTACTAAGGGCATAGCCAATACTTATCTATTTACTCATTAAACCATAAACGCCATGAAAAAAATTGAAGACCTCTTTACTGATTTCTTTAACGAAAGAAAAATTACCAACGAACGCCTGGGCAGCTACGGGCTCGACCATGTGGCTCGTATTACCGCCAACAACAACCCCGCCTCTACCTTTGCCGCTATTATTGCCAACACCAACAACGCCCTCTCCGCTTTTGGCACTGCCGTAGAAGCTGTAGGCGGCAGCATAGGCAACCGCAAAGGAAGCACCAGCACTAAAAATTTGGCACGCATGGCCTTTAATGCTTTTATACGCCAGAAAGAAGGCACCATAAAAGGGCAGTTTGGCGAAACCTCTGAGCCGTATATTCAGTTTTTTCCTGACGGGCTTAGTGTTTACAACAAAGCCACCGACCTTAAATACAAACAACTTATTGATAACATAATAGCCCGAGCTACGCAGTATCAGGCGCAGTTAGGCGTGGCGTTTTTAAACGATGCCACCACGCTGGGCAATGCCTATAAAAATGCTGAAGACAGCCAAACCACCGAAAAGGGCGATGTAAGCAATGCCGAAGACACACTTGCTGCTGCCCGCATAGAGCTTACCACTCAGCTGACAATAAATGCCCTTACCATTGCGCTGCAGTTTCCGCTGCAACCCGAAAAAGTAACCGTGTATTTTGATACTTCGCTGCTGTTTGCACAAAAACGCAAACACATTTACAAAGGCACCCCTGCTGCCGGCACTAAAAATGCCGTAGCCAAGGTTGAATACGATGCCGGTAAAATAGTGCGTATGCAAAACAAAGGCGCTGCCCCGCTGGAGTTTCAAATGACGCTGCTCAACAGTTATGTGGGCAATAGCTTTACGCTGGCCCCCGGAGAAAAACTGCAAAAACGCATGGATGAATTTTTTAGCAATGCAGATGCGCTGTATGTAACCAATAACGGCACGGTTACCGGTCAATATGTGGTTACGGTGGTAGCGTAGGGTGGGGTTACACCAATGGTGTTACATATTTTATGCCTCTGCATAAGTTGAGAGGTGGGGGTGGGGCAAACGAAACAACCCCGTGCCGGCTTTACCGGCACGGGGTTGTTTTATGTATTACTTCTATGGTGTAGCCCAATAGCCGTTAGGCAGTTTACTCGGCATCTTTACCGTGGCAGGCCTTATACTTTTTGCCGCTGCCGCAAGGGCAGGGGTCATTGCGGCCTATTTTTTCGCCTACGCGTACCGGTTCTTGTTTCTTTTCCACCTGTTGTTGTTGCGCGGGTTGTCCGTTATCGGTATGGCCGCTCATTATATCGCCTCTGCCTTCTTGCATTCGTTTAGCAAATTGTTTTTGCTTTTCGTTTTCGGCATTGCGCACGGCATCGGTATTGGTGGCCGGTACTTGGCCTTTGAATAAGAACGATGTTATATCGCGGTTTACCTCGCCTATCATAGTGCTAAAGAGGCCAAAGGCTTCTTTCTTATAAATTACAATAGGGTCTTTTTGTTCGTAGCTGGCCAGTTGCACTTCTTGTTTTAAATCATCTACGGCCCGCAGGTGGTGTTTCCAGGCTTCGTCAATAAGCGCCAGGGTAATGGCTTTTTCAAAAAACTGAATAACATCTTTACCCTCGTTGGCTATGGCGTGTTGCAGGTCAATTAAAATGTTCAGCCCCTTTTTGCCATCGGAATAAGGCACGGCTACCCGATGCACCGAATCGCCCCGGGTTTGGTGAATGTTTTTGAGCACCGGCATAATGGCGTTTACGGTATTTTCTACTTTACGTTTGTAAAGTTCCCGGGCTTCTTCAAAAAGTTTTTGTGTAAGGGTGGTTACGTTTTCGCGTTTTAGCTCTTCGGCAGTTATAGATGTGTCGAGCGAAAAATAACGTATAACCTCAAGTTTAAAGTTTTCGTGTTCGCCATTTTCGTAAGCAGCATTCACTAACTCTTCGCAGAGGTCGTAAAAGCTGTTGTTAATATCCAGCGAAAGCTGTTCGCCAAACAAAGCGTGTTTGCGCTTGGCATAGATTACTTCGCGCTGGCGGTTCATTACATCATCGTATTCGAGCAGGCGTTTACGTATTCCGAAGTTGTTTTCTTCTACTTTTTTCTGCGCGCGCTCAATAGATTTTGAAATCATAGAGTGCTGAATTACTTCGCCCTCCTCGTACCCCATGCGGTCCATTACCTTCACTATTCTGTCGCTGCCAAACAGGCGCATGAGTTCGTCTTCCATAGAAACAAAAAACTGCGAGCTTCCCGGGTCGCCCTGGCGGCCGGCACGTCCGCGCAGCTGCCTGTCCACCCGTCTGGAGTCGTGGCGTTCGGAACCGATAATGGCCAAGCCACCGGCTTTTTTTACGTCATCTTTAATTTTAATGTCGGTACCGCGGCCGGCCATGTTGGTGGCAATGGTTACTGTGCCGGCATTACCGGCTTCGGCTACAATTTCTGCCTCGCGCTGGTGTTGTTTGGCGTTTAGTACGTTGTGTTTGATTTTGCGCATGGTAAGCATACGCGAAAGCAATTCAGAAATTTCTACTGAAGTAGTACCCACCAGCACGGGTCTTCCGGCTTGGGTCAGTTTTACTACTTCTTCAATAATGGCGTTAAATTTTTCTTTGCGTGTTTTGTACACCAGGTCTTCTTTGTCGTGGCGCACTACATCGCGGTTGGTAGGTATCGAAGAAACCTCCAGTTTGTAAATATCCCAAAACTCCTGTGCTTCGGTTTCGGCAGTACCCGTCATGCCGCACAATTTGTGAAACATGCGGAAGTAGTTTTGCAGGGTAATGGTGGCCAGCGTTTGCGAAGCCGATTCTACTTTTACACTTTCTTTAGCTTCAATGGCCTGGTGTAAGCCATCGCTGTATCGCCTGCCTTCGAGAATACGGCCGGTGTTTTCGTCCACAATTTTCACTTTGCCGTCCATTACTACATAGTCCACGTCTTTTTCGAAAAGGGTATATGCTTTTAGTAACTGCTGTACGGAGTGTATGCGTTCGCTCTTTTCGCTAAACTCTTGCATGAGTGCGTCTTTGCGCTGCACTTTTTCTTCTGATGTCAAGCCGGCATTTTCTATTTCAGCTACTACGCTGCCCATGTCGGGTATTATAAAAAAGTGAGGGTCTTCGCCCGAGCCGGTAATCAGTTCAATACCTTTATCGGTTAACTCTACGCTGTTGTTTTTTTCATCAATATGAAAGTAAAGTTCCTTATCAACTATAGGCATGTGTTTTTGCTGCTCGCCCAGATAATAGTTTTCGGTGGCTTGCATGAGTTGTTTCATGCCGGGTTCGCTCAAAAATTTAATGAGTGCCGAGTTGTTAGGCAAACCGCGGTGCGCGCGAAAAAGCGCTAAGCCGCCTTCGCCTTCTTTTTCACCGGTTTTGCCATCTTTAATTAAACGCTTGGCATCGGTCAAAAACTGGTTGGTAATTTTTTTCTGCACGTCATAAAGCCGTTGTATGCGCGGCTTTAGCTCCTGAAATTGTTTTTCGTCATCTGAATCTACCTGCCCTGAAATAATAAGCGGTGTGCGGGCATCGTCCACCAACACAGAGTCCACCTCATCTACCATGGCAAAGTGGTGTTTACGTTGTACCATTTCATGGGGGTTGTTTACCATGTTATCGCGCAGGTAGTCGAAACCAAATTCGTTGTTGGTGCCGTAGGTAATGTCGGCTAAGTAAGCGTTGCGTCTGGCTTCGCTGTGCGGCTGGTACTTATCAATACAGTCAACCCTCAAACCCAGAAACTGAAACAGCGGGCCGTTCCATTCGCTGTCTCTTCGTGCCAGATAATCGTTAACGGTTACTATATGCACTCCTTCGCCTGCCAATGCGTTGGTGTATGCCGGCAGGGTAGCCACTAAAGTTTTTCCTTCACCGGTGGCCATCTCTGAAATTTTACCCTGATGCAACACCATACCGCCTATTAATTGTACATCGTAGTGCACCATGTTCCATTTTACTTCGGTGCCGGCCGCTAACCAGGTGTTGGCATAGCGCACATAGTTGCCTACAATCTGTATGTTTTGAAATTTAGCGGCCAGTTCACGGTCTAAGTCGGTAGCCGTGGCTTCAAGCAGTTCGTTGTTGGCAAAGCGGAAGGCCGTTTCTTTTACCACGGCAAATGCCTCGGGCAATAGTTCTTTGAGTATTTCCTCAATTTGTCCGTCACGGGTTTTGCGCAGCACCTCTACTTGCTTGTAGTGTGCGTCTTTTTGCTGCAGGTCTTCTTCGGTTTCGGCCAGTGCTTTTTGCTCGGCTATTTGGGCATCTACTGCCGAAAGGTGCTCTGCTATACGGGCACGAAACTCAACAGTTTTGCCGCGCAGCTCGTCATTGGTCAGCGATTTAAGTTTTTCATACTCCGCATTAATTTGCACTACTACCGGTTGCATTTCTTTGTACTCGCGGTCGCTCTTGCTGCCAAAAATTGATTTAACCAGGTTATCGAAAAAGCCCATGTGTTGGTGAGTTGATAAGGTAATTAGTTGATGCTATAATGACTGATAATTCTAAAAAGGGTGGCTAAACTAAAAGTTTTGCCGAGGTGGGGGCTTTCAATAATCAAGCAACAAATGTTTTTGGGAACTATTGGCAGTATATAACCTGCTTGGGTTAGTTTAAACAGACTAATTGGCACGCCTGTAAAGTTTTAGCCGTTGCTCAAATTAAAAATAACGGGCAAAGCCAAATACAATTTCCATAACCCGCTAAACGCTTAGTTCAAGAAATGTGGAGAATAAAGCGCCCATAGTTTTATAGCGCTTTTACATTCGCCCGAATTAATTTTGCACCCATGAATATTCTCTTACTGGGTTCCGGTGGCAGAGAGCACGCTTTTGCCTGGAAACTTTCACAAAGCCCCCTCTGCGAAAATCTTTTTATAGCTCCCGGCAATGCAGGCACCCTTCAGCACGGTAAAAACGTGCCCATAGATGTAAATGATTTTGATGCCATTGAAAAATTTGTGCTGCAAAACCAAATTAGTTTGGTGGTGGTGGGCCCTGAAGACCCGTTGGTAAATGGCATATACAACTACTTTCAATCAAAAGCAGAACTGCAACATATTCCGGTTATAGGGCCATCAAAGGCAGGAGCACAACTGGAAGGCAGTAAAGCATTTGCCAAACAGTTTATGGTGCGCCACGGTATTCCTACGGCAGCTTACGGTGAGTTTACTATCGAAAATTTGGCCGATGGTTTCGATTTTATTGATGAACAAAATTTGCCCATAGTTTTAAAAGCAGATGGTTTAGCTGCCGGCAAAGGTGTATTAATAATACCCAACCACGGTGAAGCAAAAGAGCAACTGCGCGAAATGATAGAGCAGAACAAGTTTGGTAAGGCAAGCGCAAAAGTGGTTATTGAACAGTTTCTAAATGGTATTGAGTTTTCGGTTTTTGTTTTAACCGATGGCAACTCTTACAAAATTTTACCCAACGCCAAAGATTACAAACGCATAGGCGAAGGCGATACCGGCTTAAACACCGGTGGTATGGGCTGCATTTCACCGGTGCCTTTTGTTGATGATGCGCTCATGCAAAAAGCAGAACAGCGCGTTATTATTCCCACTATTGAAGGGTTAAAAAAAGACAACATTGTTTACAAGGGTTTTATCTACATAGGCTTTATGAATGTAGATGGCGAACCGTATGTGATAGAATACAACTGCCGCATGGGCGACCCTGAAACAGAAATTGTATTGCCAAGAATAAAGAGCGATTTGGTGAAATTGCTCTCGGCCACCGGCAGTGGTACCCTGTTGCAAGAAAACATTGAAATAGATGAGCGCGCAGCGGCTACCGTCATAGTAGCATCGGGCGGCTACCCCGAAGACTATGAAAAGGGCAAAGAAATTACGGGCTTAGATAGTGTAGTTGATTCTATGGTGTTTCACGCGGGCACCAAAAAAGATGGTGAAAAAATTCTCACGAACGGTGGGCGGGTTTTAGCGGTTTCATCTTATGGCAAAAACATTCATGAAGCGGTGGCAAAATCTAATGCTGCCATTGAGCAAATAAATTTTGACAATAAATATTACCGAAAAGATATTGGTTACGAATTTCGTTGAGCACTATTGAATGGTAACCGTGCTGTTGAGCATTTTTTTATCGGCAGAACTGTTTCCTGCACGAACGGTATAAACACCTTTTTGTAACACCCATTCTTTAGTTTCTGTGTTATAGTAACGCAAATCGTTTTCCGGCACAGCCAGTTCAACTATTTTTTCTTCACCGGGTTTCAGAAAAACTTTTTTGAATGCCCGAAGCAGTTTTTCGGGCCGGTGAATCTTAGCATCCGGAAACGATACGTAAACCTGCACTACCTCTGCACCGGGTTTTGTACCGGTATTCTTTACTCTAACTGAAACATTACAGGTTTTACCCCCCCGCAAAGTTTTTAATTCTGAAATTTCAAATGGTGTATAGCTTAACCCAAAGCCGAAGGCATAGCGGGGTTGTTTTTTCTCTTTATCAAAAAGCGTGTAGCCGTGGTAGTAACCGTAATCAACATTAGCTTCATACGAATTGAAAGCAGGTAAATCATTTTCAGATTCAGGCACGGTAAACGGTAACTTACCGCTGGGGTTTACATCACCAAACAAAATGCGGGCAAGTGCGTTGCCGCCCTCCATACCGTTATAAAATGATTGCAGAATAGCCGGCACTTCATGGTGCCAATCCTCAACAGTAACCGCACTGCCTGCTGCTAAACTTACAACTATGTTTTTACTGACAGATGCAGCCGCATGAATAACCTCTATGTCTTGCGGGTGTAAATGCAAATACTTTCTATCGCCACCAACAGCTAATATGCCGGTACGTGTAATAAAATTTTTTTTGTTCGGGTTTTGCTTATCGCGAATTTGTCCGTTGCCTATGTATTCGCCCTCATCTGTATAATTAGTGCCTGCTGCTATTATTACCGCATCAGCTTTAGCGCAAATGGTTTTAATGCTTTCTAAATCGGCAACAGGCGCAGTCAAAATTTCTACTGAGGTACCGCTGAAATAATTCCTAACCCCATCTAAAGCAGAAACCACATAACCCGGAAACACGCGGCTGCTACCGTGGTCGCCTGTTTCTTTGCTGTTAGCCAGAGAACCTATCACGGCAATACGCTTTACTATACTTTTATCAAGCGGAAGAAATGCGTTTTCGTTTTTTAAAAGCACAGCACTTTTCTCTGCTGCTTCTAGCGCTAAATCAGTGTGCTCTTTGCAGCCAACCAAACTTCTAGCATACTCTTGCTTATCTTTTTGCTGTGCAAAAAGAAGTTTGGTACTGATGATGGGAAAAATCAAATCATCTATCTGCTGTTCACTAATTTTTCCATTGCGCAAAAGTTTTTTAACCGCCCGTAATGAATAAACATTGCCTGAGGGCATTTCAATATTCATACCCGCCTCCACTCCTTTTTGAGCATCGTACAAACCATTTTGCCAGTCGCTGGTTATGTAACCTTTAAAACCCCAGGTGTGGCGCAAAATATCTGTAAGCAGTGTTTTGCTATGGCCGCAATACTCTCCGTTTAACTTATTGTATGCACTCATCACCGAAGCAGCGCCCCGTTCTATTACTTTCTTAAAGTGCGGAAGATACACTTCGTGCAAAGTGCGTTCATCCATATTCATACTGCCGCCAAACCGATTATTCTCCATGCTGTTAGCAGCAAAATGTTTAGCGCATGCCTGCACCTGATGCTTTTGAATTCCCTCCACTAAAGCCGAAGCCATTTCACCAACGTGAAATGGGTCTTCGCCATACGTTTCCTGGCTGCGCCCCCAAGCCGGGTGTCGCAATAAATTCATACAAACCGCACCCGAATAATTTGCACCTAATGCGCGAATCTCTTCGGCCATTGCTTCTCCCACGCGCTTTTCTAAATCAACATCCCAACTGGCACCGCGCGCCATGGTAACAGGAAAAGCCGTAGCTCCTTTGTATAAGCTAACACCCCGCGGACCATCTAAAAAAACCGTGGCTGGAATTTGCAGCCGCTTACAGCCGCCAGCCTTTACCGGTTTTACTTTTTTTGAAAACAGAATAGACAAACCAAAGCGAGCTACACCATGCCCGTGCATTTCGTGTACTTTTTCTTTCAGTGTCATCTGTTTTATAAGTTCACTTGCTTTCTTATCGGCTTCTGTACAATTCATAGGGTTCTGGGCATGCGAAACTGTAGTAATAAAGAATAAAAGTATCAGCGTTTTTTTCATGAACTTAAAACAAGAATCTTTTGTACGACTATCGGGTTAATTCCTTAATTCACATTCGCAAAATGAAAAAAATATTCTTCTTGTGTTTGCTGCTCACCAACTATGTGTTTGCCCAAAACCCTGAGCGTGCAAGGTTGGTCAACGGTCCGGTAATAGGCACCGTTACTTCCACTTCGGCCCGTCTATGGATAGCGTATCGAGGTGCAGGCGACAATATTATTTCACTGATGGATACGGTGGCAAAAACTTTCGTTCACCCCACCAAGTTTGAAAAAATAAGTGATAAGAAGGGCAACTTTGCACTCAACTTAGATTTTACCGGCTTACAACCGGGCACAGTGTATAAGGTTCAATATGCATTAGATCCGGCAGCTATTCGTCCTAAATGTATTTTCAGAACTCAGGAAACAGCACCGGTAAGTGATGTAAAGTTTTTGATGGGTTCGTGTGCCTACCTAAGTCCGGGCTTCGGCAGAATTGCTTTTCCGGGAAATGCGGTAAAGATTTTTTACTCCATGAAGCGGAAACAAAGTGACTTTATGGTGTGGTTAGGCGATAATACGTACTACATGTTTAAAGACTACAAGAACTACGACAACATGTTTGACCGGCAGCTAAAGGTTAGAAAGGGGTTCTTTTTACTGAGTGATTTTTTGAATGGTCAGGCTAACTACGCTATTTGGGACGACCACGACTACGGATGGAATGATGCAGATAGTACTTTCCCACAAAAACAAGATGCCCTAAAAGTGTTTAAAGGTTTTTGGCCTAATGACTTTACACGCAACGACACTACAGAGGGTATTTACTATTCGTTCAGATATTACGATGCAGAATTTTTTATGACAGATAACCGCTGGTTTTTGCAACCCGAAGGCGACACGGCCGGTTCGTTTTTGGGTTACCGGCAGTCTGAATGGCTCAAAGATGGATTAAAGAAAAGCAAGGCAGCATTCAAGTTTATTTGCGTTGGGTCGCAAGTGATAAGCGATGCCTGGTACGATGATTCATACGCTAAATATCCCAGAGAAAGAAATCAGCTGCTTGATTTTGTAGCAGAGAACAACATACCGGGAGTTATTTTTTTAACCGGTGACAAACACTTTACTGAACTTAGTAAGCGCGAATGGAAGGGTTATCCGTTTTACGACTTTACCTGCTCACCACTCACTGCGCCTATATTGCCAACTAAAAACCTAAACGGCTTTGTAAATACTTATAGCATTAAAAGCACCATACTCTACAAAAAGAACTTTGCACAAGTTTCTATTACCGGTGAAGAAGGCAACCGCACGTTGAAACTAGAGGTGTTCGGCATAGCCGGACAACGCAAATGGGAACACACCATTCATGCCAATGATTTGATGAAGAAATAAGTATTGCCTGCCAATGGTTATGAAAAAAGCCCTCTTGCTTATTGCCATCGTTGCCTCAAACATTCAACTTACAAAAGGCGAAACCTATCCACCCAATATTTTTGCTGATAGTGCTTTTACTCCATTTTTATATGGAGTAGCGTCCGGAGACCCAACCATAGATGGATTTATTCTCTGGACCAAGGTTGAAACCACCGAAGACATGGGCTTGCTGTGGCAAGTATCTCTTGACTCTGCTTTCAATAAAATAGAAAAGCAAGGTGTTGTGGTAGCATTTTCTAAAAGCGATTTTACAGCTAAAACAGATATTGGTGGATTAAAAACTGACACAAAATATTTTTATCGCTTTGTAACCCCTTTAGGCAAAATTTCACGTGTGGGCATAGCAAAGACTCTACCGGGTAATTCTGTAACAGAATGTAAACTGGCGGTGGTTTCTTGCAGCAGTATATGGGCAGGTTTTTTTAACGCTTACAGAGTTATTGCCCTGCGAAACGATATTGATTTCCTGGTACACTTGGGCGATTACGTGTACGATTACCCGGACGAAAGACAATTCAATAGAATGCCCTCAGATACGGTGCGGGACTGTGCGGGGTTAGCCGACTGGCGTACGCGGCACAAATATTATTTGCTTGACCCTGATTTGCGATTAGCCCGCCAAAACAAAACATGGATAGCAGAGTGGGATAATCACGACACAGATGTGGAAGCACCCGGAAAAACCGAAGAGGCTATTCAGGCGTTTTACGAGTATTTGCCAATACGTATGCCCGATAGTTTACACCCTGAGAATATTTACCGCATGTTCCGGTTTGGTGAGCTAGCTGATTTAAACATGGTTGACATGCATTTGTTTCGGGGCAAAGAAGAATACGAACCGGGTAAAAAATCTGTTTTAGGTTTGAAACAAGATGCCTGGTTAAAAAACAATTTACTGAACTCGCACACTCAATGGCACCTGATAGGTAATCAGGAAATGATGACTGACTGGTTGAGCAGTAAAGCAGTTCAAAAAATAACGCATCGAGGAAATGGAAAACTTTTTGACACTAGTAACTGGAACGGATTTCCGGATGACAGAAATCGTTTTTATGATTTTCTGGTTAAAAACAACATCAATAATACAGTAGTACTCACCGGTGACATACACATGAGTTTTGTGATGGACATGACAGCTACACCCAGAAACAAGAAACTTTATAGTAAACGAACCGGAAAAGGTTCTGTAGGTGTTGAAATTACAGGCCCCAGTATTTCGCGGGTAAATATGATGGAGGCAGGGGTTCCTGCCGGTTTTATTCCCGCAGCACAAAGTATCAGCCGAAGTTTAAACCCACATCACAGATGGTGTCAGTTTTCTAAGCACGGTTATTTTACCATAAATGTTACTCAACAAAACTGTACTGTGGAGTTTTGGTTTATACCAATTGACAAAATAACCAATACAGAGAAATTGGGTAAAAAATTTTCAGTCTTAAGCGAAAAAAATCATTGGGAAAGATAACCCAAATGCCATTAAAAATATGGCACCAGATTATGCTTGTCGCGTATACACCACAAATTTTCCTTCAAAAAATTCTTCTTCAAAAAAATTAGACAGCGGTGTTTTTTTTGCGTTGGCTACAACAGAAATCTCCTCTTCAATATTTCCGCCCTTTAAACAAATTAGTCCGTTGCGGATTTCGTGATGGTTATGACTTGAATACTTACCTTTCGTCCACTTGACTAGTTCATTTAGCGGTGCTACAGCTCTCGATACTACATAGTCGTATTTAAAGTCCATGTCTTCGGCACGCGAATGAAAAACAAAAATGTTTTTAAGCTGCAACTCATCTTTTACAGCCTCTATAACCTTTAGTTTTTTACCTATCGAATCTACTAGATGAAATCTGGCTTCGGGAAATAGAATGGCCAAAGGAATGCCGGGAAACCCACCTCCTGTACCCAAATCCATAATTTTGGCGGCACATTTAAATTGTATAAACTTGGCTATGGCTAACGAGTGAAGCACATGACGCAAATACAAATTCTCAACATCCTTGCGCGAAATCACATTAATCTTCTCATTCCATTCGGCATAAATGTTATGCAGCTGTGAAAACTCGTGAATTTGCTTTTGTGTTAAGTCGGGAAAGTATTTCAGTATATATTCCATAAACTGCAAAAATAAAAGATGACAAAGCGCTTGTTGTTTTTAAAGCAACCGGCCTGTAAAAAAACCGGCAACTATACTTACATAACAAACAATCAAACTCAAAAGCACGTTGGCAAAAGCTATCTTATAATTTCCGGAGTTTAACAACTGAAATGTTTCATAGGTAAATGTTGAAAATGTAGAAAACCCACCGCAAAACCCGGTTGCCAGAAACAATATTAGACTTGAATTACTTTGCTCTTTAGCAAACATATAACTTAGCAGTAAGCCCAGTATAAAGCAACTTGCCGAGTTAGATACAAGCGTGGCAAATGGAAAAGTTGTCAGTGAACCTGGCCATAAAAGATTCACTGCATATCGGGTTAAACTTCCCAAGCCTCCCCCAACAAAGACTAAAACATAATTCATGTTTTCGCCTCTTTAAGCTTGGCCTCGTGCAGTTTTTTTCCTTTGTTATACAACAATTGAAAAACTACAAACAGCAATATAAAATAACCAAATGCTGCAAGCGTTACCTCAAATGTCCACTCCACCATTCCGGTAATAATCAGTGACACTAAAGGCATAGAGAAAAGCGATACAGAAATAAGTATCAATGCTACTGTTCTGTCTGACAAGCCAAGATAAGCGAGGTGGTGGGTTATATGATCTTTACCGCCTACAAATGGCGACTGCTTTCGCATTAGTCTCCGTATAGTAACTGTTGTAGTATCTATGAGCGGAACAATGAAAAAAAGCATAGGTACTACAAACTGTTTTATTTGCAGCCACTGAGCCGAGTCATGATTTTTATATCCCCAGAAAAACATAATACTGGTTGAGGCCAAAAACACACCCAAAAACTGACTACCCGTATCGCCCATATAAATTCTAGATGGGTTCCAATTGAAATACAGAAAGCCTGCAAGTCCGCCAAACACACCTACCAGCATTATAAGATAGTAGCTACTAAGAGAGTGGCCGCTAATGGCTACCACAGAAATTAGTCCGGCTATAATACACATAGATATTGTGGTGGTAATACCATCCATATTATCAAGCATGTTTATAGAATTCATCAGCCCTATTACCCAAATGGTAGTTACCATAAAGTCGAAGGCATTGTTACCGGTAACGGGAATATACACATCAGAGATAATCAAGATAAATGCACAAGAAAGTTGTGCAATGAACTTGGCTAACGGGTTAGTATTGTAGGCATCATCGGCCAGCCCCAAAATAAAACCAAGACATGAAGATGCTATAATGCCTATCAAATGCTTGTCTAAAAAATAATCTGACTGTCGTGGTAGAGTGCCAATGATTGAAATAGAAATTAAGAACACAATAAAAAATGAAATGCCACCAATAGCGGGCTTTACATTGGTGCTCCAGCGAACTTGTTCGAGTGGGGTGCGTTCTCTGGCTCCTAAGTTGAAAGAGAACTTTAAAAACAACCAGTTAATCAAGAACGAAAAAAAGGTGCTGATTAAAAGAAACAGCGCGAGAAACGAAACAAGATATTGCGGTTCCACTTGCATGATCAGGATGATTTCTTAACACCTAAGATACGCTCCATGAGAGAAGGCCCCTTCTTCTTAGCTTCAGTGGTATAATATCCCTCACCATACTTCTTGCCATAGTAACCGTAGCCATAGCCGTAACCGTAGCCGTAACCGTAACCGTAACTATAGCCGTAGCTGTATCCATAGCCGGAGGCTCCTCGACCATAATCATTTATCACTACGCCCAGGTGTTTAATTTTGTTTTCGGCAATAATTCGATTGATGTTATGAACAAACGCGCGGTTAGAATAAGCAGCTCTAACCACATAAATCGGGTAGTCTGTTTTTTTCAGTATTTCAAGTGCGTCTGTTACCAAGCCTATAGGTGGTGTATCAATTACAACGTAATCGTACTTGGTTTTTAGATACGTCAATACATCATCTAAAATTGGCAACAATATTAACTCCGAAGGATTCGGGGGAACCGGACCCGAAGTAATAAAATCTAAGTTGGGCACGCCAGATTCCATGATGCACTCGTCTATAGTTGTTTGCCCACTAAGAATTGTACTTACCCCTCTTTGGCTATCAACATCAAATATTTTGTTAAGACGAGGTTTGCGCATATCAAAATCAAGAATAACTACCTTCTTGTTCAACATGCTTAATATAGCTGCTGTGTTGATCGACACAAAGGTTTTACCCTCACCGGGTATGGTAGATGTAGTAGCTACTATCTTTGAGCCGGGTTCGCTATTAATAAACTGCATATTAGCGCGAACCCCTCTGAATGCTTCGGTAATAGTTGCTTTAGGGTCTTGTGTAACTACAATTTGCGAACGAACCATTTCTTCTTTATGCCTCGGCACAACCCCTAATATTGGCGCTTTGGTTTTTCGGCTTACATCTTCAATGGCAATTATTGAATTGTGAAGTAAATACCTGATAATAATTACAGTTAGCCCTAAAATTAAACCAATGGCGAAGCCGGCAATTTTTGTAAAAGTTTCCTTTGGCGAAACTGGAGTGGTAGGCACAGATGCTCGCTCTAACACAACATAGTCTGACACTATACCTGCATTTGCAATAAGGTAATTAGAACGTTGTTCAAACAAGCTCATAATAAATCCGTTTCGCATTTCTGCCATCTTATCGAGTCTTGCAAACTTGTTTTGGAGATCGGGTAAGCGGATAATTTCTGCCATCAACTTACTATACTCTCTCCGTTGCAATTCTAAAGATGCTTTTAGCAGTTTGGCTGTGTTATCAAGGTTTTGGTTAAGCTTTACCTTATTATCGTCAATTTGTTTATCGAGCATGCGCAGCCTAGGGTGCTGTATGGTGGCATCAAGCAAAAACAAATTTCTATTCTGTTGCAACGAGTTTATTTGTTGAATTTGCTCATCAAAAGCTATATCTGTTGTTTTAAATTTAAGTGTAGGCAAATTTGAGTAATCTTTATTGCGGCTAAGCAAGGCACGAAATGTTGCCATCAGGGCAATATCGTACTCAATGTTCTGCATTTTCATTTCATACTCCAGTTGTCTTGACACTTGTTCTCCTGCATCACCAGCGCCTTTGCTAAAATACCGCTCCGATACCCGCAAAACAGTAATAGAATCCTGAAACTTGTCGTAAGTAGAACCGAATGAGTCAATTTGATTTTTAATAAAGTCGAGAATATTTATGAATCCTTCCCGCTTCTTTTCTACATCATAAGCAATAAATTCATCAGAAACCTGGCTAATAATTTCTTTTGCTCTTACCGGGTTTCTATCGCTATAAACCAGCCCTATAGTTTTTGTTTTAGGATCAATAGGTAACACTTCTAACCTGTGTGTTATCTCATTTATTACATCTGCTTTATCTAAAAACTTGAAATAGTAAATGTTCGACAGGTCATCTTTTGTAATTGCTCTGGGGAAACTCACCTTAATAGAAAAGTAGGGGTTCGAAAAAATATATCCGGTATCCTTCGTGGCTTCAAATTCTTTTCCATTTAAGCTAAACCCAACATATACCTTACCCTTCTCTAAAATTTTTACATAAACAGGGCTATTAATTATGTCAGGGTTTTTTATCTGACCATCTATTACAAAAGGAGTTGACGTGTACAACTCACTAAAAATGAATTTTGTTTTTCCTTCTTTATAGTAACCAATTTGTAATGGCAGCTTATTAACCACTCTTTCAAGCAGCATTTTTGATTTGAGCAGCCTCATTTCCCTGACAATCTCCATTTCACTTTGCTCTTCAACAAGTTTCTCAACCCCCAAAATCTCAGAAGTTTTTTGTGTCTTAAGCATTAACGTGGTGTTCGACTCATAGATTCTTGGGGCATAGCGTAAATAGACAATTGAAAGAGTTACCGATAGAATAACGATAAGCACCAACCAGATTACGCTCTTGTTTACGATGTAAATAAACAAGCCCAGGTTGAAATCATCAACCGCTCCCATTACCTGCTGCGAGGTGCTCGTATGATTGTTGTTATTTTCCAAGTCGTATTACTAAAAATATAAGTGTGCTAACAGTGGTTATAAGCGAAAAGTAAGGTGCGGCTTCGCGAAGCACATCTGACACCACTTTTCTTCTTTTATCAATACAAACTATATCATTGGTTTGCATAGCAAGCTCCGCCTTTCGCATGCCCTCTATGGTAGATAAATCAACGAGCGAAATTTGGGGATTCTGGAGATCTCCGCGTATAATCTTAATGTTATAAGCTTTGGTTCCTTCTTCCAAACCACCGGCAGCTGCAATAACTTCAATTAAACTTGTTGGAGTTTCGTTTAGCGGAACCACCTGACCCAGGCTTCCTTTAAAAACAAAAACTCTTCTGTTAGATGCTCTTACAATTACGTAGGGGTCAACAAACAGTCCTGCATACTTTTCTGCAAGCATTCTTTCCAATTCTGCTTCTGTAAAACCTTTCACATAGAACTGACCTAAAATTGGCAGCTTGGCAAATCCTTCAACATCTACCTGGTATTTTGCGCTTTCGTCCACTGTGTTACCCTGGCTAAGCCCCGCCATCCTATCAGACATTGACATGCCTAAAACATCTATAAGTTTAAAACCATCTCTTGCATAAACTTTAAGTGTAAACACATCGCCCGGCTTAAGCACATACTGATCTAACTGCTTTTGTGCCAACTCAAAATACTGATAATCGCCCTGCTGAAACATTCGGTTGGGATAAAGAGTTTTGCAGGAGGGCAAAAACGCCAAAGCTACGGCTATGGCAATAAACGGCAAAAGTCGTTTCATCATTTGTGTGCGGGCAAACCTAATTAAAAATTGCAAGGGGTTCATGTTTTATGGGCTGATAGTAAAGAATGGTATATCCGGCTCATATCGCTGCACAGGCGTTGATAACTAAATTGTTGCATCACATAGCTTTTTCCGGCTACGCTCATTTGCGCTCGTAAGTTTTTATCGGCAGCTAAACGAAGTAGATTGTCAGAAAATGCGGTGAGGTTGCCCGGGTCTGACAGTAAAGCTGTTTCCTCTTCCATCACGATATCAGCTATACCGCCTATTCGGGTTGATACTATCGGAACACCTGAGGCTTGAGCTTCAATAAGACTCACCGGAGTGCCTTCGTTATGTGAAGTAAGGGCAATAATATCCATACCTGCGTTCGACACGTCAATATCTTGAATCCAACTGGTGAATGTCAGTGAGTTCTTTTCTCTAAAATTATGATTGTTGAATTTTAAACCAAGCGATGTAGCTACATTCTCCACTTTCGTCCGTTCTTCTCCATCACCAATAATAAAGGCACGAATACGCCCCGGCATTTGTTCACTCACCGTTTTTATTGCCCGTAAAAACAGTTCGTGATTTTTTATTGGCACTAATCTGCCCACAATTCCAATGGCAATTTCGTCATCCTGAAGGTTATACTCTTCTCTGAACTTTTTACGCTTTGCTTCTTTATCTTGCTGAAACTTAGTAAGGTCGAAACCTAGTGGAACTATTTCAAATTTATCTGCAGGGGCAATTTTAAACTGCTCTACCAACTCTTGTTTTTGAATTTGGCTGAGGGTGATAATTTTTGTGGTTCTCTTGGCTAAATATCTTTCAATTTCTAAAAATACACGTGTTTTTGTAGGTCCGAAATAAGAATGGAATACATGCCCATGAAAAGTATGAAGAATAACCGGCACACCGCTGTGATAGGCCGCTAACCTGCCCACAGCACCTGCCTTGGCGGCATGTGTATGAACTATATCGGGTTTAAATTCCCTAATAATTCTGCGTAACGTAAAGTACGACTTGTAATCGCGCAGCGGATTTAACTCGCGATACATTTCGGGCAGATACACAGGATGCAAGCCAAGATTCTGAACTATAAACTCAGAACTTTTCTCCGCTTCATCTTTCATACCTGACACAAGCATGGTCTCAAACTCAGGCGGAAGGTACTTGCTTAAATAAGCTGCATTATACGTTGGGCCTCCTAAGTTGAGGCGATTAATTATGCGTAATACACGGGGCATTATTCGTTTTCTTTCGAAACGAATAAAACCCAAAACCGGTGGCCATTTGCCAAACACGAAAGATAGTTTCTAACCTGTATTCAATGGCTGTTTAGAATTTTAGAACTTCAGCAAAATCTTTTTGGCATAGTTTTTTACAATCACAATTCATCTTAGTTTCGATAACACAAAATAAATGACATGAAAAACTTAATGACAGCCCTGGCAGTTTTGTTTACCATTAGCGTAGCGCAGGCACAAACAAGTTCACAAAAAGGAGTAACCGTAAACAGCAAATCCGCCAGTGTAAAAAGCAGCAGCGGCTCTGGAGTTGCCGTTAAAAAAGGAGAAGCAAGCACTAGCAGTAGCAAAGGTGGTGGAACGGTGATAAATAACAAAGGGGCGGAAGCAAAAAATAAAAACGGTGCTGGAGTATCGGCTCACAAAGGTGAAGTAACAGCTAAAGACAGCAAGGGCAAAGGAGCTGCCATAAATAACAAAGGAGTAAACGTAAATGGCAGCAAAGGCGGTATGACTATAGACAAAAAGAAACTGGAGATAAAAAGCAAGAACGTAAACATCAAGCTCGGCAAATAGTTGCCCCTTTTTACCCAAACAATTCTTCCATCAGCGATTGCACTTTACTGAGATAAACAATCTCAATATTGTATTTGCGCTTATCCAATTTCTGATTGAACTTGCTGATAAATATTTTTTCGAAGCCCAGTTTTTCGGCTTCAGAAACACGTTGGTCTATACGGCTTACGGAGCGCACTTCGCCACTTAAACCTACTTCTGCTGAAAAAGCAATTTTAGACGATACAGCTATATCATTATAAGAAGAGCATAGTGAGGCAATAATTGCCAAATCAATAGCAGGGTCTTCTACTTTCAGACCACCGGCTATGTTCAGAAAAACATCTTTTGTTCCAAAGCGAAAACCTGCGCGCTTTTCGAGTACAGCCAATAACATATTCATTCTGCGCACATCAAAACCGGTAGCTGAACGCTGAGGCGTACCATAAAACGCGGGTGTAACCAGTGCCTGTGTTTCTATTAAAAACGGGCGCATGCCTTCCATCATACTGGCAATAGCAATACCACTCAGATTCTCTTCTCGCTGTGTAAGCAGAATTTCAGAAGGGTTTAATACAGGGCGAAGCCCCTCGCCCACCATTTCGTAAATACCAATTTCAGAAGTAGAGCCGAAACGGTTTTTGGTGGTGCGCAAAATTCGATACGTGTAGTTGCGGTCGCCTTCAAATTGCAGCACGGTATCTACTATATGCTCCAAAACTTTAGGGCCGGCTATCATGCCGTCTTTGGTAATATGGCCTATTAAAAAAACAGGAATGCTGCTCTCTTTTGCAAAACGCATGAGTTCTGCCGTGCACTCGCGCACCTGGCTTACACTACCCGGTGTTGACTCTACATATACCGTATGTAAAGTTTGAATAGAGTCAATAATTACTACATCGGGGGCCAGCGCTTCTGCCTGCTTAAAAATTTGCTGTGTGTTGGTTTCAGTTAAAATATAACACAGCGGGTTATCAATGCCAATTCTGTCGGCACGGAGTTTTATCTGGCGGTCGCTTTCTTCACCGGTTACATACAGCACTTTTTTGTTTTGCAGTTTAAGCGCCAGTTGCAGCATAAGCGTTGATTTGCCTATGCCTGGTTCGCCACCAATCAAAACTAATGAGCCCGCAACAATACCACCACCCAACACACGGTTAAGTTCGGAATCCAGCGTATCGGTGCGCTGCATTTCCATTTCGTGCACCTCAGCAATAGGCAGGGGTTTGGTGGCTTCAGTTTTCTTAAGTGTATAGTTACGCTGCTCTTTTAGTTTCTCTTCTGTTTTGTCAACTACTTCTTCGGCATAAGTATTCCATTGATTGCACACAGGGCACTTGCCCACCCATTTGGGTGACTGGGTGCCACATTGCTGGCAGAAATAAACTGTTTTGCTTTTGCTCATGCCGCAAAATAAAAAAGAAGGAACGCATTGTAGTTGCGCGCAAAGTATCCACACTCTATTTCTACACGTTTGGTAGGTTCAAAACTTTGCCTAACATTGCGCTGCTACCCGGTAGCAACTGCACAAGCGCAGTTTATTTCCAACAAAGGTTTTACAGTTCCATAATCAACACTTCAACAAGCAACAAGTTTTCTTTGATAACACCGAAAGGTGGTTTTTCGCACGCATGATTTCTGTTTTTATCACCATACAATTTAAATTTAAATACCCCTCTGCATGTACGACATTCTGCAACTAAACGACATGATTTTACCTGAGCTTCGCGAAATTGGCGATACACTCAAAATCAAAAATGCCGACAAACTCGAAAAGCAAGAACTTATCCTCAAAA
Source organism: uncultured Chitinophaga sp. (assembly GCA_964615305.1). Taxonomy (GTDB): domain Bacteria; phylum Bacteroidota; class Bacteroidia; order Chitinophagales; family LD1; genus Bog-950. Next base: position 21,678 of record CAZTNA010000010.1, read on the forward strand.
TTCTTGATGCACAGGCATTAAGCCCTACCGCACAGGCAGAAGCCGATAAACCCAAAGACAAAATGAAAAAGCCAAGAACCCGTAAACCTATTGACCCTGATTTAAAATCTAAAGCCGACAAGCCTGAAGGTGAAACAGGTGAAATACCTGCCGTTGAAGAGGCTGCCGAAGACACACAGCAGACTTCAACATCAGAAGTCGAAGTGAGTAATGATGAAATAAACTCAGGCTTCGAAAACACTTCTAACTACGAACGCACCAACGATGAGCAGCTAAAAAAGGGCGCCAATATTTTTAGCGTAGAAACAGATGCTATAATCGAAGGCGAAGGTGTGCTGGAAATGATGCCTGATGGCTATGGGTTTCTTCGCTCTTCTGACTACAGCTACCTTTCTTCGCCAGATGATATTTATGTATCACCATCACAGGTAAAACTGTTTGGCCTAAAAACCGGAGATACGGTGCGCGGCTACATTCGTCCGCCAAAATCAGGCGAAAAATATTTTGCCTTGTTAAAAGTAGATTTATTGAACGGCCGATCTCCCGAAGAAGTGAGAGACCGTGTTTCGTTCGACTACCTAACTCCACTTTTTCCTGAAGAAAAACTAAACCTGTTTACTAAACCAAATGACCTGACCACCCGCATAGTTGACCTTTTTACGCCCATAGGTAAAGGGCAAAGAGGTATGATTGTGAGCCAGCCCAAAACCGGTAAAACCACCATACTTAAAGAAATAGCCAACGCCATAGCCGCCAACCACCCGGAGGTTTACCTTATTGTGCTACTTGTAGATGAACGCCCCGAAGAAGTAACTGATATGGAACGCAGTGTAAAAGCAGAAGTTATAGCTTCTACGTTTGACGAGCCCGCAGAAAAGCACGTAAAGGTGAGCAATATAGCACTGCAAAAAGCAAAACGCCTGGTAGAGTGCGGTCACGATGTGGTTATCCTGCTCGACTCTATAACCCGACTTGCACGCGCCCACAATACTGTAGCACCTTCATCGGGCAAAGTATTATCGGGTGGTGTTGAAGCCAACGCCATGCAAAAGCCAAAACAATTTTTTGGTGCAGCCAGAAACATTGAAAACGGAGGTTCGTTGACCATTCTTGCTACCGCCCTAATTGACACGGGCTCTAAAATGGATGAAGTAATTTTTGAAGAGTTTAAAGGAACCGGCAACATGGAACTGCAACTTGACCGCAAGCTATCTAACAAACGCATCTACCCGGCCATTGACATAGTATCCTCATCTACCCGTAGAGATGACCTGTTGTTAGACAAAGATGTTCTGCAGCGCATGTGGATTTTGCGCAACCACATTGCCGACATGAACTCGCAGGAAGCTATGACCTTTTTATTGCAACAAATGAAAGGCACCAAGAGCAACGAAGAGTTTCTGATTGCCATGAACAAATAAAAAACCATTGTTTTGGTGCATTCCTGTGCTGGCCATAACTTTTAGTTTAGCGCGCCACGCGCGTAAAACGATTGGTCATTACCTTTGATAAGTAGAAATACTTTATAGATTTGCCGCCCCTTGCCACACAAAGGCAGGGGTTTTTTATCAAAAACGTAATACTTTAGAAAATGAAACGGACATTCCAGCCAAGCCGCAGAAAAAGAACCAACAAGCACGGCTTCAGAGAAAGAATGAGTACAAAAAATGGAAGAAAAGTACTTGCACGCAGAAGAGCCAGAGGCAGAAAGAAACTCACAGTTTCTGACGAAAAACGACTCAAATAGAAGAGCCGCTGCCAAGCTATTTACTGTCTTTAATCCCGACTTGACATCAAACAAAAACGGATTTACAGCAGCCGAAAAGCTCAAGAGCAAAAAAATAATTGACCTGCTTTTTAAAGAGGGTAAATCAGTTTCTAACAACGGGTTTACCCTTGTTTATTTATACCAAACTCTACACACCCCTTATCCGGCACAAGCGGGTTTCTCAGTACCCAAAAAGTACTTTAAACGGGCCGTTGACCGCAACCGCATAAAACGACTAATGCGTGAGGTTTACCGCACCTCAAAAATTCAACTTTATCAAAAACTCTGTACAGAACAAAAACAATTCGCATTTATGTTTGTTTACAAAGGCAAACAAATACCTGACTTCAGCACCACACAAAAAGCCCTCTTAAACTGCATGCAGCGTATATCCTTCAAATGATATCAAAACTTTTTTCAGCTATCTTTCTTTTACTAATCAGGGCTTACAAGGTGCTTCTTTCGCCCATTTTGCCTCCAAGTTGTCGCTATTCTCCATCATGTTCAGAGTACAGTATGCAAGCCATAAGAAAGTATGGCCCGTTTAAAGGTGGTTGGTTAGCTGTAAGGCGTATTTCGCGTTGCCACCCATGGGGCGGACAAGGTTACGATCCGGTACCGTAACTGCTAGGGAATGCTTCTTACAATCAAATAGCGTAACAGCACTTCGAATAATAGCAGAATACCGGCTACAAGCGCAAACGGAAAAAACTTTTCGGTTTTGTGTTCAAAAGCGCTTACCTCAATTTTTGTTTTCTCCAATTTATCAATTTGCTGATAGATATCTTTTAAGCGTTTGTTGTCAGTGGCTCTAAAATACTGTCCACCTGTTTTCTTAGCTATGCTTTTCAGCAACGGCTCATCAATCTGCACATCAGCATAATCAAAAAGTAGCTCGCCCGCAGGAGTCATAGCCACCGGTGTCATAGCTTTGCCGTTAGTACCTACACCAATGGTATATACCCGTGTTCCAAATTGCATGGCAATGTCAGATGCTGTAGCCGGATCTATCAAACCCTTGTTGTTTACACCATCAGTCATTAAAATTATCACCTTACTTTTCGAGTTTATTTCTTTTAACCGCTGCACCGAAGTAGCCAAGCCCATGCCTATGGCAGTTCCATCTTCCATCAATCCGTTTTTTATTTGCTTCAGTTGATTTTTTACAATGGCGTGATCAATAGTTACAGGACACTGCGTAAAACTTTCACCGGCAAAAACCACCAACCCAATTCTGTCGTGTGGTCGGCCATCAACAAAATCCATAGCTTCCTTTTTGGCCGCTTCTAAGCGATTAGGTTTAAAATCTTTTGCCAACATAGAAGTAGAAACGTCAATAGCCAATACAATATCAATACCTTCGGTAGTAACTTTCTCTTCGTCATACGAAGTTTGCGGACGAGCCAATGCTACCAGTAAACTTATAAGCGACAAAACGCGCAAAAGCGGTAAAAACTTTTTGAGGGTTGCTTTAAACGGAGTTCCCGCTTTTGCAAACACATTAGTGGCTGGTAATGTTAGTGAAGGGAAGTTTTTCTTAGAAAAAAACCACCACCACACCACCCCTAATACAAACACTGCGGGTATTAAGTACAACACCCATTTGTTGGCAAATGTAATTTGTGTAAATCCGTTGAACATTACTTTTTGTCCTCCTTGTTTTCGTTGGGTTCGGTAAAGTCTATAAATCTGCTTGCTTGTTCCATAGCTCGTATATTTTCATCCGGCATCGGAAGCATTTTTGCAAATTTTACTAAGTCGGCTGTGCGAAGAATTGAAACCAGATTATCTTTGGCTTTATCTTTTAAATGGTAGTTGTTTGTTTCACTTTGTATTTCCTCGGTAGTTGACTCCATTGCATACCAACCATAACGATACTCCAGATACATACGCAGTATATCGGTAAGTCGCGAGTAATACAATTTTACCTCATCTTTCTGCCAAAGTTTTTCATCTTCTAATTTTTTCAATTCAGCTCTTGCCCAAATATGAGCCGGGTCTTTAGGCTTAGGGCGCTCGTAAGGCACTAATTTTTTCTTTTTCTGCTCTCGCCACATATAGTAAGCACCTCCGGCTATCATCAGTAGCAGCCACAAGACAAGAAGTATGTAAGGCAAAAACTCTTTCCATGTATAATTCACATCCAAAGGTGCTTTTATAGGTTTAAAAGGTTTGGCAGTATCAACATCCAAAGTGTTTACTGTTACTACTACATCGTTAGACAATACACTGTCCGTTTCTCCGTTTTTGTTTTTAAAAAAAATCTTAACCGGACCTGCAAAAAACTGCCCTGAATCATAAGCCGAAACGGTGAAAACTTGCGAGAGGATTTGCCCGTTGTTTTCTTTCACAGTGTCAACTTTAGAAGAACTCACCATTTCCATATTTCCGAGTGTGTCAGTTAACACCGGAAACTGAACGGAAAGAAAATTTTCGTTCTTAACCGTAAGTCGAACCTTTAAGTGGTCGCCAATTTGAATTTGATTTGAATCTGCTCGAAGTGTAGCAGAAACCTGGGCTCTGCCATGAGTGCAAAGCATAAAAGCAAGTACGCCAAACAGCAGCTGCTTTATCTTGGAACTGTGAACTGTGAACTTTACAATCTTCATTGGGGTGCGAATTTGTTCAACACTTGCTCTTATACAATAGTTGCTTAACGAGGTTAAATATTTTTAGCAAACCTTCATCCCACAAACTTTTGCTTCATTTGCGTACAGCCATGGAACTATTAGCCATTTTTGCCGCACTCTTACTTATTGCATTTTTTTCAGGCATCGAAACTGCATTTGTTTCTGCCAATAAACTGCGCATTGAATTATTGAAAGAGAAAGGTTCAGGAAGTGCGCGTATTATAGCTGACTTTAACGGCTCGCCATCTAAGTTCATAAGCACAATGCTTATTGGCCTAAACATCTCATTGGTAATTTTCGGAAGCATTACATCTAACTACTTTACCAACTCCAATTTTTCATTTTTACCTACAGGAGAGGTTGCCTTGCTAATTACACAAACCATACTTACCACTTTTATTATTTTAATTTTTGGCGAGTTGATTCCAAAAATACTGTTCAGGGTGAACAGTGACCAGACACTGCTCTGGTTTGCTTACCCGGCCAAGTATCTTTTTTACATTCCTCTACAGCCGTTTACAAATTTTTTTCATCTAATTTCACGATGGCTCATTAAGCAGATAATAGGAACCGATTTGGTAGAGAGTAAGCAAGCGTTTACAAAAGAAGATTTAGAATACCTGGTAAAAGAAACTGCAGTAACAGAGGGCGAAGGGCAAAATGAATCAGATCACCTGAATTCAGAAATTTTTGAAAAAGCGCTTTACCTCAAAGATGTAAAAGTGCGAAGTTGTATGGTGCCGCGGCCCGAAATTCAGGCTATAGAAATTGACGAGGGGCTTACTGAACTCAAAAAGAAATTTATTGAAACCAAGCTGAGCCGTATTTTTGTGTATGATACTACCATAGACCGGATTACCGGATATGTGCACCATTTCGATTTGTTAAAGAACCCAGCTACACTCAAGCAAGCTCTGCGTTCTTTGCCGGTAGTACCGGAGAGTATGACTGCCCGCGATTTACTTTTGCAGTTTACTCGTGACAAAAAAAATGTAGCCTGGGTGGTAGATGAATATGGCGGCACTGCCGGCATAATTACACTCGAAGATTTAATAGAGCAGATTTTTGGTGAAATACAAGACGAACATGACGAAGAAGAATTAACAGAGAAAAAGATCTCTGAGACTGATTATGTTTTTTCGGGCAGACTAGAGGTTGACTACCTTAACAACGAGTACGATTTACAAATACCGGAAGGGGAGTACACCACCCTATCGGGATATATTATCAGTGGATTTGAAGATATACCTGAGCCGGGTGCTGTTATTGACCTTGACCGGTTTCACATTAAAGTACTTCGTGCTACAGATAAAAGAATAGAACTGGTAGATATAAAAATTAAAACAGTAGAAGGGTAAGTGCTATGATAGTGTATAACGTAACCGTAAAAATTGATTTGAACGTACACGATCTATGGCTAAAGTGGATGAAAGAGGAACATATACCCCGTGTAATGGAAACCGGTTGCTTTATAGATTGCAGGATGTATCGAGTACTCGAAGAGAATACTACTGATGGAATTACTTACGCATTTCAGTACTCTGCTGAGAACATAACCAAGTACTTCGACTATAAGGAACATCATGCTGCGCGTTTACAGCAGGAAAGTTTAGACATGTTTCCGGGTAAATACACTGCTTTCAGAACATTACTGAAATCTATTTAAGACAGGTTAAAACGAACGATTGGGTTGGCTGCTATTATTACTCATGCCCTTTGAGCTACCGCCTCTGCCAAAATTTACATTTAACTGCAATGTAAATGTGCGTGGCTTATCAGGTTTAGCTACCCTAATGGCGTAGTTTCTATTCAGTACGTTCTTTACAATAAAGTTGATTGAAATGTTTTTGTTTATGTCATAGCCGGCACGTAAGTCCCAAACAAAATCGCCTTTGTTGCGGTTTTCAACCCGTATTTTCTTTACATCCGGTATTACTACTTCAAACACCTTGTCAACCTTGGTCATGTAACTGTAATACTGAAAAGAAGTTCCAATGTGATATTTGTTGTATAATATGAAATCGAAATCAGCTTTAAATGAATGAGGATTTCTATATCTGAGCATACCTGAAGTTATAGAATCCCAAACTTGGTCGTTTTCGGCAGTTGGCAGAGCAAATCTTACAAAAGCATCTTTTAAAAATTTACCTACATTCTTGTTTCGGGCAGCAGCGCCATACAGCGTATCGTTCAAATCAACGCCATAAATATATGTATAACCTAAAAGAGCTGTCATATCTACAGGTCCCATTTTCCCCTCGCCATACATAGAAAGCTCCCATCCAAAAATGCGTGCCTTAGCCACATTCTGACTTTGAAAATAAAAGCCACTTTGGTCGAAATTAAACCTGAACTCGAGCATGTTTCTAAACTCTGTCCAAAACAAAACTGCATCGAAATACCCCAGCCATTTACCAAACTTTAAGCTTCGCTTATAGCCCAGCTCAGCAGTAAATCCTTTTTCGGGCTGCACAGTAGGGTTGGGTCTAATTTTAACTCCCGCAAGTTGGTAGTCAACAAATCTTTCTGCAATGCTTGGCACCCTGAACGCCTGCCCAAACGAAGCACGTATGTAGTTGAACTTTCTTATTTCGAAGTTTACCCCTGCTTTTACAACAGGTAAAGTTGGAGTAATTGCACTGTCGAGCCGTACGTACTCTTCGCGGATACCAATATTACCCGAAAACCACTTGTAGTTAAACTCTGCTTGCGCAAATCCACCGCCAAAATCGCATTGGTGTGTTCCCAGGGTTCCATCCTTAACCCACCAATGTTCGTTATTAACACCAAACAGTAAGCGCGCAAGTTTCCCGAAATCGCGCCTGAATTGGTACTCTGCTCTAAGAATCCAAAAGTCTGTTTCACCATCTAAATTATCTTGTCGGTACATTCGCAGGTAAACTTTGTGTTGATTATTTTTTTTGTCAACGTATTTGAATTTAGGATCGAGATAAACATGAAAATAGCGTTCACCAATACTTACTCCTGATGCTGAAATGTAGGGGTTAGCTGCATTTTGCCAGTAAAACTGAAATCCGTTTTTGCGGTACAGCGTGTTGCAAGCAATCTCCAAAGTAAGTCGCTGAAGTTTTTTGGGCTTCCATCTAATTTTTGTGCTGTAGCGCGCAAAATGATCATACTCATCTTGTAAATAACTTCTGCTACCCTGCATCATACCGCCAAATACTACATCTACAGTTCCTATTTTTTGTTTATGCAAAAAATTCATACCTAGTGTATTCGGGCTTTCGAAAACCCTTCCGTTTCGTTTCCACCACTGAAATGAATCTACAGGAGGCTTGCCCATACCTTCATAGAAAAACGAAAAACTGGTTTCAGGTGTATCACGTGCGTAAGCAGTGGTTACATTTATTACACCGTTGAGTGCTGATGAGCCATACTGTACGGTAGAAGCGCCTTTCAGTATTTCCATTTGTTCAATATTTTCTACGGGTATAAACGGCCATTCTATATCGCCTCTATCGGCAGTCATCAACGGCATTTCATCTACCACTAACATTACACGGCTACCGGCTCCATAGGCATAGCCACTTCCCCCCCGAATACTCATTTGCCCATCGAGTACGGTAACTCCGGGGATTTTAGCAACTGCTTGCTGTACGTTGGTAATGTTGTTGTTTTGTAAAAGCCGAGCACCCATTACATCTACGCTTTGTGTTACTTTTTGAAGCTTAACACCAATTTTGCTTTCTCCAATAACCACAGTTTGAAGTTCTACCGGTGAACCACCCAGGCTAACGTTATAGGTTCGGGTTTCGCCCGCTTTTACGATTACCTTTTGGGTATCGGGCTTCATACCTATATAACTGAACACCAAAACAACTTCACCTGGCTGAACGGTTAGAGAATAACTTCCCTTTTCATCTGTGTTAGTTCCGTTAGTTGGTGGCTGCAAAACAGTTGCCCCATCAAGAACTTCACCGGTACTGCCGTCTTTCACGGTGCCATTGATAGTTGCGTTTTGAGAAAAAGAAATAGAAGTATAAAACAGGGTTGATAAAAACAGGCCAAGAAGTTTGTGCATGGGTAACACGTTTTTTCAATAAATGCCGCTACAACTTTGAAAAGCGGGTATTTGCGTGGGCAATCTAAAAAAATATTCAAGCGGGGAGAGCTATTAGAAATCCACAATAAAATGGAAACATGTATTGAAACTAAAAATCAGATTTACCAATCAATTCTTGTATAAAGTTGGCATACTTCAAATGGCCCGAGTTGTTCAGGTGGTCGTCAAAATTCTGCGTGGAATAATCATCAGGCGTAAGAGATTTTATTTGGTAAAATGGAATAGAATCAAACAAGCGTTCGAAACTTACTGATGGGTAACGGTCACTATAAGTATAAATATTGGGAACAGTTGAAACAACAAAATTAACGCCCCGAGTATGGCAAACTTCTCTTGCTTGTTGTATATAAGTTAAACTTACAGGAAACGGAGCATCTGGTGCACCCTCTTTACAACCGCTCATAGTTATTGAGTTTTCGCTCGAGACCCACCCTTGCTTTTGCACAAAACACCAAAGCCGCGTGCCTAGAGCAGTAGTAGAGCAAAAACGGTTAAACGTGCTGGTAAGTGGTACTTTAGAATCTTCTAACTCGCAGTTGTAGGCTTGCTGGGCATTTAAATAAACATTGTGTGGGTAAGCACTTAGCAAACCAGCGTTGGTATGGTGATATGTTTCGGAAGGCGAATGATGAAAAGCCATTTTATCGTTCACAAAAAAATTGAGTATTACCAAGTGGGGCTGAATAGAATCAACATACCTTTTCAGAACGGTTAAATATTGAACAGGGTCTGTTGACACAATACCAGTATTGTAAACTAAGTAGCCTCTACTGAGAAGTATGTCGGCAAATGAGTTAAAACATGGGTTTCCATTTCGCCCCCAAGTGTGCGAGTCGCCTAAAAGCAAAATCCGTTTTTTCCCATTTATACGAGTGTTAAATTTTATTGATTTAAAACCTGAGTTATTTACCGGTGCTTTGATGTATGCAAGTAATATACTATCGAAACTCGTAACGGTTGTATTTTTCAGCACAGCACTCACTCGATTTTTGAATTCAGATCTGTTGTAAGATGCGATATTGGATTTCCGTTCTTTCTCCTCACTGCTTATGCCAAGCGAATCACGCAACTGTTCACATTGTTCTCCTGTATAGTTCTTTTGTAAGCAATAAAAATCGAAGGCAAGGCTACTAAGATCATTCTCCAGTTTATCGCGTTGAATATTTTCAACCGATAATTTTTTTATGCCGGCTACATAATTATTGATGTGCCCAATACCATAATCAGATATTTTTTGGATGCCACCAGTGTCGGTAAAATACGTTGGCAACACCACCAGCGAATCTACTTCTTCTACCCCTTGATAAATAAATCCGGGACGGCTACCGTTTACCCGCAGCCAAAACTCTGCAAGCAGTAATACAAAAATCAGTACCGAAACAGAAATGAAGTTTACCGTTTTTGCCGAGAGGTGCATACGCAATAATAACAGGCAAAAAATTACTACTGAAAAATTTACAAGGGATATAATTCTCTAAGCAAGTGTAAATGTAAATTTGGTTAATTAGGAGCGCTGTTTAAAGTAAGCGCTTTCTGAGTTTTTAGATACTGACCCAAATTGTAAATAAGTTCGCTAACATCTGCATTAAGAAAAGACACCAAGCCACTGAATTCATCGTGACATTGCTCACAATCGCGCAAATATTCAATGGTATTTATTGGATCGCAGTTACTTGTGTTGCTCCAATTAAATATGCGCTGTGGAGTATAGGTTTTAGGGTTAAAATGATTATACCGCACATCATTAATCTGGCAGTTTAGTCGGTTATCTTCTACGTTAATAATTAGAAAATATTGCAGATAAATTAACCGCATACAGCTATTTTGCGTTCGAAAATACTTTGTAACAATTTTACCTGCTATTCTACTGCCTTCAGGGTCAACTGCTTGCAAAGGAAACTCGTTCCTAAATTCTTTGAGCACTGTTTCTTTGTTTTCATTTTTCTTTTTGTCAGAAACAATTTTTGCAGTATCGCAAACATTGGTACGGTTAAACTGAGCGGCATCAGCAGAGTACCAGTCTTGCACTAGATGATAAATGAGCTCTTTTTTGAAACTCTTATCAAGTTCAATGGTGTAGTTGTAAATAGTTTTACCGGTAGCCGTATCGTAAGGCAAAACGGATTGAGAAAACAAGATTTGGCAGAACACTAAAACAACTAACGTAAATACAAGTTTCGTATAACCAAAATTCATGTTTGTATTTTTACGTTGAAAACTGGCGCAGAGTTTCAGATGCATGACTGATTTATCATTATCGGTTATGCTCAATGTTATATAGGCTGTAACACAACGATACAAACCTTGCACACAACCTTTTATATTCGCCACATGAGTAAAGTAATTATAGCCCCTTCGGTACTTAGTGCCGACTTTGGTAACCTGCAACGCGACATAGAAATGCTTAACAACAGCGCAGCCGAGTGGATTCATATAGATGTAATGGATGGTGTATTTGTTCCGAATATTTCGTTCGGATTTCCTGTGTTGCAGTCTATCAAAAAACATTCGAAAAAACTGAACGATGTGCATTTAATGATAGAACAACCTGAGAAGTATTTTCAGCAATTTGCTGAGGCTGGAGCACATCATATCACCTTCCATTACGAAGCTGTTACTCATTTAGACTCTGCCATACATCAATTAAAAAGAACCGGAGCTACAGCCGGTGTTGCTCTAAACCCAGCTACACCTGTTTCAGTTTTAAAAGAAGTTATTCATTTGCTCGATTTGGTGTTAATTATGAGCGTAAACCCCGGTTTTGGGGGGCAGAAGTTTATTCCATATGCTACACAAAAAGTTCGCGAAGCAAAGGCACTGATTACCGCTTCGGGATCTAAAGCCAAAATTGAGGTAGATGGTGGTGTTGGTTTAAATAATGCCAAAGAATTGGTGGATGCGGGGGCACATGTGTTGGTAGCCGGTAATGCAGTATTTGCTACAGCTAATCCGACCCAAACAATTCAGCAATTAGTCAGCTTAGTTTAATTGAAATTATACCCTCCTTTAGCGAGCATAAAATTAGCAACCTCTCTGCGAACATCTTTTGGATTGATATTGTATGTAGTTAGCATTCGCCTAACTAGCCGTTTCAAGATAAATTTCTCCATACCTGATGCGTAACTGTCTATAGCGTTATGTGCAGCTTTACGAGTTGTATCTAATGCATCGTATAAGTACAGCTGCGCCATTTTTGTTTTCACTTGCAATTCCTCCGCTGAAATACTTTTTTGCTCACTTAATTTTTTAACTCGTAAAAATGCCGACTCTGTCACAAAAGCCATAGACAAAATATCGGCAAGGTTCATTACTATTTCCTGTTCATCTACCAGTTTTGCTTTCAGTTTATTTCCTGCTGAAGCTGTAATGATCATGAACAAACTTTTCAGGTTATTTATATATCTAAATTCTTTAGTCAGGTAACCACCCGTAAAAGGATTGTAGTTTTGCAGAATAGCCAATGGCACTTTTGTGGCAGCCGGCTTCAGATTAATATCTTTAGTTACAAATGCACGTTTATAAAACTCTCCAAGCGAAAGCATACGGTTAATCTCATTAGTGCCTTCATAAATTTTAGTAATTCGGGCATCGCGGTAAGCCATCTCTACACCGGTTTCCATACTGTAACCCATACCTCCAAATATCTGTATGGCTTCATCGGCTGTGTTACACATAGCCTCGCTACCCAGCACTTTCAAGACAGCACATTCAATAGCATACTCGCGCATAGAATTTATCTTACAATGATTGTAGTTGTTACCGGCAGCCTTGAGTTCAGCATGCTTTTTGTCTACATTGGCCCCCACCCTATACACGCCAGACTCTATCGCAAACAGGTCTGAAGCAATTTTTCCGATTTTCTGTTTAATAGCACCAAAGTCTGCAATTGGCTTTTCAAACTGTATACGTTCGTTAGCGTACTGCACAGTTTTATCAATACCAAATTTCATACCGCCCACACCTCCAGCAGCAATTTTAATTCTGCCGCTATTCAAAATATTTAAAGCCATGTTGAATCCTTTGCCACGTTCACCCAACAAATTTTCCTTCGGCACTTTTACATTATTGAAAAACACTTGCACTGTGCTTGATGCCTTAATGCCCATTTTCTTTTCTTCTTTGCCAAGTTCTATGCCTCCAAAATTTTTTTCTACAATAAACGCTGATAGTTTCTCATCGTTATCAATTTTGGCAAACACAGTAAATACTTCTGCAAAACCACCGTTGGTAATCCACATTTTTTGTCCGTTTAAAATGTAGTGTGTGCCTTCTGCGTTCAATACAGCACGGGTTTTACCACTATTGGCATCGCTTCCCGCGTTTGGTTCTGTTAAGCAATATGAACAGCCCTTTTCTCCATTCGCAATAGCAGGCAAATATTTTAGTTTTTGCTCTTCGGTACCGTACCACAAAATGGGCAGCGAACCGATAGAGGTTTGGCAGCCGATTGTTGTAGCAAAAGAAAAACCTCCGGCTAATCCTTCGGTAAATAGTAAGCCTGTGTTAAAGTCGAGGCCCATACCTCCATACTTTTCATCAATTGAAACACCTGAAAAGCCCAACTCAGAGGCTTTATGAAAAATTTCGAGTACCAGGTCTTTGTCCTTTTCAGCATCTAAACTTGCTACTTTCGCAATACCTAATCCATGAACCTCTTTTACCATAAATTCTTTCACGGTATCAAGAATCATTAGTTGTTCCTCGGTAAACTCTTCAGGAATAAAAACTTCATTTATTGGAGTGTTGTTTAAAAGAAAAGCTCCACCTGTAAGGTTCGAATTTGATGTCATACGGATAATTTGTGCAAGGTTAAATATGTAAAAAACTCAAAAACATACATTTGGTCAACTTGTTGTAAGATGATCTTCCATTAGTAGCATTAGGGCAAGATCAGATTCTTTGGTATGAAAACGCAGTGCTTGAAGCTTTTTCAGATACTCAGCATTTTTTTCCTGTACTCCTTTTCCGGCCTTGGTTCGCAGCATTTCTTTCATGTAACTTATAACAAACGTGTGTATAGGTGATGTAAAAAGGTAGCTGATAAAATAGCGGTATGTGTTCTTTAAAAGGTACGTGAGGTACTGATACTCTTTCATCTCGTAGCGCAACATCAGGTTTATAATTTTTACATGTCCCACGTAATCTTTGCGGGTTTCGTTACTGGTTAAACTCATTAATTCGTTTACCTCATGCAAACATTTATCATGATCTTTAAGTTTCAAGTACGCGTAGGCAACAACCGTGCGTAACGTGTAAGTAAAGGTGTTACGAATAAAAGGAGACAATCGTTGTAACCCTTCCTCAGAGTAAGAAATGTAATGCTGAATTCTCTTCGGGTCGTTCTTCTTTATAGCGTACAGTAACGCAAAAATACTTACTGTTTGAAATCGGTCTGCATCATGAAACTGGCTGGTAAGTTCCATGCTTTCCAAAAATTTCAGTCGTGGTTCAAAGTCTGAAAAATCGTTAGTGAGCAGCGAGGCAGCCAAATAATGGTTATAGGCTAGTACAAGCCAATTTGAAACCGTAGGTGGAAGTTTTTCGTTTTTTACAAACTCTAACTTTTTGTTAGCGAACTCCAGATACTTTTTGTAATCTCCTAAAGCGCAATAATAAAGTGCCCAAAACTGCAGGTAAGTATGTTTTGCCTTAGCCGATTGAAGTTCTTCAAATTTCCGTAGCGTTTTTTTTCTACCCAACGTTTCAATCTCTTTCAATACCTCATTTGGGTCAGCGCCCATTTCGTAGTTCATTAACCCAAAAAGCTTAATAGATGAATTCATTACCTCGCGCAATTGTCTTATTTTTTCAATCAGCATTTCTTCTTCTTCATCTAACTTATCAAGGTTTACCTCCGGCTCGTTTTTGTAATAGCCCATTGAAATTAAACCCCTTTGCATAGCAATCAGGTGAATACCATCTTGCAGTTTTTCGTCTTTCTCGGCTTCTTCTTTTAACTTTTCAATCATTCTCTTAGCCATACTGAAAAGACCTTTTGCCATCAGACGCTTTATGTCGAGCACATATACAGTCAGGTCACGATCTTCGCGCACAGTAAGATCGCTATGGCGAAGAGTTTTTACGATTAAATTTTTGAGATAGTGCTTAGTTACAGCATAAGTTTTTTTGAACTGTGGGTCACGGAACTTCTTAAAAATTCGCTCTTCACTATAGCCGGTTTCGTTATTTAAAAAATCAAAAAGTTGTAGATAAATAGGACTAGAGCCCTTCTCATATAAGTTTACATACTGTGTAAAAAACTTCTTTTCACTCTTGTTTAGCGAACGTATCAGTTGAAACAACTCATCCTGATTTTCCATAGCTCTGATTTTCTATGAGTAAATGTAGAATTTAGCGTTGTAAATGCCATAATCAGAAATATCCATTTCGAAAAATATATATGGTGTATTATGTTGATTATCTGTCATTAACAACTACAATGCACCTTGAAAACCTTATCGGATGATGTAATGTGTTACCTAATGAGCTTAGTCATTGAAAAAATAGCTAAATAGTTGACTAACAATGAATAATAATAAAATAAAAAATTGGTACCCAAATGTACTAAAGGGCATTAGCAAACTAATGTAAAACCCACTCAGTAAGTTTGTATTACAAAATAAAAAGTCATGGAAAATCCAGCTACAAAACAATTAGTGCTTTTAGCATTCGGACTGTTTTATCTTGCTTGCTTGTTTGTTTCTGTGTTTGCGTTGTTTTTCTACAGTGCAAAATAGCTACGCTAAACGAGATGGGTTTTTTTTCAGAAAATCTTTCCAACCGGATACCTTTCCATCTACTGTCTTGTGAGTATTGCCATTAAAATAGTGACATAAAGCAGCAGCCAATCCATCAGTTGCATCTAAAAATTTGGGTTGCATTTCAAACTTAACCAACTTTTGCAACATAGCCGCTACTTGTTCTTTCGAGGCATTTCCGTTTCCGGTAACACTTTGTTTTATTTTTTTGGGGGAGTACTCTGCTACTTCAACACCTTTTGTAAGGGCTGCAGCTATAGCTACCCCCTGAGCTCTGCCTAGTTTAAGCATGCTCTGTACATTTTTTCCAAAAAACGGAGCTTCTATAGCACAAGAGTTGGGTCTGTAATTTTCTATCAGCCCTTGAATCTTTTCAAAAATAATTTGGAGTTTTTGCAACGAGTCATCATACTTCGAAAGGTGAATAACACCCATGCTTAACAGGGTTATTTTTTGATCTTCTATTTGAATAATACCATATCCCAACACTACGGTGCCGGGGTCAATGCCAAGTATTATTTGTCTTTTTTGCGCCATGTTTGTTTCTACTCAAACCTTATTGCTTTTACCGGGCTAATTTTTGAAACCAGCATAGATGGAATTATCAGCAGCAATAAAGTAAATACAATAGTGGCTACATTCATTCCTGCAACCCACCACCAGTTAATATTCACCGGTGCGTACGTTAAGTAATAACTTTCCTGAGGTAAAGTAATAAAATGAAAATGCTGCTGTAACAAACACAGTCCAACTCCAAAAGCATTGCCTAGCAACAAACCAATTCCCACAATAAAAGCACTATACCAAATAAATATTTTGCGGATAGAAACATTGCCCGAGCCAAGAGCTTTGAGTATACCTATCATGTTGGTACGTTCTAAAATCAAAATGAGCAGAGCTGTTATCATATTTATAGCTGCTACTACAAGCATAAGAGATAGAATAATCAACTCGTTCATAGTTTGTAAATCAAGCCAGTCGAAGATTCCGGGGCTAAGGCTTTTAATTGTTTGCACATCAAGTTTCGGATTGTTAATGCGGCTGTAAACGTCTTCGCCAATATTTTCAAGCGGATCGCGGCTCAACCGGGCAAATTTTTCTTCGCCTAACAATCCACCAAACATGGTTAAAAAGTAAGATTGACTTCTGGGCTTAAACAGATTTTCTGCACTCAAAAAAATTTCGAACCCGCCTACGGTATCGCTACCCCAATTATTAAGCTCCTGAATAACGCGTATGTCAGTAATAGCATACTTTTTATCAAACTCTTCCATACCCGTTTCAAAGATACCGCACACCTTAAACGGGCGGTTGCGAACGCTTCTTCCCATAAAACTCACCACTACTTTGTCGTTTACATGTAGCTGCAAGCGGTCGGCTGTTGCTTTAGAGATTAAGATCGGATATTGAGTGACATTGGTATCAAACTCAAACTGTTTGCCCTGTACTAAATAAGCATGAAGGTTTTTCCAGTCGAAATCATCGCCTACACCTTTTAAAACAATTCCTTCAAAATCATTTTTGGTTTTAAGTAAGCCGCCTTTCAATGCGGTTACTTGTATGTGTCTTGCTTCGGGAATCAGGTCTTTATTGACATAAAAGTCTTGATTGCGGTATATGCCTTGCTCTTGTAGCGAACTGGTAAGAGAGAATGGAACAATTTCCAAATGCGACCAAAAGCTTAAAACTTTATGGCGTATTTCCGTCTGAAAACCGTTTACCATGCTGGTTGTAATTATCATGGTACTTATGCTCAATGCAACTGCAGCTATGGCTATTCGAATAATAAACGCAGAAAAACTCTTGCTGCTGCTAAAGGCAATTTTGCGGACAATAAAGAGTTCTGTGTTCACGCGGTAAGTTTACAGTTTTTAGTTTATGGTATATTATAGGTAGTTTACAGTTCACAGGTTGTAGTTTACAGTTTACAACTAAAGGTTTGAAGTTTGATATATAAATTTCAGATGTTTGCGGTCATGAGGAGATATGTTTTCATATTGTTTGTATTTGAGCTAATGGTTTTTAGTTCGTGCAATGCGCAAACACCTACAACATCTAAGTTGGAAACTAAAATTCAGAAGTCAGAAATCGTGGTGGGGGCTTCTCGCTTAGACATATTACTTCCACTTCTACAAAAAAGGAAAGTTGCACTGTTGGTTAACCAAACTTCGCTTTGTGGCACATCACACCTGGTTGACACATTAGTTGCACGGAACGTGGACATTATTAAAATTTATGCACCCGAACATGGTTTTCGCGGAAGTGCTGATGCAGGAGAGCATGTGGCTAATGGCGTAGATTCAAAAACAAACGTACCTGTAATTTCGCTTTATGGCGAAAAGAAAAAACCATCAGAAGAAGACTTGAAAGATATTGACGTGGTGGTATTTGATGTGCAAGATGTTGGCGCACGGTTCTATACATTTATCTCGACACTTCACTATTTGATGGAAGCTTGTGCCCAATTCCACAAACAACTTATAGTGCTCGATAGACCAAACCCTAACGGCTGGTATGTGGACGGCCCGGTGCTACAGAAAAAATACAAAAGCTTTGTTGGAATGGATGAAATACCGGTAGTTCATGGTCTTACCTTAGGCGAATATGCCAACATGGTGAACGGTGAGTATATGCTTCAGGACAGCATTACCTGTAACCTTACTGTTGTAAATTGTTTGAACTACAATCACACCATGCGTTACTCATTACCTGTTAAGCCATCACCAAATTTGCCTAACGATGTGGCTGTGTATTTATACCCAAGCATCTGTTTTTTTGAAGGCACTAATGTTTCTATAGGACGAGGCACCGATGCCCCGTTACAAATGTTTGGCGCTCCTAAAATTACCGGTACTTCATTTTCGTTTACCCCCGAGAGAAAATCAGGAGCTAAAAACCCTCCCCATCTAGGTAAAGTATGTTATGGATACGATTTACGAAATACAGACATGAGCCAACCGGGCATTCATCTTGGTTACTTGCAAAAAGCATTTTCGGTTTACAGCGATACATCCGATTTCTTTTTGCCGAATTTGTTTTTTGATAAGTTAGCCGGCAACAGTTTGTTGCGTGAACAAATTAAGAAAGGCAAAAGTGAACAAGAAATAAAAGTGAGCTGGCAACCAGCTTTACACAAATACAAACAAATGCGGAAGAAGTACTTATTGTATCCCGACTTTGAGTAGAAAAATCCGTTTGTTTAACTTCTTCTTGTATTTGTGTAGATGATTTGAAAAATGAAAAAACTTAGAATTGTTTTTATGGGAACCCCTGAGTTTGCAGTGCCAATGCTCCACACACTACTGCAATCGGAACACGAGGTGGTGGGTGTAGTAACTACTCCTGACAAACCAGCAGGAAGAGGTATGCAACTGATGGAAAGTGATGTAAAAAAATACGCAAAAGAAAAGGGGCTTCTTATTCTTCAACCTGAAAAGTTGAAGAATGAAAATTTTTTGACAGAACTAAAATCGCTCAACGCAGATTTGTTTGTTGTGGTGGCCTTTCGCATGTTACCCGAAGCGGTTTGGAATATGCCTGAACTTGGCACTATTAATTTACATGCATCACTGTTACCTCAGTACCGCGGTGCTGCTCCCATTAATTGGGCCATTATAAATGGTGAGTCAGAAACGGGCGTAACTACGTTTTTTATTCAACATGAAATAGACACCGGAAAAATCATTTTCAACGAAAAAGTAATGATTGATTCTGATGAAAATGTGGGTGAGTTATATGTAAAACTGATGCAAACAGGAGCAACCGTACTTGGTAAAACAGTAGATGCCATTGCTGATGGAAATTATCCTCAAACACCACAAGACCACATTACTAATATTAAACATGCACCAAAAATTTCTAGGGAAACATGCCGAATAGATTTTACAAAAGAAGCTTTACAGGTACGCAATCTCATTAGAGGATTAAGCCCGTATCCCGCAGCATTTACTTTGCTCGGTGGCAAGGTGCTGAAAATTTTCAAGGCAACTGTAAACAACACCTCTTCGGGTGTAGAGGGAACAACCGAAACTGACGGCAAAACTTTTTTCCGCTTTTTCTGTAAAAACGGGGCAATTGATGTATTAGAGTGCCAAATGGAGGGCAAAAAGAAAATGGGTGTAGAAGAATTCTTGAGAGGTTATAAGGCTAGTGCTTAACCCTTTACATTAATTCCTTGTTCTTGTTGGATAGTATTGCTAGAGCAGCTAAATATTTTTGATGGATACTTGTCAATTATTTGGTAGTTGTGAGTAGCCATTAAAATAGCGGTGTTGTGCTCGCGGTTAATTTTTATGAGCAGGCGAACAATTTCGTCAGACGTTTCGGGGTCAAGATTGCCTGTTGGTTCATCGGCAATAAACATTGGAGGATTGTTAAGCAGGGCACGTGCTATGACAAGCCTTTGCTGTTCACCACCTGAAATCTGAAATGGCATTTTGTTTAATAAGTGCGAAAGCCCAACTTCATTTAATACTTCGGCTATTCGCTCTTCTCGTTTGCTTTTGTTTTCCCAACCGGTGGCGCGCAACACAAAATCAAGATTACTTTGAACTGTTCGATCGTGCAGTAGTTGAAAATCCTGGAACACTATACCTAGTTTTCTGCGCAGAAAGGGCACTTCTTTTTTTGTAAGTGTTTTGAGGTTGTAGCCGCATACCGTGGCGCTGCCGTCTTTGACACGAGCTTCACCGTAAAGAGTTTTAATAAAGCTGCTTTTACCCGTGCCTGTTTTACCAATCAGGTAAACAAACTCACCTTGTTTTAGCTCAAAATTTACATCGCTCAAAATCTGCGACTCTCCCTGGTAAACATTTACATGACTGTAGCTGATTACGGTTTCTTCCATGGATACTCTGTTATGAAGCACAAAATTGGAAATAGACCACAGAAGAGCAATGGACGATACTAACAAGCAAAAGTTGTACGTATAGAAGAAGAAAGATTCACCTCAAAGTTCCCCGCTACGGCTTTTACTTTGAACTTAGCATGTAACAGAACTACAAATACAAACAATTATACATGCGCGGTTGATTTGTCTCAAAAATCAGCATAAGTATCAAGGTCAAACAATGAGGGTTCCCTTTTCTCTGGTAATCAAAGGGGGGCAACGTAAGCTAAATAGTTTAATAGAACTCAAGTTTTCATACATAATAAATAAACTTACTTATTGGGTGCCCTGGAACAAAACAGGGGCGGGGGGTTGGTTTTTTAGAAACTACGGATATATTTGCCGTCCCAAAATTTTAAACAACCATGCCTAAACAAAAAACAAACTCCGGAGCCAAGAAGAGATTCAAAGTAACCGGATCAGGTAAAATTAAGCGCGCTAAGGCATTTAAGCGCCACCTGCTGGGCCGTAAAAGCAAGAAAAGAAAAGAAGAACTTGCCAAAGCAACTATAGTACACAAAAGCGATGTGCCGCGTGTGAAGATGCTTTTAGGTATGGCGTAATAATTACCCGGAAATTTGAAAACAGAATAAAATTAAGATACAATGCCACGTTCAGTCAATGCAGTAGCTTCGAGAGCAAGACGCAAAAAGATACTAAAGAGCGCCAAGGGATATTTCCTGAGCCGCAGTAAGGTTTATACAGTAGCACTTAATGCCGTGCAAAAAGCAGGCGTATATGCCTACAAAGGCCGAAAACTTAAAAAGAGAGATTACCGTGCCCTTTGGATTACCCGTATTAACGCGGCTGTTCGTGAAGAAGGGTTAACTTATTCAAGATTTATTTCTAAATTAGCTAACGCAAATGTTGAATTAAACAGAAAGGTGTTGGCTGACTTGGCTTTGAACAACCCAGATGCGTTTAAGGCAGTAGTTGCAAAAGTAAAATAGTAGACTCCCAACTTTTAGTGTTTTCATAGGTTCAAAGTTGGTCGTTCGCAAGAGCGGCCACTTTGTTTTTTGAGCCGTTTCCTAATCCGGTAGTTCAGAAAGAATTTTGCGGCTTTGTGCCTCATCATGTTTTATGGCAAGTATCAAATCGTCAAGTGAGTGAAACTTTTTTTCATTTCGAAGGTGTGCGATGAACTCAACAGTTATGTGGTTGCCGTAAATATCCTGATCGAAATCGAGAATATTTACCTCTATGGTTTGCTCTTTACCATCAAAAGTGGGGTTAAAACCAATACTCAACATGCCTTTATAGCGTGTTTGATTAACCACCACAAACACTGCATAAATTCCTATTTGGGGAATCAACTTGTACTCGTCTGCTACTTGTATGTTGGCAGTTGGAAAACCAAGTTTTCGTCCGTTTTGCAAACCCCGAACTACCGTGCCGCTAACTGTGTAGGTGTGCCCCAATAACTCATTAGCCAGTTTTATATCACCTTCTAAAAGCGAACGTCTGATTTTGGTAGAACTGATAGCAATGTCATCCAGCGTTTCTTTCGAAATCTCTTCCATAGAATAACCGAAAGCATCCTTCATATTTTCGAGTAAGCGATAATCACCACTACGGTGTTTACCAAATTTATGGTCGTAGCCGATAACTACACTTTTCGGTTGAAAATTTTTTACCAAAAAATTCTGAATGTAATCCTCCGCACGTTGCTCTGAAAAATCTCTGCTGAAAGGAACTATTACCAGATTATGTACTCCGTACTTTTCTAGTAGGGTAATTTTTTCTTCAATGGTATTCAGTAGTCTAAGCGATTTGTCTTCGGGGTTAATAACAATGCGCGGATGTGGGTGGAAGGTAACCAAAATGGTCTCACCGTTTTGCTGTTTGGCCAGAGTATTAATTCGCTCAATGAGTTTCTGATGGCCTTTATGCACACCATCAAAGGTGCCGATAGTAAGGACAGAATTTATAAAATCAGGAAGATTGGTTAGGTCGCGGAATACACGCATATTCAATTGCGAAGCTATAGATAGCAACAACTTTACAAAGCTTCGATACTTTTTACGCACTCTTCTACCGTAACCGCATTCTTTAAATCAAACTCACCAATTTTTGTGCGGCATAAAGTTTTGAGGTAGGCACCAGAGTTGAGTTCTTTGCCGAAATCGAACGCTAATGAACGGATATAAGTTCCCTTACTGCATAGCACACGAAAATCAACTTCGGGTAATTCTATTCGTGTAATCTCAAACTCCCTTATCTCTATAGGGCGTGGCTTCATTTCTACTTCAATACCCTTTCTGGCTTGCGCGTAAGCGGTTTTGCCATCTATTTTAATAGCAGAGTAAACAGGAGGCATTTGCGCTTTCACTGACAGAAATTTAGAGGCTGTCGACATCACCAATTCCTTGTTGATGTGTTCAGTAGCAAAAATAGCATCGGGTTCCATTTCCGAATCGTAGGTGGGTGTTGTGGCACCAAGAAAAAAAATGCCCGTGTATTCTTTATCCATTCCGGTATACTCGTCAATTCGTTTAGTGTTTTTACCCGTGCAAATAATTAGCAACCCTGTTGCCAACGGGTCAAGCGTACCTGCATGGCCAACTTTAATTCGTTTCCCAATTTTTTTGCTGATAGTGTAGCGCAACTTGTTTACTACATCAAACGATGTCCAGTTGGCCGGTTTGTTGATGAGCAGCACCTGGTTGTAAGTGGCTTCATCATCTTTCATAAACATCACTCTACGGTTACGTTATGCAAATGCCCCATGGCATACAAAACCAAAATAACACCGCCCACCAATATGCGATAGTAGCCGAACATAGAAAGTCCATAACGGGTAATAAGGCCAATGAAAAATTTTATGGCAATTACCCCCACTACAAATGAAACCACATTACCAATTAAAAGATAACTGATTTCATTACCGCGGATTACATCAAATCCTTTCATCAGTTTGTATAATGAAGCAGCGGCTATGGTTGGCACTGCAAGAAAGAAAGAGAACTCAGCCGCTCGTTTTATAGAGAGTTTTTGTGTAAGCCCTCCAATAATGGTAGCTGCTGAGCGCGAAACTCCCGGAATCATAGCTACACACTGAAAGCATCCAATGATAAATGCTTCTAACCAACCGAGCTTGAATTTGCGCAGCACTTCTTTCCGCTCTTCAACACCAAACTCATTCACTTCTTTAATGGTTATCATATCGTCATCATCTTGCACATCGTCAATTTGATTTCGAAAAAATTTATCTACCCAAATTAATACTACACCGCCTACCACCAAAGACACCGCCACCGTAAGTACACTTGAAAGTAGCGAATCAATAAAGTCGTTAAGCAAAAATCCGAGCACAGCTGCCGGAAAAAATGCAACCGCCAGCTTAAAATAAAAATCGAGTGTTTGAAAAAATCTGCGCCAATACAAAATTAAAACCGAAAGTATAGCACCAAACTGAATGTTAACTATATAAACGTTCGTGAAAGACGTTTTCTGCATTCGCAGTACAGCCTCGGTCAAAATCATGTGACCGGTGGACGAAACAGGAAGAAACTCAGTTAACCCTTCTACAACGGCAAGAATAACTGCCTCGGCAGTGGTCATTAGTTAGCAGGTCTTTTAAGTATGGCAAAAATCTCAATTCCGAAACCTATCATAACTACAATAGGCGCTAAGGTGATTCTTCTAAAACTGTACAGTTCTTCTTTCGGAAATACGTTTGGGTCACTGGTAGCGCCACCACTCATTAGAGCAAAACCAACTAAAATAACCAACACACCCACAACCATTATTATATAATTGGTTTTATCAAATATAAATGGTGCGGTTGGTAATGACGATGTGATTTTTTGTGCAGTGGCAACTGTTTGTTTTGCCTTGGGCTGCTGTTGTTGCTTGGCCATAACATTGGTTTAATATAAGTCTTCCACCTTCAAACGAAGATACCGGAAAACAGCTGTAAGCGTGCTTAAAAAGGAGATTAGAACTCCAAACAATATTAACCCCGCAAACAAGGCGGCAAATGTAAGTAAATCGCGAAGCAAACCAAGCTCGGGAAGCATGTAGTGGAAGTAATAAATAAGTACGGAAATCAAGATGCAAGCGGCTATTCCGCTCAACAAACCATTAATAATACTTCTACCCAAAAACGGCTTTATTATGAACCACCTGGTAGCCCCAAACAGTTGCTGCGTTTTTATTGTAAACCTGTTACTGAACATAACCAAACGTATGGTGCTGAATATGAGGGATACTGCAAACACCATTAATGCTGTGGCTATGATTGCAACAATAAAAGTTGCTGTGCGCACATTTCGATCAAGTGACTCAAGTATATTGGCCTGAACGCTTACTTGTTTTACCTCGGCAAATGAGGCGATGTCGGCTTTAACGCTTTCAAAACTGTCTTTGTTGGCATAGCTCTCTCGCAAGTTTACATTAAGTGATGCGTAAAGCGGGTTGTAACCGAGTATGTCTAGAAAATTTTCTCCCAAATCTTTTTCCAGTATGCGAGCGGCTTCTTCTTTACTTATATATTGAATGTTTTTTGTATAAGGCTTGCCCTGCATTCGGGTTTGTAACGACTGCGCCTTACTAAGTGAAGTGCTCTCCTTCAGCATTACTTCAATAGTGAGGTTTTCTTTAAAATCTGTAGAAACTCTCTTGGCTTCAATTACCAAAACTGACGCCACGCCTAACACAAAAAGCACCAGTGTTATCCCGAAAATTGCGTAAAAATATGAGGTGCCTTTGGTGTTTGCCACTTGAAAAATTTACAAAGGCCAAACTTAGTTCTATTTGTAGCTGACACAAATCTACTTACATAGTATTACTTGTTGAAATCAAAAACAATGTCTAAAAAGCAGGAGACGAAAGGTCAATTTCATTGGTAACCGGAAACGTTTTTACGATGTTTGCCGTTTATTCAAAAAAGATATTTTTGCGCGCTGTTTAAAAAAAATCATTCACCATTATGTTTTGGACACTCGAACTAGCATCGTATCTCGAAGATGCACCTTGGCCATCGAATAAAGACGAATTAATTGACTACGCTATCCGTTCAGGAGCTCCTGTTGAAGTAGTAGAAAATCTACAGGAATTGGATGATGATGGAGAAATGTATGAGGGCATAGATGACATTTGGCCCGACTACCCAACTAAAGACGATTTCTTTTTTCATGAAGATGAGCATTAATTTTGTAGCAACTATTTTAGTAAGCGCCTCCATTTGCGGGGCGTTTTCTTTTTATGGTATCTTACACGCCATATGAAGCAACTTATTTTACTCCTTTGTTGGTTGTTAAGCGTTTGTGACTTAGATGCACAAAAGTCTTTTAAAGCAGTGCCACACGTTGATAATACAACGCCTACGTGGGCCACTATGATGTACGCACCAAACCCGAACGTATGGCAAGTGGAAGAGGCGTACAGAAGGTACTATACTCATCACGAGTTTGTAAAAACTATGCACACGCAGAACTATAAATACTGGCGAAGGAAAATTGAACCTTATATCAATACTCAAGGATATGTAGAGCCACCCTCAACTTCTGAAATTCAACAACAAGAACAAGAATACAAAAACCTGCTGCATATAAAATCAGAACGAGGCAGCGGGTGGAGTTCAATTGGTCCTTTTGAAACGCGAGCCACACAGGTTGGTGAACCCGAAGTAAGTTGGCAAGCTAATATTTATTGTATTGATCAATCTGTTTCGAGCCCAAATGTATTGTATTGCGGAACTGAATCAGGTGGAATTTTTAAAACAACGGATAAGGGCTTAAACTGGACATGGGCTTCGCTCAGTCAACCATATAGAACGATAGATGCTATAGAAATTCATCCAACTAATACCGACATAGTGTTTGCGGGTGACGGAAAAAATATTTACCGCACAATTGATGGTGGCACAAACTGGACAACTGTTTACACGCTTTCGGGTTTGGGGGTCAATGATATTTCTATCAACCACAATGACCCCAACGTAATATTAGCAGCAACTGATGCTGGATTGTATAAAAGTGTTGACGGAGGAGCTAACTGGTTACAGGTTTACAATGAAACCTGTTGGGACATTGAACAAAAGCCGGGCAATGCTGATGTGGTCTATTTGCTAAAAACAAATGTTGCCGGCAAACGTTGTGAGTTTTTTCGCTCAATAGATAGAGCGGCTACTTTTACTTTACAGGACACTGGCTGGTATTTTTCTGTTGATGTTAACCGCAACGATGCCGGTGCACGAATGACCGTAACCCCTGCCGATACCAATCGCATTTACTGTGTGCTTATTGGAAACTCTAAACAGGGTGACATGAATTATATTGGAGTATATCGCAGTACCGATGGCGGATCTCGCTGGAGTAACCCGCGAGGGCACGATGGCGCACCTTACACTACATCTGACTATTGTTTGGCAACATATCAGGAAACATCCGGGTTCGATCAAGGGTATTATAACTTGAGTATAGCAGCTTCAAACACAGATGCTGATGTGGTGCTGGTGGGGTGTTTAAGTTTATCGAAGAGTACCGATGGTGGTGCTGTGTTTGAATACGTAGGCGGTTATCATGGCAATACTGATTGGCTGCACCCTGATCAACAAGACATAAAAATTAACGGTAACGATATGTGGTTAGCCAACGATGGAGGGGTGGCTTACTCGCAAGATTATTTTGCAACACTCGAAAGCCGGAAAAACGGAATTGCCGCTTCTGACTTTTGGGGTTTTGGCTCCGGGTGGAACGAAGATATTTTAGTAGGTGGACGTTATCATAACGGAAACACAGGCCGTAATTCAAATTACCCCACAGGTAAATACCACCGTTTGGGTGGCGCTGAGTCGCCAACAGGATATGTAAATCCTGGAAACGAAAAATGCTATTTCTCCGACATCTGCACAAATGTGTTAGGTGAGTTTTATAACGAAGAAGCAGAATGTGCGGGCAACCTTTCTCTGTATCCTAATGAGTCATATTTCGATGGCGAATCGGGTGATGTAGAGTTTCACCCGTATTGTTACAACACCTTTTATTTAGGATACGAAAACAAAATTTTCCGCACTACAAATGGCGGTGCAAGTTTCGACTCTTTGTTTGCAGCTACCAACAATACCACTCGGCCGGTGTTACAGATAGAGGTTTCGCGCAGCAACCCAAATGTAATTTATGCTTATGTTATGATATCAAGCACGGTGGCTCGTTTAGCAAAGTCGGATGACGGAGGGCAAACATGGGTAGTAAAAAACTTTCCTACAGGACCTAATTCTATGCGGGCGGGAGCTATTTCGCTAAGCGGTACCGATGCAAATAAGTTATGGGTTTGTTTCGGTCAGCAGACTAACAACAATGGGAAGGTATATGTAACCTACGATGGAGGAGATAATTGGACCAACCTTACTACTAATACGCTGAACAATCACTATGCCGTAAACCTTGTTCATCAGTTAGGAACAAATTCGCTGGTTTACCTCGCCACCGACAAAGCAGTTTTTTATCGCGACAGCACAATGAATGATTGGCAACTGTTTAATGCCGGCTTACCGGTTAGTGCAGGATCTTTACTATTAAAACCGTTTTATAAAGACAGCAAACTTAGGTTAGCTACTTATGGTAATGGAATTTGGGAAACGGCATTGGTTCAAAATTCGTTGCCGTTGGCACAACCTACGGTTGACAAACTACAATCGTTTTGCCCACGCGATACTTTTTACTTCGAAAGCTATTCTGTGCTGAATCACACGAATGCAACCTGGCTGTGGAATTTTAGCCCGGCTCCGCTATATGTTTCATCATTAACTGTTCGAAATCCTAAAGTTGTGTTTGGCAATATTGGTGCATACACAGCCACTCTTACCGTTACAGATGGCAATGGCAGTACATCAACAAAAACAGTTAGCAATCTGGTAACTGTTTTTCCTTCTCAGTGCTCAGCTGATACTGTTCCGGGGTTTGCGGTACGCACATTTCCACCGGGAAGTTTTGTTCAAACAGCTGATATGAATATGGGAAGCACCAACCACCTTACACTTTCTGCCTGGATAAAAGCAAACGGCATTCAAAACGATTACGCAGGAATTGTTTTCACAGACAACAACAACGCATGTGGGCTAAACTTTAAAAGTAACAACAAGCTTGGTTACCATTGGGGCGGCAGTGGTTCGTGGAGTTGGAATGGCGGGCCTACTCTTGATACAGCCATATGGAACCATGTAGCATTAGTGGTAACTCCTGATAGTGTTACCATCTATTTGAATGGAGTGGGCAATACACGAGTGGCTGCACATGATCCGGTTGATTTTAAATCTTTTTTCCGTATTGGTCGTGACCGAGGATATGATACCCGGACTGTAAACGGGTTGATAGATGAAGTGTGCATATATAAGCGTTCGCTGTCAAGAGATGAAATACGAGAGCTGCGCCATCTTACACGCAAGCCACTTACTGACACATCGCTAGTGGCATATTATCAGTTTAATGAAATGAGCGGTGAAATACTTGACCGTGCGGGCAATCATCATGCTTCGTTGGTTGACAGCGCTTTAAGACAAATATCATCGGCACCAGTTGGCGGAGGTGTATCTGAAAGGATTGCGGTATTAACAGGTTCGCCATATTATTTTAGTACTCCTGCTACCGCCCTCGATTTTTCAGGTGTAAGCGAGTCACCGCTTGGCGAGGTAGTGATTAGCCGTTTAAATATTTTGCCATACGCCACACCCGACACATCAACAGCACCCGAACACAGTTACTATATAATTAACAATTACGGGCTTAACACTTCTGCTTTACATCTCGATAGTATTGTAATGAAAGAATTGAGATTGGGAACACAATACGAAAACCACCCTGAAGTATTTATGCTTTACACGCGCACCGAAAACAGCGATTCGAATTTTTATACTGCCAACATACAACCCACCTCAGCTACAAGCGCTAATAACTTTGAGTTAAATTTTTCAACTGTATCCACTCAAATAAACCCCCTGGGGCAAATGCTGATAGTTCGAGAATTTGTTTCGAGTTTAGATAATACTGCTTACCAACCGGTAAAATTTTTTCCAAACCCGACATCAATTCAGTCGGAGTTGCATTTACATACAGCCTTGAAAGACTATACTTTCCGTGTTGCAGATGTATCGGGCAGATTGGTGTTCAGTAAAAAATGCTCCGGAAGCCAAAAGTTCAACAACATTTTTACGGCAGCAGGTTTTTATTCAGCCACTATAACTGATGGAGAAAAACAATGGGTCCGTAAATTGGTTGTGAGTGAATAGGTATAGATTTACTCCTTCATGCTATGCCCCTTTAAAATCTGCCACCGTATTTGCCAATGCTTTTGCACCCTCCAGCGTCATGGCATTATATATAGAAGCGCGGAAGCCGCCCACGGTTCTGTAGCCTTTAATACCCACAATGTTTCGTTGTTTGCAAAACGTCATGAACTTTTCTTCGTGAGTTTTGTCTCTAACATGAAAACAAACATTCATCAGCGAGCGGTCTTCTTTGACTACAAATGTTTCGAAAAGTGGAGCATTGTCAATGGCATCATAAATCAGTTTTGCTTTTAACTCGTTTTGTTGCTCTAAGTTTTTTATACCCTGTTGTTTGGTCCAATGCAAAGTGAGGTAAGCCACATACACGGCAAACACTGAAGGGGTGTTGTGCATGCTTTGTTTCTCTATATGCACGCGGTAGTCCATCATCTTCGGAATTTTGCGCTCTACCTTTCCCAAAATATTTTTGTTCACTACTGCCATAGTAACTCCTGCAGCGCCAAAATTTTTCTGTGCTGCTGCATAAATCAAATCGAATCGGTTGAAGTCAAGATGCCGAGAAAATATATCTGAACTCATATCTGCTACCAACGACTGGTTAGTGCTGAACACCGGATGTTGCAACTTAAATTGCGTTCCGTAAATCGTGTTGTTGGTGGTTAAGTGTATATACTTTGCTTTTTCAGGCAGCGTAAACGCTTTAGGTATAGAAGTATATTTACTGTCTAACGAACTTGCCGCCACATGTACTTTTCCAAAATTTTTTGCTTCCTCCATGGCATTATGGGCCCACTGGCCTGTATCAAAATAAGCGGCAGCTTCATTATCATTCAGCAAATTCATAGGCACCATACAAAATTGGGTAGAACCGCCACCCTGCAAAAAAATTACCTCATGATTTACATCTAGCTGCATCAAATCCTTTGCCAGCGCAATGGTTTCGTCCATTACTTTTACAAACTCTTTGCTACGGTGCGAAACTTCAAGAATACTTAAACCTGTTCCTGCAAAATTCTCAATGGCTTCGGCAGACTTCCTTAAAACTTCATCGGGTAAAATGGCTGGTCCGCTATAAAAATTGAATGGCTTCATGTCGCAAACCTATTTGAATTTCTGAGCCAATGTATATGCTTACAAAACTCATTTGCCTGTTTCGCTTTAGCCGCTACATTCGCCCCGCACAAAAATCATAAAATCATGTCATCGTTCAGAAAAGAAAAAGACACTATGGGAATTGTGGAAGTTCCCGCAAATGTATATTGGGGAGCGCAAACTCAGCGTTCTATAGAAAACTTCCAAATAGCACAGGATATTAATAAGATGCCCAAAGAAATAATTCGTGCTTTTGCTTATCTGAAAAAAGCTGCTGCGCTTACAAATTTCGATGCCGGTGTATTGCCAAAAGAAACCTCTGATATTATAGGTATTGTTTGTGACGAAATACTTGCGGGTAAACTTGATGATCAGTTTCCTCTTGTAGTTTGGCAGACCGGTAGTGGCACGCAAAGCAATATGAACGTAAACGAAGTGGTGGCATATCGTGCGCATGTGTTATTAGGCGGCAGCTTAATTGATGAAAAAAAGAAAGTGCACCCAAACGATGATGTAAACAAATCGCAAAGCTCAAACGATACTTTCCCTACAGCCATGCATATAGCGGCCTATAAAATACTGGTGGAAACTACGCTGCCGGGCATCAGATTACTGCGCGATACACTTGCAGCAAAATCGAAAGAGTATATGGATGTAGTAAAAATCGGAAGAACGCACTTAATGGATGCCACTCCGCTTACGCTCGGGCAAGAACTTTCTGGTTACGTTTCTCAGTTAAACCACGGAATAAAAGCTATTGAAAACACGTTGGCACATTTAAGCGAACTGGCTTTGGGCGGCACTGCTGTGGGCACAGGTATAAACACGCCACCAAATTATGATATAAACGTGGCCAAGCACATCGCCACGCTTACGGGTTTGCCTTTTGTAACTGCTGAAAATAAATTTGAAGCACTGGCCGCACACGATGCTATTGTTGAGTCACACGGTGCATTAAAAACTGTGGCGTGTTCGCTTATGAAAATTGCCAACGATATTCGTTTGCTTTCATCAGGTCCACGTTGTGGAATTGGTGAAATTTTTATTCCTGACAATGAGCCCGGTTCTTCCATTATGCCGGGTAAAGTAAACCCTACTCAATGCGAAGCTATGACCATGGCTGCTGCCCAAGTTTTAGGTAATGATGTTGCCATTAATATTGGTGGAGCTACCGGTCATTTTGAACTGAATGTGTTTAAGCCCGTTATGATTTACAACTTTCTGCACAGCGCTCGTTTAATTGGTGATGTATGTGTTTCGTTTAACAATAAGTGTGCTGTGGGAATAAAACCGATAGAAGAAAACATTAAGAACAATCTCAACAATTCATTGATGTTAGTGACAGCCCTCAATACAAAAATAGGTTACTACAAAGCAGCTGAAATAGCACAAACTGCCCACAAGCAAGGTAAAACACTAAAGCAAACAGCTGTTGATTTGGGCTACCTTACACCAGAAGAATTTGATGCGTGGGTTGATCCTAAAACAATGGTGGGCGAATTATCATAGCTACCTGTTGTAAAAAGCGAAAAGTTTATTGCCTACAGTCTGTCGGCAATAAACTTTTCGCTTTTTATAAAGAAACGAAGTCCGGCAATAAACAGAATCAACGCGAGGCTCAATGAAATGGCAACCTGTAACCAATTTACCTCCCACTCCAAAAAGATGTAACGATAAAGTGCCACTACGTTGGCAGGTGCATGAAAATAATACAACCAGTTTAGGCTCTCGGGTACAATGGTAGTTGGGTAGAAGACTGGCGTAAGCCAAATGCCAAAGCCCACCAGATAAGGTATGAGGTGGTGCATATCTCTGAACCTGATAGTAAGGGCACATAGCCAAATACCCACTGATAGTCCGGCAATAATATTAGCCGCAATTGCCAGTGGTAAAAAAATTATTCGCCATGAAAAAGGTGTATCTGTAACTATCATTAATGCAAAGAGCAACACCAACGAAATCAAAAACTCTGTAAGTCCATTTAAAACCTTAGCCAGTGGCAAAATCAATCTGGGGAAATGAATTTTCCTAATCAAGTGTTGATTGTGCATAAGCACCGTACCGGCTTGCCCTACAAGTTGCGTAAAATAAAACCACCCCAGCATACCCGTAAACGCAAACACAGAGTAAGGCACCCCAATTTCTAAATGCATTACGCGCTGAAAAAAAAAGTAAAAGATGAGCAGCCCTGTTAACGGTTGCACAACACTCCATAAAATACCGAGATAAGTCTGCGCATACTGAATTCGCAAATCGCGGAGCGCAAACGTAATAAGCAATGCCCTGCTTTGCCAAACTTCTTTCAAGTAGGCGGCAGTACCGGGCTCATTTGATGTAAGCGTTTTGTAAATTTGATTGCTCACCAAACAATTTTAGCAGAATTACTTTACTCTGCCACAGAAAATGTTTTTCCTTCTTCTGCAATGTAGGTCATGGGAAAAACATGGCGGCTTTCGTTCAGCAAAAAATTAAGGTCTTCGTACCGCGCTGAAAAATGCCCTATCAAGAGTTTGCCGGCATTAGCTTTGTAGGCTATTTGCGCTGCTTGTTTAGTGGTGCTATGAAAGGTTTCGGAAGCACGCTTTGCGTGTTCTTCTATGAAAGTGGCCTCGTGGTAGAGTGTATTTACACCTTTTATTTGATCAATAATTTCTTCGCAATATGAAGTGTCGCTACAATAAGCATAACAGCGTGGAGGAAAGGGGTCGAGGGTCAATTCATCGTTTAAAATAACCTTACCTTCTGCCGTGGTAAAGTCTTCGCCACGCTTAATGCGGGTTATATGTTGGTGCGGTATATTGTGCTCTAATATTTTCTCGCTAATAATTTTCCTTAAATTCTTCTTCTCTCGGAACAAAAACCCTGTAGTGGGCAACCGGTGTTTAAGTGGAATACTTTCTACCAACAACGTTTCGTTCTCGTAAACAAGTTCCGGTTTTTGGCTGTCTATGGGGTAAAAGTGAAGCTTAAATCGTAGTTCCGTATTGGAATACTTAAAATGTATGTCAATGATGTCTTTTAGTGGTGGCGGACCGAATAAATGTAAGTCATGCTCTCTCCAATTTAGGTTAAACGAAGTAAGCAGACCAACTAAGCCATAATAATGATCGCCATGTAAGTGAGAGATAAAAATATGATCAAGCCGTCCACGCTTAATTCCAAATTTATTCATTCTGAACTGCGTGCCTTCGCCACAATCCACTAAATACGAATGTCCGTTATGACTAACTACTTGTGAGGAAGGGTGCCTGTCGTACGCAGGTATAGCTGCGTTGCTGCCCAAAATAGTAACCTCAAATTGCATTGCAGGCGATTAACTTCTTAAATCGCGATCCAGTTCTTCCATCATTACATAATCAACAGATTCGTTGATAGAAGGTACTATGTTAAGTATTGGTTCAAGTTGCGAAATTTTAATCAACTTTTGAATATGTGCGTTTAAGCCGGTGAGTACAAAGGTTCCGCCTGACTCTTTGCAAAGGCGGTTGCCGACCAGCAGGGCGCTTAAACCCGAAGAATCAACGTATTGCACATCGGTAAGGTCAAGCACTATATTTTTGAAGCCTTCGTTATTCAGTATTACCAGTTCAGACTTTAACTGAGGAGCAAGATTGCTCAACAATTTATCTTCATTAAGTTTTACAATAACCAAGCGATCTCTTTTGTCAATTTGAAATTTCATACTGAAAAATTTAGTAGTGTGTGCAAATACGATTCTAATGTAGAATCTTTTTTCGAAAAATAAATGAGTTTAGCATTTAATTGCGGGCAATGTATGCAAAAGGAATCTATTTGGGAAACAATGTTAGCATTGTTCATCATAATTATTGTATCAACTTTGTAGGTTCAGAAGTTTTAAATTAGGTTTGATAAAGGAGATAAAATACATAGAGCCGTCTGCCAGTTTAACCGAAAAAATTTGTGGCCGGATATTTGAAAAAGCGAAACAATGGAAGCAAAATTTTCACCGAAAGTAAAAGAGGTAATTTCATACAGTCGCGAAGAAGCGCTACGGCTTAACCACGATTACATTGGTATTGAGCATTTGCTACTGGGCTTAATTCGCGAAGGTGAAGGTTTAGCAGTAAAAACGCTGAAAAGTTTAGATGTAGATGCAGTAATGCTGCGCAAAACAGTAGAAGAGTCTATTAAAGGGAAAGTAGCAAAAACCAACTATAACCCCAATAGCTTACCACTAACAAAGCAGGCTGAAAAAGTATTGAAGATAACCGTGCTTGAAGCTAAGGTTTTAAAAAGCGATGTGATAGGTACAGAGCACTTGCTGCTATCTATCTTAAAATCGAAAGATAATTTGGCATCGCAACTTTTAGCACAAATGGATGTTGACTACGATGTGTTTAAAACGGAGTTGAACCTGGTAAAAAACGATTTGAAAGAAGATAAAGAGCCTAAGGCCGAACTACCTAACGAACCCGATGACGAACCGTTTGAAGAGGAAAAACGTGGTGGTGGCCAAAGTGGAAATTTCGGTCAATCACAACAGTCAAAAAAGCCCGGTGCCAGCAAGTCTAAAACACCGGTACTTGATAATTTTGGGCGCGATGTAACTCATCTTGCCGAAGAAGGCACACTCGACCCAATAGTAGGTCGCGAGAACGAAATTGAGCGGGTTTCTCAAATCTTAAGCCGCAGAAAAAAGAATAATCCGATATTAATAGGTGAACCCGGTGTAGGGAAAACAGCAATAGTTGAAGGATTAGCACTTCGTATTGTTCAGAAAAAAGTTTCGCGTGTGTTGTTTAACAAGCGAATTGTCATGCTGGATATGGCGGCTTTAGTTGCAGGTACGAAGTACCGCGGTCAGTTTGAAGAGCGCATGAAAGCCATTATGAACGAGTTAGAAAAAAACCGTGACGTAATTCTTTTCATTGACGAAATTCATACAATAGTTGGTGCGGGTGGCGCTACCGGGTCACTAGATGCATCAAATATTTTTAAACCCGCACTGGCACGTGGCGAGTTACAGTGTATTGGTGCATCAACTCTTGACGAGTATCGTCAGTATATTGAAAAAGATGGGGCACTGGCACGCAGATTT
Source organism: uncultured Chitinophaga sp. (assembly GCA_964615305.1). Taxonomy (GTDB): domain Bacteria; phylum Bacteroidota; class Bacteroidia; order Chitinophagales; family LD1; genus Bog-950. Next base: position 57,192 of record CAZTNA010000010.1, read on the forward strand.
CAGCAGGTGATTGTGGATCCCCCATCTCCTGAAGAAACGATTCAGATTTTAACCAACATTAAATCGAAGTATGAAGAATACCACAGTGTTGACTATTCGCCCGAAGCAGTAGCAGCTTGTGTAAAACTTTCAACCCGATATATAACCGATCGCTTTTTGCCCGATAAGGCCATAGATGTAATGGATGAAGTAGGAGCACGAGTTCATCTGAAAAACATTCACGTACCCAAAAACATCATTGAGCTCGAAAAGCAAGTAGAAGATATCAAGAACCAAAAAAATCAGGTAGTTAAAAGCCAGAAATATGAGGAAGCTGCCCGTTTGCGCGATAGCGAAAAAAGATTGCTCGAAGATTTAGACAAGGCAAAATCGCAGTGGGACGAAGAGGCTCGCACTAAACATTTTCCGGTAGGCGAAGAAGATATTGCAGAGGTAGTAGCTATGATGACGGGTATTCCGGTCAACAAAATTGCACAAAGTGAGAGCAATAAGCTCATCAACATGACCAGCGAAATAACAGGCGCTGTAATTGGCCAAAACGATGCAGTGAAAAAAGTAACCAAAGCCATACAGCGTAACCGCGTAGGCTTAAAAGATCCGAAGAAGCCAATTGGTACTTTTATTTTCCTCGGTCCAACAGGAGTTGGTAAAACTGAATTGGCAAAAGCCATTGCGCGTTATTTATTTGACAGTGAAGATTCGCTCATACGTATAGATATGAGCGAGTACATGGAAAAATTTTCTGTTAGCCGTTTGGTTGGCGCTCCTCCGGGCTACGTAGGTTACGAAGAAGGCGGACAGCTAACGGAGAAAGTCCGCAGAAAACCTTATAGCGTTGTGTTACTCGATGAAATTGAGAAAGCACACCCGGATGTATTCAATATACTATTACAAGTATTTGATGATGGAGTTTTAACCGATAGTTTGGGCAGACGTGTAGATTTTAAAAATTCACTCATCATTATGACATCGAACATAGGTGCGCGAGACTTGAAAGACTTTGGAACAGGTGTAGGCTTTGCTACCAAGTCAAAAACAGAACAAAGTGATGAAATAGCCAGCAATGTGATTACCAAAGCACTGAAACGCACTTTCTCTCCTGAATTTTTAAACCGTATAGATGACGTTATCATCTTCAACTCGTTGGGCAAGCAAGACATTCACAGTATTATAGATATTGCCCTTCGCGATGTTACTAAGCGCATTGTTGAGTTAGGTTTTGAAATTAAACTGACCGATGCTGCAAAGGATTTTCTTGCCGATAGAGGTTACGATCCTCAGTTTGGTGCACGCCCGCTTCACCGTGCTATTCAAAAATTTGTGGAAGATCCATTGGCAGAAGAAATTTTACGAGCAGGTGCTAAACCAGGCGATAGTTTTCTGATAGAACTTTCCAGCGAAGCGGAAGAATTAAAAATAACACACCATCCTGCTTTCAACGAAGCAAAAGCTGACGAAAAACAGTAAGAGTTTTTGGCTATAAAAAATGAGGTTGCCTTCATAAATGCCGGCAACCTCATTTTTTTATGTTTCAAGGCAACAATAATTTTGCTACTTATGAAAACCGTAATGCTAAATCGAAAAACGTTTTTACAAAAATCTCTTTCTGCTTCTGCGTTATTTGCAGCTAATGCATTTCCTTTTGAAGCATTAGCTGAGGGTGCGGTAAAGAAAATAACCATACTACACACCAACGATCAGCATAGCCGTATAGAGCCCTTTCCAATGGATGGTGGTATATATCAGGGGCTTGGTGGATTTGCTCAAAGAGCTACCATAATTAACGAGGTGAGAAAAACCGAACAAAACGTTTTACTCTTAGACAGCGGTGACATTTGGCAAGGAACTCCTTATTTTAATATGTATGGCGGGGAACTTGAGTTTAAGTTAATGAGCGAAATGCGGTATGATGCATCAACGCTTGGGAACCATGACTTTGATGCCGGTGTAGAAGGTTTTGTAAAACAACTTCCGCTGGCAACTTTTCCTTTTCTAAACTGCAACTACAATTTTACCGGAACAGCAATGGAAGGAAAAATTTTACCCTACAAAATTTTTCAGTTAGACGGTATTAAAATAGGTGTGTTTGGTGTTGGGATAGAGTTACAAGGTTTAGTTCCAGCGAGCGCCTTTGACGACATTAAATACAACTTTCCGATTTTATGCGCTAACCAAATTGCTTCAGAATTAAAGTTTGAACACCGTTGTGACCTAATCATTTGTTTGTCTCATTTGGGGTATAAATACTCCGAAAAAAAAGTGAGTGATCTGGATTTAGCTTATCAGTCGAAGCACATTGATTTAATTCTTGGCGGACATACTCACACATTTTTTACAAAGCCCGATGAGGTTCGAAACGCTGATGGGGCAAAGGTTTTAATCAATCAGGTTGGTTGGGCTGGCATTTATTTAGGCCGTATAGATTTTTATTTCGAGTCAAAAAAGAAAACTAAATCAACTGATGGATTTCCATTACTGATAACCGGCTAGGTTATTTTTAACTAATCTTTTTCTGTAAATAAAGAAGAGCAGAAAAAGATTTTTCAACCAAAAATGGACTTTTCTACACCCGAAAAAAAAATCTGAAAAACAAGAGCAGAAAAATTTTTTTGTAAACATTCTTTTTTCATTTTCACATCGTCTTCTGACACACACATTATTTAGTACACCCTTAAAGATTTAGTGAGCATGAAAGAAAAATCGGCCCTCAGCGTTTGGAACAACTGCCTCGAAATAATAAAAGACAATGTAGGCGCGCAAAGTTTCAAAACCTGGTTCGAACCGATTAAGCCGGTGGAGTTAAACGGAAGTGTTCTTACAATTCAGGTACCCTCGCAGTTTTTTTATGAATGGTTCGAGGAGCATTATGTTTCGTTGTTGCGCAAAACGATTAAGCGCGAGTTGGGCAACAATGCACGTTTGGAATACCGTATTGTAGTAGAGAACTCTTCAAGCGGCACAACTCCTTCTACGGTTGATTATCCGAACCAGAATTCAGGAAATAATCAAAATCCGGAAGTTGGATTTCCTTATTTTCTCAGCGGAAACCAAATAAAGAACCCCTTTGTAATACCGGGGTTGAAAAAGATAAATGTTGATCCGCAATTAAATGCGAATTATAATTTCGATTCACTGGTCGAAGGTGACTGCAACCGTTTGGCGCGTAGTGCCGGTTATGCGGTGGCACAAAAACCGGGAGGCACTGCCTTTAATCCGCTGGTTATTTATGGTGGAGTTGGTTTAGGCAAAACACATTTGGCGCAAGCAATTGGTAACGAAGTAAAAGCCAACTTTCCGAACAAAACAGTGTTGTACGTTAGCAGTGAAAAATTTACTAACCAATTTTTTGACGCAGTAAAAAATAACTCAGTAAATGATTTTGTTCATTTCTATCAGTTAATAGACGTATTGCTGGTGGATGACATTCAGTTTTTTGGCAACAAAGAAAAAACACAAGATATTTTCTTCCACATCTTTAATCACTTGCATCAAAACGGAAAGCAGTTAGTACTAACCACTGACCGCCCTCCTCGCGATTTAGAAGGAATGGAGGAAAGATTACTTAGCCGCTTTAAATGGGGTTTGAGTGCCGACCTACAGGTTCCTGATTTTGAAACACGCATAGCTATTTTGGAAAAGAAAATGTATGCAGACGGCATTGAGTTGCCTCGTGAAGTGGTAGAGTTTGTGGCTTATAACATAAACACTAATGTGCGCGAACTTGAAGCTGCCTTAATTTCATTATTAGCTCAGGCTTCATTGAACAAAAAAGAAGTTGATCTTGATTTAGCTAAAAAAATTATTAAGAACTTTGTAAAGAGCATTTCGCGCGAAGTATCTATAGACTACATTCAAAAAACAGTTTGTGATTACTTTAGCGTAAATGTTGACATGCTTCGTGAGAAAACACGCAAACGTATGATCGTGCAGGCACGTCAGCTTTCTATGTTTTTAGCCAAGAGCTACACAAAAAATTCGTTGAAAGTAATTGGCAAACACTTTGGCGGAAGAGATCACTCGACTGTAATTCACTCATGCCAGGCCGTTCAGAACTTAATTGATACCGATCAGGAATTCAGAGAGGCAGTTGCGGATATTCAGAAGAAAATTCAAATGAGTATTTCGTAACACTTGTAAAGTTTAAAACAAAAGACCGCCACTGAAAATTTTTAGTGCGGTCTTTTGTTTTATTAGAGAGCCTACTTAGATGTTATCTCGTAAACAACACAGCGGTTTTGTTTCAATAACTCTTCTGGGCAGTTAGTATTTACACATCCGTTTCTGCTTTTAGTGCTACCGTAGTAAAACGAGTTCAATCTCTCTATTTCAACTCCATTGTTAAGCAACTCTCTAAGCACCGCATCGCTTCTTCTTAATGACATGTCGCGAGGATTGGCCTCATCGGCAGATGCCAGAGCATAAAAGTTTAACTCAAGCAATTTATTTTTACTAAGTTCTGATGCTACACTCTTTAAAATCTCTTTACCCTGCGCATCGAGCTCAAACCAGTTTCTGAAGAAAAAAACTACCGGCAAATGATCAGACACAGTATTGCTTACTGTACTGTTGCTTATTTTTTCAAATGAGCCTACTTTAGTTGTGTCTTTCAAATTAGTAGATTGTGCAGTTAGCAAGTTTTGCCCTTTAGACTGCTTAGAGTTTGCTGCAGCTTTGGCAAGTTCAAATTGTTTTCTTTCCTCTGCCAACTTCACTTCTATAGCCACCAGGCTGTCCGGCTCCTTTTCCATTTTGGCTTTGGTTATATTCTGTTGCTCAGATTTAATTTTTAACTCTGCAGCTTCCTTCTCTAACCGTAACGTTTCTTCTCTCTCCGTTTTTTTCTGATTTTCCAGTTCTTTTAACGCTATACGCTCTTGTGCAATTTGCGCTTCTCTCTCAGATTTTAATCTAGCCGCTTGAGCTAATTCTGACTGTGCTTTGGCTTGTTGTTCTGTCTTTTGTCGTAATTCTGCTGCTTGTGCTTCTTGTATCTGTGCATTTTTTATTGCCTCTTGTTCTGCAACAAACTGCTTAGCAATGGCTTCATCTTGCTGCCGTTTTATTGCTTCTGCCTCCGCTTTCAGTTTTGTTTCTGCCATTTCTTTGGCAACGCGGTCTTGTTCTAATCTAATTTGGAACAAAGAATCATCTAATGCTTTCTGCACTCGAACAATTTCTGCTTCTTCTCGAATTCTTTTTTCCTCCATTTCTCTTGCTTCTCTTTCGTGCCGCGCTATAGCGTTGTTAATAGAATCTTGACGGGCTTTTCGCATAGCCTCTATCATCTGTTCCTGGTGCAGCCTTTCAAGTTCTGCTTTAACTCTACTCACTGAATCATTATACATTTTTTGCCGCGCTGCTTCGAGCTCCGCTTTCATTTTTTTAAGAACTTCTTTTTCTCTTGCTATAGAATCATTGAGTAATTTTTTTTGCATTAACATTTTAACTCGAGCTAAAGAGTCTTCCTTTGCTTTTGCAACTGCGGCCATTGCAGCGGCCTGTAGCTGTTTCTTTTCGGTCTGTTCCTGCGCTATTCTATCTTGTTCTGCTTTCTTACGTGCTTTTTCTTCTTCAATAGCTTTTTGTTTTAGAACACTGAGCGCATTCGCCATAGAATCATCAAACGCTTTTCGAGCTTCTCTTTGTGCTTTTGCTCGAACTAATTCTTGTTCCCGTTCTTTTTTAAGTGCATCGGCTTTAAGTATTGCAGCCAGTTCATCTGCTTTTTTCCTTTCTGCTGCCAATTGCCTTTCTTCTTCTTCCTTAGCTATACTTAATGCTTCATCTTCTTCTTTTTTCTTGCGTTCTGCAGCTAGACGAGCTTTGCGCTCTTCCTCATTTCTCTTTTCCATTTCAGCGTACTCTTTTGCCTTACGTTCTTGCAAAATTTTAACCTCAGCTAATGAATCTTCTGCTCGCTTCTTACGTTTAGTTTCCTCTGCTTCCTGTTGTATTTTTTGAGCGTTGATAAGAGCAGTTATTTTTTCCTGCTCATATTTCAATCGCGCAAGCGAATCTGAAAAGGACTTTTTCCTTTCGCTGGCTTGTGCTTTCGATACTGAATCTTCTTTCGCAATCTTTTTTGCGTCTTGAATAGCCTTTCTGTCTGCTTGTGCTTTCGCGCGGGTAATAGAATCGCTCACAAATTTAGCTTGCACCTCTTGCAGGTACTTAGCTCTTGCTAAATTCTTGGCTTCTTCGGCTTTTCGCTTCTCTTCAGCACGTGCCTCGGCTTCTTGTTGTTTTCTTTCTGCCAACTGTTCCTGCTCTAAAGCAATTTGTTTTGCTTCTGCCTCATCGCGCTTCTTTTTATCTGCTAACTCTTGTAGCTTTTTCTCTTCCTTGTGCTTGGCTGTTACTATAGAATCCTCATAATCTTTTTGTGCCAGCATTCGTTTAATAATTTCTTTTCGCTGTGCCTCAGCCTGTTTTATTGAATCTTGTATAGTTTTCTCTCTTGCCGCTTTATCTTTAGCAAGTTGAATAGCAACTTCCTTAGCGCGTGTGATAGAATCTTGCTTACTTTTCTCAGTAGCTATGGCAATATCCCTTTTCCGTTTTTCATCGGCCAGGCGGTCTTCTTCAGCTTTTCTGGCTTTTACAATAGCTTCTTCTTCTTGCATTTTCTTTAATGCTTCCGCTTCTTTCTTTTTTAGTTCTGCCGTTTGTTTTGCGCTGGCTATTGAATCGTTAAAAGCTTTTTGGCGATTTCGTGACTCCTCAGCAAGTATTCGCTTTGCTTCTTCTTCACGTTTCTTTTTAAACTCCGCTTCCTTTTGTAGAGCTAACTCTGCCAGCTTTTTCTGCGTGACACTTGCTTTTGCTAAAGAGTCCTTTCGGGCGGTTTCTTTTGCTAAATTTTGTTTGGCTATGGTTGCCATCATTTCCGCCTCCTGTCTTTCGCGCACTTTTGCTATAGAATCATCCATAGCTGCCTGCATGTCGGCCAGTTTTTGGGCTTTCTTTTTTGCTTCGTCAGCAACTTTCGCAAGCTTAGTTTCTTCATCTTTCTTCTTAGCTTCTTCATCCTTTTGTCTGGCAATAGATGCTTCTGTTTGCATTGCACGTTGCTCAGCTTCCTCTTTTTTCTTCATCGTTTCTGTAATCTCTTTGCTTAACACCGGCTTAACATCATCTTTAATAACTACAACTTCTAAGTTAGGGTCCGGTTTGTCTTTTCTCTTATTACTGCCTGATGCTGGGCCAACTCCACCTCCCGAAGACTTTTTCTCAGCCTCTTTCTTCTTCATTTCTTCTATTTCTTTTTTGGCTTGTTCAAGCTCTTGTTGAAGTTTAGAGACCGCTTTTTCAGTTTCGATTTTCTTCTTTTCTTCAGTTACAAATGGCTGTTTGGCTTCTGAAGTTGTTTTTTCAGAATACTTTGGGTTTGGTGCTGTTGTATTTTGAACTTCTGTGTTTGTTGAGTTAGATGCTACTGGTGGTAAATTAGGTTGCCGCAATGTAGGAGGCGCATACAATAGCGGATCAAGTATCACGTCAAGTTTATAATCCAGTGGTTGATTAAACCCAATTGTAGAAACATAAAAGGTGGTGTCTTTAAACTTATTAAATACACCTAGTGATCGTTTGTCTATCCAAACCTTATAGTTCGTTTCATATTCAAGCTTAAAATTGTAGGCTCCATCTATTCCTGTATAGATTCTTTTCTCTTGCCGAGTCATTATATTCTTTACAATTATTGCAGCATCTTTAATCGGAAATTTATCTTCTGAGTTGCGTATTACCCCCATTAAACGCATACCGTCTTTCTTTAGCCTTACCACAACATATTCAGGAAACGGTTTTCCGTTTTTATCTGTCTTGATTGTAAAAGAGGTATCGGTATAACCACCATACGAAATTTTGATGGTGTAATTTTGGCTTTTGCCCGGTGCAAACTTGTATCCTCCATCAAAATATGTCTTTATAGAAGTGTAGGGCTGGTCACCTTCAAACACTTCAACTTTTGCCTGAAATATTGCTGAAGACAAGCTATCAGCTTTCTTAACGGCACCATAAAAATCTTGTGCTTGAGTATGCAGGCTTAATCCTGCCATTAACAAGAAGAAATAAATGTACTTCACGTTTACTGTTTTTCGGGGTAAGGCAACATACACATGAGGTCTATGCTGCCTTGTTGGTTAATACGAAACTATGCTGCAAAGGATACCAAGCAAAAACGAAATTCTATTTCACAAAGCAACGCTCATTTTCTGAGTGTTTGTTTTAATAGAAACAGTAGAGAGGGAAGCTTACTCCAGCAGTTTTTGTAATTTGTTAAAAGCAGCTACGTTATTAGGTCGGTTAAGTGATTGAAGAATATCGTTTTTATCTCTGCTGCTAATGTGCATGCTCATTGCTGCTTTTTTGTTTTGTGTTTCGCTGGTATATTCAAACAACACAAATTTCAGTTTACCGCGAAGTTCTTCGTCCATGTAGTTCAATTTTTGGTCGGTAAAAAAGTCCTGCATGTTGTCCATATTAGTATAAACTGTTCCCAGTGGATCGGTTAATCGCGAAAAAACCGTTTTACGTTTCTGTTCCACCGGCTCATCCTGTTTCTTTTCATCCCGTATTTGAATAACAACTACCTGGCTGGTGTTCTGGTTTATCCAGTCTTTAAAAGTTTGCAAAAAACGAAATGTGGTTTCTACGCCTGTATTGTCAAGTGCCCCACCATCCATTACATAGGTTGGAGGTTCGCTTGGTAACACAGGGTTGGGTAGTATGAATGGGAAAGTGGCGTCCATACGCATGGCTGAAGTAACCAGTAAATTTCTACCCCCTTGTTTTTCGAAAAAACGGCAAAAATCTATACCGTCTATTTCAAGATTATTGTCTAATGCATTTTTGCCATGGGGGCGCATTAGAAACGAAACCGGATGTGGGGTAATAAAATACCTACGGGAATCAGAAGTAATAGTTGTATGATAGATAACTAACGGCACTTGCGCTTTTAACTCTGCTTCACGGTACTCGTCAATCGTTTTACCGAACCTGAACCCTGTGTTGGCACAGTATGCTTTTTCAAAAATATATCCGCGGTCTTTAAAATAGGTAAACGTATCGAGTTGAAATTTATGGAATGGCAAAAGTGCGTCATTGCTAAGTATAGAAAGCGCTATAGGGTTTAGCAGGTCTTTGCAAACATCATACGCATGCTGCCTATCTTGCAAATTGATAGGAAAACCCTGTTTGTGCTGTAAAAACAATTCCCGCAAATGTGTAATAGCAAACATGCCACCCGAGGCACCCGTAGCCAAAAATGTTCGGTCGAAAAGTTTTCCGTTAGCTATGCTGTCGCAGTTCTGTAGCACGCTGGTTACAAACATACCTGCCCTAACACCCCCCCCGCTAACGTTTATAAAAATCAATTTGGGCTTTTCGAATGGTTTACGCGGATCTGTATTCTTGCGTTTCCAGTTCTCTAGTATCTGTAAAAAATATTTTTTGTCTTGCTCAATATTCTCATCAGATGAAATAGTTCTGAAATTTGCTAGTGAATATGCCGCCTTTTCTTTCTCGTAGTTTAGTCCGTATGCTCTGTTTTCTGATCCAAAAACATTGTACTTGGTAAGCTGATTTGCCAGTAGCACAAATACAATAATAGCTGCCGTGCCCCATCCACCTGTCCAGTATAAGAAGAGACCAAACAACGACATAAACACACACAAAAATAACGGCCCACTAGCACCTATGGGAATTTGAAAAAAAGGATTTTCGATAAAAAAACCACTGATCACTAAAACCGCAAACGCAATAAAAGCAGCAAAAAAAGCATTCCAGTGATGTCGTCTGAAAACTAATTGATGAAGTTTGGGGTCGTAATGATCAACCGTTCGGGTATGCCGAATATTGAATTTGTTAGTAATGTAGAAGTCAACGCGGTTAAAATACTCTTTCTCTAATGCTTCATTAAAAATTACCTTCCGTACAGCTTTACGCCTACGTACATTTTCTTTGTTCTCTTCAATAACGGCTCCTGTATTCTTATTAGTAATATTGAAGTAAATGGCAGCAACTAAAATTATTAGTACAAACCCTGCTGATAAGCCCAATAAACTAAAAAAAATATCCCGAGGCGTTTGATACTCGCTTTCAGTTTGGTAAATAACAATACTGATAAAGTAACCGATAAAAAATGTGAGTGGTATTATGAAATTATTTAGAAAAAACATACCCAAAGGGTATTGCAGACTAGCCATAAACGGAAACCTATGCGAATGTAGAATGTACATCATTACATTCCATGTAACAAACATGGCTCCTAAACCCATACCTACTATAGCAAAACTCAGATAACCCACATTGCCCAAATATTCAGGATCTAAAAAAACAGCCGGTGCCCCAACCCGTGTTCCGAACCTGCCTATGGCAATTACGAACAGCAGTATCCATGATGCCAACAAAAACTGTTGCCGTTTAAATGACAACAAAAACAACTGTACAGGGAAAGAATAGTAAAGATCTTTAAAAAAAACGAGCATACATTCTGCTTACAAATTAAAGCACATACTTACTTTGTCAAGTTTCAACTACTACTGCGATTTTACTTCCAGCAACTGCATTGTCCATCCAAAATCTAACCGTGTAATTAGGGGAAACTTCTGTGACTCTACTGCTGCTATTGTATATTTTATCTCGCTTCCTCCCTGTAGTTCCCAACCGGGTACCGAAAGAAAATTGCCATCTACTGTTACACCAAACTCAGCAATGGTATTGCTCATGCGGGTAAGCGTATCGTTCTTTCCAGTAACTTTTATCAGTGCTTCGGTATTAGTTTGCACATCGCTACACATTTTCTTACTAAGAAAAAGAGCTGTTTCCGTTTCAAGCTTTGTGTCACCGGCAGCAAACATGCTAAATACAGCATCGGCCTTAGTCAGTGCGTTGGCGCTCATATAAATTTTCCCTGACTGATTGTTAGGTTCAGTACATTGCCAATCGAAAACACACTCACTGTCAAGTTTTTTAATAATGGCTATTAGTTTGTAGTTCTTGCCACCTTGGTTTACATCATAAGTAAGAACTGTTCCCGGCTTCAATGCCTTTTCTAAAGTTTCTAAATCGGCTACGTTTTGTGCAAAAGCAAAGCCACAAAAACAACAAGTAAAAAGAAAGAATAAATGTTTTTTCATCACGAAACTATTTATGCGATGAATGTAAGAAAAGAATTACTGCACTTCTATGGCACCCGCGTCATATTGAGTTCGCTGCGGTCGTGTGGTTCCATAAATATCTGGACCCACTGCTGTATTTAACGGTGAATAGTCAATAAGTGGAGAAAGAAATCCGGTGCTGTCCCATGGGGTAAAGTTGCCTTCTTCAATACTTCTAAACCGTGGATCGGTGTTGAATAAAATATTGTTGTGTATTTGGGTAAACATCTCAAAGGTATCCTGCTTTGCCTTTACCTGGCAATAGTTAAATGTTACTTCAAATTCAGAAAGATTAGTGGGTGGCTCCATATAGTTGTTGAATGAAATTTCATTTTGCAAGCTACCATACACTACACAGTTGGTAAACCAAGCCTTCAACTTTTCGGGGTAAACTGTCTGGTTGCCATCTGCTACAAAATTGCTGAGTAGCAATGTTTCGTTTTTATGATCTACAGATTTAGAACCAGCATTGAAAATTGTGCAGTGTGTAAAGCTGTAATCTCCGCCTAAACCAAACTTCAACAAATTATCACCTGCAGCATAAAAAATAGAATTTTCTGCAGTGATTTTTGCATTAAAGCCATATACAGCATTATCGCTACAGTTTTTTACGATAGTGTTTTTTATAGTTACCTCCGGCCTGAGAATAGTTCCCTGATAATCGGCTATGTTTGTGCTAAGCCCGGCTCCAGCATAAATTCCATAGCTCGATTCATTTATTACACAATGATTAAAACTACCGGCTGGTGTACAATCTGTATTTCGCAGAAACACTATTCCAAACCACTGGCCGGGTCTGTCAATATAAAAACTCTCCAAACGCACCCCCTCAAACGTTATAGAGTCGCTCCAATTGAATGCTTCAGCTTTCAGTGTACCCTCTACAAAAAGCGCTGAGTTGTTAGCAAAGAAAACTTTGCAGCCAGGTTGAATAGTTAGGCTGCCACTGCATCGCACATATACTCCCGGCACTGTATCATGGCTGATAACAACGTGCGGCAGGTCATTGTTCCAGATAACCGATGAAGTAATTTCTTCTCCGTAGTGAAAGTGCGCGTTTTGTCCAAATGCCTGTAAATGCACGATGGACTCTTCGCCATTTACCAAAAACGAAACATCATCTATAATGACAAAAGGTGTGGCGGTACTATTAGGATTAACGGTTACTTCTACAAAAACGTAAATTGAATCTTTACCCGGTATTTCAATATCGTTGAACAGATCGCCATTTACTCCATCTACTTGAATGCGAAACTGGGTTCCCGTTAAGTGTTTCAACTGAATATTTGAAATCTTAACCGCTTTTTTATCGGTATTAAACACCTTAAAATAGCGGGTTGTAGAACCAAGTGAGGAAAAAACTGTGTCGAACGTAAGTGTATCGTTGCTAAACGAAATACTTCCGTTGCCAAACTGCTCCTTACGGCAATTACTCAACAGCAACACAACTACAGGTATGCTAAAGATTAGCAAAAGACGGGCTATACTTTTCAATCTAAACATGGAATGCTTATAACGGCTGGCGAAAATAGAAATTGTGTGAAGTAGTAACACGAGTGAACTATATTTAATTACTATAGGTGATAAAAGAATTTAGTTTAGCAAAAAACTTATCCATAATGAAAAAAATATTTTACTCTCTAACGTTTATCTGTTTGTTGACAGGAAACGCAGTAGCACAACAGTGCTCTAATCCAGGGTCAGGACCTACCCAGTGTACAGCAGTAGGAAACATGACTCAACCTGGACTTGCTCCTCGTACCGACAGTTTACCACCATTCATTAACGGTGTACCTTCAACCACTGTTATACAATTCAAAAACTTCAATACTGTTTTCTTTTCGGGATTTACTCTGACAGTTCAATCGCTTCGTATTGATTCAATAGAGAATCTTCCATCGGGCTTATGTTGGGCTACAGATCGGGCCAACAATACTTACGCAAATCAAGAAGATGGGTGTATAAAAATAAACGGAACCCCATGCTCACAACCCGGGCAATACAAATTGCGTATTTGGGTGTATGTAAACGTGGGTATTACTTCACAATTAGTGAATGCTGAAAGTGCCGGCTTACGCTACTTTGTACGTGTAGGAAACAATGGCGATGTAGTGCCTGCTTGTGACACGCTGCAAACTGTTCCGCTTTACACTACCGGATATAGCCCAACAGCAATTTGCGGCACACCATGCCCTACTCTAACATTTACTCAAAGCACTGTAGGTAATACTTCCTGTGCCAATCCTAATGGCAGTTTGACTGTAGCTGCAGCTGGCGGACAAAGCCCTTATACATATAGTGATGGAAACGGCAGTAATTCAACCGGATTATTTACCGGTTTAGCAGGAGGCAACTATACCATTACAGCTACCGATGCAAATCAATGTACAGGAACTGTGAGTGTGAGCGTTTCCAGCACTACACCAACCATATCAGTTACAGCCACTACTAATACACCTCAAACTACCTGCGGTAATCCAAACGGAGTTTTAGAACTATCGGCTTCAGGAGGAGCGCTACCATATACATTCAGCACCAACACAGGCTCGAACTCTACTGGATCATTCACCGGACTGGCTGCCGGCAACTACAGTATTACAGTTACCGATGAAAACGGATGCTCAGGCTCTGCGTCATTTACAGTTGCAGACAATACTCCTACTATTACAGCTATCGCAATTTCAGGAAACGCCAGTTCTTCAACTACTGCCGATGGTAGTGCTACGGTAACTCCGGGTGGTGGAACTACTTACACCTATTTTTGGAGTAATCTAGCCACTACATCAGGCATTATAAATGTATTGCCAGGCACTTATACTGTTACAGTTACCGATGCTTCGGGCTGTTCTGCTACTGCAAGTGTGGTGGTTGGTTTTAATAGCGGTGTGAACGCACTGGCTACTGAACTTACTGACGTAAAACTTTTCCCTAACCCGATGAACGACAACTTGACTATTTCTGCAAATCTGACCAATACTAAAAATGTAACCCTTGAAATATTTACATTGAGCGGACAAAAAGTAATGAGCAGAGAACTGGGAAGCATTAACAGAATTAATGAAACACTTGACGTAAAAAATCTAGCAAAAGGCAATTACGTGGTTTCAATAAAGGCGGGCAACCAATCTTCTAACTACAATATTGAGGTGCAGTAGGCATGTGCTTGGTTTAAAAAAGAAGAGCCCGTTTGCGTACGCAAACGGGCTCTTCTTTTTTACTTTAACAACAACTTTTTGAACTCATACTTATCGCCAGTAAAAACGTTGGCATCGGTGTTTCCGTTTACACCTAACAGATCTGACTTATCGCTATGCTGCCAAAACAAGAATTTAACACTATCCATTGGCACCATTTCATCATGATAGTAATGCGCCATCCAAAACGGGTATGTTTTAAAATCATCGGCCAAAAAATCTTCAATAAAGTTATAGTTAGAGTATATGATGGGCCGAACCTTATAATGAGCTTCCAATTCGTTTAAAAATATTTTAACTCCAGCAACTATCTCTGCCTTTGTTTTGCCCCTTGTTTCTTCAACATCTATTACAGGGGGCATATCTCCTTTCTCGAGCTTTACGCTGGTAATAAAATTAGCAGCCTGTATCTTGGCATTTCGGTCGGGTAAAAAATAGTGATAAGCACCGCGCACCACTTGATTATCTTTTGCATCTTCCCAATGTTCATCAAACATATTGTCTTCGATCAACAGCCCTTCGGTAGCTTTAATAAAAGCAAACTGAAACTGAATTGTATCGCCCAATTGGTCAATAGCCTGAAGCTTTTTCCAGTCTACTGCGTTTTGATAATGCGAAATATCTATTCCGTGTATACTGTACCCAAGCGGAAAATCAGTTGGTCGCACGGCTTCTTTTGTGTACCGATGCACTAGGTAGCGGTAGGCTCTTCGTACATACTTTTTGTTTTCATAAACTAGTGAGGCTATCATAATGAATGCCACACTTACAAATAGCCAAACTACCCATCGTGGGAGGATTTGACCGTGCTTTTTTGAAGATTTTTTTTTAACAGCCACTTATACAAGTATAACCACAAAACGAAAAAACACTATCGCTTTAACGATAAACAAAAAAAGCAACCTCCTTTGGGGAAGTTGCTTACACACTAACAAACCAATAAACTATTTTTTGGCTACTAACTCTACACGTAGTTCAATGTCATTAGAAATTACCATATCCTTCATTGGCATATCAAACTTTACATCGTACTTCTTGCGATCAAATTTCAAATTGCCTGTGGCAGTAACTCCTGTTTCAGTTTCAACTATGCTAATATCGGTTAGCTTTTCTACGTTAGATTTTCCACGAACAGTAAAAACTCCAGTAGCCGAATTTCCGGTTACAGAATCAATTTTAAATGAAGCTGTAGGGAAGTTGGCAACATCAAAAAAATCGGGCGATGATAGATGGCTAATCAATTTTGCCTTTCCGAAGCCTGCTTTTTCGTTGTAAAACGTATCTGTTGCAACAATGTTTGTTAGGTCAACCGTAAAGCTACCTCCTGTAAGTGATGTGCCAATAGTGCTGATTGAACCTTCTTTAAAAAATACCTTACCTGTATGTTCTTTAACGCCAAGCATTACACCTTTCCAGTTTACAAAACTTGAGCTATCAGCTGTAATTGAATAATTGGCTGCACTTCCGGTTGGTTCTGGGGTTGTGGTAGCTACTTCTTCGGCAGGTTTACTATTACATGAGGTTAGGATAGTAATGGCAACAATTATTGCCGGTAAAAGACGAATGATACTTTTCATGTTATAAATTTTATGTGTTGCAATATTAATTGTATATACAATAATTCCAAAAATAACTCTCTTCTTCCTCCCTTATTTATATAATTTTTGCAGTTCTTGTCTTCCGGCTATACGATTCGTGTATCTTACTGGTTCTATAATTTTTACAAAAGGAAGAGCCCACAATACTAACCAGGTGAAAAACTTCTTAAGTCAACATTACTCTAATGTATCTACACAAAACGCATAACCCGAAATAGGGCAGTAAGTGGTTCTGGTTTCCAACACGTTGCCGTTCAAGTAAATAGTAGCAGTTACAGCTTGTGGGTTACTGGTGTTGTTGTAAGCCAAAAACAAAATTTCCTGGCTCGGCTTAGCCTCAAAGCTAAACGACCAACCGGTGCTTTTTTTGTATTGACTCTGCTGGGTACCAGTTTGGTCAGCAGTATAAAATACATCGCACTCATTGCAGTTTATACCGTAACTGACAGTGTATTTTTTCGTGTCAACAGGTTCCTTTTTACAAGAAGCTACAGCAAACATAAGGGCTGCTGAAACCAGAAGGTGTTTCGTCATAAAGTATAGTTTGTGAAGTAAAGATGTAAAACGCGTTGGGTTCGTTGTCTGCTACTTTATTTTGCTCTCTATCCAACTCAGGTATTCAAATTGTTCTTCATTTATTTTTTGGAACTCATGGGTAGGCAGTTTTTTAATGTTGATTCTTAGTTTGGTAAAACTCTGATTCATCTCTTTTTTGTCCCTGGCTTTTATCAAATGCCGAAAGCCGCTCAGTAGCACTTTGTCGAAACTATCTCCCAGATTTTTCTTGGATAGATAGCGTTGCGTATTCGTTATTTTATAATCGAGCAGTTCGAAATTTTTTAACTCATAATGCAACAGCAATTCTAACTGCCGCGCATAACGCTGCACTTGTTGTCGTTCTTCAGCCCTCTCATGGTTTAGAATTTTGTTGAGCCATTTGAGAGCTTCAGCAAAGTTACTATTGCGAAAAAAAGCAACAGCTACATTAAAATACATATCCATTTCGCGCACGAGCGTGATGTCTCCCGTATGTGTTTTCAGGTTTTCTTCAATGTACTTTACATGCTTATCTAGTTCGCTGTAATTTTTCTTCAGCTTAAAAAGCAGCAATCCAAAGGCAGATCTCTGCTCAAACTTTAACCCCTCAAAGCCCTGCACCGTATAATGCGCTTTTAGCATTTCGCAATATGCGAACTCAAATTCTTTTACATTCGGAATATTGTACGCCAGCGAAACCAGATTACCCAACATAAGTAAGTACGTCTTAGGTCGTGTCTTAAGAAAAATGTTGTTGTCACGATACAGTTCAAACTGCTTTCTCTTTGCCTGGTACGATTCCGCAAAGTTTTTAGTTACATAGTGATAGACAAAAAACACATTCCAAAGAGCATACAATTCATCTTTCTCCCCGCAGAGCACCCCTTCCTTTAATATAGGATGGCGCATCAACTCCTCAATTTTGTGATTTAGTATTCCGCTTTCATAGCCGCTATTGGTAGCTATGGTCATTAGCTCATCATAAATCTGATTGAGGCGAGTAATATTGGTAAGCACCTGTAATATGCGCAGCCGCTCGGAGTAAACGGGTTGATTGGTTTTAATCTGAGAGTTGTTGAAAGTCATTTCAAACGTAAGCACTTCGAGCAGTCGTGCGTACTGTTCGTATTCGTAGCAAAATGCTTTCAGTTTAGGCAGTTGTTTTTTTACTGCACTCACCAAACCCTTTTCATAAAGCAATTTTAGGTTTTGCAATCGCTCATAACTTACATCATCCATTAATTTGCCTGAATTAAAATTTCGCAAAGCGCGGAGTATGGCTTCCAGTAAATAGTTTTTTGCGACAGAAAAATTTTTAACGAATACCTGCCCTTTGAACTTTTTCTTCAGCTTTTCTTCATCATACTCCGCCTGCTCGTTGATGGCATCGAAAAGTTTTATGTAGTTATGCCCGCTGCTAAACTCCTTAAAATACTTTTTCTCGGTTTTAGAAAGCGAATGAATAAGCTGATGTAATAGGTCGGATGACACCATAGAAACCTAAATATAATGAAGCCCGTGACATGGGGCAAAATACAGTACCAGCAACAGTTTCATGGTTTTTTGGCGCTGACAATGGCACCTTACAAACCTTAAAATGGACATTACTTTGATGCGTTTTCAAAAATGCCTGTTCTTATATTCACACTACTAAAACCAAGCATCATGAAAAAAATTTACTCCATCCGATTGTATCTTTTACTCGCTGGTCTTTACTTACTGCCCAGCGTTATGCCTGCACAAAGTATTTGCTTCGACCCTGCTGCTGATAATCGCTATGAGACCGGAAGTTTTCCCAGCGCAAGTTGTACTGCGGATTTCGATAATGACGGTAAGCCCGATGTAGCTGTTATTCGACCGGGCACTGTAGATGTGCTGATGGGCAACCATACTTCAACAAATACATTCGATGCGAAGGTTTCATACTCACACAACCTGAGTGCGGGGGCTATAGAAACAGCTGATTTTAATAATGATAATAAACCTGACCTCGTACTTTTCGGAACACACGGCCCTGATGATGTAGCGTTGCTCATCAACAACGGCAACGGAACTTTTGCCGCTGCTATTGAGTTTAGCTTTGGCACCAACAATGGCAGCGGGCCTTACAACAACGATTTGCGCATGAGCGATTTTGATGGTGATGGCAAAAAGGACTTAGTGATTAACGATAAAAACCTTAACCGTCTTTACATTTTAAAAAACAACGGCAACAGCGCATTTACTGTAACCGATACGCTGCTTACGGGTGCGAGCCCGAACAGCTTAGCTGTAGGCGATTTAAACAACGATGGTCGCGATGAAATAGCTGTGGCGTATGGTCCTGGCGCTTCCAGTAATGATTCTATGTCTTACTTCATGAATAACGGCAGTGGATTGTTTGGTGACCGCACCTCTATTTATGTTTCATCCCTTACATTCAATCAGCGCGAATTAGCCATTGCCAAACTGGACAACGGAAATTCGGGTGACCTGCTTGTAGATGTAGGAGGTTTAGCGGTGTTTCTAAACAACGGCTCGCAGGTATTCAACCAGCAACCTTCTGCTAATCTTGGCGGCTATAGTTCTCAAATTTTGGTAGCAGATTTTAATGGAGACAGCAAAAAAGATATTGCTTCTGCCGACTACGACAACGGACGGGTATGTGTAGTGTTAGGAAACGGCAACGGCACTTATCAGGGTATGAATGCTTACAGCGCCAATGGCAGAGCACTGCATATCATTTTTACCGATTTCGATAACGATGCACGTGGAGATTTTGTTACCACTAACAATCAATCCATCGGCAATATCAGTTTTCTGAAAGGACAGGCAGATGGTTCATTTGGAAGTTATGCTTTGCGTACGGGTGAGCGCCCTACAGCTATAGCAGTGGGATTGGTAAACAACGATGCCTATGAAGATTTAGTTACAGTGCATAATCAGGGAAGAAGAGTAGCTACTATGCTTGGCAATAGTGATGGCACTTTTCAAAATACTCTTTACGATAGTTGCTGGCAAAACATGAGTTCAATGGAACTTGGTGATTTTAATAACGATTTGAAATTAGACGTAGTAGCCATTGGTAGTACTACCAACATACTGAGCGGCAACAACTCCGGACATTTTGCCATCCTGGGTTCTATAGCAAGTGGCTTTGCAGGTGGAGGAGATTACAGTTCTGCTCAGGGAGATTTTAATCATGATAACAATCTCGACCTGATAATAACTTACGTAAACCAAGATTCTTTTTCGGTGTTGTTGGGTAATGGCGATTATACTTTTGATGCTCCTGTAAAGTATTACGCAGGAGATGCACCGATGGAAACTATTGCCAGCGATATGAATAATGATGGCAATCTTGATTTATTAACTGCTAACGACCAGGGAAATGATGTTCGTATTTATTTAGGGAATGCCAACGGCACATTTCAAACAGGTGTACCGTACGCTACGGGTGCAAGTCCGCGTGCTGTAGTTGTAGCTGATTTTAATAAGGACGGATTTAAAGATTTTGCTGCCGCTAACGGCAACAGCAATAACATAACCGTTTATCTAGCTACAGCGTTAAACACTTTTTCTTCTTCCGTTACCTATCCGTTGATTGGCACCAGCATCAGCGCTACCGAAATGGCTGCTGCTTATATTGATGCTGATACTATTTTCGATTTACTGATTACAGATGCACAAAACAATACAGTTATACTACTGCAAGGCAATAGCAACGGCACGTTTCAAAACGCACAAGCTTTTGCCGTAGAAACAAGTCCGCAGGAACTTGTTGTAGCAGATTTTAATAATGATGGGGCCAACGATTTTGCAGCAGTAAATAAAGAATCATACAATGTTACTGTGGTGCTCAACAACAATTCATACATCACCACTGGTGGTAATCCTTCGTTCTGTGTTGGCGATAGCGTACAGCTTACTGCCAGCAATGGTTTTAGTTACGAGTGGAGTACAGGTGCTACTACACAAAGTATATATGTAAGCACAACAGGCAGTTATTCCGTTTCTATCACTAATCAGTCGGGTAGTTGCACTACGGTACCGCCTTCGGTAAGTGTAACAAGCCAAAGTGCACCGAGCGTAATTTTTAATACCGATAACAACGGCAGAAAATGTGTGACCGATGGAAGTATTAATCTGGCGGGTATTGGCGGGCAACCACAGGGCGGTGTTTATAGTGGCAACTTTATAACCAATGGTTTGCTGAATGCGACAGCCGCAGGAGCAGGGCCTCATGTAGTTACTTACACTTACACCAACGGTTGCGGTAGCGACAGCAAGAGCGATACTGTTTTCTTAGATGCGGAAGTCTTGGCTTCTATCAACTTGCCGAACGATACTTTTTGCAATACCGGAGGCACACTGACACTTTCTGATTACTCTTCACCGGCAGGTGGAACATGGGGCGCAAACAATAATGTGATTACAGTAATAAATCTGGCGCAAGTGCCTGCCAATACTTATCTCATGCACTATGCAATACAAGCCGGTGGATGTAGAGACACTGCTTATGTTACTGTAGAAGTGTTGGACTGTACAGGAATTGAAGAGTTAGACGAAAGTATTGTATCTGTTTATCCGAACCCAAACAATGGAGAGTTTGTAATTTCTATTAACAACGATCAGAAGTTTTCGATGCTGTCTGTTTTTGATAGTGAGGGAAAGAGGTATTTAGAACAACCGCTTACCGACAATCAACTGTCGGTAACTGAACTGGCAAAAGGTATTTACACGGTGGTTTTACAAAATAATAAAGATGTGGTTCGAAAAAGAATTATTGTACACTAACAAAGGGCTTTCTGTTGTAAAAGTTTTGGCTTGAGTTTATCCCGTTTCGATTTATCGGAACGGGATTTTTTATAGTAACAGCTTTAAAAACAAAAGAGGGTTCGCGATGCGAACCCTCTTTTGTTTCTTATTTACAACAATTACTGCTGCGCCTCTAACTCAATAACTCCGGAGGTAAGTTTTACACAAACTGCTGCATTACCACTAGCTTCATTATAAACACGAATAGTAACGTATAAAGTAGCGCTGCTCAAAAGAGGTTTTAATTCAAACCCTGTTAAGTTAAGTGTTATCTCTGTTGAGCCATTACCGATATTGTCAATATAAGCAATTTGTGAACCTAAACCCGAAGCATTGCCACCAGTAGTTGGCGCTGAATCTTTTACATAAACCGAAGCTCCGCTTATATCATCGAAAGATGCTGCAGTGGTAGATACTTTCAGTTTCAGATTCTTGAATTTAGATGACTTTATCTTTTCAAGAGAAAAATCAACCCCTGCCTGAGTAAAAGCTGCCTGAATATCGCTTACAGGAATTTGAAAAGTCTTGTCGTTTCCATTAGCCCATTGAATACCCGAAGCTGGCAAGCAGGTTTCCTGGTCGGCAATGTTTACAGTTACAACTACGTCTTTTTTACAAGAAGTAAGGCCAATAAGACCGGCAAATAATAAAGTTACAACTGATGCAGATAAAATTTTTTTCATGGTATATACTTTTTTTGGTTGGTGTAAATATAATTCTTAACAGCGGTTCTGTCAAATTAAATTTTTAACATCTTTGTTTCAAAAAAATGGACATTGTTAGTTATGCATCAAACTTATAGCCAATGCCTTTAATAGTCTTGAAATAATCATCACCCAATTTTTCACGTAGTTTGCGGATATGTACATCAATAGTTCTGTCACCTACTATGGTTTCTGTACCCCAAACTTTGCTTAAAATCTCTTCACGCTTAAATACTCGCCCGGGTTTGCTCCCAAGTAAACTCAACAGTTCAAACTCTTTACGCGGCAACTCTATTTCTTTGCCCTCTCTTACAATCAAATATCGTTCACGGTCAATTTCAATATCACCAACTGTAATTTTTCCACTGCTCTTATTATTTTCTAATCTGCGCATTAAACCTTTTATTCGGCTGATGAACACTCGCGGTTTAATTGGTTTCGTGATATAGTCATCCGCGCCTACTTCAAATCCTGCTATTTGTGTGTAGTCTTCATCGCGTGCTGTAAGGAAAGCGATGAGAGTTGACTTAAATTCCAGTATGTTGCGCAGTTCTCGACACGTTTCAATACCATCCATTTTTGGCATCATCAAGTCTAGAATAATTAAATGCGGGTTGACTTTACGAGCTAGCTGAATACCTTCTTTACCGTCTTTTGCTGTATAAACCAAATACCCTTCCTTTTCCAGATTATACTTCATAAAATCAAGTACGTCTGTTTCGTCATCTACTAATAATATTTTCAAATCGTTTAACTCTAACATAGTATTACTTAGGTGCAAAAATGCTTTTGCTGTGTTAAGCGTATGTTAATCTAACCTTATGTCTGTGGTTAACTTCAATAACATGATTATTCCGGCTCTAAAATCTTGAAACTTTAACTCCTAACACTTTTCATAAACCAACGCCAAGCCCTGACCAACCCCAATACACATCGTGGCCAATCCGTAACGCACATTGCATTTCTGCATTTGGTGTAACAGGGTAGTGGTAATTCTGGCACCACTACAACCAAGTGGATGACCCAGGGCAATTGCTCCACCGTTAACATTTACAATTTCGGGGTTTAACCCCAAATCGCGAATACAAGCCAGAGATTGAGATGCAAACGCTTCATTTAACTCTACCAATCCAAGATCTGAAACATTAATGCCAGCACGTTTCAGCGCTTTTTTTGTAGCAGGCACAGGGCCCACACCCATATAGGCGGGCTCAACCCCGGCAGCTCCTATCGAAACGACTCTTGCCATCGGTTTTAGGTTATGCTGCTTTACCACATCTTCGTTTACTACTAACAAGGCAGCAGCACCATCATTAATACCTGATGAATTAGCGGCTGTAACAGTACCTTCTTTTGCAAATGCGGGCTTAAGTTTGGCCAATTCGTCTAAACTACTCAAGCGAGGGTGTTCATCTGTTGTAAACAAGAACTGCTTCTTGCCATTAGTAACCTCTACTGGCACTAACTCGTCCTTAAATTTTCCGGCTTCATTTGCCTTCTTATACTTTAGTTGAGATGAATGGGCAAAGACATCTTGCTCCTCGCGACTGATGTTCCACTTCTTTGCAACGTTTTCTGCGGTTTCGCCCATGCTGTAAATTGTTTCTTTAGGAAACAACTTATTGGTAAACCGCCAGCCAATCGTGGTATCAAAAATTTGCTGTGATCGCCCAAAGGCCATATCTGCTTTTGATAAAACATAAGGTGCACGAGTCATGCTTTCTACCCCGCCTGCAATATAAATACAGCCATCGCCTTGTTTAATTGCTCTGCTGGCATCAGCAATAGCCTGCAACCCCGAAGCACAAAGGCGGTTTACTGTTACTCCGCTCACTGTAACCGGCAAACCTGCCAGTAAAGCAGCCATGCGGGCCACGTTACGGTTGTCTTCGCCACTTTGGTTAGCAGCGCCCAGCACCACCTCCTCAATTTGGTTGGTGTTTAGCCAGATATTGTTTCGTTCTACAAGTGTTTTAATAACTGTAGCCGCCAGGTCATCGGGGCGTACTGTGCTTAATGAACCGTTAAACTTGCCTATGGGTGTACGGAGGGCATCTATAATGTATGCATTCATTGATGAAAAATTTAGATTTTCTTCTTGCTCACTAAACACCGCGTAGGCAGGGAGAGCCAACAAGTAGAAAATAAATTTGCGAATAACAATAAATCGTGTTGGTTTACGTGCCAAAAATAACTTTTCAATAATCTGACAATGATTCAACGAATACAAACTGTTTTTCTATTGCTTGCGCTTGTTTGCATGGGCTTGTTTTTGTGGATGCCTCTTATAGGTGTTGAAGCTGCCAAATTTTCGGACTTTACTCAGGGCTATGCTATTGGCCACACATTGCCCATTGGCGACCAGCCCTACATCATGTTTTTTAATGCTATTTTAACCGGATCAGCTGCCGGCCTATTGCTCATTGCCATCTTCGCGTTTAAAAACCGTGACTTTCAGATGATGCTTTGTTGGTTTGCTATTGTGCTGATGCTCAGTGCTCAGGCGTTTGTTTATTATAAATATTTGAATAAGGTTTTTTTAGGCGATGTGTTGCTTACCTATTGGAATCTATTGTCAGTAGGCGCAATAGTCTTTCTTATTCTTTCTATAGTTTACATACGTAAAGACGAAGAAACCATCAAGAGTTTAGACCGGCTGAGAGATTAGATGCCCCACAAGCGTAGTTCAATATTTTGACTTTTCGTCTATTCCAATATATTTGCCGTCCTTTTCGCGAAAGCTAACACCGTTTGTTTGAAAGTTTGAGATAGAAGTAGCCGTAGCATCATCATAAATTATGAATTGTGAAGGGGTTAAGGGAATTTGAAATTGCCTACGTAGGCATGAAAGTAGGGGTTCACAAATTCAACTATGATGTGGATGCTGCTTTTTTTAAACACTTTCAAGAGTCGCTGATATCTGAATGCAAGGTTAGTGTGCGGCTAGAATTCGAGAAAAAGGAAACGTTCTTTATTTTAAATTTCTTTATTGATGGCACAGTAAAAGTTGAGTGCGACCGTTGTTTGGTTCCATTTGACAAGAGCATATTTGGCGATTATACCTGCTACATAAAGTTTGCAGAAGACCCTGCCAATATGAACGAAGAACCGGAAGTAATATTTATAAGCCGCGACCAAACCATCATAGATGTGTCGCAATTGGTTTACGAGTTTATAAACCTTTGCTTACCCATGCAAAAACTGGGTTGCGAAAAACCAGGACTTGAGCCTCAGTGTAATAAGGAAGTTTTGAAGTATTTGAATACAGAAATAAAAAAAGACGATGAAGGAGTTGACCCCCGGTGGGCTGTTCTAAAAAACTTAAAGAAGCAATAAATAAATATTTACTAAAAAGAATAAATAAGTAAGCCATGCCAAATCCAAAACATAGAATCTCGAAACAAAGAAGAGATAAAAGAAGAACACATTACAAAGCAGAAGCGCCCACCACAGGTGTTGACCAAACAACCGGAGAGGCGCATTTAATGCACCGTGCTCATTGGAGCGAAGACAAATTGATGTACCGCGGTAAAGTGGTTTTCGAAAAAGTTAAGAAGTAATTTGTAATCAGGTATCGTATTTTTCCCCCATCGGCTACGGCAGGTGGGGGTTTTTAATTTACGGTTAGTGCACCAGATTTTTTTCGCTGCGTATGTACATGTAAAAATAAAATACAGAAACACCCGCAAATAAATGCCAAAGCGAGTGTGGTTGAACCCAACTGTCTTTATCGCAAAGTATTTTGTAAACATCGAAACCAAACCACATTACCGCAAACAATATGGAGCCAATGCTTGCCATTAGGTAGTATTTGTTGGTTTTGCCGGGGTCACGTTTTTCTACAATAATGCCGAAAACAATAATAGTAGCGATGATGCTAAGTACTGTGTAGTTCTCGGTACCATGAGGTAGAAAAAATGTGAGCAAAAGATATGCTGTAGTAAAAACCGCCACTACGGTGGTGGTACTTTTGGTGTGCTTTACGTTGCTGGGCACACCTATGCTTAGCAGCCAAACTCTATGAGCAAAATACATCAGCGGAAATAGAGAAAGCGAATACACCGATGAAAAATCTAATCGGCTGGCAAAACTGATGAGCGATGAATGGAAAAATGTGCTGGCACAGAAAATATACAGCATGATACAACCCAGGGTAATGCTGTAAAAAGGGTTGGCACAAACTAAGTTATACCGTTTACTTTTGCTCTGGTCTTTCCATCCTCTGCGTAGTATGGCAATACCTACCATCCAATAAATAAAATTGCTGAAGGTATTGATGGGCTGGCGTATTATAGCCGACATGTCGGTGTATTCACAAAAGAAAGTGCTTATGTCGCTTTCCGTATCGAATTGAAGCCAAAGATTTCTATAGGGTAGAAAACTATTAATAAACCATATAGTTAGAGCAAAAACTGAAATAGTTACTACAAGCACTATGGCTCGCCTGCGTGAAAGAGAGAATACGCTAAACCTAATCATTAAACCAAAGAAAGTATTTATTGCTCGAAGGAGAGGGTATAAAAAACCGCCCCGCAATTTCTTGCAGGGCAACAAATAAGTTAACTCAGAATTGCTCTAGTTGATTATCTGAAATTTTTTGGTAGTTGTATGCACTTTGCCATCCTTTTCAGAAGTAAAGTTCATAGTAAGGAAGTAAAGACCTGCTGCAAATACTGTAACATTTAATTGTTGTACCACTTTGCCTCCTGTGTAATTAGCGTTGTAAACATCGGCTACTTTCTGTCCAATGTCGTTAAACATAGAAACTGAAACTTTGCCGTTTTCAGGGAGTTCTAAACCAAACCACATATCATCAATGGCCGGGTTGGGGTAAACAACTAACGAACCAAAATCATCGTGTGTAATGTCAATAAGCCCTACCATACTTTCGTTAGGTTGCTGAAACCCTTGTGTAAGTATATTGCCGTTGGCAGAAAAGGTTTGCACCATGGTCATTTCGCCAACAGTGTATGATAAACTTCCGTTTGTATTAGAAACGAATGCTCCGCTTGATGCTATTACACTTGGGGTAAGCGACTGTGCGTTTACCGTAAAAATTGCAACCAAAAACGCTGCGAGGGTGTAAAGTTTTTTCATAACCAATATTTGAATGTAAATAAAGTCTTTAATATTGAATTTGTCAAGTGTGACATTGGCTATAGATTAATACAGCATACGGGTTTTTATTGTGCCGTTTACGCCCTTTAGCAGTTTAAACGCTTCGTTTGAAAGGGATGTGTCAACATCTAGAACCACGTAGCCAATTTCATCATTGGTTTTAAGATACTGGCCTAAAATGTTTATGCCGTGTGAAGAAAGTTTGGAGTTAACTTCGCCCAACACGCCCGGTATGTTTTTATGAATATGCAGTATGCGGTGTGTTTTGGTTTGCATGCTGAGGTTAAGAGGTGGCACTGAATGTGAGCCAATGCTGCTGCCTTTGTCTAAGTAGTTGAGCATTTTCGATGTTACATCCAAACCGATATTCAGTTGGGCTTCTTCGGTGCTACCGCCAATATGTGGTGTAAGAATTACGTTCGGCAATCCTTGTAACACACTACTAAAACTTGCACCGTTTTTTTCCGGCTCCTCAGGGAACACATCAATGGCTGCGCCCGAAACTTGTCCGCTGTGCAAAACTGTTTTCAGCGCATTTAAATCAACTACATCGCCACGAGAGTAATTAATAAGGATGGCTCCGCGCTTTACATGCTTCAAAGTATCTTCATTAATCATGTTTCGAGTGCTTGCTTCGCTGGGCACATGCAGTGAAATAACATGAGCGCGCTTTAGCAACTCGCGTAACGAGCGAACCTGTTTGGCATTGCCGTGCGGTAGTTTTGATTCGGCATCGTAATAAATCACATCCATACCCATAGCTTCAGCCAATACACTTACTTGTGTGCCAATGTTTCCGTATCCAATAATACCGAGTGTTTTGCCGCGCAGTTCAAAGCTTCCTTTAGCATCTTTCTGCCAAATTCCTTTATG
Source organism: uncultured Chitinophaga sp. (assembly GCA_964615305.1). Classification (GTDB taxonomy): domain Bacteria; phylum Bacteroidota; class Bacteroidia; order Chitinophagales; family LD1; genus Bog-950. The sequence continues at coordinate 85,172 of CAZTNA010000010.1, forward strand.
AGCAGCAGCATTCTTATCGGCTATTTTTCTGATGAGCATAATGGATAGCCCTATGACTAACTCAGCCACACTGCGTGTGTTGGCATGCGGTGCATTGAAAACTGCTACACCGTTTTCGGTAGCAGTTTTCATTTTTACCTGATTTACACCTATACAGTAGCAACCTACAGCCAACAGCTTATCGGCACGTTGCAGCGCTTTTTCGGTTACTTGTGTTTTGCTTCGTATGCCAAGCAGGTGAACTCCTTTTAATTTTTGTGACAGCTCTTTTTCGTCTAATGCTCCGCTTAACCTTTCGATGTTGTTGTATCCGGCTTCACGAAATTCTTCTATAGCTGCCTCGCTGATATTCTCGAGCAACAGTATTTTAATTTTGTCTTTAGGGTATGATGTAAGTTTTTGTTTGGTCATGGGGCGAATATAAACCCGCGCATAACTTCAACACACAAAGCAGTGATTATTTGTGTGTGGTAAATAATTCTACATTGTAAACGCTAACCCACAATCATGAGAAAATCAGCCTTACTGTTTGTTTTTATTCCTTTCCTGAGTTTTGCCCAGATAATTCCTTCGGCTGCCACGGTTGATTGGAGTAAAGCAGGTTTCGAAGGAGAAATTCCAGCCTTCAACAATATTGCAGATGTAACACTGTTTGGTGCTATTGCTAATGATACCATTGATGATTATCCGGCTGTAGTTAGTGCTATAGCTTCATTGAACAATCTGGCGGGCGTAGTGTACTTTCCTGCCGGAAACTACCTGATAAAAACCACCATTACCCTGCGCGATAGTTTGATTATTCGGGGGGCCGGTTCTGATTCAACTACGCTTACATTTCATTTTAATGGGGCTGCACTAAATTCAATTCATATAGGATATGGCGTTAATAATGCATACCAACCACTGGTTTCAGGATATTTGAAGGATTCAAGAAAGCTAGTAGTGAGCAATGCTCAAAATATTTTTGCGGCTAATGATGAGATTGAAATTCGTGAGGTTAACGGGGCATGGGATATTCAGCCTGTTTCATGGGCTGACTATTCAGTGGGGCATTTTTCTAAGCTCGATTCAGTAATTGTAGATACCATTTGGTTGAATGAACCTTTGCGGATTGCGCTTGACTCTGCACTTAATCCTGAAGTGACAAAAATTGTTCCTGCCAAAATTTGCGGGTTAGAGTGCTTTAAGATGGTGCGTGCTGACGATAACAGTAACGGCACCAACTACGGAATATATTTTGCGAACGCTAAAAATTGCTGGATTCGCGGTGTGGAAAGTGAGCGCAGTATTTGTGCACACGTAGCTATTGACCACAGTTCGCATATTACCATTTCGGGTTGCTATTTTCATGATGCATACCTATATGATGGCACCAGCACCAGGGGGTATGGTGTAGTGATTTTTTCACATTCAGGTGCAAACCTAATAGAGGACAATATCTTCAGACACTTACGCCACTCTATGGTAGTAAAACAGGGCGCTAACGGAAATGTGTTTGGCTATAATTATTCCATAGAGCCCAATCGCTCGGAGCCAATTCCAGACTATGGAGCAGACATTTGTTTACACGGACATTATGCGTTTGCCAATTTGTTTGAAGGCAACATTTGTCAAAATCTGCAGATTGATATTGTATGGGGGCCATCGGGACCTTACAACACTTTCTTTAGAAACAAAGTGGAGCTTTATGGAATTATTATGAGCAGCGGAAGCCAACAAAGCAACGGTCAAAATTTTGTGGGCAATGATGTAACAAGTTCGCAAATTCTGCAGGGTTTTTATACGCTAAACGGCACCGGCCATTTTCAACATGGCAACAACATTAAAGGAACTATCACACCTACCGGCACAAATACCTTGGCTGATGTTTCATACTATCTTGATTCAATTCCTCCATTTTTCTGGAACCTGAATCAAACGTTGCCTTCAATTGGAATTCCGAATAGCCCGACTACCGACAATATACCAGCGCGCTCAAGATATGTGCAGGGTGGTGTAGTAACCCGTTGCGCTTATGTTCCTTTTGTAGATACAACAACAACTGCTGTCAATCAAGTTTCTGTATCTGATCTGCAAGTAACTTGTTGCTTAGTAAATGGCCATGAGTTGAAAATTACTATACAATCAAGCACCACTACACAAGCATTCATGAGGTTGTTAAATGTAGCTGGACAAGTTGTTGCTGAAGAAAATATTCAACTGACACAAGGGCTTAACTCAAAAACTGTTGGTATAGGAAACCTGAAAAGCGGAGTTTATCTGCTTCAACTAAGCAGCGGAGAAAGGGTGGCTGTTAGAAAGTTAATAGTAGCGAACTAAACAATTACCTGTGTTATGGAGTAATTAAAAGTTTGCGTTGGGCTATGAGTTTCCCGTTCGATTGTATAGCGACAAAGTAAATGCCTGGTGAAAGGTTTGCAGCCGACATTAAAACTTTAGCTGTTTGAATTTGGTTTTGCTGTTGCATTAGTTTGCCCTCTGCAGAAAGCAGTTTTACATCAAACGGTGTTTGATGCAACAGGTTTGATAAATCGAAGTTGAGAATGCCGTTGGTTGGATTGGGAAAAATGCTGAACGATGATTCGTTTTCGAACCTGACAACAGATGATACCGGATTACTTAGTGTATCGCACTTTACGGGTTCATTTACGTTGTTGCTGTAACCTGTTTTACATTCGCTACACATTATTTGTTTTAAGAAACACGAAGCGTGGCGCACAAGATTCCATGTAGGGTAGCTGCAGTGATTAATAGAAAGTGGCACCAGATTCATTTCGGTGCAGGTGTTGGAGTTCTTTAAAATATTATGAATTGAGTTGGAGCCCCATGCCCAATAGTACGACTGACATGTGCAGCTAATAACCTGTGCGGCATTGAGTGGCACAATGCAGTCGCCTTCATCATGAAAAGAAATTACGGGTATATTGCCGTTATTAATTACCACCGAATCGCGGCTTACCGCTCCGCAATTATCTATTACTGCTTTAATGGTATAGTTACTTGTAAAATTATTGCCGGCAGTATCTAAAAGCCCTACATCATTTTGAGCCCAACTTGCAAAGTTGTTTGCTTCTGTTTGGTTCCAGAAGGTAGTATGCAAGGCTGTGATTGAGCCAGCGCTTTCGCCACCTACAAACATCCATGCTGTGTCAATACCAAAATCGGCAGCATGTGTATGTAAGTAACGCATGGCTGCACGGCCGTCTTGTGCTGCCCGATAGGTTGCTGTCTTTAATTTATATTGCTCGCCTTGGCAAAAGAGGCAAACGCTTATGAGGTCTGTGGCGGGGCAGTTCCACCCTAAGCGGTAGCTTATGGTGGCTGCTACAAAACCTCTTCGGGCGTACTCCATACACTGGTAGTGCATGCTTTGGCGGCTACCGGTTAAAAAAGCTCCTCCATGGATAAGTAAAATGAGTGGTCGTTGGGTTAATGAGTCGGCCGTTTGTTTGGGTGCAAAAACATCCATAAACAGGGTGTCTTTTATTGCAGCAGGCCAACGGGTTGAAACAGCATAAACAGTGTTTGGAGTAAATTCAATATCTGTGCTATCGAAACAATATTGTTCGGAGTAGCGCTGTTGAATACAATGGTTTGTCTGTGCATTTACAAAGTGACACAAAAACACCATGGATAAACAAGAGAGTAGATTAGGTTTCAATACAAACGGGTTAGGTTATTAATAGCTATTTGGTATTCGTTCCAAATTTCACGCACAATGTCGCTTGCGGGTTTTATTTCTTTTACGAACGAACCGATTTGCCCGATCTCTAATTCGCCTTCTTGTATATCGCCTTCGTACATTCCGCGTTTGGCGCGGGCACGTCCGAGAATTTGTTCTAACTCTTCTTTAGATGCCCCTTTATCTTCCGCTTCCTGAATTTGTTTCTGAAAACTATTTTTGATTAGGCGAACGGGCACTACTTTTTTCATAGAAAGATGCGTATCGCCTTCCTGTAAGTTTATCACCGCATCTTTAAAATTCTGATGTGCCGATGATTCTACGCTGGCTACAAAACGGGTTCCTATTTGAACACCCTCTGCGCCTAACACCATAGCGGCTAACATACCGCGACCTGTGGCAATTCCTCCGGCAGCAATCAATGGCAAATTAGTAGCGGCTCTTACCTGCGGAATTAAAACAAAGGTGGTGGTTTCTTCTCTTCCATTGTGTCCGCCTGCTTCGAAACCCTCGCATACTACTGCATCGCAACCGGCATCTTCGACCTTCTTTGCAAACTTAGATGACGAAACCACATGCACCACCTTTACACCATGGTCGTGAAAATGTTTTGTCCACGTTTTCGGATTTCCTGCAGAAGTGAAAACCACTTTTACTCCTTCTTCAATAATGGTAGCAATGTGTTTATCTAAATCAGGATAAAGCAGCGGAACGTTTACTCCAAATGGTTTATCGGTGGCTGCTTTGCACTTGCGGATGTTATCGCGCAGAATATCGGGATACATGCTGCCTGCACCTATAATTCCCAAGCCACCTGCATTGCTCACCGCACTTGCCAACTGCCAGCCGCTGCACCAAATCATGCCTGCCTGCACTATCGGATATTCAATTTGAAATAAATCGCAGATTCTGTTTTTCATAGTGTTTGTATAGATGTGCCGATTAGATGATTAGCGAATTAGCAGATGGCGCTAAACTAAAAAGTTGCGGGTTTGTGGTTACGCTTCGCGATGGTTACATAGACGGCTATTGGGTAATTGGGCTATTTGGTTATTGGGAAATACAGAAATGCGTTACGCTGCGCGATGATTACATTGATAACAGCCATGATTGCGCAGATGAAAACGGTTTGTGGTTTCTCGTCTTTCGTTTGTCGTTAGGGGTTTGTGTTGACCGGAGAGTGGTTTGCAGTAACAGGGTATGCGATTGTGTGGACATGAGAGCGGTTTGTATTATCCGAAGATGAATGTGTGTTATCCGGTTATTCGTTTGCTGTTTGACGTCTTTCGTTTGCAGTGTCTTTAGTGTGGTTTGCGTCACCCAAAGCATAATCTGTGCTATCCGTTTATTGAGTTGCATAACCCGAAGATGGATTTGCGTTAACTAAAGAACGGTTTGTGTTATCTAAGTAAGGATTTGCATTATCCGAACGGTGGTTTGCATCATCCGACCAGTTTTTTTTGTGACTGATTTTCAATGACTTTTGATGAAAGTGGGGATTTTTTTATGGAAAGTGTGGTGGTGGCGGGTCTTTACAGAAACTAAAAATTAAAGATTATGAAAAACGAAATCAGCAACCGATTTAACATGACTGCGACTACCGTAACTTTTTGTGACGGGCATACCGCGGAAACCGCCACCGTAACAGAGTTTGCTATGGCCCTGGGCGTAGTAAAAGGAAAAATTGTTTTGATAAACGGGCTTAACCAAGTGGGTGAGGGAACAACCACAGGTGTAACCTTAGACACGAACCTGCTGCGAAAGACGATGACAACTATGGCGCTGAAATGTGCTTACGGCACAAACACAACAAAAACTTTAAACGGTTCAATTTAAGAGGCAAGAAAAAAGCAGAAATCGAAACGGGTCTGATCGCCATCGCTCACAACTTAAAGAAGATGGTGGCTTAAAACCATCTTCTTTTTTTGCTCAGCCAAAATACCCGCATAAAAAAAACCGCCTTAAATCAGTTTTGAGACGGCTTCTATTTTGTTTTTGCAGCTTTTGGATTGTTAGTGGATTTTGTTCTTTTTTGGTGAAACTCTAAAAAAACCACCTCTTACACAGAACAAAAAACCAATGAACCTCTGTACACTCTGACGCTTGCTGTTGGTTCAGAACTCTCCACTCACCGCTCTCTCCTAATCAGAGCTATAGCCGCCTTCCCCTTTGGCGGATTACAGAGGGTAAGAATTAAATTTACAGTTATGAAAAAGGAAATACGTTTAATGTTAGTGTTTTTTTTGTGGTGTAGCTTTGCTTACTCACAAAATGGTATTCCGGAACCTACCCAAAGCCCTCAGTTGAAAGTGTATGACGACACCGAACTGTCGGAAATTACTACAACACGGTTTGGGTGTGTTAACGGCAACATTATTCGCTTCAACCATACGCCTGGTTACATTCCAACTTCAACTTACGAATGGAAAGTTATTAGATATAACACTTCGATGTCGCCTTACATTTATCCCACGGTAACTCAGCCAAGTGATCTTATTATTACCTTTAACTCACCAAACTATCCAGCGGGATACTACATCATTAGTTTAGTTATTGACGGGTATGTTAACAATCCGAAAGAAACCAGTTTTTCTGTTTACCCCGATGTATCAAACCCATTTACTGCAACGACTGTACCATTCCCAGCAAGTGTTAGTTATCAGTGTAGCAATGATGTTTGTTTTTTCACCAATTTTTTAAACATACCCAACCAAATTTCAGGGGCAGCATATCATTTCGCAAATACACAATCCTTACAAGTTGAGTTTGGCGATGGTACGTGTGGTATCTTAATGAATCGGGGAACCGGAGGGGCTCTTCTAAATTGTTCTAATGCCGTATCGTTGTACCCACCGAACGAACAAAATAATTTTGACTTTGATGGCACTTTTTACCACACGTACCTAAACCCTGGCTACTACACCATTACAATGACTTCTTACGTTATGGTTTGCCAAGTTTACAATCCTTCAACTGGTGAATATGAACCTATAGTAGATAGCTACACTTTCCCAATATGGGCAGGGCCACCACAGGTAGCGCTTACAGCATCTGAAAACCCGATTTGCGCCAATGCAAGTTTGCCTGAAACAATCAGTGCGGAAGTAAATTCCAATACACCTGTTACTTATCAATGGGCTACATCTGCGGGAGCACTGACCGAAACTACTTCCGCTATCGACATTAGCGAAACCGAAAACACTACCTATTTTGTAACTGTTACTGACCAAAACGGCTGCTCAGGTACTGCTTCTATTGATGTAACCATCAACGACTGTTGCACTACTACAGAAGGCATTACACTAACCAACACTACTGCGAGCAATGTGAGCTATCTTTTTATTGATAACAATGATGGAACGTATTCTTTCAACCCGTATTTTGCCAATAGCGAAATTGTAATTAACCATCATTTTATTGTTGACCTGCCGTTGGTTATCGGGGGTTTTCCAAACATACGTTTAGGCGAAGCCACAGTAATAGATGTAACAGAAGGCAATACCCTTGTGCTTGATAACTCAACACTGCAAGGTTGCGACAACTTATGGTATGGTATATCAATAACCGGAGCAGGTTTTTCATGCAACGCCACCACCTGTCCCGATTACAACTATAACGGTGCGAGTGTGATAATGCGTAACGGTGCTACTATACGCGATGCGGGCTTTGGAATAGAGAGCCATAACGGCAGTTATTATGATATAGACGGAGGTAATTTTATTGACAACTACATGGGCATTGCTGTGTATGATTGTGATGGTTTTGAGGGAAGAATTATCAATTCCGTGTTTAGTGCCGATAATCAGTTTTTGGCTCCGCCTTTAGAAACGTTGCCACCGACTATAGGCATTTTTGCAGCGAGTGTAGATGGGATAGAGATAGGCGATGCTCTCGGAAATTTTAATGAGTTTAGCCATATAGTAAACGGCATTAACTCTATAGCGAGTAACATGACGGTACATCCTAATATGTTTCACGATTTAGTGGAAAGCCCTGACCCCGATGCCGATCCTTATGAAAGCACCGGAATAATAGCGTGGAATATTTTTAACCACTACCAACCAACAGGTAGCATTACAGTAACGGGCTTTGACCCAGACCCTGATAACAACAGCGTTGTAAACTTCAGCAATATGAAAAATGGCATTGTGATGCAGGCAGTGGACGCGGAAGTTAGCGGCAACAATTTTGAAAATATGGAGAATGTAGGAATGTGGGTGGTAGAATGTAACAATGCAGAGGTGGGTTTGAGCAATAACAAAATTTTGAACGCAAGCACGGGTATTAGTTATGTAACCAACAACAACATTTACAGCTTGATTTTAAACAACCGATTGATTTATGATAACTCTGTGGGCACTAACACACTTGGGATAGGTACCAGTGGTATTTCTATAGCGCAACTTAATCAACCTGTAAGTTTTATAGGTATTGGCAGCAACAGGTTTTATAACCACCGTAGAAATATTGACTTGCTGAGCACAGGTGATAACCTGAGTATAGGCAGCAATTACTTTGAGATGAAGAGAACCGTAGATAACGGCAAGCAGATAGGCATAAGAGCTACTAATTGCGAACTACCCGAGATAAGTACCAATCAGTTTGTTGGTTTACCATCAGCTATTAGCGATGCTAATACCTCTGCGGCTATACGATTACGAAACACCACTGATGCTGTAATTGAATGTAACGATATGGATTACACCAGCGCGGGGTTGTTGTTTGAAGGGGATAATTTTACGAACTCTGAAGCTATACGCACTAACCGGTTTCACCGGCATTTTAACGGCATACAGTTACGAAACTTTGGTGCAGAGGGTCTTATTGGCGATGTAGGCGCTACTGCAAAAACCAACGGAAATATTTTTGCCACTCCAAATTCAAGCTACCACCCGACCGGGCATATACGCACTACAAGTACTAACCCTAGTCCTAATCCACCAGCTCAAATATTCTATTTCGACCCTATTGACGGGACATTGGTTTCTACTGGAAGTCCGCTTGGTATAGCAATGCAAATTCAACAAATTACGGGTAACGACCGTTTTGATTGCACAGTAGATTTTGATGAACTATTTGATATGCAGGAAGGGGGTGGCAGCGGTGAGCGGATGATGGCAGAAGGAGTAGCTACCGGTGAGGCGTACGAGAATGTAGAGCCGGAGTACCGGGAGGTATCGAAATACGAGCAGGAAAAAAGCACCTACCGCAGATTAGACCGCAAGCCGCAACTGCGCACCGAAAGCGAAGTGCTGGACGATTTTTATACCGAAAAGCAAACCGGGGCAGTGGGCAAGATGGATGATATGAAACAAACCCTGCGGCAGTTAGCCGATTCGGTAATTACGAGTGACAGCAGTTTGTATGCCGCCAAGGTACTGGAAGTGCAAACCAAATTAGCAGCCCTTGCCACTGCCGAAAATTTTGAGTATAACGAAAAACGGGTAGCTGAAATTTATACGCAAACGGCAGCCAGCGGAATACCTTTATACAAAGATTTGCAGGCAAAAAATTACATAAACTGGTTAGCTCACCAGTGCCCTTTAGTAGAGGGGCACTCGGTGTATGAAGCCCGCAGCTTATATGCACAAATAAGCCCGAACGAGGACTACGATGATGATGTACTTTGCGATGGTATGTTTAAAAAAGAAAGAGAAACCGAAAATGAAGTTGAAGAGTTGGCAAGTGAAATTACTTTAAGACCAAACCCAGCAAAGCATTATGTTACGTGGTTTTACAAATTGAGTGAAGAACAAAAAGCGGTAATAACTGTAACCAATCAGTTAGGCGAAACCGTTTTTAAAGGAGCGGTGCCATCTGGACAGTTTTCGTATAGTTTACACGTGGACGCTTATGCAGCCGGAGTTTACAACTATCTATTTAGCGTAGATGGCAAACCTGCTAAGCGCGATAAATTTGTAGTTATTAAGTAATCATTTAAAAGCAAGTTGCAGTTTCCTGCAACTTGCTTTTTGTTTTATGAATAAACTGCTTGCTTTTTTCCTTTGTATTAGTTTCTGCACCTGCAATTGCCAGATGTATGATAACCATTGGATATTTGGCGGCCCTACTAACGTAGTTTTGAATTTTGAAACAGGAGTGATAGATAGTATTCCAGAATCTAAATCAAGTGGTTTTTGGAACGCAAGTTCAACAATAAGTAATAAGGAAGGAGAGTTGCTTTTGTATTCAAATGGAGTAACTGTAAAAAATAAATATGGAGATACCATACAGGGGGGGGATAGCTTTACGTTTGGTCGTTTTGATACTATCTATTATTTCCCGGGGGAGCTATATCTGCAAGGAGTGTTGCTTTTACCGATGCCGGGGTCTGATTCACTACTGTATTATTTTCACACTGCATCAGTAGATTCCGTTTACTATCAAGCCAACCGTTTGTTTTATTCTATAATAGATATTACAGCCGCTAACGGTCTTGGGGCTGTAATGAGCCAAAACAATGTATTGCTCGATACATTTGTAACAGATGCGGGCATGGGCTTGTGCAAACATGCGAACGGAAAAGATTGGTGGCTGATAAAGCCCAAGCACAAAAGCAATACTTACTTCAGGTTTTTAATAAAAAGCAATGGAGTAATTGAAGGGCCTTGGCTGCAAAGTATAGGAGTGGTAATGAATGACCCTGACTGGAAATCGCAAATTGTGTTTAATGTAAACGGGGATAAAATGGCAAGGGCTGGCACACTACAGAAAGGTCAGCTTTTTGAGTTTGACAGATGTACCGGATTGCTTTCAAGTCCGAAAGATTTTTTTGATGTTGGTCAAGGGTATGTTTGGGGGGGGGGGGGGCTTTCCTTTTCACCTAATGGGAGGTATATGTATTTGTTTGGTGATTCGTTTCAACTAGAACAATTCGACACTTACGCTCCTAATTTACAGGCAAGCAAAATTAGAATAACCGAACCCTACGCACAGAATTACAACCAAATGTTTTATCACCAACTTACACCTAATGGTGAAATTTATATTGCAGGGCATAACTCCCCTACTCCAATTTCAGTTATCCATTACCCTGATTCCGCTGGTTTGGCATGTGGTTTAGATACGTTTTCGTTTAATCCTTATTTTGGTTATGTAAGTTTTGGTATGCCCTGCTTTCCACACTACCGCACCCCGCCTAATGCGGCTTATGCCGCAGAGGCGGGCAGAGATACCACGGTGTGCGATAGCTTGCTGCAACTGAGCGTAGGCATACCCTTAGGTGCGCCTGGTGTAGATAGTATAGTGTATGCGTGGAGCAGCCCTAACGATGCCAACTTTGGTGGCAGCACACAAGCGCAAATAATAGTGCAGCCCAACGCCAGCGCTATGTATATTTTGCATATACAGGATACCAGCACTACGCCTAAGTATAGCTGCACGGAGAGATGGGATACGGTGAGGGTGGAGGTAATACAGAACTGTTTTACAGACATAAGACACAAGACACAAGACACAAGACGAATACAGGTAAGTCCTAATCCTGCAAATGAGTTTGTGGTGGTGAGTGTAGATAGAAGTTTGGTGGGTGGAGAAATGAGAGTTACAGATGCCACCGGCAAAACAGTAGCGGCTGTTCAACTGCTAACTGAAAACAGTAAACTGGAAACTGCGCGGTGGGCAAGTGGAGTTTACAGTTATAATTTAGTGAAGAATGGGGTAGCAGTAGAGAGGGGTAAGTTTGTTGTAACGCATTAATGTTGCTCATCCATTTTTTTCTCCTCTTAAATCTATTTATGTATTATCTCCAATATTTAAACTTTGTCTCTGTCCGCTTACTATCGAATCGCTTCCTATTAGCGAAGTGTGGAGCACTACATTTTCTA
>CAZTNA010000011.1:0-90957 GCA_964615305.1 uncultured Chitinophaga sp.
AAAAGAAAAGGTAACTAAACCTCTTATTAAATAACAGCGTTAGCTGTATTTTCTCGCTACGACGAAACCGCGAATTTCAATGGCAAAGGGAAAATGCAGGAGACGCCCCTTTCGGGGTGCTTCCTCATTATTCTTATTTGCCTAGGTGCTTCGCGGTACCCGTCGTAGGTAAGGTAGTGAGTTCAGGCACCCTTCTCTTTTTCTGTGGTATAAAACCACCTTCATGAAAAAGAACATCTTCCCCTTTTGGCTAAATATAGCCTTCCTGTTATTTGTCACCCGACTATCCGCACAAATTCCTCAAGCCTTCAACTATCAGGCAGTAGTACGTAATACAAGCGGACAGATAGTCGCTAACCAAGCTGTAAATTTCAGAACTACTATCCGGCAAGGAAGTAATTCAGGCAACATAGCCTATCAAGAAACTCATCTTGACACTACTAATGAATTTGGACTATCTGCATTTGCTATCGGTAACGGTACTATAGTCGCCGGTAACTTCAGCCTGATCAACTGGGCCCTGGGCAACTATTATCTGCAAATAGAGTTGGATGCAACTGGCGGCACCAATTTTACCGATATGGGTGTTCAACAACTGCTTAGTGTACCGTATGCACTCTATGCAAAGAGTTCAGGTTCTGGCAGTGGAAGCGGGCATACTGGTCCTACGGGAGCAACGGGCCCAACAGGTATTACCGGAAGCACCGGCCCAACAGGAACTACAGGTAACACCGGGGTAACGGGAGCCACCGGCCCTACCGGGGCAGGCGGCGGTGCTACTGGGCCGACTGGTGCCACTGGAGCAACAGGCCCCACCGGTAGCGGTGGCGGAGCCACAGGGCCTACCGGTCCTATTGGTGCAACAGGCCCGACGGGTAGTGGTGGAGGAGCGACTGGTGCCACCGGTGCTACAGGTTTAACTGGGAATACAGGGCCAACCGGAGCTACAGGATTAAACGGAATTACCGGTCCAACGGGCGCTGATGGTGTAATAGGTCCGACAGGAACAACCGGAGCCACCGGCAATGCCTGGGCAGATTATGCCGTGTTTACGGAAAGGCAGCCATCGGGGATAAGTACCAGCACAACACTAGCAGACTCCACATGGTCAACCCGCCAATTAAACAATAATGAATCCTTAAACGGTTCGGCCATCACGCGCACGGGAAATACAATTACCCTGCAACCCGGCACCTATTACGTCCATGCAATAGCCGGCTGGGCCTACAATGTGCCTTATAATACGACCTACAGCTATGCTATTTTAAACGCAATCGCTAATCTTCGGCTGCGCAATACAAGCACCAATACAACACTTGTCTTGGGCAAAGGGAACAAGCTAAGCGCTTACCGCCAAAACCTCAACGGCGCAGTTCTTACTGAACCCTATACACAAACTTTGGAAGGCACGTTTACGGTAACTACTGCTACCACGGTAGTTCTCCAGCAGTTTTTGGATTATTCCGTTTTTCCGGTGGGTACTTCCAATTATTCAGCAGGCAACCCCGCTAACTCCGGCGAAGACGAGATATATGCCAGCCTCTTCATCCAAAAAATCAATTAACCCTATCACCCCAAACTACCATTATGAAAAAACTGTTTTATAAAACTATTGCCGCCTGCCTGTTTTCTCTTAGCAGCATCCTTGCCTTTGGAACTTCAGGCACTATTACACCATCAATTACGACTTCCGGTGACCCTGTTTTTATTCAAGGGGCTTCGGGTTTTGAAAATATACTCACCATTTCCGGTGCACCGGCGGGAACAGTGTCTGTTTACCTCTGCGTAGTAGATGATCAGGGCGAAATACTGGATTCTACCTTGGCTATCGAAGATGGCGCAGACTGGGTAGATACTTTAGAAATGGGCGAACTGGACAGCACCGCAGTGGCACTCGTCGCCCATTACTACGATGCTAATGGAGATTTTGTAGACGAATCCGACCCCTACAATTTCAGCATGATAGCTGAACCGGCTGGTATTAGCAACGGCAATCTTGAAATCACAGCAGATAGCATCGACGAAGCGGGTATCGCCTATTTACAGTTTGTTATCTCTATGCCCGATTCTTCTGCGGAAATCGATGACGAAATTCTCGGCATCGGCGGCAAAGAGTTCGGCTTTTCAGATTGCAGTATCATCCTTTTTAGGGAGTATAATGTGGAAGATGGCAGCTTATCAGGAGACCATGCCGTATTTGAATACACCCTTTCTGCTTTCGGGGAAGATGTAACTACCAATGAGTTTGATCTGGATAATGTTGCAGGTCTGAACGTAATCATCGATGCGGAGTTAAACCCAGTCATTACGGGCCACTTTAGCTATAGCAAGGAGTTCTTCACGTTCAACATGCGGGATAAGACTTTACCTCTGCCTATGATCAAACCTGCCTCCGTATCCGTAGGGGCTGGTTTAAAGGTAGAAGGCGGGGTATCGGTAGATTGTTATATAGGAATGGATAACAGCGGTGAGTTTGGCTTTATAGAAGGCAGTAACGGGCAGTTAAGCAATGCCTGTATAGGCGCCAAGATAACCGGGGATGTACGGATTACAGGTAGCCTGGTCAATAAACACATAGCTGGCATACAGGCTTCCTTAGATGCCATAGGCCGTATAGGGGCCGCCTATAACTTTAAAACAGCCCCCAATTTTGAATCCAGCCTTGATTTTGGCGGGGATATACTGATTAAAGGCAAAGTAGCCTTAACAGGGGCGGTAGGTTGGTTTAAACGCAAGTTATGCGGAGCCTCCGGTTGGTGCGAAGCCAATAATGAAATCCTAAACGGCGTTATCTGGCCAAGAAACAACGGCGACCAGCCTAAACAATTCGGCAACTTCCCAAACGGACTGGACAGTTTGTTTCGTTCAGGCATGGCGGCCTGGTATAACAATTACTCCCGTTCGCTGGAAACGGATACCAACGCCTTCTTTGATATACCCGATGCAGCACCCCAACCAGCCTTTGCATCAAAAGCAGGCCATACCGGCGTAGCCTGGATAGAGGCAGACACCCTTCAGGCGCAATTGCTCTTTTCGATGTTGGATACGACTCAAAACCGTTTTACTACTTCTGTTCCGGTAACCAGTAATAGCATCTACCTTGCAGAACCCAAGGCGGCTTTTGCACCGGATGGCTCAGCTATCATCACCTGGACACAATGTAACCTTGACATTAACTTAGTGGATAGCACCTACGATTTAGACAGTATCTTTAATAACCTCGAGGTATGGTATGCGGTATATAATACAACCACGAATACCATAACAGCTAAAAGCAGGGTTTACGATACCGAAGGCTTAGCTATGAGCCAACCGGCCATAGCTATATCGGATTCGGGCAAGGTTTTAATAAGCTGGCTATCGGAGGATACTACCGGCAATACGGATATCTGGTACACCACCTTAACTAACGGTAACGGTATCTGGTACCAATCCACACCGGATATTATTAATGATTTACCGGGTAACAATTATGAAGTGCAGTTAGGTTTTATTGATTCCACGAAGGCTGTTGCGGCATGGTTAAGCGATGCCGATGGAGAAGACTCTACGGCAGGTAATGATATTATCGTTAGCTATTACGATGGGGATGTGTGGAGTAGTTCAGAATCTTTATCGAACGGCAACAGCGATGAAGAATTTAACGAACTGGCGATGACATTTAATAAGGGTTACGGACTATTAGCCTACACCAGCACCATTTATCCCGAAGATGAGGACGGTGAAATCAATACCATTAAGGCTATCCCTTTCCAGAATGGAGCGTTTAATACCGCCAATGCCTATGAATTCAGTGATTCGCTGAGCTATACCCAAATGCCGAAGATAACCATCAACGATAATGGCATAGCGGTATTGAGTTATCAAGTGGTTGATGTTTATGAAGAGGAAGAAGAAAGCGATGCGGGCAGCATTGAACTGGCCATTACAGATTTAAGTAATGGCGGTACAAACTGGCAACTAGCGGACTTTAGCGAAGATATAGCTCAAGATACCAGCATTTATCCCTGGGATATGGAGATGGTGCTGACCAATGATAATATCCTCTACAGCTTATCGCAGGAGCAGGATACGGTGGCTGATGAGTTAGAACAACCCTACCAACCTGTTACCGGTGTTTTGTTTGGTAAGTCCGATATGGGTTTGGTCTTGCGCGGGTTACAAATCAATTCTAATTTAATCGTCAGCCCTACATCAGCTAGCAGTTTACCGGAGGTGCCAACGGGATTAAAGGATATAACCGCAGAAACACAAAACACTGCCCTATCTGTTTTTGTTTATCCCAATCCTACAAAAGAAAGTTTGACAGTAGAACTCACAAATACCAACAATGAAAATGTAACAATTGAGCTTTTGAATTTATTAGGTCAGCCGCTAATAGCAACCCAAGCTGAAACTAATGCTGGTTTGAACAGGCTCCGCTTAAACAAGAGCAATCTTACTGCTGGCGTGTATTTGTTAAGGGTATCGACAGCTTTGCAAAGCAAAACAGTACGGGTTATTATTGAATAACCATCCATAAAATACACCATGAAAAAAAATAAACTACCACCCCGGAAAAGGGATTTATTGGATGAATTAAACTTGCTGCGTAACCGTCGAAGCCTGGCTTACCGGTTCAATGATCAAGAAGAGTTAGCGCAAATCCATCTTGAAATGAAGGCTTTCTGGCTGAGGAATGGCTGGACGCAGCAAGAGGCGGAAGAGCAGTATTTGAACCATGTTGAAGAGTGTAGCAAGCCTTACCGACCACCAGTTGGGTTACCGGAGATTACCCACAGCATATATGACCGTAAGAGCAGTAATACGTTTGAAAACCTATCGTTGGCCGAGTTGTCAGACTATTATTTGTTCGGGTAACAGAGTTTAAATTCAAAGTTCCAGCCCAGGTCGGGGAACGGAGTGTTAAGCGGGACGCGGTTTTTAGCGTCCCGCTTTTTTTATGCGTAGTGGTGGCGTAGAGAAAGGCAGATATAAATTATAGATTAATAGTCTTAATACGATTGTTAAGTTCACTTAAGGTTACAAAAAGGGGGTAAAGTAGTAGGATTAGCATTTTACTTTCATGTGCATGTAGAGATTGCAGGCCAATACTGAATGTTGAAAGAAATATCTCGTAAATGAGATAAAAATAAGGGATTGCAAAGAAAGGGGCCATGGGATCAAACTGATTCCCATTTACCATTTCCTGGATAGCATTAAATGTTTGCTTCACCAAATGGCTTAGATAGACAACTGCTCCTAGCAGTACCGCCGACAATGTAAAAGGGACGCACATACTATGACAATGATCACAGTAGGAACAGAAAAACAAAACATTCGCGTTGATAAAAAAGAAAAATGCAGTGCCGATATAATATTTCAGCGATTCAAAATTGCAGTAAATTGTTTGCATCCCTTTCTGTCTAAATAAGGAAACAGCAAAGATTAATACAAATAAATAAAAAATTGCAGGTGTAATTAGGGTATCCATGTGTTCCTCCTTTTTACATCAAGAAGGAACAAACCATTCCAGTTTTTTTTAAGCTTTAGTTTTTTATCCGTAATCCCTCACAAATAAGTATTATTCAACCAATTGAAAAATAAAATTAAAATCTTAAAATAAAATGTAACCCTAAATGTAAGTTGGTAAGACTAAAAAGCAAGGTTACCTTTTTAACATAGGTTTTGACGTAAGCTTCAATTTTTTGCTCCGAATTGTCGGCCAATTTTCGGGAAAGTCAATTAATAAGCGCTGGATGCAGGGGGTAAACTTCACTCTTTTCTCGTAAAAAGAATTTCTAGAAAGGCCTTCTCCATAACTCGCAGCCAGTTCTTTAAGGTTTACTCTGCCTGATTTTGCAAATTGCTCATTTGTCTCCAGTAGAGAATTTATCTCATCCAAAAAAGATTCTGCCTCAGAGCAATCTTGGTATAACTCCATATTACCACTGCTATTTCTTGAAAGTTGCGTTGATTGTAATAAAGCTTTGACGTCTTTTTCTGATACGCTGTCACTATCAAACAAGACGTTTAGGTTCTCTATGAATTTTTGCAGTTGTCGTACATTCCCCTCCCAATGATAATGGCTCAAATATGAAATAGCATCTTTAGTTAAGTTAAAGTGTGCGTTGTCCTTCTTAATATAATATTCTATAAGATTAGGGATATCTTCAGTTCTTTCTCTCAGAGCGGGCATAAGTGGGAAATATGAAAGAATCCGCTGATATAAATCTGTATGAAATTTCCCCTCTGAAATGAGTTGAGGAAGGTTTTTATTTGTAGCGGAAATCAATCTAAAATCCACCGGGATTTCTTTAGTACTTCCCATTCTAACAATCACTTTTTCCTGTAGGGCCCGTAAGAGTTTTGATTGCGATGTAATATCTAAATTCCCAATTTCATCTAAAAACAAAGTACCCTTATTTGCTTGCTCAATCTTTCCTATATGTCTCTTCATTGCACCAGTAAAAGCACCCTCTTCATGCCCGAAGAGCTCACTTTCAAAGAGGTTGGGGTTGATAGCCCCACAATCCACGGCCACAAAATTTGCAGTACATCTTTTACTTAATCGGTGAATTGCTCTTGCAACAAGTTCTTTTCCCGTTCCTTGCTCTCCATTTATTAAAACTGCTATGTCCGATTTTGCATACTTTTCAGCAAAAAATTTAATTTTCTTTACTTGGGATGAAACCCCTACAATAGGCCGTTCAAGATTTCGCATTGTAACACTCTCTACATATGCATTTATTTTCTCGGCAAAAATATCTTCTTGAGCCTCCACAGCTTTCTTCAAGAGAGTATTTTCTGATGAAACGATTGCTAATTTCTTTCTCAAAGTTTGAACCTGTATTCTATCAAACAAGATACTACTCAAAGCAGTTTTAGTCATTCCAGATTTTTCAATTACAGACTCTCCATTACTACGCAGCAGATGGGTTAACTCATCTGCACTTTTTGCCGAAAACTCTTTGTCCGCCTTTTTTCTACCGAAATTGGTATAACCAACTATAGCGGATGTTTTAAACCGATCCCTAATTTTTTTGTAAATAGTGGGTAGATTTTCGGGAGAGTTGTTAGCCCCTATTTTATAATCTAGCGTAATAATCTTCGGTGCCGCTTTAAGCTTCTCAATAACGCCTTGAATAGTGGATAAACTATCGCAGATAAGAATGGAGGATATTTCATCAATCTCTAATGAAGCTTCGATCAGTTCTATTTGATATTGTGCTTCATCTTCTAGAATTAGAAAATCAGGTGTCAGAAAATCAGATTCAAAAAAACTAGTCAAAGACAGATATTCAAAACTGTCCGTTTTAATTTCATCCGTTTGTTTTCTGGAGATTTTTGTTCTTGCATTGCCTAAGCCGTTTGGCTCATAGACAAAAATGAGTTTCTTATTCATTTTCTAGAAAGTTTATTATACACGCTAAATTTTATCCCAACCCCCTTTACTTGATTGTGTATTGAGAAATACTTTTCTCCATCAACTAGAGGAGGCATTATTCGTTTTAAAAGCTTATTGATAAAATAAAACCCGAAACCTGTTGAATCATTGCTCCCATTTGCAATCCTTTGTAGCCCCGCAATTTCTTGTATTGATTCAGATATGAAGGTCCCAGTGTTGAATACCTCAAAATCAAAACCAACACTACTATCTCTTGACATAGCAGATTTCACTCGAATTTCGATTTCTTTCTCAGGAATATTCTCACCTTCTGGTGAGCTATATTGTTTAATGGCATTTGAAACTAATTCGTCAAGTAAAAAAGAGACTGTATACAAATGTGATTTAATCCTATCGCTATCATTTAACTTACTTAAGTCATAAAGAATTTTTACATTTTTAAATTTGTACTTCGCCTTTACCTTCTCGCAAACTTCTATTATTTCTTTCCTACTAATGGTGGATTTGTCAAACTCATTGCTTTGCTCCGACAAAACTTTTACATAATCTCCAAAACGGATAATTGCATTCGAGGTATCCAGTCTTATTTGCCTAGTTATTTTTTTTATTTTCTTAATTGGTTTTAGATCTTCTATCTCATCAATTTGCTTAATTATTTTGGAAGAAAGGAAGCTTTTTTGCTCGTGAATAATTCCGAGTTGTATCTCGTTTAGAAGATTGTTTTGGATGTCAGAAAGATTTTTAGACGATAAAAACGCATCAATCAATTTGCTCACATTGTTGTGTGTCCTTAAAGCATAACTTTGTTTAATCGCAAGGCTTGATTCCGGCCTTAATAATTCAATGTGATTAGAGTTGAAAAGGAAATAGTAAATTGGTTTGCTATTATCATAAAATTTCAAACATGTAAACGAGTTTATGAATAGCTCCTCTGTAATATCGAATAATTCCGTTAGCGTCTTATTGAACCTTGCAATATGTTTAGCAGGCACATCAATCCATAAATAATTGGTTTCTTGCATTAGGAATTTTATACTTTTATCAAGTTCTTTTTGAAATAAGTCAAATATCCTTTCCGTGCTTATGGTCAATTTTTTAGTTTGCATATACCTATCATCCCTAAATCTAATGTAGTTTGCAATCTCAGGAATAATTACAATTCCTAATGGAGAAGAGGAAAATATATTTTGAGCATTCAGAACTTTGTGCACTGGGTGAAACTGAAAATCTGTAGTTGAAGTTTTTTCCACAAGTATCCTCGCGGTATCAAACCGAGACGAATGGATTATACTTTCAATGTGGAAATCACTGATTGCCCTTTTAAATTTATCAAAATCTTCGATGGTGAAATTGCCTTTTTCCATATTTCTGGTGATGTAAATTATTCCCTGAAATTCACCATTGTAAAAAAGTGCTTTTGCCATTGCAGCTAACTGAAATTTTTCGCTCTCGGATTCTGAATCGTCAATTATAGCCTTCAAGTCATTAATTTTGTTCCTAACTGAAAAAGGCTGCTTAAAGCATATTTCTAATGCAAGAGCAAGTTCGGAATACTTTATAAGTGAATCTGGTTGTCTATACCAAGTCACGCCGCGATCGTTTGGTGGTAATTCACCTTGGGGATTGACAAGGCCTCTGTTTGAATCAACTATAGCGTTTACGACAACTCTATAAATTTGCTCTCTAAAACTTCCCGTATCTGGGGTAAAGCCCTCTCGATACGCATTGAATTTTATTATTGTAAGAAGGTAATTGCCAAAATGAAATAATTGATTTAAAATAATTTTCAAATCATTATTTTGGGGGTCATATGGATCTTGAAATCTATCCCCGTTGAGCGCATCCAGCCAGTCTAGCCAGTCTGATTTAAATTTTTCATATTCATAAAATGCTATTCCATAAAAAGAAGCGTTATATGTAACTAATTTACTGTTTTCTTTAACCAAGTCTTGGATGTAACCTTTAGTTTTTCGAATGGTAAAGTATTTACCTAAGTAATACATTAATTCCATATCCCAAATTTCTTTTTCGTGAAAGAGCTTTTTTATTTCACAAGGAAAGACAAGTGTGTTTTTGACTGTACTTTCATAATAAAAACTCTCCGTATAGGCGTTGAATGTAAGGATACCCATTGTAAGGGATTCATCGTCTCCAAGTTCTTTACGAATATTTTTTACTAAGCTGCGCTGAACGTATCCGTAAAGGATCTCAAATCTATTTTCCATTTCTATTTGGTTGCGACAATAATTGTCTCCTTTGAATTTTCTGAAAATTTTTTGCCATTGGGGTCAAAGAATTTTACATCCTTAAATCCCTTAGCAAGAAGTAATTCGGTCAATTCTTTATTGGAATGTATTCGAATTGAATATTTTTTTGTTACGGGGTCTCCACCGTTTCGTATTGTCCAAGTTCCGACTAGTCTTTTTTTCCCTTTATCATACTTTTCGTCAACGAACAAGTCATACTTCCTATTATTAAAAAGAATTTTCCGGTTTTTATTTTCGTCGCCATTGAAATACTTATGGTTTATAATTCTTGTGGCGTTATAATCAAAATAAAGAAGCAACTTACCTCCTGGTTTTAGTACCTTCTGAAAGTTGTCAAGCACTTTTTCGTTGTCAGAATCTTTTTCAAAGAAACCAAACGACGTAAACATGTTAATAATATGATCAAAGCTATTTTCCGGTAAATTCATTTCAAGCATATTCTGTTCATGAAATTGTGTCGGTGCATTTGGAAAACACTTTTCTGCTTCCTTCCTGGCTAAGTCTAAAAACGATTTATTAATGTCCATTCCTGTTACCGCAAATCCATGCTTACCAAGCTCCATAGAATGTCGACCATAGCCGCATGGACAATCTAGAAAGGCAGCTCCTTTTTTAGGACGGAGATATTTCATTATAAATTCCACCTCTCTTTTAGTTCTTTCTAAGTGACTCAACGGATTGCTGGGACTAAATCCCTTTTGACTATAATCACCTTTGAGATAAAAGTCTAAGCTAAAAAATCCATAATCGGGCTGCCACCACAAATTGTCGTCCAGGTTAGTCATAGCGTTGTTGTATTTGGTTTAACTTATTTTTGGTTAAAATTAAATGGTTACCTTCAAGTTTGCGCATTCGTTCATCATGTGTAACAAGGATTATAGTTTTGCCCATAGCCTTCATGTTGTTTATAAAAGTTATAAATAAATTGAAATTGTTGCTATCCATTCCTGAGGTAGGTTCATCTGCCAAAATCAAGTCAGCGTCTGAAATGCTGCATAAAAACATATTAAGCTTTTGTGCTTGCCCTCCTGAAAGAGTTTCTACTTTTTGAACCCAAAAAGAATTTCTGTACCCTAATTCAATATCAAAATTCATTTGATTAGGAAGATGCTTATTTAAAGGCCCTGCAATATTTAAGTCATCAATAAAGGTATTCGCACTTACAGCAGCTACATTTTCAAACACTGTTAAACGGATGCTTAATGAATCATAAGGCACCTGATTCATAAAAAATACGTTTCGTTTGTTCTGTCTAAAATAAGTTATGTCTACCCCATTTTTAATGATTGAACCATGTTGAGGAGTTAATTTGCCGCCAATAAGTTTTAAAAGTGAAGTTTTACCAACTCCATTACTACCCCAAATAACACTTACTCCTTCTTCAAATGAAAAATTTACCCCCTGGAGCACAACTTTTTCTTCATAACCAAGATCATATTTGAAGGTCAAATCTCTTAATACAATACCTCTGCATAATACATCCGTGTTAAGGGTGGGTAAAAAACGATTAAGATGTGGTTTTGCTACAGTTAAGAAAAGGATTAGTCCAAATATCAATTTCCAATAAGCGGGATTGCTGGTATAATATATTATTAATAAAACAATAATTTGAAAAAGGATAGAGCCCAAAAGTGCTTTAAAAACCGGAGACTGAAACAAGCTATATACAACAAATTTTTTATACGAATAGTTTTCCTTAACCATATTTTTTGCGCTAATGATTAAATCGATTATTCTATCTGTAAAAAGAAAAGAACTTAATGCTGTTATTAGAAATTCGAATCCGCCCCCAGAGCGAGACAAGCCAAGTTTGCAGGTGTATTGAACTACACCAACTGAAAGGACGAAACCAGCGATTATGTAAATAAGCAGAATTAATAATCGCGGGTTTGATGAAATATTAATATTGGGGTTGTCTGCGGTAACTTTTAATCGAACTCCCAAATTTGTTCTAAAGAATATTTCAACCAAAGCCCCTATTATTAAAGTAAAAGCTATTGACACGTAGTGCGAGTTTAGAAAAACAAGATTTTCATATTTCAGGCACAATGATTCCCCAACGCAAAGAACAGACAACGAATGTAGAATCAAACTGAGAACAATTCCAGCTAGAATATTATTGATTTTAAGCTCGTTTGTCAAAAAAGAAATTACAGCATAACTAATCATTGCAACGCTGCCGGTAACGATAAAGGCAAGGATAAGAGAGCTGGAAAAATTGTATGAGGTGGTAAAAGCAATTGAACTTATCACAGTAATTCCATCTATACTTACGTCAATCACCTTTAGATATTTGTATAGTATACCAATTGCCAAAACAATTGGAAACCACGTAAGACCTTCATAAAAACCAATTTGCACTATGCTCGCCAAGTCATTCATTATCTAGTAGTTTTCAATCAAGGAGTTTAATTTACCTGCATTTTCAAGTCCGAAATCGTGTACCTTTCTGGTGTTCACATAAATCCTTGCGGACTGTACTGATACTATAGGTAAATTTTCAGCTTTAACTTCTTTGCCTTCTATTTTTAAAAGAGCTTGTCCTATAAGCTCTCCAATGGTTCTGTAGTTTACAGAAACACCAATACAAACACCATCCTTCTTTACTGTGCCATCATCTAAAGAAAATACGGGAACCTGCTTTTCATCGCATCTTTTTACTATCGATGTAGCTTTCATAACTGCATTTTTGTCGTGAGGAATTATCATTGCTTCGATTCCTTGAAGAAGTAACCGTTCTGTTACTTTATCAACGTCTTCCGGGCTATTTATAACTCCCTCTTTTACAGTAATTTTGCGTTGCCTTAGAACGGTCCGTATATTGTCGGAGGTGACCTTTGAGTTTATTTCACCAGGATTATAGATTATGCCAACCACTTTGGCTTTAGGCAAAAAACTTTTTAAGGCCGTACCAAAAAGATCAAAAATATTTTCTTTAGGACTGTCAGAAACGATTGCAACCGAAGACTTTCTCGGTGGTTCAAGTCCTATACTTACTAAGGGCTCAATCATTTCTGGGGAGGAAATGGCCCCCGCAATCACGACCGGTAAATTATTTTTAAACTTAGGGCCAAAAGCGGTATTAGTTATCTGCGTTCCAATAGTTATTAGATACTGTGGATGGTTTAACAATGCACTTTGAATTGCGGTTTCAAATTTATCTGCATCACCTTCTGCACTATAGAACGTTATCTCAAACTTTTCCCCACATATCTCCTTTAAACCTTGCTCGAGTTGTTTAAAAGCATCTATCGTAGCGGGGAAGACCACTGAAATTTTTGGAGTATACCCTTTTTCGCTTTGTTTTTTTACTGTAGGTTGATTACAGGAGGAAAAGAGAATAAGAAAGACAAGTATTAAAGATTGGTTAATTGTTTTCACTTTTTCGTGTATTTGTTTGTAATAACGATGCTTGCCAATCGTAATGCCAGTACTTTAAGTCCCTCGATGTTTAGTTGCAAAAAGCCCTACTACACAATGATTTACCCCCCAGAGAGATGAGGATTTAATTTTTTCAAACTAACCAAAGTAAGGTTACAATTTTGAATTTGTAAGGTTACAAGGATATGTAACTGCTTATTATGTAGGCAAAAGTTATATCGCAGGAACAAGTTATGAAGAAATGGAAGAACAAAACCACTCGAATGAGGGATCTGAATTAGAAACAATGAGCTTTAAAGTGTTCAAAATTTTTCTAGCCAGTACAATTATTTATAGAAGCTGGAAACTATTTACACACAAATTATCATCTGAGTTAAACTACAAATTTCAATGAATTTATTTCAGCAAATTTGTGTCCAAGTAAGGTTAGGCTTAAAGAGATCTATAGGGGGGAGCTTATAAATAGTTATGGCTATTGAAATATTACTCAATACCTAAAAATGCAAAGAAAATACCTTCCGTGCATCAGGAGATATATTCTGGGCACTTGGGTATAGCCTTTTACTTAAATTTTACGGCACAAGGTGGTATATTGGCAAGGAAACTTTGGGGCTTTGAATATATCCAAGTGACGCTTAAGAATCTTGTTTTAATTTGATTCCGGCCAAAACATCGTATGCGCTGATTCTTTCTCTGGCCCAGGCGATAGTATTTTTTAATTCCTCTGAGATTTCACTTTCCGCTTGGGTGCTCTCCTCAAGGTAATCAAGGAATGAAGTTACAATGGTGTTTTTATGCCAAATTTGTGCGGCACTAACCAACCTGGAAAATTTATCTATGAGGGAAATGAATTTGATGCTCCTTCAACAATAGTGAAAGCCATAAAAGGTTATGATGATGATGGTTGGAATTTCTTTAGGACTATCAACCCTGATACAGGAAAGGAGGTTCGGATTAAAGATTTGCGATGGGACGGTGTACGGAAAAAAAGAATAAGAAGCAACCTCAAAAAATGATTGTCAATTACATACCAAAATAAACCCAATGGAAACTAAAACGGTCTGGCTTAATAATAGCAATAAATATATTGCCATGACCGAAGATGAAATCTTTGAAATCAGGATGAATAAGTTCATCCAACGGTTAAGACCCGTAATTTATGAGGCAGTAAATGACTGTCTATCTAAAATTCAAATCGATAGCCGTATTCAAGAAGTAGAGGATAGTTTATGGAGTATCAAAGATGTGATGAAATATTTCGGCTGTGCTAAGACAACAGTTTTTAAATGGAGAACTCTAGGCCTTATTAAGTCTCACAAGATTGGGAATAAAGTTTATTACAAAAAGGCTGATATTCTTAAGAGTTTGAAGAATCGTGAAAAAACAAAATAGGCTGGTTAACTTTTGCCCTATTAAACAGTTCCTATCCAATTTTGCCAATCCAACCATCCTTTCTCTTTATAAACCTCCGCGGGGTTTAATGGAATAAATGCGGGACGCTTATTACTCATTTGCCATTCGTCCCATTCCTTTTTGGTTTCTAATTTCAACTTACGGACATAAAGCCGCGCTTGATCGAATGGTAAAAATCCAGGCAACACTTGTTGAGGGACATTTTCCCATAAGCCGATTTTATGTCTGAGGAAATCAAGGAAGGGAATATTTCTGTACCGACAGGTTTGTGCTAGGCTAAGCATTTGCAGATAAGAACTAATACCCTTTTCGCTCACTTGCCCATTTACACCACGCCGATGCTGAGCAAAAGCTTTCGCCGCAGCTTCTGCATTGTTATTATTCCATGGCACACCATCATGATAAAGAAATGTCCATAATTCATCCCAGTGTTTTGTTAGTCTTTTTGCGTACCTAATAGATAATCCACTTTTATGAGTTTCATTAAGGAAGTTTCGCGAAAACATTTCAATGTCTTTAAGGTGCCTCCGTAAAAAATATTTTTTCAATCCGTGCCGGTCAACAGTTTCAATGATCTTTCTTAAAATCTTACCAAAGGCAACTACCATTGCTTTATATTCTTCATCAAATGGATTTTTGAAAAGATCATCATTCAAATCACGTATTAGGTGGACCAGGCATTTCTGTTGTTTAACCTTAAGGGTTTCATAACCAGGAAAAGAATCCGTAACAATAACCCCTTCATATCCTTTTAACCATTCTTCAAGAAAAGCTGTTTCACGTGTCAGCGTGAAATGATAAAAAACGGTGTGCGGTGTAGCAAAAATCCAAACATAACCCCGATCCTTGGAAAGTTTAATGGTTGTTTCATCAATATGGATAACCGGACTTTGCCGTATAATTTCCCATAGATAATTTACCTCTGGCTCCCATTTATGCCACCACTTATGTTGGCGATCCACGAAATACTGTCTGAATGCCCAGATGCTAAATTGCTCTTCCAACAAACGGCTAATCATTTCATGACTGATATGATAGTTAACATATAGATTAGTTGTCCAGGCAAAAAGATTGTCACCAAACAGCATTCTGCGAACAACGCCATTATTAAAATGTCTCCAGCATTCAGCACATTTTACCTGTGTAGATTGATATTCTACTACCCACTGTTTTATACCGGATGGAGTAAATTTTAAATCTGTTTGCCGCCATTTCTGTATTTGCTTCGTACAGTCATACAGTTTTGTGTGGCCACATTTGGGGCACTTTTTAAGTCGAGGCATTGTCACAACTTCATTTACTTTACTAGGTTGCCATCCATGTACACCCCTTCCCAAATGTCGCTTCTCATTTAACTTTTTAGGAGCAGAGGGTGACCGATTGATTCCTTGGTTCCTCCAATAGATTTTGGTTTGCTGATAATTGAAATAAGAGGCCTTAGTAATAACATTAAAGTCTTCTCCAAAATCTTTGTTACTCTGAAACTTGAACGGGCTTTGCCTTTTCATATCGGCAACACTCTGCACGTTCTCTCTGTTCGGATTGGCGGCAAGCTGTAAAAGCCAACGGCTAACCTTTACCAAAGCAAAACAGTCATCCAGATTATATTGCTTCAGTTTTTCTTTTAGAGCAGTGTCTCCGGTGACTTCCCAGTTTTTTCGCCACTTCATACTTAATACACCATCTGCATCTTCATTCTGCCAGTGAAAGCCAAGAAATGCAGCGATCTCCTTAAGACCATTTCCATAAGTGGGCGGGTAGACATGGGTGCGGAAATAGCTAAGTGTATTAACTGTTCTTTTCTCGATTTCAGGAAACTCTTGTTTAAAGGTTCCCTGCCATTTCTTGACTGCTTGCTTCAGTGCCTGGATTTCATAACTACCATAATGGTAAATGGGGGCGTCTGGATGACTGATAAGCAGCGCAAACAATTTTTGAAAGATTTCCTCTTCCCGATCTTTACTATCGGCCCAAAACGAATAACACTGATTCTTCTGGCCTTCTTCTTTGATAACTACGCCAATTAGATAAATTAAATTCTCTTCTGGTAGTCCTTCAAAATCAAGGTAGATTTCCTTTGAACTTTCCTCCAAATCGGGAGGATAAATCACATAGGTCTTTTGTTCCCTTATTGCAAGTGCCTTTAAATCCCATAGATAGGAGCCTCCAGGATTTTGAGGTCTTCTGCCGCGTCTTCTTGGACGAAAAGTGTGTGAAATTTGAGTGATAGAAAATAAACCTTTACTATGGTACTTGGTTAACACCGGAACAGACATACTTGGCAACAAACTGAGGCAATCCCTATCCTTTAGTTTTTGATAGCAGCTATCTCTAAACTGACATTCAGAACAATGAGTGTTACGATAAAATACCGGGGCCTCATCCTTGCTAAGTAGAAACTTTAATTCCGCTAACAACGACTGCGCCTTTTTGGCGTATTGTGTGACTCGAATTGAAGTCGTTTGATGGGGTAATTGCGCTTCATAACCGGATATGCGATAGCCATATTTGATTTGAGCTTTTTCAATTAATTGCCCGGTTTCCTCTAATTTTCCATAACACCAAGCCGCGACAGCAAGTTTATCATTCGGAGTAATTTTAATGACCGGGATAACTATCCGCGTTTCTTTTTCGGATAACTTACCGAATTCGGGTAATCATTTAGTGGCTGATACTGCAATGTTTCCTTTGCAAGAAGCCATGCCTTATACGGACAGTGAAGCATCGCGCGCAATAGTTTCAGATCAGTTTCCATTGCAGTATATTTTCGTTAGTTCAAAAATAAAGGCAGATCGGACGATTACTCAATTTATGCCGTAAATAAACTGAGGAAGCGGTCCTATCAACAAAAGCTCGTTGTCAATAACGTTCACGAGACGGGTTCAACTCAAATTTTAGTGCGTATTGCTTGTTATTCATTTAGATAACTTCTCTAAATAGTGACGTATAATCTCAAAAATTACTTTTAGTAAATAATGTATAACGGGTTACCGGTATTTTAGATTACCGGCGTATGTATTACAGTTCCTGTCATAGAAAAATCAGAAAAGAATAATTAAATAGCCGCGGTTGTGATTATTCCACACTGACTTTAATCCATACTTACACCATAATTAATAAGCTATGAACACAAAGCCCCTTTATTCATTAGTTTGTCTCTTGCTGTTTTCTTTGTATTCTTTTGCCCAAAAGATAGACACTCTAAGTCTGCAATCACCGTCAGATTTTTATTATACACCAGGTGAAACCTTCCTGCTCTATTTAACCGATTTGGACAGTTTGGAAATAAGTTTTGATCCTGAGGATTACCACCTGTTTAAATATGACAGCATGAATAAGGTAATATCATTTTCACCTTCTCTAACAGATAAAGAGGAGCATTTGTTTTATGTAACTAAACAAAAAGACACTATTAATATAATTGGTTTTTATCCCATAAACAAACTTGAAACAAGAAATGGATTTGGTCGCTACAATACAAGCAAAATTTTAGATGAATCATCCTATGCTACTATTACTATCGATTCCTTAGCTGCAGGTTGGATTTTAAAAATGAACGGTAGAAAAATTACTTTCGAAAATAAAAAGGATAACCTATTTTATAATTATGTGTACAAGCCAGGTGATGTAGATTCCAGATTTAAAAGAGTTGAAATTGGGGCAGATACGCTTATCATTAAAGACAGAATTTATTTCCCATTCGCAAAAATGCTGGTTAATGTAAAAGTACTAATCATAGATTATTCGGGAAACCTTCCAGTCATTGATATTACCCCATTAACCAATACGCGAAAAATAAATCTCCAATATAATTTAAAAGGAGAGGATGGAAAAAGTGCGGATACACTATTTGTATTCTTTGACAAGCTAATAAATAATAGCAATGCGCAAATTTTGTTCGCTGCGTGTGGCGGTAATGGACAAAATCCACCGCCCGGCAAAAATGGGATTGATTATCCTCCTGTAAAACTAGCAACAAAAAATCTTATTGCAAGAAGGAGAGGATATGATCAGTACTGCCCTTCTTCGCGCCAAATGGTTGCAGTTGTAAATGAAACAGATCCTAGAGGAAAAGGACTTATACGTATTGACTGGCATCATACAATTAAAGCTAGAGGTGGGTCTGGCTACCACGGAACCGATTGGGAGTCCGTATGTATATATGATAGTTCTCAAAATAATTATGCCTCAGTATTTACTGCTAAAAATATTAAAAGAGCAATGCCTACGCCAGGTGGTAAACCAGGAGAACCTGGTAAGGGCGGGATTATCATTTCGAATCACTTGATAAACGCCGTCGCTTCGGTGATTGGTGGAAAATCGGGAGTCCCTGATACGTTACGGTACAGCGGAAAAATATCAGGCCCGAAGAATCCGTGGATGCTTAGTATCAAGAGTGGGGTATCATACGGTAGAGTAAGCCCTACAACCTACACTTTTAGTCCACTAAATTATCCAGCGGATTCTGTCCTTAGACCACAACTACCCATTTCTGCAAATGGCAAGGCGGGTGAAATCGTAACTTCCGCTGATTTTAAAAAATGGATGAACATTGATTATATCAAATATGTTGTGGATAATGCCAATGATCTTTTTAGATTCGGACAAGTTGAAAGTGCTCGAAATACGTTTTCTTACTACAAAGAGCATTTTTTTGACGACTCAATTGTGAGAATGCAATTTTCAAAAAATATTATGTTTTGGGAGTTAGAAGGTGTGGTTAATACAGCCCTTATTAAAATGGCGGCGAATCTTGACTATTATGGTAATCCGTATGGTTTTGTGCCCGGATTAGGGATCGTAGCTAATTCCGCCGCATACAAGGGGTCAATAAAAGAACTCGCAAACGCTTATGCAGCTTGTATTTACTTGGAAAAACAGATTTTTACCGATCAGAATGCTTACAATACCGCTGTTCAAAGACTTAATACCTATCTTGAGGAAAACTTAAATTTTGAAGAGGAGTTTCAGGATATTGAGTTAAATCATATGCCCTTAGTTGAAAGAAAAATAGATACAACCCTTCTTTTTTTGACTTCAGTATCGGCGCGTATTAATGAATTGGATGCTGAGTTCAAGAAAAAAGCCAAAAGAAAGATTGAACGGGATGAAAAAAGGAAAAAAGATAAGCAATTTATACGAAATCTTTGCACCATAGCCAAGGTTGTACCCTACGGGCAGCCAGCCCTGGGTGTTGGCGTTAGTGTTTTTGAAGCTGTGGCTGCGGGTGAAGAAGGATCTACGTTTTTGGAGGGTTTGTCATCCGTTATTTCTGATTATAAAATGATACAATCGACATCGAAACAGTTTAGTGCTTTTAAAGAGGCTGTTAATTATTCTTTGACCTCCTCACCACCTGAACTGCCTATTTATAAAAAACTATACAATAACCGGGATACTCTTTTAAAAACTGCAGACCCATATTTTTCCAGCGTTGAAAAAGTACTGAAAGAATTGGATTTTAAAAAAGTTTCTAAGGAAAGCGTTGCTGCTGAAGTTGAAAGAATGAAGGCAAGTCACCCGGAATACAAGGATCTTATTGATAGCGTTCAAAAGCTTACGGAGTTGAACAAAGATTTACTCGAAGGATTACTAAGTCTGCAACTTAGATTACGAAATATAACAAAGACGATTGCATATAACGGCCAACTTATGGATGATGTAAAAGTTAAATTATCCTCGCGTGTATTGCCAGGGGAAGAGAGAAAAAAAATACTCTCGATTCTTAAAAATGAAATCGTCGATAAACTAAATTACTATCAATACTTTTATGCCAAGGCGTACGAATACTTTACTTTAAAACAATACCCAGGGTATGAAAGGACGTTTTTTAATTTTAAAGGAAATAAGTTTGAGACCTACGATAACTATCAGGAGTTGGTAGAGAGAGTATCTAACATTTATTTGTTGGATGCCAGTGAGGCGGCTCGAGAAAGTTTTACTACTTTGAACGCAAATTCAACCTCCCCTTCTGTCACAACTTCAAAAATATTTTCTCTGAAAAAAGATGATGTGGAAAAGCTAAATCGAAAGGAGCAAGTATCCATAAATTTATTTAGAGACTTTGAATACAATTTTTTGAAAAAAGAATTGTCAGATAATGAAGATATACTTATTGAGAACATAGAAGTTACACCATTTTATAATCCGGCTTCAGTTAATCAGTTCGTGTCGGGTTCCTATGCTTGGTCGAAAATCGAAACGGCGCATCTGGGAATGTCCAGACGGTACAAAGATGGAATGCAATATGATTTCATTAATGCTTCGGGAAGCAATGCCCTCATGAACAAGTGGACTGTTGATATAAATTTTCAACCTTATGTTCTTACGCGGAGAAAATTGCATGGGACGTATGTAGAACTTATAAATGTTTTAACTGAAAGGAGCATCCCTGAAAATAGTATAAGGACAGTGGTTTCTTTTGATAGCGATTTAAAGATTAACAAAGAAGATCATCAGGAAGGCGGGAAGCAAGTATTGCTAGATTCTGTCAATGTAAGAGTTGATGTAGTTTTGATACCCAGAGATAAATTCTACGGCGTATATCTGTATGATAGTATTAACGAAGGAAGAAGGCCTCCTTTGCGGCTAATTGCTGGAAATAAGATATATGATGGAGAAAAGGTGCTGTATAAATCATTTGCTAAAAATGAAATTGTACGAGTTACAGTGCCCCAATATTGGAACGATAAGAAATTTGCGTATTGGGTAGTTGATGATAAGATAGTTGTTGCAAAAAATAGTTTTGATATAAAATTGGAAAAAAAAATATACCGTGTTATTCCAATCTATAATTAAATAATTCGCAACACCTTGTATCATTTTTTACGAAAGATTCTATTGATACTATAAATGTTCCCGTGTTCAAAACTGATAATATACAGACGTCTTGGCACTAATGAGCTGATAAGGTATTAATGCGATTATGCAGAGAGTTTTTGATATCGGATTATGAAACTTTACAAAGGATTAAACGGGAATTTCCGTAGAGTTTGATATTACCAAGAGTTTTCAAATTGATATAACTGGCTTTACCAACCTGAAGCTAAGCGTAGTGAGAGCGGAGGAAAATTGACTATTAGAGCGTACTCAAATAAACTAGAGAAAACGTTAAGGCACGACTCATTACAATCCTCACCCGCTTGAAAAGCATTATGAAAATAAGCTCAAATATTTTAAAAACATATCTAAATAATTTCAGGTCGGGGAGCAAGTGGTGAAAGCCAAAGACTGCAAAAGAGGTCGTCCGAAAGGCGACCTCTTTGTTTTTCAGCACTTTAAGATTCTTGAAGCCCTCATTCTGCATCATTCGTATGCAAAATTTTTATCCCTATCTTATCCCCTTGTTTAATCGTGCAGAAGTATTAAATAAATATTGCAGGTTTGGGTAGTTGCGTATATTTGAATGTTAACAATAATTTTAGAATGACAGCACGCGACATAGAAAAATACAAACAGGAATTGGTTCCATTGACAAATAACGACTTTGAGAAAGAGTTGCTATCTGCAAGTTTAGAAAATCTACTTGACAAAGAAAATAAGCTGCGATTTAACAACTTTGCTTGTGGTATAAGGGAACTATCAAGACATATTCTACACAATCTTTCGCCAGATAAAGAAGTAATGAATTGCGTTTGGTATAAAAATGAGAGTAAAAAGCCAGGACAACTAACAAGGGCAGAGAGAGTTAAGTATGCTATTCAAAAAGGACTTCCTGACAAATTCGTTGAAACATTTTACGATACAGACGAACACATCTGTGACATAAGGGAAACTTTGGAGACGCTAAATAAATACACACACGTAAACCCAGACACCTTTAATATTCCTGAGGCTGATGTAAACAAACTTACAAGAGAAGTATTAGAGACATTTAAACGATTTACCTTTGGTATTGGTAATTTTCACAAACTTTTCAAAACTGAATTAGAAGAGCATATTGACAAAGTGGTGATGGAACATACCATCGAAGAGACCTTTGACGACATAGATATTTTAGCGACACATCACAACATTGAAGAACACGAAACTACATCATATACTATAACCGAAATAGATAGTAGAAATATTTTTATTGAGGCAAATGGTAGTTTAAGCGTTCGGCTTCAATATGGGTCTGACGGTGACTTAGCCAAAGGTGATGGGATGGAAATGAACACTTCTTTCCCATTTGATTGTCGGCTGCAGATAATAATCAACGAAGACTTTTCAAAAAGCAAATACAAGACCTTAACTTTTAACATCAACACCGATGAATGGTATGAATAGAAAACTACTAACTAATATCGTATTGACAATATTGAGGTTGCCGGCTTTAGGCTCAATATTTGCAATTCTATTGGGCATTTGTGCAAATGATGTGCTGGTGTTTTTTCTAATGCCCTATCGACAACACTTGAGCCGTTAAAAGGCATTAAAAAGATACCACAAGAATGATGGACTACGAAATAAGTGAAATAAGAAAGGTTACAAAAATGCTTTCACCGACAGCAGACTTTGAGAGTGAATTTACATTTTACTATGATGAAACGAATAACATTAAAAAATTCTATGTCAGAGAAACTGACTTTAACTACACATACACGTCAAATTTTGTTTTAGGCGGCTTAGTTCACTTGGGGCAAGCGTACGCTTAATTTGCCTAAATCTGTGACTTCCTGTGGAATACGTGCTGCTGCCGTCATTTTTCCAAAAAAGGCAACACCACGACAAAATCAAGCAAATAATAAAAGCTACTCCTTACTATAGTAGTTAATCTTTGTAGATAGTATTGGGCTTTTTATTTAACAGTATTTCATCTTTTCGGCGAGTCCTTTCACAAATTAATATGACTTTCTTTATTCTCTTACCCCAATCCATAATATGAAGCAGCTCACTTTTATCTTAGGAATATTTCTTCTTGTATCTAGCACGATTACTGGTCAAATCATCTTTAAGAATTCAACTTACAAGGTAAATTTCAGTAATACGCTTCACCAGCCCAGATATGTAAGCTATTTCCTCTATAAAGGAGGCGGAGATTGCGACCGTACTCCTTTTAGATTTAAGAACGACAAACCAGAATTAGAGTGTGCCACGGATCAGGATTATGCAGGAACAAAATACGATAAAGGCCACCTTGCAAACGCAGAGGATTTTGCATTCGATTGTACTAAGGACGAGGAAACATTCCGTTATTACAACTGCTTGCCGCAAACTACAAAGCTTAATCGAGGTATTTGGAAGTCGAAAGAGACCGAAATACGAAAGTGGTCGCAAAAGGAAAAACTCTATATCATTTGTGGGGGATATTTCCAAGGTGTCACCATGAATAATGTGTCAGTACCGAGCTATTGCTGGAAAATTGTACAATCCGTTAAGACAAATGAGGTGCTGTTCTGTGGCTGGTTTATTAATACTTCGACCGCTACCCTCGAAGAAATATCAGTTTCAGAATTAGAAAAACGCCTTCATTCAAGAATCATTCTTCTTAAATAAATTACGGAAACTACTATGGCAGATTCTGTTTCTTCAGACATCGTTAAATATCCATTTGAGAATATAGCATTATCGTTCTCTGGTGGAGGCTTTCGCGCTGCTTCCTTTGCCTTAGGAACACTTTCATATTTCGACCACCTCAAAGTCAAAGAGGCAGAAACAGAATCGTCCCTATTACGTCGAGTAACGTATATGTCATCTGCATCAGGCGGTACAATAGCAACAGCGCTGTACGCTCTTATGAGTGTTGAAGAGACATTTACGTTTGGTGCTTTTTATAAAAAGCTTTTTACGGCCCTTGATGGCGATGCACTGCTGGCCCGTGTGCTCATAATTCTTGAGGATGAAGACAAACTTTGGGAAAGCCGCAAAGGAAAGCAGAGGAATTTCATCAATGCATTTGCCTTGGCTTATGATGAAATCTTGTTTGATGGACAAACACTTTCTGCGTTACAGAAACCCAATACCTCTTCGAATTTATACGAAGTTTGCTTTAATACTACTGAGTTTTATCGCGGACTTCTCTTTCGCCAGGCAGTAAAGTTGCGCCCTTTTGAAGAAAAGGAGGGACAATTCTTATTTGGTAATTTTCTTTTCAATCTTGATCACAATGCTGCCGGTCACTTAAAATTATCGGATGTTCTTGCTGCTTCCTCTTGCTTTCCTGGTGGGTTTGAGCCAATTGCCTTCCCTTCGGATTTTATTCATTCATCCAGCCCATCTGCCAAGGAATTTATAGGGGCACTACATTTTGAGCTACAGACTGGAGATATGGACGAGCTAAAGTTTCTCTTTGGCGATTTACCTGTAGATACATTAAAGGCAAACCGGGATATTCTCTTGGGTAAGGCCGAAGGCGAACTGAAATATGTAAAGTTGCCGAATATTGGTTTTATGGATGGTGGCATTTCTGACAACATTGGGATTGAAAGCATGATGAAAGCGAATGATCGCAGGTCTCGGAAGGAATCCGCTATCCCCCCTTTTGATTTCATGATGACTAACGATGTGGGAAGCCAGTTCATGGATTCTTATCAGCTTCCAGAGAACAAAAGGAGTCGCTTCGGATTTCTCAATGTCAATTTTCTCATCGGTCTTTTTACCATGTTTCTATTAGTTGGTATACCGTTGCTTATATGGGGCTTCTTCCCCGAATCGATGGTACTAACCTATGTATGTGTTATGGTAGGATCTACACTATCTTTTTCCAGTTTACTGTTTTTCTCGTTGCTGTTTTTCGCTCATTATAAAATTGTCGGGGCTACGGAGAAAAATGGCGGATTGAATTTAGATAAAAACTTCTCGCCTGTCATCATTAAGAAACTCTCCAAGCACTTACGAAAAATAAACCTTGATACCCTCATTCAGATGGTAAAGGCCCGTAGTGCCTCACTCATTATTCTGAACACTGATGTTTTTCTCAAAAGGGTTCGCCAGCTTTTATACAATGACTTTTTCGATTCCTCATTATGGAACTACAAAGTGAAAGGCAACCGGGCATATGACCTAGCATTGAGTAATGACGCTCACCGAAAACCAAAAGAAAACGTACAGGATGAACCAACGCCTGCTATGAGAAAGGTTGCAGAAATTGCATTCACTATGGGCACTACCTTGTGGTTTGACCAGGGAGAAAGCAAAAACTCGCATAAGCAGGCCTGTATTATTGCTTCCGGCCAGTTTACCACCTGTTACAACCTGCTGGAGTACGTGCAACGTGTTCTGCGCAATAAGAAACTATTTGATGGGCTGGAGAGCAAGTATCAAGAACGGCTTATTGACCTGGAAACCAAATTAAAGAAAGACTATCGAGCGTTTCAGAAAGACCCATTCTTTCTTTATAACCAGTTAGGTCATGACTTTAGTATTGAAAATTTTATGCCGGTAGACGAAACTGAAGTACCTTTTCCCGAAACGTTTAAAAACCTTATCTAGTAATGGCATTTTTACAAAGAACGGCTCCTTTCCGGCTCCTCGTTTTAGTTGCAATTCTTGGAACATTGCTGAACCAGTCCTGTAGGACCTTGCCGGTAAGTGCTCCGAAGGAATTGGCTGAAGCAACCTATTCATTACACCTCAACCTTGATGAAAGCTTCTCGCATACTATTGCACTTATGGAAGAACGCAATTACTTGCGCCTTACAGACACTTTCATCTCACGGGCAAACTATTCGGATACCATATCAAGAAAACTGAGCCTCCAGTTCGACAAACGACTTAGATATATCAATGTTCTCAACGCGTATTTCAATGCTCTTGCGGCCCTAGCTGAAAAGAACAATACGAGTGAGGTACATGATGCGGCGTGTAAGCTAAATAATGCTCTTACCGGGTTGAAGGAAAAAGTGCCAAGTTCCGAACAAGGATTTTATAAAGCAACTTCGCTAGGCTTTAGTGTTATCACGGATTTAATCATTCGGTCTATAAGCCAAAATATTCAGCGCAAAACCATCAAGCTGGCTATGGATACGGCCGGACCAAGCCTGGATACTATCTGCAAATTACTGATTGCGGATCTTAAAATAGCAGACATGGCTGCAACCAATAACGGCAATTCAGTAATCCAAAGACTTATCATCACAAGAAACTCAGATTCTTCGCTCACGAATCGGGTAGCTTGGGACAAGAATATTCATGACCGGATGAAAGAAATGAACAATCTTCATAACTCATATCAATGCGCAATAGCTCTGTTACAGTCCTTACCCTCTGCACATGCACAAGCGAGAAAAACGTTAGATAAGAAAATCGAATTCCGTGATGCTATATCGTATGTTTCGTCACAAGGGTCCGAACTCGGTGCATTATATAGCAAAATAAAATCGTCTCAGTAAAACTCAACGCAATGAACGAACTATCACAACAATTGACCGATTTAGCTAATGAATTGAATACGCTAGCTGCATCGTATAAAGATCAAGATGGTAAGCGACTTCTGGATTTACAGGATCAGTTGATTGACTCTGCAAATGCCGCCTCACTCAAACAATTACAAGTGAGCGATGAAAACTATAAAGACGCACTTGCCCAAATACAAAAAGCGATGGACATTATTGCTAAGGGTAGTAAGAAGATTGATACCATTACAAAAGTGATAGGTATCGCAGGTAAGGTTCTAGAATCTACGGCCAAAGCCATTGCTACCGTTTTGTGAATTATCTAAATGGTTGTAAATATGTTTCCTACTATAATCTTATTGCACACTACTCTTAGTTGTTGTTCCTTGAACTTTACATTATTCTAAAAGTGTTTTCATTACCCCCCATAGTTCTAAATCCCAAAGTTTTTCTTTCTCAACAGTGCCTTTTGTTAATGAGAATGTTGTAACATCTTTGCTTGATGAAAAGCTCTATCCATTACTTTGTTGCCCATACTTCTTTTGCAATACTTATACCCAAAGGGCTACTCTTACCGCCTAACGCATTCTTGTACAATTATCTTTAGTGTGAAGAGTTAACAAAACCTCAGCTTTTCGGTGATTGTTTGTGTTAGATCAAAATTCAATTTTTATGGATTACTTATCCAAAAAAATTTGTTTATGGAATACCAGAAGCTGACTGACCTCATTCCAGCGATTTCAATGCTCCTTTCTGCAATGATAGTAACTCTGGTTATCGTGTTGAAGTTTGGCGACAAGATATTCGATAACGGATTGAAAAATGATAATACTTTGATTATCGTAGTCGTGTTCTTATTCACATTCGTCCTGACAACCCATCTATTCAAAGAACAGGCCTGGACGGCAGACATACTCAAGATTCTGATAGGTGCGCTAATTGGGGCCGGCTCTGTAAAATTAACCCAGTCAAAGGAAGCTGAGCAAGTCCGGATGGGAATGACGGGGAACGACATCAGAAATAGCGTTGTTAATCAAGCATTAGGGGATATAAGCCAAAAGATTGAGTCGTTCAAGTCGGAAATGAGTAATTTTGAAAACGCAGTTATTAATCAGTACCCTGCGATAGAGAAGAGGCTTGAGTCTATACAACAAGATCAATCTAAGCCTCATATAAATATGCAATTTTCTATGCGCTTGGAAACGGGCGATGAAACTCTTTTGGAGCACCTTGAAGAGTTAAGAAAATCCGACGATTGGCAGGTCGCATGGCTTGAAGCCGTCCTCAACTATCCCGAATTCCGCCAAGTCATAAAGGAAAAGTTAAAGAAAATTGAAACAGAGGGATGGGAATTCACCTCCCTTAAGTTAATAGATAATGTTAATCGCGGGGTTATTATAGGCTTAGATGTGAGGAAGCCGTATGTCCATTAGAAGGAACAATAGAGTCGTCCAATATAACTGCCATCTTGCCTTCACTTAGAGGCAAAACCTAATAGCCCGAGCATTAGCGCTGTATCAACTTTCAGGGAGTTGACATATTCACCTAGTAAAGATTCTACTTTTGCCCGGCTGACACATTAATTCCTATTTTTGGTTCACGTTCTTTACTCTTTAATGACTTTACCACTTTTCACAGTACGCCATTCTTCTGTAATACTCCAGATATACAAGCCTGTTGTCCAATTATCAGTATATACGGTTGTTACTTCTCCTTCAATTTTTTGAGCACTAATTTTTCTACCAAATAAATCGGCGATGACTATTGATGCATTGTTTAGCTGGGCGCCGTTGATTTGAATTTGAAAAAAATCTTTCGCAGGATTAGGGAAAACTGTTACAGAAACTGAGGGGGGATAATACGTTATACTATTATAAAATATTGCCTCGCAAGTATCGTTGCTAAAGCAACCGTTGCTATCTATACGCATAATAAAAGCAACTTGACGGTTGATCGAGTCTACTGTGCTGCCGCTTAATACAAAACCGCCATTGGGTATAGTATCAATACCGGAAATGTAAAAGGAATGACCAGCAGGCCAATTGACCCCGGGTAAGTCTTTATAAGTCGCTTCCCAAACCATATCACCAGTATCATTAATTTTAAAAACCCAACCTTCAGAAGCAGATGTTTTATTACCACAAAAAACATGACCATCAGAAACGCGAACATTATTCCAAAGCCCGTATCGGTCAGTAGGGCCAAAAACGTCGTAGATTATCCATGATTTTTTCCATTGCAATTGAAGCCCTGTGTCAGTTTGTAGAACTTCCATAATTTGAGTTTGGTTGTTATTTGTATAATAGAATTTATTAAACAAATAGTAGTTTCTTTCATTGTTGTAATCCATTAAGTGCAACTCGCCTAACCCTAACGAGAATGAATCATAACGATCAAAGGCTAAGTTGCCATCTTTATCCACTTTCATTATATGTCCCATCCATTGCCAAGCAGGGCCGGTGCTCACGGCAAAAACCACCCCGCTATCACTTGTGGGAAATATCCCTCTGCATAGATCTGATTCAGTAGTAATGAATTTGCGTTCCCAAATTTTATTGAGCCCCGTATCATATTTTGCAATCAGTAAATTACTACGGTCACTAAATGAGTCTACAATTTCGCCCACCACATATATGAAATCACCCTGCTTAGTAATGCCTTCATAGTAAACAGAAGAATCTTGTTTGTTTAATGCATAATTAAATGAACCTGTTGTGTCAAATGAGTACAAGCATCCTGCTGCCTTGTAAGGGGCATACGAATTACTTCCTGTTGCGTATATCTTACCTTCGGCTTCTAAATACATTGCATTGGGTAAAGCGGGGTAGTATGAAACACTGTCACCTAATGTATCAGCCTTTTGAAGAAAGAGTTGATTTCCTTCTAAATCATGCTTTGTAAGATAAACTTTATAACTACCTACAGTCGTCTCCCGTATAAAACCGCCAAATACATAAAATTTACCTTCGAAGTATTTTACTTCCTTACCCCATGAATATTTAAGCGTATCAAAATTAGCTCGATGGAAAAAATTTACCTGTGCATAAGAAACACTTATGCACAGGTAAAGAAAACATGATATGAAAAATAGGTTTTTCACGGTATGCGAGCTTAGTGCATTACATTAAACTTACAAAAGTATTTTTGCCCCAAGTCGTCGACGCCACGAATAACATATACTCCGTTTTGCCAAGTCGACACATCAATTTCGGATTTATCTTGGCGAAGATCGTGGGTGTAAACAACATTACCAGAAATATCGGAAACAACGACGTTGACTGACTTAGCCTCTTTCGATTGAAAAGAAACAAAAAGAGTGCGCGAAACAGGATTAGGCGAAACAGAAAATGCAGTGTTATTTACGGTCTTCATTAACTTCCATTTATTAACAGGAACTGACTCTGTTTTAAAACTTACACTTTCTTCATCAGGAATATAAGGAAGCAA
Organism: uncultured Chitinophaga sp.; assembly: GCA_964615305.1. Lineage (GTDB taxonomy): Bacteria > Bacteroidota > Bacteroidia > Chitinophagales > LD1 > Bog-950. Next base: position 30,210 of record CAZTNA010000011.1, read on the forward strand.
AACCGTGTCGGCAACCTCTGCTAATACAGAGGAAGAATAAATAGCCGCTCTACCCCCTTTGGCATAAATTTTCCACAGCTCATTTTTTACAGTTTCATCGGCTTGTTTCCAGTCCTTGCCCTGTGCTTTCATTTCTTCTAAAATCGTAACAAAGTCGACCATATTAGCATCACCTAATTTTTGCAAAGCGGCTTTGGCTTCGGAAATTTTACCGCTACGGAGACTGATTGCAGCAAGGTGGTTTAGCGTGCTTTGATTCTCGAAAATTTTGAGCATTAAAACAGCCGAGTCGGCATCGCCTTTTTCGAGATACGTTTGCGACCATTCAAGCATTCTTTCGTTCATAGCCTCTTCCCGCACTGCTATGGCTTGCTTTATTTCATTTTCTGGTGAAATTTTGTTCTGAGCAGCCTCCATTTCGGCAATATCGGTAACAGAAAAAGGAAGCTCGGCTTCCACTAAAACATCTATATGCTTTTCTTCCAAACCGCTGTTTTTAATGATTAGTTCTTTTAGTTCTTCTAATCCGTATTCGGCCACTGGGCTTTCAATAGCCTTTTCCATTATTTCATCACTGATAGCTTCTTTTTCTTTTAGTGCTTGGTAAACATCTTCAATATTATATGCAGTCGCAGTATTCAACATGTCTTTCAATTCAGTAGTATTACCTCCATCAATATTGCTCTTCATCGCCATCATTTGCCCGTTCCATTGATTAATTAGAAGCGGAGAGTAATCTCCTCCATCAGATTCATCAGGACAAATAGCAGGAAAATTTGAGTAATTAAAACCACATGCAGTAACAGCAATAGTGTTTGTGGTTTGGGTACGAGCAGGATAAAAGCTATTATTAGAACTATTCGTTAGGGAGTAGTAGGTATATGAAAGCGTATTGGCATTACGTGCTAACTGAAAAGTAGGTACTGTTGCAGATTGCTGAAAAAAGAGATTGTTAGCAGGCGATTGTGTATTGGCGCAACTACCTTGGTTTAATTTCATGGAGCCTTGAGTTGTTCCATCTTCAGTAACCCAAGTATCATATGCCTTGCTTTGGTTAAGTGTGTTACAGCGAAACTCCAAGCCGTTTAATGAAGGTTGGTTGCTGTTTACGCCTACCGCTATAAGCCCGTAACGTAAGCCAGTAAAAGTATTGTTTCTTATTTTTTCGTCATTGGCGGCAGCATTGTTTACCAATACACCGTAGGTTTTGGCAAAAGACATAGTGTAACCTGAAATATTGAAGGTGTTTTCCTGTACCTTGTATGCTGTAGAAGCTGCAAGGTAGAGTCCATAACTTTTGCAATCACCACCGCCACCACCGTTAATGCAATCGTCTAAGCCTGGCACTGTGAATGTGTTGTTAGTAATACGCGCATAAGTGCCGCTCGCCATGTAGATGCCATACTTGTTGTTGGTAAAAACAGCATCGTTTATTTTAGTGCCTATGGTGTTTCCCGGAGGAAACGATAGACCGCCAACGTCTATTCTAATACCGTAAGTAAGATTTTTGAAATTGTTTTTCCTGAGGCTTTGGACATTGGTTAATGCGATAAATTCACCTTGTAAAGCATGAATTCCATAACCACGATTGCTGTAGGGTTGTGTAGTCACTGGAACGTGGTTATCGAAGGTGCAGCCTTCTATACTAAAGCCGCGCACTCCTGAAAGGATAACATGCTTGAAGAGATTTATGGTTGTATTGTCGAAGTCGGTATCCTTGATTTTTGATTTGTAAGCCCCCAGCGGATTTGCAGGGTCAGTGGGTGGCGTGTAAGCTGTGGTAGAAATAGATCGTACATTATTTTTGAATAAACTACCATCAGTGATTAGTTGACCGCCTGCATCATTGTAATTACCGGGCCACACATGCTTACCTAATTTAAGACCATAATCCATAAACTCAAGCGTGGATGTTCTTATAACACAAGCGCCCTGTATGTTTGTATAAGGACTGCTTTCAAGTAGGTCAATTGCTATTTGAGCTTGAGTATTGTCGCCTAACACTTCGATTCCTGCCCATAACTCGCCGCATGAATTAGTGATTTTTGCGTTTGTAACTAAAAGACGAGCATTTTTCTCCACTACTATTTTGCAGTTCTTACACATATTCACTATCGTTCCGTTTGTTGTTCCGTTTATCGTTAGGGTGTTACCTGATTTTACAATTACATTAGAACCGATGTCGTAATAACCACTATTCCAGGTAGTGTTGGAAGTAATGTCTAATGATTGAGCTGTATGGGGAACGTAGGCATTTAGATCAAGATAAAACACACCTCGGCCAAATGTGGCTACATACAGCCGCCTAGTACAGTAGTTAATTTCCAGCTTACTAATGGGAGTACGAGGAAAATTCACATCTACCTCCTGCCACAAAGAAAGTGCTGCGTTTTTGTAAAATATTCTCCCATTTGCAGTTGCACAAAACATAGCATCATTACTACCATCAACATAAACCAAACTAGTGATGCCGTAATCAGGCAGACCAGCATCATCGGCAACCCAATCTGTTGGATTAGCCCCGCCATTTGTAGTTTTCCGTATTTTGTAATGGGTTGTACCACAACTCACAGGATATTGCGATGCGGTTAAGTAACGCAATTGCCAATCAATAGCAACCCACATTTTATTCTTATTGGAAGAACTAACCGCTACAGCTGTTGCCGGAAAAAAATTCCTGCATGCATCATCTAAGTACTTTAACTCGGAGAAACAACCTGTTGGATTATTACAGGTCATTTCAGTGGCACAGTTAGCATCAGGAGCCAATGTAAACTCATTCAACCTAAACTTCAAAAGTTTCGCATCATTCCAAAATCCAAAAACATTTGAGGTGGTATACATAACACTAGGGTCTGATTTTGGAATGTTGAAATTCTTTATTGAGTGCACCGAGGGGTAATTAGTGTTTTCTAATAAATCGTACCCCGTAGAATGACTTGCAGAATTCGTGAAATATATTTTTTGGGTAGCGCCTTGCAATGCAAAAAACCAGTCGCCAAATTGGGGTAGCGGGTGCTGGTAAAGCTGACCAATCGCATACCCACAGCTATTAGTGTTATTTATAGTTGATTTTGTATTCGCAACAACATCACGAACTTTCAACACACCATTGTAAGAGCCGTAGAACTTGGAATCCTGAGTTAAGTCCCACCATGCAGGAGCGTATCCATCACAATATTCCCCATCCTGCGTCCAAGTACTACCATCAAACCAGTCATAATTTGTATCTTGCTTGCCGATGGCAAGAAAGTTTTTCTTTGAAGGAGATGAAGACAAATCAGTTATGGTGCTAACGCTCAATCCTATATTAACTTCTTCTAATACCCCTGTAGCCTCAGTATACTTATATATACCGCCGTCGTTACCTATCAAGAGAAACGTTCCATTGGGCTCATACTTCAGTTCATGTATATCTGGATGACCTGAACTATAGTATTGTGTTATTGCATTCCAATTAGCGCCAGAGTTTGTACTTCTTAAAACTTGAGTTGAGCCAGCTACAACAGTGCTAAAATTAGATGGCCTAACATCTAATTTTAGCCTATCAATAGTAGGGATATGATTTGTTTCGCTCCATTGGTTATTGTCGCTAGCGATAGTTGACCAAGTTGTATTATTATGTAGGTACATTCCAAAGTGGCTAACATTTCGAGAAAAGGTGACACTGCCCGAAACTGTACCAGAATTGACTTTGCTTAAAGTTATTACGTTTCCTAAGACGGATAATACAACGACATTATCTTCGATACCTGTCCCAGAAACATTCATACCACTAACCACACCGGTTGGGGTGGTTAGTGTTGTAATTGTATTTTGACCTGTAACACCATTAGCTGTGTAAGTGTACGCTTCTCTGTAAATGGCAAAAGCGGTACAATATATGTTGTCAATGGCGTTATTATTTGCTACTTTAAAATTCATATTGCGCTGTTGCACAGTAAAGGCGGCGGTTGGGAAAAAGTTATCGAAAGTTGTATTGGTTAAAATGCTAAAGGTGCCATTATTCCCACTTGATGTTGAACGGTAAACATTTTGACCAGAAGCATAAACAGTGTTTGGGTTGTTTGGGCTAAACTGAACTGCCCAAATACCAGGAACTTCTGGATCTAGCCAATTAGAACTCCAATTAGGTTGCGGTTCATTTTCAGTTAAAACTAGCTGCCACGAGGCAGAGGCAGAGGTTGCATTTGTTGATTTATACAAGCCATCTGAGGTTGCAACAAAAACGATGTCGGGATTGGTAGGGTGGACTGCAATTTTGGTGATTAACTTTCTCTTGTGAAATGAAAATCCAGTACCCAATGTATTGAAGTTTGGGACCGGCGTGAAGGTATTACCTAAATCTGTTGACTTGTACAAACCGCAAGATGGTATATACGGATTGTGGGTATTAGAACTCCCAGTTGCTATATAAATGGTCGTGGTAGTGCCTATGTATGAAATAGTAATTTCATTTACACTGTTTGTTTCCAAATGCTGAACAGCATCAACAACTGACCAAGTACTACCTCCATTTGTCGATTTCCAAAGACCGCCATACGGAGAACCAGCGAGAATAAAATTTGTAGTAGGATAGTTAGGATGAAAGGCAATGCAATGTATTTGACCGGTGCCGTTTGCGTGACTAGCATTTGCATTGTAGGTTGAACTGCCGGTGGGACCTAGTGAGACAAATTGAGAACATAAATGGGTTACTTGAATGATGAGAACCAAGGTTAATAGATAGTTTTTCATAGGATTCATTCTTAGATTAGTGAACTAATAGATTTAAAATTAGTCTATTATGTATTACCAAGCAAGAGAACCTAATAAAAATCATGGATTATTTTAATCTAAAAATTTTAGTGGCAGGTCTAATTTTTACAATTATTGACCAGTTAACAAGAGTAAAAAGAGAACCTTTATGGGTCCTCTATGGTATTACATATTTTCTAATATCTTATTCAGTTTTTCCATATTTTCAAGCTTAGGCGCATATTCATCCGCCTCCCAGCTAACCATAGTGTATTCTGTAACGCCAAAGATATCGCCTAGTTGCTTTAGGGTATAGCCGTGTTTGAAACGGTAGGCCCGTATCCTTTGCCCTAGGGTTTCTGTTTTGAAGTTATAGGGGTCGTAACCTAGGAAGCGAATGATTGTTCCTGCATTTAAATCTCGTGGGTTTGCTCTCCCGCTTTCCCATTTGCAGAGAGAACCAACACATACCTGGAGTTCGTTGCTTGCATCATCTAATGTTAGGTTCCGTTCAAGCCGCCGTTTTCGTATATGCAGGCCGATAGGTGTACTCTCGTCTAACTCTATGATTTCCTGTGGAATACGTGCTACCACTGTCATTTTCCAAAAAGGCAACGCAACGACACAGTTGCATGGTATCTATATCCTGCACCTCCCAGGGGCGCTTGCCACCTATGTTCAGTAGGTCGGGCAGGGGCAGCCATTGTATAAGCAACCGGCGGCAGATATATGGCAGATCGAACTCGCGGATGTTGTGCCCGCAGAAATGGTAGCGCTGCGGGTTAAAGTTCTTCGTTATCATATTCCAAAATGGGAACGCAGGGATGAGGATTCAGTCACTCTAAGTAGCATGAACAAAGATGTGCTCTTAATTTATTTTACGTTCCTGAATGGAATTAATCAATTGAATATCACTCCAAAGGTTCGATAACTCGATGCTTGAGGCTACTACTCCTCCTCTTCAAAATCAGCTGAATCGTTTTTCAGCCCGTATAAAATGTCGAAAACCGGCTGCACTCTATATACAGAACGATTGTATTTGTTAGAAAGAATAATAACTGCAGTAGTGTCGTTTGTGTTACGGTAAAAAACTGTGTTGTTGCCGTGCCACCATCCATTGTGATAAACCAAATAACTGCTATCCGGTTGTTGTAAAAGCCGCCAACCATAACCATAATTTCTTTTTCCCGGCTTTTCGAAACTTCGAGGCGTATAAGCCTCTTCCATCATTTGCTGGGATAGTAACTTTCCGTCATAAAAAGCCATATCCCATTTAAACATATCGCCCACTGTGCTGTAAACACCTTTATCTCCCACCACTCCATCGAAACAATCGTTGTGTTGTATTTGCCATTTTGAATTGTAACTGGTGGTAATTTTTCTGTCGGCTGAGTCAGTGACATCAAACACAAAACTGTGGCGCATATTCAATGGTGCAAAAAACGTTTGCTGCATAAATTGCTGAAATTTTTTGCCGGTAGTTCTTTCTATTATAGAAGCAAGAAGTAGATAGTTTGTATTACAGTACTCAAATTTCTTATCGGGTTGTGCGTATGTAGCGGGCTTTTCGCGCTGCATAATTTCTACTACCTGTTCATTTGACAAGTATTCATTTGCCTTGCATTTACCCGAGCAGAAATAAATGTAGTTGGGTAAACCAGAACGGTGACACAACAAATCTTTTACGCGAACGTTTTTGTATGGTAGTAATGGAAAAAACTTTTGCAGGGTATCGTCCAACGAAAACATGCCATGCTCTACACACCACAAAACAGCCGTAGCCGTAAACGTTTTTGAAACCGATGCTAATTGAAAAGCGTTGGTGTCAGTCATTAAGTGCCGGCTATTGTAATCGCAATAGCCAAAACAATTTTGATAAAGCAATTTTCCATTTTTAGAAATCAACACACTGCCGCTAAAACCGTTCTGCAAATTGCGGTTTGTAAAAAATGTGTCGAGGGAGAAATGAATTTGAGAATCTAAAGAGGAAGCAGACGGCAAGGCATTTTCTGCAAGTTGGCGGCTTACTTTTTTGGCCGTTTGTTTTTGTGTAAAGAAGAAAAAAGCTCCTCCGGCTATAAGCAATAACAAAGCAACACCCCCCCATTTTTTCATGAGTGGAAAATAAAAATGAAGTTTAAAGAGGAAAGATGTACAGATAGACTCTATTGCACTTCTGCTTCAGCAACAGCTTCCAGGTTTTTCATTTGGCCGAGAGCGTTCCAAACCGGCTGTGTCCAATAGTTGGCATGGTTTGACTTGTTGCCCAACACAATAATTGTAAATCCGTTTTGCAAGTCGCGGGCAAACACGTTGTTGCTGCCGTGCCAAAAACCATTGTGATAAACCAAATAGTTTTTATCCGCTTGTTTTGATAAGCGCCATCCGTAGCCGTAATTTTTTGTTCTGTCTTTAGAAAACGAATAGCGGTCATTACTTTGTGGCTTATACGCTTCACGCAAAGTTTCATCACTTAAAAGCAGGCCTGTACGCAGAGCATTATCCCATTTCAACATGTCTTCTACCGATGAATATATTCCTTTGTCGCCCACCACACCATCTGCTGCACAATCTTTCCAGATTCTGCCACGCGAATCGTAACTGATAGTGCAACAAGTAGCACCATCTTCCGGAGCAAATACATAAGTGCTGCTCATGCCTAGAGGAGAAAACACAATATCATGCATAAATTTTTTGAAACTCATGCCTGTTACATTCTCAACAATAGAAGCCAGTAAAGCATAGTTGGTGTTGCAATAGATAAACATGTGGTTGGGCTTGCAACGCACCGCAGGTTTCTTGGCTATCAGATAATCTACCAACTGCTGATTGCTGATATATGCCTCCGTAGTTCCATACACTTCCTTCGGAAAGTACGTGTAATCCGGCAAGCCGGTACGGTGACTCAAAAGCAAACGAACGGTAATTCCTTTATAAGGAAACTCCGGAAAAAATTTCTGTATTGAATCATCTAATGATAAAAAGCCCTGCTCGGCTAAAAGCAATATAGCTGTTGAGGTAAACGTTTTTGAAACAGATGCTAATTGAATAGATGACTGTGTAGTAAGCGTATCTTTAAATGTTAAGTTGCCATAACCAAACGCTGCCGAGTAAATGGGCTTACCATCTTTAGCTACCATAACACAGCCATTAAATCTATCGTTTTTTACCCGTTTTTTATAAAACGAATCTATTTGAGAAGCTACGCGCTGACTGAAAATTTCTTCAATAGTTAATGGAATTATCTGCTGCTCACAATTCTCTATTTCAGGATTGGTTACTGCATAAGCTACGGGCATGCCGGCAAGAAGAAAGCATAAAAGCCTAAGCAGGGGTACAATGCGCTTGTAAAAATTCACGAGGGTAAAGTTTTTCGATTCTTGTTTGTTCTGCACCATTTTACTGAAAAAGCGAATATATGTTTCACTTTAAGCGATGCAATACCCCAATTAAGTTTTAATGGTTAATGGGATACTATTATAGACAGCGAAAAAATGCGTAACCGTACCCGCCAAAACAAAGACGTGCCACACAGCATGGTGATAGCTCAGCTTTTTCCAGAGATAAAAAACAACACCTATTGAATAAAACAGTCCGCTAACGAGTATAAACGTAATTATCTGAGTGGGCATGTTGGCTAATAGCGGCTTTATAATGAACACCGCCATCCAACCCAAAAGCAGATATATAATCACCTCGAGGATTTCATACTTTCCGGTAAAGAAAATTTTGAGAATGCTGCCCAGCAAAATTATTCCCCACATGGCGCTCAAAAAAACAGTTGCTGTTGAAGCACTTGTGTATTTAACAACCAGCGGAGTATAGCTGCCGCCTATCATCACAAAAATGCTGATGTGATCCCAAATCCGGAGTTTCTTTTTAAGTGGTGTGCCGAGTTTAACGGTATGGTAAATAGTAGAAGCGCTATAAACCATTAACATGGCAAAACAAAAAACCGATACTCCAAAAATGTTGGAGGCCGTACTTCTTTCCGCTGCGCAGTAAATGAGAATTGGAATTGAAACAAGGGCAAACACAATACCTACTGCATGTGTAAGTGCATTAATCTTTTCTTCTTCTATGGTTTGTTCGCGTCTGTTCATTATTTATACGGGCGTGAAAATGTTCAATTCATTTTTATAACGCAAAAAGCAGTACATTGTTTTTATATTGATTCGAAATAAAATTTTTATGCTGGTAAAAACTTTTGGCAGTGCGGTGTATGGTGTAGATGCTGCCACTATTACAATTGAAGTAAATGTAGCTGGTGAAGGCAAATTGAATTATGTCGTAGTTGGACTTCCCGACAATGCTATTAAAGAAGGATTGGCTCGAATGGAAACCGCCCTGAAACAAAGCAAATACAGAATGCCGCGTGCACGGTTAGTTATTAATCTTTCACCGGCTGACATTAAAAAAGAAGGTACTGCCTACGATCTGCCAATGACCATTGGTGTAATGGCGGCATCGAACCAAATTGCAAAACATGACAAGCTGAAAGACTATATTATAATGGGTGAGCTGTCATTAGATGGAAGTATTCTTCCTATTAAAGGTGCTTTACCTATTGCCATACAAGCCAGAAAAGAAAAGTTTAAGGGCATTATTCTGCCTAAGCAAAATGCGCGCGAAGCCGCCATTGTAAATAACCTGGTAATAATTGGTGCCGAAACGTTAACTGAGGTGGTAGAGTTTTTAGAAGACAAAATTTCAATAGCGCCTACTGTTGTAAACACACGCGATGAATTTGAAAACAATGTTCAGCACATTGATTTCGATTTTGCTGATGTAAAAGGTCAGGAAAACATTAAACGGGCATTAGAAATTGCTGCTGCGGGTGGGCACAATGTTATTTTGATAGGTCCACCGGGAGCCGGAAAAACTATGCTGGCCAAAAGATTTTCAACCATTTTACCGCCACTTAATTTAAACGAAGCTCTTGAAACAACTAAAATTTATTCAGTAGCCGGTAAGCTTTCAAAAAATTCATCTCTAATCTATCAGCGGCCCTTCCGCTCTCCACACCATACAGTAAGCGATGTGGCTTTAGTTGGTGGGGGCAGCAACCCGCACCCGGGTGAAATTTCGTTAGCACACAATGGTGTGCTTTTTTTAGATGAACTGCCTGAGTTTAAACGCACGGTACTAGAAGTAATGCGACAGCCAATGGAAGACAGAAGCGTAACAATTTCGCGATCTAAGTTTACGGTTTCGTATCCTTCATCATTTATGCTTATTGCTTCTATGAATCCTTGCCCGTGCGGATATTACAATCACCCAACCAAAGAGTGTGTTTGTGCCCCGGGTGTTGTTCAAAAATATTTGAATAAAATTTCAGGGCCGCTGATGGATAGAATTGATTTGCACGTAGAGGTAACTCCGGTTGACTACAGTGAACTTTCAAGCGAAAGAAAATCGGAAAAAAGCGAATTGATTCGTGAAAGAGTTATTAGAGCCAGAGAAATACAAGTGAAGCGCTTCGAGACAAAAAAGAATCTACATTGCAATGCACAAATGGAAGCACAAACGGTACAGGAAATTTGCATTATAAGCGAAGCCGGAAAAAATTTGTTGGGACGTGCTATGCAAAAACTAAACTTAAGCGCACGTGCTTACGACCGTATAATAAAAGTTAGCCGCACCATTGCCGACTTGGCCGGTAGTGATGAAATAAAAAACGAACACCTGGCTGAAGCCATTCAGTTCAGAAGTTTAGATAGAGAAGACTGGGCAGTATAATTTTGTTTCCACACTAAGGCACAACCTGTACTGTGCGGTTAAGTGCACGGTACTTTGACCTTATTCTTCCGCCTTCAGGTGTTCCTTCTGCTACAATTACATCGGTGCTTCTATCCATGTAGCAAACTGCCGGCCCCACGGGCACACCAGATAATTGACCGGTACCCATCACCAGGTTAGTTGCTCCATCACCATCTTGCAAATAAAGTGCGTCTTGCCCCCAGGTCCAGCTACCCACAAACAAACCAACATACTGGTTAGATGAAAGGTGTGAGCCGGCCCAAGTAAACGTGTTTGCTATGCTTTTTACAATAGTGTCGAAGTCAGCAGCAAACGCAATGGTGTCGCAAAGCGGAATAGTGTTGGTAAATGTTTGGTTGTTCTGATTGGTGTAAACAAACGTGCCGCTTGTAATTCTACCGGCAAACTCTTTAAAGTGACCAAAGAAAATTGCGTTGTAAGGCAATACTTCGTTATTGAATTTTACGTTGGCGCCTGAGTCAAGTTCAAGCAAAGTACCGGTAGCGCCTCCAAAACGAAACCGGGCAACCACCCAGCTTTTGTCTGTATTGCGGTCGTAGAACACTTCATAATCACTGTAAATTTTATTCTGGTTTACGTCTGACGAATTTTCTTTGGCACAAGCAGCCAATAATAAGCAAACAGCAAAAAGCTGCATTAAGCGTTTAAAATGCGTTCTGTTTTTCATGATATTAGTTTGATGTGTAACGAATCTACAAGAAATTTTACGCTTAAAAAACTCTTAGCCCAAAACCGATTGCAGATCGGCTTCGTAATTTCATTTTAAAAATATTGTATGGTCAACTATAGCTTTCTTACCGTTTGGAAATTTGATGCCCCCATTGAAAAAGTTTACAATGCTATTCATGATTCAACTACTTACCACCTTTGGTGGAAAGGGCAAAGCCCCGTAAAATCTGTAAAAAGCGGTGACACGCTAGGAGTAGGTGCCGTTCGTCAGTTTAAAACCCGCAGTGTCTTGCCTTACAATTTAACCTATACAGGAACTGTGTTAGAGGTGATGCCTCAACAAAAAATTGTAGGCACTACCGTGGGTGAGTTGATAGGCAGAGGCGAATGGACATTTGAAAACAAGAATGGTATTACTACAGTAAACTACCTCTGGAACGTAAAAACCAATTCAGTTGTTATGAACTTGCTGGCTCCGGTTTTAAAACCACTTTTTGAGTGGAATCACGATGTGGTAATGAAATGGGGAGGCGAAGGTTTGGCAAAATATCTCGATTGCCAAATAATGGAGAATCGCTCTTCGGCTGTGTAGATTACTTCATGTTGTGAAATACCTGTTGCACATCTTCGTCTTCCTCCAGTTTTTCAATCAATTTTATTACTTCTTCTGCTTCTGCATCTGAAAGTTCTTTATAGAAGTCAGGAATTTTTTCGTAAGCACTTTCTGTAACCTCAATTCCTTTTGCTTCGAGTGCTTTTGCCAGATTTCCGAAATCGTTGAATTCTGCATAAGCAGTCAGCACACCTTCTTCATCGTGCAATTCGGTGAGTCCACCGTCTATCAGTTCCAATTCAAGTTCTTCGGGGTTCCAATTTGCTTTCGGAAACTTAAACAGTGCACGTTTCTTAAACATGTATTCCACAGAACCACTCGTGCCAATAGTACCACCGTTTTTATTACATATAGTTCGAAGGTTGGCAATAGTTCTTGTAGGGTTATCGGTAGCTGTGTCAATAACAATAGCTACACCGTGCGCGCCATAGCCTTCATACGTAACTTCTTCGTAAGCAGCTGTATCTTTTTGAGTAGCCCGTTTAATGGCAGCTTCCACACGGTCTTTGGGCATGTTAACTGCTTTGGCATTTTGTATGCAAGTACGCAAGCGCGCATTGCTGTCAGGGTCGCCACCACCGGCTTTTACTGCTATGGCAATATCTTTCCCAATGCGGGTAAAAGCTTTTGCCATAGCTCCCCACCTTTTCATTTTTCTTTCTTTGCGAAATTCAAACGCGCGTCCCATAAGTATTGTATTGAAGTTTAATTGTGCGGGCTAATGTAAAAAAGGGCGCTGAAAACGAATTCGAATATCTGTCTGCATTTTACAAATTCGTTGCATGATAAAATTTAACGCCACCCTCGAAAAATTTGCCGAACAAGGCGAAAAAACCGGCTGGACATTTTTTGTAGTGCCGGCCGAAATTGCCAGTAAGCTAAAGCCAAACACAAAAAAATCGTTTCGTGTAAAAGGAAAGTTAGATGGCTTTGCAATTAAGCAAGTAGCATTAGTGCCTATGGGCGGTGGTGATTTTATTTTGCCGGTAAATGCTGCTATACGTAAAGGAATAGGAAAACGAAAAGGAGCACAACTAAACGTGCTGTTAGAAGCTGATGATTCTGCCATTGCTATATCAGAAGATTTGCTGGCATGCTTAGAAAATGAGCCCAAGGCACAGGAACACTTTAATCAACTACACAAGGGCGAACAGAACTATTTTTCGAAATGGATTGACAGCGCCAAAACGGCAGCCACCAAAGAGAAACGAATTTTGTTTGCGCTCAAAGCATTTTCACTCGGCCTGCGTTTTGGCCCGGCTATGCGGGCACTGAAAGATGAAACGAAATAGCTATACGGCTATTAGTCTGTAATGTACCGTTATCGGCCCACTACAATTTGTTGTACTCGCTTTCCACCGTGGCTTATTAGTTCTGCGTAATAAACGCCTGTTGCAAAACGCGATAAATCAAATTCAGTTTTAAGCGAAGAGATTTTTTGTTGAAGCATTTCCTGACCAAGCACATTAGTAATGCGCAGCGTAGAGCTTTCTGCAACTGCACTTACTTCAACTATTACATTATCTAAAACAGGGTTCGGATAAACACGAAAACCTAAACCAACATTCAATTGATTTATGCCCACGCTAACTACGGAAATAGAAGTAGCTGCCGTGCAGTTATTTGCATCTGTAACTGTTACCAAATATGTTCCTGATGCGAGCCCTGAAATGGTTTGTGTAGTAGCCCCATTGCTCCATACATAATTAACCGGTGATGCTGCTCCGTAAACTGTATCTACCGTAGCGGTTCCGTTAGTAGAAGAAGTAACCGGTTGTAACTGTTGTGGTTGCTGCACTAAAGCGGTAGCGCTTGCGCTGCATCCGTTTACATCGGTAACTGTTACAGTACAGTTGCCCGCGCTAAGGTTCGAAACTGATGGTGTGGTGTCGCTATTGCACCATAAATAAGTAAATGCACCTGTGCCACCGGCAGCCACTGCATTTGCTGCTCCATTACTTTCACCAAAACAAATTGTTGGTGTAGAGCCGGTGGTAACAGAAACACTGTCCGGTTCAGAAACAACAACGCTTGAGCTTGCTGTGCAATTTTGCGTATCTGTAATAGTAACCGAGTATATGCCTGCAGCTATGTTCGAAATTGAATTGGCTGTTTGAGTGTTACTCCATTCGTAACTAAAATTACCATTTCCTCCTGTAGCAATCACTTGTACTGTTCCGTTGGCATCACCAAAACAAAGCGCATTAGTGACTGATATCGAAGAAACAATTTCTGCGGGTTCTGAAACCGTAAAAGAATCAATGCGCATACACCCATTGCCGTCTGTAATGGTAACCGTGTATTGGTTAGCTGTTACATTTTGAATGGAAGATCCGGTTTCTGTGTTACTCCACAAATAGGTGTAAGCCGGTGTGCCGTTAGTTACTGTAACCGAAGCCGTGCCGTCTGACAATCCAAAGCATGTTACGTTAGAAAATGACTTGGTTGTAGTAAGGTCTGATGTTGCAATTACTTGAACACCGGTAGTAACTGTACAGTTATTAGCATCGGTAACTGTAACATCGTAACCAGCGGGTGCCAGATTCAGGATGGAAGAAGTTGTTTGCGAGTTACTCCACAAATAACGGTAACCGCTTGTACCGCCTGTAACATACAATGATGCTTCGCCATTGTTTTGCCCACAGGCAGCATTGACAACAACTACTGAAATTTCTAATGAGTCAGGTTGTGAAACTATTGCGGCAGCTGTTGAAGTGCAGTTGTTTGCATCAGTGATTGTTACAAAATAATTTCCCGCCAGCAGATTGCTTATGTCTTTAGTAGTGGCGCCTCCGTCCCAGCTATAAGTGTAACCGGATATGCCACCACCCACATTTAAGTTGATGGCTCCCGTGTTTTCTCCGTTACATAAAACATTTGTTTGCGTTGTTGAAGAAGTAATAGCTGTTGGCTGAGAAATGGTTGCGGTTGTACTCGAAGTGCAGCTGTTAGCATCTGTAATAGTTACCGAATAACTGCCTGCGGCCATGTTGTTTCGGTCTTCGGTAGTAACTCCGCCACCCCAGTTGTAGGTGTAACCCGAAGTGCCCCCACTTACCGTAAGATTGATAGCACCCGTGTTTTCGCCATTACACAACACATCTGTAACCGCAGTAAATTTTAAAATAGCCGTGGGTTGTGTAACTGTTGCAGATGCCGTAGTAGTGCAATTATTTGCATCAGTAATGGTTACCAAATAGCTGCCTGCGGCAATATTGTTTCTGTCTTCAGTAGTAACTCCACCAGCCCAGTTGTAGGTGTAACCCGAAGTACCCCCACCTACCGTAAGATTGATAGCGCCTGTGTTTTCGCCATTACACAACACATTTGTAACCGCAGTAGATTTTGAAATAGCCGTAGGTTGTGTAACCGTAGCAGCTGCTGTTGCCGAGCAGGATTTTATATCAGTAACGGTTACCGTGTAGTTACCTGCTGCAAGGTTGGTTCGGTTCTGTGTAGTAACTCCACCTCCCCAGTTGAAAGTATAGCCGGGCGTTCCGCTGCTTACATTCAACGTTATAGCTCCTGTGTTTTCTCCGTTGCATAACACATGAGTAGGTGTTGCCGATGCAAGAACCGCAGGGTTAACGGTAGCTGTTACCGGCACGCGCTCCGAAATGCAATCTTGCTCTTTTACTTCCCAATCATAGAAGAAGTAATAGTAAGTGCTGCTACCGGGGGCATTGTTTCCGAAAATGCTGACAATACCGTTGGCATCGTTGTAAGGATAAGCCGCTCCGGTGCTGTTACGATACAAATTCATGGTATCACGCAGGCCGAGTTCATAAGGCCCACCCGGAATTAAGTCAATGTTGAGCGTAACGCGGCTGGTGCCGTTAGGAATAAAAACTGTTTTGTTGGTAATAACACCACCCAGCGAATCGCGATATTGAATGGTACGGTATGCATCGCCTTGTGCGTACACCAACACACTCACCAACTTCGAATTTTTGAAAACACGGAATTTGAGTGCGCGAGTTTGGGTGGTGTTGTAGTTGCTTCCGTTGCCAATTGCGTTGCTCAATGGCCCAACATGGTAAATGGGCTGCACCTGGGTATCCTGCACAAAATATGTAGTGGTGGTATTTAACACCGGTGTAGTAAACGGGTTGGTGTTGCTCACCACATTGCCCAGAGAATCGAACCAGGCAACAGGGTCGGTATCGTTTGCAAGAAGCGAGAAAGATTTCGGCCCACAGTTTTGCTGATTGGTAACCGAAGGCCCCGCAGGTTTCGCTACGTTTATGTAATTAGTTCTTGTAAATGTGTTGTTGCCAAAACCGTTAGTGGCCTTCAGCGAAACTGTGTAAGTGCCGTTGTTGATATAAGTATGCGTAGGATGCTGAAGTGTAGAAGTGTTTCCATCGCCAAAAGTCCAGAGCCATGAGCTGGGGCCGCCTATACTCATGTCGGTAAATTTTACGGTACCGCTGCATGTTTGTGTTACATCTGCTTTAAAATTTGCAGTGGGCGGTGAATTAGGGTTAATACAAGTCCACTGAATAGTAAAGCCCGCTGCTACCACACCCGGGTCGGTGTATTGGCGGATGGTGATAGAAGAACCGGTAGATACAATATCGGCAGGAATGGTGGTGCCTGTGTAGCTGCCAATTACCGGGCTGGCGGTAGTGGGGCCATCATATACATACAGATAATCGTAGTTGGCTTCCATATTAAACTGCGTGAAGTGCAACTGCACCTGCGATGCACCTGTAGGTGCTATGGTTACTGTGCTGTTGGTATTGTCGGTATAGTTTCCCGTTGGGCCTCCGCTATCATAGATAGTGCCGGTGCAAGCAGTTTGTGTTTGGTAAGTGCCGGTAGTGGGCAATATTACTTCGCAGGCATTAGCGGCATTTATGTTTACATAATTGGTGCGGATTAAACTATCTACTCCGCAGTTTCCGGTGCCAATAAGTTTAACGGTGTAAACTCCGAAAGCAGCATACGTGTGTGAAGGGTTTAATGATGTACTCGCACCTCCATCGCCAAAGTTCCATGTGAAGTTGCTTACGTTGGTGCTGCTGTTGGTGAAGTTTACAGTAAACGGCACAGAGCAACCTGTAACAGGAGTAGCTACAAACTGGGCATCGGCCCCGGCAACAAATGGGGCGCCTACCCCTACTGCATGCCATGCGTTGGTGGTTGAAATAGCTTCTGGCGAACACACACCAAACAAATCGTTGGCAGATTGAATGGCATAGAAACGCGCATCGGCATAATCGCTGGTGCTGGTAAGATAGTTTACATCATTGCGCCAGGCAATTTGTACGGCTTTGTTTCTGCCTATAGCTGTAACGTTGTATGCATTTCCTAAATCATTGGTGCCTGAGCCTCCAACGCTGAGGCGGTAATACCAGTGGTTTTGCACGCCACTGTTGGTGTGCACGCCACCGTTGTCGCCAGTGCCGGTGTACCAGTTGGTGCCGTTGTAGGTGTCGGGGTCGCCATAGGTGTTGGGGCTGCTCATAGAGCGGAAAGGGGTACCAATGTCTTCGGCCAGTAACCAGTTAGCGAGTGTAGAGTCGGCATACCATTCGGTGGCAGCACCAAAAATATCGCTGAAAGATTCATTGAGTGCGCCTGATTCGTCTTGATAGTCTAAGTTAGATGTGCGCTCTGTTAAGCCATGAGAAATTTCGTGGCCGGTAATGTCGAGCGAAACGAGGGGTTCGTAGTTGCTGTTGCCATCACCAAAGGTCATGCGGGTACCGTCCCAAAAGGCGTTTACGTAGTTTTCATCGTAGTGCATATACAGGTTGAGTGCGTAACCTGCGTTGTCAATAGAGTTTCTGCCCATGGTGGTATAAAAATCGTAGGTCATTTCGGCACCCCAGTGTGCGTCACCGGCATATTGGTCGAGCGCTGTGTTTATGTTGTTCCAAACGTTGTTGGCATCTAAAAAATCTACCGCGTTGCCGTAACTTGTGCCGGTTTGCATATTGTAAGTTCTAATACCCAAGCCGCGAGGCGCTTCTCTTAAGCGATACTGCCCGTTGTAACTATCGGCAGTAATGGTTCGGTTGCCGCGGTAAACCGTTGTGGCTGTGCCGGTAGTATTGGCGTGATGAATGCGATCGGCTTTTTTGAGTACTGTGCCCGTTTGCGCATCTACATAAACGTAGTGGCGGCTCATGGGTTGGTGTGCGTAAATGTCGAACTTCCACGCCAGGCGGAAGTTGTTTGATTCATTGTTACCGATTTGTAGAATTTCTAATTCGCCTTTCGGAAAATACGTAGCCAGCGGATTGCCGCTTTCTTGTTTCAGGAAATTTTCCTCTTCAGGTAATTGCCATTTGTATATGTTGGCGTGGATGCTGTGTATGGCTTTGTTCAGCGCCATAGATTCTGAAAGCGAAGCAGAAGTTGTTACTGTGATATTTCTAAAAAGGTAGCCGTTGAATTTTTTCACTGCTCCGTTTTGCATGTGCAACAGAAAAATGCCATTGCGCACGGGCACGTTGTTTACCAGCACCTGAAAGCGCTTATGCTCCCAACCTATTAAATCGGTTTCGGTGGCCAGTAATTTGAAACTGTATGAAGCAGGAAGTTGAAATGCTTTTTTGAGTATGAAGAAAAAATCTTCTTCAGCGGGTTGTTGTCCATTGCGGAACTGAATAAAAGCAGGCACGGTGTTTTGCTGCTTGAGCCATATATGTTCGGCACCGGGCCAAATAGCGTTAGCTTCGGCACCAAAAACTTCTTTAGCCGCAAAACGCTCTTGCGAATAACAAAAAGCTGCGGTAAAGAGAAGTAGAGAGAGAAAGCAGAACTTCTTCATAGTTATGATTGAAGATTAAAGAAAAGAATGTTTTTGCTTTTTTGTGCCTCAACCCCACGCCCAACCCGGCTCGCACACACCACAACTTAAACGGCAAAAATTGGCTTGACCCAAACAGCACTACTTTTTTTGTGTTTGAAATTAATTTTCAAACTAACTCATGAATGCTAATGCGCCTGACTAAAAAAATATTGCGTAAAAAAGCCTTAAAACTACAGGTTGGGGAAGGCAATTTATGTCGCCCGTGCTGTAAAAGCTAACGGATGTGCTGAAATGGTGGGAAACCAGAGTGGCGTTTGCCCTAGGTACAGAAACTTGCTACACTCGAGCTAACTAGTGAACTTCTTGAAGATAATTGTGTAGTAACTCAAAAATCAGTTCCATACCCTTGTAGTTTATTTTGTCTTCGGTGTCGCTAATACGGTGGTAGTCGTCATGTATGCCGGTGGTAATGTGCAGCACCGGAATGCCTTTTTCAGCAAAAGGTTTTAAGTCACCGAGTTGAATATTTTCATCATCAAAGCGAAAATGCAAGTGTTTGTTTTGTTGCTTGCGGTAAAACGAAAGGAAAAGCGAATCGGTTGTTGCTCCGCCTACGCGCAGTGTTTTAGAGGTGGCATCTAAACGGCCAACCATATCCATATTAATTACAGCCCGCACTTTAAGTAAATTGAAGAAATGACTTTGGGCAAAATAACCGGAACCATAAAGCCCTTCTTCATGCCCGCTGTAAGCGGCAAACAAAAAATTATACTTCAGTTTTTTGTTTTTGGAAAGGTTCTTTGCCAATTCAAGAAGCATAGCTACACCACTGGCGTTGTCATCAGCACCGTGGTGAATTCCTTTTTTTAGAATTTCTTTCGACTTGCCGTTTCCGTAGCCCAGATGGTCGTAATGAGCCGAAATAATAACGGTGCTGTCTTTTTTAAAATCAAGAAAGCCAAAAACATTGAGTGCTGAATCTTTTTCGAACGGAAATTTTTGAAAAGTGATGGTGCAGTTAGCCGCGCTTAATTTTTGTGCTATGTAAGCAGCCGCTTTTTTTTCGTCATCGGTGGCGGGTGCGCGCCCATGTAGCGTATCGGAAGCCAGGAAAAGAATGTGTGGCTTAAAGTGCTGTGACTGTACATGGCATACACAACACAACGCGTACAAGACACAGAAAGTAAATCGTACAAAAAGATGACGAGGATGTTTCACGGTGTGAAAGGATAAAAACCCTGCCATGTTTTGGCAGGGTTTTTAAATGTGCTGCACCTACTTATTTCTTTTGAAGATTTTCACCTTCCAGCGAAATTGATTTTTCAACCGGTGGCGGGCCTTGCGGACCAACCGGGTGAATTTCAGGATGAGTTACCGAATTAGCTTTCATAGCCGCAGCGGCTTTTTCCTGTGCACCATCTGACTTTAATTTTTCTACAGATTCTTTTGCCAGGCGGGTTACTTCCGCTGCACTGGCTTTTGCCTTAGCTTGTTCAGTTTCCATGCGAGCCATTTCAGCAGCCTTTTCCGCAGAGCGGTCTTTTTCAGGTGCCTTATCAAAACGTACTTCTGTACCATCCCACCAAATTGGTGTGGCTGAATGTTCTTTATCGTTTTCGTTAAACAATACACCTTTCATATTCTTGTCGAAGTCTTTGCCGGCAATTGAAGCAGGTAACTTAGCTTGCTCAGTTGCATCGGTACGCTTGCCTACCGCAATCCAGCTAAACCCTACCTGCGCAGCATTATCGCTGGCTACAGTAAAACCTTCGCGGCTTACATTCTTAATGTAAATATTTGCTGATGCACCTACCGGTGATACAGTAACACGCGGCTTAGCACCCAGCAGTTTAGCATAGCTACTTTCAAAAGGCACAAATACACTTGTTCCTTTTAACGCACCTTCGCCATCAGCGTATACTTTCAAGTCGGTTGAAGTAAGATTGTAGGCCGGCATGCGCTCTTCGCCAACCGTAACTATATCGGCTGAATAACCACTGGTATACTGATTGCCCAGATTGTAATTAGCAAACAGTTCACCGCAGCTAACTGTTCCCATCACCTCACCGCGACTCCATGAGCCAATCATACCGCCAAAGAAAGCACCACCTGTACCTTGCAGTTCGTTGTTCTGTGCAAATCCTCCACCTGAAGCATAACCTGAGCTACCATATACTCCATTAAAACCTGAACCACTGTTTTTATAACCCAAGCTACCCCATGCACTAGTGCCTGAAACACTTCCTAAAACCCCTCCTGTTCTGTTAAAGTCCCCAAAACTGGCTCCATGAACTCCAAAAGTGTATATATCACCCCAATAGTTGTATCCAATCATAGCATTATTGGTCGCATAGATTCCGTATCCGGTACCATTATTTTGGTTATCGCGGGTTCTAAATGCCCATATACTACCCTGCCCATCGCCATTAGCAGTAAGTTGGTTTTGATATGCATACAGCATAGATATAGTTGTTGGACCAGTTCCAATACCGGTATTACCGTTTGCCCAAATCTGGAATACATCTGCACCGCCACCATTACCAACACGAACTGTGGAAGTATTGCCCGTAGTTCCATTATCCCAGTTAAATATGTTAGCATAACCGGCATTAGAGTTCAAATGAAGGTTAGGTGTATGGCGAATAACATTATTAGGGGCGCAGTTACCTTGTATGCAAGGAACAACTCCGGAAATACGGAGGTTATCATTCACTTGTAAATCTCCCCCAAAGTTACCCCCGTCATTGCTGGTTCCTCCACGCAGTTTCATGTCCGCTTCGGCATACACAGTACCGCCATTGAAATAGGCACCGCCCGGACATATGTAATAAGAAGATGCGGTAATGTAAGGGTTAGCTGCATCAAAACGTATATTGCCGGCACTGGTTGAGCCACTGGTAACCTGTAGTGACGAACTATTGTAAAGAGTCATCAGATTAGCACTCGGTGAATAAATACCCGAACCGGTGGCTTCATTATACAAGCCGTTACCAGCTGCAGTATTTCTAAACCAACCGGTGGTGTATGTTTCTCTGGCTATTAAGTTTTCGTAGCCACTACCCGGGTTATCGCGTATGGCTATTCTTCCGCTTGACTCAATGGCAATGTTAGATGCTACTACACCGCCCCAGTGAAAACCTAAGTGCGGAGGGGTGGCTGAACCATTTCCCGTCCAGTTAGATTCGCGAAGTTCTAAAGATGCTGCGGTATATGCCGTAGAAGTAGAAGAGGATGCTATTTGCCAATCACCAATACCGTTGTTTGGTATCCATGTTCCAGTAGCGTTTAGAAAAGTAGCTATGGCTGCCGCAGTGGCTGTGCGGTGGAAGTTGTCGCCCGCTTTTACCATTATGCCGGTAACACCGCTTGTTACTGCATTGTCAGTAGTATAGATATAATCGGTACCTATATAACCTGAAGGTACGTGTAATGAGAACCCTGGGTTAACGGTTCCTATACCTACTCGGCCATTGTCATCAAACCAAACGGATGGTCCGGCATTGTTGCCATTGGCATAATACCGCCAAAATGCAAGACCGTTACCATATCCGGCAGTCATATTCCATAAGCGCCAGTCTAATGTGGTGGCCCCTGTTTTGGTGGGGTTTACTAAGGCTAAATTTCCGCCTTCGGGGGTTGCGCCTTCGGCAATAATAGTTCCGCCTACACTGCGTATGGTGCCTCCTACATCTAATTTATAGCTTGGGTTTGTGTTGTTAATGCCGGTGTTGCCGTTTGGCAATATTACCATACCAAAATTACCGGTAGCATCTCCTGTTCCGTTAACGCTAAACCAAAGACTGCCATCACCATTGTTGCCAATCATAGAAGTTTTGTTTGGTGTGGTGGCAAAGAACCTTAGTGACGGATAATCCGTGCTGGTAAGGCGTAGGTTATTTCTCCACCCGCCATACCAGTTTACACTGGTATTAACATCAAGTACCGCTCCGGGTCCTGTGGTTCCAATGCCTACATTCCCACTGCCCGAAAAAGAAAGATTCTGTGAGTTGAGGGCAACATCGGTATTGGTGCTGAGTGTTCCGCCCAATTTAATATCGGGGGTATTGCCTCCGGTGCTGTTAAGTCCGTTGCTGGCGGTAACGGCTGTTACGGTGCCTCCGCTGTTATTGTCGGTTGAGTTGATGGTAAACGTATTACCGCTGCGGCTGACCGTAGTGGCTCCTGTGCCTTGTAAGGTGATGGTGCCGCCTCCCGCTCCTCCGGCTTGGGTTAGGTTGATGTCGCTAGTGCCGCTACCGGCTAAGGTTTGGGCTTCGTTCGTTACGCTGCCATCCACCTCGGTGCCGGTTACTGTAAAGTTAGGGTAGGTGCCGCTTACCGAGTTGATGCCTGCGCCTGTTATGCTCACTGTTTGGTCGGGGGCGGTGTTTACTAAGTTAAGGGTGCCTCCTAAAGCTACGTTTCCCCCACCGCTTAAGCCCGTGCCTGTGTTAATAGTTACGCTGCTGTTTTGCAGGTTGGCATTGGGTAGTTGTGCCCATGCCGGGTTGCCGGATCCGTCTGTTACCCACGCCTGGTTGGCGTTTAAGCCCGTAGGGCCGGGTACTATCCCTTTTTGATTAAGGGCATTGGTGGTTACATCTAACACTACATTGCCTCCGCCTATTACCTGGTTAGCTCCGTTTACTACTGTAACTGCCGAGCCTGTGCCGGGTACTATATCTTTGGTTACTAAGTTGGCTGCCGATACTTTGTAGTTTTGGTTGGCTGTAACAAACCACCGTTGGGCCGTTTTGTTATACTGCAGGGTAATGCTCGAATTGCCCGCTATGCTTTCAAAATCTCCGCCCGTTAATGTGGATATAGAGTTAGCCGGTGTGCCCGATGCGTTGTTTTTTATGGTCATTACCTGGCTGGTGGTGTTTACCAAAGTGAGCATTTGACCATCGGCTCCGCTGGGTGGCACTAAGCCCAAAATGCTGAATGCGGCAGTAGGGCCCGATATGCGGTAGAAACTGTAGTTGCCGGTAAGGGCTATGTTGTCGTTATTGCCGTTTACCAGCGCAAGGGCAGCGCCTTCTCTAAGCGAAATGCTGCCGTCTATGTCTAATTTGCTCTTAGGGTCGTTGGTGCCTATACCTACATTGCTTTGCGCTATAAGCGAAGCTGAAAAAAGGATAGTGGCAGTGGTGGAGAGGAGAAGTTTTTTCATGCGTTACAGATATTTGGGGGACAATGATACAAAGATTGAACCAAGCAGCAATTATGGTTTCGCTCTCCTCGTAACTTACACAACAAGGCAGTAAGCCGATGCCTGAAAACGTGCAGCAAATAGTACGGGTGGTGTATTTTAATTAGACGGTTGCACTTTTTAAAGCAGAAGTTGTATGGTTATAGAAGCGTTGGGATTCTTTTTTTGTGTTGTAGTCTTTGAGGTTGCTGAAAAAAAATGAAATAAGGATATGGGTATGCCTTCGTTAATCGTTTCCAAACATTAATCCCGAATAGCGAATGAAGAAGATAATACTCGATGAACGAACCCGAAACTTCATACATAACCATAGAATGCCTTCTATACAACCATTTACCGCCAATCCTCGTTTATATTCAGCGACTTTTGTTTTTTGAGTTACATTCGCTGCCCGTTTATGAAA
Organism: uncultured Chitinophaga sp.; assembly: GCA_964615305.1. GTDB lineage: Bacteria > Bacteroidota > Bacteroidia > Chitinophagales > LD1 > Bog-950. Next base: position 54,388 of record CAZTNA010000011.1, read on the forward strand.
ACGCGACTAACAAAGTATTTTTTTCTTTTAGTGCTTCTGATATATGGTGCCGAAGCTAACGCATCGCACATAGTAGGGGGCGAACTGTACTACGACTGCCTGGGCGGCAACCAGTACCGCATAACGCTTAAACTATACCGCGATTGTTACTGCACCAACTGCGCTGCTTTTGGTGACCCCGAATACCTCACTATTTTTAACGGCAACGGGGGGTTGTACACGCAACCCGGCATGTCGTTTCCGGGGGCGGTGCAGCTCACGTCAAGCGTTGCTAACCCCTGCCTGATAGAGCCCGATATTTGTGTAGAGCGCGCTGTTTATACTGCCACGGTTACGCTGCCTACTTCTTTTAGCGGTTACAACATTGTGTACCAGCGCTGCTGCCGTAATAATGGCACGGCCAATGTACTGGTTGACCAGGGCGCTACCTATCAGGTGCATATACCCGGTAGTGGCGATGCCAACTGTAACAGCAGCCCGCGATTCAATAATTTTCCTCCGCTGTTTTTGTGCAACAATGCCCCTTTTGTGTTTGACCACTCTGCCAGTGACCCCAATGGCGACCAGTTAGTGTACAGCCTGTGCGACCCTTACGATGGTGCTACCGCCACCTGCCCCGACCCCTCGCCCGCTGCCGCAGGTATAGGTTGCTCTACTTCGCCACCACCGCCCCCTTACAATGCCCTGCAATACAATTTTCCTTACAGCGCCTCTAACTTTTTAAATAACCCAAGCAGCGTTAACAACCTAAAGATAGATGCCAACACGGGTGTATTAACCGGCACTCCCAACAACATAGGTATGTTTGTGGTGGCGGTATGCGTAAGCGAATACCGCAACGGTGTTTTTTTAGGGCAAATGCGAAGAGACTTTCAATTCAATGTTGCGCCTTGTAATATACCTGTGGCGGGCATACCCAGCACCAATATTAATCCGCAAACAGGCGTAGGTACTTATTTGCTTACCTGCAAAAATTATACGGTAAACTTTACCAATACCAGTTACAATCCGCCACCTTCTTCGTTTCCTATTGCCTGGCATTGGGATTTTGGGGTAGCTGGTGCAAGCAACGACACCTCCAACGTATATGAACCCACCTTTACATACCCTGACACAGGAGCGTATCTGGTAACACTCATAGCCAATAAAGATGCCGGTGGCGGCACCACCTGTATAGATACTACGTATGCTTATGTTTACATCTACCCTACTTTTGAAACAGATTTTGCAACAGCCGATGTTTGCGAAAATATAGCGGCTCAATTTACCGATCAAACCAATTCTACCCTCGACCCTTCGAATATGTGGCAGTGGAACTTTGGTGACGGCAATACTTCTACATCTCAAAATCCCACGCATCAGTATTCCGCACCCGGCACATACACCGTTGCTTTAATTGGCGGAAATGATTTGGGTTGCCGCGATACTGCCGTAAAAACCGTAACCATTTTCGATACCCCTACGGCCGATTTCAGCTTTGGCAATATTTGCTTAAACGAAAATTTCGGGTTTACCAATAACAGCACGGGCGATATACTTACCTATCACTGGAACTTAGGCGATGGCAACAATAGCACGCAGCAAACACCCTCGCATACCTACACCAGCACCGGCAGTTTTGACGTTACTCTTGTGCTCAACTCGCCCAACAACTGTGCTGATACAGTAACCAAAAGTGTAACCGTTCACCCTGTTCCCCTGGTTGCCAATAACGACACGGCCATTTGTCCGGGCAATTCGGTGCAGCTGTATGCCAGCGGAGGTACCATCTACACCTGGAGCCCCGGCAACTATCTTAGCGACTCTACCATAGCCAATCCGATTTCAACACCTGTTGCTCCCAATGCTGTTACTTACAATGTTACTGCCACCAATCAGTTTAATTGCAGCGCTACCGATGTGGTTACTATTTCGTTTTTACCACCGCCCGCCATGTTTGTAAGCCCAGATACCTCGGTGTGTTTGAACGGTGCAAATTTTCGCGACAGTGTTCAACTAACCGCTTTAGGTGTAGCAAATTATTTATGGTCGCCTTCTTCTACTTTAAATGCCAACAATGTTTCAAACCCGGTGGCAAGGCCTGTAGCTAACACTACTTACACCGTTACGGGAACCGATGTAAACGGATGCCGTGCCGTTGATTCCGTAACTGTTTTTGTGCTTGACCCTAACCTGAACATTGTGTTAGATGATTTCAAAAACGTTTGCCTGAACGACACCACGTATGTAAACGTTATTAATCAGGGGGCTTCGAATTATACATGGTCACCGCTGCAATATTTACTGAACCCTAACACTTACAGCCCGGGTTTTTACCCACCTGTAAATACTACCTACACACTCACCGTTTCTAATTACTGTTATTCGAAGTCTGACTCGGTGCAAATTATCGTGTTGCCATTACCGGTGCTTTCGTTTACTCATCTCGACTCGATTTGCTATGGCGATTCGCTGCAAATTGGGGTAAGCGGTGCTTTAACCTATGTGTGGGATTCCGACCCCACTCTTTCTGTTTTAAATATTCCGAACCCTTATGCTTCACCTCTTACATCGCAGTATTACTACGCCACCGGCACAGATGTAAATGGATGCAAGGGCTACGATTCTACTTTTGTAAATGTGATTGCCCTGCCTTATGTAAATGCCGGAAACGACACATTGATTTGGCGCGACACTCCGGCTTTTTTAGACGGCAGCACCAATGCAGATATTTACTACTGGGCCCCCGCCACCTACCTGACTGACTACCGTCTGTTGCAAAACACAGCTGTAATACCCAAAACTCAAGCGTATGTTTTGTTGGCACAAAATGATTTTGGCTGCATTAACCGTGATACCATTTTAATAACCGTTGAGCCTATAACTTTGGTTATGTTACCCACCGCTTTTTCGCCCAATGGCGATGGAGTAAATGATGTATTTCGGATTGTGCGCCACCTCAACATTTATTCTTTAAAAGAGTTTTCGGTTTACAACCGATGGGGCGAAAAAATATTTGCCACTACCAACCTGAACGAAGGTTGGGACGGCACCTACAAAGGCAAAGAGCAAGAGATAAGCACCTACGTTTGGCAAGTGGTGGCCGTAAGCAAAGACAACGAAGAGATAGTGCGCAAAGGCAATGTAACTTTAGTGCGGTAGGCCATTTTGTTTAACCGGCAAACAACTTGTGGTAAACAGTATTTCATTTACCTGTCGTTTATCAATTGTTAGTAATTTTTACTTTTGAATACAAACCTATTTTGTAATGAATAATTTTTGCTACCGGCTGTTAGTACTCCTTACAGCAGCACTGTTTTCTACTTCTGTATTTTCGCAAACTTTTAATGATGGTCCTGTGCAGCTACAGGTTCGCCTGCGCGATTATCAATACACCAATCAAACCCTTTCTGATTTTACGTTAAGCGTAGGTAACTTCGGCCTGCCCGGCTCACTCAGCAGCGATGAAGTTACGCTGCGGGTTTGGGCACGCGATAATGCCGATGTAGATGGTATAGCGTGGGGGCCGCTGGGCGGCACACCTCACAATGCAACTTTTGCTGCTGCCGGTGTTTCGCCCGATTTTAATGATGTTATATACAACTATACTTTCCCCGGTGCTACCGTGCCGCAGTTTTTTGATGTTCGCTTAGATGCGTTTGAAAACGATATACCCGATGATTTTACACCGGTGAGTGGCTTAACACCGTGCGGCTCATCAGGCAGCAGTACCGGTTTCGATGGCAGCATGTGTTGCGTTAACCTGTTTGGTTGTTTGTTTTCGGAAGCCGATGATATACGCTGCGATGCACAGCCGTTTGTTACCAATCTAAATTACCGCTTAGGTCCGCCATGCAGTTGGTACGACCACGGCTTTATAAACAATACCACTGCTTGTTCAGATAATTACTACCGGCCACATATTGAATCTTATTGGCGATACACAGGAGGCACATCGTGCGCTACAGCTATTAATTTAGGCACCCTTACCACTGGCAATACTTTTACGCATTTCAACAGCAACGAGTGCTCGTCAAATAACTACTCTGCTTCACCGGGCAATGACGTGTACTATAAATTTACAGTCAACGGTCCCATAGGTATTACCGCTTCGCTTTGCGGTGTAAGCGGTGCGCAGTTCGACAGCTACCTGTATTTGTTGAACTCTGCCTGCACACCAATAGCCAGCAATGATGATGGTTGCGGCAATCAGTCAACCATTGCCTATTCAATTTGCGCTGCGGGTGATTATTACTTAGTGGTAGATGCAAAAACCGCAGGTGATGTAGGAACCTTTACACTCACCCTGCAAGACAATCCGAATTTCGTTTATGCCGTTACTCTTGCTAAAACCGATGTGTCGTGTTTTGGTGGCAGTAACGGAACGCTCAAAGCAAATGTAACCGGTGGTGTGGCGCCATATACTTACACATGGAATCCGGCAGCCGGAAACGTTGATTCGCTATCGGGGTTAACAGGTGGCTCATACAACCTTACTGTGTCAGACGGTAACAGTTGCAACGTAACCGCTTCTGCTACTATCAGCGTGCCGCCTCAAATTGGCGCTTCGGCTACCGCTACACCTGTAACATGCGGTGGTGCCTGCGATGGCACAGCCACAGTAACTGCCAATGGTGGCAGCACACCTTATTCGTACTCATGGAACTCAATACCTCCACAACAGTTACAAACTGCTACCGTGCTTTGCGTGGGCAACTACATAGTTACAGTTACCGACAATGAGGGCTGCACGGTAACTGCCGGTGCTACAGTAAACAACACTACCACTATAGTAATAACCACTGATAGTGTAGCTGATGTGCAATGTTTTGGCGCTGCCAATGGCGATATTTCTATTACTACTTCGGGCGGGCAAACGCCTTATAATTTTATCTGGAGCAACGGGCCTGCTACTGAAGACAACCCGAACTTAGGTCCCGGTACCTATACTATTACTATTACCGATAACAGTGGTTGTTTTGAAACCGAAACGTACACCATCACCGAACCTGCGTTGCTTACTTCATCAGTTAGTTTCAGTTTCAATCCGCGTTGCAATGCAGGGCAGGATGGAATAGTAAACATTACTGTTGGCGGAGGTGTTCAACCTTACGGCTATAGTTGGTCCCCTACTTCAGCAACCACTCAAAACCTGAACAATGTTGGCGCAGGCACGCATACCGTTACTGTTACCGATGCTAACGGATGCACTGTTACTTCTTCCTCTACACTTACAGAACCAACTCCGTTTACTGTTTCGCTTAGCACTACCAATCTGCAATGCTATGGCGGCAGCGATGGCACTGCCTCTGTAAATGTGAGCGGACAAACTTCGCCTTACACTTATTTCTGGAGCAACTTTGCAACTACTTCAAGTGTAATAGGTTTAGATGGTGGTCCTTTTTCAGTTGTAATTGAAGATGTAAACGGCTGCGACACCATTGTAGTGAGCACTATTACCGAGCCGGGCGAAATAGATATTCAACTTACACCTAACGAACCTTTGTGTGCGGATAGCGGTAACGGTTCTATTACTACCGTAGTAATTGGCGGCACTGCTCCGTTTGCATATAGCTGGACAGGCAGCAACGGGTTTACTTCTACCCAACAAAATCCACAGGTTGCTTCGGGTTCTTACAACGTAACAGTTACCGACTTAAACAACTGCACTGCTGATGCATCGGTTGGAGTTAACGCTCCTTCTGCATTTACAGTTACAGTTATCGGCATTGACCCTAATTGCATTGGCGATAGCACAGGTGCTGTGGCTGCCAGCACGAGTGGTGGTTCTTCGCCTTATACTTATACATGGAGTACTTCACCAACCGATATCGATGCCTTTGTTGAACATCTTCCTCGCGGAGCTTACAGCGTAACAGTTACTGATGTAAACGGCTGCCAGAGTATTGGTCAGGCAAGCATTGCTGACCCTAGTGTTGACCCACAAAGTTGCCGCCCTGATAAATTTGTGGTGTTGATTCCAACAGCTTTTTCACCTAACGGTGATAACGTGAACGACCGCCTGGTGGCTATTATGCGCAACGTTCAGAAATTGGAGCTTCATGTTTACAATCGCTGGGGCGAGCAGGTTTATCAAAACAACAACATGCTACCTGGAGATGGATGGGATGGAACCTTTAAAGGTAAAGAGCAGCCCGTTGGCACCTATGTTTACGCTTATCACGTTACCTATGTAAATGGTGTAATAGCTGATGAGAAAGGCAGTGCTACTTTAGTTCGGTAGTTAAAGCATCGGAAAACTTCTGAAAATCCTCTGCAAACAGGCAGGGGATTTTCTTTGCGGTAGATAGGTATTGCATGATTTTTATTTTCGCTATGCACTTATGGAGCCGAAAAAAGATGCATACGCAGCGTTAAAGATCCCCACCTTCTTCAACTTTCAACTTTCGCGGTTTCTGCTCACCTTTTCGGTGCAAATGCTCGAAACCATTATTGCCTGGCGGGTGTACGAGTTAACCCACGATAAGCTTGCGCTGGGCTTGATTGGTTTAAGTGAAGCGCTTCCTTCAATTGCTACCTCCCTTTTGGGCGGCCATGCGGCTGATCTATTTAACCGTTACAAAATAGCACGAAGAACAATAGTTGGCATTACACTTTGTTTTACAGCCATTGGATTTATGATGGCCGGCCACGCACCCTTACTGAAAGAGTATGGTGTTTACCCTATTTATTTTGTAATAGCCGTTAGCGGTTTGATTCGTGGTTTCATGGGGCCTGCTTTCCAAAGCATATTTCCGCAACTGGTGCCTCGAGAATTATATTCTAATGCCGCAACGTGGGGAAGCAATGCCTGGCAAACAGCTGCAGTAATGGGTCCGGCTTTGGGTGGTATAGTTTACGGGTTTACCAGCCTCGAGTTTTCATTTGTTCTGGCTATTACTTTAATGTTGGTTTCGTTTATTGTTTTTTTACAGATACCAGTAAAAGAAACTCCGCCTAAAGAAAAAACCGAAACGCTCTACCAATCTCTTACGGCCGGTTTGCGTTTTGTTTTTAGTACACAAGAAATGCTGGCCGCAATATCGCTGGATTTGTTTGCTGTACTTTTTGGTGGTGCCGTAGCTTTATTACCGGTATTTGCCAGCGATATTTTACATGTTGGGCCACAAGGGTTAGGTGTGTTGCGCGCCTCCCCATTTTTGGGAAGTGTGGTTATGGGATTTTTTTTGGCACATAATCCACCTACTCAAAAAGCAGGAAGAAATCTTTTTGTAGCCGTAACAGGTTTTGGTCTGGCAACCATTGGTTTTGCCTTGTCTGAAACTTTCTTGCTATCGCTTATGTTGCTTTTTCTTACAGGCGCGTTTGACAATATAAGCGTAGTAATACGCCAAACTATTCTGCAAAGTATGACCCCCGATCACATGCGTGGGCGGGTTAGTTCGGTGTACCAGATTTTTGTTTCATCGAGCAACGAAATAGGTGCCTTTGAAAGTGGGCTTGCTGCCAAACTATTGGGCACCGTGCCGTCAGTAATTTTTGGCGGGTGTATGACACTGGTTGTGGTGGCAGGCACATACGTGTTAGCTCCTAAGGTGCGTAAACTGAAACTTTAATGTTTAAGAGCTTTCTCAAGCAAATCGCCATACAATTTTCTTATACCAAACTGCATATCGCTTAGGCGTTCATGAAAATTTCTACTCGGCTTTTTACCGCTTTTAATTCGTATGATATCCCCTATGATAGTAAACATTCTGCTGTACTCTTCCACCATTTGATCTTGTTGTTTCGAGGCCAGAAATTTTTTGTTTCTGCGAAGCATAGCTTCCGCTCCAGCGTAATCTTTTGCAAGTAAAAAGTAAATGTTATGAACCACTCGCTGCAAAATATCGCCAAGCAGCGTGAATTGTTTCTTGTACCAAAGCTGCCCTCGTTGTAAGTAAAGCGATGCCTGTTCTAAATTGCCGCGGTGCATGTAAAGTATGGCACAGGTTCGTTCAATATCAAAATTTAAACTCTCTTCCGGAAATTTATGTAACCGGGGAATCAGGTGCTTTTGAAGCATTTCTTCTGCTTCATTAAACTCATGATTGATAATGGAAATAATTGAAAACATGAGTGGGTGAAACAGATTCCTTAGCAATTGGCGTTCATATTTCATAAACGCTTCCCGGTACATTTGCAGGGATTCTTTAAAAAAACTGCCTTGGCAATAGGCGCCTGCCAGTTTAGTGATTACATAAATGCGGTAGTTTTCTCCCAAGTCTCTCGTGCTGCTGTCAAACTCATGGAGTGCGTGGCGTAAACTCTCTGACCAGCCGGCAAAATTATGGGTATAAAATTCGTAGTATGTTGACCAGCTTAGCCAATAAAAAAACCTGCATCCATGATAATTTTTCTTCTCCAGCTTTTTATCCCAACTCTTTAATGTTTCAAGCACAACGGGCTCATATTTTTTCATATTGCCTTTAACCGACTCATAAAAAATAGTGTTCCAAAACTGCATGATATGTATCTCATAAGTTTCTTCCTGAGTGGGGTTTGTAAGTGACTTGAGATATTTTTTCGCGTACAGGTCTGCCATTTCTGTTTTCTGTTCGGTAACCGGCAACCGAAGCGAAACGCCAAATACTAATCTGTAAAATGCCGGAAGTTTACTGTGCTGTGCTGTCTTTACATATTTGCGTTCACGCATTCTAGCTTCATGAAACAAATGACTGTAAAGTCCTTTCTCCCAAAGCATGTAAAGCACCTTTTGATCGTCATTTCCTGTATGAAAAGAATAAACCTTATCAAGCAGCACTGAGTTCACCTTGTCGAAATGAGCTTTGGTCATGCCTAATTCTTTTTGCAGTGCGGCATCTTCAAAGTTTTTGCTATTTACAAAAGTTACTGTTTTTGTAAATGCTTCGTGCTCGCGATCTGAAAACTGAATACGCTTGAGTGAAGCCACTTCATCATCTTTCAGGGTACGTAAAAAATCAGAGAGTAAACTCATGTGGCTAATGTAAATTGTAAAGCACTATTACAAAATTGTTTACTTATATTTTGTCTTTGTTTAAGGAAATTTATATTTGCTAACAATCGTTAGTTTGTGGCAAAAGTAAAAAGCAATACTACAAAACAGAAAGTAAAAGAAACTGCACAAAAGCTATTTCGAGAACGGGGATATGCGGCAGTTGGTTTGCGCGAAATTGCCAAAGTAGTAGGCATACAAGCGCCTAGTTTATACAATCACTATAAAAGCAAAGACGATATACTTCGTGAAATATGTTTCGATCTGGCAAAACAGTTTTTTGATGCCTTTAGTAAAGCCGAAACCGGTGAAGAAAAAGCGGCACGTAAGTTAAAGGCGGCAGTTAAAGCCCACATAAATGTAATAGCCGGCAATATTGATTCAGCAGAAATTTTTTTCCATGAATGGATTTTTCTTGAGCAGCCACACTTAAATAAATTTAAAAAGCAACGGCACGAGTATGAAATGCTGTTTCGCGATATTATTGAACGCGGCATTCGCAAAAAGGAGTTCAAGAAAATAAACTCTAAACTTGCTGCATTTACTATTTTTTCGGCACTCAACGCCACTTATGATTTTATGCGGAGTCGTGAAAATGTATCGCAGGAACAGATGGCAGAAGATGTTGCCGGTTTACTTTTAAAAGGACTAAAAACATAAACTATGTACGGTAGCACCAATCTTTCAGAGCAAGATGCAAAGCGAATGAACGACACCTCATCGGAAGACGCTGAAAAGCTCGAAATTTTTGAAGCACGAATTGCCCGTGGCGAAAAAATTGAACCGCACGACTGGATGCCCTCTGAATACAGAAGGCAACTTATAAGAATGATTGAGCAACATGCACATAGCGAAATTGTTGGTGCATTACCTGAAGGCACCTGGATAACACGCGCCCCCAATTTCAGAAGAAAACTGGCACTCATTGCAAAAGTGCAAGACGAAATAGGCCATGGTCAGCTTTTGTATTCAGCTGCCGAAACACTCGGCAAAACCCGCGAGCAAATGCTTAATGATTTAATGAACGGCAAAAGCAAGTACTCAAATATATTCAACTACCCTGCCGAAACATGGGCCGATATTGCTGTTATTGGTTTTTTGGTAGATGGCGCTGCTATTGTAAATCAGGTGATCAATTCAAAAGGAAGCTATGGGCCTTATTGCAGAGCGCTGGAAAGAATCTGCTACGAAGAGAGTTTCCACCTAAAGCAAGGGCATGATAATGTGGTATATCTGGCTACCGGTTCAAAAGTTCAGCGCAATATGCTGCAAGGTGCTATTAACCGCTGGTACCGCCCGCTGCTACATTTTTTTGGCCCGCCTGATAAAATGAGCGCACATAGTGAAAAGCTAATGAAGTGGAAGGTGAAACTCGCAAGCAATGATGATATGCGCAATCAATTCTTGGATCAATATGTTCCAAAAATTCTGGAGTTAGGCTTAACATTTCCTGACCCTAATTTGAAAAAGAATAACGATGGCATTTGGGAGTTCAGCGACCCTGATTGGGAAGATTTTAAACGTGTAATTAATGGCGGAGGTCCTTGTAATGCAGAACGAATTGCTGTGCGCAGGTACGTAGAAATGGCAGGGCGATGGGTGCGCGAAGCACTAATGAATCCGGAAGAAAAATATCAAGTTCCTTTAGCTTAAAACTTTAAATTATGAGTTCCTTAGATCCGAGAGTAAACCGGCTTGATTTAGCGAAACAAAACAGTGGCGAATTGCATACCAACACCCACCTGATTACTTGGGAGGTATTTCATCAGGAAAAGCGGGGCAAGCAAGTAGTGCATGTTGGTATTGTGCACGCCCCGTCACCCGAAATGGCGCTTATACTAGCAAAAGAACAGTTTGCCCGCAGAGGAAAAACAACCAATTTGTGGGTAGCAAAAACCAGCGATGTGTTCACGTTTAGCAGCGAAGATGAAGACATGTTTGAAACAACACCTGAAAAAACATTTCGCGATCCGGGCTACTATAAAGTACGAGATCGAATTGAAAAATTTCAACAACAAAACAAAGTGACACTATGAGCAACGCAATCAAAAACCTGCTTTATAAAATGGCTGACGATGCATTAATTATCGGCCACCGAAACTCAGAATGGACCGGCATAGGTCCTATGCTCGAAGAAGACCTTGCCTTTTCCAGCATGGCGCAAGACAAGATTGGTCATGCATTGGCACTCTATAGTATACTCCACGAAACCTTAGGTGAAGCTAAGCCCGACAAACTTGGGTTTATGCGTAGCGAGAAAGAGTTTAAATGCTGTCAGTTTGTTGAGTTGCCAATAGGCGAATATGACTTTAGCATTATGCGTCAGTTTTTATTTGACCATGCCGAGTTGCTTCGCTATGAAATGTTGACATCAAGCACCTTTGTTCCTTTAGCACAACTCGCTAAAAAAGTGAAGGGCGAAATTAAGTATCATGTGCTGCATGGAGATACTTTTGTAAAACAACTTGCCAAGGGTACAGAAGAAAGTAAGGCACGCATGCAGTCATCACTCAATTATGCCTGGCATTTTGCTTTAGGTATTTTTGAAACAGGCGATACCGAAAACGAACTAATAGCAGAAGGTGTTTTTGCCGGTGAAAGTGCGCTAAAAAAACGCTGGCTTGAAAAAGTTTCATCTGTAATAGCCAATGCCGGATTACAACTTCCTGCAACTGATGAAAGCAAAATAGTTTATGGAGGTAGAAAAGGATTTCACTCTGAATATCTGGCACCACTGCTTAAAGAAATGACAGAAGTGGTTAGTTTAGATATAAATGCAGAATGGTAAACAATGAGTTAAAATTCTACTTGCCAAGTTAACGAATGAAAACTGCAGAGATTACCAAAAAAAACATTCTTGAATTACTTCACGAAGTTAAAGACCCCGAGATTCCTGTATTGTCTGTTGTTGACATGGGAATTGTTACAGGCATTGAAATTCCCAATCCGGAATCTTTAATAAGAATTGTAATAACACCAACTTTTGTTGGATGCCCTGCGTTACACATTATTCAACAAAACATTATTAACGAACTGCAGAAGCAAGGTATAGCAGCCGAAGTTATTGTTGATTTTGAAACAAAGTGGACAAGCAACCGAATGACTGCGGAAGCCAAAGAAAAACTTGAAAAATTCGGATTGGCACCACCTCCTGTATTAAAAGACGAAGAGTTAACCGAGGAGCAGTTAAACAATGTGCGATGCCCTCAATGTCACAGCAGTGACACTACTCTTCGCTCCGCGTTTGGCTCAACACTTTGTCGAGCCATTCGTTTTTGTTTTAATTGCAAACAAGGATTCGAACAATTTAAACCCGTAGTATGAGATGCTTTTTATTATCAGCATTAATTTTTTGCAGCGCAGTTGTGTCTGCACAAACAAATCACATGTCGAAGTTCAGTTGGTTGGTGGGCGGCTGGCAAATGGGTAGCGAAAATGTTTATGAAAAGTGGCTGCTTGTAAACGACACATCCATGGGCGCTGTAAGTTATCACTTAGACGATGATGGTGAACAGATTATTGATGAGATGATTCGCATAGTTTACAAAAAGGGCAAATACTATTATATACCTGCACTTAACTACCCCGAAAAGTCAAAGCCTGTAGAATTTGAAATTGTAACATTGGGCGATAAAAAATTTGTGGCTGAAAACTTGTCGCATGACTTTCCACAGCGAATTGGCTATGCCTGGGTAGACTCCACACATGTTTCTGCTTACATAGAAGGTGTAGAAAAGGGCGAGAAAAAGAGGTTTAATTTCCCTTTCGTTCAAAAAAAATAGTTTCCACCGTCACAATTTCTTTTGCTGCTCTGTTTTTGTTTCTATATTGAAACTGAAATAGACGTTCATGAAAAAAACCTTTACCTTTCTTATCATCTTAGTTATTGGTGTGATCTTTGTCTTTGCTCAAGCTGTTTCATCTGCTGATGAGCAAAACAACCAAGCCGAAACTATGCTGAATCAAAATCCAGCTGAAAGCTATAAACTGGCCGAAGCGTCAAAAAATACAGCTGAGTCTGAAGGAAACAAAAAAGCACAGGCACGATCATTAGCATTAATGGGTGTGGCTAAATATAAAGTAGATGATTATACCAAAGCGAAAATACTCATCAATCAGGCGGTAGCACTAAGCGAACAATCGGCAGATTCATCAAATTTAGCTTTTGCCAAGTACTGGCTGGCTAATGTAGAGCTAAACCAAGGGCAATATACCAAGGCACTAGAACTATATCAGGCGGCTTACTCAACTGCCACCAGAATAAATGACAAGAAAAATATTGCCCGTGCATTAGATGGCAAAGCCACCATTTACGAATCGTTAGGTGAAAACGAAAAAGCCCGCGAGTTTTATGAGCAATCTTTACAGGCCGCTAAAGATGTTGACTTTAAAGAGTGGTATGGCGGCATTACCTTTTCGTTAGGAAACTACGCCTACAGAAAAGGAAACCTTGATGGTGCTATTGCCAAATACCATGAAGCCATTCAACAGAGTGAAATCACTAATAATTTAAACAACAAAGCAAACTGCTACCAGCAATTGGCTTCTGTGTATTACGACAAAAAAGATTCGCGAGAGGCTATGAAATATGTTCAACAAGCCATGGATTTGTTTCAGCAAACCGGCTCTATGTCATCATTTAGTCACAGCCGCCTGCTGATGAGTACCATCTTACTGAGCGATCGTGAATATGATTTAAGTATTGATTTAGCCCGCATGAGTTTAGATGAAGGGAAAGCCAATGGCGAAACCGGTTTGCAAAAAAATTCAGCTTATGTATTGTACTACGCCTATGTAGGCAAGGGCGACAAAGCCAAAGCACTACAATATCATGAAATGTACCATGAACTTTCAGAGGCAGAACACAATCAGGACTTAGGAAAGAAGTTGACACAAATGGAACTGCAGGCTAACTTTGAAAAAGAAAGGGCCATTGCCAAAGCAGTTCAGGAAAAAGAAAAAGCAGAAATAAACGCTCAACTAGAGCAGCAAAAACTGGTAAAGAAAGCATCATTTATAGGCATTGGTTTGCTGGCAGTAATTGCCGGGCTTGCCATTTTTGCTTTTGTTCAAAAAAGGAAAGACAACCAACTGATAGCCGCAGAAAAAAGAAAATCTGACGATTTGCTTTTGAACATTTTGCCTGCTGAGGTAGCGCATGAGTTAAAAGAAAGCGGACATTCAAAAGCTAAAAACTATGACCGCGCTACAGTGCTTTTTGCCGATATAAAAAACTTTACCGGTGCTGCAGAACGCCTTACGCCAGATCAGTTAGTAGCGGAGATTGATTTTTATTTCAAAAATTTTGACGAAATAACATCGAAGTATAAAATAGAGAAAATAAAGACTATTGGCGATGCGTACCTCTGCGTTGGCGGGCTACCTATAGCTGATCACGACAATGCATTTTATGTAGTAAGCGCTGCCCTAGAGATTCAGCAATTTATGTTGAAGGTGAAAGAAGAGAAAACACGTAAGGGCGAAATATTTTTTGAATTGCGCATAGGCATACATACCGGCCCGTTGATAGCGGGTATAGTAGGTTTGCGAAAATTTGCCTACGACATTTGGGGCGATACGGTAAACGTAGCTGCCCGCATGGAGCAACATGGCGAAGAGGGAAAGATCAACATCTCGGGATCAACACATGATTTAATACAAGAAAGGTTCCGTTGTACTTACAGAGGAAAAATTGAAGCTAAAAACAAAGGGCAGATTGATATGTACTTCGTAGAGGGAGTGGCTTAAAAAAGGCAGATTAATGATTTCGTTTTTCGCTACTGATAATTTTTAAATTTGGTTTAACAGCAATAATAATGCGTAGCTCATACTTGCTTTTTTTCTTACTGTTTTGGGGTGTGGCACTAGCTAATGCACAGTCGGCTTCTGATGCAAAATCTAAGCAACTGGAAGAAATGCGAAAGCTGAAACAGCAAATGATAGAAGAGCAAAAAAGCATTCAACAACAGAGTGAGTGGAACAACCAAAGTTCGCAACAGGAGATTAAAAAGCTGAATCAGGAAAACCAACAAAAGAATTTTGAAATAGCTGCCAGCCGACAGGAGGCAACCAAAGCAAAATCAGAATCAGCAAGGGCAAAAGCCGAATTGGAACAAAAACAACGTGAACTGAACGAAACGCAAATTAAAATTGACAGCGCCAAGCAACTGCTTCTGCAAACCGAAGAAATGCTGATGACCAGCGAAATGCAGAAACGAAGAATTCAGGAACGCCTGCAATTTCAGGAAGACAGTGTAAAAATTTTACGAAAAGAACAACAAGTGCAGGAACTGGAGTTAAAAGCTTCAGAGTTAGAATTAGATGCACAAAAAGCCAAAAACAACTTGTACATAGTAGTGGCTGCTATTTCTCTTAGTCTGCTTTCTGTTATTGGGGTTTTGTTTATAGCGCGACAGAAAACATTGCGTGAGTTGGCTGATAAAAACAAAATAATACATGAAGAGAAAAAGAAAAGCGATGATCTGCTGTTGAATATTTTGCCAGAGGAAGTAATGCATGAATTAAAGGCACATGGCAAAACTCAGGCACGAAACTATTCTAAAGCAACTGTCTTGTTTGCCGATATCCGCGACTTTACAAGCATAAGCGAACGACTAACTCCAGATGATCTGATAGAGGGCCTTGATGCTTACTTTGAATGTTTTGACACGGTGATTGAAAAATACGACATAGAAAAGATTAAAACAATTGGTGATGCATACGTGTGTGCCGGGGGAGTACCCACCAAAAGCGAAGGCAACCCCCATTTAGTGGTACAGGCAGCATTAGATTTTATAAAAGAAATAGAACGGTTACGGGTAGTTCGTTTGGCTGCTGGTAAGGTTCCTTTTGATTTCCGTATCGGAATACATACCGGACAACTGGTGGCTGGCGTAATAGGAGTTCGTAAATTTGCGTATGATATTTGGGGCGATACCGTTAACATGGCGGCCCGAATGCAACAGGCGGGTGAAGCAGGAAAAATTAATATATCGGGTACTACGTATGAATTGGTAAAAGATAAATTTGCGTGCGTACACCGTGGAAAAATTGAAGCTAAAAACAAAGGTGAACTGGATATGTATTTTGTGGAGAAGGCCATCTAATAAGAAGTGATATAGGAAACCCGGAAGCATAATGAAGAATTTTAAAGAAGTAGAACAACATATTATCGGCACATTAAAACGTGATTTGCCGAACAATCTTTACTATCATGGTTTGCACCACACTATGGATGTGTTGCGTTCAGCCGAAATGATAGGTGCCGATGAAAAAATCAACGCTGAAGAAATGTTGTTGCTTAAAGTTGCAGTTCTATATCACGATGCAGGGTTTACGAAAGTATATAGAAATCACGAAGAGGTAGGCTGCGATATGGCGCGGAAAGACTTGCCTGGCTTTGGCTTTAGCACCAAAGAGATTGAAATTATATGTGGCATGATAATGGCCACTAAAATTCCGCAAACACCTACAACAAAACTGGAGGAGATTATTGCCGATGCTGACTTAGAATATTTGGGCACCGATGATTTTGAAAGAATTGGCAACACTTTGTTTGAGGAAATAAAGCTTTACCTGAATGTAGAAAGTGAACGACAGTGGAATATTATTCAGCTTAACTTTTTGAAAACCCACCGCTACTTCACTAATTTTTGTATCAAAAACCGTGTAGCAAAAAAGAAACAAAACATGGAAGCGGTACGCAAGGTAGTAGAAGCGTACAATTAATCTTCTCTCTTCTTTATTGATTTTTCGTTTTGTGCTTTAAGCCGTCTGCAAAGTGTTTTAATAATTCCTTTGGCTACTTCTATTCGGCTTTCCATTAGCTCGTAAAAGGGTTCCTGATCAATTTTTAGTAAAAGAGTTTCTGTGTTAGCGGTGGCACTTGCTGAACGGGTGTCAGTATCTAAAAGAGACAGCTCACCAAAAAAATCATTCTCTTTTAGCACAGCAAAGGTGTGTTCGCCTTTGTGAATTTTTACCTCGCCTTTAAAAATAATATACATGCAGTGCCCTTCATCGCCTGTCTTAAAAACATTCTGTTCTTTTTCAAACTCTTGTTCTACGAGGATTTCGGCTAGCTCAGCCAAAATGGTTTCGGGGGTTTCTTCAAAAAGCGATAGCGACTTAAGGAGAAGCACTTTCTCTATGAGAAGTAATCGTTGTTCGTGGATGTGGTGGGTGGTGGACATAATCAACTCATTTCGGCTAAAATTTTTTCCGCTGTTTCTTTCAGCAATATATCATTTTCAGCTACGGCTTTTTGGAGCCATGTTCTTTTATGTACTCCTGTATAAAAAATGGATGAGTGAAGCGCGGCTGCTTTAGTCCAGCGGTGGTAGTGATGGTGGTGATCGTTTAATACATTATCCATAACTTTTTCGTAAGTAAGGGTTTCTTTCTGTTGTGCCTGTAGCGTCATACATTTATCAGACACTAATCCCGGCTCAAAAATACGATTGAACTTTAATGAAATTTCTTTGGGCACTTCAATTTCAATTACTTCAAGCGCATTGGCAATGCCTTCTCTTTTTTTCATGTTAAATGCGTTTTTGGCTTTAAGCATTTTTTCGCGGTCGTAAACAAATGAAAACAACAGAAGCAATGAGTCGCGAATTTCAGTCAGCTCTAAATGGAGTGCGTCCACCAAAATTTTGGCGGTGGCAATTTTTTCGGTTTCGCGTATCATGAAAAGAATTTTGGCAGACGCTGCCAGATAATGGTTCATTAAGTCAACGTGCTGGGCTTTGTTGTGTGGCTTAAGTTTAAACTGACATAAATGCAAAGCATGAAAAATATCATATCGAAGATCTCGTGTTTTCCAAACCAGTTCATCGAGAATCTGCGCTGCATTTTCGGTTCCAATGCGGCCGCAAAGCAAAACAAGTTTAGTTTGTTGTTGCCGCGATAGCTTTACGTGGGTAAGCGTAAGTTTGATTTCCCGGAGAGACACATCGCCAGCTTCGTAAAAAGTATCGAGCACCAGTTTCTCGTTTTTTTTCTGCAAAAACATTTGCATGAGTGCCGGCATAAGTTTTTCATTTCGCACTTTACCGGCCGCAATTATAGATGCATTTACTACCTCCCTATGAGGGTCTTTTAATAAATCAAGAAGTGGTTTGTAAAACGATTGTACCCCCAACTCACCTATTATTTCGGCAGCCATTTTTCTTTCCTGTGCTTCTACTGAGTTAATTAACTGCAACAAACGCTGCCCTGCTGTAACCACAGCGCTTATTCCACCACTTGTCATAAGGCCGGTAATGGCTGATTTCATCAGCCGGTGGTCGGTATCAGCCACAAATGCGTCTAAGTTTTCTAACTCATCGGGCTGCAGCATGCACTTAGCTTTTACAGCCTCGGGTAATATTACTGTATCGGTACGCTCTCGAATTATCTGTTCTATGTACGGCAGAGCAGCAACAATTTTTTTTCGCTCTGAAAGTTTAATGGCTTCCATTCTCACTTCAGGCTTAGCATGACTGAGCGCCCGCAATACTATCTCTTCTTTGTCATCAGCATATTGTTTTTCAATTAGGTTTAGAATGTAAATAGCTTCGCCCCGTTCGCCCGAAGAAATCTTATCGAGCAACACCTGTTGTGTTTTTCCGTTGGTTAAATCTATCTCGTTGCCTACCGAATAGCGTTTGTTCAGCGCTGTAACTAATGTGTTTACATATTCTTTATCTACCCAAAAAACAATAACCACCCATACAATGAGCAATGTAAAAATGAGGTAGCTAAGCATGAACAAATCAACCTTACCCGATAGTTTGAGTACCGTAAAAAGTAAAAAACCGCTAAACACTAATGCAAATGGATCCATTACACCTTTTACAATGGTATGCCCGCGTAATCGCAGGTGAGTTGACAAGGGCTGCATGAGCGAGAGAAAGATGGGGTCCTGCAAACTTGTTTTTAAAACTTCTGTTATGATGGCCATTAAGCCAAATACATAAACTACAGTGTGGTGATTGTGACTAAATAACGAAAGCAGAATAATGCTTATGAGAAAAACAAAAAGAATAACAGGGCTGATAAGCAGTGAGCCTTTGGTGCCTAAAACATTGGCAAGGCGACCGGCTAAAACTATACGAACAAAAATAGCAAACACCCTTCCGCTGGCATAAAAAATGGAAATGAAGCTTGCCAGTTGCTTATCGCTGTGCATTTCATGCTTTATTTCGGCATAAAACGAAAAGCTGATAATAGTAACACATGTAACCACTATAAAGGAGAGAATAGCCACAAAAGCAATCATTCGATTGCCGAAAAAACTCTTTACAATATCTGACAAATTTTCTGTAGCGTGTGTGGTGTGTGCATGGTGTGTGTTTTCGTGTTCAACTTTTACATCCATATCACCAGCTTTGCGCAACCGCATGTAAAACACCAGAGAAATTAAAATGGAAACAGCCGAAACCACCAACATGTTTTGGCTCGAAAAAATTTTAACCAAAAATGGAACTGCCGAATAACCAATCAATTTAGCAGGTATATCGCCCGCGCCAATCATGCCAAAGAGGCGTTTGCTTTGACGTATATCAAATTGTAAAGCTGCTAACCCCCAAAACTCAAGATTGGTTAAAAGATAAATAACATAATACCAGGCCAGCAATCCGAAAAGATAATACGATTGATTGCTTTCGGTATAAAGCCCTCTAAATACCAATACACTAGCCGCAACAAAACTGATGATGAGCGGCACCAGTTTTTTCATGGGTAAGGCATGCTCTACTTTGCTGTAAACGAAACCTGTTACCCAAAGTAATACACCGGCAAACAGATATACTTTGGGTAGGGCTAGTGCATCGAAATACTGTATAAAAAGTGCAAGTGCAACTGAGTTAAAAATTGCTACTCCCACACCCTGAAAAAACTGTAGCCAAAAAAGGTTGGTTACCAACCATGCTTCATTTGTGCGGATATTAAATAGCTGAAGCAGGCGGTTTTTCATGTAGTGCTGTGATAGCTAATATAATTTTTTTGTAAGTAGCATAAAAGCAAAAGCCGCTCAGCTAATTTGCAGAACGGCTTTCTAATTTATACCAACAAAAACAATCTTAGCCTTTAATATGCGGATTGCTTTCTTTAGCTAAAAAGAAAAAAGCCAAACCAACAGTAAGCAACAATATGCCTGCCACTAAAGGTATCATGTGACCTGTCTGAAACATACTCATTTGCAGTTTGGGGTCATTATACTCTAAATTGTAAGATGAGTTTTGTAGTACAAAAACATAGTAGAAAGTCATTAAACCGCCTACAATGGTGCAAATACCTGCTATAACCTTGCTCATAATTACTTATTTAATTTTTTGTTGGGGCGAATGTAACTGAAAATGAGAAAGTGCAAAATGAGTTTTGCTGCAAGTAAAGCTGTGTAGCTTCTTTCCCAGATTGTTGTTTCTATGATTTTCTGAAAACCACAATTCTGTTTGTATTGGTGCCTGAATGATTGTTGTTTACTCCCCAAATATTGGCGGTTTTGGTAAACTGTTGTTGATTAATAACTACTGCCTCGCACTTAAACCCGGCAGCTAAACCCAACGGCACTACCGCTCCTTCAAGTTTTACTTTCCCATGTT
The DNA here is from genome assembly GCA_964615305.1 of uncultured Chitinophaga sp. Taxonomy (GTDB): domain Bacteria; phylum Bacteroidota; class Bacteroidia; order Chitinophagales; family LD1; genus Bog-950. The sequence continues at coordinate 74,929 of CAZTNA010000011.1, forward strand.
TCACTTCGCCCACCTCAAATGCAACAATACCGTTTGGTTTGGTAATACGGTAAAGTTCATAAAACACCTGCTGCATTTTTGCTGACCATTCTGCAACGGTTCTGCTCATGGTAATATTTGCGGCAACACGTTTAACGTCAATATCATTGAACCAGCAGCGCAACCAATTGTCATCGGCATATTGCACAACATCTAAAAATGGTGGCGATGTTACAGTAAGTGAAACTGCACCGGACTTAATTGCTTTGGTATGAGCAGCATCGTCATTCAAAAACTGAACATCTGGTGTAAATCCGTTGTTCTCAATGTCTCTAAACAATGCCACCGACTTTTTGAGAATCAGTTTTTTCACGTCCCGATACTTCGGTTGTTGTTTTCTCTGCGCATTTATTTTTTGCTGGCGTGCTGCACTCACAGCTTGGTTTGGTGGCATGGTATATACTGAAAAAAAACCTTTCGAATGACCTGTTAGCCGATTTGTGGCAACCATTCTTATCCATTGATCAACCCTATCCAGTGTTCCTGACTTGTGTTTTTGAATAAAGTAATTTCTCAGCGAAACAATTTCACCTAGTGTTTGTTCTTGAAAAAACATATCTAGGTTAATATCTGATATGAGGTTCTGCTTAAACTCAATTTGATTAAGCCGGGCGCTCACTTGGTTCAAATCTGGTGGAGCTATTCGCGGAAGTGTGAGTATTGCACTTAGGGGGTTTACGTCATTGGCAATAACGTTTCGTTTGTTTAGTGCTGCTTCTACCGCTGTGGTTCCCCTACCGTTAAACGGGTCGTAAACAACATCGCCCTGCTTTGTAAAAAGCTGAATAAAAAAATTTGGCAACTGGGGCTTAAAACAAGCTCTGTACGAAACTTCGTGAATTGAGTTTGCCTGCCTTTGTTGTGCTGTCCAGTATTCATTAATAAAAACGGGATACAAAACGCCATTTATTTCTATGTTTTCGCACAGCGTGCTATCGCTATCTGCGTGTAACCGGAAACCTCTTAGGTATTTATGAAAGTCTGTGGGTGTCAACCTGATTATACTTTGGGTGTGCAATATGAGAAAACTGATAAAAAATCAAGCGGCTTGATTGTAGGTCTTTCACTGCTTTCACCTCTCAACTGCTTTGCTACTTTTGCCGCCTCAAAAAATTTTACCCAATGGCTACAATAAAGAATTTGGTTAAGTTTGCCGCCAAATTTTTAAACATGGCAAAGTCAAAGTCGAAGAATAAGAAGACGGTTGCAAAGCCTAAAAAGGCAAAAGTAGCACCTAAGGCAAAAAGCAAGCCGGTGGCTAAAAAAACCACTAAACAGGTTAAAAAAGCAACCGTTAAAGCAAAAAAAGTATCTCCAAAAAAAGCCAAGCCTATAGCTAAGAAAAAGACAACAGCCAAGTCGGCATTGAAGAAAAAGATAGTAGTAAAAGGCAAAGCAAAGCCTGTAAAAAAGGTGTTGAAAAAAACAGCTGGGTCTAAGAAACCTTTGACTAAAAAAGTAGTAAAACCCGCCAAGGCTGTAAGCAAAAAGAAAGCGGTTAAAAAAGCGGTGGTGCAAAAACAACCCAAACCGGTAAAAGAGAAGCCCATAAAAGAGGTAGTTGTAAAAGTTCCGGGCAAAAAAGGAAGGCCGGCAAAGCCCGTTGAAAAACGCGTGGTAGTTCAAGCCGTAAAGCCCGAAGCTAAAACTTACTATCACCCTATTGCAAAACCACAGCCTGCACCAAAGCCTGAACCTAAAAAAACAAAGAAACCAGTGATAGATTTGAACCTGCGCTACAGTGACGAAGAGCTAAAAGAATTTAAAGATCTGATAGACAAAAAACTTTCGGCTGCCCGTGAGGAGTTGAAGTACTTGAAAGATGCCTTGGATAATCACAACGATAGCCAGGCTGGAAACAAAGCATGGAACATGGAAGAAGGTACAGATACCTCTGAAATGGAAACTCTCATGAACCAGATTTCGCGTCAGCATCAATATATCCGCAATCTGGAATTGGCACTGGTTCGTGTAGAAAATAAAACTTACGGTATCTGCCGTGTTACAGGAAAATTGATCCCTAAAGAGCGTTTACGCGTTGTTCCTCATGCTACATTAAGCTTAGAGGCAAAAATGCACCGCAAGAAAGACGATGAGGTAAATACAGCAACAGCTGCAGTTACACCACCGGCTGATTTTACAGAAGGATTCGAAGATTAATCTCTCTTTTGGCCCTCAAAACAAAAGTGCCGTCCTGTTTTGAACAGGACGGCACTTTTGTTTTGAGCCATATCACTAAACTTGTTTAAGTAATTTTTCGCTTAACCCATTCTCTGGTTTTATAGCCTAGCATATACATAGTAGGCACTACCAACAACGTAAGGAAAGTGGCAACTATTAAACCGAAAATCATTGTCCAAGACAGTGGCCCCCAGAACATAACGTTATCACCGCCCAAGTAGAATTCAGGTTTAAAATCACTAAAGAGTTTTGCAAAATCCATGTTGAGTCCAATAGCCAAAGGAATTAGACCTAATATGGCAGCGCTTGCCGTTAAAATAACCGGAGTCATACGCGTTGCCCCACCATCTACCACAGCATCAAACACATTTTCGCCTCGTGCACGCAATTCATCTATGAATTCTATCAGCAATATTCCGTTTCGTATCACAATACCCGCCAAAGCAAAAACGCCCACGCCACTCATTACTACGCTAAAAGTCATTCTTGTAAACGTGAACCCTAAGGCTACACCGATTAATGAAAACGCTACCGTGGTAAATATGATAAGAGGTTTAATTACGGAGTTAAACTGAACTACCATTATGAGCAACATTAGCGCTAAGGCGCCACCAAATGCTACTCCTAGAAATGCACCGGTTTCTGCTTGTTGCTCTTGTTCACCGGTCAGTTTGGCTTCATAGCCCTCCGGAAATTCCATTTGAGCAATTACCTCTTCAATTTGTGGAATAATATTGTTGGCATTGTAGCCACTACTTACATCGCTGGCAAGTGTAACTACCCTGTTTTGATTCTTGCGGTTTATTACACTTATGGTTTTATCGTATCTAATTTTAGCAATAGAAGAAATTGGCACCTGACGGAAAGAACCTGTGCTAAAATCCATGTAGCTGATGTAAACATTCATCAGCTTTTCTACACTGGTTCTGTCTTCGGCACGCAAGCGAAGTTGAATTTCAGCATCATCGTCAGCATCGCGAAACTTTGAAACTTCTTTGCCAAACAACGCTGTGCGCAATTCAGCGGCAACCTGCCCAAGTGAAATACCTTCTCGTTGCATTTTTTCTTTATCCAGATCAACAATTATTTCGGGCTTGCTTATTTGCAAATCGCTTTTTAACTCATCAATACCTTCAATACCTGAGGCGTCAATTTTTGTCTTCAACTGTTTAGATAGTATAGCGAGTGTAGCATAATCATCACCGGTAATTTCTATGTTAATAGGTTTACCCACAGGTGGGCCATGGCGCTCGGGTTCAACTGAAATTTCGGCACCGGGTACTGCCTGATGTTTAAATTCCTTTTGAATACTATCTAACCAAATTATGGTATGAGGGTTTTTCCGGTCGGCATACTTTTTAAACGCAACAGTTACTTTACTCTTATTTGGCGTGGCTACTTTATCCGGGTTCTGTGGGTCTCCGGCACCGAGGCCCACATTTGAAATTACACTTGTAACATCAGGGTTATTGGCACCTATTACATTATAAACTTTCTTTTCAATAATACGGGTTATTGAGTCGGTAACATTGGCATCGGTACCGGCCGGAAGTTTGCAATATACATATACAAAGTTGGGATCGCCACTTGGAAAGAAAACCACATTAGGTTTGCTGGCAATAAAAACACCCCAGCTTACAACCAACAACAACACAGCTATAAGCACCACCGCAATAGGCCGCTTACCCTGAATAAACGAGCGCAGTATATTTTTATAGGTACTTACTACCTTTGGCCAAAACTTTGTTTGCCAGAAAATAATTGCCCGGTAAAAGAAAAAGTGATACGAGAGAATAAGTATAATGCAGAACACGGAGAAGTTACCAATACCCATGCTACCACCCAAATAGCCAAGTAGCGCCACCACACCAAACGCTACAAATCCCCACTTGTAATCTTTCAGCTTTGACTCGCCATGTTCTTCTTTTTTCATGAAAGAAACGGCAAACACCGGGTTCATAACAAACGCCACAAACAACGAAGCACCTAAAGTGATTATAAGTGTAATGGGGAGGTTTTTCATGAACTTACCTACAACTCCGGGCCAAAACAGCAACGGTACAAAAGGTGCTAAAGTAGTAAGCGTACCGGCTAACACCGGTATAAATACTTCTCCGGCAGCAAACTTGGCACTTTGTTTAATGTCGTACTCGTACTTATGATAAATACGGTGGGTGTTTTCAATAACCACTATGGCATCATCTACCACTATACCCAAGGCAAGCAGCAACGAGAACAACACCATTACGTTCATGGTCATACCTAAACCGGGCATGAATAAAAACGCTACAAGAGTAGCTAGCGGAACGCTTAATCCTACAAAAAATGCGTTTGTAAAACCCATGAAAAACATGAGAATAAATACCACAAATATGAATCCGAGAATTACCGTATTCAACAGGTCGTGTAATTGAATACGTGTATTCTCAGAAGTGTCTCCGGTTACTTTAACTTGTAGCCCTTTGGGAAACTTATTCTCCTGATACTCTTCGAGTATTTTGTAAATCTGGTCGGTTGCGCTAATAAGATTTTCTCCGCTGCGCTTTACTACATTAAGTGTTACAACCGATTTTTTATCGAGTTGTGCAAAGTCTTGCTTTTCTTTAAATCCGTCTTGTATGCTGGCAATGTCTTTTAGAAAAACCGTGGTGCCTGTAAATGAGCGAACAATCAGATTTTCTAATTCCTTTGGATCTTTAAATTCACCGGTAACACGTAAATTTCTTCGTAAGTCATCTACCCGCACTTCTCCTCCGCTTATGTTTAGGTTTTCGCGTTGTACTGCGTTTTCAATATCCATAAAACTAATGCCTGCCGAAGTCATTTTATACAGGTCAACATTGATCTGAATTTCCCTTTCCAGCCCGCCCACAATATCTACCCGGGTAATTTCTTTCATGCTTTCAATACGGTCTTTCAAGTCTTCGCCATATTCTTTAATCTGGTCAAGAGGTATATCGCCCGCCAGATTAATGTTCATAATGGGCATTTCGTTAATGTCGAACTCTTGAATTTGCGGATCTGTTTTTAAGTCAGACGGTAAGTCTTTTTTCCCTTTAGCCACGGCATCGGTAACTTTTTGCTTGCAATCACTTGGCTTTAGGTCAGTAGAAAATTCTACCGTTATAATTGATACATCTGAAAGCGAGTTGCTGGTAATTTTTTTAACCCCATTTAAGCTTTTTACCTGTTTTTCGATTGGCTTTGTAATCAGGTTTTCAATGTCTGATGGTGTAGCGCCCGGGTAAATGGTGGCTACCGAAATAGTAGGTACTACTACATCGGGAAACAACTCTTTAGGCAGGCGGTTGTATATCAATAAGCCCGCCATCACAATCATAAAAGTAAACGCATAAATACTGGTGGCGTTTTCAATGCACCAACTGGTAAAGCTGAGTTCCTTTAATTTTTCTGCCAGTAACTTGGTTTTCGATATTTCTGTATGACTACTCATAATTTCTGTTTAAAAAACACACACCCTTTGCATGTATATAGGTGCTATTAAAACTCTATTCTCTGCCCATCTACCACTTCGGTGTATCCGAAAGTAATTATACGGTCGCCCTCACTTAACCCTTCAGCTACAACTGTTCTGCCGTTATACTCGGCACCCTTAGTAATCATGTTCTTTTTGGCTGTTGTTTTGCCGTTTTCGGTTACGGCTGATAGCACATACTCGCCCTCTTCATTTTTCTGTATTACATTAGTAGGCACCAGTAATACATTTTTGTAGGTAGCATCATTTATTTTCAACTTCGCAATCATGTTGGCTCCGTATTGGTTACCTGCATTGTTAAGTTTTACTTCTACCTGAAATGTTCTGCTGCGTGGATCAATAGTTTGTGACACATAGCTCACTGTAGCCGTAGTTGACTTGTTAATATCAGGAAACTCTAAATCTACTTTATCACCTTGTTTAACTTTTCCGAAATCGCTATCAGCCAATTTTGCTTTTACAGATAAGCTGTTGTTATTGATGATGCGTATGCCGGGCATCAATTGCGATCCTATTGCCATATCGCCAATTTTCAGATTAACATTATCAACAGTACCGCTAATGGGTGCTTTAATTTTTGTCATTTCTAGCTGTGTGCGCTGCGCAGCAATTTGTTTCTCAAGGGCTTCCTTTTGAGTTTTAGCACTTAGATACTGAATCTCGCTTCCTATTTTTTGATTCCATAAACGTTCCTGTTTTTCAAACGCTGTTTTAGCCAAGTCGTATTGTGTTTGAATAGTGGCTATAGCGGCATCCATGGTGGCGGTGGTTTCTGTTAAACCCAGTACTTGCCCTTTGGTAACCCTATCGCCTTCTTTTACATAAATGGCGGTTACCACACCGGGTTGTTGCGGAAGTGCAGTAACATTTTCTTCCGCATCAACATTTCCTTGCACTTCGATGTAATGCTTGAACTCTTGTTTCTGCAAGCTATCTACCTGAATCAGTTTTACTTTTTCAGCTACTTTAAAGGTTGTATCGAGCTTGGCAATTTCTCTTTCAAGCGTAGTAATTCTGGCAGTCAGGTCTTTTACCGTTGCTTTTGCCTCCGATAGTTCTTTTTTCTTCTTGTCTAAGTCACTTCCCCCGTTTCCGCAAGAAGCTATTAATGTTGTTACAAAGAGAGAGAGCAATAATTTTTTCATGATGTTAGTTTGAATGGTTGTTTTACTTTACTCCGAGTGCTTTATCTAAATCGGCTTTGGTGCTCAGCAGAGTTAAAACGCTCTGAATGTATTTAAGTTGGTTACTTACGTTTTCTGTTTCGCTCTGCACCAGTTCAAAACTGTTGCCCACACCTTCTTTAAATTTTATAGAATTGGTATTAAATATTTTCTCGCTTAAAGCACCTGTGCGCTTGGCAATGGCTTCGTCTGAAACCGCAGCATTAAAAGCTGATCGCGCTGCTTCGAACTGTAACTCCGATGCATTGATAAAGTTTTCGAAATCGTTTCTGCGTTTCATCTGCTCTATTTTAGCTTGCTTAATTTGGGCATATTTTAATCCAGAATCAAAAAGCGGAACTTTTAGTGTAATGCCTGCCAAACCCTGATCGAACCAGGGGCTACGGCTGCGTGTATCGCCATCAGGGTAGGTGGTGGTTTGCTTTTTAAACAAACTTGCATAGTTGTCGCTTTGAGCCTGCCAACCGTAGTTTACAAAACCAAATAGCGAAGGAAAGTATCCCACCCTCTTCTGTTTAATATCGTACCCCTGCAACACAACTGCTTGTTGCAAAAGATCATATTCTAAGCGTTGCTTTGCATCAAACTGTGCTGCCAAATCTATCTTTATGGTTTCTTTCAACTCGCTGAGCCTATCTTTTAAAACTATTACATCACTGGTGGGCAATCCCATCTGATATTTTACATTGTCTATTGCTACTTTGCTTCTTTGATCAAGCAAATTTATTTGGCTTTGCAATGTTGCCTGTACTAGCTCTAATCGGTTTACATCTAACTCTTCAATTAATCCTTCGTTAAACGTTGCTCTCGTATCACTTACCAATTTGTCGATCAATTTCAGGTTTTCGCTTAACAGCGTTTTTGATTCTTGTGCCGCCTGAGCCTGATAGTAGGCTTTCATTACTTCATACTTAATTTCCTGTTCACTGAGCCCAGCAGCCATACGGGCTGTTTTCATGAGGTCTTTGGTAGCTTTAACACCAAAAATGTAACGACCATCGAATAGAAGTTGCGTTAACTGAAAACTGGCTGAAAGATTATGCGATAAAGCAAAGGTTACCTTTTTGTCTTTGCTGTCAAGTGCACTTTGGGTAAGTATGTTAGCAATAGTGTTATCGCCCATCATGGCGCCCTGTTGGGCCAGATATCCAAAAATTTTAGTACTAACCTGGCTGGTATCGGTAAAAATTTGAGTTAAGCCCGGCATTTCAGGTTTTTTGAAATAATAGGTATAACCAACTTCAGAAGAAATTTGGGGTAGCCCTTGTGTAATTATTTCAATATTTCTCCATTTAGCAGAAGCAATATCTAACTTGGCATTGCGCACCTTTGCATTGTTTGCTAAGGCATAATCTATTGCCTCTTTGAGTGTGTATGCTTTGGTTTGGGCAACTGACTGTGCGTTTAATGTGCCTGCCAGAAGCAGGATAATAACCGCATATATAAGTTTTGTCATAAATCTTACTTAAGTCGTTTTGGTTGTCAATAAATTTTGCTGCTCAAGCATTTTAAGCCCTTTGGCAGATACAATGCCGCGGAAATGATAGTTGAGATACTCGGTATATAAATTTATGTAGGCATACTTTTTAACCGGAAACAAAGTTTGGTTAATCAGTATGTCAATGCCACCTATGTAAACTCGCGATACCACATCGGCATTTAAGTCTGTGCGGTACACCCCCTGTTTAACCCCATGCTTCAGATTATCAAGTATTTTACCAAGCATAAAATGGTAGCGGTACTGGTTATAAATTTCCCACGTTTCCGGGTAATATTTTTGTAAATCATTTAGTGCTGACGGGTTAAACTCCTGCACCTGATTCATAAAATACTGAATCATGGCCACCATCTCATCTATCGAATTTTTAGATGGGCTTAGAATATCTTCGAGTTGTTTGCGCTCGTTGGCAAGGTAAAACTCCATGGTTTGCTTTACCAAATCGCGCTTATCTTCAACAAACCGGTAGATGGTTTTTTTACTCATGCCCAGTTCACGGGCAAGATCATCCATGGTTAAGTTTTTAACGCCATACTTCTTAAAAAGCTCGGCTGACTTGGTTAATAAGAGTTTAATCTGCTGGTTTTTCAAAGTGGGCGCAAATGTATACGAACAAAACTGTGGAAACCAAATCTTTTTCCAAAGTTTCCATCTCACAGTCCGAACCGTTGATTTTTAGCAATGAACCGATTCCGGGAGGTAAGTATATTTGCACTTAAACGCTATACTTGTAATTAGCATAAACCATTTAAAATGAACTTACAAAAGCTCGAAAATCAAACCCATAAAGCTATTGACTACTGGATTAATGAATACAAGCGTTACAGCTGGGAACAAATAATTAAAAAACCATCAGAGCACGAATGGAGTATGGGCCAAGTGGGTATTCATTTGTGGATGAGCGCGAAGGGTTTCTTTTTTAGAAATGCTGAAAACTGCCTGAATAAAGAAGGGGTAGAAACCGGCAAAGCCAAGAAATTTGCTGCTCACCTTATTTTTACTTTCCGCACTCTGCCTCCCGTAAAATATGAAATGCCGCGACAGGTTGCCGTGCAACCCAACCAACCTGAGTCACTTGAACAACTGATAGGAAAACTAGAAGACATCAAGAAACTGGCCTCAACATATATTCAGCGTATTCCACAAAGTGATCCTAATTTGAAAATTAAGCACCCTTTTTTAGGCTGGCTAAATACAGCCGAGTGGATAGAACTTTGTAACATTCACTTTCGCCATCACATTAGGCAAAAAATACGAATTGAAAACCATTTCGGGTGGAAATAATACAATAACGGAAACCGTTAGCTGTCAAACTACACATTCTTATTCTTTTACTTTTGGCGCTTCAAATTCTAAGCTGTGCATATTTTGCGTTTATTTTTCCTCTGCTTGTTACTCATTATTTCGGCATACGTGTGTGGGCAACCCAACTCAAAATGGACGTTAGAAAAGTGTATTGAATACGCTTTTGCGCATAACATACAAGTACAGCAAACAGTTGTAACACAACAAATATCGAAAAACGAAAACCTGCAAAGTAAACTCAACTTTCTACCAAGTGTGGATGGAAACGTTAACTACAGTAGCAATTTTGGAAACGGGTTCAATCCACAGACGTATAGTTTTGCTCAGGGAACTTCACAATCGTTACAAACATCCGTTCAGGCAAACTTGCCTTTGTTTACAGGGCTGCAACAGATATTTAATGTAGAGCGTACCAAATATGATTTACTGGCTTCGAAGTTCGATTTCGAAAACGCAAAAAACAATGTTGCGCTATCTGTAGCATCTGCCTATCTACAGGTATTGCTTAATAAAGAAATAGTAAAGGTTGCCGAAAAACAGAAACAGCTTACATCGCAACAGTTAGAAACTGTAAAATCAAAAATAAATTCAGGCGTGTTGCCCGAAACCTCGTTGTTTGAAACAGAAGCTCAATTTGCACGCGATGAAGCTAACTTAGTGGCTGCTCAAAACGCCATTGAGCTTGGCGTGCTTTCTTTGAAACAATTGCTACAATTAAATGAAACAAATTTCGAAGTAGAAACTCCGGAAGTTCAGCTTGATAATGTAGCTGACATAGCTGCTCTTTCCTCCGATGCCATTTATCAGTATGCACTTGGCAATCAACCAAGCATTAAAAGTGCAGAAGCACGCTGGAAAAGCGCTAATGCTTCGCGCAAAATAGCACTCGGTGCACTAAGCCCTACCGTTGCCGCTTTCGGTTCTTTAAGTTCAAGTTATTTCAGCCAGGATAGAAAATATGAAACCACTGTTGATACGATACTTGGTATTCCTTTTCCATCTCAGAAAGATGCAGGCGCAAAAACATTTGCCGAAAGTTTAACAGATAATTTTCGAAAAGTGGTGGGTGTTGGAATGAATATTCCAATTTTCAGTAAGTGGCAACGGGTTACAAATATTCAAAATGCCCGACTGCAAATGCAAATAAGAGAACTGCAATTAGAGGGTGCAAAAAATCAGTTGCGGCAAGATATTGAAGTGGCTTATACCAATGCAAAAGCCGCAGCGCAAGGTTTTATTGCTAACAAAAAAAGCACCGAAAGCGCACAAAAATCTTTCACTGCGTTCGACAAACGTTTTGGTGCGGGCATGTTGAGCAGCTTCGAATTGCAGCAGGCAAAAAACAGTTTGGCTGTTGCCGAATCGGAAATGATTAAGGCAAAGTACACATACGTTTTCCGCCTGAAAGTATTAGACTTTTATCAAGGCAAACCACTTAGGATGGAAAACCCCTAAATCTTTTAACGGACACTTGAACGCATGGGCATAAACATCCGTTTTACCACCGAGTGAAAGAAGATTAAATACAAGATCAGATGAAAAACAATAAACTTTTAATAGGATTGGGAACAGCATTAGTTGTTCTCTTAATAGCAGCGGTAGTAGGTAAAAAAAGAGGGTGGATTGGTAAAGGCGATGAAATGCAAGTAGCGGTAGAAAAAGCTTCGAAACGTTCGTTAGTTGAAACAGTAACTGCCAGTGGTAAAATAAATCCAGAAACTGAAGTAAAGTTGAGCAGCGAAGTGTCGGGCGAAGTGATAGAGTTGAACGTACACGAAGGAGACTCTGTAAAAAGGGGTAAACTACTGGCCGTGGTGAATCCTGCTATTTACGAAGCCGTGGTGAATCAGGCATCAGCAAGCGTTAATCAATTTAAAGCCAGCTTGAGCAGCACACGCGCCAGTGCCATACAAACCAAAGTGGCATTTGATCAATCAAAAAGAAATTTTGACCGCAACAAACAACTGCACGATGACAAAGTAATCAGCGATGCTGAATATGAAGCTGCTAAACTTCAATATGACCAGGCCAACGCTAATTACGAAACCGCACAAGAACAAGTGAATGCTGCTTCATTTAGTGTAAAAAGTGCTGAAGCGCAGTTGAGCCAAGCTCTTGACAATTTAAAAAAGACAAAAATTTACGCTCCAATGGACGGCATTGTATCATTGGTAAACGTAAAACTTGGCGAACGAGTGGTGGGCACCGCCCAAATGGCCGGCACTGAAATTATTCGAATAGCTGATCTTAACAACATGCAGGCAGAAGTAGATGTAAACGAAAACGATGTGCTGCGCATATCTATTGGCGACACTGCCGACATAGAGGTTGATGCTTACATAAAAAAGAAATTTAAAGGAGTGGTAAGTCAGGTTTCCTATTCGGCTACAAATACTTTGGGGTCAGTTACAGCATCGCAGGCCACCAATTTTACGGTAAAAATGAAACTTCTGAAAAACTCGTATGCAGACCTTGTAAAACCAGAGATAGGCAAAAAATTTCCTTTTCGTCCGGGCATGAGTGCCACCGTAGATATTAAAACTGAGGGGCGTGAAAATGTATTGACAGTGCCTATACAATCAGTAACCACACGCGAGGAAGATGATATAAAGGTTAAGGATGCTGATTTTGCAAAAAGCAAACAGACAGAAAAAAAAGAACCGGGTAAAAAAGGAGTAAAAGAAATTGTATTTGTAGCAGAAAACGGAAAAGCCATACCCAAGGAAGTAAACACCGGCATACAGGATGCTACCCATATTGAAATATTAAGCGGTGTAAACGATGGCGAACAGGTTATAAAAGCGCCTTTTAAACTGATTTCAAAAACACTAAAAAGCGGTGATGCTGTGAAGGTAGTAGAGGAGAAAGATTTGTTCAAAGAATCGGAATCTGATACAGAAGAGTAGTTTGACGTTACGTCTTTACAGTTCTGTAACTCCAAGAACTTTCAATCCATTCATGGCTGCGTTTTGCTCAGCAACTTTTTTACTAAAACCTTCTCCTTTCGCAATTATTTCTCCGTTTATTACTAACTCTATTGTAAAGTAGGCTCTTCGATTACGCATTTTTTCGTCAGCCACTCTAAAGTCTATGCTTTTTCCTTCGCGCTGAATGTAATGGAACATGCGGCTTTTATAGTCAGTATTGGTTTGTTCCAGAGTATCAACGTCTATCAGATTTTTTAAAACCCGTTTCATTAAAAACTTGCGAGTGGCATTAAATCCCGCATCGAGATATACAGCACCTACCAATGCCTCAAAAGTATTTCCTGCTAAATCTTTCGAAATGTCTGTCATGCTTTTGCGGTTGAAGTTTAGTTTTTCAACCAAACCTAGCTTAGCGCCAACCTCATTTAGTGATTTTCGGTTTACAATACGCGAACGAAGCTCAGTTATAAAGCCTTCTTCTTTATATGGATACTTCTTGTAAAGAAACTCGCATACAATACCGTCTAAGATACTATCGCCCAAAAGTTCGAGACGTTCATTATTTTCTTTTGGCTCATTAAATTTTGAGCGGTGTTTAAAAACCTGTTTATACAAATTAAGATTAGAGGGGGTTATTCCTGTAATGCCTCTAATATAAGTAGTCAGTTGTCTGTCAGAAGAAAGAAGCGTGTTATAGATTTGGCGTAGCAAAAGAAAACCTTTAGCCGTTATACTTTTTAAAAATTACTGTGGCATTATGACCGCCAAAACCAAACCCGTTGCTTAGCGCAAAGTTAACCTGACGCTGTTGGGCATTGTTAAAAGTAAGGTTAAGGTTAGCATCCACTTCGGGGTCATCGGTAAAATGGTTGATAGTAGGTGGTATAATATTGTGACGAAGAGCCATAATACTTGCTATAGATTCCACAGCACCGGCTGCCCCCAATAAGTGCCCGGTCATTGACTTGGTACTACTAATGTTCATTTTGTATGCCTGCTCGCCAAACACTTTTTTAATGGCATTCAACTCTGCTATATCGCCCAGCGGAGTAGATGTGCCGTGTGTATTGATGTAGTCTATATCGGCTAGTTGAATGTTGCCGTCTTCTAAAGCTAATTGCATAGCGCGTGCTGCACCATGACCGTCAGGATCGGGTGCTGTAATGTGATGGGCATCGGCACTTAATCCACCACCCACTATTTCACAATAAATTTTTGCTCCACGTGCCTTTGCGTGCTCCAGCTCTTCGAGTACAATACTTCCTGCACCTTCGCCCATTACAAAGCCATCGCGGTCTTTATCGTATGGGCGCGAAGCCGTTGCCGGATCATCATTCCGTTCGCTCATGGCGCGCATGGCATTAAAGCCGCCCACACCACCCGGGCTTAGAGCCGCTTCGCTGCCACCTGTAACTATTATACTGGCTTTATTTAATCGTAGTAAATTAAAGGCATCAATCAGCGATATGTTTGAAGTGGCGCATGCCGCTACTGTGGCGTAATTTGGTCCCCGGAAATTATATTTCATGGAAATTAATCCGGCAGCTATATCAATAATCATTTTAGGCACATAGAACGGATTAAACCTTGGCGTGCCATCGCCTTTTGCAAAGGCAATTATTTCTTCATGAAAAACATCTAAGCCACCAACTCCAGAGCCCCAAATAACTCCTATTCTGTCTTTATCTAACTTTTCGTCCAGCAAGTTTGCATCTTTCACTGCTTCTTCGGCAGTTACCATAGCATACTGTGTAAAGCGATCCATGCGTTTTACTTCTTTACGGTCAATAAACTGCGTAGCGTCAAAATTTTTAACCTCGCAAGCAAAGCGGGTGCGAAACTTCGAAACTTCAAAACGGGTAATTGGAGCCGCACCACTCACACCGGCTATCAGATTTTTCCAATAATCATTTACATTATTGCCAATAGGTGTAAGTGCGCCTAATCCTGTTACTACTACTCGCTTTAAGTTCATTCGTAAGGTTCTTTTATATCACGACACATATCGTGTTTTGAGGGCACTATTATAAAAACAAAGTGGCAGATTTTTGGTCTGCCACTTTTCATAAATTTTTAGTTACTATCTATTTTGCTGCCGATTTTTCGAGATACTCGATGGCTTGCCCTACGGTGCCTATAGTTTCTGCCTGCTCATCAGGGATAGAAATGTTGAACTCTTTTTCGAATTCCATAATCAACTCTACCGTATCTAATGAGTCAGCCCCCAAGTCGTTAGTGAAGCTGGCCTCAGGGGTTACCTGACTCTCTTCTACGCCCAACTTGTCAACTATAATTTTCTTTACTCTTTCTGCGATGTTTGACATTTGCTTTGGTTTTAGTGGTGCGAATGTAAAAACATATCGTCCACTGCCAAAAAATCTTTCCTGCTCAGAAACACTGAGAAAAGAATACACTTTCAGCCGTTTTTTACATTCGTATATAAGTGCAAAATATGGAACCTGACAATCAACCCGCTTCAAATACAGTTTCAACCAATAAAAACAAAAATATTGTCATTGCAGCCGGAGTTGTACTTCTTGCTTTAGGTCTATATTTTTTGTTTAAACCCACAACCGAACCTGAAATAGAAAACACAAACACAGAAGCAAAATTTAAGCGCGATGAACCCACAAAAGATCAAATTTTTCAGGAAGACTATAAAGAAAAAATAGAAGAAATGATTGATAGCGGAAAAACCGTTATAGAGATTTCGAAAGAAACCGGTGTGCGAGTAGATGAGGTAAGAAAAATTAAAAAGCAACTGAAGGCTAAACAAGATTCATCATCTAAATAAACCACACCAATGAGCAACGAAAAACTCTATACCTCTTTTAGGGATTTTTACCCTTACTACCTAACCGAACATGCCCGCCCTATAAACCGCACCATGCATTACGTGGGCACCACACTGGTTATTGTTTGTTTTGTGTATGGTTTATTTAGCGGAAAATTTTGGCTGCTTGCTCTTATGCCTTTGTGCGGCTATGGTTTTGCTTGGTTGGGTCATTTTGTTTTGGAGAAGAACAAGCCCGCTACTTTTAAATATCCATTTTACAGTTTAGCGTCTGATTTTGTAATGTATTACCACGCGTTAACCGGACAAGTAAACCAAAAAGTAGAAGAAGCTCACAAAACAATTGGAGTAGAAAACAAGTGGAAGCAATAGCAAACAAACACCCTAAAACAAAAAACGCCTTCGGCAATAATTTTATGGTTTGTGGTTAGCTGAGCATTTGTGCATGAGCGCTAAGTAAACTACCTATACTTGGTAAACAAGAAGGGCTGCCTTTTACCAAGACAACCCTTCTGTAAAGTTTAGGTCAACTGCTTATTTAGTGTCAGCTACAAACAATTTCTTAGTAATCAGCTCGCCATTGTTGTTTACTCTCACAATGATGT